>NZ_JACHOP010000023.1 GCF_014199935.1 Methylorubrum rhodinum
GTCGTGACCAAATCGACCGTGCCGGTCGGCACCGGCGACGAGGTCGAGCGCATCATCCGCGAGGCCAACCCGGCGGCGGAAGTCGGCGTCGCCTCCAACCCCGAGTTCCTGCGCGAGGGCGCGGCCATCGGCGACTTCAAGCGGCCCGACCGCATCGTCATCGGCGCCGAGGACGCGCGCGCGGCGGACGTCATGCGCGAGGTCTACCGCCCGCTCTACCTCAACGCCGCGCCGATCATCGTCACGGGGCGCCGCACGGCGGAGCTGACCAAGTACGCCGCCAACGCGTTCCTGGCGACCAAGATCACCTTCATCAACGAGATCGCGGATCTCTGCGAGAAGGTGGGCGCCAACGTGCAGGAGGTCGCCCGCGGCATCGGGCTCGACAACCGCATCGGCTCCAAGTTCCTGCATGCCGGCCCCGGCTACGGCGGCTCGTGCTTCCCCAAGGACACGCTGGCGCTGGTCAAGACGGCGCAGGACTACGCCACGCCGATCCGGATCGTCGAGACGGTGGTCTCGGTCAACGACCAGCGCAAGCGCGCGATGGCGCGCAAGGTGGTGACGGCGGCCGGCGGCTCGGTGCGGGGCAAGACGGTGGCGCTGCTGGGTCTGACGTTCAAGCCGGACACGGACGACATGCGCGACGCGCCGTCGCTGTCGATCATCGCGGGTCTCCAGGACGGGGGCGCGAAGGTGGTGGCCTACGATCCGGAAGGTCTGGAGCAGGCGCGGCCGCTTCTGACCGGGGTGAGCTATGCCGAGGACGCGTATTCCTGCGCCTCGGGGGCGGACGTCCTGGTGATCGTGACCGAGTGGAGCGCGTTCCGGGCGCTGGATCTGCCGCGGCTGAAGGGGCTGATGAACGCCCCCGTGCTGGTCGACCTGCGCAACGTCTACACCCCGGCCGAGGCCGAGAAGCACGGCTTCGCCTATACCGGCGTGGGCGTTGCATAGTGCTCAGGGCGGAGGACGCCCGGCCGGATCGGCCTCGCGTCCTCCGCCTCTGATGTTGCAGTGCAGTTCTTCTGAGCGCCGTCCGGCGAAATCTTGTGCAACGGCAACGCGGCCGGCGCCGCTCGGCTGGGCACTCGCGCCCTGCTTGTAGGGCGCCGGAAACGACTTTCTGAAGTCTTCGGCGTGTCCTTACGGCGCTCGCGGCGAAATTGTGGCCGAACTCGACCGCGCGCAGCGCCGCCGAAGCTATCATTCGGCAGTCCTGGCCCGTGCCGTTTCGGCATACGCTCCCGCGTCGACTGATGAATACGCGCCACACAATCTCCCCATCTGATGGATTAAGGGGATGAGGCGACCGCGCGGGTTGGAGCGGCCCGGCGACCGTATTAGAGCTTCGGCTCTGCGGTCGCCTCGGGGCTGGTGCCCGCGTCGGAATCACGAGCGTAACGGATCGACGTGACAAACCGCAAAGACATCGCGATCGTCGGCCGCGCCTGCCGCCTCCCCGGCGCCTCCAGCGTCGAGGGGCTGTGGCAGCTCCTCACCGAGGGCCGCTGCGCCGTCTCGCGCATCCCCGACGACCGCTGGTCGCTGCCGGCCTACGCCCATCCGCGGGCCCAGGAGCGCGGCAAGAGCTACACCTGGGCCGCGGGCATCCTCGACGACATCTGGTCGTTCGATCCCGGCGTGTTCGGCATCTCGCCGCGCGAGGCCGAGCAGATGGACCCGCAGCAGCGGCTCTTGCTCGAACTCACCTGGGAGGCTTTCGAAGATGCCGGCCTGCGCCCGTCCTCGGTCGCGGGCTCGGACATCGGCGTGTTCGTCGGCGCCTCCTCGCTCGATTACGGCAACCTGCGCGTGCTCGATCCGGCCTCCAGCGACGCCTACGCCGCCACCGGCAACACGCTCTCGATCATCTCGAACCGCATCTCCTACATCTTCGACCTGAAGGGGCCGAGCTTCACCCTCGACACCGCCTGCTCGTCCTCGCTGGTCGCGCTCAACGCCGCGATCACGGCGATCGAGGCCGGTCAGGTCGACACCGCCGTGGTGGCGGGCGCGAGCCTGTTGGTCAGCCCGTTCAACTTCATCTCGTTCTCCAACGCGCAGATGCTCTCGCGCACCGGCCTGTGCCAGGCGTTCTCCGCGAACGCCGACGGCTACGTGCGCGCCGAGGGCGGCGTCGTCCTGATCCTGCAATCGGCGCAGGCCGCCGCCCGCTCGGGGCGCACGGTGCGGGGACGGATCGCGGCGAGCGGCGTCAATTCCGACGGGCGCACCACCGGCATCACCCTGCCCTCGGGCAACGCGCAGGCCGCGCTGCTGGAGCAGGTCTACCGCCAAGCCGGCATCGACGCGGAAAAGATCGCCTTCGTCGAGGCGCACGGCACCGGCACGCCGGTCGGCGACCCGATCGAGGCGGGCGCCATCGGCGGCAAGCTCGGCAAGACGCGGCGGGCGCCGCTGCCGATCGGCTCGATCAAGACCAATATCGGCCATACCGAGCCGGTCTCGGGCCTGGCCGGCCTGCTCAAGGCGAGCCTTGCCCTGGAGCACGACGTCTTTCCGGCCTCGCTGCACGCGGCCGAGCTGAACCCGGACATCCCGTTCGAGGCCCTGAACCTCGCGGTCAACCGCGCCCCGCTGGCGTTGACCCGCGGTGCGGAGCGCTTCGCCGGCGTCAACTCCTTCGGCTTCGGCGGCACCAACGCGCACGTCGTGCTGACCGACCCCGCCCCCGTGACGGCCGCGCCCGAGACCGGCCGCGCCCCGGAGGTGCTGCTGCTCTCGGCCCAGAGCCGCGCGGCGCTGAACGACCTCGCCCTCGACTACGCCGCCCGCCTCGATTCGGCCTCGGCCGAGGAGACCACCCGCATCGCCGCCGCCGCCGCGCATCGCCGCGAGCGCCTGCCCGTGCGGCTCGCCGCGCCGCTGACCGCGGGCATCGACCTCGCCGCCGCGCTCCGTACGCTGGCCGAGGGCGAGGGCGACGACGCGGCGGTCGTCGGGCAGGCGGTCGAGCGCAACGCCGACGTCGCCTTCGTCTATTCGGGCAACGGCAGCCAGTGGGTCGGCATGGGCCGCGAGGCCTATGACGGCAACGCCACCTTCCGCGCGCGCTTCGACCGCACCGACGCGCTGTTCGCCCCGCTCTCGGGCTGGTCGCTCAAGGAGGCGATGTTCGCCGACGACCTCGACAGCCGCCTGTCGCTGACGCGGGTCTCGCAGCCGCTCATCTTCGCGATCCAGAGCGCCTCGACCGCCGCGCTCCGCGCCAAGGGCCTCGCGCCGAAATTCGTGCTCGGCCACAGCGTCGGCGAGATCGCGGCGGCGGAAGCCGCCGGCATCCTCAGCCTGGAGCAGGCCGTCCGGGTCATCTTCCATCGCAGCAAGCATCAGGAGACGACGCGGGGCTTCGGCACCATGGCGGTGCTGCTCGGACCGGTCGAGGAGATGGAAGTTTTTCTCGCCGACTACCCGACGCTCGACATCGCCGCCTACAACAGCCCCAAGGCGATCACGGTCGCCGGCCCCGAGGCCGTCATCGAGTCGGCGATGAAGGCGTTGACGCGCAAGCGCCGCCGCGGGCGCAAGCTCGACCTCGAATATCCCTTCCACGGCCGCCTGATGGACCCGACCGAGCGTCCGCTCCTGCGCGACCTCGACGGGCTCAAGGCGTCCGCCGGCCACACCGCCATGGTCTCGACCGTGACCGGCACGGTGCTGCCCGGCGCCCGCTTCGGCGCGGGCTACTGGTGGCGCAACATCCGCGAGCCCGTGCGCTTCTGCGACGCCCTGCAGGAGGCGACCCGCCAGGGCGCCCGCGTCTTCGTGGAAGTCGGCCCACGCGCGACCCTGCTGCCGCATATCGGCGACGCCGTCGAGCCACTGGGCATCGAGGTCGCCTCGGTCGGCGTGCTCCACCGCAAGCCGGTCGGCGCCGACCCGATCGCCAAGGCCGTCGCCGCCGCCCTGGTGGCCGGCGCGCGTGTCGATGAGGCGCTGCTGTTCGGCGACGATCCGGCCGGCCCCGTCGCCCTGCCGCTCTATCCGTGGCAGCGCCGGAGCTTCCGCCTCGGCGAGACCGCGGAAGTCGTCGGTGCCGTGGTGCCGCGGCCCTATCACCCGCTGGTCGGCGCCCGCGTGTCCTCCGACGGCCTCGAATGGCACGGCCATCTCGATCCGGCCCTCGTGCCCGACCTCGAAGACCACCGCATCGACGGTCAGGTGATCCTGCCCGGCGCCGCCTTCGTCGAGATGGCGCTGCACGTCGCCCGCGAGTCGCTGCGCGCGGACGTGGCGACGCTCGCCGATGTCGAGATCGTGGCCCCCATGGTCTTCGCCGAGGAGGCCCTGCGCGAGGTGCTGGTGCGCCTGTCCGGCCATCAGATCCAGATCCTCAGCCGCCCCCGCCTGACCCAGGCCGCGTGGCAGCTCCACGCCTCGGCCAAGATCATCGAGGGCGACTTCCCGGCCCCCCTGCGTCGCGACGTCGGCCTCCCGGCGGATCACGCGGTGGCGGGCGAAGACCTCTATCGCCGGGCGCTCGCCTCCGGCCTCGGCTTCGGCGAGAGCTTCCGTCAGGTCGCGGCCTCGGCGCGGATCGACGAGACCACCATCGTCTCCGAGCTGAAAGCCGCGGAGGCCGATTCCCGCTACGGCCTCGTGCCGTCGCGCCTCGATTCCTGCTTCCACGGCCTGATCCTGCTCTTCGCCGAGCTGATGGGCGAGGGCGCCACCAAGGCTTACGTGCCGGTTCGCTTCGGCGAAATCCGCCTGCTGCGCCCCGGCGCCGTGATCGCGCGGGCCGAGATCCGCACGCGCCGCTGCAACGAGCGCTCGATCCTGGCCGACTTCACCCTCCTCGATACGGACGGCGCGGTGATCGCCACCATCCGCGAGGGCCGGTTCCAGGCCCTGCGCGCCAAGTCCGGCAGCGACCTCGATGCCTTCGCCATCGCGCAGGTCCGCGAACTCGCCACCGAACCGACCGCCCTGCCGCTGGAGCGCCGCCCGGCCCTGGCCGAGCGCCTGCGCCCGGCGCTCGCGGGCGCCACCGCCCGCAACGATGCCGAACTCGGCCCCGGCCACCTCCTGCTGGAGGGCTGGGCGACCGCGCTCGCCTACCGCCTCACGGAGGGCCTGAGCCGCAACGGCACGGTCGATCTCGCCGATCCGCGCCTGCCCGCCTCGCTTCGCCCCTGGGCGGTCAACGCCCTCTACGCCCTGGAGAGCAGTGGGCTTGCCACCCACGACGCCTGCGGGCGCGACGGCGGACGCTGGCGCATCCGGCAGGACGTGACCCTGCCCTCGCCCGAGGAGACGATGCGCTGGATCGCGGCGGACCAGCCGGAGCTGTCCGCCGAACTGGTGCTGCTCGCCGACACCACGGCGCTGGTCGCCCGCCTGCTCGCGGGCGAGCCCGTCGCCTCGGCGAGCCTGCCGCCCGCCGCCATCGACGCGTTCCACCTGCGCAGCGCCACCGCCCGGGCGTCGGCCGCGACGGTCGCCGACATCGTCGAGCGCAGTCGCGAGCGTCTGCCCCGTGACCGGGCGTTGCGCATCCTGCAAGTCGGCTTCGGCCCGCTCTCGGCGCTCGCCGCCGCCTTCGCCCGGCACACCGGCGCCGTCCTGAGCGTCTTGGAGACCGACCGGCGCTTGGCCGAGCGCGCGCGGCTGGCCCTCCACGCTCGCGTCACCGTCATCGAATCGGCCGAGGAACTGCCTGCCGATTCCTTCGACCTCGTGCTCGCCAGCGACGTGCTGCACCGGGCCGAGCCGAGCCTGCCGGCCCGCATCGGCGCGGCGCTCGCCACCGGCGGCCTGCTGATCGCCGTCGAGCCCGGCGCCTCGCTGTTCCGCGACCTCGTCTTCGGCTTAGGTCCCGACTGGTTCTCGGAGATCGTGCCCGATCAGCCGCTCTCGCGCCTGCCCGACGTGACCGGCTGGCAGCGGGCCTTGAGCGCCACCGGCCTCGTGCGCGTCTCCGCCGACCGGGCGGCGTCGGCCAACGGCGGCGACCTGCTCCTCGTCGCCGAGGCCCCGGCCCGGCCGGTCTCCGGCCACGGCCAGAGCTTCGCCTTCGTCGTCGGCTCGGACGACACGTTCGGGGCCGAGACCGCCTCGTCGCTGGCGACCCTGCTGATCGCCAGCGGCGTCCACGTCTCGATCATCCTCGATTCCGAGCAGTCGCTGCGGGAGCTGGAGCGCGAGACCCCCGACACCGTGGTGTTCCTGGCCGGCGCCTTCGCGCAGGAAAATGCATCCGAGGGCGAGGCCGCCGCGCGCCTGCGCGACCGCTGCCTCAGCCTCAAGCGCTGTGCCGAGCATCTCGGCAACCGCCAGACCCGGCTCTGGGTGATCGCCCCCGGCGCGACCCGCGACGCGGGCGGCGAGAGTGCGGCCGTCGAGGCCGGCGTCTGGGCCTTCAGCCGCACGCTCGCCAACGAGGCGGCCAACCTCGACATCCGCCGGGTCGATCTCGCCCCGGCCCTGTCCTCGAAGCTCGCCGCCGAGCGCCTGCGCGCGTTGATCCTGTCCGGCACGGCCGAAACCGAGGTCGTGCTCGACGCCGACGCCACCCGCGTCGTCCGCTTCCACCCCGGCCGCGCCGCGGGCATGGGCGGCGAGGCCGCGCCGGCGGCGCGACTGGAGCGCTCCAATACGGGGGGCCTCAACGAGATGGTCTGGGGGCCGGCGGAGCGCGCCGCCCCCGGCGCGGGCGAGGTCGAAATCGCGGTCGCGGCCACCGGCCTCAACTTCCGCGACGTGCTCTGGGCGCTCTCTATGCTCCCGGAGGAAATCCTGGAGGACGGCTTCGCCGGCCCGCGGCTCGGCCTCGAAGTCTCCGGCCGCATCGCCGCCATCGGCCCCGGCGTGGTCGATTTCAAGGTGGGCGATCCGGTCGTCGCCTTCGCGCAATCGGGCTTCGCCACCCACGTGGTCGTGCCCGAGATGGTCGTGGCGCCGATGCCGGAGGGGCTCGATCCGTCCGCCGCGGCCACCGTGCCGGTCGCCTTCCTCACCGCGTACTACGCGCTCGTGACCTGCGCCCGCCTGCGCAAGGGCGAGTGGCTGCTGGTCCATGGCGGCGCGGGCGGCGTGGGCCTCGCCGCGCTCCAGATCGCCCAATGGAAGGGCGCCCGCGTCATCGCGACCGCCGGCTCGCGGGAAAAGCGCGCCCTGGTCGAGGCTCTGGGCGCCGAGCACGTGCTCGATTCCCGTTCGCTCGCCTTCGTGGACGATGTCCGCCGCATCACCGGCGACGGCGTCGACGTGGTGCTCAACTCGCTGTTCGGCGAGATGATGGAGCGCTCGCTCAACTGCCTGCGTCCGTTCGGCCGCTTCGTCGAGTTGGGCAAGCGCGACTACGTCGCCAACACCCATATCGGCCTGCGCCCGTTCCGCCGGAACCTCTCGTATTTCGGCGTCGATCTCGATCAGGTGCTCCAGCACCAGGGCGAGGACGGCGCGCGGATGTTCCGCGAGGTCATGGCGCTCTTCGCCGACGGGGGCCTGCGTCCCCTGCCCTACCAGCCGTTTGCCGCCGAGGAGACCTCGGACGCGTTCCGGCTGATGCAGCAATCGGGGCATGTCGGGAAGATCGTGGTGACGCCGCCCGCTCCGGGCAGCGTCGCCCGCATCCGGCGCAACGCCTTCACGGTGAGCCAGGAGGGCGTCCACCTCGTCACCGGGGGCCTCGGCGGCTTCGGCATCGAGGCGGCCCGCTGGCTCGCCGATCGCGGCGCCACCCGCATCCTGCTCGTCGGCCGCTCGGGCAAGCCGAGCGATGACGGCCGCGAAGTCATCGCCGCGCTGGCCGCGCGCGGCGTCCGCATCGAGACGAAGGCCTGCGACATCACCAGCCGCAAGGCGGTCGATGCGCTGATTGCCGGCATCGAGGCCGGCGGCGAAAAGCTGGCCGGCGTGATCCACGGCGCGATGGTGCTTCAGGACGGCCTGATCGCGGCGATCGAGCCGGATACGCTCGACACGGTCATCGCCCCGAAGGTGATCGGCGCGACCCATCTCGACGCCGCCACCCGCGGCCGGGCGCTCGACTACTTCGTGCTGTTCTCCTCGGCCACGACCTTCATCGGCAATCCGGGCCAGGGCTCGTATGTCGCCGCCAACGGCTTCATGGAGGGGCTGGCCCGCCAGCGGCGCAAGCTCGGCCTGCCCGCGCTCGCGGTCGCCTGGGGTGCCATCGGCGATGTCGGCGTGCTCGCCCGCAACAAGGGCGTGATGGACACGCTCGCCTCCCGCGTTGGCGTCACGCCGATGGAGGCCCGCCGCTGCCTCGACCTGATGGCCGAGGCGCTGGAGGGCCAGGGCCCTGACGCCGACGAGGGCGTGATCGCGATTGCCGCCATGCACTGGGGCAAGGCGCGTGAGCGTCTCGCGACGCTCCGCTCGCCGAGCTACGGCAGCCTCGGCACCGACCAGCAGGCGGAATCCGGCGCCGTCACCGCGATCAACATCGGGGCGCTCCTGCGGAGCACGGACATCGACGCGGTTCGGAAAGTCGTCGCCGACGCCATCGTCGAGGACATCGCCCGCATCCTGCGCCTGCCCAAGGACGACATCAGCCGCGTGCGCCAGCTCTCCGAGATCGGCCTCGATTCGCTGATGGGCGTCGAACTCGGCGCCAGCCTGCAGGAGCGCTTCGCCCTCGACGCGCCGCCCGCGGGCATTTCGTCCGGCCTCACCGTCAACGAACTGACCGAGACGCTGATCCAGGCGGTCGCCGCCCCGGTGGACGAGGCGGCGGGTGTGACGCTCAGCCTCTCCTCGAAGCACGTCAGCAATCTGGACGCCGCGACCCTGGTGCCGTTCAACGAGCTGGTCGAGCGGAACGTCGCGGACATCAAAGAGATCCTGCCATGACCCAGTCGTCGCGCCCGCAGGACGGGCGCGCCGCGCTCGCCGGCTTCGTCACCAACCGGCTCGGCCGCGCCAACGCCGCGCGCCCCGAGCCGGCGGCGGAGACGCGCGCGCCCGCCCGCTCCGAACACCAGAGCTTCGAGAAGCTGACGGGCTACCGCGAGCTGAAGCTCCAGCGCTCGGCCGCCGACCTGATCGGGCTGAACAACCCGTTCTTCCGCGTCCACGAGACCCGCGCGGCGGCGACCACGCGGATCGACGGCAAGGCGTTGGCCAACTACTCGTCCTACGACTATCTCGGCCTCAACGGGCACCCGGCCGTGAGCGGGGCGGCGCGCAAGGCGATCGAGGCGTTCGGCACCTCGGCCTCGGCGAGCCGGCTGGTGGCGGGCGAGCGGCCGGTCCATCTCAAGCTGGAGCGGGCGCTGGCCTCGCATTACGGCACGGAAGCCTGCGTCATCATGGTGAGCGGGCACGCCACCAACGTCACCGCCATCGGCGCCATGCTGGAGCCGGCGGACGTGATCTTTCACGATGCGCTGATCCACAACAGCGTGGTCACGGGCGCGCAGCTCTCCGGGGCGCAACGCCGCTCCTTCGCCCACAACGACCCGGCCGCCCTGGAAAAGCTCCTGGAGGCGACGCGCCACGAACATCGCCGGGCGCTGATCGTGGTCGAGGGGCTCTACAGCATGGACGGCGACGCGCCGGATCTGGCCGCCTTCGTCGAACTGAAGCGCCGCTACGATTGCTGGCTGATGGTGGACGACGCCCACGGCCTCGGCGTGCTCGGCCGCACGGGGGCCGGCCTGCACGAGCATTGCGGCGTCGAGGCCTCCGACGTCGATATCTGGATGGGCACGCTGTCGAAGGCGCTCTCGTCCTGCGGCGGCTATGTCTGCGGGCCGGGGGTGCTGATCGAGTACCTGAAATGCACCGCGGGCGGCTTCCTCTACAGCGTCGGCATGTCCCCGCCGCTCGCCGCCGCCGCCGAGGCCGCCCTCTCGGTGATGCATGCCGAGCCCGAGCGCGTCGAGCGCCTGCGCCGCAACGGCGGGCTGTTCCTGACGGCGGCCAGGAAGCGCGGCCTCAACACCGGCACGAGCCTGGGCCTCGCGGTGATCCCGGTCATCGTCGGCGATTCGCTCAAAGCCGTGACGCTCTCCGACCGCCTGTTCAAGCGCGGCATCAACGTCCAGCCGATCATCCACCCGGCCGTGCCGGAGCGTTCGTCGCGGTTGCGCTTCTTCATGACCTCCGAGCACACGCCGGAACAGATCGCCGAGACGGTGGCGGCGGTGGCGGAAGAGTTGGCGGCGCTCGAGACCGGCGCGACGCTGATCGAGCAGTTGATGGCGCGCCGGGGGGCGTAAAGCGCCCAAACCCTCCCCCCTCTGCGGGGGAGGGTGTCCGCGGAGCGGACGGGAGAGGGGAACCACGGTTCCGCTTGGCCGCCCTCGACGCGAATTCTCTGGAAACGTCGTTCCCCTCACCCGACCCCCTTCGGGGGCCACCCTCCCCCGCGGAGGGGGGAGGGTTTTTGCCGTCGCGATTGATCAGGGCTTCCCGGCCAACCAGATCACGTGCCGCGCCCCGCGCTTGCCCCGCGCCCGCGTGGCCACTTCCTCGACCGTGAACCACGCCTGCCCGAGCCGCCGGGTGAAGGCCGCGTCGGGATGGGCCGACCACACCGCCAGCACGCCGCCGGGGCGAAGCGCCGCGCTGGCGGCCGCGAGGCCGGCAGTGTCGTAGAGACAGTCGTTGGCCGCGCGGGTAAGGCCGTCGGGGCCGTTGTCGACGTCGAGGAGGATCGCGTCGTAGGCGTTCACCCGCTCGCGGATCAAAGCCGCCACGTCGGCCGCGCGGATCGTGACGCGGGGATCGTCGAGGCTTCCGCCGGTCAGTTCCGCCATCGGCCCGCGGGCCCATTCCAGCACCGCCGGCACGATCTCGGCGACGGTGATCGTAGCTTTGGGCGGCAAATGGTCGAGCGCCGCGCGGAGCGTAAAGCCCATGCCGTAGCCGCCGATCAGCACCCGCGGCGCGGCGACGCCTGCAACCCGCTCGGCGGCGAGCCGGGCCAGCGCCTCCTCCGAGCCGAAGAGGCGGCTGTTCATGAGTTCGGTGCGGTCGAGCTGGATCGAGAACTCGGTCCCCCGCCGCATCAGCCGCAGCGTGCCGGCTTCGCCGGGGATCGGGGCGGTGTCGAGGTGTTCCCAGGGGATCATGCGTGGCGACGGTCTCTCCTCCCCCTTGCGGGGAGGAGTTGGAGGTGGGGGTGGCTCAGGAGGAAACGCAGCGGTGCCGCCTGCACGACCCCCACCCTCGATCCCTCCCCGCAAGGGGGAGGGAAGAAAACGTCGCGCTTACATCCCGAACTGCACTTCGCGGCTGTTCCCCCGCTTCAAATTGCGGAAGCGCGCCATGGCCCAGAGGGGGAAGAACTTCGGATAGCCGTGGTAGCGGAGGTAGAACACCCGCGGGAAGCCGGTGGCCGTGTAGCGCTCCTCGCTCCACAGCCCGTCGCCACCTTGCGTGCGCAGCAGGTAGTTGACGCCCCGCGCCACGGCCGGATCGTCGACCTCTCCCGCCGCCATGAGGGCGAGCAGCGCCCAGGCGGTCTGCGAGGCAGTGGAGTAGCCCGGCTCGAATTCGGGGTTGAGCTTGTAGGACGAGGCGTCCTCGCCCCAGCCGCCATCCGGGTTCTGGATGCGGATCAGCCACGCCACGGCCTTGCGGATCTCGGGCGACTGCGGATCGACGCCCGCGGCGTTCAGCGCGCAGAGCACCGACCACGTGCCGTAGATGAAGTTCATGCCCCAGCGGCCGTACCAGCTCCCGTCCTTCTCCTGGTCGTTGAGCAGGTAGGTGACGCCGCGGTCCAGCGCGCGGCTCGTCGCGCGGGTCTCGCCGAGCTGCGACAGCATCGAGACGACGCGGGCGGTGACATCCGCGGTCGGCGGATCGAGCAGCGCGCCGTGATCCGAGAACGGGATGTGGTTGAGGTAGTGATGGTTGTTGTCGGCATCGAACGCCGCCCAGCCGCCATCGGCGCTCTGCAGGCCCTCGACCCATTCGCGGGCGCGGGCGATGGCGTTGGAATAGTC
Source organism: Methylorubrum rhodinum (assembly GCF_014199935.1). Classification (GTDB taxonomy): domain Bacteria; phylum Pseudomonadota; class Alphaproteobacteria; order Rhizobiales; family Beijerinckiaceae; genus Methylobacterium; species Methylobacterium rhodinum. Next base: position 11,949 of record NZ_JACHOP010000023.1, read on the forward strand.
CGGCATGTCGCTCACCAGCCCGTGCTGGCGCATGGCGCGGTCCATGGCCATCACGACGACGGCGGTGTCGTCGAGATCGGGATAGTGCGGGTTGGCGTACTGGAACGCCCAGCCGCCGGGGCGCACGTTCGGCTTGGTCTCGGCCCAGTCGCCCTTGATGTCGAGCACCTGAAGGGGCTTGAGCCAATCGAGGCCCGCGCGGGCGTTGGCCTCGGCCTGGGCGCCGCCGGCCTCGAGCATGGCATGGCTGTTCAGCGCCGTGTCCCAGACCGGGGAGAGGCAGGGCTGAACGTAGGCCTCGTCGTCCTTCTCGGCCACAAGCTTCTCGATCGCCTCCAGGGCGATCTTCACCTGCGGATGATCCGGCGGATAGCCCAGCACCTCGTACATCAGCACCGAGTTGACCATGGCCGGGAAAATGGCGCCGAGCCCGTCCTCGCCGTTCAGGCGCTCGCTGGTCCAGGCCACGGCCTTGTCGATGGCGCGCTGGCGGATGCCCTTGGGGAATTTGTCCTGCGTCCGCTGCAGCACGCGGTCGATCGCGCCGAAGATCGGCGTCCACGGCCAGGTGGCGTGCGGCGAGCCCGGCCAGGTGCGCACCGATTCGGGCGGGGTGACGAACAATTCGGCCACGCCGATGCCGCGCGGGTTGATGGCCCGCGGCTTCTTCGCCTGGATGACGAAGAGCGGCACCATGGTGCAGCGGGCCCAGTACGACACCTTGTCGAGGTGGAACGGGAACCACTTTGGCAGGTGCATCACCTCCACCGGCATCACCGGCACGGCGCGCCACGGCACCTCGCCGTAGAGCGCCAGCAGGATGCGGGTGAAGACGTTGGCGTTGGCCGCGCCCCCGCGCTGGAGGATCGCCTTGCGGGCCGCGCGCATGTGGGCGGCCTCGATGTCGTCGCCGATCATCTTGAGGGCGAAATAGGCCTTCACCGTCGCGCTGATGTCGAACGGCCCGTCATGGACGAGCGCCCAGCCGCCATGCGCCTTCGACTGCGTGCGCCGCAGGTAGTTGCCGATCTTGGCCTCCAGCCCGTCCCGCGGCACGGTCGCGCGGAAGTGGTGGAACAGGATGTACTCGGAGGGGATCGTCGCATCCGCCTCCAGCTCGAAGCAGATGTGACCGTCGGACTGCGTCATGGCCGTGAGCGCGCGGGTGGCGTCCTGCACGCCGCGCTCCACGTCGGCGAGCGACACGTCGCGCGTCTTCGGACGGTGCAGTTGCTCGACCTTGCCTGCCGCCTCGCGCATCGCCGTCGCCTCTCCGGACTGTCGTGATGCCGTGGTCATGCTTCAAGCGACTCCCTGTGCCTGTGCCCGCCCGCACATCCCGTTGCGGGACAATGCGAGCGCGGCGTTCGTCCCAGAGCGGACCGCACCCTCGATGGTCGAGGGCAGGCCCGTCTCCGTCCAATCACCCGCCAGAACGAGATTCGGAATGCGCGTCGCGGCGCTTGCGCGCCGCGCGGCCTCGGCGGGCGTGGCCGCGAAGGTCGCCCGCTTCTCCTTGACGATCTGCCAGCTAGGCAATTCCCGTGCTACCCCATTGAGTTCCGCGATCTCAAGCCAGATTTGTCGGGCCAGCTCCTCGCGGGGCGCATCGAGCAGCCGATCGGCCCCGCTGATGGTGACCGAGAAGCGGTCCGGATAGGCGAACAGCCACTCGGTGAGACCGCCGACGACGCCGAGCAGCAGCGGCGCGCCCTCGGGCGGGCGGACCGCGAAATGCGCGTTGACGATGGATCGGAACGCTTTGGGGGTCGGCGTGCCGGGCAGCAGGTCCTCGATCACCCACGGTGGCAGGGCCAGCACCACCGAATCGTCCGGGCCGATCACGGTCGGCTCGTCGGTGAAGTCGAGGCGCTCGACGCGATTCGGCCCGAGGCTGACCGCGCGCAGACGGCGACCGTAGCGGATCTCGGCGCCGCGCTCCGTCAGGAAGCGAATCGCCGGATCGACGAAGGCGGTGGACAGGCCCTCGACCGCCACCAGCGGGCGGCAGGCGCGCCCGCCCGCGCCGAGCGTCTCGCGCAGGATCGTGGCGGCCAGCCCCACATCGCTCTCGCGCGGATCGGTGTTCAGCGCCGCGAGCAGCACCGGATGCCACAGCCGGTCGTAGAGCGGGCCCTCGCAGGCCATCTTCTCGCCGATGGTGCCGCTCTTGCCCGGCGCGCTGCCGGAGGCCGCCATCATCAGCGAGAGCGGCGCGAGATAATCGCGGGCGCGGGTGCCCGGCACACGGCGCCCGGCGCGCAGCACCCACCACGGCAGGCGGCCGGGATTCGGGCGCAGGGTCCAGCGCTCGCCGGTGCGCAGGTCCGCGAACGGGAAGGCGGCCTCGTCCGGGCCGGTCAGCGCGTCGGCGGGCGCGCCGATCCGCTGCATGAAGTCGAGGGTCGAGCGGTTGCCCGACAAGAGCAGGTGGTTGCCGTTGTCGATGGTGAGCCCGAGCGCCGGGTCGTAATACGAGCGGCAGCGCCCGCCCGCCTGCTTGGCGGCCTCGTGCAGCACGACAGGGGTGCCGGCCTCGGCGAGCGAGACGGCCGCCGAGAGACCGGCAAGGCCGGCGCCGACGACGTGAACGGTGCCCGTCATCACACGATCCCGTGGCGCAAGGCGACGAGGAGGAGGGACAGCTTGCCCGGCTTCACCCGCTGGCGCGGGGGCGCCCAGCCGCGGCGGATCACGGCGTCGAGATAGAGCCGGTAGGCCGCGGCCATCAGGCGGGCCGCCTTGGTGGCGCGACGCGGGCTGCGCTCGATGACCGCCCAGGTCTGGCGGTAATGCTCTTGCGCCTCCGCGGCCACGGCCGCGCAGACCTCGCCGAGGCGCGGATGCGCCAGCGCCGTCTCCGGCGTCGGGTTCATCAGGCCGATCCTGTGGAACTTCTCCATCGGCAGGTAGAGGCGCCCGCGCGTCGCGTCCTCGTCGATGTCGCGCAGGATGTTGGTGAGCTGGAGCGCCCGGCCCTGGTGCCACGCGAGCTTGACGCCCGCCTCCTCCGGCATGCCGAAGATGCGCACGGACAGCCGCCCGACCGCGCTCGCGACCCGGTCGCAATAGAGGTCGAGCGTCGCCTCCGTGGGGGCGACGATGTCCTCGGCCGCGTCCATCGCCATGCCGTCGATGACGGCGATGAAGTCGTCGCGCTTCAGGCCGAAGCGGCGCACCGGCTCGACCAGTGGGCGCACGCGTTGAGGCGGATGGCCGGCATAGAGCGCGTCGATATCGGCGCGCCAGCTGTCGAGTTCGGCCGCGCGCAGGTCGCGCGGGCCGCCGTCGTCGGCGACGTCGTCCACCGCGCGGCAGAAGGCGTAGACGGCGTACATCGCCTCGCGCCGCTCCTTCGGGAGCAGCCGCATGGCGGTGTAGAACGACGAGCCCGCCGCCGGGAGCGCCGGGCCGGTCGCGGCCTGCATCGTGGTCGCGGCGGCACTCATCGTCCGGCTCTCGTTTTGGCGGCGCGGGGCCGGAAGGGGCGGCGCAGGAGCGTGACCGCGATGCCGCCGAGCGCGGTCAGCGCGAAGCCGGCCTTGCCGTGATGGACTTTTTCGGAAAGCGGATCGCGGGTCAGCAGGCCCTTGGTCAGGACGACGGCGAGCCGGTGGATCGCGGCGATCTCCAGGCTCAGGCGCAGATCGTCTATGAGGCCGGGCAGCGGCTTGCCCTCCTCCAAGAGGTCGAGGGTGCGCTGCGCGAGTTCGCGGATCACGGCGAGTAGCTCGGGCGTGGCCTTGTCGCGCCCGAGCATCGACACGTCGGCGCCGTGGCGCGCCATGGTGTCGAGCGGGATGTAGACGCGGTTCAGATTGCGGAAATCCTTGCCGCAATCCTGCAGGTGGTTGAGCACCTGAAGCGCGGCGCAGATCGCATCCGAGGTCGGCCACACGCACGCCGGGTCCTCGCCGTGCACGTCGAGGACGAAGCGCCCCACCGGCATCGCCGAATAGCGGCAATAGTGGATCAACTCGTCCCAATCGGCGTAGCGGTCCTTGCGCGCATCCATGCGGAAGGCGTCGAGGAGTTCGAGCGCGTGGGTCGGCGGAAGGCGGTGGGACGCCAGCTCGCGCTTGAGCGGCTCGACCGAGGGGTCCGAGCCGCCCTTGCCGGTGAGCGCGTCGGCGAGTGCGTCCAAGAGTTCGATCTTGCGCTCGGGCGACAGCCCGGTGTGGTCGGCGACGTCGTCGCCCGCGCGGACATAGTTGTAGAAAGCGAGGATCGCGCCGCGGTTCTTCGGGTGGATCAGGTGCGAGGCGACCGGGAAATTCTCGTCGCGCTCGCCCTTGCCGGTGCGGGCGTCGGTGGCGGTCTGAAGGCCGGCGCTCATCGCATGTACCCCGCTCGGCCGAACCAGGAAATCGCGTCCGACAGCCCCTCGCGGTAGGGCCGTGCGGTGTAGCCGAGTTCGGCGCGGGCTTTCGCGTCGGAGAAGAACATCCGGTATTTCGACATCCGCACGCCGTCGATCGTCGCGAGCGGCGCCTTGCCGGTCACTCGGGCGATCTGCTCGGAGAGGAAGGCGATCGGGTAGATCACCGCGTAGGGCAACTTGGTCGTCGGCGCCTTGCGGCCGACGAGGCCCGCGATGTCGGCGAGCATGGTCGCCAGCATCACGTCCTCGCCCCCGAGGATGTAGCGCTCGCCGATGCGTCCCTTGCGGAGCGCCAGCAGATGGCCCGCGGCCACGTCGTCCACGTGGGCGAGGTTGAGGCCGGTATCGACGAAGGCCGGGATTTTTCCTTGAGCGGCATCGAGGATGATGCGGCCGGTCGGCGTCGGCTTCACGTCGCGCGGGCCGATCGGCGTCGAGGGGTTCACGATGACGGCGGGCAACCGGTCGCGCGCCACCATCTCCTCGACGACGCGCTCGGCCACGACCTTGCTGCGCTTGTAGGCGCCGATGGCGGTCTCCGGCGTCAGCGGCCGGGTCTCGTCGGCGGGGGTGCCGTCGTCGTGCGGTTTGATGGTGGCGACGCTCGACGTGTAGACGATCCGCTCGACGCCGGCCTTGAGCGCCTCCTCCATGAGGATGCGGGTGCCGTCGCGATTGGTACGGACGATCTCTTCCATGTCCGGCGCCCACAGCCGGTAGTCGGCCGCGGCGTGGATCAGGTAGCGCCGTCCGCGCATGGCGGCGGCCACCGCCGCCCGGTCGCGCATGTCGGCCTCGACGATCTCGACATCGGGCCAGGTCAGGTTGGTGCGCGGCGAGGAGGCGCGCACGGAGATGCGCACGGAAAAACCGGCGGCGCGAAACACGTCCACCAGGGCGGCGCCCAGGAAGCCGCTGGCACCGGTGATCAGCACCGGCCCCACCTCGAACGGGCCGCTTCGTGTCGGCTCTGTCATGGTACTCGCGTGATCGACCGGGGAGCCCGCGCCCGCCGGCCGGCGGAGGTTGGGGCGAATGGAAGCGCCGCGCCCGCTCAAGTCTCCGATTCGGAGGCCCGAGGCGGTGCGGCGCTTCTCTCATTCATGGCGCAAGGCGGCAAGCTCCGCGCCTGCTCACTCAATCGCGACCGTCATTCCGGGGCCGCGCAGCGGAACCCGGAATCCACGACTGGCCGCGACGCCTCGTGAGGCCGCGCATCACGGGTGGATTGCACGCCTCCAGCGCGCCCCTTCGGGTCCGGGTTCCGCTGCGCGGCCCCGGAATGACGGTGGCGTTTACGCCAGCCGGAGACGGCCCGTGCGGCTGCCCTTCTTCTGCTCGGGGAGCGCCGAGCGCACGGCCTTGAGGATGCCCTCGGCATCGAGCCCGGCCTGCGCGTACATCTTCTCCGGCTTGTCGTGGTCCTGATAGGCGTCCGGAAGCGTGAGCGTCCGCACGCGCACCCGGCCCGCGTCCAGCACGCCGCGTTCGGCGAGCAGGTGCAGCACCATCGCCCCGAACCCGCCGACCGAGCCCTCCTCGACCGTCACCAGAACCTCGTGGTGGTTCGCCAGATCGACCACCAGCTCCGCATCGAGCGGCTTGGCGAAGCGGGCGTCCGCCACCGTCACCGCCACGCCCTCGGCCTCCAGGGCGTCGGCCGCCTTCAACGCCTCCGACAGGCGCGTGCCGAGCGAGAGAAGCGCCACCCGCGCCCCCTCGGGCCGGCGCACCACCCGGCCCCGGCCGATGGCGAGAGGCTCGCCCTTCTCCGGCAGCTCGAGGCCGACGCCCTCGCCGCGCGGATAGCGGAGCGCGATCGGGCCGCTGTCGTGCGCATGCGCGGTCGCCACCATGTGCACCAGCTCGGCCTCGTCGGCCGCCGCCATCACCGTCATGTTCGGCAGGCAGCAGAGATAGGCGAGGTCGAAGGCGCCCGCATGGGTCGCGCCGTCCGCGCCCACCAGACCGGCCCGGTCGAGGCAGAAGCGGACGGGCAGGTTCTGCAAGGCGATGTCGTGCACGACCTGATCGTAGGCCCGCTGCAGGAAGGTCGAGTAGATCGCCACGAACGGCTTGTAGCCTTCCGTCGCGAGGCCGCCCGCGAACGTCACCGCGTGCTGCTCGGCGATGCCGACATCGAAGGTCTTGTCCGGGTGCGCCTTGCCGAACAGGTCGATGCCGGTGCCGCCGGGCATGGCGGCGGTGATGGCCACCACCTTCGGATCGGCGTCGGCGGCCTTGATCAGGCTCTCGCCGAACACGCGGGTATAGGCCGGGGCGTTCGCCTTGGCCTTGGCCTGCACGCCCGACACCACGTCGAACTTGACGACGCCGTGATAACGGTCGGCGGAGGCCTCCGCCGGGCCGTAGCCCTTGCCCTTCTGCGTCACCACGTGGAGCAGGATCGGGCCCTGGTCGCTGTCGCGGACGTTCTTCAGCACCGGCAGCAGATGATCGAGGTTGTGCCCGTCGACGGGGCCGACGTAGTAAAACCCCATCTCCTCGAACATCGTGCCGCCGCCGACCACGAGCGAGCGGGCGTATTCCTCGGCGCGCACGGCGCGCTCGTAAAGGGCCTTGGGCAGGAGCTTGCCGAGCTGCTTGGCGGTCTCGCGCAGGCCCCGGTAGGTGCCGCCCGACGCCAGCCGCGCGAGGTAGGCCGACATCGCGCCGACGGGGGGCGCGATCGACATGTCGTTGTCGTTGAGGATGACGATCAGGCGCGAGTGGAGCGCGCCGGCATTGTTCATCGCCTCGTAGGCCATGCCCGCCGACATCGAGCCGTCGCCGATCACCGCCACCATGTTGCGGCGCTTGGGCGGTTCGGCACCCTTCGCCTTGGCGTCGGCCTCGGCGAGGTCGCGGCCGACCGCCATGCCGAGCGCGGCCGAGATCGAGGTCGAGGAATGCGCCGCGCCGAACGGGTCGTATTCGCTCTCCGAGCGCTTGGTGAAGCCGGACAAGCCGCCGCCCTGCCGCAGCGTGCGGATGCGGTCGCGCCGTCCGGTGAGGATCTTGTGCGGATAGCACTGGTGGCCGACATCCCAGACGATGCGGTCGTCGGGGGTGTCGAACACGTGGTGGAGCGCCACCGTCAGTTCGACCACGCCCAGCCCCGAGCCGAGATGGCCGCCGGTGACCGAGACGGCGTCGATCATCTCGGCGCGCACGGCGTCCGCCACGTCTTGGAGCTTGCTCTCGGGCAGAAGCCGCAGCCGGTCGGGCGTCTCAAGACCCTCGAGGATCGTCGTGTCCGCTAGTGCCAAAGTCGTCACCCATCTCTCGCGGCGGCCCTGCCGACCGGGCGGCGCGTCTCGCGTCGCACCCGGATCGAGAACCGCTCCATCCCAATCCTGCGCATCCCCGCCACTGCGTACCCGCAGTTTGGAAGACATTCGAACAGGCACCCTAACGCGATCCCGTCACAGGATGCCATGATCCGACTGCAACAGCGCCCAAGCATTCGCAGGATTCGTGCATCCCGCCTGCCCTCAGAGTTAAGGGACGCCGCCTGTTTCGCGCAACGATGGGCTCCAAGTATGGAGTTCGAGCGGTTCGATCAACATCGTGCCGCCCCGCACAGGCGATCTCCGGCACGATGATTCCCGTTTTCTCGCTCCCGATCCTGGTGCTCGCGGCTCTGATCGCGACCGCCGCGCCGGCCGCCGCCGCGGATGCCGGCCGCTCCCGGAGCGTCCGCCCGAGCGACTGCGCGTGGCCCGTCCGCTGCCGCCGCCCGCCGGGGCCGCCGGATCGGGACGTGCGGCCGTTCGACGGCACCTACCGCGGGGCACTCGGCCGCCCCTGCGGCATCCGCTGGCGCTACACCCCGTCCGGGCCCCGCCGGGTCCGGGTCTGCTTCTAGCGCTGGCCCCGATGCCCTTCCTCCCCCTCGCCGTCGTCGCGATGCTGGCCCTTTGGCCAAGCCTTTCGCTCGCCGACACGGCACCCGCCTGCCCGGCCCTGTTCGCCGACGGGCGCGCCCCGGTCCTGACCAATCCGAAGCTCGAAGAGCGCACCGTGCCGCTCTGCTTCGACGCCTTCGCGGTGCTGCATTCCGGCGTCGCGCGCACGCCGCTCTACGCCGCCGAACGTCTGACCCGCGCCAGCGTCTCCGCGGCCCGCCGGGTCGAGCGCGACGACGCGTTCCACGACGAGGACCGCCTGCCCGCGGACGACCGCGCCAGCCTGTCGGACTACGTCCATAGCGGGTTCGACCGCGGCCACCTCGCGCCCGCCGGCGACATGCCGAGCGAGGCGGCCCAGGCGCAGTCCTTCAGTCTCGCCAACATCGTGCCGCAGAACCGCACCGTGAACCGCAGTCTGTGGGCCGGCATCGAGGAGAGCGTGCGGCGGCTGGCCTCCGAGCGCGGCGAACTCTTCGTCGTCACCGGCCCGGTCTTCTCCGGCCGCTCGGTCGGCTCGATCAAGGGCCGGGTGCTGGTGCCGACGCAATTGTTCAAGGCGATCTACGATCCGCGCTCCGGCGAGGCCGGGGCCTATCTGGCGCCGAACGAGGCCGGGGGCGATTGGAAGGCGGTCTCGCTCGCGACATTGCGCGACACGGCCGGGATCGACGTGTTCCCCGCTCTCCCCGACGCCGCCAAGGCCAAGGCCATGGACCTGCCCGAGCCACGCGAGTTCTCCCGCGACGAGGTGCGGGGCGAGTCCTGGGGCGACTTCTTTCGACAGCTGGCCCACGACGTGCTCAAGCGCCTCTGGCGCGAACTGATGCGGGCAATTTTTTGAATGCCGGAGGCTCGATGACCCGCCGCAAGACCGACCCCGCCTTCACGCCTTTCGCCGACGATTCCTCGGTGCGAACCATCGCCGACCTCTCGTTCGAGAACGGCACGTCGCGCATCGCGCTGCACGGCACCCTCGACATCACCCGTGACCGCGAGGGACTGCGACGCACGCGCGATCTGAAGGCGACCCTCGACGCCATCGTGACGGCGCTGGAAGGCGAGGACTTGCCCGAGCAGGTGGCTGAGGAGCCGGAGGCCGCGGAAAAAGTCCAAAACCCCTTCGCCTGAGCCCCGTCCTTGCTCCTGCCCGGCGGCCCTGATACTCGGTCAGCAAATTCTTCACCCGTGAGCGGACGGCACTCGCGCGGCAGCCCTGAACCGGGGCCGGCCCCGCGCGGGACGGCGCGCATCCGCTGAAATCCGGCCCGGCCGGCACGGCCCCTCTTTCCAAGGACGAGCGCACATGGCCCGCGACTTCATCTACCACATGCGGGGTCTCAACAAGACCTACCAGGGCGGCAAGAAGGTCCTGGATAACGTCAACCTGTCGTTCTACCCCGACGCCAAGATCGGCGTGCTGGGTATCAACGGATCGGGCAAGTCGACGCTGCTCAAGATCATGGCCGGCATCGACAAGGACTTCACCGGCGACGGCTGGGTCGCGCAGGGCGCACGCGTCGGCTACCTGCCGCAGGAGCCGCATCTCGATCCGGACAAGTCGGTGCGCGAGAACGTGATGGAGGGCGTGGCCGAGAAGCAGGCCCTGCTCGACCGCTACAACGAACTCGCCATGAACTATTCCGAGGAGACCGCGGACGAGATGACCGCGCTCCAGGACAAGATCGAGGCGGGCAACCTCTGGGAGCTCGATTCCAAGGTCGATCAGGCCATGGAGGCCATGGGCTGCCCGAGCGACGAGCAGCCCGTCGCCACGCTCTCGGGCGGCGAGCGCCGCCGTGTCGCGCTGTGCAAGCTCCTCCTGTGGGAGCCGGAACTGCTGCTCCTCGACGAGCCGACCAACCACCTCGACGCCGAGACGGTGAACTGGCTCGAAGGCCACCTGCGCCAATACCCCGGCGCGATCCTGATCGTGACCCACGACCGCTACTTCCTCGACAATGTGACGAGCTGGATCCTCGAACTCGACCGCGGCAAGGGCATCCCCTACGAGGGCAACTACTCGTCCTGGCTGGTGCAGAAGCAGAAGCGCCTGGCGCAGGAGGGCCGCGAGGACATGGCCCGCCAGCGCTCCATCGCCCGCGAGCAGGAGTGGATCTCGGCCTCGCCGAAGGCCCGCCAGTCCAAGTCGAAGGCGCGCATCACCCGCTACGAGGAACTGGTCGCCAAGCAGCAGCAGAAGGTCGACGCCACAGCGCAGATCGTCATCCCGATCACCGAGCGGCTCGGCCAGAACGTCATCGAGTTCAAGAACCTGAACAAGGCCTACGGCGACCGCCTGCTGATCGAGGACCTGTCGTTCAAGCTGCCGCCGGGCGGCATCGTCGGCGTCATCGGCCCGAACGGGGCCGGCAAGACCACCCTGTTCAAGATGATCACCGGCAACGAGGAGCCCGATGCCGGTTCGATCGCCATCGGCGAGAGCGTGCATCTCGGCTATGTCGATCAGTCGCGCGACGCGCTCGATCCGAACTCGACCGTGTGGCAGGAAATCTCCGGCGGCAACGACATCCTGTACTTCAACAAGCGCGAGATCAATTCCCGCGCCTATTGCGCGGCCTTCGCCTTCAAGGGCGGCGACCAGCAGAAGAAGGTCGGCGTGCTCTCGGGCGGCGAGCGCAACCGCGTGCATCTGGCCGCGACCTTGCGCAAGGGCGGCAACGTCCTGCTGCTGGACGAGCCGACCAACGACCTCGACATGGAGACCCTGCGGGCGCTCGAAGAGGGCCTGGAGGATTATGCCGGCTGCGCGGTGATCATCAGCCACGATCGCTGGTTCCTGAACCGCATCGCGACCCACATCCTCGCCTTCGAGGGCGACAGCCACGTCGAGTGGTTCGAGGGCAACTTTTCGGATTACGAGGCCGACAAGAAGCGTCGGCTCGGAACCGATTCGCTCATCCCGAAGAAGCTGAAGTACAAGAAGTTTTCGCGCTGATTCTCGCCGGATCCACGCTTCGGCTCCCCCTCCCTCGCCCTTGACGCGCGGGAGCCCCGGGCGGTTCGCGCCGGCCGCTATCCGACCGGCGGCGAAGACGAGGACCTGCCGGCCCAGAAGCGCGGGACGTGCCGGACGGCCCGGTGGATGTCGGCCACATCGGATCCTCGGCGGCATCCCGCCGAGGACCGTCCTGCCAACCGCGCCGCGGTCGGAGAATCGCTGAGCGTCCTACGGCTGCGGTGGGGGGCGGAATCGGCTTGCGCGATCCTCCCCCGCCCCCGGAAACGCCTATTGCTGCTTCACTGGGCTTGCGCCGGTTGCCGGCGGTTGGCCGGGCACCGCGCTCGCCTGCTTCTCCGGATGTTTGATCTGGCTGTAGGCGAGATTAGCGAAGGAGCCGATCCGGGCCGGCCAGCTCAACTTGCCGTCGCCGGGCTCCTCGCGGGCGGCCTGGCAATAGGCAGAGGTGAGGCCGTTGACGATGTCGTCATCCTTGGCGCCGGAGGCGGCCGACTTCACCTTCGGCACGATGGTGGCGAGCTTCGGGATGAAGTCGTTGGCGGTCAGGCCCTTCAGTTCGGCGACGACGCCGTTCTGCTCGATCGCCGTCTTGACCCCCTCGTCCGCGATCGCGTCGCAGGGGGCGGTTCCGGCAAGCATGGACTGCGTCGCGGCCTTGGCCTCCGAGACGGCGCTGCCGGAATTCATCACCGGCGCCTTGTTGCCCCATGCGTTGCGGACGTAGTCGGTCACGTCCTTCACCTGCTGCTCGGTCATGTCCTGCCCGATCGCCGGCATCGGCGCGTAGCCGTTCTGCCCCGCGAGGCCGCCGTAGATCACCCGCAGCACCGTCTGCGGCCCTTCCGACTGGACCGAGGTGTTGCCGGCGAGCGCCGGAATCGCGCCCTCGACGCCCTTGCCGTCCGGCCGGTGGCAGGACGAGCAGTAGGTGAGGTAGACGTCGGCCCCCGGCGCGCCGGGCTGGTTGAAGGCCTGGAGGTCCTTCTCCTTGTAGGTCTGCTTGGCCGGAACCGTCCGCAGGTAAGCGACCATCGCCTTGAGGTCGGCGTCGGTCATCTTGGAGAGCGATTCCTCGATGGTCTGGCGCATCGGGCCCGCGGCGACGCCGGGGCGGTTGCCCGGCGCGGTGCCGGTCTTGAGGTAGGTCACAACCTCGGCGTCCGACCACGCGCCGATGCCCTGATGGCCGTCCGGCGTGATGTTGGGGGCGTACCAGCCGTCGATGACGCCGCCGCCCAGCTTGCCCGCGAGGCTCGAATTGCCGACGAGCTTGCGCTCGTTGTGGCACATGCCGCAATGGCCCAGGCCCTCGACGAGGTAGGCGCCGCGGTTGACCTCCTCGCTCACGTTCGGATCGGGCTTGAAGCGCGCCTCGGTGAAGAAGGCGGTGCGCCACGTGATCAGCGCGGTGCGGATGTTGTAGGGGAAGGGGATCTGGCTCTCCTTCCGCTTCTCGTTCACCGGGTCCAGCGACTTGAGGAAGGCGAAGATCGCCTTGGTGTCCTCGTCGCTCACCTTGGTGTACCAGCCGAACGGGAAGGCCGGATACAGGTATTCGCCCTCGTCGCCGATGCCGTGGCGGAACGCCTTCTCGAAGGTCTCGTAGCTCCACTTGCCGATGCCGGTCTCAGGATCGGGCGTGAGGTTCGGCGTCATGATGAGGCCGATCGGGGTGTTGAGGCCGTAATTGCCCGCATAGGGCTTGCCGCCGGGCGCCGTGTGGCAGGCGACGCAATCGCCTGCCGTCGCGAGGTATTCGCCGCGCTTGATCAGATCCGCATCGCCCCCCTGTGCCAGGGCCGGCGCGGCCGTGAACAGGGCAGCCAGCGCGAGCCATCCGGAGCCGCGTGCGGTGCGTCGTGTCATAAACCCGGTCTCCCGATCAGTGACGGCCCCGGACACTTTGGTCTTATTCTCAGTCGAGGAACGGGCTCGGAACGCGAGACGGTCCCGCTTGTTCCAGTCCTCGCGCTCACACCCACGCGATCAGACGGCAGCGAATCACCGAAATCTGATCATCATTTCCGTGAGATGGGCGAAAAGCGCGGCAAGGAGCCACGTCGCCACGATCGGCCAGTCCGCGCCGGTGAGCGCGGCCCGCACCGCGAGCATCAGCGCGGCGCCCGAGGCGAGGTTCGAGAGGAGCGCGGCGGGCTTGGGCCCTCGCCCGAACCGCAGTCGAAGGCCCACGAGCAGCAGCGCCTCCAACGCCACCAGGGCGACGATGACGTCGACGATGCGCCCGCTCGCGAACAGGTCGGCCATCTCACGTGCCTCTTGCGGGCGGGTTGAGCCGCACGATGGTGAGGTTGAGGCAGGCCGCGATGCTGACCCAGGCGAGGTAGGGCAGGTTCAGGAGGCCCGCGAGGAGCGAGGCGTGGCCGGCGGTGAGCGCCAGCGCGACGATGGAGAGCCAGAGCAGGCCGACTTCGGCCAAAGCCCAATCCGGCCGGCGGAGGCGGAAGAAGATCCAGCTCCAGGCGATGTTGAGGACGCTGTTGACCGTGAACGCCGCGACCAGCCGGGTGCGGGCGGCGGGGTCCGGGTCGGCGTTCCAGGCGAGCACCGCGGAGGTGGCGGTGAGAACGATGATGACCGTCCAGATCGGACCGAAGGCCCAGTCCGGCGGCTTCCAGGCGGGGACGCGGAGCGCGAAGTACCAAGCGTCGGTGCGGGTCGCCATCCCGCCCGCCACGGCGACGATCAGCGCCGCGAAGGCGGTGACGAGGGCCGGCCCCCAATCGCCCGCGAGCCAGGCCGTCACGGCGAGACCCAGCGGAACAGGTGCGCCAGATCCTTGAAGAAGATCTTTGCGTGCGCAGCCGGCTTCGCTCGCACCAATTCCTTGTTCATGTAGGCGTCCCAAGTGAGTTGCTGGACGTCCTTGTCCTTGCAGATCGCGACGAAGCGCTCGCGCAGGCCGTCGCTGCGGTACCAGACCCACTGCATCATCCCGAGGATCCAGAACACGCGCCCGTGCAGCCGCATGAACTTTTTGCGGGCCGTGGTCAGGGCCTTGGCGTCGCCGGTGGCGAGGAAGCTTTCGGCGGCCTCCGCCGAAAGCCGCCCGCCGAGCATGGCGTAGTAGATGCCCTCGCCCGAGGCCGGGGCGACGACGCCGGCCGCGTCGCCCGCGAGCAGCACGTCGCGGCCATTGTCCCAGCGCTTCAGGGGCTTCAAGGGGATCGGCGCGCCCTCGCGGCGCACCGTCTCGCAGGCATCGAGCCCGGTGGAGGCGCGCAGGTCGCGGATCGCCGAGCGCAGCGAGAACCCTTTCCGCATGCTGCCGGTGCCGATGCTCATCGTGTCGCCGTGGGGGAAGATCCAGGCGTAGAAGTCCGGCGAGAGGCGGCCCTGGTAGTAGACGTCGCAGCGGGTGCCGTCGTGGGTCTCGCTCGGGGGGCTGCGGACGATCTCGTGATAGGCGAAGACCTGCCGCATCTTGGCGTGGCCCGGAATCTCCGCCCGCCCGACCGGCGAGCCCGCCCCGTCGGCGCCGATGACGAGGCGGGCCTTCACTTGGATCTCCGGCCCGTCCTTGCCCGCCCGGTAATGCACCGTCGTCGCGCCCTCATCGCGAGAGATGCGCTCGAACAGGCCGTCGCGGCACTCCGCACCGGCAAGGCGGGCGCGGTCGCGCAGCCAGGGATCGAACTGGGCGCGGTCGACCATGCCGACGAAGCCGTCGCCCACCGGCATGTCCACGTGGCGCGCGCTCGGCGCGATCATCCGGGCGCTGCGGATGCGGGCGAGCAGCAGGTCGTCGGGGATCGCGAAGTCGCGGATCAGGCGCGGCGGGATCGCGCCGCCGCAGGGCTTGATCCGGCCCGCCCGGTCGAGGAGCAACACCCGGCGGCCGGCGCGGGCGAGATCGGTCGCCGCGGTGGCACCCGCGGGACCGCCGCCCACCACCACGACGTCGAAGGTCTCGGGAGCGCCGTGGTGGGTCATGGGGCTACCTCGCGTCGAATCCGGGATGGAGCTGGAAGGAGGCCGCCTGCGCCAGCGGGTTGGCGCGCCGCCCGACGGAGGCGTGCTCGACCCGCAGGGCGATCAACAGGGCGACGATGAACAGCACGGCCTCGGCCGCGAAGACCGTGGCGTAGGCGGTGACCGGCTCGGTCGCGACGAGGCGGGCCAGATCGACCGCGAGCGTTCCCAGGAAACCGCCCGCGCCGAAGGCGACGCCCTGCGCTGCGCCCCACACGCCCATGCGGGTGCCGCGCTCGGCCTCGCCGCCGCGGCCGGCCAGCGCCATCATCGAGCCGATGGCGGCGACCGCGTAGACGCCGTTGCCGAAGCCGAGCGCAGCGACCGCCGCCCGAAGCGGGAAATCGGGCCCGATCGGACCGCCTAAGGCGATGGCCCCCAGCGCCAGCGCCGAGAGGCCGCAGCCGACCGCCGTCCAGACCTTCAGCGAACCGAGCAGGGGCCCACCGATGAAGACGGTGATGCCGGCGACAAAGAGCATGCCGGCGAGCACGCCGCCGTGCTGAAGCCCGGCGAGCTTGGTGGTGGCGCCGGGCGTCATCGCGAAGACGAGGCCGGCATAGGGCTCCAAGATCAGTTCCTGCGCGCTGTAGGCCAGCATCGAGACGAAGATGAACAGCGTGAAGCGCCGCGCCGCGGGCTCCGCCAGCACCTGCGCCAGCACCGCACGGAACGGTTTTCTGGGCGTCTGGGGTGCGCTCGACGGCAGGCGCCGCGGTTCGAGCCCGAAAACGGCGAGCGTCGCCACCGCGAAGGCAATCGCCGACACGGTGCCGGAGACGGCGACCAGCCGCAGGCCCGAGAACGGATCGAGGAAGTGTCCTGCGAGCGGCGCCGTGACGGCGAAGCCCGCGATCATCATCACCCAGACGATGGTCGCCGCCGCGCCGCGGCGGCTCGATTCGACGCCGGTGGCGAGCAGGACGAGGAGGTTGGTGCCCGCCGCGCCGGCGCCCATGCCGACGAGGAGGAAGGAGAATACCGCCAGCGCCAGCCCCGCGGCGAGCGCGGTCTCAGCCAGAGCCGTCGCGACCGCGGCGCCGAAGCCGCCGAGGCAGAGCGCGGCCATGCCGCCGATGATCCACGTAGTGCGCCGCCCGCCGACATCCGAGCCGTAGCCCCAGCGCGGGCGCAGCACCTGCGCCGCGTAGTGGAGCGCCACCAGCGCGCCCGGCACGATCGCGGGCAGCGCCAGTTCCACCACCATCACCCGGTTGATCGTCGAGGTCATCAGCACGACCACGGCGCCGAGCGCCGTCTGGACGAGGCCGAGCCGGACGATCTGGAGCCAGGAGAACGAAGTCGAGAGGGAGGAGGCAGGGGCGTTGCTCATGACCCGACCCCTTGCACGAGGGGCCGCAGGGCGAAAGCCGCGACCAGCATGCCGACCACGTAGAGGGTGGTGCCGGTGCCGTTGTACCAGGCCGCGCGCGCGCGCGGCTCCTTGAGGAAGCGCGCCATCAGGGCGAGCTGGCCGGCGAGCAGCAGGCCGACCGCGCCCGCATGCCACGGCCGGTCCCAGCTCAGCAGCAGGGAGACCACCACGGTCTGCGGCAGCGCCATCACGAGGCAGGCGAACAGGGCGGCGTAGCGCGGACCCATCTGCACGGGGATCGAGCGCAGTCCGAGCGCCCGGTCGCCCTCGATCGACTTGAAGTCGTTCAGCGTCATGATGCCGTGGGCGCCGATGGCGTAGAGCAGCGCGACGGCGACGACGCGGCTGTCCGGCATCGCGGCGGCCATCACGGCGGCACCGGTGAACCAGGGCAGGCCCTCGTAGCAGAGGCCGCAGGCCGCGTTGCCCCACCAGCCGTTGCGCTTCAGCCGGATCGGCGGTGCGGAGTAGATCCAGGCCAGCACGAGGCCGAACAGGGCGGCCCCGAGAATCCAGGGGCCGAGCATCGCGGCAACGAGGAGCGACAGCACCGTCCAGCCCGCTGCGAGATAGAGCCCCCAGCGCCCCGGGATGCGCCCGGAGGGAATCGGCCGGTCCGGCTCGTTGATGGCGTCGACGTGGCGGTCGAACCAGTCGTTCGCCGCCTGGCTGGTCGCACAGACCAGCGGGCCGGCGAGCACAACCCCCGCGGCGATCACCGGCCACTGCCCCGAAGGCGCTTGGCCCGAGGACACGACCCCGCAGGCGAAGGCCCACATCGGTGCGAACCACGTGATGGGCTTGAGAAGCTCGACGACTGCGCTGGGTGCGGGCGTGGCCATGCCCGACGCTAGTGAGCCGCACCGCCGTGTGTCAAGTGAACTTTACACTTGCACTGTCACACTGCTGCGACATTGGATCGGTTTGCCGGCGTGCAAGATAATTCCTGCAACTGGCATCGGATGCCGGTGCCGCATCTGTGATCCGCAGGGATCGACATTCTCCGACAGGACCGCGGTTCACTGCTCGCGGTCGGGTCCCAGCTCGGCGTCACCCGCGTCGAGATCGCCGATGCCGTAGCGACGCATCTTCGCATAAAGACCCTGGCGGCTGAGGCCCAGCATCTCGGCGGCCGAGGCGCGGTTGTCCCGTGTGATGCGGAGCGCCGCCTCGATGCAGAGCTTCTCGATCAGGTCGGTCGTCTCGCGCACCAGCGCCTTCATCGAGACCCGGCCGACCAGTTCGGTCATCTGCTCGACGGAGCGGGGCAGGTCGTGTCCGCTCGTATGGACCGGGGCGGCCCGGCGCGGCGTCGCCCGGATGGTGAAGCCGAGGCAGGGCTGCTCGGCCGCGGGAGCGGAGACGGCGGCGACCTCGACCTCCTCGACCGAGCCGTAGGCGCCGCGCATCACCGTGGAGAAGTGGCGCACCGAGCCGTGCTCACGCAACGTCGTGAACAGGGCGAGGGCCTCGGTCTCCTCGCGCCCGAGCCAGCGGTCGAGGGCCTGGCCGCGCACCTGCTCCTCGGTGGCGAGCTGCACGAGGTCGAGGAAGGCGGTGTTGGCGGTGAGGATGCGCCGGCCCGGATCGGTTACGACGAAGGCCTCGGGCATCCGCCGAATCACGTCGAGGGCGCCCCCGTCCGAGGGCTGCCCGGCCTGCGCCGAGGCCAGCGGCGAGAGGCGCAGAAGGATCGAGGTCGAGCCCTCGCCGCGGAACAGCGAGGCCGAGAGCCGGGTCTCGCCCCGGCCGCCGCTGAGCCGCGCGACGAGGTCGCCGGCCTGCCCCGAGGCGCGAAGCCCCGCGAACAGCACGGCGATGTCGCGGGTGGTCGAGACCTCGAACAGGTCGGCGACGTCCTGGCCCAGGATGCGCTTCGGCGGCCGGCCGAGGAGGCGGGCCGCGGCCGGGTTCGCCTCGGTGACGCGCCGCGTGCCGGCATCGGCCACCAGCACCGGCTCGCCGGAGAGCTGGAACAGCAGCTTGTAGCGGGTCTCGGCGGAGCGCAGCCGGTCGTAGTCGCGCTCCAACGCCTGCTGCGTGTCGGCGAGCCGCCGCTGCAGCCCGGCCAGCGTCCGCAGGTCCTGGCCCACGACGATGATCGGCCCGCCCTTGCGCGGGCGCAGACCCGCATAGCGGATCGGCACGTCCGGGCCGTTGCGGGAGGGGTGGTTCACCTGCCGCCAGCGGGTCATCGTCCCGGTGGCGGCGTCACGCAGCAGCGCGTCGATCTTCGGTCGGCTCTCGACGGTGACCGTGTCGATCCACGGCCGCCCGCGCCAGGAGGCGATGTCCTCCGATTCGAGATCGAGCGCGCCGGAGGCGGTCTCTTGGATCACCCCGTCCTCGCCGACGATCATCGAGATGTCGCTCGTGGCCGCAAGCAGGAGCCCGGCCGCCTCGCTGTCGAGGAGACCGGCCGCCTGTTGCAGCGCCGGAGAGGGCCGCTGCGGGGGATGGCTCGCCAAGCTGCTCAAGATCACCACTTCGTGATGGCGCGAAAGGAGGTCCTTTCAACAGGCTCGGGACCGCATTTCAAGCAAGCTCTCGGAAATCAAGGGGGCAAGGCGCCCATCCTCGGCGGTCGCATCGGCGCCCACGACGCTCACGTGGTCGGGGTGGCGCACGAAATACGGCCCGCCGACGAGGATCTTCAGCGACGGATTGTTCGAAGCCCGACGCAGGCCCGCGATGGTCTGCGAAAGCCTGGGGACAAGTACGTCGCAGGAGAGCGTCAGACCGACCACGTCGAACCATTCGTGGGCGACGAGTTCGGCCGGATCGACGCCGGCATCCTGCCCGGCGGTGGTCACGTCCCAGCCCGACTCGCGGAAGATGCCGGCGAGCACCGCGAGACAGAACACGTGGGTCTCGCCGGGGCAGGGCAGCATCAGGATGCTGCGCCCGCGCGGCTCCACGCTGTCGTCGCCGAACCGGGCGCAGAGATCGCGGACGACCGCCTGGAGCCGCCCGAGCGCCACCGTGACCTCGATGAAGTCGCAGATGTCGTCCTCCCACAGGCGCCCGAGCTGGCGCGCGGCGGGCGTCAGCAGCTCGACCAGCACGCTCTCCAGCGTGAGGCCTTCGTCGAGGAAGCGCAGGAGGTGAAGGGTGAGGTCGCCCTCGGCTCGGGACAGCAGCAGATCGCACAGCCGCTCGACGTCCTCCGGGTTCGGCTGACGGTCCTGCAGCGGGGGCGCCGGCTTCGTGCGGGGGCGATGGACCAGCATGAGCCGGGGCAGGATCTCCGCTTCGACCACGCCCGCGAGGCGGCGGCGCATGCGCTCCGCATCCGGCTGAACGTCGAAGGCGGACGCCGCCAGCGTCTCACCGCTCACACTGCAGTCCCGCGCGGGCGCTGGGAGCTCCAGGCGTTCGCCGTAATGCCTCCAGCCTCCCATAGGCCTCTCCCAAACAGCAGCGGATCAAGCAGGTTAATGCAGGATACCCTGTCGCGCCTCTTAGCTGGACGTGTTCAGCTTCACGATACGCCTCTTCCGTGCGTTGGCAATGCCTTCGAATGAATACAATGCCAACAAGTGTCAGCGCGCCAGAGCGTCAAGCTGGATTGACACTTTGGCCGGGCTCGGCCTAGGCTTCGTTCGGGAAGAGGCCCTGCGAAGACGGGGTCCGAGGCAGAGCGGAGGCGGACGCCATGCGGCCACGCCAGGGCCAGCAAAGAGCGCTCTACACGAGCGAAGAGCGCCGGCGGCGCGACGCCTCGCCGTGGACCCTGGTCCAGGGCCTGCTGGCCCCGCTGCAATTCCTGGTTTTCCTCGTGAGCGTCGCCCTGGTGGTGCGGACGCTGGCGACCGGCGCCGGGGCGGAAGCCGCCCACGCCTCGATCGTGATCAAGACGCTCGTCCTCTACGCCATCATGGTGACGGGCTCGATCTGGGAGAAGGCCGTGTTCGGCCGCTACCTGTTCGCCCCGGCCTTCTACTGGGAGGACGTGTTCAGCATGCTGGTGCTGGCGCTGCACACGGCCTACCTCGCCGCCCTGACGACCGGCGCGCTCGACACGCACGGCCTGCTCGTCCTCGCGCTCGCCGCCTATGCCACGTACCTGATCAATGCCGGGCAGTTCCTGCTGAAGCTGCGGGCGGCCCGCCTCGAAGCGCCGACCCCGATGGCGCTCGCCGGGGAGAGCGCCCGATGAACGCCCACGCACCCGTCACCGCCGCCGATTGCGGCCCCGACATCCGCGTCGAGCGCGGCCAGCGCGCCGTCTTCTGCGGCCTCACCGGCATCGTCTGGCTGCACCGCAAGATTCAGGACGCGTTCTTCCTCGTGGTCGGCTCGCGCACCTGCGCGCACCTGATCCAGTCGGCAGCCGGCGTGATGATCTTCGCCGAGCCGCGCTTCGCCACCGCGATCATCGACGAGCGCGATCTGGCCGGCCTCGCCGACATGAACGAGGAACTCGACCGGGTCGTCACCCGGCTGATCGAGCGGCGCCCGGACATCAAGCTGCTGTTCCTCGTCGGCTCTTGCCCGTCCGAGGTGATCAAGCTCGACCTGTCGCGGGCCGCGCTCCGCCTGTCGCAGCGGCTCTCGCCCGGCGTGCGCGTGCTCAACTATTCGGGCTCGGGCATCGAGACGACCTTCACCGAGGGCGAGGATGCCTGCCTCGACGCGCTGGTGCCCAGCCTGCCGCAGGCCGAATCGGTGAGCAACGACCTTCTCGTCGTCGGCGCCTTGGCCGACGTGGTCGAGGATCAGTTCGCGCGGCTGTTCTCGGAACTGGGCATCCGCGCCCGCTTCCTGCCGGCGCGGCGCTCGGGCGAGATGCCGGCGGTGGCCCGCGGCACGCCCTACCTTCTGGCCCAGCCCTTCCTGACGGCGACCGCCCGCGCGCTCGACGAGCGCGGCGCCAAGCGCATCCCGGCCCCGTTCCCGCTGGGTGCGGAGGGCACCACCCTCTGGCTCAAGGCCGCGGCCGAGGCGTTCGGCGTCGATCCGGCGCGGTTCGAGACCGTGACCGCGCCGGGCCGCGCGCGGGCCGACCGGGCGCTGGAGCGCTACCGCGAGCGGCTTGCGGGCAAGCGGGTGTTCTTCTTCCCCGATTCGCAGCTCGAAGTGCCGCTGGCGCGCTTTCTTTCGCGCGAGGTCGGTGCCGATCTCGTCGAGATCGGCACGCCCTACCTGCATCGCGCCCATCTCGCCGCCGAGCTGGAACTCCTGCCCGCCGGCACGGCCATCGTCGAGGGCCAGAGCCTCGACGACGGGCTCGACCGCTGCCGCGAGGCGCGCCCCGACCTCACCGTCTGCGGGCTCGGCCTCGCCAATCCGCTGGAGTCCGAGGGGCTCTCGACCAAGTGGTCGATCGAGCTGCTGTTCACCCCGATCCAGGGCTACGACCAGGCCGGCGACCTCGCCGAATTGTTCGCCCGCCCGCTCCACCGCCGCGCCAAGCTGGAGGTGTAGCGATGCAACTCACCGTCTGGACCTACGAGGGACCGCCGCATATCGGCGCCATGCGGGTCGCCACCGCGATGGAGGGGCTGCACTACGTGCTGCACGCCCCCCAGGGCGACA
Source organism: Methylorubrum rhodinum (assembly GCF_014199935.1). Taxonomy (GTDB): domain Bacteria; phylum Pseudomonadota; class Alphaproteobacteria; order Rhizobiales; family Beijerinckiaceae; genus Methylobacterium; species Methylobacterium rhodinum. Next base: position 34,124 of record NZ_JACHOP010000023.1, read on the forward strand.
CCTATGCCGATCTGCTCTTCACCATGATCGAGCGGCGCGAGAAGCGCCCGCCCGTCACCTACACCACCTTCCAGGCACGCGACCTCGGCGGCGACACCGCCCTGTTGTTCAAGGATGCGGTGGCGCAGGCCCATGCCCGCTTCCAGCCGCAGGCGATGATCGTCGGGGCCTCCTGCACGGCGGAGCTGATCCAGGACGATCCGGGCGGGCTCGCCAAGGCGCTCGCCCTGCCGATCCCGGTGATCCCGCTCGAGCTGCCGGCGTACCAGAAGAAGGAGAACTGGGGCGCCTCCGAGACTTTTTATCGGCTGGTCCGCGCGCTTTCCGGTCCCGTGGTCGAGCGCAGCCCCCGCGAGGGCCGGCGCCCGCTCTGCAACATCCTGGGTCCGACCGCACTCGGCTTCCGCCACCGCGACGACCTGATCGAGATCCGAAAGATCCTCGAAGCGCTCGGGATCGACGTGAACGTCGTGGCGCCGCTGGGCGCCAGCCCGGCCGATCTCGGACGGCTGCGGGAAGCCGACTTCAACGTCGTGCTCTACCCCGAGATCGCCCGCGCGGCGGCGCAGCACCTCGAAAAGACCTTCCGCCAGCCGTTCATCGACATCGTGCCGATCGGCGTCGGCGCCACCACCCGCTTCGTCGAGGCGGTCGCCGCCCTGGCCGGCGTCGATCCGAGCCCGGTGCTGGCGGGCGTCCCCTCGCGGCTGCCCTGGTACTCGCGCTCGGTCGATTCGACCTACCTCACCGACAAGCGCGTCTTCATCTTCGGCGACGCCACCCACGCGCTCGGCATCGCCCGCGTCGCGGCCAAGGAACTCGGCTTCCGCATCGTCGGGCTCGGCACCTACAGCCGCGAATTCGCCCGCGAGGTCCGAGCGGAGGCCGCCCTCCACGGCATCGAGGCAATCATCGCCGACGATTATCTGGACGTGGAAGCCGCGATCCAGGCGGCGCAGCCCGAACTCGTGCTCGGCACGCAGATGGAGCGCCACGTCGCCAAGCGGCTGGGCATCCCCTGCGCGGTGATCTCGGCCCCGGTCCACGTCCAGGACTTCCCGGCTCGCCACTCGCCGCAGATGGGCTTCGAGGGCGCCAACGTCCTGTTCGACACCCTGGTCCATCCGCTGATGATGGGCCTGGAGGAGCACCTGCTCGGGATGTTCCGCGAGGACCCCGAGTTCCACGACGGCGCCGCCCCCTCGCATCTCGGCCGCACGCATGCCGGGCCCGCCATGGAGCCGGAGGCTGCACCGCCCGCCCCGGCGCCCGCTCCGATCGTGGTCGAGGCCGCCCAGGTCACCGTGGCTCCGATCCCGACCACGGCGCCCTGGAGCGCCGATGCCGAGAAGGAACTGAAAAAGATCCCGTTCTTCGTGCGCGGAAAAGCCCGCGCCAATACCGAGCGTTTCGCCCGCGAGCGGCAGCTCCCGCTCATCACCCTCGAGACCCTTTACGATGCCAAAGCGCATTTCGGCCGCTAGGCCCGACATCCGCATCGCCATCGTCACGCTCGACAATCACTTGGCGAGCGCGGTGGAGCGGGCACGCCTGCGCCTCGCCCGCGAGATGCCGGGCCTCACCTTGAGCTTCCACGCCGCCGCGGAGTGGGAGACCGATCCGGCCGCGCTCGCCGCCTGCCGGACCGAGATCGCCCGGGCCGACATCGTCGTCTCGGCCATGCTGTTCCTCGACGATCACGTCCGGGCGATCCTGCCCGCCCTGCTGGCGCGGCGCCCGCATTGCGACGCCATGGTCGGCTGCCTCTCGGCCGCCGAGGTCGTCCGGACGACCCGGCTCAACCGCTTCGACATGAGCGGCACCAAGCGCTCGGCGCTGGACTTCCTGAAGAAGCTGCGCGGCAAGCCCGGCGCGGAGGGCAACGCCGCCCGCCAGATGGCGCTGGTGCGCAAGCTGCCGCAGATCCTGCGCTTCATCCCCGGCTCGGCCCAGGACGTGCGGGCCTATTTCCTGACGCTGCAATACTGGCTCGCCGGCTCCGACGAGAACGTGGCGGGGCTCGTCCGCTTCCTCGTGCAGCGCTACGCCGCCGGCCCCCGCGCGGTCTGGCGCGAGATCGCCGCCGCGCCTGCCCCGCAGCACTATCCCGAGACCGGGCTCTACCACCCGCGCATGCCGGGCCGCGTCGGCGAGGATTCCTTGCGCGTCCCCGCGATGTCGGGAGCGAAGGGCCGCGTCGGCCTCCTGCTGATGCGCTCCTACGTGCTCGCCGGAAACACCGCCCACTACGACGGCGTCATCGCCGCCCTGGAAGCCCGCGGCCTCTCCGTTGTGCCGGCCTTCGCGGCCGGCCTCGACAACCGCCCGGCGGTCGAAGCCTTCTTCATGCGCGACGGGCGCCCCGCCATCGACGCGCTGGTCTCGCTCACCGGCTTCTCGCTGGTCGGCGGCCCCGCCTACAACGACGCGGCGGCGGCCCAGGATCTGCTGGCCCGGCTCGACGTGCCCTACCTCGCCGCGCAGGCGCTCGAATTCCAGACCATCGAGCAATGGCAGGAGGGCGACCGCGGCCTCTCGCCGGTCGAAGCGACCATGATGGTCGCGATTCCCGAACTCGACGGCGCCACCGCACCGATGGTGTTCGGCGGCCGCTCCTCGGCCTCCGGTCCGGACAACGCCCGCGACATGCGCGTCCATCCGGAGCGCGCCGCGCGATTGGCCGAGCGGGTCGAGCGCATGGTGTCGCTCCGGCGCAGGGCTAAAGCCGAGCGGCGGCTCGCCATCGTCCTGTTCAACTTCCCGCCGAATGCCGGCGCCACCGGCACCGCCGCCTTCCTCTCGGTCTACGCCTCGCTCCTCAACACCCTGCGGGGTCTGGCCGCCGACGGCTACACCGTCGAAATCCCCGAGAGCGTGGATGCGCTGCGCAACAGGATTCTGGCCGGCAACGCCGCACGCTTCGGCACGCAGGCCAACGTCCACGCCCGCATCTCGGCGGAAGACCATGTCCGCCGCGAGCCGCATCTGGCCGAGATCGAAGCGCAATGGGGGCCGGCGCCCGGCCGCCACCAGAGCAACGGCGCCGACATCCTCGTGCTGGGCGTGCAGCTCGGAAACGTCTTCGTCGGGGTGCAGCCCGCCTTCGGCTACGAGGGCGATCCGATGCGGTTGCTGTTCGAGCACGGCTTCGCCCCGACACACGCCTTCAGCGCGTTCTACCGCTACCTGCGCGAGGATTTTGCCGCCGACGCGGTGCTGCATTTCGGCACCCACGGCGCGCTCGAATTCATGCCCGGCAAGCAGACAGGCCTGTCGGAGCGCTGCTGGCCCGAACGGCTGATCGGTGCGCTCCCGAACGTCTACCTCTACGCGGCCAACAACCCCTCCGAGGGGACGATCGCCAAGCGCCGCTCCGCCGCGACGCTGGTGAGCTACCTCACCCCGAGTCTGGCCGCCGCCGGCCTCTATCGCGGGTTGATCGACCTCAAGGCCTCGGTCGAGCGCTGGCGCGCGCTGGAGCCGGAGGCGACCGCCGAGCGGGCGACGCTGGCCGAAGTGATCCAGTCGCAGGGCGCGGCCCTCGACCTCACCGCCGCCGAGCCGGCCTGGCACGGCGACGTGCCGGCCCGCGTCGCGGCACTCGCCGCTGCGCTGTCCGAGCTCGAACAGACCCTGATCCCGCACGGCCTCCACATCGTCGGCGAGGCGATGCCGGCGGAAGAGCGCGTCGATCTGCTGATGGCCCTGGCGGAGGCCTCGCATGGGCTGAAGCCGGCGCGGGCCGGCATCGAGCGGCTGATCGAGGGCGCGGCCTTCAACGAGGCGCTCTCGGCCGCCGGCCTGCCCCTCGACGAGACCGGCCGCACCGCCTTCGCCGACCTCGTGCGCATCGATCGCGACCTGTCGCGCGACCATGAGATCCCGGCGCTGCTGCGGGCGCTGGACGGCCGCTTCGTTCCACCGGTGGCGGGCGGCGACCTGCTGCGCAATCCGGCGATCTTGCCGACGGGGCGCAACCTGCACGGCTTCGACCCCTACCGTCTGCCCTCCGCCTTCGCGGTGGCCGACGGCGCCCGGCAGGTCGGGCGCGTGCTGGAACGCTACACCTCCGAGGGGCAGCCCCTGCCGGAGAGCGTCGCCATCGTCCTGTGGGGCACCGACAACCTCAAGAGCGAGGGCGGTCCGATCGCCCAGGCGCTGGCCCTGATCGGCGCCGCGCCCCGGTTCGACGGCTACGGCCGGCTGGCCGGCGCCGAACTGATCCCGCTCGCTACTCTCGGCCGCCCCCGCATCGACGCGGTCGTCACCCTATCCGGCATCTTTCGGGATTTGCTGCCGCTCCAGACCAAGTTGTTGGCGGAAGCGAGCTATCTCGCCGCCACCGCCGACGAATCGTCGGAGCAGAACTTCGTCCGCAAGCACGCGCTCGCGATCCAGGCCGAGCAGGGCTGCGACATTGAGACGGCGGCTTTGCGCGTCTTCTCCAATGCGGAAGGCGCCTACGGCGCCAACGTCAACCACCTTGTCGAGTCGGGTCGCTGGGACGACGCGGACGAACTCTGCGAGACGTTTTCCAAGCGCAAGTCCTTCGCCTACGGCCGCAACGGTCGCCCGGCGCCGCAGCGCGAGTTGATGCGTGCGGTGCTCGCCAAGGTCGATCTCGCCTACCAGAACCTCGATTCGGTCGAACTCGGCGTCACGAGCGTCGATCACTACTTCGACGGGCTCGGCGGCGTGAGCCGGGCCGTGGCGCGGGCCCGCGGCGCGGCGGTGCCGGTCTATATCAGCGACCAGACGCGGGGCGAGGGCCGGGTGCGCTCGCTGGACGAGCAGGTGGCGCTGGAGACGCGCACCCGCATGCTCAACCCGAAATGGTACGAGGGCCTGCTCGGCCACGGCTACGAGGGCGTGCGCCAGATCGAGGCGACCCTGACCAACACGGTCGGCTGGTCGGCGACTGCTGGCGCAGTTCAGCCCTGGATCTACGAGCGCATCACCGAGACCTACGTGCTCGATCCCGCCATGCGCGAGCGCATGGCGGCCTTGAATCCCACGGCCTGCGCCAAAGTCGCGAGCCGCCTGATCGAAGCCCACCGCCGAGGCTTCTGGACCCCCGACGCCGCCACCCGCGACGCACTCGACCGCGCCGAGGAGGAGCTGGAAGACCGGCTCGAGGGGGTGACACCCGGCATCACCGCAGGAGTCGCGGCATGAACATCGCCATCAGGAATCCCGTGCCGCTGCGCCGCGAGGAGGGCAGCGTGCAGGTCGCTCTCGATCCGACCGACCGGATCGAGACTGCGAAGGTCTTCGCCGTCTACGGCAAGGGTGGCATCGGCAAGTCCACCACCTCGTCGAACCTCTCGGTCGCCTTCTCGAAGCTCGGCAAGCGCGTCTTGCAGATCGGCTGCGATCCGAAGCACGATTCGACCTTCACCCTGACGAAGCGCCTCGCGCCGACCGTCATCGACGCGCTCGAATCGGTGAACTTCCACTCCGAGGAGCTGCGGCCCGAGGATTACGTGGTCGAGGGCTATAACGGCGTGATGTGCGTCGAGGCCGGCGGTCCGCCCGCGGGCACCGGCTGCGGCGGCTACGTCGTCGGCCAGACGGTGAAGCTCCTGAAGGAGCATCACCTCTTGGAGGACACCGACGTCGTCGTGTTCGACGTGCTCGGCGACGTGGTCTGCGGCGGCTTCGCCTCGCCGCTCCAGCATGCCGACCGCGCCTTGATCGTCACGGCCAACGACTTCGATTCGATCTTCGCGATGAACCGGATCGTGGCGGCGATCCACGCCAAGTCGAAGAACTACGGCGTGCGGTTGGGGGGCGTCATCGCCAACCGCTCGGCCAAGACCGACGAGATCGACCGCTTCAACGACGCGGTGGGTCTGCGCCGCCTCGCCCACTTCCCCGACCTCGACGTGGTGCGCCGCTCGCGCCTCAAGAAGTCGACCCTGTTCGAGATGGAGGATTCGCCGGAGCTGCGGGCGGTGACCGACGAGTACATGCGGCTCGCCGAGACGCTCTGGGCCGGGGACGACCCCTGCGAGGCGGTGCCGATGAAGGACCGCGACCTGTTCGAATTCCTCGGCTTCGATTGATCGGTTCCGCGCGATGAGCAGCTACGCCACCCGCCGCACCCAGCTCGAGACCTACTTCGACCGCACCGCGGTCGAGGCGTGGTCGCGGTTGACCTCGGACGCACCGGTCTCGAAGATCCGCGCCACCGTGCGGGCCGGGCGCGACGCCATGCGGGCGACGCTGCTCGACTGGCTGCCTGCCGACATGACCGGCCTGCGCCTGCTGGACGCCGGCTGCGGCACCGGCGCGCTGGCGGTGGAGGCCGCCCGCCGCGGCGCCACCGTGACGGCCATCGACGTGTCGCCGACGCTGATCGGTCTCGCCCGCGAGCGCCTGCCGGAGATCGCCGGGCCGGGCTCTATCGATTTCCGGGTCGGCGACATGCTCGATCCGTGGCTCGGCCGCTTCGATCATGTCGTCGCGATGGATTCGCTGATCCACTATCAGGCGCCCGACATCGTCCGCGCGCTGGCCGAACTGAGCTTGCGCACCGACGGCAGCGTCGTCTTCACGGTGGCGCCCCGCACCGCGCTGCTGACGCTGATGCACGCGGCCGGACAATTCTTCCCGAAGGCCGACCGGGCGCCCGCCATCGTCCCGATCACCGAAGGGGCCTTGCGCCGCCGGATCGCCCGCGAGCCGGCGCTGGAGCGGTTCTCGGTCGGCCGCACCCGGCGCATCAACAGCGGCTTCTATCTCTCGAACGCGATCGAGCTGAGGAACGGACGGCGCTCACCCGCGACGGAGGGCCGGTCGGCATGAAGACCGGCCTCACCCTCACGCAGGCCCTCCTGCGGCTCGGCCCAGCGATTCTTCCCTTCGCCGATGCCGCGACGAAGGAGCTGCCGCTCGGGCGGCTGATGCGGCTGTCGCTGTTTCAGGTCACGGTCGGCATGGCCGCCGTGCTGCTGATCGGCACGCTCAACCGCGTCATGATCGTCGAGTTGGCGGTCCCGGCCTGGATCGTGGCGGTGATGCTGTCCCTGCCGCTGCTGTTCGCGCCGTTGCGAGCGCTCGTCGGCTTCCGCTCCGACACGCACCGCTCGGTGCTGGGCTGGCGGCGCGTGCCCTACATCTGGTTCGGCACGCTTCTGCAGTTCGGTGGCCTGGCGATCATGCCGTTCGCCCTGCTGATCCTGTCGGGCGACACCACCGGCCCGGCCTGGGTCGGGCATGTCGCCGCCGCGCTCGCCTTCCTGCTCGTCGGCGCCGGGCTGCACACCACGCAGACCGTCGGCCTCGCGCTCGCCACCGATCTGGCGCCCGCCCATGCCCGGCCGAAGGTGGTGGCCCTGCTCTGCGCCATGCTGCTCGTCGGCATGATGGGCAGCGCGCTGCTGTTCGGCCTCGCGCTCGCGAATTTCTCCCCCGTCCGGCTGATCCAGGTGATCCAGGGCGCGGCGCTGGTCACCATCGTCCTGAACGGCATCGCCCTGTGGAAGCAGGAGCCGCGCAACGCCACCCTCACCCGCCGCGACGTGCCGCGCCCGAGTTTTTCGGAATCCTGGCAGGGCTATGCCGGCGAGCCGACCGCCCGGCGGCGGCTGGTCGCGATCGGCCTCGGCACCGCGGGCTTCTCGATGCAGGACATCCTGCTCGAACCCTATGGCGGGCAGATCCTGAACCTCAGCGTCGGCCAGACCACGGCGCTCACCGCCATGCTCGCGGCGGGCGGCGGCCTCGGCCTCGTGGCGGCGGCGCGCTGGCTCGCCCGCGGCGGCGATCCCTACCGGGTCGCGGCGGTCGGCTCGGTCATCGGCATCCTCGCCTTCTCGGCGGTGGTCTTCGCCGCCCCCCTGGCCTCGGCCCGGCTGTTCGCCGCGGGCGTGACGCTGATCGGCATCGGCGGCGGCCTGTTCGCCCACGGCACGCTCACCGCCTCCATGGCCAAGGCCGGCCCGGATGATACGGGCCTCGCGCTCGGCGCCTGGGGCGCCGTGCAGGCCACTGCCGCCGGCCTCGCCATCGCGGCCAGCGGCATCCTGCGCGATGTCGGTGCCGCGGTGGCGCAATCGGGCGTGCTCGGCGAGGGCATGAACGAGCCGGCCATCGGCTACCTCATCGTCTACCACGTCGAGATCGCGCTCCTGTTCGCCACCCTGGTGGCGATCGGCCCGCTGGTCCGCGTCGAGTCCCGCGAGCCCGCACGTCCGGACGAGGGACGCGCGCGCACCTTCGACCCCCTCGTCAACCGTCCCACCTGATCGGGAGGAGAGCGTCATGCCCAGAGGCGAGATCACCGGTTACATCGACGTCGCGCAGGTCACGCTCTACGCGTTCTGGCTCTTCTTCGCGGGGCTGGTGTTCTACCTGCGCCGCGAGGATCGCCGCGAGGGCTACCCCCTCGAGAACGAGGCGGCGGGCCGCCTCAAGGCCTACGATCCCATCCTGCTGCCGACGCCGAAGGCGTTCCGGCTGTCGAGCGGCCACACCATGTACGCGCCGCGGGCCGACGTCGCCTACGAGACCGGCATCCCGGCCGCCAAGCGCGAGCCCTGGCCCGGCGCCCCGTATGACCGGACCGAGTCCTCGCTCCAGGCGGGCGTCGGTCCCGGCTCCTGGGTGTCGCGCCACGACGAGCACGACCGCACCTGGGACGGCCAATACCGCATCGTGCCGCTGCGGGTCGCCGACACCTTCGTGGTCCACGAGGCGGGCCCGAACCCGATCGGCATGTCGGTGCTCGGCGCAGACCGCAACGTCGCCGGCACGGTCGCCGATCTCTGGGTCGACCGCGGCGAGTCGATGGTGCGCTACTACGAGGTCGAACTCGGCGCGGGCGGGCGCCGGGTGCTGATGCCGGCGACCATCTGCTCCACCAGCCTCTTCACCAAGACGGTCACGACCGAGGCGCTGCTGGCGTCGCAATTCGCCGACATTCCGGGCACGAAGGATCCGGATTCCGTGACGTTGCTCGAAGAGGAGCGGATCATGGCCTATTTCGGCGCCGGCACGCTCTACGCCACCCCCGCCCGCGCGGAGCCGCTGCTGTGAGCGAGTCGGAATTCCTCCCCGAGGGCACCCTGCGCGGGATGCCCGGCCCCCTGCCCGCGGGCGAGCGGATCCTGTGGCGCGGCGCGCCGACCTGGCGCGGCGTGCTGGTTCAGGTCTTCCATCTCCGGCCGGTGGTGGCGTGGTTCGCCGGCACCGCGACCCTGTTCGGCGTCGCCGCCGCGGCACAGGGCGGGGCGGTGAGCGCGCTCGGCGTCGTCGCCCCGACGCTGCTGATCGGTGCGGGCGGCATCGCGCTGCTGACCCTGCTGGCGTGGCTCGTCCACCGCACCACCGTCTACACCATCACCGACCGGCGGGTGGTCATGCATGTCGGCATCGCCCTGCCGATCACGCTCAACCTGCCCCACGCGCGCACCGAGGGGGCGGGCCTGCACCTGTTCCCGGACGGCAGCGGCGACATCCCCCTGCAACTGCCGCCGGGGGAGCGGATCGCCTACCTGCATCTCTGGCCCCACGCCCGGCCCTGGCGCGTGAGCCGCCCCGAGCCGATGCTGCGCTCGGTGCCCGAGGCCCGCGCGGTGGCCGAGTTGCTCGTCGGCGCGCTCGCCACGCAGGGACCGCGCGTCGTGGAAGGTGTGGCGACCGCGCCGGCCGAGCGTCCGCGTGCCGCGCCGCGGCCGGGCCGCCTCGCCGCCGCCGGCTGACATCGAGGAGAGGCCGATGCCGATCGAACTCCCTGCCCGCCGTCCGTCGAGCCCGCCGCCGCCGCGCCGCTCGCCCCAGTCGTTCGCCGTCCTCGGCATCGGCGCGCTGCTCGGGGTGGTGATGCTCTCGGTCTTCATCGGGCGCCAGCAGGGCGTCGGCCTCACCGAACTGCCTGCCGGCCGCCCGGTCGCGAGCCTCGGCTTTCGCGCCGAGGACCGGCCGGACGGCGCGGTCGAGCTGATGGGCGCCGAGGACAACCGGCTCGTCGCCCGCATCAATCCGGGCGAGGGCGGCTTCGTGCGCGGCACGCTGCGGGGCCTCGCCCAGGCCCGCCAGCGCGAGGGGCTGGGGGCCGAGCAGCCGTTCACGCTCACACGATTCGACAACGGCACCCTGGCGTTGGAGGATGCGGCCACCGGGCGCCATGTCGCGCTGGAGGCTTTCGGCGCCACCAACGCCGCCGCCTTCGCCCGCCTCCTGCCCGGCAACGAAACGAAATAGGGAGGGGCCGTCCATGACATGGATCGGCAAGCGAATCGTCGAGGTGCCCTGCACCGTCGAGATCGAGCAGACGCCCGAGAGCCTGCACGCCCACGTCACGCTCGATGCCGGCTTCGACATCGAGCCCGGCGACGAGGTGCAGGTCCACGACGCACCGACCGAGGTGCCCTACGGCGAGCGCCTCACCGTGCGCCGCACCGCCACCGTCACCCGCGCCGGAAAGCTGGAGCGGGCCTGGACCAAGCTGATCGCCCACTTGGAGCTGACCGAGCTCTACGAGGTGAGCTTTTCCGAACGGAGGACGCTGTGAACGCCAATGTCCAGCCCCAGGCCGGGACCCCGCTCCCGCGCCATCCGATCAACGAATCGACCAAGGCCGCCCAGGAGACGACCTTCCTCAGCCCCCGCTTCTACACGACCGACTTCGCGGAGCTCGACCGCACGAACGTCGAGCCGGTGCGCAAGGAATGGGACATCCTGATCGAGGAGCTGCGCTCCGACCCGAACAAGCGCCACTTCACCCGCAACGAAGAGTTCGATTGCGACCTGTCGCATCTCGATCCCGAATTGCGGAAGGAGTTCCTGGACTTCCTCGTCTCCTCAATCACCGCCGAGTTCTCGGGCTGCGTGCTCTATGCCGAGATGCGGAAGCGCGCCAAGAACAAGGACATCAAGGAGCTGTTCGGCTTCATGAGCCGCGACGAGGCGCGCCACGCCGGCTTCATCAACGACACGCTGAAGGACTTCGGCATCGGCGTCGATTTGGGCTTTCTGACCAAGTCCAAGAAGTACACCTTCTTCAAGCCGAAGTTCATCTTCTACGCGACCTATCTGTCGGAGAAGATCGGCTACGCCCGCTACATCACCATCTACCGCGAGTTGGAGCGCAACCCCGACCGGCGCATCCATCCGATCTTCAAGTGGTTCGAGAAGTGGTGCAACGACGAGTTCCGCCACGGCGAGGCCTTCGCGCTGCTGATGCGGGCCAACCCGAAGCTGACCTCGGGCGTCAACGTCTACTGGATCCGCTTCTTCCTGCTCGCCGTCTACGCGACGATGTACGTGCGCGACCATTGCCGCCCGGCCTTCCACAAGGCGCTCGGCGTCGATCCGAGCGAGTACGACTTCAAGGTGTTCCGCATCACCTCGGAGATCTCGAAGCAGACCTTCCCGATCACACTCGACATCGACGATCCGCGCTTCAAGGCCGGGCTCGACCGGCTGCTCGACTGCGCCCGGAAGATCTCGGAGGCGAAGGCGCAAGGCGGCATCGCGGGCAAGCTGACGCACGGCATCCAGTCCCTGCGGGCGGCGGGCATCTTCGTCCGGCTCTACCTGCTGCCGGTCAAGGAGCACGCGATGCCCGCCGACATCCGCCTCCAACCGGTCTGGTAGCATGGGGGACCTCGCCGCCCCGGCGTTCTTCGCCGTCCTGCTCTGGTGGGCCGCCACCGGGCTGGTGCTGGTGCTCCAGCACCGGCCCCGGCAGCACCATGCCCGCCTGATGCTGGCGGCGAGCGTCGGGCTGGCGGGCGCCTTCTGGGCGATCCGGGCGAGCGCGGGCGATTCGTCGGAGGCCGGGGCCTATCTCGGCTTCAGCGCGGCCATCGCGGTCTGGGGCTGGCAGGAGATGAGCTACTACATGGGCTTCGTCTCCGGCCCGCGCCCGGCGGCCTGCGCGCCGTCGCTTCGGGGATTCGACCGTTTCCTGGCCGCGCTCGCCACCAGCCTGTGGCACGAATTCGCGATCCTGGCCGGGGGCTTGGCGATCCTCTGCCTCACCTGGGGGCAGGCGAATCGCATCGCTCTTTGGACCTACGCGCTGCTCACGCTGATGAACGCCTCGGCGCGGCTGAACCTCTTCCTCGGCGTGCGCAACCTGCATGCCGAGTTCCTGCCGGCGCATCTCGGCTACCTCGCCTGCTACCTGTCGCGGCGGCCGATGAACCCGCTCTTCCCGGTCTCGGTCACGCTCGGCACCGCGATCACCGCTTTGCTCGTCCAAGGCGCGCTCGCGCCGGAGGCGGCGGCCGGGACGGTCACCGGCCTCGCCCTACTCGCAACGCTTTCCGCGCTCGCCACCCTGGAGCACTGGTTCCTGATGCTGCCGCTGCCCTCGGCGGCGCTCTGGAACTGGAGCCTGCCGGGGCGGGCCGCACCGGTCGCCGCCGATGCCCCGGAGCGCGGCGCCACCCCACACGATTGAGTTTCCGAGCGGACGCCAGAGCCGCGGATATCGGGAGGACGGCCATGGACTACGAAGCGTTCTTCGACCACGAGATCGCCGGCCTTCACCGGGAGGGCCGCTACCGGGTCTTCACCGATCTGGAGCGTCAGGCCGGCCGTTTCCCCTACGCCACCCACCACAGCCCCGCGGGCGAGCGCGAGGTGACGGTGTGGTGCTCCAACGACTATCTCGGCATGGGCCAGCACCCGACCGTGGTGCGCGCCATGCACGAGGCGATCGAGCGCTGCGGTGCGGGCGCGGGCGGCACCCGCAACATCTCCGGCACCAACCACTACCACGTGCTCCTGGAGCAGGAACTGGCCGACCTCCACGACAAGGAGGCGGCGCTGATCTTCTCCTCCGGCTACGTCTCAAACTGGGCGGCCCTTGGCACCCTCGGCTCGAAGCTGCCCGGCTGCGTGATCTTCTCCGACGAGGGCAACCACGCCTCGATGATCGAGGGCATCCGGTCCTCGCGCGCCGAGCGCCAGATCTTCCGCCACAACGATCCGGAGGACCTGGACCGCAAGCTCTCGCTGATCGAGCCCGGCCGGGCCAAGCTGATCGCCTTCGAGTCGGTCTATTCCATGGACGGCGACATCGCGCCGATCGACGAGATCTGCGACGTGGCCGAGGCGCACGGCGCGCTGACCTATCTCGACGAGGTCCATGCGGTGGGCCTCTACGGCGCGCGCGGCGGCGGCATCTCGGAGCGGATGGGCCTCGCCCACCGACTCGACGTGATCGAGGGCACGCTGGGCAAGGCCTTCGCGGTGCATGGCGGCTACATCACCGGCTCGTCCCGCCTGTGCGATTTCGTCCGCAGCTTCGCCTCGGGCTTCATCTTCACCACCTCGCTCCCCCCCGCGGTCGCGGCCGGCGCGGCGGCGAGCATCCGCCATCTCAAGACGAGCGGCGTCGAGCGCGCCCGGCATCAGGAGCGGGTCGCGCGGGTGCGTCAGGCGCTCGATTCCGCCGGCATCCCGGTCCTGGCCAACCGCAGCCACATCGTGCCGGTGATGGTCTGCGACCCCGTGCTGTGCAAGGCGATCAGCGACAGCCTGCTCGACGAGTTCGGCATCTACGTGCAGCCGATCAATTACCCGACCGTGCCGCGCGGCACCGAGCGCCTGCGCATCACCCCCTCGCCGCTGCATTCCAACGCCGACATCGACCATCTCGTCGATGCCCTCAGCACGATCTGGCGCCGCATCGGCCTGCGCCGGCAGGCGGCGGAGTGACGGTTCGGGTGTGCCGGCCGTGATCGCTCGGGGTGGCGCGACGACACGGTCGGCGGATCGGTGACGGCAGCCGAGCGTCGGGGCCGGTCGCACCGCGCGGCGGGACCGCTCTGCCGGACGCGATGACGGTTCGCGGCCCGCTCCCTCAGCTCAACGCCTCGCGAAACGCCTTCAGGTTCGCGCGCATCATCTCCAGATAGGTCGGTGCCGGGCCGTTCGGGCCGCTGAGTGCGTCGGAGAACAGGCGGGCGCCGACCTTGGCGCCGCTCTCGCGGGCGATCTGCTGCATCAGCCGGGGATCGGCGATGCTCTCCACGAACACCGCCGGCACCTTGTCCCGCCGGATCTGGCGGATGATGCGGGCGACGTCCTTCGGGCCGGCCTCGCTGTTGGTCGAGATGCCCTGCGGCGCCAGGAAGCGCAGGCCGTAGGCCGCCGCGTAGTAGCCGAAGGAATCGTGGGTCGTGATGATGCGCCGCTGTCCTTCGGGGATCGCCGCGAGCCCGGCCCGGATCTCGCCCTCCAGCGCGCCGAGCTTTTCGGTGTAGGCCGCCGCCCGCGCGGAATAGTCGGCGGCGTGGTCCGGGTCGGCCTTGGCCAGCGCGTCGCGGATGTTGGCCACGTAGGTCTTCACGTTGGCCACGCTCTGCCACGCATGCGGATCGGGATGGTCGCCCTCGCCGTGGCCGTGCCCGTGATCGTGGTCGTGATCCTCGCTGGCCGGGATCGTCTTGATGCCGGTGGAGGCCGTGACGATAGGGGCCTTGGTGCCCGAGGCGCGGATCAGCCGCTCGAGCCAGCCCTCGAAGCCGAGGCCGTTGACGACGACGAGATCGGCCTCCGCCACCCGGCGGGCGTCGCCCGGCGCCGGGCTGTAGCCGTGGGCGTCGGCATCCGGCCCGACGAGGCTCGTCACCGTGACGCGGTCCCCGCCGACCTGCGCGACGAGGTCGGCCAGGATCGAGAAGGTCGCAACCGCCTTCAGCTTGACCTCGCCCGCCGCGGCGCCGAACGGCATGAGCGCCGCCAGCACGACCAGAACCCGCAACAGCGCCCGACGCATCCCATACGCTCCCGACCTTCGATGGGCTCCGCATAATGTAACATTATCACATCGCCAAGGGTGCGGGCCTACGATGCCACCCGAACATGGACAACCTGTCATGCGCCGGACACCCTGCGGTGAGGCGAGCTTGTCCATTCTCGTCGGGCTTCGGGGGAAGTGTCTTACGGGATGGAGGACATCCATGCTGAATCGACGAATGATGGGCGCTGCCGCGCTCGGGCTGATCGGGATCGGCTCGGTCGCTCTCGTGGCTCAGGCCAACGAGCGGCCCGACCCGTTCGCCCGCGGCCATATGCACGGCCGCTGGAACGCGCTCTCCCCGGAGGATCGAGCCGCCTTCACCGATGCCCGCATCGCCGCGCTCCGCACCGGGCTGAAGCTCACCCCCGATCAGGAGAAGCTGTGGCCGCCGGTCGAGGCCGCGATCCGCGATCTCGCCAAGCAGCGCGACGCGCAGCGGGCGGCGAGGCGCGAGCGCGGGCGCATGGTCGACGACGCCCCCGGCGCGCTGCGCGGCATGGCGGATGCGGCCAGTGCCCGCGGCGAGGCCCTGCGCAAGCTCGCCGACGCCACCACGCCGCTCTTCGCCACCCTGGACGACGGCCAGAAGCGCCGCGCCATGGTGCTCGCCCGGCCGCTGCGCCCCGGCGGCGAGGGCCGCGGCTGGCGCCACCGCCATGGCCCCGACCGTGAGTAATCTCGACCGCGCTTGATCCGAGGCCGTTGCGGCGGCAAACACCCGCGGGGAGCCCTACCGCTCTCCGCGGAAAAGACACGGATAAACATGGCGCGCCGGCCGCTCCTGAGGGGCGACACCCTTCCCCTGCTCGGCCGCCTCTGGCGCGAATGGCTGTCGCCGCATCGCGGCACGCTGGCCGTGGTGCTGGTGCTGATCGCCATCGTCGGCGCCGCGACCGGCCTCTACCCGGCGCTGATCAAGGCCGCCTTCGACGCCTTCGATCACAAGGACACCTCGGCGCTCGCCTACGGGCCGCTGATCGTCATCGCGGTGACCTCGGTGCGGGGCTTCGCCCTGTTCGGGCAGACGGTGCTGACCAACCGCGTCGTCACCCGCGTCGAGGCCGACATGCAGGCGGCGCTCTACGGCCATCTGATCGATTCCGACCTGGCGCAGCTCGGCCGCGAGAGCCCGGCCGCCTTCACCCAGCGCTTCACCACCGACTTCGCCTTCATCAAGGAGGCGCTGACCCGCATCTCGACGGTGCTGCTGCGCGACCTCGCCATGCTGATCGCGCTGGTGATCGCGCTGATCTGGATGGACCCGCTGCTGACGCTGGCCGCCGCTGTCACCGTGCCCTTCGTCGCCGGGCCGATCGGCCGGATCGGCAAGAAGCTGCGCCGGGTCTCGACCACGACGCAGGAGCAGATGGGCGCCACCGCGAGCCTCATCACCGAGAGCCTGCAGGGCGCCCGCGTCGCCAAGACCTACGCGCTGGAGGGCTACCTCAAGGGCCGGGCGACGGAGGCGCTGGACGAGGTACGCCGCCTCAAGATGAAGGCCGCCAACGCCCGCGGCCGGCTCGATCCGCTCCTCGAAGTCGGCGGCGGCTTCGCGGTGGCCGGGGTGCTGGTGCTGGTGGGCCAGCGGGTGATGTCGGGCGACCGGACGGTCGGCGACTTCACCGGCTACGTCGCCGCCCTCCTGCTCGCGGCCCAGCCGGCCCGCGCGCTCGGCACCCTGAACGCGATCCTGCAGGAGGCGGCCGCCGCGCTCACCCGCTACTTCGCCCTGATGGACGAGGCGCCGACCATCCGCGAGAAGGCGGACGCGCGTCCGCTCAGCGTCACGCGCGGCGAAATCCGGTTCGAGGGTGTCCATTTCCGCTATCGCCCAGACGCGCCTGCGTTGGAAGGCATCGACCTCGTGGTGCCCGCGGCCTCGACCACGGCGCTGGTCGGGCGTTCCGGCTCGGGAAAATCCTCGCTCCTCAACCTCGTGCCGCGGCTGCACGACGTCATGGAGGGCCGCGTCCTGATCGACGGGCAGGATTTGCGCGACGTGACGCTGGCCTCGCTTCGCGCCCACGTGGGGGTGGTGTCGCAGGAAGTGGTGCTGTTCGACGACACGGTGGCGGCCAATATCGGTTTCGGCCGTCCCGGCGCCTCGCGGGCCGAGATCGAGGAAGCCGCCCGCGCGGCCGCCGCCCACGGCTTCATCGAGCGGCTGGGCGAGGGCTACGAGTTCCGCGTCGGCCCGAGCGGCGGGCGCCTGTCGGGGGGGGAGCGCCAACGCATCTCGCTCGCCCGCGCCTTCCTCAAGGACGCGCCGATCCTGCTCCTCGACGAGGCGACCTCGGCGCTCGATTCCGAATCCGAGCATCTCGTGCAGGCGGCCCTGGAGCGGCTGATGCGGGGCCGGACCACCCTCGTCATTGCCCACCGCCTCTCGACCGTGCGCGAGGCCGGCCGCATCGCCGTGCTGGAAGCCGGCCGCGTGGTCGAACTCGGCCGCCACGACGAACTGGTGGCGGCGGGCGGCACCTATGCGCGCCTGCACAGGCTGCAGTTGTCGGACGACTCAGGCGCAGTCAGGGCTGGCGCCGATCCGGCGTGATGCTAAGCTCACGCTTCGATGAGCCTGATCGACAACGAGCAGACGAAGCTCTGGTTTGTCTTGCCGCATCGGCTTTTTCCGAAAGCCGGGACCGCCTTTCGGGCCGATGCTCTGGCCACCGCGCTGAACACCGCGGCGACCTCTTGCTTCACGGTGGGGATCGCGACGCCGATCGCGGGGTATCTGTACAATGTCGGCGGTTTGCGAACGGCGCTGCCGTTGTGGGTTCTCGCCGGAGGGCTCGTCGCTTGGTTCGCGGCGGCCGTCGTCCCACATTTGAGCGCTCGTCGGGTTTTGAGGAGGCTGCGTGTATGAACGAGTACGCGATCCTGGCCTTCGTGGTGACGCCGCTCTTCGTCGTCGCGATGGGCTACGCCGCCGTTCGTCTCCACGAATGGGACCTCGACCGCCGCCACCGCAACGACCCGGCCGAGTGAACGGTCCGCCCGCGAAAGTGATCCGGCCGCTGCCACCGGCACCGCCCCTCGTGCGTCTCCCTTCCGGACAAGACGGAGACGCCGCATGACACCCGCACTCTTCGGACGCACCGCCGCGGGCGAGGCGGTCACCCGCCACGCGCTGGTGCGCGGGACGATGCGGGTCGAGATCATCACCTACGGCGCGGCGATCACCGCCATCAAGGTGCCGGACCACGACGGGCGATCCGCCAACGTCGTGCTCGCCCTCGATTCGGTCGAGGCCTACGAGACGGTGAGCCCTCATTTCGGCGCGGTGGCGGGCCGCTACGCCAACCGCATCGCGGGCGGGCGCTTCGCCCTCGACGGTCGGTCCTACACGCTCCCGGTCAACGCCCCGCCCAACACCCTGCACGGCGGCTCCGCCGGGTTCGGCAAGCGCAACTGGCGCGTCGCCGCCGCCGATGCCACGCGGTTGGCGCTCGCCCGGCGCAGCCCGGACGGGGAGGAGGGATTTCCGGGCGACCTCGATGTCGAGGTGGTCTACAGCCTGCCCGAGGACGGCACCCTGCGGATCGACTACCGCGCCTGGAGCGACGAGCCGACGGTCGTGAACCTGACCAATCACAGCTACTTCAACCTCGCCGGCGAAGGTTCCGGCGACGTGTTCGGCCACGAGGTCACTGTCTTCGCCGACGCCTTCACGCCGACCGACGCGACCCAGGTCCCGACAGGAGAGATCCGCCCGGTGGAGGGCACGCCGTTCGACTTCCGTGAGCCGGCCCGGCTCGGCGCCCGCATCCGCACGGGCGACCCGCAGATCGTGATCGCCAAGGGCTACGACCACAATTTCGTGCTGCGCGGGCCCGCCGACACTCTGCGCCCGGCGGCGACCTGCACCGATCCGGTGAGTGGGCGGCGCCTGGAGGTCGCGACCACGCAGCCCGGCTTGCAACTCTACACCGGCAACAACCTCGACGGCACGCTGGTCGGTCCCTCCGGCCGCACCTACCGCTCCGGCGACGGCGTCTGCTTCGAGACGCAAGGATTTTCCGACGCCCCGAACCGGCCGGAGTTTCCGAGCACCGTGATCCGGCCGGGGCAGCGGTTCGTGTCGAGCACGACGTATCGTTTTTCGACGGTGTGACGGCGACCTTCTCTTGCGCTTCCGACGACACGCGCCGTCGACACGAGGCGAAGCCGAAGCGATCCGGAATGCGACGGTCACGAAATTGGTTCGACATCTTCGAAAGGATTGATTTCAATCAACGCCGCGATCTTGTCCGACCGTGCGGAGCCCTGGATTGCCGACGCCTGCGTCTCGCAGTGACGATGTGGCGTTGCCTGCGCCGCGACAGCGAGCCTGAGCGACGCCGCTCTGCCGACCGGACCGACCGCGTCCCGATCCCTGCGACGCAGTGGCGCCGTCCTTGACATCCCACCACCGTGATCCGAAATTTCTGTCATGACCGAAATTTCGGATACGCCCCAAAAACTTCCTGCCGCCGTCGAGCGCTTCGTGCTGCACTGGGGCGATCTCGGCGGGCAGTGGGGGGTGAACCGCTCGGTCGCGCAGATCCACGCGCTGCTCTACCTGTCGGACCATCCGCTCGCCGCCGAGGACATCGCCGGCACGCTCGGCATCGCCCGCTCCAACGTCTCGACCTCGCTCAAAGAGTTGGCCGGCTGGCATCTGATCCGGCGGGTGCCGGTGCTGGGCGAGCGGCGCGACTTCTACGTCGCCGAGACCGACCTGTGGGAGATGGTCACCCGTATCGCCGCGGGGCGGAAGGAGCGCGAGATCGATCCGGCCATCGTGGCTCTGCGCGCCTGCGTGGCGGAGGCGAAGGGCGACCCTACCGTCGGCGCGGTGGCCAACCGCCGCCTCAAGGCGATGCTCGACTTCACCGAGACGCTCGACGGCTGGTACGCGCAGATGCTGCGGGTGCCGCACAACACGCTGGCGAAGCTGATTCGCCTGGGCGCCGGAATCGTGCGCTACCTGCCGGTCAAATAGGGGGAGGAGATCGCGGACCTTTCAGCCCGCGAGCAAATGCCCGCTCGGCCGGTCGGACCCCCAGATCTTTTCGAGGTTGTAGAAGCCGCGCACCTCGGGGCGAAAGATGTGGACGAGCACGTCGCCCGCGTCGATCAGCACCCAGTCGCAGGCCGGAAGGCCCTCGACGCGGGCGTTGCCGAAGCCCCGATTCTTCATCTCCTGAATGATCTTGTCGGCGATCGAACCGACATGGCGCTGCGAGCGGCCGGAGGCGATGATCATGGTGTCGGCGAGCGAGGTCTTGCCGACGAGGTCGATCTCGACGGTCTCCTCGGCCTTCATCTCGTCGAGGCAGCCGAGGGCAAGGGCCTTGAGGGCGCCGGACGCGGCGACTTGCGTATCGGAGCCGGTGGCTCCCTGGGAAAGGTGCGCGGACAGGGTCTCGGTTTCCGTCAATCAGCTGTGGCGACACCGCCACGAGCCGAAATTGGCCGCTTTCGACCATCTTTTCAAGCGTGCGCAACGCTCTACAGGCATCCGCTCGACGGCATGACCCGGCTTTCCGGCCCGTCATGGGCGTCGATCACGGTAAGCGGACACTCGACACCGATCCGCTCCGCGTCCGAGCAGCCTTCCGTCAGCGCGAGGTCGCCGCACCGTTGTGCCGGCTGTTGGGGTTCGTCGCGTCGGTCACGCCGGAACCTGCACTGGCCGCGGGAAGGTCGTTATTCGGCCTTTTCGACAGGCTCCCCGGCCGGGTTCCAACACCCAGGGCTCCCGTCCTGACTTCAGGATCGAGATCCTGCT
Source organism: Methylorubrum rhodinum (assembly GCF_014199935.1). Classification (GTDB taxonomy): domain Bacteria; phylum Pseudomonadota; class Alphaproteobacteria; order Rhizobiales; family Beijerinckiaceae; genus Methylobacterium; species Methylobacterium rhodinum. The sequence goes on from NZ_JACHOP010000023.1 coordinate 54,661, forward strand.
TCCATGCCGTCTCGGCCAGGGACACGGTCGACGACCCGATGAGAAGCGGTACAGCCGGCCGTATCACAGGCTCTCCTGCCTGGATTCTTCTTACGCTAATAGGCACGGCGCCACGGGAGATGGGCGGCGGACGTCCCCGCCTGCCGCCCACCCTGGATCGCCGGTCCGTCACGCGAACTCGGCACCGAGGGCCTCGGGGCAGCTCGACCTTGGCTGATCGTCGCCTCAAGCCCTCGCGTCGGTCAGCGACGGGGCCCGCCGGTGGTCTGCCCGTACTGACGCGCGGCCGGACGCCGGGACGGCATGCTCGCGTTGCCGGCGTTGGTACTGCTGCGCCGCATCCGGTGCCGCTTCATCCGCACCGGCTCGAAGAGGCCGCCGTGATCGGTGCCGAGGCCACTCGACACGGTAATCGGGGCGGCGCTAACCGGTCCCGCCGCGGTGAGGCCGCCGAGGCCGGCCAGGACGGCGGCGGCGAGAAGCGTCGTCTTCATCGTCTCTCTCCCTATCGATGATCGGTCGATCAGCTCTTCTTCTTGGAATATTCGAACTTCGGCGCGTTCTTGAGGGTGTCCTTGTCCGTGTCCACGTAGACGGCCCACTTTCCGTCGGCGTTGTGGATCGCGACGCTCGACGGATCGAGGACGACGTAGCTCTCACCGAGTCCCAGGAAGCCTCCGACGCTGACGACGACGCCGGTGATGGTCCTGCCGTTCTCGATCGCCAGATCCTCGACCTCGCCCACCGTTTCCTTCTTGTTGTTGTAGACCGTCGTACCGATGAGCTTCGACGACATCACGTCGGCCGGCTTGACGGTGGCGTACTTGATTTTGACGGTGGCCGTGTTGGCCATCTTCATGCCCGCCTCGGCGCCGGCCACCGGTGCGGCGTTGTCCTGGGCCAAGGCCGGGACGGTGAGGCAGGCGAGCGTCAGGGCTGCGAGAGTCGGACGGCGCATCGTCGATTCCTGAATTATCACGGGATATAAAGATCGGAGCAGTCGAAAACCGGAAGTGAGGAAGTCCTGCCTCCGGTTCGAAGCACGTCCGCTTCTCGATCTGCCCGGCCACAACGACTTTATCCGTCATTCGTTCAGCGATTCCTCGAAAAATTCGGACGCTGCTTGTCATTCCGTTCGGCTCGTCGCCGTAGGCCGGCGATGGAACGATGGACGGCGCCGGACATTGCTGGAGCAGGCACGACTTTATCCCTGCAAGGAATGTCCAGACCCGTGGTTGCTCGCAGATTCGGCGCGGCACGCGCTTTCGCAACGGCGATGCTTGTTCTCGGCCCGGCATCGACCGCTCCCGCCCTCGGGCAGTCGGCCGCCAGTCGCATCGACCAGCCGACACCCGCCACCCTTCCTCCGGACGTGTCGACGGCTCCGGGGGACACGCAGCGAGAGACGGGGAAGACCGATCCGGTTTCCCCGCCCGGCGCGCTCCAGTCGTCGACTGACGTGATGGAATCCGGGAAGTCGGTTCAAGGTCGTGACGGCGCGGATCGGATCAACCCGCTTCAGCACCTTCCCAAGGACATGCGCTGACAGTTGCCCCCGTCACGCTCCGGCCTCTCCCCTCTCGCGCAAAGCCGTCGAGGACAGGTCCGAGCGGGGACCGTGCAGGAGGGTCCAGGCCGGCGCCGGACGGGATGCGAGCGAGGCGGCTTCCGCCTCGGGGATCCGGGCCTTCCGGAAGGCTTGCGCCGCCCGCGCCCGCGGGGCCGTCAAGGTGTGGCCCGGCCGGTCGATCACGGCGACCGGCAGCAGCGAGAGGATCGCCTCGAAGCGGCGCCAGCGATGGAAGGTGGCGAGCGAATCCGCTCCCATGATCCAGACAAAGCGCAGCGTCGGTCGGCGCCGGACCAGCCAGCGTAGCGTCTCGACCGTGTAGGCGGTGCCGATCTCGGCCTCGAAGCCGGTGACGGCGATGCGCGGATCGGCGGCGAGCGCGCGGGCGCGCGCCATCCGTTCCTCCAGCGGGGCCAGCACGCCGCGGTCCTTGAGCGGGTTGCCGGGGGTCACGAGCCACCACACCCGGTCGAGCCGCAACCGCCGCAGGGCGGTCCGGCTGACGTGGAGATGACCCTCATGGGCCGGGTTGAACGAACCCCCGTAGAGGCCGATCCGCAGGCCCGGAGCGGCCGGCGGCAGACCGTGTTTCACGCGTTGAAACGGACGATCACGGCCGGGTCTGGCCGCTGCCGTGGACGCGGTACTTGAAGGTCGTGAGTTGCTCGACGCCCACGGGGCCGCGGGCGTGCATCCGGCCCGTGGCGATGCCGATCTCGGCGCCGAAGCCGAACTCGCCGCCGTCCGCGAACTGGGTCGAGGCATTGTGGACGACGATCGCCGAATCGACCTCGTTGAGGAAGCGGGTGGCGGCATCAACGTCGTCGGTGATGATCGCGTCGGTATGGTGCGAGCCGTTGGCCTCGATATGGGCGATGGCCGCGTCCAGCCCGTCGACCACGCGGGCCGAGATGATCGCGTCGAGATACTCGGTGCGCCAGTCGGCCTCGCTCGCCTGCGTCACCCGCGGGTCGGCGAGGCGGACGGTCTCGTCGCCGCGCACCGCGCAGCCGGATTCCAGCAGCGCCTCGATCAGCGGCTTGAGGTGGGTCCTGGCGACCGCGGCATCGACCAGCAGCGTCTCGGCGGCGCCGCAGATGCCGGTGCGGCGCATCTTGCTGTTGAGGAGCACGGTGCGGGCCATGCCAAGATCGGCGGCGGCCGCGACGTAGACGTGGCAGATGCCGTCGAGATGGGCGAAGACCGGCACCTTGGCCTCGGACTGGACCCGCTCGACGAGGCTGCGCCCGCCACGGGGCACGATCACGTCGACGCAGCCGTCGAGGCCGGTGAGCATCAGGCCGACCGCCGCGCGGTCGCGGGTCGGGACGAGCTGGATCGCGTCGGCGGGCAGGCCGGAGCGGGACAGCCCCTCGCTCATCGCCGTGGCGATGGCGGTGGCGGTGCGGTGCGAATCCGATCCGGCGCGCAGGATCGCGGCGTTGCCGGCCTTGAGGCAGAGCGCGCCGGCATCCGCCGTGACGTTCGGGCGGCTCTCGAAGATCACGCCGACGACGCCGAGCGGCACCGAGATGCGCTCGATCAGGAGACCGTTCGGCCGCTCGAAGGCGGCGAGCTGGCGCCCGACCGGATCGGGCAGGCCCGCGACCTTCTCCACCGCCTCGGCGATGGCCGAGACGCGGCCCTCGTCCAGCGTCAGCCGGTCGATGATCGAGGGCGTGAGGTCCGCCGCCTTGGCGGCCGTGACGTCGCGGGCGTTCTCGCGCAGGATCGTCGGCGCGGCGCCGCGGATGCTCTCGGCCACCGCGCGGAGCGCGAGGTCCTTGGCCTGGGCGGAGGCGAGCGCGATGCCGCGGCTCGCCGCACGCGCGCGCCGGCCGATCTCGGCCATCTGGGTCGCGAGGTCGTCGGCACCCGCAAAATCGGACTTGAGGTTCAGGACCGGCACCGTTCCCGCCTCCCTTCTGATCGTCTCGTGAGGTCCATATGGACCGATCTGCGCCCCTTTGCACACCGCGCGGGGATTGAACAAGCGCGCCCGACGCGTTGCCGGCACGATATTTCATCGCACCGACGAAAATAGCGCGATATCTCCGGTCAGGCGCCGACCATGGCGAGGTCGTCGCGGTGGATCATCTCGGTGCGTCCCGGCTGGGCCGCGCTCGCGGCGATGTCGCGGCTGGAGCGGCCGATGATCGCGACGGCCTCGGCGCTGTCATAGTTGACGAGGCCGCGGCCGAGCACGCGCCCCTCGGGACCGCGGATCAGCACGGCGTCGCCCTTGGCGAAGCGGCCCTCGATTCCCGTGACGCCCACCGGCAGCAGGCTCGCCCCGCCCTCCAGGGCACGGGCGGCGCCGGCATCGACGATGAGCGTGCCCGACGGCTCCAGCGCCCCCGCGATCCAGGTCTTTCGCGCGGCCGTCGGCGTCGAGCCCGACAGGAACCACGTGCAGCGCCCGCCCTCGCGGATGGTGCGCAGCGGGTTCTTCCGGCGCCCGTCGGCGATGACCATGTGGGTGCCGCCGCTGGCGGCGATCTTGGCGGCCTCGACCTTGGTGCGCATGCCGCCCCGCGACAGCTCCGAGGCCGGGCCGCCGGCCATCGCCTCGATCTCCGGCGTCACCCGCTCGACCACGGGCAGGTGCCGGGCGCTCGGGTCGGTGTGGGGCGGGGCAGTGTAGAGCCCGTCGATGTCGGAGAACAGCACCAGCACGTCGGCGCCGATCATGGTGGCGACGCGAGCGGCGAGCCGGTCGTTGTCGCCGTAGCGGATCTCGATGGTCGCCACCGTGTCGTTCTCGTTGACGACGGGGACGGCGCGGACTTCCAGCAGCTTCTGGACGGTCGCCCGCGCGTTGAGGTAGCGGCGGCGCTCCTCGGTGTCCTTCGGGGTGACGAGCACCTGACCGGCGACGATGCCGTGATGGCCGAGCACCTCGGTCCAGTGGCGGGCGAGCGCGATCTGCCCGACGGCGGCCGAGGCCTGACTCTCCTCCAGCCGCAGCGGGCCCGGCGGAAGGCCGAGCACGGTGCGGCCGAGCGCGATCGCGCCCGAGGAGACCACGAGGACATCGACGCCCCGCGCATGCAGGTCGGCGATGTCCTCGGCGAGCGCGGCGAGCCACGCGTGGCGCAGGCGGCCGCGGGCGCTGTCGACGAGCAGGGCGGAGCCGACCTTCACGACGACGCGGCGGAACTCTTCGAGGGCGGGCGGCTGGAGCACGGTCATGACGGGGCGACGCGATGAAGACGCCGTTGCTGTGCCCCAAGCGGGCGGCATTGACCAGACGGCGGCGGCGCATGGGGCCCGGTTGCAATGCGACAATCCGGTTTTCCCTTCGCGGCACAAATGCGTACAAAGCCGTGAGGCCGACCGCCGCCCGCCGGGGCCGCGGCGTTTGCCGGAGGGGACCGTTGCCCGACATTCGTGCCTGGGACAGCCTGCTTCGGGATCGGCGCATCCTCGTCGTCGAGGACGATTACTTCTGGGCGGACGAGCTCGGCGGCGGCCTGCGCCGTGCCGGCGCACTGGTCCTCGGCCCGACCGGCACGGTCGCCTCGGCGCTGGAACTGCTCGCGCCGGCGCCCGGCCTCGATGCGGCGGTGATCGACATGAACCTGCGCGGCGAGCGGGCCGACCCGGTGGCGGATCGTCTCTTGGCCTTGCGCGTGCCGGTGCTCCTCGTCACCGGCTACGAGTGTACGAGCCTGACCGAAACCCATGCGGGCCTGCCCTGCCTGGAGAAGCCGGTGGCGCTCGACGCCGTGTTCGGCGCGTTGAGCCGCCTGTTGCCGCCGCGATAGCCGGACCGGTCGAAGACCTTCCGTCATCCGGGTCGCCTCACCCCAACGTGAACCGGCCGGTTCCTGCGCATTTGGATCGGGAAGGAGCGGCACCGGGGATAGGCCGAGCCATGGACGTCGGACGTTGGGTCGCCCTCTACGTCGCCACAGTGGCGGGTGAGGACGCCGACGCTCTCGATCTTCACGCACCCATGTCCGTCCACGACCTCGACTCCGTCGAGATGGCGATGGAATTCGAGAAGGCGTTCACCTGCGAAGCCGATCCGGAGCAGTTCCCGCGCGGCGACCGCACGCTCGCCGAATTGATCGAGACTCTGCGTGATCGGCTGGCCGTTTGCGGCCCGAGCCTGTCGGGTGATCCGGCGAACCCGCTGTCGAGGCCCTGGTCCGCTCCCTGTCCGGCTCGATGTCCCGCCCGCCTTCAAGATGCTCATCGAGCATGCGTGCCGGCCGGCGCCCAGCGCCGTCGAGCGGCTCGCCGACACGGCGAGCCTTCCGCAGGAGCGCCTCGACACCTGCCGGGCCCTGATCGAGGCCGGCGAACTCGAACGCGCGGCCGGCGAACTCGCCGGGCGTGCCGGCGGCGCCCGGCAATCACTGGGTGCTGGAGATCAACAGTTCACCGGGGATCGGCGATGTCCTCCATCCCTGGAGCGGCGAACCGCAGGACGTGGGCGCGATGCTCGTCGCCTTCCTGCAGCGGCAGGCGGCGGCCCCGACGACGGCGCCCGCCGCCACGGCATCGCCGCGGCAATTGTAGGGCGGCAGGAGCCGGATACCTTGACCTCACCGATCGGATCGACTTCGCCTCGTCGCCGTCGCGCTCTTGCGCGAGACTGCGCCGACGTCGTCCGCAGCGGGCCGGGCGTCCTCTCCCCGTCGGCTCGCCGTTCCCGCCGCCGCGCATCGGTGTCGCCTCGCCGGTCGCGCCGCTCCGCGGCCGACGCATATCCGCCCTCGCGCAGGTGCGGGAACGCCGGCTTGACCGAAACGTTCGAACCGCGAACCGCACCGTCCCACGGGCGGCGAGCCGCTTCCTGACGGTCCGCCCCCGCGACGGGCGGCAACCCGACGGGAGTGCGCGCGGATGCAAATCGGCATGATCGGCCTCGGCCGGATGGGCGGCAACATCGTCCGCCGCCTCCTGCGCGACGGGCACACGGCCGTGGTGTTCGACCGCGACCCGGCGGCGGTCGAGAAACTCGCCAGCGAGGGCGCGACGCCCGCCGACAGCCTGGACGATCTCGTCGCGAAGCTGGAGAGCCCGCGCACCGCCTGGGTGATGCTGCCCGCGGGCGCCATCACCGAGGAGACGGTGGGCAAGCTCGGCGGGCTGATGCAGGCCGACGACTGCATCATCGACGGCGGCAACTCGTTCTATCAGGACGACGTGCGCCGCGCCCGCGACCTCGACGCCAAGGGCATCCACTACGTCGATGTCGGCACCTCCGGCGGCGTCTGGGGGCTGGAGCGCGGCTACTGCATGATGATCGGCGGCCACAAGGCGGCGGTCGACCGGCTCGATCCGATCTTCCGCACCCTGGCGCCGGGACTGGGCGACATCCCCCGCACGGTCGGCCGCGACGGGCGCGATCCGCGGGCCGAACTCGGCTACATCCACGCGGGCCCGAGCGGAGCCGGCCACTTCGTCAAGATGATCCACAACGGCATCGAGTACGGCCTGATGCAGGCCTATGCCGAGGGCTTCGACATCCTCAAGCACGCCAATTCCGAGCAGGTGCCGGAGGAGCGGCGCTTCGACCTCAACCTCGGCGACATCGCCGAGGTGTGGCGGCGCGGCAGCGTGGTCTCGTCCTGGCTGCTCGACCTCACCGCGACGGCGCTCGCGGGCGACGAGACGCTCGAGGACTTCTCTGGCTACGTCGAGGATTCCGGCGAGGGACGCTGGACCATCAACGCCGCCGTCGAGGAGGCGGTGCCGGCCACCGTTCTGTCGAGCGCGCTCTACCGCCGCTTCCGCTCCCGCGAGGATGCGAGCTACGCCGACAAGCTGCTCTCGGCCATGCGAAAGGGGTTCGGCGGACATCAGGAGCCGCCGCGCCGGGGGCCGACGCCGTGATCGCGCTTCCCCGCGACACCGAACTGATGGCGGATGCCGAGGCGACCGCCCGCGCGGCCGCCGAGCATCTGATCGAGATGGTGACGAGCGCGCCCGGCGAGCGCGCGGCAATCTGCCTGTCGGGCGGCTCGACCCCGAAGCGCCTCTACGCGCTGCTGGCCTCCCCCGGCTTCGTCGAGCGGGTGCCGTGGGAGCGCGTGCACTGGTTCTTCGGCGACGACCGGGTGGTGCCGTGGGACGATCCGCTCAGCAACGTCCGCATGGTCCGCGAGGCCTTCGGCCACGCCTCGCCCGTGCCGCCGACGCACCTGCACTTCATCCCCTCCGACGAGGGGGCGGAGATCGGCGCAAGCGCCTACGCGGCGACGCTGAAGACGTTCTACGGCGCCGACGCGCTCGACCCGGCGCGTCCCCTGTTCGATCTCGTCCTGCTCGGCCTCGGCAGCGACGGGCACACCGCCTCGCTGTTCCCGGGAAAGCCGGCACTCGCCGAGCGCGACGCCTGGGTCGCGCCGGTGCCGGAGGCCGGGATGGAGCCGTTCGTGCCCCGCATCACCCTCACCTTCCCGGCGCTCGCCTCCGCCCGCTCGGTGCTGTTTCTGGTCAACGGTGCGGGCAAGCGCGATCCGCTGCGGCGACTCGCGGCGGGCGAGGATCTGCCGGCCGCCCACGCGACGAGCGTCGGGCGGCTCTCGTGGTTCATCGATCGCGACGCGGCGGAGGCCTGAATTCCACCGGAGGTGGGCAGACGACGGGATTTCTTGCGGATTATCGCGCAAAAACCGCGACTTATCCTACGAATCGAGACCTCTGCCGCAATTTCGCCGCGGAGCTTGCCGGTTTGTGAATCCTTTCACCGACGGACCGAGAGGGGCGTGCCGTGTCGGGAAGGGAGTTCGCCGTCGAGCCGGATCGCTGGGCGCTGCCGCGCCGCCAGAGCGTTCGCCTGAGCCACAACCGGGTCCTGCCGGGGCCCCTGAAGTCGCTGCCGCGCCGTCGCACTCCGTCGGCCTGGCTCGCCGGTCTCGGTCTCGGCCTCGCCGGCCTGTCGCTCGCCGCCGCCCTCAGCCTGGCGCCCTGGCCGTCCGCCGAACCCGCCGCCGAACCCGCCGCCGATCCGGCCCCGGAGATCGTGACGAACGCTGCCGCGGAGGCGCCGTCGACGCCCCGCGTGGTGGGAGCGGCCGTGCTTCCGGCCCCCGTCGCCGCGCCTCCCGCCGCGGACGTCCCGGCAGCCGAGCCCCCGGCCCTCCGCACGGTCGCCGCCGAGCCGGCCGCGCCTCCGGCCGCCCCGCCGGTTCGGCCCCGCGCCGCGGCCCCGGCGCTCGATCTCGGCCAGTTGCCGGTCCTCGCCCTCGACGCGTCAGCCTTCGAGGCGCCGCCGGTCGCGGAGGCGCCGCGTCCGGCCGCCAAGGCGCCCGCACGGGCGCCGGCCCCCCGGCTCGCCGGCCAGCACTGACGCCCGCTTCCACCCGACTTGTGTCCGGTGGTGCGCCCTCCGAGCTTCGACTACGCTCGCGAAAGATCTCGGCGAGGGAGGCGTGGTGTTCAGACCGATCCGAGGTGGGCGGGCCTTGTGCGCCGGCGCGCTCGCGCTGCTCGCCCTGACGCGGCCCGTGTTCGCCGAGGACGGCGTCGCCACGGCGCTCGTCGTCTCGGTGGACGTCTCGGGCTCGGTCGACGAGACCCGCTACCACCTGCAGATGGAGGGTATCGCCGAGGCGCTGGAGGATCCGGCGGTGCTCGCCGCGATCCAGGGCAATTCCGGCGGCATCTACTTTGCGCTGGTGACCTGGGCCGACGGCGCGCGGCTGGCCGTCGACTGGCGCCGCATCGCCACGAAGGCGGACGCGGCGGCGACCGCCGTGCTGGTGCGCGCGGTGCCGCGGGTGCCGGGCGAATTCACCTGCGCCGGGCAGATGCTGCGGACGCTCTCGGCCAGCGTGGTGCCACGCCTGCCGGTCGCCGCCGACCGGGTGGTGGTCGACGTGTCGGGCGACGGCATCGACAATTGCAGCGACACGGACGCGATCCACACCGCGCGCGACGCCCTGCTCGCGGCGGGCACCACCATCAACGGCCTGCCGATCCTCGTACCGGGCGAGAACGACGTGGTCGGCGTCGGCGCCTATCGGGCCCCCGGTTACGGCCTGCGCGAGCTGCCGCGCCAGACCTATCGCGAGGGCACCACCCTCGACGCGTGGTACCGCGAGCACATCGTCGGCGGCCCTGGCCACTTCCTGCTGGCGGCCCGCGGATACGGCGACTTCGCCCGCGCGTTGCGGCAGAAATTCGTGATGGAGATCAGCGGGCTGGCGCCGGGGGAGACGGGGCGTGAGCCGAGGTCCGTGGCGAGCCGGTGAGAGCCGAGGGCTTCATCGACGCGTATTCCCACCCACGCCCACATCCTGAGTTGGCGGCGCGAAGCGGCGCCCTCGAAGGAGGGTTCCAGGGATCGCGCGCGGACTGGAGCGCTCCTTCGAGGCTGCTTCGCAGCACCTCAGGATGAGGGCGCGGGTGGGAGCACACCGCACAGCCGCCACGCTACTGAAAACGCTGCGTTATACCATTTTCGCAAGAACGGTATAACGCACCCCGCTCAGGCGAAGTGCTTCGACAGCTTCAGCCCCTGCGCCTGATAGTTCGAGCCGGCTCCCGCGCCGTAGAGCGTCGCGGGGCGCTCCAGCATGCGCTCGTAGACGAGACGGCCGACGATCTGGCCGTCCTCCAGCAGGAACGGTACGTCGCGGGAGCGCACCTCGAGCACCGCCCGCGCGCCCGCGCCGCCGGCCTCGCCGAGGCCGAAGCCCGGATCGAAGAAGCCGGCGTAGTGGACGCGGAACTCGCCGACCAGGGGATCGAACGGCACCATCTCGGCCGCGAAGTCGGCGGGCACGCGCACGGCTTCCTTGGAAGCCAGGATGTAGAACTGGCCCGGATCGAGGATCAGCGTGCGGGTGCCGTCGGCGGGCAGCTTCTCCCAGAACTCGGCGGTGCGGTGGGCGCCGGGGCGGTCCACGTCGATCAGGCCGGTGTAGCGCTTGGCGCGGTAGCCGATCAGCCCGCCGAAGCCCGACAGATCGACCGAGACGGCCACGCCCCCGTGCAGCGACGGGCTCGTGACATCGACCAGCGGGTCGCGGGCGTGGAGCGTGGTGAGGGCGTCGAGGGAGAGCCGCGGCTCGCCCCGGCGGAACCGTACCTGCGACAGCCGCGAGCCTCTCCGCACCCGCACCGGGAAGGTGCGCGGCGAGATCTCGGCGTAGAGCGGCCCGCGATAGCCGGCCTCGATCTGGTCGAAGGCGCTGGCGTAATCGGTGATGACGCGGGTGAACACGTCGATGCGGCCCGTCGAGCTTTTCGGGTTGGCCCCCGCACTGAGGTCGGCAGGCAGCGCGAGGCTTTCCTGAAGCTCGGCGATGTAGACGCAGCCCGTCTCCAGCACGGCGCCGTCGGTCAGGTCGATCTCGTGCAGCGACAGCGCCTCGATGCAGGCCGAGACCGGGCGCCCGCTGCCGGGCAGGAAGCTGGTGCGGACCCGGTAGGCGCGGGCGCCGAGGCGCAGGTCGAGGCTCGCGGGCTGAATTTGGTCGGGGGCGTAAGGGTTCGCGGGCAGGATCGCGCCGGATTCCGTCAGCGCGGCGATGCCCTGGGCCGCCAGGATGCCGCCACCCGTCTCGTCTCGGCTCATCGCCCCCTCCCCGTTCATCGTCCCCTCGCCTTCTCCTGCGCCGCCGCCCGCTCCGCCGCATCGAGGGCGATCACCGCCCGCGCGAGCGACAGCCGGGCGCAGGCCCCCATGGCGACGAGGCCGGCGAGCGCCGAGGCGAGCAGCGGGAACAGGTCCGGCCGCAGCCACGCGCCCAGCGCAACGAGGAGGCCGCCGAGCCAGACCGCGTTGCCGAGCATCAGCAGCGGCGAGGCGACGCCCCGGAATTCGGCATCGACGCCGGTGCGACCTTGCGCGAGGCGGACAGTGAGCCGGGCGGCGGCGTCGAGCGCCAGCGCGATGCCGAGCGCCAGCGCGGCCCAGGCGTTCTGCGCCGGGTGCCACCACGCGAACAGCAGGGCGGGCGAGACCGTGAGGAGCGGGCCGAGGGCGGCGCGGAACGCCTCGGCGAGCGGCGGGCGCCGCAGGGCGGCGGCATTCGCAAGCTTCGGCGAGGCGTTCGGCAAGGTCTCTCCGCCGGCTGATCCGGCCAGTCGTCCGACGGTGAACGCCGCGATTGACGGGATTTCGGGCGCCACGTACCACGACCCGACGCAGATGTCGCGTCGCGGCCTGCCCGTCGTCCACGGAGACGTTTTCACGCGATGTACAAGGCCGAGACGCGCGGCATCACGGTGACGGTGGAGCCCCGCTTCGTCGAGGAGGAATCCTCGCCGGGGGAGAGCCGCTATTTCTTCGCCTACACCGTCGAGATCGTGAACAACGGCAGCGAGCAGGTGCAGCTGCGCTCCCGCCACTGGCGCATCATCGACGGGCGCGGGGCCTGTCAGGAGGTGCGCGGCGCGGGCGTCGTCGGCAAGCAGCCGGTGCTCGAGCCGGGCCAGTCCTTCAGCTACACCAGCGGCTGCCCGCTCACGACGCCGGACGGGCTGATGGCCGGCAGCTACACCATGGCGACGATGGCCGGCGAGAGCTTCGAGGCGGAGATCCCGGCCTTCTCCCTCGACTCGCCGCATATGCGCCGCGTCGTCCACTAGGATGAGTGGAGAGCGCCTGAGTCCGCTCGAATGGCTGGAGCGGCTCGTCGCCTTCGACACCGAGAGCTCGAAGTCGAACATCGCGCTCATCGATTCCGTGGCCGGTTACCTCGACGGTTGGGGCGTGCCGTATGTCCGCGTGCCGAACGCGGCCGGCGACAAGGAGGCCCTGTTCGCGACCCTCGGGCCGAAGATCGACGGCGGCGTCGTGCTGTCGGGCCATACCGACGTGGTGCCGGTGACCGGGCAGGCCTGGACCACCGATCCCTTCACGCTCCGCGTCGCGGACGGAAAGGCCTACGGCCGCGGCGCCGTCGACATGAAAGGGTTCGACGCGCTGGCGCTCGCCCTGGTGCCCGACGCGCTCGCCGCCGACCTCAGGCGGCCGATCCACATCCTGCTCTCCTACGACGAGGAGACGACCTGCCTGGGCGTGGCCGACACCATCGCCCGCTTCGGCGCCGACCTGCCGCGGCCGGGCGCCGTCATCGTCGGCGAGCCGACGGGGATGCAGGTGGCCGACGCCCACAAGAGCATCGTCACCTATCACACCACCGTCCACGGCCACGAGGCGCATTCGGCCAAGCCGATGCTCGGCGCCAACGCCGTGATGGCGGCGGCCGACCTGATCGCCGAGCTGAACCGCATCGCCGACGCGATGGTGGCCCGCGGCGACGCCTCCGGCCGGTTCGATCCGCCCAACACCACCGTCCATGTCGGCACGATCCAGGGCGGCACCGCCCGCAACATCCTGCCCAAGCTCTGCGCCTTCCACTGGGAGTTCCGCGGCCTGCCCGACCTCGACATGGGCGAGATCCCTTCCCTGTTCGAGACCGCCTGCGCGCGGGTGACCCGCGAGCGGCTGAACCGCTACGGCGCGTACGGGCGCATCGAGACGGTGGAGGAGGTGGCGGTGCCGGGGCTCGCCCCCGATCCGGGCTCGGAGGCCGAGCGGCTGGCGCTCCGGCTGGCGCAGCGCAACCGGACGATCTCGGTGCCCTACGCGACGGAGGCCGGGCGCTTCCAGGGGGCCGGCATCCCGACGGTGGTGTGCGGGCCGGGCTCGATCGATCAGGCGCACCAGCCGGACGAGTATATCGACCTCGACGAGTTGGAGCGTGGCCAGGCCTTCATGCGCCGGCTGCTGGCGGATTGCGCCGCCTGATGCCGGTCGGCGCCGCCGCGGACGATAGCGGGCGGGACCCGCCGCCGAACGGCCGGTTATCCCCGGACTTATCCCCGCTGTTCAGGCCAGCATGTAGGCCAGCAGCGAGCGCAGTTGCGCCGGCTTGATCGGCTTGTGGACGAGCTCGGCGCCGTGCGCGCGGGCGTGCCGCTCGATGTCGGCGCTGTGGTCGGCGGTGGTGAGGATGACCGGGGTGACCCAGCCCTTGTTGCGGCGCAGGTAATCGACCACGTCGAAGCCGCAGGCGCCGTGGTCGAGATGGTAGTCGATCACCATCACGTCGGGCCGGCCGAGCCCCTCCCCCAGGGCCGTCACGACGCCCGCGAGGTCGGCGAAGGTGCGCACCTCCGCGTCCCAGTTGCGCAGGAGGCGCTGCAAGGCTTCGGCCGTCGAGGCGTCGTTCTCGATGACCAGGACGCGGGCCCCGGTGAGCGTGGTGGCGAGCGGCGCGAAGCGCACCTGCGCGTCGGGACGCTGAGCCGCGACCGGCAGGGTGAGGCTCAGGCGCGTGCCGTGGCCGACCCGCGAATGCAGGGCGATGTCGTGGCCGAGCGTCGAGGCCATGCGCTGGACGATCGACAGGCCGAGTCCGAGGCCGACGCCGCCGTCCTCCCCCTCGCGCCCGCCGCGGTAGAATTCCTCGAAGACGAGCGCCCGCTCGTGCTCGGGGATGCCGCGGCCGGTATCGACCACCTCGATGCGGCAGGTTTTCGGCCCGCGGCGGCGCGCGGCGATCAGCACGCCGCCGCGCTCGGTGTAGCGGATCGCGTTGGAGACGAGGTTCTGCAGGATGCGCTGCAAAAGGACGCCGTCGGTCTCGACCGCGATGTCGTCGCAGCGGGTGACGAGGCGCAGTTCCTTGCGCTCGGCGAAGGGCCGGAAGCTCGCCTCGATGCCGGCCACGAGATCGGCGAGCCGCACCGGCTTGATCACGGGGCGCACCACGCCCGCGTCGAGCTTCGAGATGTCGATGAGCGCCTTGATCAGGTCCTCGATCGTCTCCAGCCCCCGCTCGACCTGCCGGGCGATGGTCTGCGCCTCGGGGCCCGCCGCCAGATCCGCGAGCGCCGAGAGCGAGAGCCGGGCGGCGTTGAGCGGCTGGAGCAGGTCGTGGCTCGCCGCCGCGAGGAAGCGGGTCTTGGAGCGGTTGGCGGTCTCGGCCTCTTCCTTGGCCGCCTGCAGCGCCTCGTTCGAACGCTCCAGGCTGTGCATCAGCGCGGTGAGTTCCTCGGTGCGGGCGCGGACGCGGCCCTCCAGCATGATCGCGGTCTGGAACAGCGAGTAGGCGCCGCCCTGCTGGTCCATGGTCCGTTCGACATGGGCCATCAGCGCGGCGTTGATGCGCTCCAGCTTGTCCACCCGCCGGCTCAGGGACTCGACCGGGTCGGGCTCTGGATCGGTCCACGGGGTCGGTCGGTTCATGGCCGGGTTCTCACCGCCCCTCGACCCGGCCGATCGCGATGCCCGTGAAAGTCTGGTTGAGATGCATCGAGCGGTACTGCTCGCCGTAGGTCTCGAACCCGACGACGCCGTAGCGGCGGTAGAGGTCGGCGATGCGGTGGCGGACCTGCCGGCTCTCCGCGTCGAGGCGGCGGAACACGCAGTCGAAGCCGAGCACGAGGTCGAGCCCGCCGAGCGCGGTGTCGAGGGCGTCGAGTTCGGCCCGGGTCGCCTCGACGATGTCGCGGGGCTGGGCCAGCGTCATCACCACGCCCTCGCCGATGGCGCAGAAGAAGGTCAGCGAGCCGTCGGGCTCCACCCGGCTGATCGAGCGGCAGTAATATTCGCCGCCGATCTTCACCGCGAGCGGGTAGGCCGCGAAGCTCATCGGCGTCAGGCTCTCGGGGTCGAGCCCGACCGCCATGGCGTATTCGCGCGCCGCGGGCTCGGCGTTCAGTTCGTAGACGCGCCGCTCCTCCTCGCGGGCGGCGGTGACGACGAACTTGCGGTTCGTCGGCTCGAAATTGTCGCTCTTGAAGATGCGGATGGGGAATTCGGTCTCGACGAGCAGGATCACCGCGGCGTCGCGGTGCGCCTTTCCGTCGTGGATCAGCACGGTGGAGCGGAAGGCGAGATCGTCGCCGGCCGAGCCGCCGACCAGCGGGATGCCGTCGAGCGCCCAGGCCACCGCCGAGACCACGGTCTCCTCGGCGTTGGCGAGGGCGTCGATCAGCGAGATCGCGAAGCGATGGCCCGTGCCGCCGTCCGGCCGGCCCTGGTCGAGCAGGCGGCGAAGGCCCCGCACGGTCGTGGCCGCGCCCTCCACGTCGAGCCGGGCGATCTGGGTGAGCACCCCGGCGACGATGCGGAAGCCCCGGCGGGGAAAGGCGATGGCGACGAGGCCGCGATCGATCGGGCCGGCGGGGCTGATTCCGCCCGAGGTGGTGCAGCCGGTGATGCCGATATCGGGGAAACGCGCACCGAGCGCCGCCGTCAGCGCCTCGGTGTCGTAGGCGGGCGAGAAGAACACGATGATGTGACCGACGCCGTCGCGCTCGATCGCTCCGGCGAGCGCCGCGACGGCCGCCTCGGCTTGGCCCGCATCGGTCCAGGCCGTCTGGATTCCGCACAGATGCCGCCGCATCTGCGTGCCCTGAACCACCGCGTCTCTCCCTCGAACGGGTCTTGTCCGGGTATTCCGGCCGCCCTTGCCCGCAAGCTCGGCGACTATGTGCGCGGCGTCGATGCCCCGCAATGGGTCTCGCATGGATATTGCCGGCAAAAGGACGGGATCCCCGTCGTCCCGCCGCGACGGCGCGAATGGAAAGGACGACAGCGACGGCGTTACCACGCCGGTCACCATAGTGGCCGGAGCCCTCTGCCGGTCTGGACGGGATTAAGACCGCCTTAGGACCTTCGGTCATTGGTTGTAGGGCCGGGCAGGAGCAGCGCATGGCTGACAAACGGAAGGCCAGTTGGGGAAGCGGGGAGCTCTACGATCTCCTCTGCCTGATGATGCTGGGGACCTGTGTCTGGCTCCTCGGGGTGCAGCTCGGTGCCTTCAGGTCCCTCGACCGGCTGATCATCGAGCACAATCTCGCGGACCTGTTCAAGCTCGGCTTCTTCATGGGGCTCGGTGCCGTTGCGGCCAGCGCGTCGAAGTCGCTCCGGCTGCGGCGGGCGATGCGCGAGCGCGACGCCGCCGAGGCGCGGGCCGCCGAGACCGCCCGGCACGATCCGCTCACGGGGCTCGCCAACCGCCGCCTGTTCGCCGAGCGCCTGGACGAGCGCCGCGCCGGCGGTTCGGGCGGACGGCTCTCGGTGTTCGTGGTCGATCTCGACCGGTTCAAGCCGGTCAACGAACTCTACGGCTACGAGGCCGGCAACGCGGTCCTGCGCGCCGTCGGCGAGCGGCTGGTGCGGACGCTGCCCGCCGAGAGCACCGTGGCGCGCCTCGACGGCGACGAGTTCGCCGCCCTGGTCGAATCCGGCCCCGGCGGCGAGGGACTGGCGCGGCTCGCCCAGGGGCTGATCGCCGCCCTGTCGGCTCCGGTGACGTGGCTGGGGCACGAGATCAAGGTCGGCGCCACCGTCGGCATCGCCGCGGCGGGCCCGGAGGCGGGCAGCGCCCAGGCCGTGCTCCACGCCGCCGATCTCGCCATGGGCCAGGGCAAGCGCGACGGGCGCGGCACCTACCGGGTGTTCGAATCGGCGATGGACGAGGCGCTCAAGGCCCGCGCCCGCCTGGAGGCCGATCTGCGCGTCGCGATCGATGCCGGGCAGATCGAGCCCTATTACCAGCCGGTCGTCGCCCTTCCCGGCCAGACCGTGACCGGCTTCGAGGTGCTGGCCCGCTGGCGCCATCCCGAGCACGGCCTGCTCATGCCCTCGGCCTTCATCCCCGTGGCCGAGGAGACCGGGATGATCGGCGACCTCAGCTACCTGATCCTGCGCCGCGCCTGCCTCGATGCCCGCGCCTGGCCGAACCACCTGCAGCTCGCCGTCAACATCGCCCCCCAGCAGTTCCAGGATTCGGAACTGGCGCTGCGCATCCTGGCGATCCTGACCGAGACCGGCTTCCAGGCGCACCGCCTGGAGGTCGAGATCACCGAGACCGCGATCGTGCAGGATCTGGAGGCGACGCGCGCCACCCTCGGCGCGCTTCAGGCGCTCGGCGTGCGCGTGGCGCTCGACGATTTCGGCACCGGCTATTCGAGCCTCTACCACCTGCGCGAGCTGCGCTTCGACAAGCTGAAGATCGACCGCTCCTACGTCGACTCGATCGCCGAGGACCACGAGCGGGCCAAGCTCGTCGACGCGATCATCAAGCTCGGCAACAGCCTCGGCCTCGTCACGACCGCCGAGGGCATCGAGACCAAGACCAGCGTCGACTGGCTCGCGAGCCAGGGCTGCGACTTCG
Source organism: Methylorubrum rhodinum (assembly GCF_014199935.1). Lineage (GTDB taxonomy): Bacteria > Pseudomonadota > Alphaproteobacteria > Rhizobiales > Beijerinckiaceae > Methylobacterium > Methylobacterium rhodinum. The sequence continues at coordinate 72,331 of NZ_JACHOP010000023.1, forward strand.
GCCAGGGCTACCTGTTCGGCAAGCCGATGCCGCGCGCCGAGATCGACCGCCGCCTCAACGAGGGCCTGCTCGATACCGGCCCGGTGGCGCCGAAGCGGGACGCCGTCTCGAAGCCCGTCCTGATCGAGAAAATCGAGAAGGCGGCCTGACCGCCCGGCCGGGTCGCGTTGAGCGGCCGGCGGGACAGCGACGGGCCGGCACAGGCCGATGCCGGCGCCCGGCCTCGCGGCCCTCGCGGCGGCATCGGAGGGACGGCGACGAGCCGAGCCTGCGCGACCGGATGGTCGACCTCGGCCCGCGACGTCGACCGTCGCGAAGGCCTTGCATCGGACGAGCCCGAACACTCGTCCGATTCCCCGAGGCCCGGCCATCGCTTGATCGATCACGATGGCGTCAATGATGCGGATATACCAGTGAGGGCCGCGAAAAGGGGGGAACCGGCTCGCGCGCAACCCGTTTGTGCACCGCCGCCGACAGAGCGGCGCGTGACACGGAAGGGTGTTCGGAGCGGTGACCGCGGGCGTCGACAGACATGAGCTGAGGCAGATCATCGCCGGCCTGAGCGAGGGTGTGATCCTGGTCGAGCCCGACCAGACCATCGCCTACGCCAACGAGGCCGCGCTCGCCATGCACGGGGCGGAAAGCCTCGTGGAGCTCGGGCCCGACATCGACGCCTATCGCGAGCGCTTCGCCCTGCGCTACCGCAACAACAAGACGCCGAACCACTACCCGATCGAGCGGGTCGTCGACGGCGAGACCTTCCACGACGTGATCGTCGAGGTGCGCCGCACCGACCGGCCGCACGTGGAGTTCGTGCATTCGCTGCGCAGCCTCGTCGCCACCGACCGCGACGGCCAGCCGAGCTGCCTCGCGCTGATCCTCAAGGACGTGTCGGACCAGTTCGAGGCCGAGGAGCGCTTCGAGAAGACCTTCAACGCCAATCCGGCGCCCGCCGTCATCACGCGGCTGTCGGACCTGCGCCACGTCAAGGTGAATATCGGCTTCCTTGAGATGACCGGCTTCACCCGCGACGCGGTGCTGGGGCGCAGCGTCTACGAGGTCGACGTGCTGGCCGGCGCCCGCAACCGCGACCTCGCGATCGCGCGGCTCGACGAGGGCGGCACCATCCCGCAGATGGAGGCCTGCCTCGACCTGCCCGATGGCGGCAGCCGCTTCGTCATCGTCGCCGGCCAGCCCATGGATATGGGCGACGAGCCTTGCATGCTCTTCACCTTCGCCGACCTCGAACTGCGCAGGAAGGCCGAGACGGCCCTGCGCCAGAGCGAGGAGCGCTTCGGCAAGGCGTTCCGCCTCACCCCGGTGCCGACCCTGCTGGTGCGGGCGCAGGACCATCGGGTCACCAGCATCAACGAGGCCTTCACCCGCGTCTTCGGCCACGGCGAGGACGGGATCGTCGGGCGCAGCCTCGCCGAGGCGGGCCTGTGGGTCAGCGACGCCCAGCGCACGGCGTTCGAGACCACGCTTGCCCGCAGCGGCTCCTTCCTCGGGATCGAGATCTGCCTGCGCCACGAGCAGGGTGAGAATCTCGACTGCCTCGTCTCCGCCGAACGCGTCAGCATCAACGACGACGCCTTCGTGCTGATGGTCATGCAGGACATCACCGATCGCAAGCACACCGAGCGCGAGCTGTTCGACGCCATCGAGGCGGTGATGGCGGACACCTCGTGGTTCAGCCGCGGCCTGATCGAGAAGCTGGCGAACCTGCGCCGCCCCGGCCGCGAGAGCGCCGACGCGTCGGTGCCGAACCTGACGCTGCGCGAGCGGCAGATCCTCAACCTGATCTGCGCCGGGCTCGACGACGACGCCATCGCGAAGAAGCTCGGCCTGTCGCGCAACACCGTGCGCAACCACGGCGCCGCGCTCTACCGCAAGCTCGGCGTCCACCGCCGCACGGAGGCCGTGGTCTGGGGCCGGGAGAACGGCTTTCCAGTCACCTCATCCGGTACATGAATGTCAATATACCGGTACTTCTGTACTATTGAATCGGCCGGTACGGTGCACATCTGGGGATCGGTTCAGGGAATTCTCCACGACAAGGAATGCCCATGACCAAGGTTCCGAACTCCACTTCCGCCGAGCACCTCAAGGGCTCGGTGAAGGAAGCCATCGGCAAGCTCACCGGCAACGACCGGGTCGAGGCCGAGGGCCGGCGCCAGAAGCGCGCGGCACGCCCGCCTAATGCGGACAAGCCCCGCGCCGACTGACCGCCGAGCCGGCGATACCGGCGCCGTCCGGCGCCGCGATCCCACGACACACAGGAGAACGAAATGGTCGATACCGACAGGATCACCGGCGCCGCGCGCGAACTCGGCGGCAAGGTGCAGGGCGCCGTGGGCGACCTCACCGGCTCGCAGCGCGACGCCGCCGAGGGCCGCCTGCACGAGGCGCAAGGGGCGGCGGAAAACCTCTACGGCCAAGCCAAGGACGCGGTCCGGCATGCCGCCGGCCGGGCAAGCGACTACGCCGAGGGCGCCTACGACTACGCCGAGGACGCCTACGAGCGCGGCGGCCGCACCCTGCGCCGCGGCACCCGCGAGGTCGGCCATCAGGTGGCCGAGTACCCGCTCGCCTCGCTGCTGATCGCCGGCTTCGTCGGCTTCGGCATCGGCCTGCTCGTGAACGCCAACCGCGACTGAGCCGACATCCCCTCGACCCGAGACCAACGATCCACCCACCGGAGTGACAGCGTGACCCCCATCAAGCCCGCAACCGTGCCCCTCGCGGCGGACGCACAGGCCGATACCCGTGCCGTCCTGCTCAACACCGTGTCCTGGGGCGCCATCTTCGCGGGCGCCGTCACGGCCCTCGTGACCCAGGTCGTCGTGAACCTACTCGGCGTCGGCGTCGGCCTCGCCTCGGTCGGCACCAACGCCGCCGACAACCCGGCCGCCTCGACCGTGTCGATGGGTGCCGGCATCTGGTTCGTCGCCTCCGGCATCGTCGCCTCGCTCGCGGGCGGCCTCATCGCCGGCCGCCTCTCGGGCAAGCCGCTGCCGGGCGCCGCCGCCCTGCACGGCCTCGTCTCCTGGGCGGTGACGACCCTGATCGTGCTCTATCTGCTCACCTCCGCCGCCACCGGCCTGGTCGGCGGCACCCTCGGCTCGGTGTCCAGCGCCCTCGGCGGCGCCGGCAACCTCATCGGCGGCTCGGTGCAGACGGTGGCTCAGGCCGCGGCCCCCTCGCTGTCGAAGATCTCCAACCCCCTCGACGGCATCGAGCAGAAGGTGCGCGAGCAGTCGGCCGGTCAGGACCCGCAGGCGGCCCGCGACGCGGCGGTGGCGGCGATCCGCGCCGTGCTGACGGGCGATGCGTCGCAGAAGGAAGAGGCCAAGAACCGGGCGGCCGACGCGCTCGCCAAGGCGCAGAACATCTCCCCCGATCAGGCCAAGGCGCAGATCGACGATTATCAGAAGCAGTACGAGCAGGCCGTCGCCACCGCGAAGAAGAAGGCCGAGGAGACGGCGGTCGTCGCCAAGTCCGCGGCCATGCAGGGTGCCTTCTACGCCGCCCTGGCCCTGGTGCTGGGTGCCCTCGCCGCCTTCTTCGGTGGCCGCCTCGGCGCCCCGAAGCCCGTCACCCTCGTCGGCGCCTACGACGCGCGCCGCATCTGATCCCCCTCGGCTCCCGCGCTCCCGCGGGAGCCTCCCCCGACCGGCGAACGCCGGCCATTCACGCGAACCAAGGAGACAGTCCCATGAGCAGCACCACCGACAAGCTGAAGGGTCTCGCCAACGAAGCCGCGGGCAACATCAAGCAGGGCATCGGCAACGCCACCGGAAACGACAAACTCGTGGCCGAGGGCAAGGCCCAGGAGATCAAGGGCGAGGCCCAGAAGACGACCGGCGAGGTCAAGGACGGCGTGAAGAACGTCGCCGACAAGATCACCGGCCGCTGATCGACCGGAGCGCCTGGTCGGCGGGGCCGCCGACCCCGCTCGCCGGCCCCTCCCCTCCCGACGTGGTCCGGACGTGAGACACGTTCGGACCACGGAGCGCCGTTGACCGAGAGCCGTGTCGGACCCGATCGCATCAGGCCGGGCACGGCTCTCGGTCTTTGTCTTGCCGCGCATTCTTTCGACGAACCGATTTCCGCTCCGTCGGAATGCGCCCTGGCCGAAACACCCGAAATCTCGAGGAGCACGCGATGAGCAAGGGATACCCGTCGATGACCGCCCTGCTGGGGCTGCTGGCGGTGGCCGGCTACCAGAACCGGGACAAGATCGCCGAGTGGCTCGGCCAGCACGGCAAGGACGCCCCGCGGGCTCCGGCCTCGCCCGCGACCGTGCCGCGCGTGTCCTCGACCGACCGGCCGGCGGCTCTCGAAGGCCTGCTCGGCGGCCTCGGCGCGGGCGGCGTCGGCGGGCTGATCGCCGGGGGCCTGGGCGAACTGGTCGACCACTTCACCCGCGGCGGCCACGGTGAGACGGCCAAGTCCTGGATCGATCACGGCGAGAACCGGACCATGGCCGAGGCCGACCTGGAGCGCGCCATCGGCTCCGAGACCCTCGACCACCTGACGCAGCAGACCGGCCTCAGCCGCGCCGCCCTGCTGTCCCGGCTCACGCGCGAACTGCCCTCGGCAATCGACCGCTACTCGCCCGATGGCCGCCTGCCCGTCTGATCCGAATCGGCGATGACCGTTGCTCATTGCCGATTGCCCCCGCGCAAGGGGACGAGAAGGGGGACGAGAAAGGGAACGAGACTTGGGGGCGGCAGTCGTCCGCCGAACGCGCGGAACGGGACCATCGGTCATGGTCCGTGCGGCTCGGTACGACACGGGTTCGGGCTGAGGCCGGATGTCCGTCCCGGCGTGCGGAGCCAGCAGGCTCCCACGCCCGTCGCGAACCGAGGGATCGATGCGGTCCTCGGGTTCCCCTCCCCCCGTTTGGGATGGGATTCGCAGTGGCGGTCATCCGGAAGGCAACGCCGCGCCTCCCCGTGAACGGCTGCCGCATCCGTTCTCTGCGACGGGACGAAGAACGGTACGATCCACCGAGGGCCCGGATCGCGAACCGGAAAACCGAACATTCCTGAAAAAAGTGCGACGACCCGTGAACCGGTGACGTCCCTGCCGCGACCCATGCGGGAAGGCCGAAGAGTTCGGCCTCTCCCGATCCTCAGGAGGTCGTCATGGCTCGCTTCTCGTCCCTCTTCCGCGCCGTCCCGGTCGGCGCCGCCACCCTGATCACCCTCGGCGTGCTGGCCGCCCCTACCGGCGCCAGCGCCGGGTTCAAGATCCCGGCCTGTTCCCCGAACTGCCTCGGCCCGTCGAAGCCGGTGAAGCCTTTCATCGTTTCCAGTTACGGCACCAAGTTCAAGTACAAGCCGGGCCACAAGATCGGCGGTGGCTGGGTCCACAAGCATGGCGGCGGCTGGGGCTACGGCGCGGCGGCGCTGGGCGGCATCGCGGTCGGGTTGGTCGCGGCCGGTGCCGCCTCGGCCAATGCCTATGCCGGTGACTGCGCCCTGGTGCGTCGGGAGGCGGTCGACGAGGACGGGACCGTCTACATCCGCCGCGTCCGCGTCTGCGAGTGAGCGTCCTGAGCGGGGCGTCCCGAGCTTACGAGGGCTCGACGCCCCGCGGCACCGCGTCCGTCGCGGCCGCCTCGGGACCGCTCCACGGGAGACCGACCATGCTGCGCGAGTCACCCCTGCCGCCGCTCGTTCTCAGTTCCGTCCTGGCGCTCGGCATCGCCCTCATCGATCCACGGACGCAGCCGCAGGCCGATGCCCGCCCGACGACGCCGATCCGCATCGAGGACGGCGTCCGCGACGAAGCCTCCGGGCATCCGGGTGTCACGCAAGCCTCGCCCGGCGCGGCGGATCCGGTGCGAGGCCGGCCCGCGCCACGCCCCCCGCAGGCTCGGAAGGCGTAGGACGCCGAGCGGCGGTCGCCTTCGGACCCCGTGTCGACATCTCGGCAAGTTCTCGCTCCCGATCGGCTCGGTTGCAGACTCGCCGAAAGCTGTCAGATACTGGGACCGGATCCAAGTTTTCGCCGAAATGCGCAGGAGCGAAGATCATGCCGGTCCGCTCGGGTGGTCCGCGTCGACGGCGGATGGGGGCGCCGATCCGCGGCGCCTGCGTGGGCGCCGTCCTGGCGCTGATGCCGTCCGCCGTCCTCTCGCAGACGCGCGGCGGGTTCGAGGGCGGACCGATGCCGGGAGGCGGCAGAGGCGGGGGCGGCCTCGGCGGCGCCGGATTCGGGATCGGGATCGGCGCCGGGATCATCGGCGGCGTCATCGCGCCGATGCTGCGCGCTCCGCGACCGGAGGCGGACGACGCGGTGGAGCCGCAGTGGCCTCGCCGCCCGGCTCCGACCGTGGCCCGTCCCGACGAGGCGATCCCGGCCCGGCCGCGGCCTGCGCGCGAGAAGGCCGCCGTCCATGCGCCGTCCCGACCGGTCCGTCCGCCCCTCGCCGAGGCGCCGCGCCCGGACTCTCGCCGCACCGTGAAGGCCGCACCGGCGACGCCTCCCCCCCTGTCCCCGCCCCGCATCGAGCGCGCCGAGCCCGCCCGGCCGCCGCAACCGGCGCGGAAGGTGACCTCGCCGAGACCCGTCCTGCCCCCCGCAGCCCCGCCCTCGACCGCCCGCGGCGCTCCGCCTCCGGTCCCGGCGGCGCGCCCCGTCGCGGACGAGCCCGGCCTCGTTCCCGGCGAAGTGCTGGTGACGCTCAGGCTGTCGGCGCCCCGCGATGCGGCGAGCGGGCTCGCGCGGCGCGCCGGCCTGAGGCTCCTCGCCAGCGAAGGCTTCACGCTGGTGCCGGTCACGCTCCACCGCTACGCGATCCGGTCCGGCCGCAGCGTCGCCTCGGTCCTGCGCACGCTGGAGGCCGACCCGCAGGTCGCCACCGCGCAGCCCAACCACGCCTACGCGCTCGTGGGCGGCGGCGCGCCCGCGCTCGCGGGTGCGCAATACGCCGTCGGCAAACTGCGCCTCGCCGAGGCGCAGGAGACCGCCACCGGCCGCGGCATTCCCGTCGCCGTCATCGATTCCGGGGTCGATGCCGCGCATCCGGCCCTCGCCGGCGCGCTGGAACGCAGTTGGGACGCGATCGCCAAGGGAGCGGTGCCGCCGGGCAGCGCGCATGCCCACGGAACGGCGGTGGCGGGCCTCGTCGGCGCGCGCGGGCCGCTCGCCAGTCCCGCCCCCGAGGCCCGCCTCCTCGCGATCCGCGCCTTCACGGGGCCGGGGGAGGCCCGGCCGAGCGGCGCGCAGGGAACAACGGTCCACGTGCTGCGCGCCGTCGACTGGGCGGCGCAGGCCGGCGCCCGGGTCGTCAACATGAGCTTCGCCGGCCCCGCGGACGCCCTGCTCGCCCGCTTCCTCGCCGCCGGATCGGCCCGCGGCACCGTCTACGTCGCGGCCGGCGGCAATGCCGGCGCGGAGGCGCCGCCCCTCTACCCGGCCGCCGATCCGAGCGTCATCGCGGTCACCGCGACCGATGCCGAGGACCGCCTCTACCGGCAGGCCAACCGCGGCGGCCATCTCTGCGTCGCGGCGCCCGGCGCGGACGTCCTCGCGGCGGCGCCGGGGGGCGGCTACGGGCTCCTGTCCGGCACCTCGATGGCGGCGCCCGCGGTCGCCGGCATCGTGGCGATGCTGCTCCAGGCCGATCCGGCCCTGACGCCGGCCCAGGTGCGCGACGCCCTGATGCGCGGCGCCCGCGACCTCGGCCCGCCCGGTCCCGATCCCGAATACGGCGCCGGCCTCGCCGACGCGCGCGCCACCCTCCAGGCGATCGGCCTTCCGCCGCCGGCCGCCGGCACCGCCGAGGCGACGGCGCGGGCCGTCGTCGCGGCGCCGGAGCCGACGGCTGCCGAAACGCCCCCGACCCCGCGGCCATGAGCGCCGGGAGACCGGCCGGCACGGCCCCCCCGCGCGGGCCGCCCGACCGTTTTTTCCGCCGCCGCGATGAACCGAACGCGCCGCTCGCGCGACCGATGGTCGACGAGGGCGCCCGGTGACGGCCCTGTCCGACGAAGCGCTGGTGGCGCTGGTCGCCGGGGGCGACGGGAACGCGATGCGGAGCCTCTACGCGCGGCACTCCACCCGCGTGTTCCGGTTCCTCGTCCGCCTCGTCCGGGACGCCACCACGGCGGAGGATCTCATGAGCGACGTGTTCTTCGACGTCTGGCAGCAGGCCGCCCGCTTCGAGGGCCGCTCCAGCGTCACGACCTGGATGCTGGGCGTCGCCCGCTTCAAGGCGCTCTCGCACCTGCGGCGGCGTCCGCACCAACCGCTCGAGCCCGACACCGCCGAGGCGATCGAGGACGAGGCCGACACGCCGGAGATCCTGCTGCAGAAGGTCGGCAAGGCGGCGGTGATCCGCCGCTGCCTGGCCGCGCTCTCGCCCGAGCACCGCGAGGTGATCGACTTGGTCTATTACCACGAGCGCAGCGTCGACGAGGTCGCCGAGATCGTCGGCGTCCCGGCCGGCACGGTGAAGACGCGGCTATTCCACGCGCGCAAGCGCCTGTCGGAGCATCTGAGCGCGCTCGGCATCGATCGGGGCTGGCCATGAGCACGACGAGCCCATCGGGCGAAGAGCGCGCGCCGGACGAGATCGATCTGCTGCTCCCCTGGCACGCGGTCGAGCGCCTCTCGCCGGAGGAGGCGGAGCGGGTCGAGGCGGCGCTTGCCCGCGAGCCGTTGCGGCGGCACCATCTCGCGGCCGTGCGCGAGGAGCAGGCCGAGACGGTCGCGCTGAACCGGGACCTCGGAACGCCCTCGCACGCGGCACGCGACGCGCTTTTCGCGCGGATCGAGGCCGAGGGACGCCGGACGCGCCCGTCGGCCGGGCCGGCGCAGCGGATCGGCGCGTGGCTCGCGGGGCTCGCCCCCGGCACCCTCGCATGGTCCGGTGCCGCCGCGGTCCTGGTCATCGCGCTCCAGGCCGGGCTCCTCGTCGGCGCCTATCGTGCGCAGGCGCCGACCGGCTTCGCGACGGCGTCCGGACCGGAGGCCGCGCCGGCGCAAGGTGGACGGTTCGTGCTCGTCGCCTTCGCCCCGGCGGCGACGGCGGCCCGGATCGACGCCGTGCTGCGGGATGCCCGTGCCGTGATCGTCGAAGGCCCCCGCGCCGGAGGCCTCTATCGGCTGCGGTTGACGGACGAGGCCGGGGCCGCCGCCGCGATCGAGCGGCTGCGGGCGGCGTCCGACGTCGTCGGGCTGCTGATCCCCGAGACGGCGCCGCCGAAGCCGTGAGTGCCGCGCGCCCCTCGAGACGAGCGAGGGTCGGGACGACCCGCCGGACCGACCTCCGTCAAGGACGGATCAGGGCGGCGGCGAGGGGGCCGCAGGCCGGGTGGGGGGCGCCCCGCGCCAGCTCGGGCCCGTCCGGCTGCCAGGACAGGACGAGCGTGCCGGTGCCGGTGCCGCCCGCCGAGACCATGGCGCTGCGGGTGGCCCGTCCCCGGCCGTCCGAGACGCTCGTGCGGACCTCGACATACTGCCCCGAGGAGCGCGCCAGGTAGGGACGCAGGCCGTCCCCCGCCACGCCGGCCACGAGCGCGCGCACGGGCACCAGGGCGGGATCGAGGCCGCCGCCCGGATTGTACACCGTCAGGGCGCCGCGCAAGCGCTCGGCCTGCTCGGCCGACAGGGACGGAAGCCGCTCGATCTCGTCCACGCTGGAGAATGGGCCGTTGCGCGGGCCGTAGGCGAGGCCGCGCGAGGTGTATTGCGGCGCCTCGGCACCGCCGCTGGGCTCGGGATTGTCGTCGGGGTCGCGGTAGTCCATCACCTCGGCCGCGAGGGTCAGGGCGTCGGCGTCGCCGATGCCGAGCGCGCGGAACGCCGTCTCGAGGAGCGGCCGGGGCGCTGCGTTGAGGTCGATCAGCCCGCCATGGTCCTGCACGGACAGCGCGAGCCGGCGGCCCTCGGGCAGGTCGCAGGCGATCGGCGCGCCGTTGCGCGGGAGGCCGAGGCTCGCGACCCCGCGGGTCCGCTCCAGCACGAAGCCCGTCGCAACGAGCCGCGCCGCGCCGTCGGCGAGCCCCTGGAGGCGGAGGCTGCGGGCCTGACCGTCGGTGACACCGATGCGGGTCCGCTGCCGGTCGGTCGCCACCACGGCGGCCGCCGAGACCACGATCAGGATCGCCAGCACCATGGGCAGGACGAAGCCGGATTCGTCCGCGGGCACGGGCCTGGGCGCGCTCACTGGCCGAAGCCGAGCGGCACGAGGAGCGGCGGCCAGCGCCGCCGGTCGCCGGGCGGGAAGTCGAGGCTGATCTCGATCAGGCTCGGGAGCCGGTCCCGGCGGGTCCAGGCCGAGAACCAGCCCGGCTGCGGCGCGGCGAGGCCGGCCCCGAAATAGCGCAGGCGAACATTCGCCGCCCGGCTCACCAGCACCTCCGGCGGCCGCGTGCCGGCCTCCGAACCGAGGCTGCGCGCCTCGACGAGATCGACGGTGCCGTCGCCCCGGCGGACCGCCCACACGGTCTGGCGCACGGCCCCGCCCCGCTCGGTCCGGCGATCCGCCAGCACGGTGCCGGCGAAACGCTCCGGCTCCCCCACGAAGGGCGGCCGGCGCCCGTCGGTGTCGCGGCCGGCGAGACGGGCCAGTGAGCTGCGCAGGTGATCGCGGACGATGTCGAGATCGGTGTCGGCCGAGACCCGCCCGCCGAGCCCGGACAGTACCCCGGCGGCGCCGATCGCCTGGAACAGGAGCACGGAGATCAGCGAGAGCAGGGCGAGGGAGACCAGCATCTCGACGAGCGTGAAGCCGGCCGCGCGCGCGCGCCGCCCGCCCGGATCGGTCGGCGCCGGCTCATCCATCTCAGCCACCGAGGCCGACCGTCAGCACGGTCTCGTACACCACCGGGCCGCGCGGGGCGTCGCGGGTGAGGCGCACGTGCCAGACCGGCGGAACGTCGTGCCATCCGAGCCGCGGACCGACATCCGCGACATCGAGGATCCAGGTCTGGCCGTCGGAGAAGCGGCCCGTCTCGGCACCGCGCCGCAGGGTTCCGGCGGCGAGCCGCAGCGCGACGATCCCCCTCGCCTCGTCCACCGCCCGAAGCGCCGCCTCCACCTGCCCGCTCTGCCGACCGAGCGAGGCCGCGACGTCCAACGCCGAGACGGTGCAAAGGGACACGATCGCGAAGGCGACGAGCATCTCGACGAGGGTGAAGCCGTCCGCATCCGATCCGGACGAGGAGCGAGGCGGCGTCATGGGCCCGTCTCCGCCTCGGCGACCCGGCCGGTCAGGCTGCTGATCGCCAGGGTGCGGCGACCGGCGGCGCCGACGAGTCGGATCGTCCCTCCTGTCGCGCTGCCGTCGGGGAAGAAACGGATCTCGCCGCGCCCCGCTCGGCTCGCCTCGGAGCGCAACACCTCGACCGCGACCCCGCCCGCGGCGATCGGCGCCGCGCCGGGCCGCGTGCTCACGAACAGGCCGCGCTCGGGTACGAAGGTCAGGCTCGCGGGGGCGCCGCTGCCGCGGGCCTGCGCCCGCAGGCGGGTCAACTCGCCCGCGAGGGCGGCGGCGGTCTGATCGAGGCGGCGGCCCGGGAGCATGGTGCCGATGGCCGGGATCGCGAGCCCCGCCACGAGGCCGAGCACCGCGAGCACGACGAGCATCTCGACGAGGCTGAAGCCCGCCGCGTCGGCACCGTCCCGGGCAAGCGTCGCGGTCACGGACCCGCCTTGGGCCGGGGGCGGGCGAGGCGGGACAGCCGTGCCGTGAGCGCCGCCTCCTCGCCCTCGGCCGCGATCCGGTCGGCGATCAGGCCGTTCTCGTCGACGATCAGCATTGCGGCGGTGTGGCCGTAGGTGTAGCCGCCGCCGGCCAGCGCGGTGCGCTCGGCCACGGCGCCGAAGCTCGCCACCGCCTCGTCGATCGCGGCCCGGTCTCCGGTCAGCGCCACGATGCGCGGATCGAAGCTCTCCATGTAGGGGCCGAGCGCCGCGGCGGTGTCGCGCTCCGGGTCGACGGTGACGAAGTAGATGCGCAGGTCGGGATCGGCGATGCCCCGCAGGGCGAGGCTGATCCGGGCGAGCGTGGTCGGGCAGATGTCGGGGCAGTGGGTGAAGCCGAAGAAGACGCCGTAGGGCCGGCCCGACAGCGCGTCGGAATCGACGGCCGCGCCGGAGGTGTCCCGCAGCAGGAAATGGCCGGCGAACAGGCTCGTCGATGCGGCGGGCGCGGACCCGGCGGGTTCGGCGGCGCCCGAGGCCAGCAACGTGGCCAGCAGCCCCGCGAGGAGGGTGCGACGGCACGGGGACCGGCTCGGCCGGATCAGGGGAAACGTCATCGTCGGACACCCTGGACAGCGATGCTCACACGGTCACGATCGCGCCCGGCACCGATGGTAGCGCCGGGTTGTTGACCGAACCTTTCGGACGCGATCCTGCGGCGGCTCGCCAAGGCCTCGGCGCCTTGGCTCAGGAGGCGGAACGGGGAGCGAAGTGGGGAGCGCCTCGCCGCCGCCCCCTGCCTGCCGAGGCTGCCCGCCGAGGCGGCCCGCGACGCCGCGTCAGGGACATTCCTCGGCGGTCCAGGTGTACTGGCCCTTCGCCTCGCGGGCGATCGCCGCGCAGGCGGCCTCGGGAACGTCGGCGGTGCAGCTGCGCCCGCCGACATAGTCCTTCACCCGGCAGGCGCCGGTGGTCTGGGGCTTGGGCGCCGGCGCCGTGCCGGCGCCGGTTCCGGTCTGGTTCGGCTGCTGCGCCCAGGCCGGGCCCCCGAGAAGGGGCCCCGCCACCAGGGCCGCCGCCCACGTTACGCGCATCGCGATCCGGGTCATGGCACGCTCTCCCTTCGGTTCTTCGATTAGCGGATCCGCACGACCTTCGCGACGCTCGGCACGCCGGCCGCATCCATCGCGAACAGCATCCACGTGCCCGGCAGCAGGATGCCGGGGTCGGTCGGCAGCGCGAGCTGGTGGCTCGTGCCGCTCTGGGTGACGGCGAGCGGCACCCGGCGCTGGTCGGTGTTGGTCGAGTGGGTGACGCTGCTGAGCCGCACCAGGGAGAAGCCCGTCACCGCCCGGTCGGTGGTGACGCTGAGCGTGCCGCCCACCGTCGCGCCCGTCGGCGCCGCGGTGATGGTCGGGCGGCTCGCGAGGTTGCCCTGCGCGTCGAAGAGGTTGGGCGGGGTCAGGATCTCGAAGTCGAGATGGTCGGCCCCGCCGCAGCCGCCGCACAGGCCGCCGCCGCCCACGAGCACGCGCCCGTCGAGCATCAGCATGGCGATGCTGTGGTAGTTGCGCGGGATCGCCATCGGGGCGAGCCGGCGCACCTTGCCGGTCCGCGGCGACCAGATCTCCGGCATCATCACCGGCAGGTTGTCGGTGAACTGGGCGGCGACGATCTGCCCGCCGACGGTCACGATGTCGCCGTCGGGCAGGACGACGGAGTTCATGTAGGTCCGCGGGAACAGCATCGGCGCGGTCTCGGCAACGGAGACGGCTCCGTTCGGGCCGGCACCGATGTCGATGGTGAAGGCCGTGTCGAGGGACGGCACCCCGGTATAGGCGGGGGCGCCGCCGGCCTTATAGATCTTGCCGATGTCGTACATGTTGGCGGTGCCGTTGACCGCGAAGCGGTCGTTGCCGCGCTTGCCGACGGAGCGGAGGCTGCCGTCGCCGCTGGTGTCGATCCAGTGCATGTCGGTGCTCGGACCGGCATGGAACACCGAGCCGTTGGAGCCGGCGAACAGCCAGTAATGGGTGTCGCCCGGATAGACCGGCACGCTCGGATCGGCCGCCGCCTCGCCCTTGACGTTGCGCAGCACCCGCCAGCGGTTCGTCGAGGGCGACCAGACCTCGCCGTCCTTGCCGCCGGCCCCGCCCGACCACGAGCCGCCATAGGTGAAGGAATCGCCGTTCGAGAGCGTGGTGCTGGCGTTGTAGCCGCGGGTGATGTTCATGTCGGCCACGCGGGTCCACGTGTTCGCGGCCGGGTCGTAGATCGTCGAGACGCCGGCCGTGATGCCGCCGGTGATCAGGATGCGCCCGTCCGGCAGCACGTTGGTGCCGGGGCAGAACATGTTGTGGCCGGTATTGGCGACGTAGGTGTCGACCGAGCGGTCGGTTGCCGGATCGTAGAGGGTCGTCCAGGTTCCGTTGCCGGAGTTGAAGCTGGTGCGCTGCTCGGCGGCCCAGAACACGACCTTGCCGTTGGGCAGTACCGCGCCCGCGACCGGGACGATGCCGATGCCGCGCGGCGCCGTCCACGCGGACGGGGCACGCCCCTCCGGTCCGAGGATCGTCCAGCGCTGCGGATCGGCCGAGTCGCAGTCCCACTGGACGATGGCGCTGCCGGAGTTGCGGTTGTCGTTGCCGCCCGTCGGGCTGAGGCAGCGGCCCGAATGGGTGGCGACGATCTCGGTCCACTTGTCGAGCTTGCGCAGGCGGAACAGGGCGTTGGCGGCGGTGGAGCAGCCCTGCTGCACCACCCGGGCGCCGTTGCCGGTGCCCGCGTTCTCGACCGCGAGGCACTGCCCCGTGGTGGCGTTGCGGATCTGGTAGCCGCCGGAGGCGGGCAGGAAGGTCCAGTTCTGGCTCGCGGGATCGCGGCAGATCTGCTGGAGGACCCCGTTGCCGGCGCCGTCGACGCAATTGCCCGAGCGGCGGTTGATCAGCACGGAGGCGCCGGTCGGCGCGGGCTCGCCGGGCGGCGGCGTGACGGTGCCGCCGTCCGCCCCGGTCCCCGTTCCGGTTCCGCCGGTGCCCGTGCCGCCGGTTCCGCCCGTGCCGGTTCCGGTTCCGGTCGTGGCCGTGCAGCGCAGGGTGTAGATGACGTTGCGGCCGGGCGCGCCGGAATCGCCCCACACGTCCTGCCGGCCCCCCGCGGCGCAATCGCCGGAGGTCTGGAGCGCGCGCTCGTTCGGCGTGTCGCTGTAATAGAGGATCGGCGTGCCGTTGCGCGACTTGTCTTGGTTGGCCCAGATCCGCAGGCCGACGGCCCAGCGACCGCCCGCCGGCACGGTGATGGGCTGAGACGGCGTGTTCATGCCCGCCGGCGTGGCGCCGAAATTGTAGGACAGGACCAGCGTCTGCGGGCCGACGCTGCCGTCGGCGTTGCGGGTGAACAAGAAGACCTCCTTGGCGAACCAGCCGTCGACGGAGGTCGGCGTCAGGGTCACCGCGGTGGCGGTGGCGGCGCCCGTTCCGGTGGGGGCGGCATCCTGCAGGTCGCAGGCCTTGGCCACGCCGTAGAGCGGATCGCCGAAGGTGGCGTTGTTGCAGGCGATCGGGCCGGCGGCGGTGCGGGTCGCGTAGGTGCCGTTGGCACCGTAGCGGACCGTGCGCGTGCCCGAGAAGGCGCAGGTCTGGTTCTCGGTGGCGCAGCGCGTCCAGGTCGCGGTGCCGGTTCCCGTTCCGGTTCCTCCAGTCCCCGTTCCGCCGGTTCCGCCGCCCGTGTCGGTGCCGCCGGTGCCGCCCGTTCCCGTGCCTCCGGTTCCGGTCCCGCCCGTGCCGGTGCCTGTGCCTGTGCCGCCGGTCCCGGTGCCGCTCGTCCCACCCCCCGTGCCTGTGCCGCCCGTGCCGGGATCGGTCACGGTGCCGCCGCCGGTGCCCGTCCCGGTCGGGGCGGTGCAGTTCAGGGTGTAGAGGACGTTGCGTCCCGCCGTGCCGGCATCGCCCCAGGCATCCTGCCGGCCGCCGGCGGCGCAGTTACCCGAACTCTGGAGCGCACGCTGGTTCGGCGTGTCGCTGTAGTACAGGATCGGCGTGCCGCGACGCGACTTGTCGCCGTTGGCCCAGATCCGCAGGCCGGCGCCCCAGGTCGAGCCGGCCGGAACCGCGATCGGCTGCGAGGGCGTGTTCAGCCCCGCGGTCGCGGCACCGAAATTGTAGGACGCGACCGTCGTCTGCGCCGTGACGGCCCCGCTCGCGTTGCGCACGAACAGGAACACCTCCTTGGCGTACCAGCCGTTGATGGCCGTGAGGGTCAGGGTGACCGAGGTGGTCCCGGTGGTGCCACCGCCGGTGCCTCCACTCGTGCCCCCGCCCGTGGTCGGCGGAGCCACCGGGCTCGGGGCCGGCACGAAGGTCTGGTTGTCGCCGCCCCAGCAATCCCACTGGATCAGCCGCTCGCCGACCGCGCGGGACCCACCGTAGACGTCGAGGCACTTGCCCGAATAGGCCGCGTTGAGCCGTACCCCGGCCCCTTGCGCCTGCGCCGACCATGTCTGCTGCGTCAGGTTCCGGCAGCGGATCTGCCACACCGCGCTGCCGTTGGTCCGCGAGGTCTGCGAATCCATGCACAGCCCGGTCGCCTGATTGACCAGGCTGAAGCCGTTGCCGGCCGGCTGGATCCGCCAGGTCTGTTCGGCGGCGCCGGTACAGGCCTGCTGCACGATCTGCACCGTCTCGGCCGGGTTGGCGCCCGGAACGGTCAGGCACATCCCCGAATGGGCGACCTTGATCGGACCCGAACCGGTGCGCGCGGCGAAATCGATGTCGGCCGAGGCCGGGACGGGTGCGGCGCCGAGGAGCGGCACCACGAGCCAGAGGCTCCTTCGCCGGAACGCCTTGATCCGATTTGCTGTCCGTGCCGTGCCCATCTCGCCCCCGCGGTTGATCGACGTCCTATGCGTTGCGTCGCACTCTTCCGCAGCTTCGATAAGGCAACAGATGTTTATGTTTCTTGATCGTGGAGACTTCCAAGGAAGAGCCGATTCATGAAGATGTATTTGGGTTAATTTCTTGTATCGCCGACATTCCACCGACAGGAGTGGCCTCTTCAGAGTAAAGTTAGCGCGAAATCGAAGAAAATCCGTGATCCGCATGTTTTCGGACGGCTCTCCGAACGATTTCGAGAGAGACGACCGAGGACGGTGCGGTCTGCTGGCAAGAGATGCGACGGGCTCACCGGCTCATCGCCCAACTCAGCATGGTTCGAGGCTCGGAGAACTCCGCCACGAGCAGGGGTCGCCCGCAGGTGACGAGGAAAGGCCATTTCATGACGACCGTAGGGCATCGGGCGAAGGTTGCCCGATCATCGGCGTGGCCGCTCAAGCCCGGTCGAGCGCCCGCTGTCGCGATAAGCGCGTTGTGTCCGTCTCATGAGCTTTCCGGCTTGCCTGAGAGCCTGTTTGAGGTCCTCCACCGTCCGTCCCCATCTGTCTCGTGTCACGAACACGCAATCCGTCTGGCAGGACGGAGGAGAGAGCAGATGTGG
>NZ_JACHOP010000024.1 GCF_014199935.1 Methylorubrum rhodinum
CATCACAGGCCGGACATATGGATGCAGGTCAGCGCAACCAGATCACCGCTCCAAACCTTGCGAGAAGGGGGCCGTCCACATATGGATTCCGGGTTTGCTTATCAGCGCCCCGGAATGACGGCGGAGGGTGTGACGACGGACCATGACATCGCACCGATCCACTTCTCGGCCCTTTGCCCGAACGTTCGACACGTCCTGATCCCCGGCGTAGGATCGACCCTCACGCGAGGAGGCGGTCATGGCGATGCACGTGCCGGCAATCGAGGCTTCCGTCACCGCGTCCCGGCTGCGCGTCGGGCCCCGCGCCCTCCTCGTCGCCGCGACCTTTCTCGCCGCCGGGGCGGTGCTGGCGATCGATGACGGCGCGGCCAAGGCCTCGGTCGAGGCCGATCTCGCCCGCGTGCTGCAATTCATGGCCGCGCTCAAGCTCGCCTTCGCGGCCTGTGCGCTGGGCGTCTCGTGGTGGCGGCTCGCCCGGCCGGCCGAGGGCTGGCGTGGCATCGCCTACGTCGCCGGCCCGCCGCTCTCGGTGGGCGGCGGGCTGCTGATGCTGTCGCTGGCCCATCCGGGGCTCGCCGCGATCGGCGTCCATGCCGGGCTGGCGGCGGTGATCGCCGCCGCCCTGACCGACAAGGCCTTCTTCGCGGACCGGCAGAGGGCGTAGCCCGGTCAGGCGGCGCGCACGCGGGCGAGGAAGCCGGCGACCTCGGCGTTGAGTTGCTCGGCCTGCCGCGACAGGGCGGCGGAGGCCGACAGCACGTGGCCCGCGGCGGTCCCCGTCTCCTCGGAGGCCTGGGCCACCTCGACGATGCTGCCCGTCACGGAAGCCGTGCCGCTCGCCGCCTGGGCGACGTTGCGGACGATCTCCTGGGTCGCGGCGCCCTGCTCTTCCACCGCGGCTGCGATGCCGGTGCTCATGGTGTCGATCTCGCGGATGCGGCCGGAGATCGCGCCGATGGCGATCACCGCCTGATCGGTCGCGCCCTGGATCGCGCCGATCTGGCCCGAGATCTCGTCGGTCGCCCGCGCGGTCTGGCTGGCGAGTTCCTTCACCTCCGCGGCGACCACGGCGAAGCCCCGGCCGGCCTCGCCCGCGCGGGCCGCCTCGATCGTGGCATTGAGCGCCAGGAGATTGGTCTGGGCGGCGATGTTGGAGATCAGCCCGACCATGTCGCCGATCTTCGCCGAGCTGAGCTTGAGCGCCTGGACCAGGGCCGCCGTCCGGTCCGACTCGGCGACCGCGGTCTGGGCGAGCGCCGCCGAGGTGCCGACCTGTCGCCCGATCTCGTGCACGGAGGAGCCGAGTTCCTCGGCCGCCGCCGCCACGGTGTTGACGTTGGTCGCCGCCTCCTCGGCCGAGGCCGCCACGGAGGCCGAGCGGGACGCGGTCTGCCCGGCGCTGGCGGTCATCTGCTGCGCCGTGGCCTGAAGCTCGGTCGCCGAGGACGACACCATGCCGACGATGCCGCCCACCGCCCGCTCGAACCCGTCGGCCATCTGCCGCATGCCGGCCTTGCGCTGCTCCTCGGCCGAGGCGCGGGCCGCTTGCGTCTCCTCCTCCAGCCGGCGGGTGCGCAGGATGTTGTCCCGCGACGCCTCGACCGCGCCCGCGATCGACCCGATCTCGTTGGTGAGGCCGGTGAACGGTACAGGCGCCTGCGCGTCGCCGGAGGCCAGCGCCCGCATCCGCGCGATCAGGCGGTCGAGCGGGCGGGTGAGGCCGACGACCACGAAGACGAGCCCGGCGAGTCCGACCGCGAGGGCGAGGCCGCCGAGCAGCGCGGTCAGCCAGAGGGCGGTGTCGTAGGTGCCGGCGGCGGCCTTCCGGGCGCGGTCGCCGCCCTCGATGTTGATCGCCGTGCCCTGGTCGAGGGTCTTCACCGATCCCTCGAAGCTGGTCCGCGACGCGGCGAACAACTCGCCCATCCGCTTCGCGTCGCCCGCGAGCGACGCCGCCAGGAGCTGGCTGCGGACGGCGAGGTAGTCGCCCCAGTTCTTGCGGAAGGTGGTCCAGGCGGCCCGCTCCTCCTCGCTCGCGATCAGCGGGACGTAGCGCGCGGCCACCGCCTCGGCCTCGGCGAGGCGCCCTTCGCCGGTCTTGACCAGTTCGGCATGGGGCTCGGTCGCCGTGGCGAAGCGGGCATCGATCAGCCGCAGGCGGGTGATCCGGTACTTGAGCTCGCCGAGTTCGCGCACGCTCGGCAGCCAGTTGTCCGAGAGGTCGACCGCGTTGGCGTTGACCGCGCGAAGCTGGGTCAGACCCAAGGTCCCCTGCGCCAGGATCGCGAGGGAAAGGCCGCCCACCAATCCGATGAGCGTGTGTTTGATCCGGACGTTCACGGCTTAAGCCCCCGATTTATCTTAGGATAATTCGGGACTCGGGTGAACGGACGGTAAAGGTCGCGCTTTCTTGGTCGGGCGCCGGGATGATTCCGGCGGTTTCGTTCGTGACGGTCCGCGGTCAGGCGCGGCGGGCGGCGCGCCACAGCCGCCAGATCTTGCGCCAGCGGGCGATCTCGACCGAGGTGTTGAGCGGGTCGTAGCCCGGCCGCTCCATCGCGGCGAGATAGGGCTCGACCAGGGCCGTCGGCAGGAAGGCGGCCCGCGCGGCGGGCGCGATGGTGGCGCGCGCCGCCTCGTGGGACGCGAGGTGACGGCGGGCGAGCGCACGCAGCTCGGCGCAGGCGCGCACGAGGCCGGGGCCGCCGCGGCCGGAGACGACGTCCTCGCGGGTGACGCCGTTCTGCCGCAGCAGGTCGCCCGGCAGGTAGACCTGTCCCTGGCGGGCGTGCCATGGCAGCGCCCGCAAGAGCCCGGTGATGCCGTAGGCGACGCCGGCATGGCCCGCGGCGGCCGCGCCGCCGGGTTCGGCCCCGTCGGCCAGCACCAGGGCGGAGAGGCGGATCAGCGCGGCGGCGGTCTCGCCGCAATAGCCCTCCAGATCGTTCACCCGCGGCATCGGATCGTCGTAGAGGTCGAACACGCGGGCATCGATCAGGTCGACGAAGGGCTGGCGCCCGAGGCGGCGGGCGACGATCGCGTCCTCCAAAGCCGCCGCGACGGGGTTGGCGCGCACGTCGCCCCGCGCCTCGCCCTGGAGCGCGTCGCGCCACCATTGCAGGCGGATTTCGCCCGCCATCGGATTGCCCGCGGCCTCGCGCACGCGGGCCACCGTGAGGTTGAAGGCCGAGAGCGCGAACAGGTGCGGCCGGAAGGCGGCCGGGGCGAACAGGGTGGCGAAGTAGCGGTCGGGGTCGCCCTCGCGCACCAGCTCCTCGCAGTGGCGGAAGGCGAAGGCGAGGCCGCCGCTCTCGGGGGCGGGGCTCGGCGCGGTGCGGGTCTCGGGGCGCGTCATGGAGCGGGGCTCATGCGGCGTCGGGTGATATCAAGCGCCGCAAGCGGCGTGCCTTGAGAAAACGCCCCGGCGCGGCCGGTTCTCCCCAAGGCCGCGGCTTTCGGAGACATTACGGCACGGCGATGAGCGCGGCCGCGACCTTGCGGTTCTCCGCGGCCAGGATGTTGTACGTGCGCGCCGCCGCCCCCGTCTGCATCGCGTCGAGGCCGATGCCCGCGGCCTTCAGGCGCTGCCGCAGGGGGTCGGGCAGGAACACGATGTCGGCGCCGGTGCCCACCAGCAGGAGTTCGATCGCCTCGCGCTCGGCGAGCACGGCGGCGAGGCTCGATGTCGTGATGGCGTCGGCCCGCTCCACCGCCCAGGCGTGGACGCCCGAGGGCAGCATCAGGATCGAGCCCCGGTGCGACATGTCGCCGAAGCGAAAACCCCCGTTGCCGTAGGCGTCGATCCCGTGGCGGCCGGGCAGGAAGCCGCCGGGGCTTAGGCTTCCGCTCACTCCGCGGCCTGCGGCCGCGCCAGCCCGGTCTCGCGCTGGCCCGACTTCGCGCCCGACAGCGTCAGGCCGATATAGATCAGCGACGGCGTCGAGACGAAGATCGCCGAGTAGGTGCAGATCACGACGCCGGCGAGCATCACCACGGCGAAGCCCTTGATCGCCTCGCCGCCGAACAGCACCAGCGCCAGCAGCGACAGGAAGGCCGAGGTGCCGGTCATCACCGTGCGCGACATGGTGGAGTTGATCGAGAGGTTGAGCAGCTCGACCACCGGAATGGTCTTGTAGCGGCGCATCAGCTCGCGGGTGCGGTCGAACACCACCACGGTCTCGTTGAGCGAGTAGCCGACGATGGTCAGGATCGCGGCGATCGAGGTCATGTTGAACTCGATCCGGGTGATGATGAAGACGCCCACCGTCAGCACGATGTCGTGCAGCGTGCCGACGATGGCGCCGAGCGCGAGCTCCCGCTCGAAGCGGAACCACAGGTAGAGCAAGACCGCGAGCACCGAGAGCACGACGCCGACGGTGCCGGACTGCACCAGCTCGCCCGAGACGCGTGGGCCCACGGTCTCGGTGCGGCGGAACTCGTAATGCGCGTCGAAGGCGGCGTGCGCCTTCTGCATCACCGTGGTCTGGCCCTGCTCGCCGGCCTGGAGGGGGAAGCGCACCAGCACCTGCCCCTCGCCGCCGAGTTCCTGCACCTCGGTCTCGCCGAAGCCGAAGCCGTTGGCGGTCTCGCGGATCTCGGCGACGTCGGCCTTCTGGCCGGCCTTGGCCTGCAGCTCGACCAGCGTGCCGCCCTTGAAGTCGATGCCGTAGTTGAGCCCCATGGTGAGGAACAGCACCACGGTCGCCACGGAGACGATCGCCGAGAGCGGGAAGGTGAAGCGCCGGAACCGCATGAAGTCGAAATGCGATTCGTCGGGCCAGAGGCGAAGCAGGCGCATGGTCGGTCTCGAAGCGTGAGGAGCGGGCGGGCTCCTTCGAAAGAAGCGCGAAGGCCCGCCGCGGGGGCGGCGGGCGAGCGGGGTTTTAGAACGGCAGGGCCTTGGGCCGGGCCCAACGATACCACAGCGCGATCATCATGCGGGTCAGCGTCACCGCCGTGATGACGGTCGTCAGGATGCCGAGGATGAACACCACGGCGAACCCCTTCACCGGGCCGGAGCCCATGAAGAACAGGATGATGGCGGCGATCGCCATGGTCGAGTTCGAATCGATGATGGTGGCGAAGGCCCGGTCGAAGCCCGCCTGGAGCGCCGAGACCAGCGAGCGGCCGGCGCGGGCCTCCTCGCGCATGCGCTCGTAGATCAGCACGTTGGAATCGACCGCGGTGCCGATGGTGAGCACGATGCCGGCGATGCCGGGCAGCGTCATCGTCGCCTCCAGCACCGACATCAGGCCGAGGATGAGGCCGACGTGGACGATCAGCGCGATGTTGGCGATGAAGCCGAACGTGCCGTAGGTCAGGAACATGAAGGCGATCACGAGGATCGCGGCCACGCCGGTGGCGAGCTTGCCGGCCTCGATCGAGTCGCGGCCGAGGCCGGGGCCGACCACGCGGCGCTCGACCACGATGAACTTGGCCGGCAGGGCGCCGGCCCGCAGCAGCACCGAGAGGTCGTTGGCCTGCTGGACCGTGAAGTTGCCGGTGATCTGGCCCGAGCCGCCGGTGATGGCCGAGCGGATCACGGGGGCCGACTGAACCACGCCGTCGAGCACGATCGCCATGCGCCGCCCGACGTTCTCCGAGGTCGCCTGACCGAATTTCTGGGCACCCTTCAGGTTGAACTTGAAGCTCACCATCGGCTCGTTGGTCTGCGTGTCGAAGGCGGGCTGCGCGTCGGTCAACTCGCTGCCGTCGGCCATCACGCGTCGCTCGACCGGCACCTTGGCGCCGCCCTCGTCCTTGTTGGGCAGGAGGTCGACGTCGCCGGACGGCGAGTCCGCGAGCATGCGGAATTCGAGCTTGGCGGTGGAGCCGAGCAGCGCCTCCAGACGCTGTGGGTCCTGCAGGCCCGGCACCTGGATCAGGATGCGGTCGGCGCCCTGCTGCTGGATCGAGGGCTCCAGCGTGCCGGTGGAGTCGAGGCGGCGGCGGATGACCTCGATGCCCTGGGTCACGGCCTTGCGCGTGCGTTCGTTGAGGCCGGCATCGGTGAAGGAAAGCTGGATCAGCCCGTCGGGCTGCTCGGCGATGTCGAGCGTGCTCCCGCCGCCGGGGCCGACCAGCGCGTTCTGGATCGGCTGGGACAGTTCGCGCAGCTTCGGCAGCACCTTGGCGCGTCCTGCCGCGTCCGGAATGCGCACCTGAACGCCGCGCTTCAGCGTCTGAATGCCGCCCTCGGACCGCACGCCCTCCCGTTGGAGGACGCCACGGACCTCGTCGCGCAGACCCTTCACCATCCCGCCGACGAGGTCGTTCTGGTCGACTTCCAGGAGGAGCTGCGAGCCGCCCTGGAGGTCGAGGCCGAGCACGATCGCCCGCGTCGGCACCATCCACTGGATCGCCTTCGGCAGCGCGTTGACGAAGCCGTCGCGCTGCTCCTTCGAGAAGAAGCTCGGAACCGCGAGGCTCAGGCCGATCAGGATGATGGCCAGGGTCGCGAAAATCTTGGATCTCGAGAAGCGCAGCATCCGCCCGTTCCGAATTTTTTGTCGTTGGCGTCGGGCCGTTGACCCGACGCTTTCACGCGATGCTTCAGGACGCCTTGACGGGCGCGCCCTTGACGCGGACCTCCGAGACCATCGAGCGCACCACCCGCACGCGGACGTTGGGGGCGATCTCGACCTCGATCTCGTTGGCGTCGTCCATCACCTTGGTGACGCGGCCGACGAGGCCGCCGGTCGTCACGACGGTGTCCTCGCGACGCAGGTTCTTGACCATGCTCTGGTGGTCCTTGAGCCGGCGCTGCTGCGGGCGCAGGATCAGGAAGTACATGATCACGAAGATCAGGACGAAGGGGACGAACTGCAACGCGACATCCGCGCCGCTCGCGGCTCCAGTTGCTTGCGCGAAGGCGGGGGTGATCACGCGGTCGAACTCCTGAAACGGGGATGGGCCCGCGCGCCGGAGGGGCGGGCCTTCGCGAGACGACGGGCCTGTCGAAAAGCGCGCGGACTATAGCCACGGGCGATTCGAAAGCAACGGCGCGCGGCGCGCGTCCTTGGCCTCGAAGCCGGTCGAAGCGATTGGCCTCCCACCTCACCCGCCTTCGCGGTCATTCCGGGAGGCGGAGCGGAACCCGGACCCGGAGGGGCGCAATCCACCCGTGATGCGGGGCCATACCAAGCGATGCCGTCGTAGATTCCGGGTTCGCTTGTCAGTGAACCGTCCCGGGTTTTCCGGAGGCCGCTCGGCTTGGCTCAAGCGTATGGGTGCGGTGGCGTCAGGCGGCCCCGCGCTTGGCGCCGACCGCCAGCGCGTTCTCGTCCGCCTGCCCAGTGCCCCAGAACCGCGCGACGCTCGGGCCCTCGCGCACCAGCGGGTCGCGGAACCACGAGACGACCTCGTGCCGCCACACCCGGCGGCCCATGCGGGTGTACCAGCGCATGGCATGGGAGAGCCGCGGGTCTCGGTTGAGATAGAGGCGCGCGAGCGCCTTCGGCCGGGCCTGGAGGATCACCTCGATCAGCTTGAACCAGAGCAGCACCCGCCAGGGCGGCATGTGGCGGGTGGCGAGCACCTGATGCTTGTAGTCCCAACGCCGCCGGTCGGTCTGGATCACCTGGCGCTCCTCGACGGTGCGGAAATACGGCGTCCAGCGGTGGGGCGTGACGTAGAGCATCTGGATCTGGTCGGGATCGTAGGCGAGGAGCTGCCGCAGGCCGCGCCAGTAATCGCGGTCGCGCTCCTCCTCGAAGCCGACCACCCAGGTCGCCATCGAAAGGATGCCGTTCTGCCGCAGCAGGCGGATCGCCTCGCGGTCGGTCGTGGTGGTGGCGCCCTTCCGGATCAGGGCGAGGGTCGCCGCGTCGGTGCTCTCGAGCCCGAGCAGGAAGCGCTCCCAGCCGGCACGCTTGTAGAGCGGCAGGATGTCGGCATCGCGCACGATGTCGTCGGCCCGTGTCGATCCGACGAGGATCAGGTCGACGTCTTCCGCGATCAGCGCGTCGAGGAAGGCGCGCCAGACCTTCTTCGAGACCGTCGGGTTCTCGTCGGCGAAGTTGATCACCCGCACCCCGTGCTCGCGGTGGAGCCGGGCGAGTTCCCTCGCGAAGCGCACCGGATCGCGATGGCGCCAGCGGGTCCAGAAGCCGCGCTGGCCGCAATAGGTGCAAGGGTGCGGGCAGCCGCGGGAGAACTGCACGACGACCGCGCGCAGGCCGCCCCAGTAACTGTAGCGGGCGTGATCGATCAGCTCCCAGCCGACCCGGTAGGCATCGAGGTCCCGGATCGGGGGAGCCGGCGGCGTCTCCCGGATCGCGCCGCCGTCGCGGAAGACGAGGCCGGGGATGGCACCGAGCGGCCGGCCCGCCGCGAGCGCGGCCATGAGCCGGCGGGCGGTCTCCTCGCCCTCCCCGCGCACGATGGCGCCGACATGCGGCTCGGCCTCCAGGATGTCGCGCGCATGGTAGGTCGGGAAGACCCCGCCGTAGACGATTGTTGCACCCGGCAGCGCTTGGGCGACGCGCGCCGACACCTCGGCGATGACCGGATGGCCCGAGGTGGAGCCGGAATGGCCGAACAGCACCGCCTCGGGCGCGGCCGCCACGATCCGCGCGACGAGCTCGGCGAGCGGCATGGGGCCGAACTCGCCGTCGACCAGGGAGACGGTGTGGCCGTCGTCGATCAGCGGCCCGCCGATGGCGAGCAGCCCGAGCGGCGGCAGGTGATCGTCGGGAATCCGGCTGCCGATCGCTGGATGCGGCACGTTCACGAGCAGGATTTTCATGGGGGGCTCCCGATGGGAGGGCGTGTGGAGCGGTCGCGGCTTGCTGATCGGCACTGAGGCAGCAGAAAGTCGTTCTGATTTCCTGTATTATTAAAATTAAATCGCCCTATTTATCACAGTTTGTATTTCATATTGATTCAATATCCACTCAATCCGCCATTATATTTCGGTGGACCGAAGCAAGGTGAAAACTCAAGAATGTGCTCGTATCTTGTTGCAGTTCTTGCGGCATTGATCGACACGATCCAGCCCTGTCCTGAATAGTACTCCGTCAGATCGAGCTTCCCGTAGTATGCCGAGCAGCAATCGGATGTTTTTTCAATGTCGGATATGTACTCGCTTCCACTGCTATATCCATGTTTTTTATAGACATGACTGCGGTCCAAAAGATACTGTTTACCAAGGGCGACCGCCTCGTCCGGGCCGGCGATGAACCGATCGCAATCGATTGCTCGCTGTGAAAGGTAGATGACGACGCAGGCGGCAAGGCCGATCAGGCCGAAGAAGATGAAGGCGACGATTTTCATCGGTGAATCCGATCAGGCCTATCTGGCCTGAGAGGACTTGGCGCAATCGCCGAAGCCGAGAGCACCCGTCCGTGAACGGGAAGTCCGCCGATCTCCGAGACGATCGGATCACGCCGCCACGGACACCTTGGGCGCGTTCAAGCCCCCGAACCGCCGATCCCGCGCGGTGAAGTCGCTCACCGCCGCCGCCAAATCCGCCTCCCCGAAATCCGGCCACATCCGGTCGGTGAAGTGCAGCTCGGCATAGGCCGCCTCCCACAGCAGGAAGTCGGACAGGCGCTTCTCGCCGCCGGTGCGGATCAGGAGATCGACGTCGCCGGCCTCGCCCAGGGCGCCGCTCATCGCTTCCCGCGAAAAACCCTCCGGGCCGAGCCGGGCGGCCGCCGAAAGGATCGCGTCGCGGGAGGAGTAATCGACGGCGATGCGCAGGGTCAGGCGGGTGCCGGCGGCGGTGGCGGCCTCGGCCCGTTCAATCGCCTGCGGGATGCCGTCGGGCAGGCGGTCGCGGCGGCCGATCACGGTGAGCCGCGTGCCGGTGCGGGCCAGCCGGTCGGTCTCGCTGCGCAGATAGGCACGTAGCAGGCGCATCAGCCCGCCGACCTCGTCGGCCGGGCGGCGCCAGTTGTCGGAGGAGAAGGCGTAGAGCGTCAGCGTGCCCACGCCGAGATCGGGGGCGGCCTCCGCCACCCGCTGGATCGTCTTGACGCCGGCCCGGTGCCCGGCCCCGCGCGGCAGGCCGCGGGCGCTCGCCCAGCGGCCGTTGCCGTCCATGATGATCGCCGCGTGAAGTTTTTGGGGTCTGCGCTCGAAACTGCTTTGCATCGTAAAGCTCCCGGGCGGATGACGGCCGATCAGAGAGGAATTTCGTTAAGATTCGATCGAAGCGCGCCGGTCAGGCCGGTTCGGCGAAGCCGGCGGCGCTCTTACGACCCGCGGCGGTGTCCTTGCCTCCGGCGGCCTGCGCGTCGCGCACCACCTGCTCCAGCACCGCGAGGTAATCGAGGAAGCGGGCGCGGCCGGACGGCGTCAGCCGGCACAGGGTCTGCGGGCGGTTCTGGTCGTAGCCCTTCTCCAGGGCGACGAGGTCGGCCTCCTGCAGCACCGCGAGGTGGCGGCTCAGATTGCCGTCGGTGAGCCCGCACAGGCGCTTGAGGTCGGGGAAGGCGAGGCCGCGGGGATGCGAGGCCAGCGAGGTCAGCACCGAGAGCCGCGCCCGCTCGTGGATGACCCGGTCGAGCCCCTCGTAGGAGAAGCGCGCTTCCGTCGCGTCAGGCATCGAGGCCTCCCTCGCTCTGGCCCGGCTGGCGGTGGACGATGATCGCGAGCAGCCCCTGGCCGACCGCGAAGGGCAGGCCCATCAGCCAGGGCGAGAGCTGGCGGCCCTCGCTCGCCAGCGCCAGCACGGTGAGCCCCGCGAGCAGGTACCACGCGCCGACGAGCTGGACCGGGCGCGGCAGGATGCGGGCGGAGGCGAACAGCCCGAGCCCGACCAGCACCTGCCACAGCCCCGGCAGCATCCACAGGCCCTCGGGCACGAAGCGGGCGAAGACCAGCCCGAGGCAGAGCCCCGCCCCGCCCGCGGGCAGAAACCCCTCGATGGCGTTGAACACCATGGCGTCGGCGAGCCCCGAATGGACCCGCCGCGAGCGCCGCACCGCCTCGAAGCCGATCAGCGCGCAGGCGGCGATCGCCGTCGCGATCCACAGGCCGAAGAAGGCGACCGGTTGCCCGGTCGGATCGTCGAGGACGAGCGCCTGCCCGGCCGCCACGACGAGCGCCAGTGCGCCGGTCGCGGCCAAGGTCGCCGCCCCGAGGCCGCGGAAGGCGGTGTCGCGCGCGATCTGCATCCGGATCGCGACGATGTCGGCCAAGGCCCTGTCCAGATCCCGCATGGGGCGCCCCCTCCGAGGCCAGCCATACTTTGCATTGCAAAGTACACGCGGATGCAGAGCCGTCAAGCGCCTTCGATTGGCCAGGGCTCCGCCCTGGCGACCCGCCGAAGGGCTCGCCCTTCGGAAGCCCGTATCTGGAGGCGCTGCTCGCAACTCTGTCGAGCGGGACGTTCGAGCCCACAGGGCGCGGCAACACCGAACCCGCGCGCGTCTTCCGCCTGCCGCCGATACGGCCCATATTGGCCCCATGCCCGCACCGAAGAAACCGCGCGCCGCCCAGGCGCGGGCCGACAAGCCCGAGCTGAAGCCGCTCGACGAGCATCTGGCCGCCCTGCTCAGCCCGGCGCTCAACCGCGAGCGCATCCGCCCGGCCGAGCCGGTGCCGGAGCCGCCGCGAAAGGGGCGCGGGCGCAAAGGCGAAGCCAAGGGTGAGGCGATCGCCTACAAGAGAATCGCGCAGGACGGCTTCGCCGAGGCGCCGCAGGCGGGCTTCGCCCTGGGCGACGCGGCGGAGGTCGATCCGCGTCTGGCGCAGGCGCTCGGCCTGACCCCGCCCGACGACGGCCCGGCCCCCGGCAACACGCCCGAAGAGGCGCCCTCGCTGGCGACGGAAGGCGTCTCGGCCACCGTCGAGGCGCTGGAACGGCTGCTCACCGAGGGCAACCCGCTGTTCAAGAACGGCGAGGCCTGGGTGCCGCACCGGCCCGAGCGGCCGGCGAAATCCGAGGGCGGCTACAGGTTCACGCTGAAATCCGAGTTCACCCCCGCGGGCGACCAGCCGACTGCCATCGCGGCGCTGGTCGAGGGCGTGAAGGGGACCGAGCGCGATCAGGTGCTGCTCGGCGTCACGGGCTCCGGCAAGACTTTCACGATGGCTAAGGTCATCGAGGAGACCCAGCGCCCCGCCCTGATCCTGGCGCCGAACAAGACGCTCGCCGCGCAGCTCTACGGCGAGTTCAAGAGCTTTTTCCCGGACAACGCCGTCGAGTATTTCGTCTCGTACTACGACTACTACCAGCCCGAGGCCTACGTCCCGCGCTCCGATACGTTCATCGAAAAAGAAAGCTCGATCAACGAGCAGATCGACCGGATGCGCCACTCGGCCACCCGCGCCCTGCTGGAGCGGGACGACGTCATCATCGTCGCCTCGGTGTCCTGCATCTACGGCATCGGCTCGGTCGAGACCTATACGGCGATGTCGTTCACGGTCTCGCTCGGCGAGAAGATCGAGCAGCGCCAGCTCATCGCCGACCTCGTGGCGCTCCAGTACAAGCGCATCCAGTCGGACTTCGCCCGCGGCACGTTTCGCGTGCGCGGCGACGTGATCGAGCTGTGGCCGGCCCACTTGGAGGATCGCGGCTGGCGCATCGGCCTGTTCGGCGACGAGATCGAGTCGATCGTCGAGTTCGACCCGCTGACGGGGAAGAAGATCAACGAACTGAAATTCGTAAAAGTCTACGCCAACTCGCACTACGTCACGCCGCGACCGACGCTGCAGCAGGCGATCAAGGGCATCAAGACCGAGCTGAAGCTCCGCGTCGAGGAGCTGACGAAGATGGGCCGGCTGATCGAGGCGCAGCGCCTGGAGCAGCGCTGCACCTTCGACATCGAGATGATCGAGGCCACCGGCGCCTGCAACGGCATCGAGAACTATTCGCGCTACCTCACGGGCCGCAAACCCGGCGAGCCGCCGCCGACCCTGTTCGAGTACCTGCCGGACAACGCGCTGGTCTTCACCGACGAGAGCCACGTCACCGTGCCGCAGATTGGCGGCATGTACCGGGGCGACTTCCGGCGCAAGGCGACGCTGGCCGAATACGGCTTCCGCCTGCCCTCCTGCCTCGACAACCGCCCGCTGCGCTTCGAGGAATGGGACGCGATGCGGCCCCAGTCGGTCCACGTCTCGGCCACGCCCGGCAAGTGGGAGATGGAGCGCACCCAAGGCGTCTTCGCCGAGCAAGTGATCCGCCCGACCGGTCTGGTCGATCCGGTGATCGAGATCCGCCCGGCCCGCTCCCAGGTGGACGATCTTTTGGGGGAAGTCCGCGCCGTCGCCCAGGCCGGCTACCGCACCCTCGTCACCACCCTCACGAAGCGCATGGCCGAGGATCTCACCGAGTACCTGCACGAGAACTCCGTGCGGGTGCGCTACATGCACTCGGACATCGACACCCTGGAGCGCATCGAGATCATCCGCGACCTGCGACTGGGCGCCTTCGATGTCCTCATCGGCATCAACCTCCTGCGCGAGGGCCTCGACATCCCGGAATGCGCGCTGGTCGCCATCCTGGATGCCGACAAGGAGGGCTTCCTGCGCTCCGAGACCTCGCTGATCCAGACCATCGGCCGCGCGGCGCGCAACGCGGATGCCCGCTGCATCCTCTACGCCGACCACATCACCGGCTCGATGGAGCGGGCGATGGCCGAGACCGAGCGCCGCCGCGTGAAGCAGCTTGCCTACAACGAGGAGCACGGCATCACGCCGCAATCGGTCAAGCGCGGCATCAGCGACATTTTGGAGAGCGTGTACGAGCGCGACCACGTCCGCGTCGACACGGGGCTGGCCAAGGACGCGATCACCGTCGGCCACAACCTCAAGGCCGTCATGGCCGACCTCGAGAAGCGGATGCGCGCAGCCGCCGCCGACCTCGATTTCGAGGAGGCCGCGCGCCTGCGCGACGAGCTGAAGCGGCTTCAGGCGACCGAACTGCTGGTCTCCGACGACCCCATGGCCCGCCAGGGCGACATCGAGCGCGAGGCCGGCCGCTACGGGCAGAAGGGCAGCCGCATCGCCAAGCCGACGCTGGACAACATGGGCCCCGGCACCGACCGCGAATTGCCCGCCGGCGCCGTGCCCTGGCAGGAGCGGCCGAAGGCGCGCTCGACGCAAGGGTTGGGCGGCCAGAAGCCCCGCTACAAGGGCGGCGGCGGGCGCAAGCGGGGCTGAGGCGACCGCAGACCGGCGCGCGGGGGCGGAACCTCGGCCGCAGACCCGGATTGGCTTGTCAGACCCTGCCTGCCGTGGGCCGCCTTCGCGTCGGCCGCGGTCACCGCACGACGGAGCCCCCGATGCGCCCCATCCTTCGACGCCCCCTCGCGGTGGCTCTCCTCGCCGTGACCGTTCTGCCCGGCGCCGTTCTGGCTCAGAGCGTGGCCAACCCCAACGACCAGCCCACCGCCGGCACCCTGCCCGCGGATACGAGCACCCTCCCCCGCCAGAATTCCGCGGCCGACCGCTCGACCGGCGACGTGCGCGCCCCGAGCGCGATCCGCCCCTCGACCTCGGTCATGCCCGACGGCAGCGCCACCCGCACCAACCCCCTCGACCATCTCTCCGCCCGCTACCGCTCGACCCGCGAGAATTGACGGGCCGACGTCCCGGACGGCCTCTCGACGAGCCCCGAGCACCGTTGCGGATCGCGTCGCGCGCATCGTGTCCTGGGGCGCGAAGCCTCGAAGGAGCCATCGTGATCAGGTTCGGGCCGTTTTCGGCGCCCGAGCCTGGTCGTTCGGCGGCATGGCGTTGAGGCTGTCCAGCGCTTTCGCGTGGTGGCGACGAGCGCCGCCTCGGCGAGCCTTCCCTGCTTCTTGAGCCGGGTGTGGAACGCCTTGAGGACGGGGTGGTGCTGCACCCCGCTCGTGATGGCCCGGAACACCCGGAGGGCGTCGGGCAGGCGACAGCCCTCCTCCGGAACCGACGGCTGGCTCGGGGCGGCGCCTGCGAGAAGCGCTCATCCCATCGACGAAGGCCACCGGCCTCCGTCGCCTGCCGGGATGGATTCCCGTTATCTCAGGTCGCTGATCAGAGACGATAGCGGATCTGGTCGGTCCAGAAACGCTCCAGGCGGGTCAGCGCCTGGTTGAGGCGGCCGAAATCGTCCTCGGAGATGCCGCCGATCGGCTGGATCGTGCGGGAATGCTTGTCGTAGAGGCCCTGGATCACGTCGTGGATCTCGCGGCCCTTGGTGGTGAGGCTGATGCGCACCGAGCGGCGGTCGGTCTTGGAGCGGGCGTGGTGGAGGAAGCCCGCCTCGACCAGCTTCTTGACGTTGTAGGAGACGTTCGAGCCGAGATAGTAGCCCTTGGAGCGCAGCTCGCTGGCGGTCAGCTCCTTGTCGCCGATGTTGTAGAGCAGCAGCGCCTGGACGCTGTTGACGTCCTCGCGGCCGCGGCGGTCGAACTCGTCCTTGATCACGTCGAGCAGGCGGCGGTGCAGGCGCTCCACGAGGTGCAGGGCCTCGAGGTAGGAGCCGGCGGCGCCGAGGTCGGGGACGGCGGTCTCGGCGGGCTTGCGGGCGGTGTTGGCGGCCTTCGTGCTCATCGGTTCAAGCCTCTCTGTCGGATCGTGCCGGCTGCGTCGTCCGGCATCGCTTATGGACTTGAACCTAGGTGCCTCGAATGAAAGCCGATTTAAGCGACAGGATGAACTTCCGATTTACTTCTGTCGGTAAATGCAAAATGAAGCGGTCGTTTTTACCGCTCGTTCAGCCAACATCGCGTGCGGCGAGCCAGGATAACACGAAGTAAATCGCGACGATGCTTGCCTGCA
Source organism: Methylorubrum rhodinum (assembly GCF_014199935.1). Classification (GTDB taxonomy): domain Bacteria; phylum Pseudomonadota; class Alphaproteobacteria; order Rhizobiales; family Beijerinckiaceae; genus Methylobacterium; species Methylobacterium rhodinum. The sequence continues at coordinate 15,715 of NZ_JACHOP010000024.1, forward strand.
CTGCGATGATCGGCGTCGACATCGGCAGGAGCTGCGGCGTGAGCGCGGCCAGCGTCAGCGCCGAGGTGGCGGCGAGCAGCCAGACCACCCCGCCCCAGGCGCTCGTCAGCCACAGGCCGACCGCGGCCACGAAGTCGATCACCGCGAAATAGACGATCGCGGCCTGCCGCCCGGGGGACAGGTCGGCGAACGGCGTCGCGCCCGGCCACAGGTCGAGGATCTGCGCCCAGGTGGCGAGGCCCTTGGCGACCCAGGCGAGCGCGGTGATCCGCATGAACCAGACCAGCACCACGTCCCAGCGGGTCTGCTGGCGCGGCGCCGCCTCCTCGATGCGATCGACCGGCCCGGAGCCCGCGCTCGGGCGCCCGCGCCCGTCCCGCGTCGTGCCGACCTTGGCGAGCGCCCTCATGGCCGCGGCCCCTCGCTGCCGTCGAAGCGGGGCGTCGCGCCGTCCTCGCCGGCGAAGGCGGCCTCGATCGCCGCGGTATCGACCGCCTCCAGCGTCGGCGGGTTCCAGGCGGGCCGGTTGTCCTTGTCGACGATGACGGCGCGCACGCCCTCGTAGAAGTCGGGGCCGCGCATCACCTGCCCGCACAGCCGGTACTCGACCCGCATGGCTTGCGCGAAGCTCAAGGATAGCCCCCGCTGCATCTGCGTCAGCGCGATGGCGAGGCTGGTGGGCGAGCGGGTGCGGAGCGTCGCCGCCGTCTTTTCCGCGAAGGTGGAACCGTCCCGCGCCGCCATGTCGAGGCGATCGAGGATGTCGGCGACGGTGTCGGCGCAGAAGCACGCGTCGATGGTCGTGTGCTCGCTCGTCAGCGGGCCGGTCTCCGGCGTCGGCGCCGCGAAGCGGCTCAGCGTGTCGGCGATGTCGTCGCCCCGCGCCAGCCCGTCGAGCACCGCCTCAAAATCCGCCGCCCGGACCGAATGGGTCGCGAGCCCGACGTGAAGCGCGTCGCCCGCCCCGATCCGGTTGCCGGTGAGCGCGAGATAGGCGCCCGTGCGGCCGGGCAGGCGCGGCAGGGCGTAGGTCGCGCCGACATCGGGGAAGAAGCCGATGCCGGTCTCGGGCATGGCGAAGCTGTAAGTCTCAGCGGCGACCCGCACGTCACCGTGCAGCGAGATGCCGACGCCGCCGCCCATGACGATGCCCTCGATCAGCGCGACGTAGGGCTTCGGGTAGGTTTTTACGTACGCGTCGAGCAGATACTCGGCCTGCCAGAACGCCATCACCTCGGTAAGCCGCCCGGTCTGACCGAGCGCGTGGATGCGGCGGATGTCGCCGCCCGCGCAGAAGGCGCGCCCGCCCGATCCCCGCACCGCGACGCGGGTGACCGCCGGCTCGTCCGCCCAGGCGCGGAGTTGCCGGTGCATCGCCTCGACCATCGGCAGGGTGAGGGCGTTGAGCGCCTTCGGCCGCGCCAGGGTGACGATCCCCGCCGCCCCGCGCCGCTCGAACGTGATCTCGGGCTCCGCCGCGTCCGCCATGCCGATCTTTCTCACCCCGCCCGCTCGGTTTCGACCATCCCGCCCAACCCCTGATCCCAGCCAGCCCCCTCATCCTGAGGTGCTGCGAAGCAGCCTCGAAGGAGGGCTCCAGCCTGCCGCCCGATCCCTGGAGCCCTCCTTCGCGGCCTCCGCTTCGCTGCGGCCCCTCAGGATGAGGGGGAGGGTGGGATCGCGTGCGCGCTCCGTCGATGAGGCGATCGGGTCCGTTTGACGCGTTCTTAGACGAAGTCCGGGTGAAGGCGTCAATCGGCGAGACCCGCGAGCACCAAGGGCCTCCCCCGTCCTGCGGCGATGACGGCTTTCGGGGGCGATTCGGGATGTGCTAGGCCCCTCCCCGCTCACCCGAAGGTTTCGGAGCCTCCCATGTCGAACGAACCGCGCCCGCTCGCCGTCGAGACCGCGCGGGAGGCCGCGCCCGGCGCCGGGCCCGCGGGGGCCTTGAGCCTCACCCAGCGCCCGCGCCGCAACCGCAAGGCCGAATGGTCGCGTCGCCTCGTGCGCGAGCATACGCTGACCGTCGACGACCTGATCTGGCCGCTCTTCGTGATCGAGGGCACGGGCCGGCGCGAGCCGATCGCCTCCATGCCGGGCGTCGAGCGCCTCAGCGTCGACGAGGCGGTGCGCGCGGCCGAAGCCGCGGCCCGGCTCGGCATCCCGGCGATCTCGTTCTTCCCCTACACCGAGCCGGGCTTGCGCGACGCGACCGGCTCCGAGGCCCTCAATCGCGAAAACCTCGTCTGCCGGGCGGTGCGGGCGGTGAAGCGGGCGGTGCCCGAGATCGGCGTGATGACCGACGTGGCGCTGGACCCGTACACCAGCCACGGCCATGACGGGCTGATCGAGGACGGCGCCATCCTCAACGACGAGACGGTCGCGGTGCTGGTCGAGCAGAGCCTGATCCAGGCCGAGGCCGGCACCGACATCATCGCGCCTTCCGACATGATGGACGGGCGCGTCGGCGCGATCCGCACCGGGCTCGACCGCGCAGGTTTTCGCGACGTGCAGATCATGGCCTATGCGGCCAAGTACGCATCCGCCTTCTACGGGCCGTTCCGCGACGCCATCGGCACCAAGGCGGCGCTGGTCGGCGACAAGCGCACCTACCAGATGGACCCCGGCAACGCGGCCGAGGCGCTGCGCGAGGTCGCCCTCGACGTGGCCGAGGGCGCCGATTCCGTGATGGTGAAGCCGGGGCTCCCCTATCTCGACATCATCACCCGGGTGAAGACCGAGTTCGGCGTGCCGACCTTCGCCTATCAGGTGTCGGGCGAGTACGCGATGATCGAGGCCGCCGCCCGCAACGGCTGGCTCGACGGCGACCGCGCCATGACCGAGAGCCTGCTCGCCTTCAAGCGCGCGGGCGCCGACGGGGTGCTGACCTACTACGCCCCGCGCGTCGCCGAGCGTCTGCGCGCGGGCCTCTGACGGGGCGCCTCCCCTTGAGCCCCGCCGCCCGGCGGGCGCTTCTCGCCCTCGGCCTCGCGCTGGGCTGGCTCGCCGCGGGCCTCGGCTGCGACACCGCCACGGATCGGCAGCGCGAGGCCCTGTGCCGCCGCGCCCTGCCCGCGCTCGCGCCCGAGGGCACGACCGCGCGGCTGCTGCGGGTCGGCCCCGGCTCGGGGCCCCGCAGCGTGCGGGTCGATTACCGGCTGGCCGACGCCGACGGCGTCCTGCTGAAGGGCGAGGAGGCCCGCCTGCGCTTCCTCGCCTGCGCCTTCGGCCCCGGCACCGAGATGACGGCGCTGACCACCGAGCGCGGGCCGGTCAACGGCGCCTCGCTCTACCTGCTGCGGCGCTACTACCTGGAGACGCCGGACGCCGAGGCGGCCGACCCGGGCAAATCCTCCGACGGCGCGGCGAAACGCTGACGGCGGGGCTCACTTCTGGGGCTCCCTTGCAGCGCCGGCCGCGGCCCCCACCTCATGGGTATGTTTCTCCATCACTGCGGAGCCCCGGCATGACGAACCCCACTTTCGACCCCCGGCCGGGCTACACCGACCCTGCCGGCTATCCGCCCTACGGCGGCGTGCCGGTGCCCTATATCCGGGCGAGCCTCGGCGGGCGGGCGGTCGCCTACCTGCTCGACCTGCTGTTCATCCTCGTCTTCACGGCGATCCTCGGAACGGCGATCTTCTTCGTCGGCATCGTCACCTTCGGCCTCGGCTGGACGCTGTTTCCGATCCTCGGCGTCAGCGGCATCCTCTACAGCGCGATCACCGTGGGCGGCTCCAAGCAGAGCACCATCGGCATGCGGATGATGGGCCTGCGTGTGGTCGCCCCCGAGAGCGGGCGCCCGGTCGACATGCTGACGGCGGCCGTCCACGCGCTGCTGTTCTACGTGGCGATCTCGACCTTCCTGCTGTGGTGCCTCGACATCCTGTTCGGCCTCGTGCGCGCCGACCGGCGGCTCGGCCACGACGTGCTGCTCGGGCTCGCGGTGGTGCGGGTCTGACGCGCGCCTGCGAGGCCGCTCACCGCGCGTCGATCATCTCCTTGATGCGCGCGGCGAGCGTCTCCATCACGAACGGCTTGGTGATGACCGCCATGCCGGGCTCCAGATGGCCGTTGCCGACGACGGCGTTCTCGGCGTAGCCGGTGATGAACAGCACCCGCAGGCCCGGCCGCAGGACACGGCCGGCATCGGCCACCTGCCGCCCGTTCATGCCGCCGGGCAGCCCGACATCGGTGACCAGCAGGTCGATCCGCACGTCCGATTGCAGCACCTTGAGGCCCGCCGGCCCGTCCGCCGCCTCGACGGCGGTGTAGCCGAGATCCTGCAGCACCTCGGTGACGAGCATGCGCACCGTCGGCTCGTCGTCGACGATCAGCACGGTCTCCCCCTGCTCGGCGCGCGGCGCGGCGGTCAGCTCCGGCAGGCGCTCGTCCTCGGCGGCGCCGTAGTGGCGCGGTAGGTAGAGGCACATCGTCGTGCCCTGGCCGACCTCCGAATAGATCCGCACCTGCCCGCCCGACTGGCGCACGAAGCCGTAGATCATCGAGAGGCCGAGGCCCGTGCCCTGGCCGAGCGGCTTCGTGGTGAAGAACGGGTCGAAGGCCTTGGCGATCACATCCGGGCTCATGCCGGTGCCGGTGTCCGTGACGCACAGCGAGAGGTACTGCCCCGGCTCCAGGTCGCGCTCGCGGGCGGCGTGGGCGTCGAGCCACTTGTTGGCGGTCTCGATGGTGATGCGCCCGTTGCCCGGTATGGCGTCGCGGGCGTTGATGCAGAGGTTCAGCAACGCGTTCTCGAGCTGGCCCGGATCGATCAAGGTCGCCCAGAGCCCGCCCGCCGTCACCACCTCCAGGGTGATCGAGGGGCCGATGGTGCGCCGGATCAGTTCCTCCATGCCGGCGACCAGCCGGTTCACGTCGGTCGGCTTCGGGTCGAGCGTCTGGCGGCGGGAGAAGGCGAGCAGCCGGTGGGTCAGGGCGGCGGCGCGCTTGGCGGCGCCCTGTGCGGCGTTGACGTAGCGGTCGATCTCGCCGAGCCGCCCCTGCGCGAGGCGCGTCTGCAACAGTTCGAGCGAGCCGGTGATGCCGGTGAGCAGGTTGTTGAAGTCGTGTGCCAGCCCGCCGGTGAGTTGGCCCACCGCCTCCATCTTCTGCGATTGGCGCAGCGCCTCTTCCGTCCGCATCAGCTCGGCGGTGCGCTCGGCGACCTGCTGTTCGAGGCTGGCGTTGAAGGCCTCCAGCTGCGCCTTGGCGCGCAGCTCCGCCTCGATGTTGCGCGCCTCGATCACGGTGCCGACGGCCTTGCCGCGCTCGTCGCGGATCGGGCTCGCCGTGAAGGCGACGGGATAGAACGAGCCGTCGCGGTGGACGAAGATCTCCTGGCCCTGCTCCTGGTTGTTCTCCGGGAAGGCCTGGTCGATCGGGCATTCGTGCAGCGGGTAGGGGCTGCCGTCGGGCCGGGTGTGGTGGACGACGTCGTGCAGGGGCCGGCCTTGCGTCTCCTCCAGGGCGTAGCCGGTCAGCCGCTCGGCGGCGCGGTTCATGTAGGCGCAGTGCTGCTGCTCATCCATCATGAAGACGGCCTGGGTCGCGTTGTCGAGCACGGCGTCGAGCCGGCGCGTGGTCTCCACGAGGCGCGCCTCGGTGCGCTTGCGCTCGGTGATGTCGACCGCCGTGCCGAGCACGCGCACGCAGCGCCCCTGCGGGTCGAACACGCCGCGCCCCTTGGCGGCGACCCAGCGGATCAGCCCGTCTTCCCGGCCGATCGTGCGGTACTCGACGTCGTAGAGGGCGCGCCGGACCGGGTCGGTCGCGGCGGCGAAGGCGGCGCCGGCCGCCGCGCGGTCCTCCGGGTGGAGCCCGGCATGGAAGTCGGCCATCGAGACCGGCACGTCGGGGGAGATGCCGAACATTGCCTTGACCCGCGCCGGCCAGAACAGGGAATCGGCGATCGGATCGACATCCCACAGGCCGACCTCGGCGTTTTCGGTGGCGAGCCGCACCCGCTCCTCGCCCTCGGCGAGCGCGATCTCGGCGGCGCGGCGCTCGTGGATGTCGACGACCGAGCCGACATAGCCGAGATAGGTCCCGTCGGCGGCGAAGCGCGGGCTCGCCGAGTCGATCGCCCAGCGGTAGCCGCCATCGGCGTGGCGCAGGCGGTATTCGAGCCGAAAACCCTCGTGCCGGGCGTTGGCCGCCAGAAAGGTCTCGCCGGACCAGCCGCGGTCGTCGGGATGGACCGCGTCGAGCCAGCCGAAGCCGAGCGCTTGTGCCTCGACCTGCCCGGTGAACTCGTACCAGCGCCGGTTGAGGTAGAGGCAGGCGCCCGCGGCGTCCGTCACCCACATCATGACGGGCGCATCGTCCGCCATGGTGCGGAAGCGCGCCTCGCTCTCGGCCAGCGCCGCGTTGCCCTGGACCCGCTCGGTGACGTCGGAGCCCTCGACGAACACGCCGGTGACGGCACCGGTCGCGTCCCGCATCGGCTGGTAGACGAAATCGAGGTAGCGCTGCTCCGGCTGGCCGCCGGGCGCGCGCAGGATGGTGAGCGGCGCAGTGTGCGCGCTGTAGCCCTGCCCGCTGCGAAACACTTCGTCGAGAAGCTCGAAAAATCCCTGGCCCTCGATCTCCGGCAGGGCCTCGCGCACCGACTTCCCCACCACGTCGCGGTGGGCGACGAGCTGGCGATAGGCCGGGTTGGCGAATTCGAACACGTGGCCGGGCCCGGACAGCACCGCGACGAAGCTCGGCGACTGCTCGAACAGCCGGTGCAGCCGCTCGCGCTCGGCCGCCATCTGCCGGCCGGACTTCACCGCGGAGGTGGTCTCGGCGCAGGCGCAGAACATGCCGGCGACCCGCCCGTCTTCGTCCCGCACGGGGGTGTAGCCGAAGGAGAAATGCGTCTCCTCCGGATAGCCGTTGCGGTGCATGACGAAGGCGATGTCGTCCATATGGGTCGCCTCGCCGGCATAGGCGCGCGACAGGATCGGCTCCACCTGATCCCAGATGTCGTGCCACAGCGCGTCGAAGGCGCGCCCCATCGCGTAGGGATGACGGGCGCCGCACATCGCGGCGTAGCCGTCGTTGTAGAGGGTGGTGTGGGCCTCGCCCCAGACGATCAGCATCGGCTGGTGCGAGGCCAGCATCACGCCCACCAGCGTCTTGAGCGGGGCGGGCCAGCTCTCGGAAGGCCCGAGCGGGGTCGCGGCCCAGTCGAGCCCACGCATCAGCGCCCCGGACGCGCCGCCGCCCGCGAGGAAGGCGGGGGCCTCACCCACGGCGAGGGACCCGGCGGTGGGGCGCCGGGGCGGCGCTGGCGAGCGAGGGGACGGCGGGGAAAGCGGACAACGGGACGGGTTTGCCTGGGGCGGGGGCTGGCGGGGACGAGCTTGACGGCGCGCTCGGGGTCTTCAACGCACGAGGAGGGCCGCCGTGCCCTGCTCCGCGCGCATGTTTTGCTGCCCCTCGCCCCTGCCTCGCCGATCGGGTTGCACGGGGGAAGGGACCGGCGCGGTTCGGCTTGCGCGCCGCCGCCGGAGCGCCCAGCATCGGCCCGCCTTCGCCCGGAGCCCCGCTTGGACCCGCTGCCCCCGTTCTACGACGACCTCGCCGCCTTCCGCGCGGAGGCGTGGCGGCGGCTGGCCGAGGGGGCGGTGACGGGCCGCAGCCCGTTCCACCTGCCGGCGCTCGCCACCGTCGACGAAGCGGGGCGCCCGCGGCTGCGCACGGTGGTGCTGCGCGACGCCGACGGCGAGACCGGCACCCTGCGCTTCCACTGCGACGCCCGCTCGGACAAGGCCCGCGCGATCGCCGCCGGCTCGGGGGTGGCGCTCCACATCTACGATGCGGGGGCCAAGCTGCAGGTGCGGATCGAGGGCAGCGCGCGGCTGCATCGGGACGACGCGGTGGCGCAGGCCGCCTGGGCCGGCGCGCGGGCGATGAGCCGGGTCTGCTACGGCATCGACCCGGCCCCCGGCACGCCGCTTACGGAGGGCGGCGCCTACGCCCTGCCGGACGAGGACCCGCAGGCCCGGATCGGCCGCGAGAACTTCTGCGCGGTGGTGGTGCGGGCCGAGCGCCTCGACCTGCTCTACCTCGACCGCCGCGGGCACCGCCGGGCGGTTTTTTCGCAGGAGGGGGAGGGATGGCGAGGGGCGTGGGTGGCGCCTTAACCCACGCCCCGCATCCGCGCGAACCCGGCCTCCAGATCGGCCTTCAGATCCGCCATGTCCTCCAGGCCGATATGGAAGCGCAGGCACGGCCCGCCCGGCTGCCAGCGCGTCGCCGTGCGGTAGAGGGTCGGGTCGAAGGGGATGACGAGACTCTCGAAGCCGCCCCAGGAGAAGCCCATCCCGAACAGCTCCAGCCCGTCGAGGAAAGCGGCGAGCGCCTCTTCCGGGACGGGTTTGAGGATCACGCCGAACAGGCCCGAGGCGCCGGAAAAATCGCGCTTCCAGAGGGCGTGGCCGGGATCGTCCGGCAGGCCCGGATGGAGTACCCGCAGCACCTCGGGCCGACCTTGAAACCACTGGGCCATGTCGAGCCCGCGCGCGCCGTGCTCGCGCAGGCGCAGGCCCATGGTCCGCAACCCTCTGAGTCCCAAGAAGATGTCTTCGGGGCCGGGGCAGTTGGCGAAGTGCTCGTAGGTGCGCTTGAGTGCCGGATAATGCTTGGCGTTGGCCGAGACGAGACCGAGCAGCAGATCCGAGCCGCCGCTGAGATACTTGGTGCCGGCCTCCACCGCGAGATCGACGCCGCGCTCGTGCGGCGGGAACAGAAGCGGCGTCGCCCAGGTGTTGTCCATCACCACCGTGCCGCCGCGGGCGTGCATGGCGTCCGCGATGGCCGGCACGTCCTGCATCTCGAAGGTCTGCGAGCCCGGCGCCTCGACCAGCACGGCCCGCGTGTCGTCGCGCATCAGCGCCGCGATGCCGGCGCCGACCAGGGGATCGTAATACTCGACCTCGACGCCGTAGCGCTTGAGCACGCCGTCGCAGAAGATGCGGGTCGGGCGGTAGGCGGAATCGGTCACGAGCAGGTGGTCGCCCGCGCTGACGCAGGACATCAGTGCCAGCGTCAGGGCCGAGAGGCCCGACGGCGCCAGCACCGTGCCGGCCGCGCCCGCGACGTCGGTCCAGGCTTCGCACAGGGCGTCCATCGTCGGCGTGCCCGACGTGCCGTAATTGTAGCGGCCGCGGCGGTGCTTGATGTCATCGTAGGTCGGATAGAGGACCGTCGATCCGCGATAGATCGGCGTGTTGACGAAGCCGTGCTGCTCGGACGGATCGCGCCCGGCGAGCACGAGGCGGGTGTCGGCCCCGAAGCGGGCGCGGTCTTGGGGCGGGGACTTGGTCATGGGCCTCGGGGCGGGCGAGAGAGCGGGGTTGATGCCCTTTCAGCCTTGCCCGGTGGGGAGCGTCAAGCGCGTCACCAGCGGATCGAGTCCAGGTTGTCACTCATCGCCCGCACCATGCCGTCGTAGGTGAAGAACCGCACCGTCACGCCGTTGAGCGCCAGACGCGATCGCCGGAAATCGAACCGGCGCTCCTCGATGCTGCCCGGCGCCGGATCGCGTCCGCAGATCACGATGTAGCTGTCATCGACGACCTTCCCGCCGAAGGCATTGGTGAAGGCGGTGTCGTGGGGATGGTCATGCTTGGCCCAGCCCCAATCGACGACCTGCCCGAAGCCGTGCTCGATCTGACGCGACCAGTGGCGGTAGTGCCGGGTGCCGCCGCTGAACAGGCTCGTCGCCTCGCCCCCCTCGAACTCGATCAGGACGAAGCTGCGGGCGCCGTTGTTGCCGATGGCGAGGTCGGCCCGGAACAGGCCCTTCACGCCGAATTCGAACTGGATCAGGTTCGGCGTCGGCACGAAGCCGTAGGCCAGGAGGCAGGCCATGTGCGGGCGGGCGCGGATTTCCGCCAGAACCGCCCGCTCCTTGAACGAGACGTGGGCGGCCAGCCAGTCCTTGAACGTGGCCAGTTCGCGCTCCGCCCGTCGCGGATCGAAGGCAATCCGCCCGAGCGGCAAGCGTCAGAGGCCGGCGCGGTCGACGACGCTGAGGATGCGGGCGCGCCCGTCCTCGGATCGAGTCCAGAGGACGCGCTTGGTCCGCCCGATCCGGGTCAGCACCCGGTCGTCGGCGACGTGGCGGTGCAGTTCGGGGTGGGCCGCCGGATTGCCGAGCCGGTCAGCCACCTCGGCCTTCTCGCTGTCGCTGAGTCGGTCGTAACCGGGCTCGGCCTGATAGCTCACATCGATCGATTGCGTGTCCATCGCGAACGTCCGGATCGAGACGGCACAACCGTAGCACGCCTCCGCCGGAAAGCGGAGGCCGCTCCGTGCCCTGGAGGACTCAGCCCTTCTCCCCCTCCGGGTCGTCGGTCGCGGCCTCCTCGTAGGCCTGGAGCCAGGCGGCCCGGTCCTGCGAGCCTTCCGGGTAGGGGCAGGAATCCGCGCTCTGGCCGTAGAGCCGGGCGTTGCGCCCTTGGATGAAGGGGCTGTCGCTGGCTGTCGCCTGCTCGTTCATGGCGGAGGCTCCGAAATGTCCTGAAAGGGGCCGGCGTGGCGCCCGCCCCAGGCTTCGGTTCGTTAACGGGGGCGGCGCTAGGGTGTTTCCGTTCCCTGCGTTGTGTCTTCGGGAAGTGTCTCCAGTGAGTCTGTCGCGCGTCATCGCCTTCGGGACGATCACCGGCCTCGGCAGCCTGAGCGTCGTCTTCGTCGCCGCCGACCGCCTCGCCCATCCGGCCATCGCCGCCACGGCGCCGCCGGTGATGGCGCGGGCCGTCCCCGCCCTGCCGGAGCCCGCCACCACCGGCACCGTCACCCAGGGGCCGGCGGTCGAGCCGCCCAAGGCGCGGGCGATGACCGGCTTCGACACCGAGCGCCTCAACGCCCTGATGCGCGGCGAAACCCTGGTCAGCGCCAAGAAGCGCTGATTCTGTTGCTTGGGCCTCAAGCGCCGGCGGCTGCGTCCGCGGCCTTAGGCTGCTCGCTCCGCTAGACGCCTCGGCTGGCGCCGAGGCCGCTGCGCGCGGCGCTCTTCGCGCCGGGCGATACGGAGCTGCCGCGCGACCACGCTGACCAGCGGGTTCGATCAGGCTACAAGCGGCGCCCGCCACCGCCGGGACGTCACCGTTGGGCCTCCTCTACGCGCTCGCCGCCTATCTGAGCTGGGGCCTCGTCGTCCCGGTGCATTTCCGGCTGCTCGCCGGCATCCCCGCCGAGACGATCCTGGCCCAGCGCATCGCGTGGTCGGCGCTGTTCGTCACCGCATTGATCGCGCTGCTGCGCCGACGGCTGGCCAATCCGTTCCCGCTCAAGCCCCGCCACGCCCTGCTCGTCGTCTCGGCCGGGCTGATCGCCTTCAACTGGCTGCTCTACCTGCGTGCGGTCGAGACCGGGCACATGCTCGATGCGAGCCTGGGCTACTACATCAACCCGTTGGTCTCGGTGGCGCTCGGCGCCCTCGTCTTCGGCGAACGCTTGCGCCCGCTCCAGGCGGTGGCAGTCGGGATCGCGGTGCTCGGGGTCGTCATCGCGGTCGTGATGGCCGGGCGCCTGCCGCTGCTCTCGCTCGGGCTCGCGGTCAGCTTCGCGCTCTACGGGCTGACCCGGAAGATCGTCGGCGTCGACGGCACGGTCGGCTTCTGCGCCGAGACCTTTTTGCTGCTGCCCGCGGCTTTGGGTTACCTGCTGCTCGCGGCCCCGCCGGTGCCGAGCGATGCGCGCACGTGGTCGCTGCTCGCGCTCACCGGCGTGACCACCGCCCTGCCGCTGATCTGGTTCGCGGCGGCGGCCACCCGCCTGACGCTCGCGACGCTCGGGCTGATGCAGTACCTCGCCCCCACCTGCCTCATGCTGCTCAGCACGCTGGCCTACGGCGAGACCCTGAGCGAGGATCGGATCGTGCTGTTCGCCCTGATCTGGATCGCGCTGGTGCTCTACGCCACCGACGCGCTTCGGCAGAACCGCCAAAGGCGCATGCGATGACCCGGCTCAACCGCATCACCGACATTTCGGGAATCCGCGTCGGCCACGCCGAGGACGAGCGGGTGGCGAGCGGCGTCACCGCCTTGGTCTTCGATTCCCCCTTCGTCACCGCGGTCGATGTCCGCGGCGGCGGGCCCGGCACGCGGGAGACCGACCTGCTCGACCCCGCCGCGACCGTGCCCGCCGTCGACGGGCTGGTGCTGTCGGGCGGCTCGGCCTTCGGGCTCGATGCCGCGGCGGGTGCCGTGGCGTGGCTCGCCGGGCAGGGCCGGGGCTTTCCGGTCGGCGACGTGCGGGTGCCGATCGTGCCGGGCGCGATCCTGTTCGATCTCCTCAACGGCGGCGACAAGCACTGGGGCCGCTTCCCGCCCTATCGCGACCTTGGTTACGCGGCGGCGGAGAGTGCCCGCGACGGCGCCTTCGCGCTGGGCTCGGTCGGGGCGGGCTACGGGGCGCGCACCGCCAACCTCAAGGGCGGCCTCGGCTCGGCCTCTTCCGAAGTGGTCGGCCTCGACGGCGTGCAGGTCGGCGCCTTGGTCGCCGTCAACGCCTTCGGCCGGGTGACGATGGGGCGGGGGCCGCATTTCTGGGCCGCGCCGTTCGAGCGGGACGGCGAATTCGGCGGCCTCGGGCTACCTGCCCCGCTGCCGCCGGACCTCCTGACATGGCCGCGGGAGACCCCGCCGGGGGCGAGCACGACGCTCGCGGTCGTTGCCACCGATGCGGCGCTCACCAAGGCGCAGGCCAAGCGCCTCGCCATGGCCGCCCATGACGGGTTGGCCCGCGCCATCCACCCGGTCCACACCCCGCTCGACGGCGACATGGTGTTCGCGGTCTCGACCGGACGCCGACCGGTCGCCGACATGGCCCGCCTTGCGTCGGCCGCCGCCGACACCCTGGCCCGCGCCGTGGCGATCGGCGTCTACGAAGCAACGCGCCTGCCGAGCCTCGACCTCCCGGCTTGGCGCGAGCTGTAGTCCGGGATCCCAAAGGACGTGTCCTTTGGCGGGGCACCGGGGCAGAGCCCCGGTTTCCTTCCAAACCAGGGCTCTGCCCTGGACCCGCGAAAGGACTTGTCCTTTCGAAACCTGGACTTGGGCGTGGGCCCTATAGGTTCGTGTAGTTCGGGCCGCCCGGCCCTTCCGGCGTGACCCAGTTGATGTTCTGGTTCGGGTCCTTGATATCGCACGTCTTGCAGTGGACGCAGTTCTGCGCGTTGATCTGGAAGCGCACGCCGTCGCTCGCCGCCTTGTCCTCGACCCACTCGTAGACGCCGGCCGGGCAGTAGCGGCCGGAAGGCCCGCCGTAGACGTCGTGCTCGGACGTCTTCTGCAACTCCATGTCCTTCACCTTGAGATGGACCGGCTGGTCCTCCTCGTGGTTGGTGTTCGACAGGTAGACCGAGGAGAGACGATCGAAAGTCAGCTTGCCGTCGGGCTTCGGGTAGACGATCGGCGTCACCTCCGAGAGCGGCTTGAGACAGGCATGGTCCGGCTTGCCGTGGCCGAGCGTGCCGAACAGCGACGCGTCGGCGATGGTGTTGGTCCACATGTCGAGACCGCCGAGGCCCACGCCGACCAGCGTGCCGTACTTCGACCAAAGCGGCTTGACGTTGCGCACCGGCTTCAGGTCGCGCCCGATCGGGCTGTCGCGCCAGCCCTCCTCGTAGGCCGTCAGCTCGTCGCCCTGGCGCCCCTGCGCCAGCGCATCGAAGATGGCGTCGGCCGCCTGAATCCCCGACAGGATCGCGTTGTGCGAGCCCTTGATGCGCGGCACGTTCACGAAGCCCGCCGAGTCGCCCACCAGACAGCCGCCGGGAAAGACGAGCTTGGGCACCGATTGCCAGCCGCCCTCCATGATGGCCCGCGCGCCGTAGCCGATGCGCTTGGCCCCCTCAAAGGTCTCGGCGATCATCGGATGGGTCTTGAAGCGCTGGAACTCCTCGAACGGCGACAGGGTCGGGTTCTCGTAGTTCAGGTGCGTGACGAAGCCGACCGAGAGCAGGTGGTCGTCGAAGTGGTAGAGCCACGAGCCGCCGCCGGCCTTGTTCGGCAGCGGCCAGCCCATGGTGTGCTGGACGAGACCCGGCTGGAATTTTTCCGGAGAGAGCTGCCAGAGTTCCTTGACCCCCAGTCCGTACTTCTGGTGGTCGCTGTTCCGGTTCAGCCCGAACTTGTCGATGAGCGTCTTGGTGAGCGAGCCGCGGGCACCTTCGCCGAACACCGTGTACTTGGCGCGCAATTCCATGCCGCGGGTGAAGTCGTCGCGGGCCTCGCCCGAGCGGGCGATGCCGAGGTCGCCCGTGGCCACGCCCTGGACCGTGCCGCGGTCGTCAGTGAGCACCTCGGACGCCGGGAAGCCCGGATAGATCTCGACGCCGAGTTCTTCCGCCTTGGCGCCGAGCCACTTCACGGTGTTCGACAGCGAGCCGACGAAGTTGCCGTGGTTCGACAGCAGCTTGGGAAAGAACACGTTCGGCAGCGTCAGGCCGCTGTTCTTGGTGAGGAACAGGAACTCGTCGCGTTCCACCGCGGTCTTGAGCGGGCGGTCGGGATCGTCGCGCCATTCGGGCAGCAGCGTGTCGAGGCCGATGGGATCGACCACCGCGCCGGAGAGGATGTGCGCGCCGACCTCGCCGCCCTTCTCGACGACGACGACGGAGACCTCCTCGCCCTTCTCCGCCGAGAGCTGCTTGAGGCGGATCGCGGCGGCGAGCCCCGCGGGCCCGGCGCCCACGATCACCACGTCGAAATCCATGCCTTCGCGTTCGGGCAGCGCCATCCTGTCTCCTCCTGCGGTGTGCCGGGGCGCCGACGCGCTCTTACGGCCCGCTCCAACGGTCTAGATTTCTCTCAATCGATTCCAAGGTAGGAAGGCAAGGCCGTCCGGGTAGCGGCAGCTCTGCGCGATGATGAAGCATCGCCATAAAGCAGGCCCGACGGCGCTCGCGGAGAGCCAAGACCAAAGGTCGCGCGCATCTTCCTGAATACGATATACATGGAGCGCTCCTGCGGCGTTCCGCGAGCCCCGCTGCCGTTGCCCCTGGGGCGGCGGCGCGCCACATGGGACGGATGAATCCGAGCCACCCGGAGCCCGATTCCAGGGCCGACCTGATCTCCTATCTCGACTTCCACGTCGAGGCGGGCGTCGACGCGGCCCTGGACGAGGCGCCGCACGACCGCTTCGGCGAGGCCGAGGCCACTCCGCAGCGGGAGCCGGCCCCGCGCCGCGCCGCGGCGCCCGCGCCCGCACGGGACGAGGCGCCGGGGGACGACCGCTTCCGGCGCGAGCTGCCGAGCCGTGAGGCCCCGCCCAAGGAACCGCCGCGCACCTACGGCAACGCCGCCTCCGCCAAGCCCAATGAGGCCGCCGACGACGCGCGGGCGCGGGCCGCGCAGATGCAGAGCCTGGACGAGTTGGAGGCGCTGCTGCGCGGCTTCGAGGGCTGCGGCCTGCGCTTCACCGCCAAGAACCTCGTCTTCGCCGACGGCAATCCGGGGGCGCGGGTGATGTTCGTCGGCGAGGCGCCCGGCGCCGACGAGGACCGGATCGGCAAGCCGTTCATGGGCCGCTCGGGCCAGCTCCTCGACCGGATGATGGCGGCGATCGGCCTCGACCGGACGAGGGCCTACATCACCAACGTCGTGCCCTGGCGCCCGCCGGGCAACCGCAATCCGACCCCGCAGGAGATCTCGATCTGCCGGCCGTTCATCGAGCGGCAGATCGAACTCGCCAACCCCGAACTCCTCGTCTGCCTCGGCGCCCCGGCGACGCAGACGCTCACCGGCACCAAGGACGGCATCCTCAAGGCACGCGGGCGGTTCTACCCCTACACCTTGCGCGACGGGCGCGAGATCCGGGCGCTCGCCACCCTCCACCCGGCCTACCTGCTGCGCCAGCCGGTGCAGAAGCGCCTCGCGTGGCGCGACTTCCGCATGCTCAAGGCAGCCCTCGACGCGGGCCGGTAGAGCCGGTTAAGCGGAACCGTCCCGTCCGCGGATTCATTCTACAGGGCAGCCGCGCCCGCGGGCGAAGAGGGTTAGGGGAGCGCCATGCGCTGGGATGACTTTCGCGCCTCCGACAACGTCGAGGACCGGCGCGGCGAGGGCGGCGGAGGCGGCGGCTTCGGCTTCCCCGGCGGCGGCGCGGGGGGGCTCGGCATCGGCGCCATCGTCATCGTGCTGCTGATCTCCTGGGTCACCGGCATCAACCCGGCGATCCTGATGGGCGGCGCCGAGCAGATCACCGGCGGCGGGCGCCAGCGCGAGGAGCGCGTCGATCCCGAGACGCAGGCCAAGCGCCGTCAGGCGCCGACCGACCAGACCGGCCAGTTCGCGGCCAAGATCCTCGGCAACACCGAGGACGTCTGGAAGGAGATTTTGCCGAACCAGACCGGGCGGCAATACACGCCCACCACGATGGTGCTCTACCAGGGCGGCACCCGTTCTGGCTGCGGCCAGGCCCAGGCCGCGATGGGGCCGTTCTACTGCCCGCTCGACAAGAAGGTCTATCTCGACACGAGCTTCTTCAAGGAGATGCAGCAGAAGTTCGGCGTGAAGGGCGACTTCGCCTACGCCTACGTCATCGCCCATGAGGTCGGCCACCACGTGCAGGACGTGCTCGGCATCCTCGGCAAGGTCGACAGCCGCAAGCAGTCGGCGGGCAGCGAGCGCGAGGCCAACCAACTCTCCGTGCGCGTCGAGCTGATGGCCGATTGCCTCGCGGGCGTCTGGGCCAAGAACTCCAACGACCGCTGGAACTCCCTCGACCAGGGCGACATCCAGGAGGCCCTGAACGCGGCGAGCGCCATCGGCGACGACAAGCTGCAGGAGAAGGCGCAGGGCTACGCCGTGCCCGACAGCTTCACCCACGGCTCCTCCGAGCAGCGGATGCGCTGGTTCATGACCGGCTACAAGAGCGGACAGACCAAGTCCTGCGACACGTTCCGGGCGGCGCGGAACTGAGTTTTTTCGGATTCTCGGAGGAGGGATACCCCTGAGCATCGGCCTCCTGCGGCAAGCCACGGGACTCCGTGAACAGAGCTTGGGCCGGAGCGCAGCTCGACGCCCAGGCTCGGGGTATACCGCGATGACGGTGAAGTGGGCGAGATGCGCTCCGAAGATCGACGGCCGGCCGCGACGTTGGCAAGACTGACGGATGCCCACATTCCACCCATGGGTCCCTGGGCATGAAAGCTGTCCTGCCGTGGCTGGTACGGGCGCTCGCCATCGTCGGGCTCTGCGGGTTGTCGCTCGTCGGCGTCTTCTTCGTCCTGTCGCGTGGCTGGCCCGTCATACCGGATGAAAGCCATTTCGGGCCGCCCATCGTTTCACCTGCGGGAACGCACAAGGCGATCGTGATCTCGCACGAGGGAGACGGTTGGCTCTCACGGTATTGCTACAGAAGTGTCGTCGTTCTCGCAGCCGACGTCTCACCGGAGCAAGATCGATCGGGTGATGCCGTCGTCTTCGAGGGTCCTTGCGACAACTTCTCGCCATCCGGTGCCCGGGTGGAGGCGTCACCGAGGGTCGAGTGGATGTCGTCAGACGGGCTCCTGATCAGCTTTTCCATCCAGACGACGGTCATGCGCGCCAGCACCGTCAAGCTCCGCAAGCAGGACGAGAGTGGTTCGATCCGCGTCAGGTTCGAAGTGCGTGATTGACCGATAGGAAGGGCATCGGGTCACGACCGCTCCCGATCGAACGCCTGAGGCCTTCTGCGCCGTGCGCAGGATGCCGAACAGGTGGGTCGCGCTCGGATCGCCGTCGGGGCCGAGCCTGCGCATCACGCCGTTCGAAGCCGATCGTGGCGTCGATGGAATCGTGCAGGACCGCCTTGCCGGTCTCGATCTCGCCCGCCAGGAACCGATCGACCGCCTCGGCGAGCAGCGCGTCGCAGAATGCGGGGTCGCGCTGCGCCCGCGCCGTCACGGTCTCCTTGGGGCTGCGGGTCAGGGTCATCTCACCCGCGCTGGTTCGGCGATGTCCCGCGAACAGCCCTACTCCACCCGCATCCACCCCTGCGGCATCAGCCGTTCCTGCGGCCGGAACTTGGCCTTGTAGTCCATCTTGCGGGAGCCATCGACCCAGTAGCCGAGATAGAGATACGGCAGGCCGAGCGCGCGGGCGCGGCGGATGTGGTCGAGGATCATGTAGGTGCCCAGCGACCGGTCGGCGGCCTGGGGATCGTAGAACGAGTAGACCATCGACAGGCCGTCGGCGAGCACGTCGGTGAGGCAGACGGCGACCGGCGCGCCGATGCCGCGGCCGTGGATCGCGCTGTCGGGGCCGCGCTCGCGGTAGACCACGAGATGGGTGTCGACGTGGCTGTCCTCGATCATCATGGCGTAGTCGAGCACGGTCATGTCGACCATGCCGCCGTCGCCGTGGCGGGCGTCGAGGTAGCGGCGGAACAGGGCGTATTGCTCCGAGGCCGGGCGGTTGGGCTCGGGCGTGCCGATCAGCCCGGCGTTGCGCTGCATCACCCGGCGCTGGCTGCCGGTGATGGCGAAATCCGCCACCACCACCCGCACCGAGACGCAGGCCCGGCAGGTCTCGCAGGCCGGGCGGTAGGCGATTGTCTGCGAGCGGCGGAAGCCGCCCTGGGTCAGGATCTCGTTGAGGTCGCGGGCGCGGCGCCCGACGAGGTGGGTGAACACCTTCCGCTCCTCCTGGCCCGGCAGGTAGGGGCAGGGGGACGGGGCCGTGAGGTAGAATTGCGGGGTGTCGCGGGGGTGGCTGGTCACGCTGGAAAGGCTCGCCCTCGGGGCCGGCGGCGCGGGCGACCGCACCGCCGAGGTCCAGTGTAGCGGGATCGCGGCGGCGCTCAACCGGGATGATGCGCCGGGACCGGCCAATCCGCACATCCTGCAAGGATGCCGCAGGCGCAGGGAGCCCCCCTCCCCTCGCCGCTCCGCCGCTGCGCCCGCGCCGAAACCCCGGCGCGGCGCGCGTCGGGTGGGGCCGCCCATGGCCCGGAAGGGGTGACGCGGGATGCCGGGAAACCCCGGCAGACCAAGCGCTTGTGTCTTCAAAAGATCCGGTTTCCCGGCATCCCGCGGACGGGTGTCGCTTTCGCGTCCCGAGCCGATTTTTCGTCGCGGTGGTACGACGGGGCTCGACCCTGCGGAGGGGCGTTTCCGGGTCGGTGGTGACCCCCGGGTTGCCCACTCCCCCTTGTCATGGACGGACCGCCTCGTAGTGGACGCCGCCGCAGATCACGCCTCCGAACCCAGACCGAGGTCACGAAGCGGGCATTTCCTCCCGAACCGCGCACCCTGGCACGTCTTGCGCGCCCCGCTCCGAGTCCGGCGTGTCGCCGAGCCCGACGCCCGGAGCGAGGAGACCGAATCCCCACCGCAGGCACCGCCCCCACCCCCCGACTTGAACGCCCCGGTCGGTCACCGGAGCGCTCCCCCGTGCGGGTGGTGGGTGCTGGGAGAGTTGGCACATTATAGGAATTTTGTCAAGAATCTTTCGCAAGATTATGATTTCGAAGCAGCACACCGAATGACCAGTAACTTGGCAATGCGCAGTTTTGCCGTTTGAAGATTTGGCTGTCTGTTTCAAGCTTTGTAGTAGCGTTGCTTTGTATGTAGTAAATTTGGCTCAACACTTCGTAAATTTTGTTTAACTTAAAGTATAATTTTTCTCACACTGAGCCGTGTGCCGCTTCGTAAATCACGGAACGCATTGCTGATTTTTCGCGCTCGAAGTTGCTCATGATTATACGAAATGTTTTATAATCGTGCTTTTGATCGTCGCTCATTCCATCAAAATTAAATTTCCAGTTTTGACTTTTGTATAAGTCTGGATTTATGCCAAATATCTGGCTTTTGGCGCCACCATAATATCCAGCGTGGCGACAGTTTAGATTGATGCGTGATTTCAATCTATCAAACTCAGAAGCCCAATCTTGCCATTGACCATAAATTTCTGACTTGCTTAAAGGGTCTGTAAGGCGCTCTGCAATTCTATCAATTTCTTCTACGCCCGCATCAAAATATTTCAGATCATCTTTTGCTCTCAAAATATACATTATATCTTTCTTGAGTTTTACATGATCTTCATTTAGGGTCACCACATCGGAGCGAAGCACTGATATGTTGACATTTAATTCCTTGTGAGTTTTGATTAAATCATCATGAGTTGCCTTTATTTTATTGCTTAACATAGTAATTTTTTCAGTGATGTTATGATTCAAGCTTTCTGATGTCGTCGCCGCAGATATCAAATCCGACGTGTTGTATCCAAGAGATTTTGCTATTAGTAGCATGTGAGTTTCTATACGACTTATGTCGTGGTCAAGCTGATTCATCTTTTCTAGTGCTAAGTAGTCAATGTTATGTTGTAGATTTTTGAAATTCTCTGCCGCTTGAATGTATGTGTCGCTATTTTGGTGATTAGTAGAAGAATTTATTAATATAGGATTGGTATATTTAAAAGGTCTAATAGCCCTGTAAGCGAATGCAGCAGCGCTGGAAGCTAGTGCGACGAGGCATATAGTTCCGATGCTTACAAAGACGACCGCCCCCCAACCATGCTGCATCACTAAATCGATTGATGAGGCTGCCCATGTGAGGAAAGCGCCTCCCCCAATGAGAGGAACAGCAACCGTAACTAGCGATGTCCAGTCGGCGATGTTGCCAACGGTTGGCGATCGAAAGAGGCGACGAAGAAACATTTTCGTAGAATAACATGCCAGCCTTGCCCGATGGTAGTCGGGTGCAATGCGTTGCGACGGTTTGGTGCGCCTTATCGACTGAAACTAAACACCCAAGGGAAATTTCGAAGATCGCGAAGTTAAGCCTAAAGTAGCTGGGGCGAATCTCCGACGCTATTGTACCCGCCCACTCGACCCCGCTGCCATCCGCACCCCCCGCCCCGCCAACAAAATCTCCCCCAAGAACGCCAGAATCGCCCCGATCGTACACCCCAGCGCCAACCCAAAACACACGAACAGCACCGACGCCGCCGAGCCCTCGCGCAGCGCCCCCACGAACAGGGTCAGCACCGCGATGCCGGTCAGCACGCCGCCGAGGCTCGCCAGGATCACGGCGAGGTCGAGGAGGAGCGAGCGGCGGCGGAGATGGGCGAGGCGGCGGGTGAGGGCGGCGGCCTCGTCGGGGCCGGCGCCGATCAGGTCGGCGCGGAGCTTGTCCACCTTGTCGGCCACGCGGCCGAGGCGGGTCGAGAACACGTTGAGGAGGGTCGCCAGCGCCGAGAGCAGGAAGGCGGGGGCGAGCGCCACCTGGATGATGTGGGCGATGGTGTCGGGGTTGCCCGCCTCGGGCGGGAGCGGGAACACGGCCCTCAGGCCTTCACGCCCATCTTGGCGGCTTTGGCACGGCGTCGTTCGCGAAAGATCAGGACGAGGTTGCGCACGTAGATCACCGTCGAGAGGCCCTGGCCGATGATGATGACGGGCTCGCGCCGGACGAAGCCGTAGACCAGGGTCATGATCCCGCCGACGATCGACAGGAACCAGAACGAGAGCGGCATCACACTCTTGCCCGCCCGCTCGCTCGCCCACCATTGCAGGATGAAGCGCGAGCCGAACACGAGCTGCGCGCCGACGCCGAACACCAGCCAGAAATCGAAGCGGGTGACGAACACGTCGTAGAAATAGGCCGGGAGATCCTCGGCGAGCTGGATCAGCATGGACTCGAGCCTTCGCGCTCTTCCTCTGAGGCCGGCGGCGCCGGGCGCCGCCGCCGGATCAGCCACCACACGCCGGCCATGTCGAGGAGCCCGACCCAGAGCCGGTCGAACATCCCGTACTTCGAGCGGCCGGTGAAGCGCGGCCGGTCGATCACGTCGCGGTGGACGACGGCAAACCCCTCGCGGGTGACCAGCGCGGGCATGAAGCGGTGCAGCGCATCGAAATACGGCAGGCCGAGATAGACCTCGCGGCGAAACACCTTGAGGCCGCAGCCGGTGTCGCGGGTGGCGTCCTTCAGGATTTTTCCGCGCACGCCGTTGGCGACCTTGGACTGGAACCGCTTCCAGCGCCCTTTCCGCCCGACGCGCTGGCCCTGGGCGAGGCCGACGCGCGCGCCGCCCTCGACGAGGGCGCCGTACAGCGCCGGGATGAAGGCCGGATCGTTCTGGCCGTCGCCGTCCAGCGTCGCGATCACGGGCGCGCGGGCGCGCAGCACGCCGCTGCGCACCGCCGCGCTCTGGCCGCCGCTGCGATCGTGCCGGACGATCCGCAGCCACGGGTGGGTCTGCCGCGCCAGCACCAGGGCGGCCTGCGTCCCGTCGGTCGAGCCGTCGTCGACGTAGAGAACCTCGAACGGGCTCAAGGGCTCGCAGGCGCGGCCGATCTCGGCGACCAGCGCGGCGATGTTGCCGGCCTCGTTCTTGACCGGCACGACGACCGAGAGGCGCAAGGGGGTCTGGGTGTCGCTCATGGGGTCGCGCCCGGCAGCACGGCCCAGGCCGAGACCCCGACCGGCTTGCCGCCGTTGATGTTGAAGCCGGTGACGCGCCCGACCGGATTTTTTCGGACATCGCCGGTCGCGGCGAAGTCGTCGGCGAAGCGGTCCTCGACCAGGACGAGGCGGCAGCCGCCGGCCCGAAGGAAATCGCGCGCCTCGGCGCCGGAGTTCAGCATGGCGAGATCGGTGCCCAGCGTGAAGACGAGGCTCGGCTCGCGCAGGCCCAAGGACGCCGTGCGGGCGCCCGCGCAGGGCAGGGCATCGCGGAGCGCGGCGAGCCGCGGGGCGAGCTTGAGGCTCTGCAGCACCGGCTGGGTCAGGCCAAACACCGCGGGCGAGACGATCAGCGAGGCGAGGATCGCCAGCACCAGCGCCCCCTCCCCCGCGCCGCGGCGGAAGGCGGCGAGCGCCGCTGCTGCGAGTGCGCAGGCGGCGAGGAGGAACGGCAGGGCGGCCAGCGGCAGCACGCCGTCGAGGCGCCACGCGGCGAGGCTCAGGCCCACGGTCAGCCCCACCGGGATCAGCACGACGAGGCCGGCGACCCACGCGGCCCCCGGCCGGCGCGGATCGAGGGCGCCGCGATACAAAGCGAGCACGGTCAGGATCGCCACCGCCGGCATCAAGGGCAGGACGTAGTGCGGGAGCTTCGTCGGCAAGGCCTCGAAGATCAGCCATGCCGGCACGATCCAGGCCAGCAGCAGTGCGACCGCGTCCTCGCCGCGCTGCCGCCACGCGAAGGGGACGGCGAGGAAGGCGAAGGCGGCGCCGGGCCAGAAGGTGGCGAAGAAGGCGAGCGCGTAGGCGCCGGGCGGGCCCCAATGCTTCTCGGCCGCGCCGCCGACCTTGCCGAGCATGTCACGTCCCACCGCCTCGCCGAAGAAGGCGCCGCCGCTCTTCCAGGCGATGGCCGCGAACCACGGCGCCACGACGAGGAGCACCAGCGCGAGGCCGAGCCGCGGGCGCAGGTCGGTGAGCCAGCGGGCCGAGCCCTCGCGCAGCGACAGCACGAGCGCCGCGAGGCCGGCGAAGAACGGCACCATCGGCCCCTTGATCAGGATGCCGAGGGCGACGGCGAGCCAGAAGATCGCAACGGTCCCGAGGCCCGGCGGCCCGCGCCGCCGCTCCAGCGTCGCGCGGCCGAGCCACGCGCGGGCGAGCGCGCCGAAGCTCGCGGTGGCGCAGGCCGCGAGCAGCGCGTCGGTCTTGGCGAGCCGCGCCTCGGCCGAGAGCATCAGGCAGGCGGAAAACAGCGCGGCGGCGAGCAGCGCTCCGCGCCGCGGTAGGAAGGCGAGCGCGGCCCAGTAGGTCAGCAGGATCGCCGCCAGCGCCCCGATCAGCGAGGGGATGCGGTAGAGGCCGATGGCGGTGCGGGCGTCCGGCACGCCGAGCGCCTCGGCCGCCGCGACGGTGGCGGCCTGGGCCCAGTAGAGGCCGACCGGCTTCTTGTGGCGCGCCTCCGCCTGGAAGCGGATGTCGACGAGATCGCCCGTCTCCAGCATCTGCTTGGACGCTTGCGCGAAGCGCGGCTCGTCCCGGTCCATCGGCTGGAGCGAACCGATCCCGGGCAGGAAGCAGACGAGGCCGAGGACGAGAAGCAGCGCGCAGGCGCGTCTGTCGCTCGCAGCACCCGCGGCGAGCAGGCCGTCCGCCGTCCGCAGCAGGCGCGCGAGCGGGCCGGAGGCGAAGGCCGCCGTCATGAACGGGCGGCGCCCGCGCCGGGATGGGGCGGCGTCCGGGGCGGGCGGGAGGGGACGGGCATCGGCGGGCTCGGGGGCGGACCTTCGTCGCGGCCGACGGATGGCCCCGGCCCGGCCGGGCGCCGTGTCGGTGATCCCGCCGGGATTGTCAAATGCCTCGCGGGCCCCTGCCGCTCGTGCGCTCGCGCACACGAGGGTCGAACCCAGGGCAAGGCAAACATGCGCCGGGCGGGTAGCCGGATCGGGAGGAGGCCCCTATATCCCGCGCATGGCAAACAACAGCGCAAACCCCTACACCCTCGAAATCGAAGCCTGCGAGCGCCCGGCGGGACACTTCACCTGGGCGATCCGCCGAAACGGCAAGCTGTTCCAGCGCGCCGACCGGGTCCAGACCACGGAAGAGGCGGCCGAGCGCAGCGGACTGGCCGCCCTGGAGAAGCTCCTGAGCGGCCGCGAGCGCTGATCCGGTCGGCCGCGACGAGCGGCCCACCGCGCTCCACCTAAAATCCATGACGAACCGCGAAAAGGCTCCCGGGTCCGACCCCCGTGGGGCCTTTTCCGTCGTTGATCGCCTCTCAGGCTCGTCTAATCTCATGAAAAATGGGAGGCGACGCCGTGGCGCGCGAGACGATCCGAGAGACGATCTATGACCGGGACCTCGACAAGAACCCGGCCAATTACCAGCCGCTGACGCCGCTGACCTATCTCGACCGCGCCGCCCGGACCTTTCCGGACAGCATCGCCGTCGTCCACGGCAGCCTGCGGCGCCCCTATGGCGAACTCTACGCGCGCACCCGGCGGCTGGCCTCGGCGCTGGCCGCCCGCGGCATCGGCCGGGGCGACACGGTGGCGGTGCTCCTCGCCAACACGCCCGCGATGATCGAGTGCCACTACGGCGTGCCGATGACGGGGGCGGTGCTCAACACCCTCAACACCCGCCTCGATGCGGAGGCCATCGGCTTCTGCCTCGATCACGGCGAGGCCAAGGTCTTCATCGTCGACCGCGAGTTCTCGAAGCTCGCCCGCGGCGCCCTGGAGAAGGCGGGCGTGACGCCGTTCGTCATCGACTACGACGACCCCGAGTTCACGGGCGAAGGCTCCGCCCTCGGCGAGACGGATTACGAAACATTCCTGGCCTCCGGCGATCCCGACCACGACTGGGCGATGCCCGACGACGAGTGGGACGCGATCTCGCTCAACTACACCTCGGGCACCACGGGCGATCCGAAGGGCGTGGTCTACCACCACCGCGGCGCGGCGCTTCTCGCGCTCGGCAACGTCATCACGGCGGGGATGGGCCAGCACGCGGTCTATCTCTGGACCCTGCCGATGTTCCACTGCAATGGCTGGTGTTTTCCGTGGTCGCTCTCCGTGGTGGCCGGCACCCATGTCTGCCTGCGACAGGTCCGGGCGCCGGCGATGTACGCTGCTCTGGCCGAGCACGGCGTGACGCATCTCTCGGGCGCGCCGATCGTGATGTCGACGCTGCTCAACGCCCCCGACGACCAGAAGCGCCCGCTGCCCCAACGGGTCCACTTCCTCACGGCGGCCGCGCCCCCGCCCGAGGCGGTGCTCGCCGCCATGGGAGAGGCCGGCTTCGACGTGACCCATCTCTACGGGCTGACTGAGACCTACGGCCCGGCGGTGGTCAACGCGTGGCACGAGGAATGGAGCGACCTGCCCTCCGACGAGCGCGCGCGGAAGAAGGCCCGCCAGGGCGTGCGCTACCCCGTGCTGGAGGGCCTCGACGTGCGCGACCCCGAGAGCATGGACTCCCTGCCCGCCGACGGGCAGACCATCGGCGAGGTGATGTTCCGCGGCAACGTGGTGATGCGCGGCTACCTGAAGAACCCGAAATCGACCCGCGAGGCGTTCGAGGGCGGCTGGTTCCGCTCCGGCGATCTCGGGGTGAAACACCCCGACGGCTACATCCAGCTCAAGGACCGCTCGAAGGACATCATCATCTCGGGCGGCGAGAACATCTCCTCGATCGAGGTCGAGGACGCCCTGTTCAAGCACCCGGCGGTCGCGGCCGCCGCCGTGGTGGCCAAGCCCGACGACAAATGGGGCGAGACGCCGTGCGCCTTCGTCGAGCTGAAGGAGGGGCAGGAGGTCTCGGCCGAGGACCTGATCGCGTGGTGCCGCGAGCGGCTGGCCCCCTACAAGCTGCCGCGCCACGTGGTGTTCGGGGAGTTGCCGAAGACCTCGACGGGGAAGGTGCAGAAGTTCGTGCTCAGGGAGAAGGCGCGGGAGGGGTGAGACGGCGCGTCACGCCGGTTGCAGACGTTGCAGGATCGCGCTCACCCGTTCGACCTCCGCCGCGTAGAATGCGGCATACGGCTCGTGACCGGCCGCCTCGAACGTCTCCCAGGCCGTTCGGATCTGATCGAGCGCGGACTGCGCGAGGGCGGGATCGCCGCGACCTTCCGCCAAAGTGGCAAGCGCGCCTCCCTGGTTGCCGAGACTCATCGCCCAGTCGAGGGGCACGCGCTCGCGGGTTCGCTCCTGCAGGGCGGCCCGGTAGGCGTCCACGGCCTGCTGCAGGCGTTCGGTGCCGCTCTCGCGCTGGCCGAGCTTCCAGAGCGCGTTGCCGAGGTTGTTCTGGGTCGCGGCCCAGCCGAGGGGCACGCGCTCGCGGGTGTATTCCTCCAGGGCGGCCCGGTAGGCGTCCGCGGCCTGCTGCAGGCGTTCGGTGCCGCTCTCGCGCTGACCGAGCGTCGAGAGCGCGTTGCCGAGGTTGTTCTGGGTCGCGGCCCAGTCGAGGGGCACGCGCTCGCGGGTGTATTCCTCCAGGGCGGCCCGGTAGGCGTCCACGGCCTGCTGCAGGCGTTCGGTGCCGCTCTCGCGCTGACCGAGCGTCTGGAGCGCGGTGGCGAGGTTGTTCTGGGTCGCGGCCCAGCTGAGGGGCACGCGCTCGCGGGTTCGCTCCTCCAGGGCGGCCCGGTAGGCGTCCACGGCCTGCTGCAGGCGTTCGGTGCCGCTCTCGCGCTGGCCGAGCGTCTGGAGCGCGTTGCCGAGGTTGTTCTGAATCGCGGCCCAGTCGAGAGAATCTGTGGCCCTGTCGGACGATCCGACAAGCGATCGAAACTGCTCGATGGCTTCACGGAGGGCCGTATTGCGGCCGAACTCCTCGCCGAGCATCCGAAGCGCCAGACCCTGCCGGTGCGCATAACCCCGGGCGATCGCCGCGTCCGCCGGAGCGGCGATGCGGCTGGCTTCCGCGTAATGCGCGGCGGCCTCGCGGTAGGCGTCCGGATTGGGGCGCAGCATCGCCGCCGCGGCGCGCTCCGCCCGGCTCTCGGCCGCCGAGAGGCGCTTGCGCCGCGCCAGTTCTTCGAGGTCGTCGAGCCCGGCGAGGTCGCGCGCTTCGGCCGAGGCGAGATGCCCGTCGGCCTCCACGAAGCGGCCGGCCTGCAGCGCGGCGGCGGCGCGCGTGCGCAGGCGCGCCACCTCCGGGTCGTCGTTCGAGAGGCGGTTCAGCCGGTCGGTGAGCGCCTTGAACTCCGCGGCCTTGGCGCGCAGGCGCCGCTCGATCTCCGCCGCGTCGGCGCCCTGCCCTCCCTCGCCCATCTCGGCGAGGATCCCGCGCAGCGCGTCGAGCGGCACGCTCTCCAAGTGGGCGACGCGGCGGAGGACCTCGTCGAGCTTGGCGTCGATGCCCGGCAGCAGGGCGAGGTGGCGCGCCGCGCCCTCGCGCATCAGCGACAGCGCGTCGAGACGCGTAAGGGTCGCCTCGAAGCGCGCGTCGAGCCCCCGGACGGAAGCGAGCGTGGCCTCGCCGAGGTCGCGGGCCAACTTGTCCATGGCGATGTAGAAGGCCTCCCGCGCCTGCGGGTAGCTCTTGGGATCCTTGAGGATTTCCGCGAAGGCGGCGAAGACGAGTTCGCCGAACGCCCGGTTCGGGCCCTGCCCCGGCATCGGCAGCCCCGCCGCCGCAATCCGACCGAACACGGCCGGCACGCTCTCCGGCGGCCAACCGGCCAGCGCCGCCAGCACGCCGGGGAAGGCCGCCGTGACCGCGTCGCCGAGGCCGGGGTCGCGGCCCGGCGCGACGAATTCCGGCACGCCGTTGACGATCGCGTCCACGTGCGCGTCGATGGGCGAGGCGACGGGTTCCCGGCGCCGGTCGAGCGCGAGGTCGCGGGCATCGAGCAGCCGCTCGCGGGCCTCGGTCTCGAAACGCTCGATGTCGGCGGCGGCTCCGCGCCATTCCGGATCCCAGGCCCGCTGGCGCGCCTCGTCGAGAACCTCCAGCGCGGCCTCGATCCACGCGAGCCGCGTCGCCCGCACGAGGTCGTGGTTGGCCGAGATCGACGCGAAGGGATTGGCGTCGCCGAGCCGCGCGAGCCATCGCCGCTTCAGATGATCCGGGCACAGGCCGGCGGCGGCCGAGGGCAGGCCGCCGGTCACCATATCGAGGAGCTTTCCGAGCCAGTCCATCGCCGCCGCCTACGAACGGCTCGATGATACCGCTCGCCAAGGTTGTCGCAAGCGCAGGCTCAAATCCGCATCAAACGATGGCAGTGGGCTTTCTTCGGCATCGCTCTCGAAGTCCTCGATCCGTCCACTTGCTTAGTTTTATCGAAGGTCGGCCTCCGGCCCTCGGCGGCCCCGCTTCCAGCCCGTAGGATAGCCGCCGCCGCTGCCCTTCCGATCCCGCCGACCGCCGCATGCCCCGCACCCTCCTCGCCCTCTCGGCCGCGCTCAGCCTCGTCCTCGCCCTGCCGGCGCGGGCCCAGACCGTGGAGGACGGGTCGGAGGCCGCCATCGGCCAGGAGAACGCGGCGATCGTCCTCGCGCTGATCGCCGAGCGCTTCGCCGCGCTCGATCCGAAGGTCACGACCCTGCGGCGGGCGCAAGGGACAGGGCAAGGAACAGAGGCGTGGATCTGCGGCGCGGTCAACGTGAAGAACCAGGACGGGCTGTATCTCGGCGAGCGCGGCTTCGTGGTCGATGTGGGCCGCCGCTTCTTCGGCCGGGTGCCCGACGGGCCGGAACTGCTCAACCCGCGGGCGGAGGGGTTCGCCGAGAAGGAGCGGATCCGCCAGCTCTTCTTCTCCCTCTGCCTCGACTGACGCCGGGCGGCGGCCTCACCCCACGCCGAGGCGGCGGGCCGCGTCCCTGCGTCCGGCAGGATCGGCGGCACCGGCCCGCAAGACCTGATCCCCCACGGGCCGCCCTTCGACGAGGGACGGTTGCCGACGGCCGCGTTGCGTGACCCGACGTGATCTGTCACGACTCCGGCGATCTGACCGGTCATTCGCAGCATGACCCGCCCGCGCTTGCCTCGTCGCAACATCGATGGCAACGGTGCCGGATTGAGGGTATCGGGATAAAGTTACGAGGCTTCGAATGAAGAAAAACATCATAGTGACGAGCAATTGCCAGACGGGCGGTATTGCAGGTGCACTGACTCAGCTTTTCCCGGAGCATAAGATCTCACCCGTCCATACGACGCAGGCGCGCAACCCGGCCTTCTTCAACAGGAACAACCCGACCGTCGCCGAGGCCGATGTCTGGATTTCGAGCGAGGGCTTTCCGAACATCGATGCGTTGAACGAGGGCGGATGGCGGCCGCAGCTCATCTCCTTCGCATCGATGTCCTTTCGCGGCTTTCATCCGGACTCGACCTATCTCATTCGACGCGGCGGCGGCCCACTCAACGGCAAGAGATTCGAGCCGGCCTACCACTCTCGGATCGTTGCCCTCTGCTACATGCACGGCATTTCACGGGACGAGACGGCGTCGTTCTTCAATCGGGATGTCTTTTCGCGATTGAATTATTTCGATTATTATCGGTCGCAGAAATCGGCGATCGAGCGCGCCTTCATGAAGAGCGAACTCGACTATGCCTCGTTCTTCCCCAAGATTCAGAGGCAGGGCGTCTTCATGTATACGATCAACCATCCGAAAGGGTTCGTCCTCGACCAGATCGCCAGGATCGTGGCCGTCAAGCTGACGGGCCAAAAGTCGTTCCTGCAGGCCGAGCTGAACACGATCGACACGTTGTCCGGCACCTTGTGGCCGATCTATCCTGCCATCGGTGATTACTATGCGGTTCCTTCGAGCTACGTTTGGATTGAAAAAAACAAAGTCAGATTCAATAATCTAGAAGAATTCATCGATTTTCATTACCAGACATACGAGGAGCAGGGACTCACGAAGGAAAACGGCTCCCTGCAAGGCCCGGCCATCACCATCGACGCCCTGCGCGGCAAGTAAGAGCGATCCGATGCATCCCTATCGCGACCTCCCCGACTATTGCTTCTGGTCCCGATCGATGCCGAGCCTGCATCCCGGTCGCATCGATCCGGTCACGAGATCGGATTTCATCACCGCGTCCGACAAGGTCGCGACCATCGGCAGCTGCTTCGCGCAGCACATCAGCCGAAAGATCTCCGAACTCGGCCTGAACTACTACGTCGTCGAGCCCGGGCCGGCCGATGCGAGTCCTGCCGATCGCCTCAAAGAGAATTACGGCGTGTTCTCGGCTCGATACGGCAACGTCTACACCGTCAGGCAGTGCCTTCAGCTGTTCGACCGGGCCTTCGATGCCTTCACGCCGACGGAGGATGCGTGGGAGCATCCCGATGGCGGGTATGTCGATCCCTTCCGGCCTCAGATCAGCCCGTCCCCCTTCGCGACCGTCGAGGATCTGCGCGAGGACCGGGCCCGCCATCTGCGGGCGGTGCGCGACATGTTCACCGGCAGCAACTGGCTCGTCTTCACGCTCGGTTTGACCGAGGCATGGCGGTCGACGCTCGACGGCAGCGTCTATCCGACCGCCCCCGGCGTTGCCGGCGGACGCTTCGATGAGGCGCGGCACGAATTCGTGAATTTCGGGATCGATGACGTGCGCCGGGACCTGCACGCGTTGATCGAGAAGCTCAGAAACATCAATCCGACGGTCAAGATCCTCCTGACCGTATCACCCGTCGCCCTCGCCGCGACGTTCGAGCGTCGCCACGTGCTCACCTCGACGGTGTTGAGTAAATCGATACTGCGCGTCGCCGCCGAGGAGGCGCAGCAGACATTCGAGGACGTGATCTATTTCCCGAGCTTCGAGATCATCACGTCCGCGGCCTCTTGCGGGCGCTACTACGATGACGACTTGAGGCAGGTCAACAGGATCGGCGTCGATCACGTGATGCGCGTCTTCGAGCATCACTTCATACAGTCCGACGCGATACGGCCCGACGAGCGGCGCGACGACGCCCCCTCGCTCGTATCGTTTTCCAACGAACCGAACGACGTCGTCTGCGACGAGGAGGTCATCGAGAAGGCGTTGCAGCGCAGTGGCCTGGGCCGCGTGACGGCGTGACGGGCCTCCCTGCGGCGCGGATCCCGACGCGTCGCAGGCAAGCGTGCAGGAATTCGCGCGCGGATCCGGTCGAGCGGAGCCCGGATGCCAGGGGCCCGAGCGCGGAGCGGCCTCAGCCGACCCCGAGGCGGCGGGCCGCGCCGATGATCGCGGTCATGCGGTAGGGCTTCATCATCAGCACGCTCTCGGCGACCTGGCGCGGCTCCTCGGTGCTGTAGCCGGTCACGTAGATCACCGGCAGGTCGGGCTGCATCGCGCGGGCGCGCTCGGCCAGGTCCCAGCCGTCGAGCTGGCCCGGCAGGCGGATGTCGGTGAACAGGAGGTCGACCTGAGCCTTGCCCTGCAGGAGGTCGTAGGCCTCCTCCGCGGTGCCGGCGCGCAGCACGTCGAACCCGGCGTCCTCGAACTCCATCGACACGGCGCTGAGCAGCATCTCCTCGTCCTCGACGACGAGCACGGTCCGCTTGTCGGACATCCTTCTTTCGCTCCCTGGCCTCTCGTCTTCGTGCACCCCGCCGCCGGACAGGTCTAGAGCATCGGCCCGAAAGGTGGATACCGGCTTTCGGGAAAAGCCGATGCGGCCCGGGAGCCCGGAGAATCGCTCCTGATTCCGTGTCCGGGGCGATTTCCTAGAGGGCCGTCCTGGATAGGGTAGCCAGGACGGCCCTCTAAGCTTTTGTGCCGCATCGGCATTTTTCCGAAAGCCGGTTCCCGGCTTTCGGGCCGATGCTCTACCCCGCGACCGCGAAGCCCGGTCCGAAATCGAGGCCCGAGGGCGCGGCGGGCTCGGCGACGGCGGCGGCCGGCGCGGACCGGGGCGCGGCGGGGAAGGACAGGCGCACCGTCGTGCCCCGCTCCCGCCCCGACGCGCGCCCCGCCAGGATGGCGGCGGACCCGCCCGATTGCTCGGCGAAGCCGAGCACCTGGGACAGGCCGAGCCCGGTGCCCTGGCCGAGCGGCTTGGTCGTGAAGAACGGCTCGAAGGCCCGCGCCGCCACCTCCGGCGGCATGCCGGCGCCGGTATCCGACACCTCGACGCAGACACCCTCTCCCGCGCCCTCTCCTGCCCCCGCCCCCCCGTCCAGCGGGCGGGTGCGGATGGTGAGCGTGCCGCCCTCCGGCATCATCGCGTCGCGGGCGTTCACCGCGAGGTTGAGGATCGCGTTCTCGAGTTGGTTCGGATCGATGTCGAGCGGGGCCAGTCCCGGCGCGAAGTCGGTCACCAGCCGGATCTTGGCGCCGATGGTGCCGCGCAGGAGTTCGGCGAACGAGCCGATCCGGGCGTTCACGTCGGTGCTCACCGGCGAGAGCGGGTGCTTGCGCGCGAACGCCAGCAGCTTGTGCGTCACGGAGGCCGCCCGCTCCGCGCCCTGCATGGCGTCGCGCAGGGGGGCGAGCAGCCGGCTGTCGCCGGGCAGGCCGCGCTCGACCCGGTCGAGATTGACCAGCACCACGCTGAGCAGGTTGTTGAAGTCGTGGGCGACGCCCCCCGTGAGCTGGCCGACCGCCTCCATCTTCTGCGACTGGCGCAGCAGCGCCTCGGCGCGCTGGCGCTCGTCGTTGGCCTGCTTGAGCGCCGCCAGCGCTTGGTCGCGCTCCCTGATGCGGGCGCGCAGCGCCTCGTTGGCCCGGCGCAGCTGCGTCGGCGAGGGCAGGCTGAGCGCGCGCGGCATCAGGTGCCACAGGGCGAGCGCCGTGCCGATGGAGGCCGCGGCGGTGACGATCTTGACCATCGCCTCCAGCCCGTAATCCGGCACGTAGAGCGTCCAGATCGCCATCAGGTGGGTGGCGCCGCAGGCGGTGATGAACACCGCGAAGGACCAGAACACCCAGCCGAACACCACGTCGCGGCGGCGGGAGACGAAGGTGGCCAGCGCGATCGGGATCGAGAAATAGGCGAGGGCGATCAGCGTGTCGGTGACGATGTGGGTCCAGATCAGCTCCGGCCGCCACAAGAGGCAGATGCCGTGGGGCGAGAGGTTCTCGACCTCCCACAGACGCCGCAGACCGTCGAGCATCGATCCCCCTCCCCCGGCCGGAACCGCGCAGACCATTGGTGCCGCGCCCGGGAGCCCTTGGCAATCCCGCAGAGATCCCACGACGGTCCGGGCCCGTCCCCCCTCAGGGCGCCGGCTTGACGCGATCGTCCCGACTTTTTTGGGGCCGTGCGGCCGCCGGAGGCCGTCGCCCCGAACGGCGCGAGGATCCGGGCGGGACGCGCCTTTCCGTCCGCGATTAAGGGTTGCTTAACCATACCGGCCCCACACCGGACGGGAATCGAGGGTCAAGCGCGGTGTCGGCGCATCGGGCGATCACGCAGGAGCCACCAACCGGGGACGCCGTCCAGCCGGCGCCCGCAGGCACGCCGGCTCACACGCCGCTCCGCCGCCTCGGCCTCGGCACCCTGCTCGCGGCCACCGCCCGGCACCATCCCGACCGGATCGCGGTGATCGATCCCGCCGACAAGCCGGCCTGGAGCGGACGGCCCGCCATCACTTGGACCTACGCGGCCGCCGCCGAGATTGTCGAGCGCCTCGCCCGTGGCCTGCGCGGCTGGCGCCTGCCCGCGGGCAGCCGCATCGGCCTGTGCCTGCCGGGCTCGGCCGAGAGCGTGCTGGCGATCCTGGCGGTGGAGGCGGCGGGCCACGTCGCCGTGATGCTGCCGGTCTCCTGGGACGAGGAGCGCCTTCTCGCCGCCGCGCAGAACGTGGGGCTCGCCGCCGTGCTCACCCAGGCGCGCCTCGGGGCCGCGGCCCCGGCCGAGCGGCTCTGCACGGTGGCGATGCGCTATTTCGGCCTGCGCTACCTCGCGGCCTTCGGCCCCGACGTGCCGGACGGCGTGATCAACCTCGACCGCTTCGTGCTCGACGGTCCGGCCGGGCCCGCCCCGAACCATCCGCCCGCGCCGGCGGGCGTCGTCAGCTTCGCGGGCGGCGATCCCGACCGGCCGGTCTTCCGCGGGGGCGAGGCGCTGGTCGCGGCGGCCGCCGCTCATCTCGTCGCCGCCCGCGTGGCGCCGGGCGAGCGCATCCTCAGCCTGATCGGCCCGCACGACCTGCGCGGCCTCGCCACCGGGCTCGCCGCGGCGATCGTCGCCGGCGCCACCCTCGAAGTGCTGCCGCTGTTCGACGGGGCCGCCTTCGCGGCGGCTCTACGCCGCGCCGGCCCGACCCACCTCGTCGCCCCGGCCTTCCTGGAAAAGAACCTCGCCGGCCGCGAGCTGCCGCCGGACCTGCGCTCGGCCACCTTCGTGCACCGGGCACCCGCGCGCCTGCCCGCCCGCAACCGGGCGCCGGGCGGTCACCAGGCCCTGCGCCTCGAAACGGTGATCGACGCGGTCGCCTTCGACGAGACCGCGCTGGTCTCGGGCCGGCGCGGCGGTCCCGGCGACGTCTCGGTCGTGCTCGGCCGGCCCGAGCGGCTCGCCCTGCCCGCGGGCCTGATGGAGATCCGCCACGAGGCGGACGGGCGACTCGCCTTCCGCGGTCAGGCCTGCGCCTCCGCGGCACTGCAGCGGGGCGCGCCCCGCACCGCAGATCCGGGGGCGTGGCGCGCGTCCCCCTACGCCACGATCCTGTTCGCGGGGCTGGCCACCGGAATCGACGTGGCGGCGCTCCGGGTGGAGGCCGATCCACCGGAATCGGTTTTTTTCGCGCCCGCGTGAAGGCCGCCGGCCGGGCGGCACGGCCCGATGCGGGGCGTCGGCACGGCGGCCGGAAAACCCGTTCGCATGCAGGCATTTGCCGGGTTATCCTGGCGGCCCCTCGACCGCGCCGGCCGATGGTGCGGCGCAGTTCATCGCCGTTTCATCCCGCGGCGCCCATGCTTCCCCCGTCTCCATGGTCGGCGAACCAATCGTGACCGTGTGGGTTATCGTCGGTGCCCCTTCACACGGGGTGCCACATGGGATAACGCTGAAGCTTATGGGTGCGCTGCAACAAGTGCTTGTCGTCGACGATGGCCGCCGCGCCGTCGACCGCTCTCTCGCCGCCGACCTCGCGGGGCTCGGCTACGCGAGCGTCACCGCCTCGATCGAGGCCGCCGACGACGTGCTGGCCGTGATCGCCCGCCCCGCCGCCATCCTGCTCCAGCTCTCCGGCCGCGCCAGCCCGGAGATCGCCGCGCTGGCCGCGCGCCTGCGCGAACGGATGCGCGCCGGCGGCATCCCGGTGATCGACATGGACGATGCGGGGCCCCGCCCCGGCGCGCCGGTCGATCTCAAGAGCCGGATCGGCCCCTACGTGCTCAACGAGCCGGAGCTTTAACGGCGTTTCATTGCGGGACGGTGACGGGCGGGCCGAAAGGTCCGCCTTTTTCGTGCCGGCTTGCCCGTCAGGGCGCGAGACTGATCTCGCTCTCGCGCACCGCCCGCTCGGCCATGCCGGAGCGCATGCGGTAGGACGGCTCGCCGGTGGTGTCGTCGGGCATCAGGCGGACGATCTCGCCGACCTCGCCGAAGCCGAGGCGCGTATCGGTCTGGTGGGTGGGCGTGCGGCGGACGCGCTGGCCGATCTTGAACTTGTGGGACATCGGATCCTCCGAAAGGGGTCGTGGGGACGAGCGTCCGCGGGCCGGCTTGCGACCCGCGGGACGAGAGCCGCTCAGCGCCGCAGCTTGATCTTGGCCTTGCGGGCGGCGTAGCGGGCGTCGCGCTCTTCCTTCTGCTTGGCCTGGGCGAGGCGGGCGCGCTCGGCCGCGGCCTCGATCTCGGCGGCCTTGCGCTCGGCCTCGGCGGCGCGTTCGGCGGCGGCCAGCGCTTCGACGCGCTCGGCTTCCAGGCGCCGCTGGGTCTCGCGCTCCAGGGCACGCTCCTCGCGGGCGGCGGCGATGGCGCGGCGCTCCTCCTGGCGGGCCAGCACGGCCGGATCGTCACCGGTGGGGCGGGCGCGGAAGCGGGCCAGCATCGCCTCGCGGGCGGAGGCCGAAGTCTGGCGACGGTCGTCGAACGAGTTCTGCTTGGTGAAGCTCACGTAAGATCCTTGGTCGGGCCGGGCTCGGGGTGGGCCGCGGCACAAATGCGAGAAGCCGCCCCGGTCGGAGCGGCTTCGAATGTCAAGCGTTCGGCGCGCGGATCACGCGACCTGAAGCTGGCCCGCCGACTGCTTGCCGGAGCGGCGATCCGTCTCCATCACGTAGGAGACCTTCTGGCCCTCGGCGAGGCCGCGCAGGCCGGCGCGCTCGACGGCGGAGATGTGGACGAACACGTCCTTCGAGCCGTCCTCGGGCTGGATGAAGCCGAAGCCCTTCTGATCGTTGAACCACTTGACGGTGCCGGTCTGCATGTAAGTTCCTTGTTCTCCGCAGGGTACGTGTCGAGAGCCTCCGCGCCACTTGGCGCCGAGCCCATACAGATCATCGATGACGAAGGAAAAAGAGAACCGCCCTGCGGAGGCGTCACGGCCCAGAGAATCCGGCCTCGTATCGATGACGCGGACCATGCGCCCCAAATGAAAATTTAGCAAGGCAGGATTTTTATTGGGCGATTTTTGAGGATGATCATCGTCAGCGGCATGGGGAGGCCGTGAGGAAGCGGGCTGTATCGTCGGGTGCGACTTTGCACACGGTGCGCACGCGCGGCGCGCGACCTTTCACAGGCTCGACCGAGGCCGTGCGCTCAAGCGGCGGCACGCGCGACGAGGCGGAGGGCGGCACTCGGGACGGTCGCCAGCGCACTGACCGGCTCGGCGAACTCGACCACGCAGGCCACGCCGTCCCGGTAGACGCTGAGCACGACGCCCTCGCTGCCCGCCGGCATCGTCGCGCCGTCATCGGTCGCGATATCGGCCGTCAGCATCACGCGGTCGAGTTCGCGGAACGTGTCGAGCGGCGCGGCCTGACGGAAATGGTAGAATGCTTCGCGCGTCATGCGAGTCCTCCTCCCGGCGGCAAAGGCCTCAACGTACCGTGCGGCCCGGCGCTGACGAGGCGCCGGGATGCCGGACGAAGCCGCCTCACGCCGCCTTCTTCTTCCCCCGCCCGGCGATCGTCACCAGCCCGCGCAGGATCTGCGTCGTCACCTTCAGGCGCTCGGGGATGGTGTCGAGTTCGCGGATGAAGACCACGCTCATGTCGGGGCGGACTTTTGCGAAGGAGCCCTGTTCCACCACCATGGCGGCCAGCCCCTGCGGGTTGGCGAAGGACTTTTCGCGGAAGTGGACGACGACGCCCTTCGGGCCGGCTTCCACCTTCTCGACGTTGGCGTCGCGGCACAGGATCTTGATCGTCACGATCTTGAGGAGCTGTTCCACCTCCGGCGGCAGCGGGCCGAAGCGGTCGATCAGCTCGGCGCCGAAGCTCTCCATTTCGGCGTCGTTCTCGAGGGTCGAGAGGCGGCGGTAGAGGCCGAGCCGCACGGTGAGATCCTCGACGTAGTCCTCGGGGATGGTGACGGGGGCGCCCAGCGCGATGGTGGGCGACCACGCCTCCGCTTCCGGCTCGGTGATGCCGGCTTTGAGCGCGGTGACGGCGTCCTCCAGCATCTGCTGGTAGAGTTCGTAGCCCACCTCCTTGATGTGGCCGGACTGGGCGTCGCCGAGCAGATTGCCGGCGCCGCGGATGTCGAGGTCGTGCGAGGCCAGCTGGAAGCCGGCGCCGAGCGTGTCGAGGCTCTGGAGCACCTTGAGGCGCTGCTCGGCCTGGGCGGTGAGCTGGCGGTTGGGAGGCGTCGTGAACAGGGCGTAGGCCCGCGCCTTGGAGCGGCCGACGCGGCCCCGGAGCTGGTAGAGCGCGGCGAGCCCGAACATGTCGGCGCGGTGGACGATCAGCGTGTTGGCGGTCGGGATGTCGAGGCCGGATTCGACGATTGTGGTCGAGAGCAGCACGTCGTACTTGCCCTCGTAGAACGCCGTCATGACGTCCTCCAACTGCCCCGCCGCCATCTGGCCGTGGGCGACCGCCACCGTGGTCTCGGGCATCTCCTGATCGAGGAATTTTTTGACTTCTGCGAGGTCTTCGATCCGGGGAACGACGTAGAACGACTGGCCGCCGCGGTAGCGCTCGCGCAGCAGCGCCTCGCGGATCAGCAGCGGATCGAACGGGGTGACGAAGGTGCGCACCGCCAAGCGGTCCATCGGCGGCGTGGCGATGATCGAGAGTTCGCGCACCCCCGTCATGGCGAGCTGCAGCGTGCGCGGGATCGGGGTGGCCGAAAGCGTCAGCACGTGGACGTCGGCCTGGAGCGCCTTGAGCCGCTCCTTGTGGGCGACGCCGAAATGCTGCTCCTC
Organism: Methylorubrum rhodinum; assembly: GCF_014199935.1. Taxonomy (GTDB): domain Bacteria; phylum Pseudomonadota; class Alphaproteobacteria; order Rhizobiales; family Beijerinckiaceae; genus Methylobacterium; species Methylobacterium rhodinum. Next base: position 54,349 of record NZ_JACHOP010000024.1, read on the forward strand.
GTCGACGATGATCAGGCCGAGATCCTTGAACGCGACGTTCTTGGCGAGCAGCGCGTGGGTGCCCACCACGATGTCGACCGTGCCCTCGGCGAGCCCCGCCCGGTTCTGGCGCTGATCGCCGGCCGAGACGAAGCGCGAGAGCTGAGCGATGTGGATCGGCAGCCCTTTGAAGCGCTCCACGAAGGTCCGGTAATGCTGGCGCGCCAGAAGCGTGGTCGGCACCACCACGGCGACCTGCTTGCCGGAGATGGCGGCGGCGAAGGCCGCGCGCAGCGCCACCTCGGTCTTGCCGAAGCCGACATCGCCGCAGACGAGGCGATCCATCGGCCGGCCGGCATTGAGGTCGTCCAGCACCGCGTCGATGGCGTTGGCCTGGTCCTCGGTCTCCTGGAAGGCGAAGCGGGCGGCGAATTCCTCGTACATCCCCTCCGGCGCCTTGAGCGAGGGGGCGGGCTTCACGAAGCGGGCGGCGGCGACCTTGATGAGTTCGGCCGCCATCTCGAGGATGCGGCGCTTCATCTTGGCCTTGCGGGCCTGCCACGCCCCGCCGCCGAGGCGGTCGAGCGCCACCTCCGAATCCTCCGAGCCGTAGCGGGTCAGGAGTTCGATGTTCTCCACCGGCAGCAGCAGCAGGCCGCCGGTATATTGCAGCTCCAGGCAATCGTGCGGGGCGCCGGCCGCCGTCACGGTTTTGAGGCCGACGAAGCGGCCGATGCCGTGATCGGAATGCACCACGAGGTCGCCGGGCTGGAGCGCCTGGACTTCGAGGATGATGTCCTGGGGCCGCTTCGACTTGCGCTTCTGACGCACCAGCCGGTCGCCGAGGATGTCGCCCTCGGCGATGACGGCGAGCCGGTCGATGGTGAAGCCGGATTCCAGGCCCCAGACCGCCATCGCCACGTCGGTGCCGCGCTTGAGCGCGTTGACGGCGGTGAGCGTGTTGATCTCCATCGGCTTCTTGAGGCCGTGGTCGGAGAGCACGCCGCAGAGCCGGTCGCGCGAGCCGTCGGACCAGGAGCCCAGGATCACGTGATGCCCGGATCCTTGCAGATCGCGGATGTGGGCGACCGCGGCGTCGAACACGCTGGCGGCTTCATCCGCCCGCTCGGGGGCGAAGTTGCGGCCGGGCTTGGCGCCGCAATCGATCACCGCGCGCTCATCCGAGTCGGGCTGGGCGAACGGGGTCAGGCGCGCGACCGCGGCGGCCTCGACCTTGGCCTTCCACTCGTTCGGCGTGAGGTAGAGCGCGCGCGGCGGCAGCGGCTTGTAGGGCGCGACCCCGGATTGCGGGGTCTTCAGCGCGCTCTCGCGGGCCAAAAAGTAGTCCTGGATCAGCGAGAGGCGCTCGGTCGCCGCCTCCTCCACCTGCGCGTCGAACACCATCGGCACGTCGCCGAGATAGTCGAACACCGTGTCGAGATGCTCGTAGAACAGCGGCATCCAGTGCTCGAGGCCGGCATAGCGGCGGCCCTCGCTGACGGTCTCGTAGAGCCGGTCGTCGCGGGTCGCGGCGCCGAAGCTCGTCAGATAGCCTTGTCGGAAGCGCCGGATCGTCTCGGTGGTGAGCTGCACCTCGCTCATCGGCACGAGGTCGAGGGAGCGGAGCGAGCCCACGGTGCGCTGCGTCTCGGGATCGAACGCGCGGATGGATTCGAGGGTATCGCCGAAGAAGTCGAGGCGGATCGGGTTCGGCAGGCCGGGCGGCGAGAGATCGAGGATGCCGCCGCGCACGGCATACTCGCCCGTGTCCCGCACGGTGCCGGTGCGCAAGAACCCGTTGGCCTCGACCCAGGCCACGACCTTGTCCATCGGCACCACGTTGCCGATCGCGGCCGAGAACGTCTCGACGGCGACCTTGGCGCGGGGCGGCACGCGCTGCACCAGGGCGTTGACCGTGGTGCAGAGGATGCGGGGCTTCTCCTCCGACGAGCGCGAGCGGGTGAGCCGCGAGAGCGCGGTCATGCGCTGGGCCGCGATGGCGCCGTTCGGCGAGACGCGGTCGTAGGGCTGGCAGTCCCAGGCCGGGAAGCTCATCGCCTCGATCTCGGGGGCGACGAACTTGAGCGCGGTCTGGAATGCGTTGGAGCGGCCGGAATCGCGGGCGACATGCACCAGCACCGCCGGGCCCTCGAACGCGCCCGACAGCGCGCGGGCGAGGTCGGCGACGACGAGCGCGTCGAACCCGTCGGGCACCGAGGCCAGCGTTGGGCTGTCGCCGCGCTTCAACGCGTCGAGCGCCTTGGTCAGCGGCGCCGATTTCGGCAGGGCGAAGCGCGCGGTCTGCGGCTTCGGCGGAGAGGCCGGGGGTTTGGGCTGGGGCTTGGCCATCGGATCGTTGGTTTCTTGAAGCGAGCGCTCGACGTCACGTCCCTCCCCCCTCTGCGGGGGAGGGTGGCCCTCGCGTCAGCGAGGGTCGGGAGAGGGGAACGCCGTTTGCCGGATGGTGCGGAGCCGGCCCCTCTCCCGCCCGCTCCGCGGGCACCCTCCCCCGCAGAGGGGGGAGGGTTATTGACCCGCGCGTATCAGGAAGCAGACCGCGTCAGCAATGTTCAGTTATGGATCGGCGCGTCGTGCCGATGGAACGACTTGAGCCGGCGGTAGACCGGGGTGTCGTAGTTCTCCGGCGTCGCGTCCTCGCCGGTGAGCCAGCGGAACAGGTCGCGGTCCGGCACCTCGATCAGCGCCTCGAACTGCGTCAACTCCTCCTCCGACAGGTCGCCGATCTCGGCATCGGCGAAGCGGCCCATGATCAGGTCCATCTCGCGGATGCCCCGGTGCCACGCCCGGAACAGGGTGCGGCGGCGGCGCGGGTCGAGGTCGGCGCTGGAGCGGGTGGTGCCGGACATCGCAAAAAATCCCTCCGAGATGGCTCTCGTGGTGACGACAGGCATGTAGAGGGGCATCGGCCCAGGGGCAAACAGCTTCGGGCAAACGGTGCGCGCCCGATGCCATCTGCGCGGATGCGAAGAAACGCGGTATCGTGGCGCCCGCGGCCCGGTCGAAGAACCTCGCTCCCACCCGTGCCCTCATCCTGAGGTGCCGACGCGGCAGCGGCGGCCTCGAAGGAGGGCTCCAGATCGCTCGGCGGATTCTGGAGCCCTCCTTCGAGGCCGCTTCGCGGCACCTCAGGATGAGGGGGGTGGGTGGGAGGGCCCGTCGCTCCGACTCTCGCGCCATAAAGGCTCATGATCCCCGACACCGAACAGGCCCTCGCCTCCGATCCGGGCCCCGCCCCGCCCCCGCGGGACGAGGCCCCGTCGCTGCGCCCGAGCATCCTCGATCCGCTCTTCGCCCCCGCCCGCGGCCTGCCGGGCGTGGGGCCGAAGATCGCGCCGCTGATCGAAAAGCTGCTCGGCTCGGAGGAGCGCCCGGCCCGCGTGGCCGACCTGCTGTTCCACCTGCCCCAGAGCGGGGTCGCCCGGCCGCTTTGCGGCTCGATCCGCGACGCGCCGACCGGCGAGCCGGTGACGCTTGGCGTCACCGTGGTGGCCCACCGCCCGCCGGGTCTGGGCAAGCGCGCGTTCCGGGTGCTGGTCGAGGACGGGACCGGCGACATCAGCCTCGTGTTCTTCGGTATGCCCAAGGGCCGCATCGAGAAGATGCTGCCGCTCGGGAGCCACCGCTACGTCTCCGGCCGGATCGACCTGTGGGACGGCTATCGGCAGATGGTCCACCCCACCCGCATCCTCGACGAGGCCGGGCTCGCGAGCCTGCCCGCGGTCGAGCCGATCTACGGCGCGACCGAGGGCCTGACCTCGCGGGTCATCAGCCGAATCGTCCACGGTGCGCTGGAGCGGCTCCCCGTTCTGCCCGAGTGGCAGGACCCGGCTTTCTTGGCGCAGAACCGCTTCCCGGCCTTCGCCGAGGCGCTCAGGATCGAGCACCGCCCGGAGGAGGCGCCCCCGCCGCCCCGCGAGGGCGAGGCCCCGCCGCCGAGCCCGGCCCGGCGCCGGCTCGCCTACGACGAGCTGCTGGCTTCGCAACTGGCGCTCGCCCTGCTGCGCGCCCGCCAGCGGCGCAAGCCCGGCCGGGTCAACGCCGGCGACGGGCATCTGAAGGCGCGGATCGAAGCCGCCCTGCCCTTCGCTCTCACCGGAGCACAGGCCCGCGCGGTCGAGGAAATCCGCGCCGACCTAGCCTCCGACCGGCGCATGCTGCGCCTGCTTCAGGGCGATGTCGGCTCGGGCAAGACCGCCGTCGCGCTGCTCGCCATGGCGTCCGCCGTCGAGGCCGGGCGGCAGGCCGCGCTGATGGCCCCGACCGAGATTCTGGCGCGCCAGCACTACGAGCGCCTCGCCCCGCTCACGGAGGGCCTGCGCCTTCGCCTGCTGACGGGCCGCGACAAGGCCTCCGAGCGCCGGGCGACGCTGGCCGATCTGGCGTCCGGCAACATCGACATCGTGGTCGGCACCCACGCGCTGTTCCAGGAGGCGGTGGCGTTCCGCGATCTCGGGCTCGCGGTGGTGGACGAGCAGCACCGCTTCGGCGTGCACCAGCGCCTCGCGCTGGGCGCCAAGGGCGAGGCGGTCGACATCCTGGTGATGACCGCCACCCCGATCCCGCGCACGCTGGCGCTGACCTTCTTCGGCGACATGGACGTCTCGGTGCTCGACGAGAAGCCGGCAGGCCGCCAGCCGATCAAGACCATCACCATCCCGAACGAGCGCATCGGCGACGTGGTGGACGGGCTGCATCGCGCCTTGGCCGCGGGCGACCGGGTCTACTGGATCTGCCCGCTGGTGGCGGAGTCCGAGTTCGTGGACCTCGCCGCGGCGGAAGAGCGGTTCGAGGACCTGAAGAAGCATTTCGGCGACGGGGTCGGCCTGATCCACGGCAAGATGCCGGGGCCGGACAAGGACGCCGCGATGGAGGCGTTTTCCGCCGGCCGCACCCGCGTGCTGGTCTCCACCACCGTGGTCGAGGTCGGCGTGGACGTGCCCGAGGCCACCATCATGGTGATCGAGCATGCCGAGCGCTTCGGTCTGGCCCAGCTCCATCAGCTCCGCGGCCGGGTGGGGCGCGGCTCCAAGGCCTCGTCCTGCCTGCTGCTCTACCGTGGGCCGCTCGGTCAGGTCGCCAAGGCGCGCCTCGAGATGATGCGGGCGAGCGAGGACGGGTTCCGCATCGCCGAGGAGGATCTGCGCTTGCGCGGCGAGGGCGAGGTACTCGGCACCCGCCAGTCCGGCATGGCGGCCTTCCGCCTCGCACGCCTTGAGAGCGACGGGGACCTGCTGGAGGCCGCCCGCGACGACGCCCGCCTGATCGTCGAGCGCGACCCGCGGCTCCGGAGCGAGCGCGGCCGGGCCCTGCGGGTGCTGCTCTACCTGTTCGAGCGCGAGGCCGCGATCCGGCTGATCGGGGCGGGTTGAGTCGCTGCCGGACCGCGAATCCGTTCAGCTTCGTTCAGGAACCCCGCGAAGCTGAACGGCTCATTCAGGAAAGCGGAAGCGGCCGGAAGGGACAGCAGAATGTCGCAGTGGCGACGCAAGCCATCGAATTTTTGAAAACGAAATCAGTCACTTATCAGCGTTGGCGGAGAGCCTGGATGAGTAGGGCGGCAGGTGGTAAATTGGGAATTACCTTGTATCTGCCCCAATTGCCGCTTAACTGGAGATGAACGAACGGCCTCGTAGACCGGGGTGCCACTGGAAAAAAGGAGGATCGCCATGTCGATCGCACCGTTCCAACGCCTGCCGGGTTCCTCCGAGAATTGGGGAGCCGACGCGCTGTCCGCCGAGCCGTGGCTGATGCCGATCAGTGATCGCGTGAGCCGCGACGAGGATACGACCGACGCCCTCTTGAGCGCCGTGAAGCAGTCCTCGCGCCGGTTCTGGATCGCCGCCAACGCGCTCTGCGCCGTGCTGGCCCTGCTGCTGACCGCCCAGGTCGCGACCGACTGGAACAGCCCGGTCGCCCGCCCGGCGATCAGCAATCAGGTCGCCGACGCCACGCCGCCGACCATCGCGGCCGAGAAGGCCTCGCTGCAGCACTGATTTTTTCTCGACTCGGCGATCTTTCCGATCAGCCATCCTGGCGCGCCGGCTCCCGGCGCGCCTTTTCCATGTCCGGGCCGCCTTGCGTCTGGCGTAAGGTGGCCGCCATGGCGTTGAGGCGGGCCTGCGGGTCCTCCGGCTGGATCACGCCCGCCGACATCACGAGCTTGGCCGCATCGTCCACGCTGATGCCGACTTCCACGATCCCGGAGCGCGGCAGGTAGAAGAAGAACCCCGTGGTGGGGTTCGGGGCGCAGGGCAGGAACACGCCGACATAGTCGTGCGCCCCGCCTTCCTTGGCCTGGAGCGCGTCCCGCACCTCGGTCGCGGCGGGGGCGGAGAGGAACACCACCGACCACGTGCCCTTCACCGGGAACTCGACGAGCCCCACGGTGCGGAACGAGGTGCCGTTGGCCGAGAACAGGGTCTCGAAGATCTGGCGCAGGCCCTTGTAGAGCCCGGAGATGACGGGCGTGCGGGCGAGCAGCACCTCGCCGAACTCGATGACCGAGCGCCCGACGAGGTTGGCGGTGAGGAAGCCCAGCATCGTCACGGCGACGAAGGCGATGACGAGGCCGATGCCGGGGAGCGAGAACGGCAGGTAATGGTCCGGCAGGTAATTGGCCGGCACCAGCGGCTTCACCCAGCCGTCGATGAGGGCGATGAACCACCACGTGATGTAGATCGTGATCGCGAGCGGCCCCGCGACGATAATGCCGGTGAGGAAGTAGGTCCGCAGGCGCCCGCGGGCGCTGACGCGCTTCTTCGAGGGCGCGGAATCCGGGGCCTCGGGGATCGGCGACAGGGTGGGCGCCACGCATGCACCTCGGGCGACGGAGCCGGGACGGCCGGCATTTCCGCCGTGTCCGGGCAGAGACGTAGCCGCTGGAACCGGGCGGCTCAAGGCTGAAACGCTCCGCTCCCGCCGCACTCCCGCCTCGATCCGGCGCGGAACTTGCGAGCCGGCTGCGGAGGCTTTTCATGATTGTCGCGACGCGCGCCCGGACGGTTCTGGCCGTCCTCTCGATCTCTGCGGCCCTGTGCGGGCCGGCCGGCGCCGACGAGGCCGATGCCGGGGACGCCGTCACCGGCCGCGCCGCGGTGATCGAGGGCGACACCCTGCGGCTGCGCGGGCAGGTGGTGGGGCTCTACGGCATCGTCGCGCCGGCCCCCGGCGCCGCCTGCGAGAGCGCGCGGGGCGCATCGATCCGTTGCGGCGCCGCGGCGGCGCGGGCCCTGGCCGAGCGGATCGGCGAGGGGAGCCTCGCCTGCGAGCCGCGCGGGCGCGACCGGTTCGACCGCCTGCTGGCGGTCTGCCGGAAGGAGGGGGAGGATCTCGGCGCCTGGATGGTCGAGAGCGGCCACGCGGTCGCCGACCGCTTCCACGTCCGCGACTATGTCGCCCACGAGGCCCGCGCCTGGAGCCGCCGCCGCGGCCTCTGGGCCGGCGTCTTCGCCGACCCGACCGAGCGCGGCCGGGTGCCCTACTCCGCCAAGCGGGTCAGCGCGCTCGATCCCTGAGGCATCGTCTCCATCCCGGCGAGCGCATCGATCTCGCCGCGGATGAAGGCCGCCTCCGCCGCGGTGCCGGCGAGTCCGATCGCCCGGGTCAGGCTCGCCCGCGCCTCCTCGGTTCGCCCCAGCGCCTTCAGGAAGGCGCCGCGCGCGCCGTGGAAGTAGAAGTAGCCGGAAAGCGCCGAGGCCAGCGGCTCGATCAGGGCAAGCGCCGGCTCGGGTCCACGCGTCTTGAACACCGCGACCGCGCGGTTGAGCGTCACCACCGGCAAGGGCTGCATCCGCTCCAGGGCTGCGTAGAGATGGTCGATCTGCGCCCAGTCGGTCTCGGCCGCGGTGGCGGCGCGGGCGTGGAGCGCGGCGACCGCCGCCTGGATCTGGTAGGGCCCGGCCCGGTTGTGGCGCATCGCCTTGTCGAGGAGCGCCAGCCCCTCGCCGATCATCGCCCGGTCCCACTGCGCCCGGTCCTGATTCTCCAGGAGGATGGCCGCGCCGTGGGCGTCGAACCGGGCCGGGCTCCTCGCGTGCTGCAAGAGCATCAGGGCGCAAAGCCCTGAGATCTCGGGCTCGGCCGGGAACAGCCGCAGCAGGAGGCGCACCAGCCGGATCGCCTCGTCGCAGAGCGGGGCGCGGGCATCCGCCTCCGGGAAGCCCGCGGAATAGCCCTCGTTGAACAGGAGGTAGAGCATGCTGGCGACCGCCGCGAGCCGGGCCGCGCGCTCGGGCCGGCCCGGCGCCTCGAACGGCACCGAGCCCTGCGCCACCCGGGCCTTGGCGCGGGTGATGCGCTGCTCCATCGCCGCCTCGCCGACGAGGAAGGCGCGGGCGATGCGCGCGGTCGGCACGCCCGCGACGATCCGCAGGGCCAGCGCGATCTGGCCGGTGCGCGGCAGGTCGGGATGGCAGCAGACGAACAGGAGCCGCAGGATGTCGTCGCGGTAATGCGCGGCGTCGAGCCGCTCGGCGAGATCGGCCTCCGCGTCCTCGCCGTCGGAGAGTTCCGCCTCGTCCGGCAGGGCCTCGTGGCGGCTGCGGCGGCGCAGGGAATCGACCCCGGCATTGCGTCCGACCAGAATCAGCCATGCGGCCCGGTCGCGCGGCGGACCGTTGCGCGGCCAGTGCGCCAGCGCCCGCAGGCAGGCCTCCTGGAACGCCTCCTCGGCGAGGTCGAGGTCGCGGAAGTAGCGCAGCAGGGCCGCGAGCGCGGTGGGCCGGGCCGCGACCAGCGCCTGCTCGATCCAGTCGAGACCGCTCATGTCGCCGTAGCTCCCGCATGGAAATGGCCGACCGGGCGCAGCTCGTAGGAGCCGCCGGGATTGGCCACGCCCAGCTCGCGGGCGATGGCGAGGGCCTCGTCGAGCCCCGCCACCTCGACGAGGTAGAAGCCGAGCAACTGCTCCTTGGTCTCGGCGAAGGGCCCGTCGAGGACGAGCGGCGGCTCGACCGACTTGCGCAGCGTCGTGGCGGCGGTGGTCGGCATCAGCCGGGCGACGGGGCCGAGCTTGCCTTGCGCGGCGAGTCGCTCCTGCACGGCGCCGAGGCGGGCCATCACCGCCGCGTCCTGCTCGCGGCTCCAGCCGCAGACGGCGGCCTCGTCGTGGTAGCAGAGGATCGCGTAGAGCATCGGCTGGCCTTTCCGGTCCCGAGGACGCGCGAGGGTAGCCGGGGCCGACACCGAGTCGCAAAATCGATGGCGCGCGAGGCGACTTGAACGGCCGGGCCCGGCGCATACCTCGGCCGTAGGGCCCGAGAGGCCCGGTTCACGGAGGATCACGCCATGCACGTCACCATCGAGCAGGCCGAGAAGGCGATCGAGGCGGCCCGCGCCAAGGCGGTGGAGCTCGGCACGCAGATGTGCATCGCCGTGGTCGATTCCGGCGGCAACCTCAAGGCGTTCCACCGCATGGACGGCGCCTGGGTCGGCTCCATCGACATCGCGCAGAAGAAGGCCAGGACCGCGGTGTTCTTCGGCATGAAGACCGGCGCCATCGGCGGGCTGTCGCAGCCCGGCGGCTCGCTCTACGGCATCGAGCACTCGAACGACGGCCTCATCACCTTCCCCGGCGGCATCCCGATCGTCGATGCCGACGGCGAGATGTCCGGCGCCATCGGGGTCAGCGGCTCCTCGGTGGAGAACGACGACGCGGTGGCGCTCGCGGGGGCCCAGGTCGTCGGCGACACCGAGCTGCCCGACCATCCCTGGCGGACCTGATCTCCGCCGCGGCGGGCCGCCTCCGGGGTGATCGGGCGCGCTCGGGCGAGCCCGATCACTGTCCGAAAAACGCTTCGAGCGCGGCCAGCGTCGCCTGCGGCGCCTCCTCGGCGAGGAAGTGGCCGCTGTCGATCGAGATCCCTTCCGCCTTCGGGGCGAAGGTGCGCCGCCACGCGTCGATCGCGGCCTCGGGCTTGTCCTTGTCGAGGTAGTGCCGGCTCGCCAGCACGAGGACCGGCATCGTCAGGGTGCGGCCGTCCGCGAGGTCGGCCCGGTCGGCGGCGCGGTCGGGCCCGTCGGGGCCGCCCGCGCGGTAATCCTCGCAGAATGCGTGGATGCGCTCGGGCACCGTCCAGGCCTCGCGGTAGAGCGCGAGCGCCCGGGGATCGAAGGCGGAGAGGTCCCCCGCCGCGCTCCACCGGCGCAGCAGATCCTCGAAATAGGCGTCCGGGTCGCGGCCGATCTCGCGCTCCGGCTCCGGCGCGGGCCGCGCCTGGGACGGCCAATGCGCGTTCATCCCCGGATGCGCCTCGATCCGCTCCCACTGGACCTGGGTCGGGACGATGTCGAGCAGCGCGAGGCGCTCGACCCGGCCCGGCGCGTCGAGCGCCAGCCGGTAGGCGACCCGCCCGCCGCGGTCGTGCCCGGCCAGCCGGAAGCGGACATGGCCGAGCCGCTCCATCACGGCGACGATCTCGGCCGCGACCCGCCGCTTGGCGTAGGCCGCGCCGTCCTCCGAATCCGGGGCCGCCGACCAGCCGTAGCCCTTGAGGTCGAGGGCGATCACCCGGTGCGTCCGCGCGAGCGCGGGCGCCAGCCGGTGCCACATCGCGTGGCTCTGGGGGAAGCCGTGCAGGAGCAGGAGCGGCGGCGCCTCCTCCGGGCCGCCCGCGCGGGCGAACCAGCGCCCGGCCGGCCCCTCGATCCAGAGCGGCGCGAAGCCCGGAAACAGATCGTCGCCATCCGCCATCGGCCCAACCTCGCTCGACGTTCCGCCTGTGCCCGAAGTCGGTGACAACGGCGGCGGCTCGCGTTGGCTCCCGCACCGGCCGATCGAGCGCCCCCCGGTCCCGCTGAGAATTTCGCTTATCGATCAAGGCTTAAGCAGATTGCCTATGCCTTGGGCATGCCGAAAATTAACACATGTCCGCGAGACTCCGCCTCGATTCCGCGGTGACGCCACGGACCGATTCGCGTCCTCACGTCACGGCCTCACCGCACGGGCCCGACATCATGACCCTGACGATCCACGAAGATTTCGCCCTGATCGCCGCCGACTGGTTCTGGGAGACGGACGCCGAAGGGCGCTTCAGCCATGTCTCGACCGAGGCCGAGCGCTTCCTCGGCCGACCGGTCGCCGCCGTGCTCGGGATCGCGCGCCGGGCCCTGGCCCAGGAGACGGACGGCGAGGCCGGAGCCGACGGGTTGCCGGCCTACCACGACGCGCTCGCCGCGCGGCGCCCGTTCCGCGACCTGACCTATCGCTACCGCCATCCCGACGGCGCCCCGCGCTGGTTCGAGATCAGCGGCCGCCCGCGCTTCTCGGCGGAGGGCGCGTTCCTCGGCTATCGCGGCGTCGGCAGCGACGTGAGCGAGCAGCACCGCACCCGCGACGCGCTGATGGCGGCCCATGCCGAGATCAGCGAGCAGAACCGGCTCTTCGACGCGGCGCTGGAGAACATGAGCCAGGGCCTGTGCCTGTTCGATGCCGGGCACCGGCTGCTGGTGTGGAACCGGCGCTATCTCGAGATGTTCGGGCTGGCGGCGGACGCCCTCCAGGTCGGCATGAGCCAGCGGGCGGTGATCGAGCTGCTGGTGCGCCTCGGACGCTACCGGAGCGAGGCAACGGTCGATTCGGTCAGCGAGGGCACGCGCACCTCGCTCGCCGCCGAGGGTCCGAAATCGCTGATGCGCGAACTCGCCGACGGGCGGATCATCGCCGCGACCCACCGGCCGATGCCGGGCGGCGGCTGGGTCGCGACCTTCGAGGACATCACCGAGCGGCGGCGCAACGAGGCCCGCATCATCCACATGGCCCGCCACGACGGGCTGACCGACCTGCCCAACCGCACGGCGCTCCGCGAGGTCGGTGCCGAGCTGCTGCGCCAGGTCCACGAGGCCGGCGCGGGGCTCGCGGTGCTCTGCCTCGACCTCGACCGGTTCAAGCCGGTCAACGACAGCTTCGGCCACGCCGTCGGCGACGGCCTGCTCAAGGCGGTGGCGGCGCGGCTGCGGACGAAGGTGCGCGGGCGCGACGTGGTCGCCCGGCTCGGCGGCGACGAGTTCGCGGTGCTCTACGCGGTCGACGACGCGGACGGCGCGGCGGCGCTCGCCCAGCGCCTGATCCGGGCCGTCAGCGCCCCCTACCGGCTCGACGGCGTCACCGCCGAGATCGGCATGAGCGTTGGCATCGCGCTCGCCGGTCCCGACGCGGGCGGCGGGCACGACATCGAGCGCCTGCTGAAGGAGGCCGACATGGCCCTCTACGAGGCCAAGGCCGAGGGCCGCGGCACCTTCCGCCTGTTCGAGCCGAAGATGGACGAGACCGCCCGCGAGCGCCTCGTGCTGGAGCGCGAATTGCGCGAGGCCCTCCGGGACGGCCTGTTCGAGCTGCACTACCAGCCGCTGGTCGATCTTTCCGACGACCGCATCAAGGGCATGGAGGCGCTGGTGCGCTGGCGCCATCCCGAGCGGGGCCTCGTCAGCCCGGCCCTGTTCATCCCGCTCGCCGAGGAGACCGGCCTGATCGTGCCCCTCGGCGCCTGGGTGCTGGCCCAGGCCTGCCGCGACGCCGCCGGCTGGCCCGGCGGGATCAGCGTCGCGGTCAACGTCTCGCCGATCCAGCTGCGCCATCGCGGCTTCGCGCAGGGCGTGCTCGCCGCGCTCGCGGGCAGCGGGCTTCCGGCGACCCGGCTCGAACTGGAGATCACCGAGAGCGTGCTCCTCGACGACACCGAGGCCAATCTCGAGACGCTGCACACCCTGCGCCGGCTCGGCGTGCGCATCTCCATGGACGATTTCGGCACCGGTTATTCCTCGATCAGCTACCTGCGCCGCTTCCCCTTCGACAAGATCAAGATCGACCGCTCCTTCGTGCGCGACTGCGCCGCGAGCCCGGATGCCGGCGCGATCATCCGCGCCATCGTCAGCCTCGGCGAGAGCCTCGGCATCACGACGCTGGTCGAGGGCGTCGAGACCGAGCCGCAGCTCGCCGCCGTCCGGGCCGAGGGCGCGCGCGAGGTGCAGGGCTTCCTGTTCAGCCCGCCCCGGCCCGCCGACGAGATCGCGGCTCTGCTCGCCGCGCAGGACGTGGCTCTGCTCGCTGCGCAGGACGTGGCGACGATGGCGGCGTGAACGCCGTATCGACCGTCCGGGCGGCGGGTCGAAATGTTAATCGGCGGAACATGACGGCGCGAGCCTTCGTTGCCCTCCCGACCGGCCGAACCCGACGCAGCGTCGGGACGCGCCACGGACACGGGAGACGCGCCATGAGCAGCACCGTCGACAAGATCAAGGGCCTCGCCAACGAGGCCGCGGGCAACGTCAAGCAGGGCATCGGCAAGGCCACCGACAACGAGCGGCTCCAGGCCGACGGCAAGGCCCAGGAGGTCAAGGGCGAGGGCCAGCAGCTCAAGGGCGATGCCAAGAAGGCCGCGGGCGACGCCGCCGACGCGGTGAAGGGCAAGGTCTGATCCGAGGCCGGGCGAGGGCTCCAGGCTCTCCGCCCGGCGAACCGCTTCGCCCCGGACACGTTTTCCGCTCCATCGACGGAACGAACCGGGCAGCTTGGCAATTCTTCAAGCCAGAACGGACCTTTAGGAGGATACCATGATCGGTTGGGCTGTTACCTTCCTCGTCGTCGCCCTGGTGGCCGCGCTGCTCGGCTTCGGCGGCATTGCCGGCACCGCCATGGAGGCGGCCAAGATCGTCTTCTTCGTCGCCATCGCGCTGTTCCTGATCTCGGCGGTGATGGGCGCCGTGCGCGGTCGCTCGCCGCGGCTCTGACGACGACAGTGTAGCCCGGGCCCCTCGGCCCGGTTCAGGAGAGGCGGCCCTCGGGGCCGCCTTTTCCTTTTGCGCGGCCCCTCGCTCTGCTAAGGGGCCGGGATGACCGACACCACAGACCCCACCCAGCCCGCGCCCGCGGAAAAAGCTGCCGCGCCTGCGGAAGCCGCCGCCGCGCCCGAGGGCGAGCGCATCGCCAAGGCCATCGCACGCGCCGGCATCGCCTCGCGCCGCGACGCGGAGGCCCTGATCGAGGCCGGCCGCGTCACCCTGAACGGGCAGGTGCTGGCCTCGCCCGCGATCAACGTGACGGATGCCGACCGCATCACCGTCGACGGCGAGCCGCTGCCGGCCCGCGAGCGCACCCGGCTGTGGATCCTGCACAAGCCCCGCGGCGTCGTCACCACCGCCCGCGACCCCGAGGGGCGCGCCACCGTGTTCGACGGCCTGCCCGACGACCTGCCCCGCGTCGTCGCCATCGGCCGGCTCGACATCAACACCGAAGGCCTGCTGCTGCTCACCAACGACGGCGGGCTCGCCAAGGTGATCGCCCACCCCGACACCGGCTGGCTGCGCCGCTACCGCGTGCGCGCCTTCGGCGACGTGAACCAGGCCGACCTCGACAAGCTCAGGAAGGGCGTGACCGTCGACGGAATGGAGTACGGCCCCGTCGAGGCGACGCTGGACCGGGCGCAGGGCGACAACGTCTGGCTGACGCTCGGCCTGCGCGAGGGCAAGAACCGCGAGGTCAAGCGCATCCTCGAACATCTCGGCCTGTCGGTGAACCGCCTGATCCGGCTCTCGTTCGGGCCGTTCCAGCTCGGCGACCTCGAAGTCGGGCTGGTGGAGGAGATCCGCACCAAGGTGCTCAAGGAGCAGCTCGGCAAGACGCTGGCCGAGGAGGCCGGCGTCGATTTCGAGAGCCCGGTGCGCGAGGCGATCGCCCCGTTCGGAAGCCCAAAGAAGGCGGCGAAAGCCGCCGCCCGCGGGGCGGAGACCGAGCGCCCGGCGCCGCGGGCGCGCAGCGCCGGCGCCCGCCCGCCGCGCGACCCGGCCCGTCCCGCCGCGCCGGCGCGGGGGGCCGTGCGCGCCCCGGCAAAGCCGCAGCGCGCCGCTTCGCCCACCGTCTGGCGGGCGGACGACGAGGATCGCCCCCGCGCCGCGAAGGTGCCGCGTCGCGGCGGCGACCCCAAGGCCGCCCGCGCGGCGGCGGCCGAGCGCGGCCGCGAGCGGGTCGGCGCCATCAAGGCGGTCGGCGAGCGCCGGGTGCTGGTGGAGCGGCTCAAGGCCTCGCCCGAGGCCCCGGCTCCCGAGCCGCACCGCCGCGTCCGCTTCCGCAACCACGAGGAGGGCGCCGAGCGGCCGGAGCGCCGGCCGCGTGAGGATCGTCCGGAGCGGGGCGACGCGCGTTCGGCCGCGCCGCGCCGGGCGCCCTCGGGCGATGCCCGCCCCCGCCGCCGCGACGAGGACGGCGCCTCCGAGCGCCGCGGCCCGCCCCGCGAGCGCGGCGAGGGCGAGGGCCGCCCCCCGCGGGAGCACGGCGAGGGCGCGCCCCGCCGCGAACGGTCCTTCGATGCCGGCGCTCCGGAGCGCCGCGGCCCCCCGCGCGACCGGCCGCGGCCCGAGCGGTCGGCCGACGGCGAGCGTCCGGCCCGCGCCCCGCGCGGCGACACCCGCTCCGAAGGCCGGCCCGAGCGCGGCGGCTTCAAGGGCGGCGGCAAAACCGTCGGCGACAGGCCCGCGGGTGGCAAACCCTTCGGCGGCAAGCCGGGCTTCAAGGGCGGCGCGCGCCAGGGCGAGGCGCGCGACGGCGCCAAGGGTGGTGGGTTCAAGGGCGGCTTCAAGGCCGGCGGCGGCGGTCGTCCGGGCGGCGGGTTCAAGCCCGGCGGTGCGCGGCCGGGCGGCTCTCGTCCCGGCGGTGCGGGCGGCGGCGGCCGGCCCGGCGGCAAGCCCGGCGGGTCCCGCGGCGGTGGGCGTCCGCCGCGCGGCGGCGCCTGATGCGGCCGGCCGGAGCGGCTGACACGCCGTGAGGATCGTCGGCGGGGATTGGCGGGGGCGCCGGCTCGCCGGGCCCAAGGGGAACGGCATCCGCCCGACCTCCGACCGCCTGCGCGAGGCCCTGTTCAACGTCCTGGCCCACGCCTACGACGACCCGGTCGAGGGCGCGACCGTGCTCGACCTGTTCTCCGGCACCGGCGCGCTCGCCTTCGAGGCCCTGTCGCGGGGCGCGGCCTTCGCGCTCCTCGTCGATGACGGCCGCGAGGCCGGCAACCTGATCCGCGACAACCTCGCGGCGCTCGATGGCCGGGCTCGCGCCCGCCTGATCCGCCGCGACGCGACCCGCCTCGGCCCCAGCGCCGACCCGCCCGCGACCCTGATCTTCTGCGACCCGCCCTACGGCAAGGGTCTCGCCCCCGCGGCGCTCACCGCTGCCGCCAAGGGCGGCTGGCTCGCCGTGAGCGCCCTCGTCCTCGTCGAGGAGGTGGCGAGCGCCGGCCCGGTCCTGCCCGAGGGTTCTTTTCGTGAGTTGGAGCGGCGGAGCTACGGCGAGACCGCGGTGACGTTCGCGCGGTTCGAGGGGTAGGCGAGCCGCGCGGTTCCGGTCCGCGATGGCGCCCGCGACATCGGCCGCTCGGCACATGATGCCCCTTCCCGGCCCGCTGCCCTATCTCGGTCGGGCACGCCCGCGAAGGAGGCCCCATGCCGATCTCCCGCCGAACGCTTCTGCACGGGGCGGCGCTCGCCGCCGCCGGGGCCGGATTCAAAGGTCCCAACTCCGCCCGCGCCGCCGAGGAGGCGCTGATCGCCCGGCCGATTCCCGACTCCGGCGAGCGGCTGCCGGCGATGGGGATCGGCACCTCGCGCCGCTACGAGGTCGCGGTGACGCCGGAGGCGACCGCGCCCTTGCGCGAGGCGGTGGAGCGCTTCGTGGCGCTCGGCGGCACGGTGATCGACACCGCCCCGAGCTACGGCACCGCCGAGGACGTGCTCGGCGTGATCCTCGAAGGCTTACGCGAGAAGATCTTTCTGGCCACCAAGGTCGCGGCGACGGGGCGCGAAGCGGCGGTGGCCGAGACCGAGCGCTCGTTCAAGCGCCTGCGCACCGATAAAATCGACCTGATCGCCGTGCACAACCTGATCGACACGGAATCGAACCTCGCGATCCTGCGCGGGCTCAAGGAGAAGGGCCGCATCCGGTATGTCGGCGTCACGGTCTGGCGCGACGACCAGTTCCCGGCGCTGGAGACGGTGCTGAAGAACGAAAAACTCGACTTCCTCCAGGTCAACTACGCCCTGGACAGCCGCAAGGCCGCCGAGCGCGTCCTGCCGCTGGCGGCTGAGCGGGGCGTGGCCGTGATGGTCAACGTGCCGTTCGGCCGCGACCGGCTGTTCACCGCCGTGAAGGGCAAGCCGGTGCCGGATTTCGCGCGTGAGTTCGGCTGCGCGAGCTGGGCGCAGTTCTTCCTGAAATACGTGTTGGGCAACGAGGCCGTCACCTGCCCGATCCCCGGCATGGCCAAGGCGCAATACGTCGAGGACAACATGGGCGCCGCCCGCGGGCGCGTGCCGGACGCCACCGAGCGGCGCAAGATGGAGGCCTTCATCGATGCGGTCTGATGCTTTTGCGCGGCGCGCGGTACTCGCGCTCCTGGCGAGCACCCTCGCCTATCCGGCTGTGGCGCAATCCGAAAATCCCAGAAGAATCGGGATCGTCGGCGCGGGCAATATCGGCGGCACCCTCGGGCGGCTCTGGCTCAAGGCGGGCTACGAGGTGTTCTTCTCCTCGCGCCATCCGGACGAGCTGAAGGCCTTGATCGAGGAACTCGGCCCCAAGGCGCGGGCCGGCACCCCGGCCGAAGCGATTGCCTTCGGCAACGCCGTGCTGATCGCGGTGCCCTACAAGGCCTATCCCGAACTGGGGAAGGAGAACGCCGCCGCGCTGAAGGGCAAGGTGGTGATCGATGCGGGCAACGCCGTGAAGGCGCGCGACGGCGACATCTACGACGAGGTGGAGAAGAACGGGATCGGCGCGGTCTCGGCCAAATACCTCGCGGGCGCCCGGATCGTGCGGGCCTTCAACGCGGCCAACTACAGGATCTTCCTCAAGAATGCGGGGCGCCCCGAGCCGCGCATGGCGGTGCCGATCGCGGGCGACGACCCCAAGGCCCTCGACACCGCCCGCACGCTGGTGAGCGATGCCGGCTTCGATCCGGTCGTGGTCGGCGAGTTGGATGCAGCCAAGAAATTCGCGATGGGCTCGGCCGGCTTCGGCCATGAGCTGTCGGCGACGGAGCTGAAGGCGAAGCTCGGGGTCGCGCCTTGAGCCTGTCCGCCCGGCTCGCGCGCCTCGTCGATATGCGGCCGGGCGAGGGGCCGGCTCTGGCGTGGTCCTGGGCCTACATCTTCGCGCTGCTGGCGAGCTACTACGTGCTGCGCCCGATCCGCGACCAGATGGGCGTGGCGGGCGGCCTGGAGAACCTGCCCTGGCTGTTCCTGGCGACGCTCGTCGGGATGCTGGCGCTCAACCTGCCCTTCGCGTGGCTGGTCAAGCGCCTGCCGCGGGCCCGCTTCGTGCCGCTGACCTACCGTTTCTTCATCCTCAACATCCTGATCTTCGCCGGGCTGATCGCGGTCACCGAGGGCGAGACGGCGCTCTGGGTGGGGCGCGCCTTCTTCGTCTGGCTGTCGATCTTCAACCTGTTCGTGGTCTCGATCTTCTGGGCCACGATCGTCGACGTGTTCACCACGGAACAGGGCAAGCGGCTGTTCGGCTTCATCGCCGCGGGCGCCACGCTCGGGGCCATCTGCGGCTCGGCGGTGACCGCGACGCTCGCCCGCGACGTGCCGACCTGGGTGCTGCTGGTTGCGGCGGCGGCTTTGCTGGAGGCCGCGGTCTTCGCCATGCGGGGCTTGGCCTCCATCATCGGGCGCCTGCACGCGGTGCCGGAGGCGTCCCGCGCGGGCGAGACCATCGGCGGCGACGTGTGGGCCGGCGTCCGGCGCACGCTCGCCTCGCCCTACCTCCTCAATATCGCTGGGTTCCTGATGCTGTTCTCGGTGACGGCGACGTTCCTGTATTTCGAGCAGGCGGCGGTGGCCAAGCGGAGCTTTTCGGATCGGGGCGCGCAGACCGCCTTCTTCGCCACCGTCGATCTCGCGGTGAACGCCCTGACGCTCGGCGTGCAGCTGTTCTTCACCGGCCGCATCGTGCGGCGGCTCGGCGTCGGCGTGACGCTGGCGCTGCTGCCGTTTGCGAGCATCGTCGGCTTCGCCGCGCTCGCGCTCTCGCCGACGGTCGGCGTGGTGGTGGTGGTCTATGGGCTGCGCCGGGCCGGCAACTTCGCCATCGCGAGACCGATCCGCGAGGTTCTGTTCACGGTGGTCCCGCGGGAGGATCGCTACAAGGCGAAAAGCTTCATCGACACGGTGGTCTATCGCCTGGGCGATCAGGTCGGCGCGTGGTCCTATGCCGGGTTGTCGACGCTGGGCTACGGCGGCCACGCGGCGGCGATCGTCGCCGTGCCGCTCTCGGCGGCGTGGCTCGCCAACGCGCTCTGGCTCGGTCGGGCGCAGGTGGCGCGGCAGCGAGAAGCAGAGCGGGAGGATGCCCTCCCCCCGGCGGGCCGGGAGGAGGGCGCGGCCGTCACGCGCTGATCGGCGCGCGAGGTCAGTTCGTCGCGGTCTGGCCCTGCGTGCCCGAATCGTTCGGGCAGCGCGGATGGCCGCCGGTGGTCGGGGTGGCGCCGGAGGTCAGGGTGATCGTGTCGGTCTGGGCCGGCGGCACGAGGCCGAGGGTGGTGCGGATGCGCCACGCCACCGAGTGGTCGGCGCAGGCGGTGTCGCCGGAGACGCCGACGCCGCCGACCTTGGTGCCGCGGGTGTAGAGGCCGAGGCCGCCGCCGAAGGTGATGGTGCCGCCGACGCGCCGGCCGATCATCGGATCCTGCGCCGTGCCGAAGAGGCCGACATTGCCCTCGTAGGCGCCGGTCGAGTCGAGCACGTTGCCGCCCTCCAGGCCGAACAGCGGGTTGCCGCCGCTCGGGCTCGGCTGGACGAAGCCGTAGAGCTGCGCGGTGGAGAGGGGGCCCTTCGGCGCGTTGAGGCTGAGGCCGTTGGCCGTGAAGGCCTTGGCCGCGGCGATCTGGCGGCTGAGCAGCCACTGCGCGTAGACGTCGGCCCCCGAATACGCGACGGCGCAGACGGTGCCGGCGCGGTTCACCACGACCGCCCAGTAATCGTTGTTGAGGCCGGTCGAATCGGCGGCGGCCGCCTGGGTCACTGCGGACTTGAGATTGGCATAGGTCACCGGGCAGTCCGGTGCGGCCGTCTGTGCCGCGGCCGGGGCTGCGATCGAGATCAGCATTCCGGCAAGAAGTGCGCCTCCGAGGACTGTGGCCGTCCCGGTCCGTTGCTTTGAATAAGACATTTCCCAACCCTCTGTTGGGCTCCGCAGAGCCGGCTCCGCGAATCGAATCGTCGCGGAGTCATGACCGACTACCACGGAGATGTATTTTCGCAAATATTCACCGTTAACCGCGGATTAAGATTTTGCCGATTTACGGAAATGGCTGTCTTTTGATTTATCCGTGTCTGTAGAGATATCGTCGAATAATAGCATCCCTGTCCGGACTCACGATGAGTCCGGTCCCGCCAACCTGCCCGCGGCGGCGCCGCGAAGAAACGTCCGTCGTCGCGCCCCTCCTATCCCGACCACTCCACGACGAAGTACGGCGCGAGCTTGGCCGGCGCCCGGGTGATCACCGCCTCGGCCCGGCGCGCCGCGCCCGCGCCGCAGCGCGCCTCCAGGCGGATGCGGTGCGCGCCGCCGCCCTTGGTCGCGACGAAGCTCTCTTGCGCCTTCAGCAGCGGCAGGATGCGCGCCGGCCCGTCGGGGCGGCGGCGCAGGGCGAGGATCTGCTGGGCGAGGGTGGCCCGCATGCCCGGCAGCGCCAGCAGCACCGGCAGAGGCGCGCTCGTCACGTCGACCTTGCCGCCGGGATTGTTGACGGTGACGAGCGGGGCGAGCGCCTCGGCCTCGGCGGCGGTGATTCCGGCAAGCCAGCGCAGCTCGCCGATGCTGCGAAACCCCTCGCGGCGATGGGGGCGTGCGTTCCCCTCGGGCGTGCGCAGGGCGGCACCCGGGGAAGACTGTCCGTCCTTGGGCTCGTAGCGGTCGCGCCACGCCACGACCCGCGCCGAAAAATCCTCCGGCCGGAGGCTGCGCCCGCCGACGGCGCGGTAGGCGGCGGCGAGCAGGGCCGGATCGGCGCCGTTGAGGTCGATCCGCCCCGCCTCGTCGGTGACAGACAGCGTCACCATGCCGGAATCGAGCCGGATCTCCTGGCCGTCGATCAGGGCCGGGGGCACCTTGAGGGCGTAGAGTTCGTAGGCCGCGAGATCGAGCCCGGCCCGCACCAGCCCGTCCAGCGCAAGGTCGTCGGACTTCGCCTGCACGCCCTCGAAGGCGGCCCGCACCAGCACGGTGGTGCCGCCGAGCAGGCTCGCCAGCAGCGCCATGACGCCGAGCACCGCCACGAGGATGAAGCCGTCGCGCCCGCCCCTGGCCGTCGTCGCGCGCATGGTCAGTTCCGCCTCTGGGAGGCGGCGCGTTCCTGCGTCACCGCGTTGAGGATGGCGCCGACCGCCGCGTCGTCGTCGGCCCCGCCCTCCTCGGTGCGGCTGCAGTAATGCGTGCGCGCCCGCACGCAGCCGGGCTCGGCCTCGGTCAGGACCGGCACCCGCAGGGACGAGGCGACGTCGCCGGTGCCGGGATCGGCAAGCCCCACCCGCACCGCCGCCGGCGGCGGGGCGGCCTGCGGCCACGCGTCGACGATCAACTCGGGCGTCGTGTCGCTGCGCGGGACCATATAGGCGAAGCGGATCCGCGCCGGCCCCTCGTAGAGCACCCGCTCCGGGCCGAAGGCGAGGGCGCCGGGGCCGGGCAGGCCGGGCGGCAGGGGCGCCTCGGCGCGGGTCAGGCGCCCGCCCGTCCCGTCCCCCTCGCTGCGCAGCAGCACCGCCACGGTCTCGCGCAAGGCACTGCCGTCGGCGGCGGGCCGGTCGAGGGCGAAGAGCAGGCGCCAGGGCTCGCCCGCGAAGACGAAGCGCTCCCGGTCCGGCCCGTCCCAGCGGGCGCGCGCCATCCGCCGGATGTCGCGCGACAGCGCCGACAGGCCCTGCTCGGTCCGCTCCAGCCGGGCGGTGCGCTCGGCGAGCGAATCGGCTTGGCGCAGCATCAGCCGGGTGAGCGAGCCCAGGGCGAGCAGGATCGCGGCGCTGATCGCCAGCACCGCCAGCGCCTCCACCATGAGGAAGCCGCCGCGGGCATCGCGCCGGGGGCGGCGGGCGCGGGCGGCGCTCACGGGCGGCCCTCGTCGAGATCGACCGCCGCGGTCAGGCCGTCGATCCGAACGGCGAGCAGGCCCCCCAACCCCGGACGCGCCAAGAAGATTTCGCCGCCGTTGGCGGTGCCGTCGGGGAAGAAGCGCACCCCGCCGGTCAGCCCCTCCGAGATCCGGACGGACATCCGCGGCGGCAGCGCCACGGCGCGCTCCGAGGCGCCGGAGCGCAGGATGCGTTCGGCGAGGTCGACGCGGGCGACCACCGGCACCCCGCCGGCCCGCGCCGCGTCGCGGTCGGCCCGCAGCAGGGCCATCACCTCGTAGGCCTTGATCCGCAGGGACGTGCCGCTGTCGCGGGGCGAGCGGGGGAGCGCCAGCGTCGCCACGAGGCCGATCAGCGCCAGCGCCAGCACCGTCTCCAGCAGGGTGAAGCCGGCTCGACGTTCGATTGATCGGGAGGCGGCGCGCATCGCCAACCGCGCCTCAGGGCTCGGCCGCGGCGGAGCGCGGAGGCGCGAAGCGGCGCAGGTCGATCGGCCAGCCGCCCTCCCCCGTTTCGGACGCCGTGCGGTCGATCTCCTCGGGCACGCCGAGAACGAGGGTGCGGCTGCGCCCCGCGCCTCGGGGCGGGCGGATCACCGCGTCGGCCTCCGGCCGTCCGCCTCGTCCCCCGCGCAAGGGGCGGGCGGAGAAATCCATGCCGACCTCGGATCCCGACAGGCCGGCCCGCGGCAAAGTCTGCGCGGCGCAGGGGCCGACGAGCGCGGCAGACCCCGAGCACAGGCCGAACAGGACGATCAGCGCCGGCCGCAGGGGAGTCATCGACGGGGAATCCGATGAGCGAACGATTTCAGCTATAGGCTGTGCCGTTCGGGTCGTCCCACGCACGGCAAAGCGTCCCGCCGAGAAACCGGCCGCGTGGGATTTCGGCAACATCTTGGGGCGCCGGTCGGAATCCCTCGAATGAGGTATGGGCCGGCCCGAATGTCTGTCCGTATACAGTCTTGAGGCCGAGGCGCGTGCCGGATCGCGCGCTTCGTCCGCCTCTTTACGGCTGCGGCATCGCGGCGCGTGGCTGTTCCGGAGCGTATCCGGACATAGAACGGAAACATGGCCGAGGTCCGGTGGCCCCGGCTTCGCCATTGCCCTCAGCCCCCGCCCAAGGTCCGGCATGGGTCTCGTCCAGTACGCGCTCAAGTTCCGCATCACGACCTACGTGCTCGCCGTGCTGATGATGCTCGGCGGCGTGGGCGCGGTCGTCGTGACGCCGAAGGACGTGCTGCCCACCGTCGACATCCCCGTCGTCGTCGTGGTCTGGACCTATACGGGTCTGTCCGCGCCCGAGATGGAGAAGCGGATCACGACCTATTCCGAGTTCGGAATCTCCAACAACGTCAACAACATCGCCCGGATGGAATCGACGAGCCTGCAGGGCACGTCGATCATGAAGATCTACTTCGACCAATCGGTCAGCATCGATCTCGCCATCGCCCAGATCGTCTCGTCCACGAACTCGATCCGCGCCCTGATGCCGCCCGGCGTGCAGCCGCCGGTGATCGTGCGCTTCTCCGCCTCCTCGGTGCCGGTGATCCAGCTCGCGCTGACCTCGACCAAGGACAGCCTCAACAAGGTCTACGACTACGCGCAGTACCGCATCCGCCAGCGGCTGACGCAGGTGCCGGGCTCGACGCTGCCCTCCCCGTTCGGCGGCGCGCCGCGCCAGATCATGGTCGATCTCGACCTGCATGCCCTGCGCGCGCTGGGCCTCACGCCGCTGGACGTCACCAACGCCGTCACCCAGCAGAACCTGACGATCCCCTCGGGGCTGACCAAGATCGGCGAGCAGCAATACCCGGTGCAGATGAACGCGACGCCCGACGCGATCGCGAGCCTCAACGAGATGCCGATCCGGGTCGTCGGCGGCCAGCCGGTGCTGGTGCGCGACGTCGCCTACGTCCGCGACGGCGGCCCGCCGCAGGTCAACATCGTGCGCGCCGACGGGGCCGCCTCGGTGCTGATGCGGGTGCTCAAGAACGGCACCGCCTCGACGCTCGACGTGGTCAACAACCTCAAGGCGGCTTTGCCCGACATCCGCGCGGCGGCCCCCGAGGGAATGGAGATCAAGCCGCTGTTCGATCAGTCGGTCTTCGTCTCCGCGGCCATCGAAGGTGTTCTGCACGAAGCCGCCATCGCCGCCGCGCTCACGGGGCTCACGATCCTGCTGTTCCTCGGCTCGTGGCGCTCGACGCTGATCGTGCTGGTTTCGATCCCCTTGTGCATCATGACCTCGCTGGCGATCCTCGCCGCGCTCGGCCAGACCATCAACGTGATGACGCTCGGCGGGCTGGCGCTCGCGGTCGGCATCCTCGTCGACGACGCGACGGTGGCGATCGAGAACACCTATCGCCTGTTCGAGGAGGGGCGCCCGTTCCGCAATTCCGTGGTCGAGGGCGCGGCCGGCATCGCCAAGCCCGCGCTGATCTCGACGCTGTCGATCTGCGCCGCCTTCGTCTCGGTCTTCGCGCTCACCGACACCCCGAAATACCTGTTCACGCCGCAGGCGATGGCGGTCGTGTTCGCGATGCTGACCTCCTACCTGCTGTCGCGCACGCTCGTGCCGGTGATGATCGACGTGCTGGTGGAGCGCGAGTACCTCCAGCATCACGGGCGCGCGGACGCGGCGCCGCGGCAGGGGCGGATCGTGCGCGCCGCGACGTGGCTGACGCGGCCGGTCTTCCGGCTGGCCGGCGGCTTCCGCCGCCGGTTCGAGGCGTGGTTCGCCGATTTCCACCGCGGCTATGTCGGGCTGCTGCACGTGGTCCTGCGCCGCCGCTTCGCGACGCTGACGCTGGTCGGCCTGCTGTTGGCCGGCACCGGCGTGCTGTTCGTCCACACCGGCCAGGACTACTTCCCGCAGGTCGAGTCGAGCCAGATGACGCTCCACCTGCGCACGCGCCCCGGCATGCGCATCGAGACCGCCGAGCAGACCTTCGCCGAGGTGCAGAAGGTGGTGCGCGAGGTGATCCCCGACGAGGAGATCGGGCAGATCCTCGACAATATCGGCCTGCCGTCGAACAACTACAACTTCGCCTTCTCCGACGGATCGTTCGTCTCGTACAACGACGGGCAGATGCTGATCGACCTGAAGGAGGGTCACGGCCCGGTCTCGGACCACATGCGTCGCCTGCGGGAAGTGCTGCACGAACGCTTCCCCGACCTGATCGTCTATTTCCAGCCCTCCGACATCATCACCCAGATCCTCAATTTCGGCGTGATCGCGCAGATCGACGTGCAGGTCTCCGGCCGCAACCTCGAGAAGGATCTGGCCGCCGCCCGCCGGATCGAGGCGCGGCTGAAGGCCATGCCCGGCCTCGTCGACGTGCATCTCCACCAGATCGTCGACGTGCCGCAATTTTTCATCGACGTGGACCGGCGGCTGGCCTCCGAACTCGGGCTAACCCAGCAGCAGGTGGCGCAAAGCCTCAACGTCTCCCTGTCCGGCTCCTTCCAGGTGACGCCGAACTTCTGGTCCGATCCGAAGACCGGCATCCCCTACCAGCTCTGGGTGCAGACGCCGGAATACCGCAACGATTCGCTGACCGCCTTGCAGAACACCCCGCTCTTCGCCCGCGCCTCCGCGACCGGCGGGTTCGGGCCCGGCGCCCTGACGCTGCTCTCCAGCGTCGCCACCATCACCCGCCAGCCGACCCAGACGGTGATCAACCACGTCAACACCCAGCCGACCTTCAACGTCTACGCCGCGGTGCAGGACCGCGACCTCGGCTCGGTGGCCCGCGAGATCGACAGGATCGTTCAGGAGGAACAGAAGGCACTGCCGGCGCCGGACAAGATCACCGTGCGCGGCCAGATCGAGAACATGCGCTCGGCCTTCTTCCGGCTCGGCATCGGGCTCGCTATCGCGCTCGTCGCCGTCTACCTGCTGATGGCGGTGAACTATCAGAGCTGGGGCGATCCCCTCGTGGTGTTGGCGGCGCTGCCCATCGCCTTCTGCGGCATCGTCGCGGCCCTGTTCGTCACCAACACGGCCTTCTCGATTCCCTCGCTGTTCGGCGCGATCATGTCGGTCGGCATTGCCTCCGCGAACTCGATCCTGCTCGTCACCTTCGCCAAGGAACACCGGGAGGCCACCGGCTGTTCGGCGTTCGAGGCCGCCATCGCCGCGGGCGAGACGCGGCTGCGCCCGGTGCTGATGACGGCGGGCGCGATGTTTTTGGGATTGATCCCGATGGCGCTCGGCACCGGCGAGGGCGGCGAACAGAACGCGGCTCTGGCCCGCGCCGTGATGGGCGGCATCGCGCTCGGCACGCCCTCGACGCTGCTGTTCGTGCCGTTCCTCTACACCCTGCTGCGCCGCGGCGCGGTCAAGCCGCTTCAGGATTATGTCTGATGCGCTCCTTTGGTGAACGCGCCGGCCGCCTGCGCATCCCCTCTCCCCGCACGCGGGGAGAGGGCCGCGACGACCCCGTCGTCGTCGCGGCGAGGCGGCAGCCGAAGGTGAGGGGGAGTTTTCGGAGGAGCCTCATCCGGCCAAGCTCCCTCACCGCCGCTTCGGCTTCGCCTGCGCTTCCTGCATGGACGACGGGGTCCATGCAGGCCTCTCCCCGCGTGCGGGGAGAGGGGGGAGCCCGACCGAGGCCGAACGATTCATACGGCAGCGGCATGATCAGAGCGTACGACGACAGGATCGGCCGGTGAGCCAGCTCGACAAGATGCCCCCCGGCGAGATCCCGCCACCCCCGCGCAAGCGCGGCTTCGTCCTCGCCGCCCTCGTGGCCGCGGGGCTGATCGCCTGGGGCGCGCACGGCCATGCCGAGCGCGCGGCCCGCGCCGAGGAGACGCAGCGCCGCCAGAATTCGTTCGTCCCGAAGCTTCGCACCGTCGAGGCCAAGCGCCTCGAAGGCCCCGTCTCGCTCACCCTGCCGGGCCAGACCGAGCCCTTCGCCACCGCCCGCATCTTCGCCCGCGCCACCGGCTACATCGCCGAGCGCCGGATCGATCTCGGCTCGCGCGTGAAGAAGGGCGACGTGCTCCTGCGCATCGCCGCCCCCGATCTCGATCAGCAGCTCGCTCAAGGAGAGGCGCAGCTCGGCCAGCTCCAGGCGCAGTTGCTGCGCGCCAAGGCGATGGTCGATCAGGCGAAGGCCAACGTGAACCTCGCGCAGGCGACGAACTCGCGCACCTCGACGCTCGCCGGCCAGGGCTGGGCCTCGAAGCAGAACGCCGACAACACCCAGGCGGGGGTGCTGTCGCAGGCCGCCAACCTCGCCTCGGCCGAGGCCGACGTGAAGGTGGCCGAGGCCAACATCAAGGCGCAGGAGGCCACCGTCGGGCGGCTCAAGGCGCTGACCGGCTTCGAGATCGTCACCGCGCCCTTCGACGGGGTGGTGACGGCCCGCAACGTCGATGTCGGCGACCTCGTCCAGGCCGATGCGGGCTCGGGCACGCCGCTCCTGTCGATGGACCGGGACGACGTGCTGCGCATCTCCGTCAACGTGCCGCAGAACGCGGCGGTGGGCGTCCAGCCGGGAATCGAGGCCACCATCAAGGTCCCGCAGATGCCCGACCGCACCTTCACCGGCAAGGTCGAGCGCTCCTCGGTGGCGCTGCTCGCCTCCTCGCGCACGCTCACCACCCAGGTCGACGTGCCGAACCCCGACCGGACCCTGCGCCCCGGCCTCTACGTCTACGTCACGCTGGCGATCCCCCGCACCGGCGCCCCGACGGTGGCGGTGCCGGCCGAGGCCCTGGTGTTCAACCAGGGCGGCACCCGCGTGGCGCTCGCCCGCGAGGACGACACGGCGACCTGGGCCAACGTCCACATCGCCCGCGACAAGGGCACCACCGTCGAGATCGACCAGGGCTTGGTCGGAGGCGAGCGCCTGATCCTCAGCCCCCCCGCCGACCTCAAGGAAGGCGGCCGCATCGCGCCCCAGCCGGAGAAGCCGACGCATTCGGCGCAGAAGTGAACCCGTTCCGACCCCTCGTCCCGAGAGGTGATCCCACCCTCCCCCTCATCCTGAGGTGCCCGCCGAGGCGGGCACCTCAGGATGAGGGGGTTGGGCGGGATCGGGGTTATCCGTCGGACTTTCGGCCGGTTGCGCGCGCCGCCCGTCTCGGCTCACATCCCGGCCGGAAACGCCCCTCACACAAGGCCACGCCATGACCGATCTCAAGACCCTGCGCAGCCTCTCCGGCTTGCCGCCGGAGCCCGCCGCGCTCAAAGGCTCGGCCCTGCTGATGATCGACCTGCAGAACACCTATCGCGAGGGCGTGATGCGGCTGGAGGGGGTCGAGCCGGCGATCCGCGAGGCGGCGGCGCTGTTGGATCGGGCGCGGGCGGCCGGCATCCCAATCTTCCACGTGCGCCACGATGCGGGGCCGGGCTCGCCCTACGACATCACCGCGCCCATCGGCCAGATCAGCGACGAGGTCGCCCCGCGGGACGGCGAGGCGGTCGTCACCAAGGCCTATCCGAGCGCCTTCGTCGGCACCGACCTCGAGGCGCAGTTGAAGGCGGCCGGCGTCGCCGACGTGATCGTGGCGGGCTTCATGACCCACATGTGCGTGAACTCGACGGCGCGCAGCGCCTTCAGCCTCGGCTTGCGCCCGACCGTCGTGGCGTCGGCCACCGCCACCCGCGCCCTGCCGGGGCCGGATGGCAGCACGGTTCCGGCGGCGGCGCTCCAGGCCGCGAGCCTCGCCGCGCTCGCCGACCTGTTCGCGGTGGTGGCACCGGACGCGAACGCGATCCGGTAGGCCCTTCCGCGTTCGGGCTGCCTCGATCGCCGCCGGCCCTGCCTCAGCCCTTCCGCGCCCGCTTCGGCCACGGTCCCTCCGGGACCGGCGGCGGCACGATCCAGTTGGTGGGGCCGGCGCGGAAGGTCTCGGGCATGGCGAGCCCGCCTTTCCGGCCGTGGAGCCAGAGGAAGACCCGCAGGGCCAGCCATGCATCCTCCAGCGCCCCGTGGCGCGCCCCGCCGCGGCGGGCGCCGATCCGGGCGCAGACGGCATCGAGCGACGAGGAGCCCGGATGGCCCCGGTCGCGGTAGGTCTGCATGGTGCAGAAGGTTCGGCCCGAGAGCGGCGGCAGGCCGCATTTGCCGAATTCCTGCCCCACGAAGCGCAGATCGAACGCCGCGTTGTGGGCCACCACCAGCGGCGCGCGGTGGAGGAAGGCGTGGATCGCCGCCGCGTGCGCCGCGAACAGGTCCTGATGGCGCAGGTCCCAATCGGAATAGCCGTGCACCGCCGCGGCATTCGGATGGCAATCCCGCCGCGGATCGAAGGCGAGGTGGATGTGGTCCAGCGCCGGCGCACCCGACGACAGGCTCGCGGTGTCGAGATGGATCGCGGCGAGCGTCACGATCCGGTCGGCGGCGCCGAGCCCCGTCGTCTCGACATCGACGAACACGACCTCCGGCGGCAAGACCTCCGGCGGCAAGACCTGCGCTGCGGCCACGGCGATCCTCCGGCACGAACCGGGGAAGGTTAGCCGCGCCGCGTCGGACCCGGCAAGGTTCGGCCCGCGCTACTCCACCGTCACGGACTTCGCGAGATTGCGCGGCTGGTCCACGTCCTTCCCCATGAAGACGGCGGTGTGGTAGGCGATGAGCTGCACCGGCACCGCGTAGACGATCGGGGCGACCACCGGGTCCACGTCCGGCATGGTGAGCGTCGCCAGCGTGTCGAGGCCGGCCGCCGCCGCGCCGCGGGCGTCGCCGACGAGGATGATCTTCCCGCCGCGCGCGGCGACCTCCTGCATGTTCGAGACCGTCTTCTCGAAGATCGCGTCGTGGGGGGCGATGACGATCACCGGCACGCTCTCGTCGATCAGCGCGATCGGACCGTGCTTGAGTTCGCCCGCCGCATACCCTTCGGCGTGGATGTAGCTGATTTCCTTGAGCTTCAGCGCGCCTTCCAGCGCCATCGGGTAGCTGGTGCCGCGGCCGAGATAGAGCACGTCGCGGGCCTTGGCGATCTCGCGGGCGAGCGTCTCGACCTGCGGCTCCATCGTGACCGATTCCGCCATCAGCCCCGGCACGGTGATGAGGGCATCGACCAGCGCGCGCTCGCGGGCGGCGTCGATCGTGCCCCGCGCCCGCCCCGCCGCGATGGCGAGGCAGAGCAGCACGGTGAGCTGGCAGGAGAAGGCTTTCGTCGAGGCCACGCCGATCTCGGGGCCGGCCAGCGTCGGCATCACCGCGGAGGATTCCCGCGCGATGGTCGAGGTCGGCACGTTGACGACGCTGAGCGTGTGCTGCCCCTGCGCCTTCGCGTAGCGGAGCGAGGCCAGCGTGTCGGCAGTCTCGCCCGATTGCGAGATGACCAGCGTCAGCCCGCCGGACTCCAGCGGCGGCTCGCGGTAGCGGGTCTCGGAGGCGACGTCGATCTCGACGGGGAGCCGGGCGATCGTCTCGAACCAGTACTTGGCGACGAGGCCCGCATAGAAGGCGGTGCCGCAGGCGGTGATCGACAGGCGCGAGAGCTTTGCGAACTCGAACGGCAGCGGGCCGGGGAGCGCGATGCGCCCACCCGCCATGTCGACGTAGTGGGCGAGCGTCCGGCCCACCACCTCCGGCTGCTCGTGGATCTCCTTCGCCATGAAGTGACGGTGGTTGCCCTTGT
Organism: Methylorubrum rhodinum; assembly: GCF_014199935.1. Classification (GTDB taxonomy): domain Bacteria; phylum Pseudomonadota; class Alphaproteobacteria; order Rhizobiales; family Beijerinckiaceae; genus Methylobacterium; species Methylobacterium rhodinum. Next base: position 85,062 of record NZ_JACHOP010000024.1, read on the forward strand.
CGACGAGGAAGGCCTGGGTCGCGATGCGCTGGCGCGGGCGCTTCACGCTCCTGCCGTCGATGTCGCGGATCGCGGCGCCCTCGCGGGTCAGGATCGCCCAGTCGCCCTCTTCGAGATAGGTGATCTCGTCGGTGAAGGGGGCGAGCGCGAGCGCGTCGGAGCCGAGATAGGTCTCGCCCCGGCCGAAGCCGATGGCGAGCGGCGCGCCGTGGCGGGCGCCGATCAAAAAATCCTCTTCCCCCGCGAACAGGAAACCCAGCGCGAAGGCGCCGCGCAGGCGCGGCAGCGCCGCGGCGACCGCCTCCACGGCCCCAAGGCCCTGCGCCATCAGGTGGTCGACGAGCCGGGCCACGACCTCGGTGTCGGTGTCGGACTCGAACCGGGCGCCGGACCCTTGCAGCTCTTCCTTCAGCTCGCGAAAATTTTCGATGATGCCGTTATGGACCACCGCCAGCCGCTCGGTGGCGTGCGGGTGGGCGTTGGTCTCATTGGGGCGCCCATGCGTCGCCCAGCGGGTGTGGCCGATCCCGATGGCGCCGGACAGCGGCGCCTGCGACAGCTTGGTCTGGAGGTTCGAGAGCTTGCCCTCGGCCCGCCGCCGCTCGAGCCGGCCCCGCTCCAGGGTGGCGATTCCGGCCGAATCGTAGCCGCGGTATTCGAGCCGCCGCAGCGCCTCGACCAGCCCATCCGCCACCGACTCGCGCCCGACGATGCCGACGATTCCGCACATGGTCCGATCCTCAACGCCGCCCGGCCGCACACACCGCATCCCGAAACGGGACGCCGCCCCGCTCCGCCATGCTGCACTGCAAGCGACGGACCGGGACGTGCGAAACCGGGCTTGTACCGGATCGCGGCGGTACAAGGCCAGGGTTTGGATGGAGCTTTGCGACCAGGCGCCAGCCTCACCGTCAAACCTCGGCCGTCATTCCGGGGCCGCGCAGCGGAACCCGGAATCCATATGTGGACGGCCCCCTTCTCGCAAGGTTTGGAGCGGTGATCTGGTTGCGCTGACC
>NZ_JACHOP010000025.1 GCF_014199935.1 Methylorubrum rhodinum
CGCCCTCATGCGGCGCCTCATCGTCATCGCAAACGCGCGCCTGCGCGACGCCTTCGCCGAAAAACGACAGGTCGCCACGAACTGAGTTGATGACGAGCGTCACGGATCATTGTGACGATCACCCGCCTTTCCGCAGCCAGGGACCTCTCACGCCACCGGCGCCTCGGCCCGATCCCCCAAAAAGCCCCCCGACTGCCGCCGCCACAGATCGGAGTAGAGCCCCCCTTGGCGGATCATCTCCGCATGCGTCCCCTCCTCGACGATGCGGCCGCGGTCGATCACGATCAGGCGGTCCAAAGCCGCGATGGTCGAGAGGCGGTGGGCGATGGCCAGCACCGTCTTGTCGCCCATCAGCGCGTCGAGCGCCTCCTGGATCGCCGCCTCGACCTGGCTGTCGAGGGCGCTCGTGGCCTCGTCGAGGATCAGGATCGGCGCGTCCTTGAGGATGACGCGGGCGATGGCGATGCGCTGGCGCTGGCCGCCCGACAGCTTCACGCCGCGCTCGCCGACATGGGCATCGTAGCCGCGCCGTCCCTTGTGATCGACCAGATCGAGGATGAAGTCGTGCGCGTGCGCTTGGCGGGCCGCCGCCTCGACCTCGGCATCGGTCGCGTCGGGGCGGCCGTAGGCGATGTTGTCGCGGATCGAGCGATGCAGCAGCGAGGTGTCCTGGCTAACCATCGCGATGTTTTGCCGAAGCGAATCCTGCGTGACGCGGGCGATGTCCTGGCCATCGACGAGGATGCGCCCACCCTCGACGTCGTGCAGCCGCAGCAGCAGCGAGACGATGGTGCTCTTGCCCGCCCCGCTGACGCCGACGAGCCCGACCTTCTCGCCCGGGCGGAGGCGGAAGGAGAGATCCTCGACGATGCTGGCGTCGCCCCGGCCGTAGTGGAAGTCGACGTTCTCGAAGCGCACCTCGCCGCCGGTCACGGTGAGCGTGCCGGCATTCGGCGCATCGACGAGGCCGTGCGGACGGGCGATGGTCTGCATGCTCTCCTGGATCACGCCGACATTCTCGAAGACGCCGCGCACCGTCTGCATCACCCAGCCGGACATCGCCATCAGGCGCAGGATGAGCGCCAAGCCGGCCGAGGCCTCGCCGGACGTCATGGCGCCGCGCTGCCACAGCATCAGGCAGACGCCCGCGGTCGAGAGGATCAGGGCGCTGTTCAAGCCGCCCAGCAGGCTGGTCGTCAGCGTGGTGAGCCGGAACTGGTGCAGGTAGGCCTTGGTGTGGACATCGACCGAATCGCGCACCGCCGCCCGCTCCTCGCGGTCGCGGGCGAAGAGCTTGACGGTCTGGATATTGGTGTAGCTGTCCACCACCCGGCCGATCAGGGCCGAGCGGGTTTCGGCCGTCTTGTGCGAGCGGGCGCGTGCTCTCGGCACGAACCACGCGGTGAGCCCCGCATAGGCCGCGACCCAGGCGACCACCGGCAAGGCGAGCCACGGCGAGATCGACGAGAACAGGCCGATGGCGGTCACCGCGTAGATCGCGACGTAGAGCAGCGTGTCGATGAACACGACCGCCAGCTCGCGCACCGCCGGCCCGACCTGAACCACGCGGTTCGCCAGCCGGCCGGCGAAGTCGGCCTGGAAGTACGAGAGCGAGTGGCCGAGCGTGTAGAGGTGGGTGCGCCAGCGGATCTGGTTGGTCGATTGCGGCACCACGAGCTGGTTCGAGGCAATCTCGTGCAGCCAGATCGTAAACGGGCGCACCACCAGCAGCAGCCCGGCGGCGAGCGCCAGCGGCACGGCGTGGTCGGCGACGACATTGGCCCGGTCGGCGGTGCTCATCAGGTCGATGAACCAGCGCATCAGCAGGTAGAGCGAGGCCTCGATCGAGCCCGCGATCACCGCGGCGACGAACAGGAACAGCAGCGCACCGCGGATCGGCCGCAGGTAGAAGGCGGCGAACCCGAGCACGGTCTTGGGCGGCATGCTCCGTTCGTCGAAGGGCGCGAACGGGTCGATGCGGCGCTCGAGCCAATCGAGAAACATTTTGTCCGTGAACCGCGCGAGGAATGCCGGCCTGAGGTAAGGCCTCGGGGCCGCGGGCCAAGGCCGGCCCCCATGCGGCATGCCCGCCCCAGCCCTGCGCCGACCCTTCTCCGATGCTGCGCCTCGCCCTCTACCAGCCCGACATCCCGCAGAACACCGGCACGATGCTCCGCATGGCCGCCTGCCTGGGGCTCGCCGTCGAGATCGTCGAGCCCGCGGGCTTCGACGTGTCCGACCGGCACCTGCGCCGCTCCGGCCTCGACTATCTCGACCACGTGCCGATCACCCGGCACCGCTCCTGGGCGGCGTTCGAGGCGTGGCGGCGGGAGGCCGATGTCCGTCTCGTCCTCGCCACCACCGCGGGCGCGCTGCCCTACACCGCGTTCGCCTTCCGCGACGGCGACTGCGTGATGATGGGCCGCGAATCGGCCGGCGTGCCGGACAGCGTGCACGCGGCGGCGAATGCCCGCATCTTCGTGCCGATGCGGCCGGGGATGCGCTCGCTCAACGTCGCGGTTTCGGCAGCGATGATCCTGGGCGAGGCTTTGCGACAGACCGGCTGATTCACAGCCGATGCGTGCAGCGGCTTGAAAACACCGGACTGGTGTCTTACACCTCCACCGTGACCCGATCCGAGCCGCTCCCGTCGCGATTGACCTATCGGCTCCTACCCGGCGCGGACGATCTCGACTCGGTGCGCGCCCTGCTCGAAGCCTACCGTCGGATGCTGGCGATGCTGGCCGAGATTCGGAGAGAGCACGGCCTGCGGGCCAACGTCGTCGCCCTGAGCGAGCACGGCTACCGGCGCGTGCGCGACGAGACCGGATTGCCGGCCCGCCTCGTGACCCTCGGCATCCGCGACTTCGCGCAGCGCTCCGCCGGTCTCGATCCTGCGACCGTCACCTCCATACCGCTCGACGACAAGCTGTTTTCCGTGAAGGGCGCCGCCGAGATCGCCCTGACCACGCTCAAGGGCCGTCGCACCATGGCCTACCGCGTCGAGGGCTACGACGGCCCCTGGCGCGAGACCTCGCTGGCACGCCTCACCCTCGCGGGGGACGTGCTCACCATCCAGGTGGGCGTCTCCGTCACCGCCCCGGCCACCGCCCCGAAGGAGGAAGCCCGCACCATGACCGAGACCATCCTCACCCGCGTCGGCCGGATCATCGGCGGGCTTTCCAACGCCGCTTTGGAGGCCGTGGAGGACCGCAACCCCCTCGCGGTCGCCGAGCAGGCCCTGCGCGAGATCGACGCCGTCATCGACGACGTCCGGCTCGATCTCGGCCGGATCAAGGCCGAGGAGCACCGCCTCACCGCGCGCCGCGGCCAGCTTCAGGGCGAGCTGACCGCTCTGCCCGACAAACTCTCGGTCGCGCTGGCGAGCGGGCGCGAGGACCTCGCCCGCTCCGGCATCGCCCGGCAGCTCGATCTGGAGAGCCAGATCGAGGCGATCGACACCAGCCTCGCTGATGTCGCCGAGCGCCACGCCGCGACCACCAAGGCGATGCAGGCGGCCAACGCCGCGCGGCGCGACGCCGAGCACCGGATCGCGCTCCTGCGCCGCCCGAGCCCCAAAACCGCCGACCCGCTCGACGGCTACGGAAGCGAGGACGCGGCCCGCGCCGGCCGACTCGACCGCTCGCTGCGGGCCGTGGACCGCGTCACCGGCACGGCCTCGGCCGCCGCCGATCCGTCGATCGAGGATCTCGACCGGCTGCACCGCGACCACGCCATCGAGCAGCGGCTCGCCGCGCTGAAGCAGGGCCGGCCCTCTTGAGCGCGCTGGTCGGCCCCGGCCTGTTCCCCTTCACGCTCGCCGCCCTCGTGATGGCCGGCCTCGTCCTCGTCGAGGCGTTCTCGCTGCTGCTCGGCCAATCCGCCTCGGGCCTGCTCGACGGCGCGATCGGCCACGATGCGGTCGGCGAGGGCGTCGGCGCCGCGGACGCGTCGGAGGGCCTGTCGCCGGCCGCTCTGCTGTCGTGGATCAACCTCGGCCGGGTGCCGTTCCTGATCCTGCTGATCCTCGCACTCGCCCTCTTCGCACTGGCCGGCTTGATCCTGCAGGGGCTCGCCACCGCGCTCCTCGCGCCGCTGCCCGCGCTCGCGGCGGTTCCGCTGGCGTTCGCCGCGACGCTGCCGGCGCTTCGGCTCACGACCCGTACCGTCGCCCGGCTGATCCCGCGGGACGAGAGCTACGCCGTCACCGCCGAAGAGCTCGTCGGCGCGACCGCGGAGGTGACGCTCGGCCCCCTCGACCAGGGCCTGCCGGGGCAGGTCCGGGCGCACGACCGCCACGGCAACGTCCACTTCCTGCGCGCGCGGGCCGCCGCCGACGCAAGCCCGATGGCGACCGGCACGCGGGTTCTGCTCGTGGATCGGGTGGACGCGGTCTATGTCGCGGTCCCGGCGCCCGCCGACCTGTAGTTCCCACCAGCCGAAGGATTGTGCGCCCCGATGGACCCAATCAGCCCCGGCCTCATCAACCTGCTCGTCGTCGCCGGCATCGTCGTCGTCGCGCTGCTCGGCATCGGCTTCGTGTTCAGCCGGCTCTACCGGCGCACCACCCGCGACACCGCCTTCGTCCGCACCGGGCTCGGCGGCCGTAAGGTCGTGGTCGATGGCGGCGCGGTGCTGCTGCCGGTGTTCCACTCCATCGCCATGGTGAACCTCAACACCCTGCGACTGGAGGTGAAGCGCTCGGGCAACGAGTCGCTGATCACCAAGGATCGGCTGCGGGCCGACATCACGGTGGAGTTCTACGTGCGGGTCGAGCCCAAGGAGGATTCGATCGCGCTCGCCGCCCAGACGCTGGGCGACCGCACCAACGACGCCATGTCGCTGCGCGAGCTGATCGAGGCGAAGTTCGTCGATGCCCTGCGCGCGGTGGCCGCCGGCATGACCCTCCCCGACCTTCAGGAGCAGCGCGCCGCCTTCGTGAAGGGCGTGCAGGAGGCGGTCTCGGGCGATCTGCGCCACAACGGCCTCGAACTCGAATCCGCCTCGCTGACCCGCCTCGACCAGACCTCGATCGACCATTTCAACCCGGACAACTCGTTCGACGCGGAAGGCCTCGCCCGGCTGAAGGAGATCACCGAGCAGCGCCGCAAGGAGCGCAACGCCACCGTGCGCGACGCCGAGGTGGCGGTCGCCGAGAAGGACCGCGAGACGGCGCTCAAGCAGCTCGAGATCCGCCGCGCCACCCGCGAGGCCGAGTTGGCGCAGGAGCGCGACATCGCCAACAAGACCGCCGAGACCCGCGCCGAGACGGCCCAGGCCGAGCAGCGCGCCCAGCAGAGCGAGGAGACCGCCCGGATCGAGCGCGAGCAGGCGGTGCGCCTGCGCGAGGCCGAGGCGCGCAAGACCTCGGAGAGCGCCCGCATCGAGGCCGACCTCGCCATCGCCCAGCGCACCGCCGAATCCGAGCGCGAGCGCCAGCTCATGATGCAGGAAAACGCGATCAAGATCGCCGAGCGCTCGCAGCGGGAATCGGAAGCGCGCGCTGCCGCCAAGGCGGCGGAAGCGCTGGCGGTCGCCGCCGAGGAGCGGGTCGCGACCGCCAAGGCGAAGGAGATCGCCGAGCGCGAGCGCGAGGTCACCGTCATCGCGGCCAAGCGCGAGGCCGAGCGGGAGGCGACCGGCATCACGGTCACGGCCGAGGCCGAGCGGCGCGCGGCGGAAGACCGGGCCAACGCCATCACCACTCTGGCCGAGGCCGAGGCGACCGCCGCCGCGTCGAAGGCCGAAGCCATCGCCAAGCTCGGTCGGGCCGAGGCCGAGCGCGAGACGGTGATGAACCAAGCCCGCAACGCGCTGTCGGCGGAGGCCCGCGCCTACGAGACCGGCCTGCGCCGCCTCGCCGTCATCCCGGACGCGCTGCGCGAGAGCATGAAGGCGGTGGAGAAGATCGATTCGATCAAGATCTTCGACGCGGGCGGCATGATGGGCGCGGCCTCGACCGGCGCGGTCTCGGCGAGCCTCGGCGACACCCTGTCGGGCCATCTGCTGCGCTACCAATACAACAGCCCGATCCTCGGTGCGCTCCTGGCGGAGGCGGGTTTCGGCGGGGGGCAAGGCAGCCTCGACACCCTCGTCGGCGGCCTCAAGGACGGCACGGCCCCGCCCGCCCCGGCTTCGACCGCCCGGCCGGCGTCTGCGAATTGACGGAAGGGCGCACCGATGGGAAAGCCTTGCGGATGAGCGACGCGCCCGCCTCCACCCTGCCCTCCCCCGACGACCTCGCCGCCCTGAAGGCCGAGGCGCAGAGCTGGTTCGCGACCCTGCGCGACAAGATCGTCACCGCCCTGGAGACCCTGGAGGATCAGGCCGCCGGCCCGTTCCACCCGGACGCCCCTTCAGAGGCGGGAAAATTCGAGAAGACGCCGTGGCAGCGCACCGACCATACCGGCGCGCCGGGCGGCGGCGGCGTGATGGCGATGCTCAAGGGCCGGGTGTTCGAGAAGGCCGGCGTCCACATCTCCACCGTGCACGGCGAGTTCGCCCCCGAGTTCCGGGCGCAGATGCCGGGCGCGGCGGAGGACCCGCGCTTCTTCGCCACCGGCATCTCGCTGATCGCCCATCCCTGGAACCCGAACGTGCCGACGGTGCACATGAACACCCGCTTCGTCGTCACGACGAAGGCGTGGTTCGGCGGCGGGGCCGACCTCACCCCGGTGCTCGACCGGCGGCGCAATCAGGAAGACCCGGACAGCCGGCACTTCCACGCCTGCCTGCGCGAGGCCTGCGAGGCGCACGCGCCGGCGGCAAACTACGAGAAGTACAAGGCGTGGTGCGAGGAGTATTTCCACCTCAAGCACCGCAACGAGCCCCGTGGCATCGGCGGCATCTTTTACGATTATCACTGGACGGGTGATCCGACGGCCGATCTCGCCTTCACCCGCGACGTGGGTGAGGCCTTCCTGAAGGCCTACCCGGAGATCGTCTGGCGCAACCTCAGCCAAGCCTGGACCGAGGCCGACCGGCTGGAGCAGCAGGTGCGGCGCGGCCGCTACGTCGAGTTCAACCTGCTCTACGACCGCGGCACCATCTTCGGCCTCAAGACCGGCGGCAACGTCGCCTCGATCCTGTCCTCGCTGCCCCCGACCGTGCGCTGGCCGTAAAAGCCTTTCCTTGATGGCCGAGACCTCGCTTCCCACGCGCTTCGCCCCGCAGCAGGACGCCGCGCTCAAGGCCATCGCCGAATGGCGCCGCGACGGCGGCGCCCAGGTCTTTCGCCTGTTCGGCTATGCCGGCACCGGCAAGACCACGCTGGCGCGCCGCATCGCCGACGATGTCGACGGTTCGGTCGCCTTCGGGGCCTTCACCGGCAAGGCGGCCTCCGTCATGCGGCAGAAGGGCTGCCATGACGCCGCGACGATCCACTCGCTGATCTATCGCACCAAGGAGGGCGACGAGGGCGGCCCGACCTTCACCCTCAACCGCTCCGGCCCGGCGGCCAAGGCCGACCTCATCGTCATCGACGAATGCTCGATGGTCGATTCCGATCTCGGCAACGACCTCCTCTCCTTCGACAAGCCGGTGCTGGTGCTGGGCGATCCCGCTCAGCTGCCCCCCGTACGGGGCGGCGGCTTCTTCACGGAAGCCGAGCCCGACGTGATGCTGACGGAGGTCCATCGCCAGGCCGCCGACGATCCGATCGTTCGCATGGCGATGACGATCCGCGAGGGCGGGCGGCTGGAGGTGGGCGACTACGGCGAGAGCCGGGTGATCCGCCGCCGCGACATCGACCCGGCCCAGGTGCTCGACTGCGATCAGGTGCTGGTCGGCCTCAACAAGACGCGCCGCCTCTACAACAACCGCCTGCGGGAACTCGCCGGCCACACCGATCCGATGCCGTCGGTGGGCGAGAAGCTGGTCTGCCTGAGGAACGACCGCACCAAGGGCCTGCTCAACGGGTCGACTTGGACGGTGCAGGCCCTGCGCGCCGCCCCGCGCCCCGACACGATCCGCCTCGATGTGGTCCCGGAGGACGACCCGGCCGTGCGCCGCCGCGCGGTCGACATCAAGGTGCTGCGGCAGGTGATCGAGGGCTCGGAGGAGGAGATCCCGCTCTACCTCAAGCGCGAGACCGACGAGTTCACCTACGGCTACGCGCTCACCGTCCACAAGGCGCAGGGGTCGCAATGGGACAAGGTGGTGCTGTTCGATGAATCCTACGCGTTCCGCGAGCACCGGGCGCGGTGGCTGTATACCGGGCTGACGCGGGCGGCGCAGGCGATCACGGTGGTGGTGTAGCGGCGCGTGCGGTGATTGAGATGCCTATTCTCCGCACGACATGCGGAGAATAGCAGCGAAGTCTCCGCCGCATCCCTCTCCCCTCTGCGGGAGAGGGTGGGCCTCGCGTCAGCGAGGGTCGGGTGAGGGGAGCAACGGTGCCGCTTGGCCGCCCTCGATGTGGAATCTCCGGCACTGTCGCTCCCCTCTCCCGCCCGCTCCGCCGGCCCCCTCCCCCGCGGAGGGGGAGCGTTAACGCAGCGTCAGCCGTCGGCTTTTTCCACCGCCGCCAGCAGCGTGCACAACGCCACTGCCTCCGCGGCCTTGCGCACGGCATCCAGGCTCGGGAAGGTCGGCGCGATGCGCAGCGTCCGGTCGTGCGGGTCCCGGCCGTAGGGGTGCGTCGCGCCGGCCGGTGTCAGGGCGATGCCGGCCTCGCCCGCCAGCCGCACGACCTGACCCGCGGTGCCGTCGGTGACGTCGAGGGTGACGAAGTAGCCGCCCAGCGGACGGCTCCAGCGGGCCACGTCCCAGCCGTCGAGGCGGGCGGCGAAGGCCTCTTCGACGGCCGCGAATTTCGGCGCGATCAGGGCGCGGTGGCGCGCCATGTGGGCGTCGATTCCGGCCGCATCGCGCAGGAAGCGGACGTGGCGCAGCTGGTTGAGCTTGTCCGGCCCTATGCTGCGGCGCCCAGCCTGGGCGAGGTACCACTTCACGTTCGCCAGCGAGGAGGCGAGCATGGCGAGCCCGGCGCCGGCGAGCGTCACCTTCGAGGTCGAGGCGAACACGATCGGCCGGTCGGCGTGGCCGGCTTCCGCGCAGGCCTCGAGGATGTTGGGCAGCGCGGGCCGCTCGTCGGTCAGGTGATGCACCGCGTAGGCGTTGTCCCACAGGATGCGGAAATCGGGCGCCGCCGTCGTCAGGGAGGCCAAGCGCCGGACGGTCTCGCCCGAATAGGTCTCGCCGCTTGGGTTCGAGTATTGCGGCACGCACCAGATGCCCTTCACAGACGGGTCGGCGACCGCCGTCTCGACCGCGTCCATGTCGGGCCCCTCCCCCGTCATGGGTATCGGGATCATGCGGATCCCGAACCCCTCGCACAGGACGAAGTGGCGGTCGTATCCCGGCACGGGGCAGAGGATCGTGATCGGCTCCTGCTTGCCCCACGGCTTCTCGCCGCCGGGCACCCCCTTGAGGAGCGCGTAGACGAGCACGTCGTGCATCAGCGCGAGGCTCGAATTGTTGGCGATTACGATCTGGTCGGGCGATGCGCCGAGCACGGGGGCGAACAGTGCGCGGGTCTCGGGCAGGCCCTGGAGGTTGCCGTAGTTGCGCGCGTCGGTGCCGTCCTCGGCGGTCGTGTCGCGGTTGCCCGGCAGCGCCAGCATCTCGGCGGCGAGGTCGAGCTGGTCCGAGGCCGGCTTGCCGCGGGTCATGTCGAGCTTGAGCCCGCGCGCCTTCAGGGCCTCGTACTCGTCGCGCAGGGTGACGCGCAGATCGGAGCGCTGCTCCGGCGACAGGGTGGACAGGGACGGCATGGGCTTCCTCCCGCTGGCGAATATCGCTTCCTTCGACCCCTTTGCGCCGTGTCGGTCAAGCGGAATGCTGCGGCGCAGCAGGGGCCGATGCGCCCAAGAATGTTGCCGGAATACCACTCACGATCCCGTGATGATGCTGAACTCCTAACGCTCGACCACGAGCTTAACCGGTCGTTAACCATTCCAGCCAAAAAGCTAAGGCCATACAAATGATGCGCGGTACGAAGTGCGGCAGGCCTCGAAGTAAGTAAAAAGGCTAAGTCCGCGCCAAGTCAAACGGCATCGAACCGTCTGAGAACCAGTAACGACCCGACTCGGTGCGGAGATGCTTCGCGCCGATTGCCGGATCGCGCCTTCTTTCGGAGATCGCAAGGTGTACATCGTCGTCGATGAGCGTCAGTCGGTGGCCGACCAGTACGTCGCCGGATTCGGGGCCGAAGGCGCCTCCGCCCGCTTCGTCACGGCCGATTCGATGCGGATCTGGCTCGGATCGGCGGCCCGGCGGGACGTCGAGGCGATCGAGGGCTTCCTGATCGGTGATTGCAGTGACCGCGCCTCCTGCACGGTGGCGATCCGGGCGCTGACCCAGGCGCCGATCATCGCGCTCAACGAGACCCGCTCCCTGGAGCAGACGCTCGCCCTGTTCACCGCCGGCATCGACGACGTGGTGCGCAAGCCCGTGCATGTGCGCGAGATCATCGCCCGGGCGAGCGCGATCCGCCGCCGGATGAACCGCGGCGTCGAGACCGCGCCGGCTCCCGACCGGGAGGGGCGCCTCAAGGTGTTCGCCGACGGGCGCGATCCCGAGATCGACGGAGAGAGCCTGATCCTGCCGCGGCGCGAGCGCCACATCCTCGAATACCTCGCCAGGAACCGCGGCCGGCAGATCACCAAGGGCCAGATCTTCACGGCCGTCTACGGCGACCTCGACACCGATTGCGAGGAGAGCGTGGTCGAGGGCCACATCAGCAAGCTGCGCAAGAAGCTGCGCATGCGGCTCGGCTACGATCCGATCGAGGCCAAGCGCATGGCCGGCTACACCTTCGTCGGCTGAACCGTCCGACGTTTCGCACGAACGAACGAGGCCGCGCCCCTGCCGGGCGCGGCCTCGTTCGCGTTCGGGCGGACCCCGGCCGCCGCGGCGGCCGGGGGATCGTGGCTCAGCGGAACAGCGAGAGGACGTTCTGGCTGCCGGAGTTGGCGATCGAGAGCGCCTGGACCGCGAGCTGCTGCTGCGTCTGCAGCGCCTTCAGCTTGGTGGACTCCTCCTCGATGTCGGCGTCGACCAGGATGCCGATGGTGCGGTCGTTGGCCTTCATCAGCGAGTCCACGAAGGTCTTCTGGCCGTCGATCTGGGTCTTGTTGGCGCCGAGCTTGGTGCCGGCATCGGTGACCTTGGCGATCGCCTTCTCGACCTGCGTGATGATGTTCTGCAGCGCGGTGTCGCCCGCGGTGCCGACGAGGGTCGAGATGTTGATCGTGGCGAGCGAGAAGGTGGTGCCGCCGTCGACGGTGTCGAGGATGCCCTTGCCGGCGGTCGTGCCCGCCGCCGAGCCCTTGCCGCTCCGCGCGTCGGTCGCCGCGACGCCGGTGCCGAAGCCGACATCGACCAGGGTGTTACCGCCGCTCGCCGCGAGGTTCTGGATCGTCACCTGAGCCGCCGTGCCGGCGCCCGTCGCCGTGGTCTTGAAGGTCAGGCGGCCGGAGCTGTCGAGCCCGGCGGACACCTTGCCGGCGAGCGGCGTGGCGGCGGTGTCGGCGGCGATCTGGTTGTTGACCGCGTCGAGGAACTCCTGCGTCGTCACCTTGGTCAAGTCGGCGGCGGCCGACGCCATCGTGCCCTTGTTGATCAGGACATCGGCGGTCGAGCCGTCACCCAGCGTCAGCGAGAAGCTGACTTCGTTGGTGGTGCTGAAGTTGGCGGTGCCGCCGGTGAACACGGTGGTGCCGGTGAGCGAGGTCGAGCCGAACACCTGACCCGCGGTCGCCGGGGTGGTGATGCTGGCGGCGTTGACGTCGTAGAGCTTGATCGCGTTCACGTCGACGCCGATCATCGAGAAGCTGACGTTGCCCGACGCGGCGCGCGAGAAGCCCGCCACCACGTTCTGGGTCGCCTGGTAGGCGGTGTTGGTGGCCGAGGAATCGACCGAGAGCCAGTTCTGGCCGGACGAGGTCGAGGAATCGGCCGTCGCCTTCATCTTGTCCTGAATGGCCTTGAGCTCGGTCTGGACCTTGGCGCGGTCGACGCCCGGCTGCAGCGCGGTCTGCAGCTTGGCGCGCATGTTCTGCATGTCGGACAGGACGGAGTTGAGGCCGTTATAGGCGGTGTCGACCGCCGAGGAGCCCAGGCCCAGCGAGTCCTTGACGGCCGAGAGCGAGGCGTTGTCGGTGCGCACCGTGGTGGCGATCGACCAGTAGGCGGCGTTGTCGGAGGCGGCCGAGACGCGCTGGCCGGTCGAGACGCGGTTGGAGGTCGCGTCGAGGTTGTTGTTGATCGACTTCAGCGTCGTCAACGCCGTCATGGCGGAGTTGTTGGTCAGCAGGCTGGTCACGGAGTGGCTTCCGGCAAAAGAAGGACAGGGAGGGTTCGTGGAACCGGGCTCGTACCGGTGCGGCGTCGACGGCCCGCCAGGGAGCCGTGGCGGACCTCGGAAGGCCCGTCCGCGCCGCGCATCACACCTCCGGACTCGCACCGGATCGGCGGGACGGACATCATGTCCATGAGCCTGAAGAGACCCACCCGCCGGCCTGTTATCGGCTGCGGCCACCGTCTTGTCGCGGCCGCGCTCGATGTCCCGAGAATGCCGCGACCGCGTTACGAAGCGATTAAGCAGACGGGGCCGGGCGTGTCCCGATGGGAATGCTCCACAATCGGACGGATCATGTGGAGAGACTGGAGCTACGACCTGTCTCGACCCGGAAAGTCTGGCCCTGTAGGTGAAGCCGTTAACCTATTGCTTGGCGAGGCGCGGCGCCGGGCGACGAGGGGGTTCAGCCCTCGAAGGTCACGCCCGCGAAGTCGCCCCGGCGCCAGCGCAGCCGCACAGTCACCGTGCGCAGGTCGTGCGCGGCGATGACCAGGGAGAAGGTCTCGGGCAGGCCGATCTCGGGGGCGACCCGGAGCTTGGCGCCGCTGCGCGACAGGTCGCGGATCACGCAGCCGACCTGCCGCTCGGGGCCGAGCACGATCCGGCCCTGCTGGACGACGCGGTGACGCTTGCCCGCCCGCTCGACCGGTGCCACCCGTTTCGCCTCGTCCTGCGGATCGGCCATCGTCGTCACAAGGCTCCCATGGCCCGCGGTTATACAGGCGCGCGCCCGCCTGTCACCGAGCGGGGTCGCGTTAAGATTTCGGTAACCATGTCCGTTCACGGTTCGTGAACCGGTCCGATCCCGCGCCCGTAGGGGAGGACCGGCGACGCGTCCGGCGAGGCCGACATGACGACAGAGACCCGGCGCCCCGCCCCCCGATCGATGGCGCGGCCCGCGACACGGCCGGTCGCCCCGCCTCCGGTGCGCTCCTACGCGGGCCTGATCGCGGCCCGGCGGGCGCGCGAGGCGGCGATGGAGCGCGGAGCGCTCGCGGGCCTCGTCCTCCTCGCCCTGACGGTCAGCGGCTTCGCCGGCTACGGCATCGCCACCGGCAGCCACGATTACGACGTGCGCGCGGTGCTGCCCGACTTCGCCGGCCCCTTCGCCTGGAAGAAGACGGTGGCGCAGGGGCGCCTCGCCAGCGCCGACCTCGATCCCGTGACCACGGGCTCCCTGCCCGACCGGCCGGCGCCGCCCCAGGCCGCCGCCGCCGCGCCCGGCCCGGTGGAGCGGCCGACCCCGCCGAAAGCGGGCGCCTACGCGCTGCGCGGGGTCGCCGACGGGGTCGCGACGCTCGAAGGGCCGGGCGGCACCCGGCAGGCCGTGCTCGGCAGCGTCCTGCCCGGCGCCGGCCGCGTCCTCTCGATCCGCCGCACCGGCGCCGGCTGGATGGTGATCACCACCGAGACGATCATCGGGCCGCAGGCGCTGTGATCGCCGCCCGCCCGGGCGGGCAAGCCTGGGACAAGCGTCGCCCTCTAGAGCCCCCGATGCAGGGCGCGCGAAGAGCGCGCGCCGTCCGAAGGGTCCGCCCGTGACCGACACCCTCACGAGCTATCGGCTGATCGCCAGGGATATGACCACTTCCCTCAAGCGGAAGGCGGCGGAGCCGACGGTCGCGCGCGAGACCGCCTATTACGAAGCCCATATCGGCAAGGTGAAGTCGGTCGACGACCTGATGGCCGACCAGCGCCTCTACGCCTACGCCATGAAGGCCTACGGCCTGGAGGACATGACCTACGCCAAGGCCTTCATGCGCAAGGTCCTGACCGACGGGGTCGCGAGCGCGACGAGCTTCGCCAACCGGCTGGCGGACGACCGCTACGTCGCCTTCGCCCGGGCGTTCAGCTTCCCCAAGGCCGCCTCGGCCACGGGGACCGACCCGGCGGGCTTCGGCAGGGCCGCCGCCCCCGCGACGGTGAGCGCCGACGCGTCCCTGCCCGAGACCACGGATTTCAGCGGGCGGCGGGAGGCACGCTTCGTCATCGAGTCGCGCCTCGACGCCGCGACGGTCCAGTCGGTCACGATCACCCTGAACGCCGCGACCCTCGCGGGCACGGCCAGGGATCCGGCGAAGGCGACCCGCGCCGAGATCGCCGCCGCGATCAACGCGCAGGTGGCCGCGAGCGGCGAGGCGAGCCTCGAGGGCAAGGTCCAGGTCGGGATCGGCGTCGACAACGCCCTGTTCTTCGAGACCACCGCCTTCTACAGCCTCGGCGAGGACGGCGCGCCGGGCGGCAGCGGCGCGAATGCCGACGTGAACGTCTACGCGGGCGGCACCGGCCGCACGCTCGCGATCCGCAACGTGCCGCTCTCGGGCTTGGACCGGGTCGCGGTCGATGTCGGCTTCGGCACGGCGCTCGGCCCCGACGCGATGGCCCAGACCGTCACCGACGCCTATCTGCGCCAGTCGCTGGAGAGCGACGCGGGCGCCCAGGACACGGGCGTGCGCCTCGCCCTCTACTTCGCCCGCAAGGCGCCGACGCTCGCGAGCGCCTACGACATCCTGGGCGATGCGGCGCTGAGCCAGGTGGCCAACACCGTGATCGGCCTGCCCGCCACCAGCGGCGCGGCCACCAGCGCGGCGCTGGCCCGGCGCGTGGCGCTGATCGGCTCGAAGATCGACATCGCGAGCTTTAGGGATCCGGCGAAGGTCGAGTCCTTCGTGCGGCGCTTCGCGGCGATCTGGGACGCGCAGAACAACACCCAGTCGGCGCCCGTGCTGGCGCTGTTCGCCTCCGGCGGGATCGACGCGGAGATGCTGACCAGCCTCCAAGCCAGCCGGTCCGGGAGGTAGGCGCGATGCAGTCGAGCCTCTACGTCTCGCTCTCCAGCCAGATCGCGCTGGAGAAGCGGCTCACCACCACGGCCAACAACGTCGCCAACATGGCGACCGCGGGCTACCGCGCCGAGGAGATGAAGTTCTCCGAGCTGCTCGGCCGCTCGACCCGCGGCGAGGTCGCCTTCGTCGGCCCCGGCACCACCGCGATCTCGCGCACCGCCGGCCAGACCACCAAGACCGACTCGCCCCTCGACGTGGCGGTGCAGGGCGACGCGTGGCTCGGCGTCTCGGGCCCCAAGGGCACGCTCTTCACCCGCGACGGCCGCCTGACGATGGATGCCAACGGCCAGTTGCGCACCATCACCGGCAAGGCCGTGGTCGATCCCGGCGGCGGCCCGGTGACCCTCGACCCGCAGGCCGGGCCGCCGACGATCGGGCGCGACGGCAGCATCTACCAGAACCGCCAGCAGGTCGGCGCGATCGGCCTGTTCACCCTCGACCCGAAGGCGAAACTGTCGCGGGCCGCCGACAACGCGGTGTCGTCGAGCCTGCCGGGACGGGCCGTGCAGGACTTCACCCGGCTCGGCATCGCCCAGGGCTATGTCGAGGGCGCCAACGTCAACCCGATCATGGAGATGACCCGGCTCATCGCGATCCAACGCGCCTTCGAGAGCGCGGCGACCCAGACCTCGGAATCCGAGAACACGCTGACCGGCGCGATCAAGACGCTCGGACCGCAGGGGTGATCGGATGACGAACGCCATCGAGCGCCTGGAGCGGGCCCTGGAGGCCGGCCGCCGCGACCTCGCCCTGGTGCGGGTCGGCGGGCCGGTGCGCGAGATCACCGCGACCGCCGCCCGAATCGGCGGCGTCTCCGCCTTCGTGCGGCTCGGCGACCGCATGGGTTTTTCCGCCGAGGGCCGGACCCAGATCGGCGAGGTCGTGCGGATCGACGCGGGCGGCACCACGGTGAAGCCGTTCGAGAGCCGCATCGAGGTCGGGATCGGCGCCCGCGCCCATCGCATCGGCCCGGCGCGCCTGCGCCCCTCGCCGGCCTGGAAGGGCCGCGTCATCGACGCGCTGGGGCGGCCCGCCGACGGGCTCGGGCCCCTGCCCGAGGGTCCGGCGGACGTGCCGCTCGACGCCGACCCGCCCCCCGCCATGACCCGCTCCAGGGTGCGCCAGCCCCTGCCCACGGGGGTGCGGGCGATCGACCTGTTCACGCCGCTCTGCGCCGGCCAGCGCATCGGCATCTTCGCCGGCTCCGGCGTCGGCAAGTCGACGCTGCTCGCGATGCTGGCCGGCGCTCAGGGCTTCGACAGTGTCGTGGTGGCGCTGGTGGGCGAGCGCGGGCGCGAGGTGCGCGAGTTCTTGGAGGGGCCGATCGCCGCCGCGCGGGATCGCGCCGTCATCGTCGTCTCGACCGGCGACGAGAGCCCGATGATGCGCCGACAGGCCCCCAAGGTGGCGCTGGCGGTGGCCGAATCCCTTCGCGACCGCGGCGAGTCGGTGCTGCTCATCGTCGATTCGGTGACGCGTTATGCCCACGCCGCCCGCGACGTGGCGCTGGCGGCCGGCGAACCGGCGGTGGCCCGCGGCTACCCGCCGAGCGTCTTCTCGGATCTGCCGCGCCTGCTGGAGCGCGCCGGCCCCGGCGCGGAGGGGGCCGGCACCATCACCGGCATCTTCTCGGTGCTGGTCGACGGCGACGACCACAACGACCCCGTCGCCGATTCGATCCGCGGCACGCTCGACGGCCACGTCGTCCTCGACCGCGCCATCGCCGAGCAGGGCCGCTATCCGGCGATCGAGCTTCTCGGCTCGATCTCGCGGCTGGCCGGCGAGGTCTGGACCGGCGACCAGCGCGAATTGGTGCGCAAGCTCAAGAGCATGATGGCCCGCTTCGAGGAGACGCGGGACCTTCGCCTCATGGGCGGCTACCGCGCCGGCAGCGACCCCGACCTCGATCAGGCCGTCACCCTGGTGCCGCGCATCTACGAGGCGATGCGCCAGGAGCCCGGTCAGGCGCCGAGCCGCGACGCCTTCCTCGAACTCGCCCAATCCCTGCGGGGATGAGCGTGACCGCCCCTCCCCACCCCTCCCTCAGCCCCGCGCAAGCGACCGCGTGTCCACTGCGCACAGATCCGACAATCAACGAGGTGTCAGCATGAGTCTCATCGGCGTGCTCCGCACCGGCGTCTCCGGGATGACCGCCCAGTCGAACCGCATTTCGACCGTGGCGGAGAACATCCAGAACGCCGGCACCACCGGCTACAAGCGCACCTCGACGGAATTCTCGTCGCTGCTGCTCGAATCGGCCGATTACGGCCAGTACAATTCCGGCGCCGTCGAGACGACGATCCGCCGCTCGGTCGGCGAGGGCGGTCCCATTGCCTCGACGACCTCGGACAGCGATCTGGCCATCAGCGGCAACGGCTTCTTCGTCGTGAAGGATTCGGCCGGGGCGCCGTTCCTGACGCGGGCCGGCAACTTCGTGGTCGACGGCCCGACCGGCAACCTCGTCAACGCGGGCGGCTTTACCCTGATGGGCTACAGCCTCGCCAACGGCGAGCCGAACCCTGTGCTCAACGGCATCGCCGACCTCGAGCCGATCAACGTCTCGCGGATGGGCCAGGAGGCGCGGCCCACCACCGCCGGCACCATCAACGGCAACCTCTCCTACGAGACGCCGGTCGCGGCCTCTGCCCCGCCCGCCGTCGCGACCTTCTCGAAGAAGAGTTCGCTCAAGGTCTTCGACAATGTCGGCCAGGCCAAGATCCTCGACGTCACCATGACCAAGACCGGCGCCAATGCGTGGTCGGTGAGCTTCTACGATCAGGCGGCGCCCGCGACCTTCCCGGCCTCGCCGCTGCGCACGACCACGCTCACCTTCGACGCCAACGGTAAGGTGGCGAGCGGCGGCACGACCAACGTGGCGGTCCCGAACGGCCGCACGATGACGATCGACCTCTCGGCGGTCACCCAGCTCTCGGGCGACTACGCGCTCTCGGGCACCTCCGACGGCTCGGCCCCGACCGCCGTGACCGGCACCGCCTTCGGCGGCGACGGCACCGTCTACGCCCTCTACGCCGACGGCACCCGCAAGGCCGCCTTCAAGGTGCCGCTCGCCGACGTCGCGAGCCCGGACAACCTCAGCCCGCGAGCCGGCAACGTCTTCACCACCTCGGTCGATTCCGGCGACATCCAGGTCGGATTCGCCGGGGAGAACGGCCGCGGCGCCCTGAAGGCCCGCGCCCTCGAACAGTCGAACGTCGACGTCAGCACCGAGCTGACCACGATGATCGAGTCGCAGACAGTCTACACCGCCAATTCCAAGGTGTTCATGACCGGCAACGAGATGCTCGAGACCCTGATGAACCTGAAGCGCTGACGCAGCCCCGTTCACGTCTCCGGGCGCGCCGTCTCGCCGACGGCGCGCCCGCCCCATCCGCACTTCCGCGATACGACCCCCCAGGACACGAACGATGGGTCTCACCCTCGCGCTCAACACCGCGCGCGCCTCGCTCGCCGCCACGTCGAACCAGATCGCGGTCTCGGCGCGCAACGTCGCGGGCGCCGGCGATCCGGGCTACTCGCGCAAGATCGCCGCCCTCGTCGGCACCGGCAACGGCGGCGTGGTGGTGAGCATCACGCGGGCCACCGACGCGGCGCTCTACGCCCGCACCCTGTCGGCGAACGCGGCGAGCGCCCGCGGCGAGGCCCTGCTCGGCGGGTTGACCGACCTCGCCCGCACGGTCGGCGACACCACCGACCCGACCTCGCCCGCCGCGCGCTTCGCCGGCTTCGAGGCGGCGCTCCAGGCCGCGGCCAACCAGCCGGATTCGACCGAACTCGCCCGCGCCGCGATCGATTCGGCCAAGGCGCTGGCCGGCAGCCTCAACGACGCGGCCGGCGCCGTGCACGCGGCCCGCGCCCGAACCGACGCCGGCATCGCCGATTCGGTCGCGCGGATCAACGACCTGCTCGGCCAGTTCGAGCGCGCCAACGCCGCGGTGACCCGCGGCCTCGCGCTCGGCGCCGACGCCACCGACGCCCTCGACGACCGCGACCGCATCCTCACCGCCCTGTCGCAGGAGGTCGGCGTCACCGCCATCGCCCGCGAGGGCGGCGATGTCGCCCTCTACACCGACGGCGGCGTGCCCTTGTTCGACCGCGGCGCCCGCAAGGTGACCTTCTCGGCCACCACGACCTTCGCCGCCGGCACGACCGGCGCGGCGGTGGTGATCGACGGCGTGCCGGTGACCGGCGCCAACTCGCCGATGCCGCTGGCCTCCGGCCGTCTCGCCGGCCTCGCGGCGTTCCGCGACGAGGCGGCCCCGGCCTACGAGGCGCAGCTCGACGCCATGGCGAACGGCCTGATCGCGGCCTTCGCCGAGACCGACGCCATCGCCCCCAACGGCGGCCCGCGCGCCGGCCTGTTCACCAACGGCGCCAGCGCCCTTCTCCCCGACGGATCGGCGGCCGGCCGTCTCGGCCTCGCGGGGCGGATCGCCATCAACGCCGCGGTCGATCCCGACCGGGGCGGCAACGTCGCGCTGCTGCGCACCGGCGGCATGAACGGCACCGATTACCGCGACCTCGCGGCCGGCACCGATGCCGCCTATGCGGGGCGGCTCCGCGCCCTCGTCTCGGGCCTGACCGCGACGCGCAGCTTCGATGCGAGCCTCGGGCTCGGCACCTCGCTGAGCCTCGCCGATTTCGCCGAAGGCTCGGCCGGCTGGATCGAGGACCTGCGCAAGGACGCCTCGGAGACGGCCTCCTACCAGAAGACCCTGCTGTCGCGGGCGAACGAGGCCTTGTCGAACGTGGCCGGCGTGAACGGCGACGACGAGACCGCCCTGACGCTCCAGCTGGAGCGCTCCTACACCGCCTCGGCCAAATTGATCTCGGTCGTCAACGACCTCCTCAAGACCCTCCTCGACGCGGTGCGGTGAGTTTGCATCCATGATGACCACCGGCTTCATCTCCAGCCTCAACCTCTGGAACGCGCCGCGCACCGGCGCCTCGCGGCTCCAGACCGAACTCGCCGACGCCACCCGCGAGATCGCCACCGGCCGCCACGCCGATGTCGGCGCGACCCTCGGCGGGGGCGTCGCCCAGTCCTTCGGCCTGCGCCGGCAGAGCGCGGTGCTGGCGGCGCTGACCCAGAGCAACGCGGCCGCCTCGCTGCGGCTCGACGCGAGCCAGAGCGCGCTCACGGCGATCCAGGCGGATGCCGACGCCATGCTGAAGGAGCTGACGGGGCTGCCCGCCGACCAGCGCGCGGCGGCGATCGCCGCCTCGGCCGCCACGCGGCTCTCGGCGCTGACCGCCTCGCTCAACACCGGAATCGGAGGTCAGGCCGTGTTCGGCGGGACCGACACCGGCGCCGCCCCGCTCACGGCCTACGAGGGCAGCCCGGCCTCGGCCGCCAGGACCGCCGTGCAGACGGCGCTCGCGGCGGCCTTTCCCGGCGGCACGGCGAACGCCACGGCGGGCCAGATGACGGCCTTCCTCGACGGACTGCATGCGAGCCTCTTCAGCGAGACCGGCTGGAGCCAGTGGTCCGGCGCCTCGAACCGCACGATCACCAGCCAGATCTCGCTGACCGAGACCGCGACCACCTCGGCCTCGGCCAACGCCGCCCCCTTGCGCGACCTCGCCATGGCCTACGTGATCGGCTCCGGGATCGGCCTGTCCGGCTTCCCGGCCGACGCCCAGGCCGTCGCAACCGCGCGGATGAGCGATCTGCTCGGCAGCGCCAGCCGCGGCCTCGTGACGATGCAGGCCGATCTCGGCCGCGCGCAGAGCCGCATCACCGACGCCAACGCGCGGATGCAGAAGCAGACGGCGCTGCTCTCGGCCCGCATCAACGCGCTGGAGAGCGTCGATCCGGCGGAGGCCAAGTCGCGCGTCGATGCGCTGACGACGCAGATCCAGATGTCCTACGGCCTGACCGCGCAGCTGCGCAGTCTCAGCCTGATCAACTTCGTTTCGTAAAAGCCTCCTCGCATCTCGACCGAAGTCACGGAGTATCGGCCCCGATGTACCGCATGTCCTATTCCGAGATCCTGGAGGACGCGCCCGATCTCGGCCGCGAGCGCGAGCGCGCGGCCTTCGACCGGGCGATCGGCCTCCTGCGCTCGGCCGAAGCGCGCGGGCCCGGCGCCATCGCCGAGCGCTCGCAGGCCGTCGGCTACGTCCAGGATCTGTGGAACGTGCTGGTCTCCGACCTGCTCGATCCCGAGAACGGCCTGCCCGAGGGCCTGCGCTCCGACCTCGTCTCGATCGGCATGTGGACCATGCGCGAGGCCGGCGCGGTGCTGAGCGCGCCCGAGCGTAGCCTCTCCGCGCTGATCGAGGTGAACGCCTCGATCCGCGACGGGCTGCGGTGAGGCGGCCATGGCCCGCGAGAAGGTCGACCGATCGTCGGACAGGCCGGCGGCCCGCACCATGCACCTCAACCTGAGGGCGGGCGAGCGCGTCTTCATCAACGGCGCCGTGGTGCGGGCCGACCGCAAGGTCTCGCTGGAACTGATGAACGACGCGACCTTCCTGCTGGAAGGCCACGTCCTCCAGCCCGACGAGGCGACGACGCCGCTGCGCCAGCTCTACTTCGCGGCCCAGACCATGCTGATCGAGCCGGCCCAGGCCGATCTCGCCCGCACGGTCTACGCCTCGTTGCAGGACGGCATCCTCGCGGCCACCGCCGAGCCCGCGATCCTGACCGGCCTGAAGTCCGCGAGCGGCCTTGTCGATGCGGGGCGCCCGTTCGAGGCGCTCCGGATCATCCGCGCGCTCTTCTCGGCGGAAGCCGCCCTGATCGACGGCCCCGCCGCGATGCCGGCCCCGCCGGTCGCCCGGCAGAGACCCGCCGACCGGCTCGGCCCCCGCCATCCGGCGGACCGTTCGTGCCGCCCGCATTCCCCCGCCCCGAAGGCCGACCCGATGGCGGCGAAGGTGATCCCATGAGCGTCGTCAGCAGCACCACCGCCGGCACCGGCGTCACCACCGCGGCGGCGGCCAAGGCGGCGACCTCCGTCGCCTCGAAGATGAACGCCGACACCTTCCTGACGCTGCTGATGGCCCAGTTGCAGAACCAGGACCCGACCAAGCCGATGGACTCGACCGAGTATGTCGGCCAGCTCGCGACCTTCTCGCAGGTCGAGCAGGCGACCAAGACCAACCAGAAGCTCGATTCGCTGCTGTCGGCCAGCTTCCTCGATCAGGCCGACGCCATCATCGGCCGCACCATCACCTCGGCCGACGGCGCGGTCTCGGGCGTGGTCGAATCGGTGCGGGTGACGAGCGACGGCGCGGTGGCCAAGCTCAAGGACGGCCGCGAGATGCTCCTCGCCTCCGGCATCTCGATCAGCTAGTTCTCCCCATTCCGTGCCGCATCGGCTTCTTCCGAAAGCCGGGGCCACCTTTCGGGCCGATGCTTGATGAACGAGGTCGACGCTCTCGAACTGGTCCGCTCGGCGATCTGGACCGTGCTGATCGGTGCCGGCCCCTCCGTGGGCGCCGCGATGGTGATCGGCATCGTCGTGGCCCTGGTGCAGGCGCTCACCCAGATCCAGGAGGTGACGCTCACCTTCGTGCCGAAGATCGTCGCGATCCTGCTGGTGCTGCTCGTGACCGGCACCTTCGTCGGCGGCCAGATCCACGCCTTCGCCGAGCTGACCTACGGCAAGATCGCGACCGGGTTCTGAGGGGAGAACAGGGGCGGGACCGGGCGGAAAAGCTGTCGAGACTCGAGCCGCCCGGCCCCTTCAAAGCCATGACCTTGGGAAGGACAAAAGCTTCGACTTTGGTCCGTATCACGTTTTCGGCACCGCCGTGAGAGCGATCACCGAATTGCCGCAATGCGTCCGCGGCCTGTTCACTGCTTTCAATGGCCGAGCTGGCCCGACGGTTCCCGGGCCGTCCCTCCTGTCAATCCCGCTCGTCTGAGGTGCCGCGCTGCGGCTTCGAAGGAAGGCACTGCCCGATAGAGCATCGGCCCGAAAGGTGGATGCCGTCTTTCGGGAAAAGCCGATGCGGCACAAAAGCTTAGAGAATCGTCCTGGATCCGAGGTCCAGAACGATTCTCTAGAAGGCCCGCACCGAGCAAGGGTGGCGCTCGAACGGGTCGGTCGAGAATCGTCCGTCACGATCCTGCGGAACCAGCAGTTCCGGCTTGCCCGCCACCGAAGGCAGCGGGATCAGGCGGCCTTGAGCTTCAGTCGGTCGAACAGCGCGTCGATCCCGGCAGCGGGCACCGGGCGGCTGAACAGGTAGCCCTGGGCCTCGTCGCAGCCTTCGAGGCGAAGCTGCTCCATCTGCGCCTCGGTCTCGATACCTTCGGCCGTGACCGTCATGCCGAGGCTTCGGCCGAGGCCGACCACCGAGCGGACGATCAGCCGCGAACTGCCGGTGACGTCGAGGTTGCGCACGAACGACTGGTCGATCTTGATCTTGTCGAAGGGGAAGCTCTGCAGGTAGCTGAGCGAGGAATAGCCCGTGCCGAAATCGTCCATCGCGACCCGCACGCCGAGGCGCTTGAGGGTGTGGAGGGTGGCCAGCGTCGCCACGTTGTCGGTGAGCAGCACCGATTCGGTGATCTCCAGTTCGAGGCGATAGGCCGGCAACCCGCTCTCGGTCAGCGCCTCCATGACGGCGCGCACGACCGCGGCGTTGCGGAACTGCGCCGCCGAGACGTTGACCGCGACGCCGATGTCCCCCGGCCAGTTCATCGCCTCGCGGCAGGCGCGCCGCAGCACCCATGCGCCGATCTCGCCGATGGTGCCGGTCTCCTCGGCCAGCGGTATGAACTCCGCCGGGGAGACGTAGCCGCGCTCGGGATGCTTCCAGCGCAGCAGCGCCTCGCAGCAGGCGACGCGTTGGTGGGTGAGGCTGACGATCGGCTGGAAGAACAGCTCGAAGGCACCCTCGGCGACCGCCTGCCGCAGGTCGTGCTCCAGGGCGCGGCGCTTGCGCAGCTCGAGGTCCATCTCCTCGTCGAAGAAGGACCAGCCGCCGCGGCCGCCGCCCTTGGCGCGGTAGAGCGCGAGGTCGGCGCATTTGAGCAGCGTCTCCGGGTTCGAGCCGTGCTCGGGCGCAAGCGAGATGCCGATGCTGACGCCCACCGCGACGACGTGATCGTCGAGGAAGAACGGCTGCTCGAACACGCCGATCAGGCGCGTGGCCAACGCGATCGCGTCCTCGCGCAGGCGCGAGCCGGACTGCACGATGGCGAATTCGTCGCCGCCGAGCCGGGCCAGGAGGTCGCTCTCGCGCAGGCAGGCCTGCAGCCGCTCCGCCACGCCCTTCAGCAGCGCGTCGCCGACCGGATGGCCGTAGGTGTCGTTGACCTCCTTGAAGCGGTCGAGATCGAGACACAGCACCGCGAAGCCGGCCCCGTCGGCGAGCCGCGCGGAGGCCTCCTCCAGCCGCTCGCCGAACACCATGCGGTTGGCCAGCCCCGTCAGCGCGTCGCGCCGGGCCATGGTGATGATCCGCGCCTCCGCCTCGAAGCGCTGGGTCACGTCCTCGTAGGTCGCGATCCAGCCGCCCTCGGCAGTGGGCTGCTGGCGCACCGAGACGATGAGGTCCGCCCGGATCGAGCGGCACAGGGCTCCGCCGTTGCCGCCGCGAAGCAGATCCTCCTGCTCCAGCAGGAGGTCGAGGGCGCGGGTGTCGTCGAAGGCGGAGCCCGACGCGACCACGGTGGCCATGGTCCGCAGGTTCATGCCGGGTCGCAGGATGCCCGGCTCGATGCCGAACATGTCGCAGAAGCGGCGATTGTGCACGAGGAGCCCGCCGTCCGCATCGAAAAGGCACAGGCCCTGGAGCATGTTGCCCAGCGCCGCGTCGAACTGGAGGTTGCTGCGCTTGAGCTGGTCCTCCTGTGCCTTGAGGCGGGAGATGTCGGAGCAGACCGCGACGAAGCCGCCGTCGCGGGTCGGACTGCGGCTGATGCGCAGCCAGCGCCCGTCCGCCCCCTGCCGCTCCACCGCGGCCGTGCCGTTGGCCTGCATGGAGAGCAGCGTGTCGGCGGTGACCGAGCCGCGGGCGGCAGCGATTTCGGATCCGGCTGCCGCCGCGGGATCGAGGCCGAGCAGGGCCGCGAAGCGGGCATTGGCCATGACGATGCGGTTCTGGGCATCGGCCACGGCGATGCCCTCGTTCGAGCCCTGGACCGCGTCGGCGAGGAGCCCCTGGGCCGAGTGGCGTTGCGCCACCTCCTCCTGCATCATCGCCCGGATGTTGCCGCGCATCACCTCCATGGCGCGCAGCAGGGCGCCGAACTCGTCGGCGCCCCCCTCCGGCACCGGCACGGCGAGGTCGCCCGCGGCGATGCGGGTCGCGACCGCCGAGGCCTCGGCCACCGGCCGCACGATCTGGCGCGACAGCAGCAGCGCCACGACGCCCGAGAGCAGGATGGCGAACAGCGTCGCGGCGACGCTGAGCCGGATGTCGCGGGCGACGAGGGCGCGCGCCGCCTGACGGTGGGAGAAGCCGTCGCCCGCGGTGAAGTTGATGAGCAGGTCGATATGCTGCTCGGCCGCCGCCGCGTGCGCATCGAGCGCCCGCCAGACATCGGCCGTCTGCGGACCCGTGCCGAATTCGCGGCGGGCGGCGAGCCAATGGGTCATGGCCTCCTTGGCTGCTCCGGCCTCGGCGGCGGCGCGGGCCGACTGGGCGCGCTCGGCGGCGATCCCGAGATCCTCCTCGAAGGATTGCACGAGCGAGGCGATGCGGGCCTCCTGGGCCTGCCGCTCCGCCTCGTCGGTCGCCAGCCGCGCGCGCGCCACCGCCGCCTGGATCGCCGCGAGATCGCCGGAGGCGGCGCGCGCGTAGTTGATCGCCATCAGCGAGTGATCGTAGGTCCTGTCGACGAGCCGGCCGGTGGTCGCGATGCCGAGCACGGCGTAGCTCCCGAGCAGTCCCGTGATCGCGCTCAGCATCAGGAAGGCGAGGAGGATGCGCCCGCGGATGGTCGCACCGGCGCGAAGAAGCGCCCGGATGGTGCCGTTCCATCTCAAGTTGCCGATCGGGGGCCGGAGTGCTGTCATCGCGTGGTCGGGTTCTCCGCCGACGGAGCTTCGCGCATATTCGTTAAGGTACTCTCCATCGCCCTTGGGACGCGTCCTCGCGATCTCCTGCCGGATCGTCCCGACGCCGCCGTCGATGTTAAGGCAGAGGCAACAAACAGAATGCTAGGTTGCAGGGCGGGTGAGCGCGGGGGCGCCCCCTTCCAGACGGGGACATGCATGCCTGACGCGAGCCGCGCTGTGAGACGGCATCTTGCCCTGGGCGGCCTCATGGCCGCGCTCCTGCTGGCGGGAGCCGTGGCCATGGCCGCGAGCGACCTGACACCGCAACGCATCGCCCAGAAGGGCCGTGCCTTCGCCCCCGGAGCGGTCGCGCTGAAGGCCGGCGAGAGCGTCGAAATCGTCAACGACGACGGCGAACTCATCCACCACGCCTATCTCGATCATCCCGACTTCGCCTTCGATACCGGCGAGCAGGCACCGGGCAGCCGAACCGTCGTGGCGTTTCCGAAGAAGGGCAGCTTCACCGTGCTGTGCGGCATCCACCCGAAGATGAAGCTCGCGGTGACGGTGAAGTGATCGGGCCGCCCTGATCGCCGACCCGAGGGCCGGGTCGACGGCGCACATCCCACCTCCGGAAGGGAACGGCACGGGCAACCGGCGCCGCTGCCGCCGCCTCGGACGGCGGCGGCAGCGATTCATCATTCAAAAAGCATCAGGTGTTAGCGTCCGGCCCAGAGGTACGGATGGTGACACGACTTGCAGGTGCGGCGGCGGCCCTGACGTTCATCTTGGGAACGATCGTCATCGGTGGCGCCTGGGCTGTCGGTTCGGCGAGCGAGCCCGACCGCGCCGCGCGGCTGGCCGAGTTCCGCCGGCCGGACGCGATCCCCTTTCCCGAGGCCAATCCCTACAGCCAAGCCAAGGCCGAACTCGGCCGCGCGCTGTTCTTCGATCCGATCCTGTCGCGCGACGAAGGCCGGGCCTGCGCCACCTGCCACGTGCCGTCGCTGGACTGGACCGACGACCAGCCGCGGGCGATGCGCAACGACGATGCACCGATGGCGGTGCGCACGCCCACACTCGTCGACATCGCCTGGATCGAGCGCAGCCTCGGCTGGGACGGACGCTTCCGCGATCTCGAATCGGTCGCCTACGTGCCGATCACGGCGCCGGCCAACATGGACATGCCCGAGGCGCTGCTCAACGAGCGCCTCAGCGCGGTGCCGCGCTACGTCGAGGCGTTCCGCCGGGCCTTCCCCGAGGCCGCCGACGAGGCGCGGCCGGTCACCCGCCCGCGGATCGAGCAGGCGCTCGCCACCTTCCAGCGCCTGATCGTCGCCGGCCCGGCTCCGTTCGACGCCTGGGTCGCGGGCGAGACGGGCGCGGTGAGCCCGGCGGCCAAGCGCGGCTTCGACCTGTTCACCGGAAAGGCCGGGTGCGATTCCTGCCATTCCGGCCACAGCTTCACCGACGGCTCGTTCCACGACATCGGCACGGCGTCGGGCGACGACATCGGCCGGGGCCGGTTCTTCCCGACCTCGACGGCGCTCCGCTACGCCTTCAAGACGCCGACGTTGCGCAACGTCGCCCGGCGTCCGCCCTACATGCACGACGGCGCGGCCAGGACGCTGGCCGAGGTGGTCGAGATCTACGACCGTGGCGGCATCGACCGCCCGAGCCGCTCCCGCGATATCCGCCCCCTGGGCCTGACGGCGCAGGAGAAGGCCGACCTCATCGCCTTCATGGAGAGCCTGAGCGATGCCGGTGCCGACGGCCCGGCCCATAAGCCGATCCCGGCGGAGCCGCCCCGCCCGTAAGGCAGGCCGGCGCGCCGGGCCGCAGCGTCCCTCGTTGCCGCTCGCCGTAGGGCTCAGATCACCGGCACCGTGGCGAGTGCCGAGGCGGCGCCGTAGAGGTCGCCGTAGAGCAGGTTGTGGGCCACGTAGTAGACGCCGAGGAAGGCCGTCAGCGCGCCGACATAATAGACCGGGGCGAGCACCGCGTCGCGGCGGGTGGCCGCCACTCTCGCGTCGTCGGCCGCGATGGCGATCAGCACCGCGATGATGCCCGAATGGCCGATCGCGTCCACCTTACCGAACTCGACGATCGCCGAGACGAACACCGCGGCCAGGATGATGGCCGAGGCGCGGCGCACCAGCGGCGTCCAGATCAGGGCGAAGGCCAGGGTGAACTCGATGACGCCCGCGGCCCGCATGAAGGTCTCGGGCGAGGCGCCCATGGTCATGGCGGGCTTGGCGGCGAGCAGCGGATCGGTCCAGTGCGGGTAGGCCCACTTCTCGACCGAGGCCCACATCAGCGTGACGGCGGCGGTGGCGCGCACCACGTCGATCGGGCGATGGCCGAAGAAGGTGCGGTCGAGGCCGGTGAGCGCGAGGTAGGCGGCCACGCCGAGGAAGACCGGGTAGTCGGCGAGGTGGAAGGCGCCGTAATGCCAGACGGCGAAGCCGAACAGGAAAACGATCCCGAGCGCGGTGAGCGGCAGCGTGCGCTTCCAGATCAGGCAGCCGGCCATGGCGAGCTGCAGCCACGAGATCCACTGCGCGTCGGTCTTGAGTTCGGGCGTCAGGATGATGCCGCCGAGGTTCCACACCGAGACGAGGAAGAAGCCGACCACCGCCCGCACGATCAGGCCGGTGTCCTCCCGCAGCCGCACCGTCACCCGGTCGAGGGCGTTGAGCAGCGCCGTGCCGAAGCTCGTGCCCTCGGCCAGACACCCCACCATCAGGCAGAGGATCGCCAAGCCGGTCATCAGCTCGAAGTCGGCGCAGAGCACCTCCGCGAGGCCGCGGGGCTGGCCCGCCACGTCGAAGGCGCAGAACCATTTGACGTGGGCGCTCGCGGCCTGCGTGCCGAGAAGCAGGAAGCCGGCCGCGGCTGCAAGCATGACGGGAGAGCGCACCCAAATGCTGGACACGTTGGACATGGTGCCGCCGAGTTGGAGAAGGGGCCGTTGTTCGAGAAAAACTTAACGAAATGCGGCGCGTACCGCTAAGGTTTTGTTGACGGACCTTTCCTGAAGGTTAACGCCCTTGCACGTGCAGGCTGCACGGTTCCGCTCTGCGAAAGCCCGCTTTTCCCATCGCCCCGCCTCGCCCGGCCTGTGGACAACGGGGAAGCCGGGGAGGCCCGAGGGCGCATCCCGCGCGTTGACGATTCGTGAAGTCCGTGTGGGCAAGCCTGGGACCAGCCCCGGTCGCGCCCCGCGGACGGCGATTCGCAGATTGTGCCGGGAGACCGTATGGCCGTGCTCGTCAGCCTCGCCTGCCTGTCCGCAGGGGCCGTCCTCGCGGTCCAGGCGGGACGCTACCCGGCCTGGACCGCCCGGATGGAGACCGCGGGCGGTCTCGCCCTGGTGGCGGGGCTCGCGGTGATCGGGGCCGGATTGAAAGTTTCCGTGTAAGCTTCGGCCCACCGCCGAACATCATCGCCGTCATCCCGGGGCCGCGGAGCGGAACCTGGACCCGGACGGGCGGGCCGGAGGCGTGCAAC
This sequence comes from Methylorubrum rhodinum, assembly GCF_014199935.1. Classification (GTDB taxonomy): domain Bacteria; phylum Pseudomonadota; class Alphaproteobacteria; order Rhizobiales; family Beijerinckiaceae; genus Methylobacterium; species Methylobacterium rhodinum. The sequence goes on from NZ_JACHOP010000025.1 coordinate 29,697, forward strand.
CCGCCCGTGTTGCGACGCTGCGCAATACGTCGAGGCCAGTCGTGGATTTCGGGTTCGCCTTCGGCGCCCCGGAATGACGGTCGTGACCATCAGCCCCGCCGCCGCAGCAAACTCCCGAAGAATCCGTCCACGCCACCTCCCCGGCCCGACCCGCCGCCGAGATGGCTCGGCAGGGTGCGCAGATCGCCGTTGTGGTCGATCATCTCGGCGTGACCGCCGACCTGATCAGCCGTGATCGCCACGCGCTCGAAGTCGCCGTTGCGGGCGAGGAAATCGGCGATCCGGGCCGATCCCTCCTCCGGCTCCAGCGAGCAGGTGCAGTAGACCAGCCGCCCGCCCGGCGCCGTCAGCCGGGCCGCCTTGTCGAGGAGCCGGCGCTGGAGGCCGGCCAGCCGCACGATGTCGGCCTCGCTCTTGGTCCAGGCGATGTCCGGGTGGCGGCGAATCGTGCCGGTGGCCGAGCACGGCGCATCGAGGAGCACCGCGTCGAAGGGTTTGTCTTCCGGGAGTTCGAGAGCATCCGCCGTAACCAACTCGGCCGAGAGCTTCAGCCGCTCCAGGTTGCGTTGCAGGCGCTCCAGCCGGGCCGCCGAACGGTCGACGGCGGTGACGCGTGCCCCCGCGGCGGCAACCTGAGCGGTCTTTCCGCCCGGCGCGGCGCAGAGGTCGGCGACGCGCTCGCCCGGTCGCGGGGCCAGCAACCGCACGGGCAGGGCCGCAGCGGCGTCCTGCACCCACCACGCGCCCTCGTCGTAGCCCGGCAACCCGGCCACCGCCTCGCGGCCCTCGAGGCGCAGCGAGCCGAGATCGAGCCTGCGCCCGCCGAGCTTTTCCGCCCAGGCGTCCGCATCCTCCCGCACGGTCACGTCGAGGGCCGCGCCTTCGAGATGGGCCGCTGCGATGCCCTTGGCCGCTGCCTCGCCGTAGGCGGCGATCCAGCGCTGCGCCAGCCAGTCCGGCGTGTTCCGCTTGAGCGGATCGTCCTCGGCGGCGCGGATGTCGTCGCGCTCGCGGGCGACCCGGCGCAGAACCGCGTTCACCAGCGGGGCGAGATGCGTGAGCTGCGGGTCGGCCTTGGCGAGGCGCACCGAGAGATCGACGGCGGCGTGGTCGGCCACCGCGAGGTCGAGGATCTGGGCCGAGCCGGTGACCAGCAGGGCCAGGAGGTCCGGCTTTTGCGGCAGCCCGTCGCGCAGGCGCTCGGCGAGCGCCGCCTTGAGGAAGCCGAGCCGCCGGAAGCTCGCCGTCGCGATGGCGCGGGCGAGCGCCGCATCGCCCGGCTCGAGATTCAGCCCGCGCCCGGATTGCCCCAGCGCATCCTCCAGCGCCAGCCCGCGGGCGGGCCCGAGCAGGGTCGCGACCGCGTTCTGCGCGACATGCCGCGCCGCGAGGCCGGGCACGCTCCGATCGATGGGGGGCGGTGGGTTGCGATGGATCGGTCTCGGTGCCACGCTCTCGGCCGTTCTCGGATGCGGAAAACATTGGGGGCTCGCCCCGGACCCGACGCACTCCCATCTGAGAGCTCGGGATGCAAGGAAGGATGCGAGGAGAACGGCATGAGCGACGAGGCGACGAACGGAAGCGAGGCCCGCGCACTCAGCCCGGCGGCGCAGCGGGCGCTGACTGAAGCCGCCGAGCGGCGCGCCGCCATCGACGCCCGCGCCGCCGAGATCGCCAAGCAGCCGGAGCGGAAGGGCCGCGGCGGCCTGGAGCCGGTGCGCTACGACGATTGGGAGGTGAAGGGCCTCGCCTCGGACTTCTGACGCCTGCCGCCGTCATCAGACTGTCGTAGAGCGCTGCTGAGGCTCCCCACGTGCGGGGACCGCGTTTCATCCGCACGGGGAGATGCGGCATGGCGGGATCGTCGGTACAGGGCTTGAGCGGCGCCGCCGCGCCCTCGGCGGAACGGCGCGGACGGCCCGATCTCGACAGGGGCCATCCCCTCCCCCTGCTGATCGCCATCGTGGCGGCCTTGCTCGCTGCGCTTGCCTACGTCGCCTTCAGCATCCACGAGGATGTCGCGGCCACCGGCACCCGCATCACCACTTATCTGCCCTACATCCTGCTGTTCGTGGCGCTCACCATCGCCCTCAGCTTCGAGTTCGTGAACGGCTTCCACGACACCGCCAACGCGGTGGCAACCGTGATCTATACCCACGCGATGCCGCCGGGCGTCGCGGTGGTCTGGTCCGGCTTCTTCAATTTCCTCGGCGTGCTGCTCTCCTCCGGGGCGGTGGCCTTCGGCATCGTCAGCCTGCTGCCGGTCGAATTGATCCTCCAGGTGGGCTCCGGAGCGGGCTTCGCCATGGTGTTCGCCCTGTTGATCGCCGCGATCCTGTGGAACCTCGGCACCTGGGCGCTCGGCCTGCCGGCCTCGTCTTCGCACACGCTCATCGGCTCGATCATCGGGGTCGGCGTCGCCAACGCGCTGATGCACGGCCGCTCCGGCACGTCCGGCGTCGATTGGTCGAAGGCGACCGAGATCGGCTGGTCGCTGCTGCTCTCGCCGCTCGTCGGCTTCGTCGCCGCGGGCGCGCTGCTGCTGACGCTGAAGCGGATCGTGCGCAACCCGGCCCTCTACGCCGAGCCCGACGCCAAGGCGCCGCCGCCGCTCTGGATCCGCGGCCTGCTGATCGCGACCTGCACAGGCGTCTCCTTCGCCCACGGCTCCAACGACGGGCAGAAGGGTATGGGCCTGATCATGCTGATCCTGATCGGCACGGTGCCCACCGCCTACGCCCTCAACCGGGCCCTGCCGGACTCCGCCGTCGCCCAGTTCCGCCAGACCTCGGAGGCCGCGTCCAAGGTGGTCGCCGCCAAGGCCGCGGGCTACGACATCATCGGTGATCCGCGCCCCGCCGTGACGGCCTACGTTGCGGCCCAGAAGGTCGACGGCGGCACCTATCCGTCGCTCTCGGTGTTGATCCGCCAGATCGGCGAGTCGGTCGAGCGCTACGGCAGCCTCGTGAAGGTGCCGGCGGAAGCCGTCGGCAACACCCGCAACGACATGTATCTCGCCTCCGAGGCGATCCGCTTCCTGATGAAGGACAAGGAGAGCGAGCTGTCTCCGGCGGAAATCGGCACGCTCAAGGCCTACAAGGGCAGCCTCGACGAGGCGACGCGCTTCATCCCGACCTGGGTGAAGGTCGCGGTTGCTGTGGCGCTCGGCCTCGGCACGATGGTGGGCTGGAAGCGGATCGTCGTCACCGTCGGCGAGCGGATCGGCAAGACGCACCTCACCTACGCGCAGGGCGCGTCCGCCGAACTCGTCGCCGCCTCGACCATCGCGGCGGCCGACATGTACGGCCTGCCGGTCTCGACCACGCACGTCCTGTCCTCGGGCGTGGCCGGCACCATGGCGGCCAACCGCTCCGGTCTGCAACTCGGCACCTTGCGGGCGCTGGCGCTGGCGTGGCTGCTGACGCTGCCGGTCGCCATGCTGCTCTCCGGCAGCCTCTACGTCCTGTTCTCGAAGCTGTTTTAGAGAATGGATCAGGCGATCCTCGCCGCACCGCTCCTGTGCGAGCCGTCCCTGCCGGGGCTGCTCTGGGCGATGCAGTTCGACCGGACCGGCCGCGCGCGCGTCCTGGCACCGGGCGAGCCGGTGCCGGAGCGGCCGGTCGACGGCTTCCTCTGGCTCCATCTCAACCTCGTCGATGCGCGGCTCAGCACCCTGATCGCCGAGGGTCGGTTCGGCCCGCCCGACCTCGCGGCGGCGGCGTTCGCGGCCGACCCGCACCAGCGCGTGGCGATCGAGGACGCCCATGTCGGCGGGGTCGTCGCCGATCTTGTCCGCGCGGGGATGGAGGATCGGCAGCGCCCCGGCCCCGACGCCGCGGGCCGCGTGCACTTCGTGATGGCCGAGACCCTGCTCGTCACCGGCCGCCGCCATCCGATTCAGGGCCCCGACGCCGCCCACGACGCGGCGACCGCCGGGCGGCGCTTTCCGGGGCCGGCCGCGCTCCTCGAACACCTCGTCGGCGGGGTCGTGGCCGAGACGGCGCGGACGGTCGCGCATCGCGGCGACGAACTCGACGAAATCGAGGATCACGTCCTCGACGATGGGGTCCGCGACGAGAGCCGCCGGCTCGGGCCGATCCGCCGCGAGGCGGTGCGCCTGCGCCGCCATCTGCTCGGCCTGCGTTCGGTGTTCCACCGCCTCGAACAGGAGGAGGACGAGGGACTGCCCGAACCGGTCCTGTCCACGGCCGCCCGCATGGCGCAGCGCCTCGATGACCTCGACCGCGACATGCTGGTCCTGGCCGAGCGCAGCCGCTTGCTTCAGGACGAGCTGGCGGCCCAGCTCGCCCGCGCCTCGAACCGCCAGCTCCACACCCTGTCGATCCTCACCGCCCTGTTCCTGCCGCCGACGCTGGTGACCGGGCTTTTTGGGATGAACACCAAGGGGTTGCCGTTCTCGGAGTTCGAGGACGGCTCGACCCTGGCGATGCTTCTGGCCGTGGCCTCGGCGGCGGCGGTGTTCCTGCTGATCCGGCGGATGGGGATTGGGCCATCGCGGGAGCGTTAGGAGCCCGTCACTCAGCGGGCGCCGTACTTGGCGCCTGTCCCCTCCCCCTTGTGGGGAGGGGTTCGGGGTGGGGGTGGTGCAGAAGGCACCGCTCCGCTCGATCCTGAACCACCCCCACCTCCTACCTCCTCCCCACAAGGGGGAGGAGAGCGCCCACTTCTGTTCGGGGGCTGCCGCTCAAACGACTCTCCAGACAAAAAGAAAAGGGGCCGCCTCTCGGCGACCCCCTTCCCGACGTCTGCGGATGGCGTGGACTTAGAAGTCCATGCCGCCCATGCCGCCGCCGCCCGGCATCGCCGGGGCGCCGCTGTCCTTCTTCGGCGCGTCGGCGACCATGGCTTCCGTGGTCACCAGCAGGCCGGCCACCGAGGCGGCGTCCTGAAGGGCGGTGCGGACGACCTTGGCCGGGTCGACGATGCCGGCCTGGATCATGTCGACGTACTCTTCGGTCTGGGCGTTGAAGCCGAAGGTCTCGCCGCCGTTGTCGGTGATCTTGCCGACGACGATCGAGCCCTCGACGCCCGCGTTCTGGGCGATCTGGCGGATCGGCGCCTCGAGCGCCTTGAGGACGATCTTGATGCCGGCCTGCACGTCCGGAATGTCGGACTTCAGCTCGGCGACCGCCTTCTTGGCCAGCAGCAGCGCGACGCCGCCGCCGGGGACAATGCCCTCTTCCACCGCGGCGCGGGTGGCGTTGAGCGCGTCGTCCACGCGGTCCTTCTTTTCCTTGACCTCGACCTCGGTCGCGCCGCCGACGCGGATCACCGCGACGCCGCCCGCGAGCTTGGCCAGACGCTCCTGCAGCTTCTCACGGTCGTAGTCCGAGGTGGTCTCCTCGATCTGCGCCTTGATCTGGCCGACGCGGGCCTCGATGTCGGCCTTCTCGCCGAGACCGTCGATGATCGTGGTGTTCTCCTTCTCGATGCGCACGCGCTTGGCGCGGCCGAGCATGGGGAGCGTCACGTTCTCGAGCTTGATGCCGAGATCCTCGGCGATCATCTGGCCCTTGGTCAGGATCGCGATGTCCTCGAGCATCGCCTTGCGGCGATCACCGAAGCCCGGAGCCTTCACGGCCGCGACCTTGAGGCCGCCGCGCAGCTTGTTCACCACGAGGGTGGCCAGCGCCTCGCCCTCGATGTCCTCGGCGATGATGACGAGCGGCTTACCGGTCTGCACCACGGCCTCGAGCACCGGCAGCATCGCCTGCAGCGACGACAGCTTCTTCTCGTGGATGAGGATGTAGGGGTCCTCGAGCTCGGCGACCATCTTCTCGGCGTTGGTCACGAAGTACGGCGAGAGATAGCCGCGGTCGAACTGCATGCCCTCGACGACGTCGAGCTCGGTCTCGGCGGTCTTGGCCTCCTCGACGGTGATGACGCCCTCGTTGCCCACCTTCTGCATGGCGTGGGCGATCATCTCGCCGATCTCCTTGTCGCCGTTGGCGGAGATCGTGCCGACCTGGGCGACCTCGTCGGACGAGGCAACCTTCTTGGCACGGTTCGTGATATCCTTCACGGCGGCCGCCGTGGCGAGGTCGATGCCGCGCTTCAGGTCCATCGGGTTGATGCCGGCGGCGACGTACTTGGCGCCCTCGCGGACGATGGCCTGGGCCAGCACGGTCGCCGTGGTGGTGCCGTCACCGGCGATGTCGTTGGTCTTCGAGGCCACTTCGCGCACCATCTGGGCGCCCATGTTCTCGAAGCGGTCGGAGAGCTCGATCTCCTTGGCGACGGTGACGCCGTCCTTGGTGATGCGGGGAGCGCCGAAGCTCTTCTCGATCACGACGTTGCGGCCCTTCGGGCCCAGCGTCACCTTTACCGCGTCGGCGAGGATGTCGACGCCGCGCAGCATCTTGTCGCGAGCGTCGGCGGAGAAACGAACGTCTTTCGCTGCCATGTGAGTTTACCTCGAATTCTGGAAGGGAGCCCCGAAACCGGCCGTCTGCTGCTGAAACGGCGGTCTCCAAGGGCGCTGAAAAGGCGTCGGCCTCAGGCGGCGACGACGCCCATGATGTCGGATTCCTTCATGATGAGGAGATCCTGGCCGTCGATCTTGACCTCGGTGCCCGACCACTTGCCGAACAGGACCCGGTCGCCGACCTTGACGTCGAGGGGGTTGACGCGACCCTGCTCGTCGCGGGCGCCCGATCCGACGGCGACGATCTCGCCCTCCTGCGGCTTCTCCTTGGCGGTATCCGGGATGATGATGCCGCCCTTCGTCTTCTCTTCACCCTCGATACGGCGGACGACGACGCGGTCGTGGAGCGGACGGAAGTTCATGAGCTACCCTCTTGCTTCGGAATAGCGGTTGGTCTTGATGCGGCCCGAGCGACCGCGCCTACCCTGGCTGTTAGCACTCTCGTTGCGTGAGTGCTAACGACGGCCGCGAGATAGGCGCAGGGCCGTTTCGAGTCAAGACGCCGCATCTCCCGCGCCCGCTCGTCGGCGCGGAGAAATTCTCTTAATCCCACGAAATCCGGGGACATCCCTTTCGATGATGAGCCTCCACGGGCCGCAAGGGGCGGTCGATGCGAACGGCCTCTCCGGTGCCGCCGCACTCCCCGATCACGCCGTCTGGATCGACCTGAACGATCCAACCGCCGAGGAGGCGGCCTGCGTCGAGGAGAAGACCGGCATCCGCGTGCCGTCCCGCGCCGCGCTGAGCGAGGTCGAGCTGTCGAGCCGGCTGCGGCGCAACCGCGACGGCATCTCGCTCTCGACGCCGATGGTGACCTTCGACCGCTCCGACTTCAGCCTGAAGCCGCTCGGCTTCCTCCTGAACAAGACCCACTTGGTCACCGTGCGCTACCACGACATGCGGGCCTTTTCCGCCGTACGCAAACGCGTGGACGAGGAGGGCGGCGACGGCAGCACCGGCGCCCGGATGTTCCTGCTGGTCGTCGAGGAGTTGATCGACAACCTCGCCGACCTCTTGGAGGAGATGTCGGCCGACCTCGACAACCTCTCGACCCGCATCTTCGACTTCGACGCCGGTGCCCGCCCCGGCGCCCGCAAGGGCGACGCCACCGCCCCGAGGCGCCGCGACCTCGCGCTCCGGCGCCTGCTGCGCTCGATCGGGCGCCACGGCAAGTCGCTGTCCAAGGTCCGCGCCAGCCTGCTGGGGCTGGAGCGCATCGTCGCTTTCGCCAAGGGGGAATGCGGCCACCACCTCGACGAGGGCGACGCCCCCCGCTTCGAGACGGCGGCGCGCGACATCGCCTCCCTCGACGAGTTCGAGACCCGGCTCTCCGAGACGCTGCAATTCCTGCTCGACGCGACGCTCGGCCTGATCAACGTCGAGCAGAACAACGCCTTCCGCATCCTCACCGTCGTCTCGGTGGTGGGCGTGCCGCCGACGCTGGTGGCCTCGATGTACGGCATGAACTTCAAGCACATGCCGGAACTCGAATGGGCCTACGGCTACCCCTACGGCCTCGCCCTGATCGCGATCTCGGCGATCGTGCCGCTGCTGTATTTCAAGTCGAAGGGGTGGCTGTGATCGGCCGCGTCCGACCGGCCCGCTTAAGGTCTTGGACAGCATCCGAAGCGAGACCCGCGGCCCCGTAAACCCCACTTAATCGTTTCGAAATCGCACGCCCCCATCGTCGGTGCCAGCCGCACGATTGGGGTCTGCCCGATGAACGTCCGCCACAAATTCGAGATCGCGCAGCCGGTCCAGGCCTTCGCCCCGCGCGGGCTTGAAAGCATCGCCGACGATCTCGGCTACTCGCCCGACTGGAACTGGTCTTGGGAGAACTACAAGGCGATGATCCTGGCGCTGAGCCGGGAATACGGCCTGCGCCACCATCTCGAGATCGGCGGCGGGCGCGATCCGGTGTTCGGCCCGGCGGAGCTGACCGCGCACGACATCGCGGTGACGATCAACGACCTGTCGCAGCGCGAACTCGATCTGGCGCCGCCCGCCTTCTCCAAGCTCTGCTGCGACATCGCCGCGAAGGATACCGTTCACACGACCGGTCGCGAACAGTTCGACTTCGCCTATTGCCGGATGGTGATGGAGCACGTGCCCGACGTCACGCAGATGTGGCGCAACGTGCATGACCTGCTCACCCCCGGCGGCGTGGCCCTGAGCTTCTTCCCGACGCTGTTCGCGCCGCCCTTCGCGGCCAACCAGATCATGCCCGAGCGCCTGTCGCGCGCCGTGCTCCACACCCTGTTTCCGGACCGGGCCGACGACGGCGACAACCCGAAATTCCCGGCCCACTACAATCTCTGCCGCGGCAGCGAGGCGGTGATCGCGCCCGTCCTGAAGGAGATCGGCTTTCGCGAGGTCGTGGTGCTGCCGTTCTACGGCTACAGCTACTTCTGGAAGATTCCGGGCCTGAAGCAGGTCGATGCCGCCTTCACCAAGGTAGCGCGGGCGCGCGACTGGCGCACCTTCACCAGCTTCGCCTACGTCATCGCCCGCAAGTAGGCCGTCCCATGCCGATCATCGTCGTGGCGGATCACGCCCACATCAATGGCGGGCAGGCCAAGGTCGCCATCGAGAGCGCGCTGGGCCTCGCGGCGCGGGGCCATGCGGTCACCTTCTTCGCCGCCGTCGGCCCGGCCGACCCGCGGATGGGGGCGGCCGGCATCGAGACGATCCTGCTCGATCAGGTCGACGTGACGACGACGAACTCGCTCGCCCGCTTCGGCGTGCAGTGGCTGTGGAACCAGAAGGCGGCGGCCGCACTCGGCGAGCTTCTGGCGCGCCACGACCCGGATGAGACGGTCGTCCACGTCCACGCCTGGGCCAAGGCGCTCTCGCCCTCGATCGGGCCGGTGCTGGCCGGCAGCCGGGCACCGGTCGTGTTCACGATGCACGAGTACTACCTCGCCTGCCCCAACGGCGGCTTCTACGACTACCCCGTCTCGGCGGCTTGCCACCGGGCCCCGGTCTCGATGGCCTGCATCTCGCACAACTGCGATTCCCGCGGCTATGCCCGCAAGCTGATGCGGGTCGGCCGCCATGTGCTGATGCGCAACACCGGCATGATCGACAATCTGTCCGCCGTCATCACCATCAGCCGGCTTCAGCGCGAGGTGCTGGCGCCGCACATGCCCGCCGACACCAAGTGGTACGACGTCGGCAACCCGATCGACGCCGAGCCGCTGGGGCACAAGGACGACGCCGCACATGATGCGCCCCTTGGCGGCTTCGTCTTCGTCGGCCGCCTCTCGGCCGAGAAGGGCGCCGGGCTGTTCGCGGAAGCCGCGCGGCTGTCGGGCCAGCGGGCGATCTTCGTCGGCGACGGCCCGCAGCGGGCGGAGCTGGAAGCCGCGTACCCGGAGGCCGCGTTCCTCGGCTGGCACGATCCGGCCGGCGTGAAGAAACAACTGCGTGCCGCCCGCGCTCTGGTGTTCCCCTCCGTCTGGTACGAGGGCCAGCCGCTCACCGTGCTGGAATCGCTGGCGCTCGGTACCCCGGTGATCGTCAGCGACATCTGCGCCGGCCGCGAGGCGGTGGCGGACGGCGTCAGCGGCCTGTGGTTCCGCTCCGGCGATCCCGCCTCGCTCGCGGCAGCGATGACGCGGCTCGCCGACGAGGACACCGCCCGCGCCATGAGCCGGGCCGCCTATGACGGCTTCTGGGCCGATCCCCTCACGCTCGACCGCCATCTCGACCGGCTGGAGCGCATCTACCGCGAGGTGGCCCTGCGCCCCGCACGTCACGAGACCGCAAGCCGGCAACCGGCCACGTCCTTGCAAAGCGCCCCGCTGACGTAAATCGGTCTCACCGACCCTGCACACGCCCCCGAATTCGCGCGTTCACGAAACCCCGAAGAACCATGGCGGTCATCGCAGCCTACGTCGTCAACGCGGTCCTGAACCTCGCCCTCGGCCTGCTGCTGGCGCAGATCCTGGGCCCGGCGGATTTCGGCCGTTTCGCGCTCGGCATCGCCGGCTCGGTGGTGCTCACGACCCTGTTCTTCGAGTGGCTGCGGCTGTCGGCGACGCGGTTCTATTCCGAGCGGGTGCGCGGCGAGGAGCCGTGGATTCGCGCGATCCTCGACCGGGCCTACGCCGCGACCGCGCTCTGCCTCGTCGCCGCGACCCTGCTGTGCCTCGCCGGACGCCCCATCGCCGGCCCGCCCGCGACGCTCGCCGCGGCGGCGGTCGCGACCGCCATCGGCATCGGCTTCTTCGACTACCAGACGACGCTGGCCCGCGCCCGCTTCATCGGCGGGCTCTATCTCAAGCTGGTGCTGGTCAAGAGCGGGCTCGCGCTGGTCCTCATGGTCGGCACCGCCTGGGTCACGGGCGACGCCACCGCGGTGATCGCGGCGGCGGGCGTGAGCCAGTTCCTCGCCGCGATCCTGATCCATCGCAGCCTCACCGATCCGCGCCACCGCCCGGATGTCGAGCGCGGGCGCACGATGCTGCGCGTCTTCGTCACCTACGGCCTGCCGCTGATCGCCGCCAACGTCGTCTACCAGCTCCTGCCGTTCGCCAACCGCAGCGCCATCGCGGCCGTCGGCGGGTTTTCGGAATCCGGATACTTCTCGCTTGCCTCCGACATCGGCACCCGCATCTTTGGCACCCTCGGCGCGGCCCTCGACGTGCTGCTGTTCCAGATCGCGGTGCGGGCCGAGGAGATCGGCGGACGCCAAGCCGGCGAGCGCCAGGTCGCCCGCAACCTCGCGGTGGTCGCCGCCCTGATCCTGCCGAGCATGGCCGGCGTCTGGGCGGTGCTTCCCGCGCTCGAAGCCATCGTGGTGCCCGATGCCTTCCGCGGCCACTTCACCGCCTACCTGCTGCCGATGCTGCCGGGCCTCGTCGCCTTCGCGGCGATGAACTACGCCCTCAACCCGGTTTTCCAGATCCGTCGCCGCACCATGCCGGTGATCGTCGCCGCCCTGTTCGGCGCGCTGGTCAACGCGCTGGCCCTGCTGGCGCTCGCCGGCCCCTACGGCGGCTATGGCATCGCCGTCGCCCAGACCTTGGGCTTCCTCGCCGCCTTCGGCCTCCTCGCGGGCCTCGCCCTCACCGGCCCGGACCGCATCGCCCTCCCCTGGCGCGACCTCGCGGCGGCGAGCGCCGCGACCCTGCTCATGGCCGCGGCCGTCTGGCCCCTGCGCACGCTCGCCCCTTGGCTCGCGCTGCCGGCCTGCATCGGCACGGGCGTTCTCGTCTACGGCGGCTTCGTCTGGCTCTTCGACATCGCTGGCCTGCGCAGCGCCGTCATGGAGCGACGGCGGCCCGCATTGCCGGCTGCGGCGGAGTAGCATTTCAACGAGGCATCACTTGGAACAAAGCGAAAGCATTGCCTTTTCGCGAGTCTTGCTTTTTCTAACGAACTAAAGATAGATAATTGGCCACTCGATCCCGCCCATCGAGCTGCTTGCACCGGAAATCTAATGTGGGGCATATGACAAACCACAATCATTGGCCCAATACGAGCCGCCATGCACTCTATTTCTCCTTCATAATTCTAATTAATATCACGTCGACAGCGATCTGCAGTGCGCAGCCCCAAACAAATTCGGCGGATAGAGTCATAAAAGACATACAGCAAAAGATTTATATTTTAGGCGAAGTCAACGGTGGCAATCCCGAAGAATGGGGTAAAGCCGAGCAAATGGCCGTTTCTGCCTTGCGGGAGATTGCCCGAAGCTCGCCGTCATCGCTGAATGAGCGCAACTCGAACGGGCAAACGCCTTTGATGAGCGCCGCGCAGATGGGGCTTGCACCCATTGTCGAAGAACTCCTGACATCTCCTGATGTGAGGAATAATCTTGACATCAAAGGCCCAGCTGGCACCGCCTGGCAACAATCCATGCTGGCGATACGCCAAAGCATGCCGTCCTGCTATCCACAAATCAGAAATCCATTTGTCTTCGTTGATATCGTCGTCACACAGCCTTACTACCTCGATCGAAATCCGTATCCTCGCATTCGCCAACTTCTCGAAGATGCCGGCGCCGATCACGACATGGAAGCAGCGCGCGAGAGTTGGATGAACCTGTGCACAACGCAGAGCCCTAATACGAAGAAAGTCATGACAGATACGTCTGACGTACAAAAATCGGCGATTCAGCTTGGGGCCGTCGATTTTAATTCCAAACTTAATAAAGCAAAAGGCAAGTAGAATATCGAAGAATCGAATTTGACCGTCAGCTCGTGATTGACTTCCCGGCGCTGCGGCGGTCGCCTGCGGTAGGAGCAGCAAGGGCGCGAAGGCGATCACGTCGAGCAGCTCCCTTGCCACCGCCCCCCGATCCGGGTTTTGTCCCTCGAGAGGGCCGCTGAAAAAGGCCCGGCGGGACGGAAACCGGGATCATGACGACATACGCGCCGGCGAGCGAGCAGGAGGCGACGGCCATCGTCGCGCAGGCTGCCGGCCGGTCCGAGCGGCTTCGGCTCGTGGGCGGGAACACCAAGGCCGCCTTCGGCCGTCCGCCGCAGGACGAGGCGACCCTGGCGAGCACGGGGCTCACCGGCATCACCCTCTACGAGCCGGCCGAGATGGTGGTGGCGGCCCGCGCCGGCACGCCGCTCGCCGAGGTCCAAGCCCTGCTCGCCGAGCGCGGCCAGATGCTGCCGTTCGAGCCGATCGACCATCGCCCGCTGCTCGGCTCCACGGGCACGCCGACCTTCGGCGCGGTGGCGGCGGTCAACAATTCCGGGCCTCGGCGGATCAATGCGGGGGCGGCCCGCGACAGCCTGATCGGCGTGCGCTTCGTCAACGGTCGGGGCGAGGCGATCAAGTCGGGGGGCCGCGTGATGAAGAACGTCACCGGCCTCGACCTCGTGAAGCTGATGGCGGGCTCCTGGGGCACGCTCGGCCTGCTGACGGAGGTCACCTTCAAGGTGCTGCCCGTTCAGGAGCGGGCCGCGACCCTGGTGCTGACCGGCCTCGACGACGCCGCCGCAATCGAGGCCCTGTCCGCGGCGCTCGGCTCGCCGTTCGAGCTGACCGGTGCCGCCCATCTGCCGGCGGGGATCGGCGGGCCGGAGGCCCGCACGCTCATGCGGATCGAGGGGTTTTCCAAGTCGGTGGAGTACCGCCTGGGCGAGCTGCGCCGCCTGCTCCGCCGCCGGGGCGAGGCGACGCTGATCGAGGGGGAGGACAGCGCTGCCCTGTGGCGCGCCGTGCGCGACGCGACCTTCCTCGCCGAGCCGCGCGAGGCGGCGGTCTGGCGCATCTCCACCGTGCCGGGGCGCGGGCCGGAGGTGACGGCGGCGGTCGCCCGCCAGCGTTCCGCGCGCTGGTTCTACGATTGGGGCGGCGGCCTGATCTGGCTCGCCACCGACGCAGCGGAGGATGCCGGCACGGCCATCGTCCGCGAGGCCGTGCGGGCGGCGGGCGGCCACGCCACCCTGGTACGCGCGCCCGAGACCGTGCGGGCCGCGGTGCCGGTGTTCGAGCCCCTGCCCGATCCGCTGATGCGCCTCACCACCGGCATCAAGGCGGCGCACGATCCCGCCGGCCTGTTCAATCCGGGCCGGATGTATGCGGGGGTCTGACGCCGGTGCCGTATCCGACCGGACGGCATCGGGCCGAAAACCCTCCGTGTTCGTCGTTTCGACGAAACGGACCGATTTCGCCCCAACGCGCTCGAGCGAGGCGTCATGCTGACCACTTTCATTGCGCTCGCCCTGATCGTCGTGCTGGGCCTGATCGTGGTGCGTCGGCGCAACCTAACCTTCCTGATGTCGCTCGCGAGCCTGCTGGCGGGCATGTTCACGTTGATCTGGCTGCAGAACCAGGGACTTCTGCCCGGCACGCAGGGCCCCCTCAGCGACCGGCGGCCGCAGACGGTGATGGACGGGCCGAAGGAGCCGGTGCGGACGCCGTAGCGAGAGCGACGAGGTGGCCTGCGGGAACCTCTCGGCCCCTGGCGCGTCTGCCGCGATGAAAGCGGCTACCACCTTGGCCGCTCCGACCGGAGCCGTCCGTTGCGCAGCCTTCTCATCCTCCTCGTCCTCGTCGCGGGCGGCTTCGTGCTGACCGCGATGTTTGTCGCCCCGAAGCAGCCGGAGCTTCGCGGCTGGTACGAAACCAACGCCTGCCCGCATCTCGACAAGATCAGCCCGCAGATCTGCGACCCGATCCGTGCCGCGAAGGGCTCCGAGCCGATCTGAGCCGTCGCTTGCGCGGCTTCATCGACTGGGCGTTCCGGGACCGCCGCACCGGCGCCATCGTGATCGGCCAATGGCCGAACGCGCCGCTCTGGCTGTTCGTCGCGGCATCCGTGGCGGAATGGCTGTTGCAGGTCGTGGCGCCCGGGCTGCCGGTCTGGCTCTTCGCTGGGCTGCGGATCGTCGCGCTGCTGGCGCTCGCCGTCTGGGCGGTCGACGAGATCGTGCGCGGCGTCAATCCGTGGCGGCGCTTCCTCGGGGGCGCCGTCCTGGTCGGCCTCGCGTTCAGTCTCGCGGGCCGGCTGTGAGGTCCTGGGCTGCAAGATCGTAGACGACGTGTACGACCTCCTCGTCATCGGCGGCGGCATCAACGGGGCGGGCATCGCCCGCGACGCCGCCGGACGCGGCCTGTCGGTGCTCCTGTGCGAGCGCGGGGACCTCGCCGAGCACACCTCCTCGGCCTCGACCAAGCTGATCCACGGCGGTCTGCGCTACCTCGAGCAATACGAGTTCCGGCTGGTGCGCGAGGCGCTGGCCGAGCGCGAGCGGCTGATGCGGCTCGCCCCCCACATCATCTGGCCGCTCCGCTTCGTGCTGCCGCACGATTCCGGCCTGCGCCCGGCCTGGCTCCTGCGGATCGGGCTGTTCCTCTACGACCACCTCTCGCGGCTGCGGGCGCTGCCGGGCTCGCAATCCCTCGACCTGACCGCCGAGGGCGTCGGCGCGCCGCTGCAATCGCGGCTGACGCGGGGCTTCGCCTATTCGGATTGCTGGGTCGAGGACAGCCGTCTCGTCGTCCTCAACGCCCTCGACGCGGCCGAGCGCGGCGCCGCGATCCGCACCCGCACCAATGTCGAATCCGCCCTGCGCGAGGACGGCGCCTGGACCGCGACCCTGCACGATTCCGAGACCGGGCGGCGCGAGCGCGTGCGGGCCAGGATCGTCGTCAACGCCGCCGGTCCCTGGGTCGGGCAGACGCTCCTGCGCACGCTCTCGGTCGAGGCGCAGCCGAAGGTGCGGCTGATCAAGGGCAGCCACATCGTCACGCGCAAGCTCTACGAGGGCGACCACGCCTACATCCTGCAGCAGCCCGACCGGCGCATCGTCTTCGCGATTCCCTACGAGCGCGACTTCACCCTGATCGGCACCACCGACGTGCCGCACGAGGCCGGGCCCGGTCGGGTGACAATCTCTCCCGAAGAGACGCGCTATCTCTGCGATTGCATCAACCGCTCGTTCGCACGCGCGATCGGGCCGGACGACGTGGTCTGGAGCTATTCGGGCGTGCGCCCGCTCTACGACGACGCGGCGGCCTCGGCCTCGACCATCACCCGCGACTACGTGCTGGAACTCGACACCGACGGCCCGCCGGTTCTCTCGGTGTTCGGCGGCAAGATCACCACCTACCGGCGGCTCGCCGAGCACGCCCTGGAGAAGCTGGCCCTGCCCGGCCTGAAGCCGGCCTGGACCGGCAGCGCGCCGCTGCCCGGCGGCGACATGGCGGGCAGCGACTTCGACGCCTTCTTCGCCGATTTCCGCGCGGCGAACGCCTACCTCCCCGAGCCGCTGGCCCGCCGCCTCGCCCGCGCCTACGGCACCCGCGCGGCGAACCTGCTCGGGGATGCCCGCACGATGGCCGATCTCGGCGAGAGCTTCGACGGCGGTCTCACCGCCCGCGAGGTCGATTACCTCGCACGCACGGAATGGGCGCGCTCCCCCGACGACATCCTGTGGCGCCGTACCAAGCTCGGCCTGCGGACCGGCCGGGAGGGCGTGGCGCGGCTCGCCCGGCATCTGGCCGGGCGGACGATCGGCGCGGGGTGAAGGAGCGCGGGCGTCCACGCCCGAGCGTCAGCGCCCGTAGACGTCCTCCACTCGAATGATGTCGTCCTCGCCGGTATACGAGCCGACCTGCACCTCGATCAGCTCCAGCGGGATTTTTCCGGGGTTCGAGAGGCGATGCATCGAGCCGATCGGCAGGTACACCGCCTCGTTCTCGTGCACGAGGATGATCTGCTCGTTCAGCGTCACCTCCGCCGTGCCCTTGACCACGACCCAGTGCTCGGCCCGGTGGAAGTGCTTCTGGAGCGAGAGGCGGCCGCCCGGCGTCACCATGATCCGCTTCACTTGGAAGCGCTCGCCGATGTCGATGCGCTGGTACCAGCCCCAGGGGCGATACATCCGGCGATGCGCGTCGGCCTCCGGATGCGCCTTCTCGCGCAGCACCCCGACGAGGTCCTTCACCTTGCCCGAGCGCGCCTTGGACGAGACCAGCACGGCGTCCGGCGTCGCGACCACGATCACGTCGTCGAGACCGACGACGGTGGTGAGCCCCTCGCCCTCGCTGTGAACGAGGCTGCCGGTGGTCTCGACCAGCTCGACCCGGCCGCGCACGGCGTTGCCCTGCGCGTCGCGGTGGAGCACCTGCCACACCGCATCCCAGGTGCCGACATCGGACCACGCGAAGTCGACCTTGAGCACGCCGGCCCGGTCGGTCCGCTCCATCACGGCGTAGTCGATCGAGGTTTTCGGCGCACGCGCGAACGCGGTGGCGTCGAGGCGCACGAAGTCGAGATCGGTCGTGGCGGCCTCCAAGGCGCCGCGGGCGGCGTCCAGGATCTGCGGGGCGTAGGCTTCGAGTTCGCCGATCATCACGTCGGCCCGGAACAGGAAATAGCCCGAGTTCCACAGGGCGCCCTCGTCGATCAGGCGCTCGGCACCGGCCGCGTCCGGCTTCTCGACGAAGCGCTCGACCCGGTGGACCCCCGGCGCGCCCGGCACGGCGGCGCCCATGCGGATATAGCCGTAATCGGTGGCCGGGCGGACGGGCGTGATGCCGAGCGTCATGATCTGGCCGAGCCGGGCGCCCGCGGCGGCGAGGCGGGCGGCCTCGGCGAAGGCGGCGGCGTCCTCGATCACGTGGTCGGCGGCCAGGATGAGGACCACCGTCTCCGGCCCCTGCCGGGCGGCATGGAGCGCGGCGACCGCCACCGCGGCGGCGGAATCGCGCCGGTCCGGCTCCAGCACGATGTCGGCGGAAACGCCGGCCTGGGCGAGTTGCTCGGCGACGATGAAGCGCGCCTCGGACGAGGCGATGACGGTGGGCTTGGCGAACACCGCCCCGTCGGCCACGCGCCGCGCCGTGGCCTGGAAGGTCGAGGAATTCGGATCGACCAGTGGGGTGAACTGCTTGGGCATGCTTTCCCGCGAGGCCGGCCAGAGCCGCGTGCCCGAGCCCCCGCACAGGATCACTGGAAGAATCCGGCCCCCGTCGGACATCACGCCATCCCTCTCACAACCTGCCGCTCCATGAGCCTGCCGGCGCATGTCGGGTCACCCGTCCGCCGCGGCGCAGCAGGCCGGAGGCGTAACGCCTCAAGCCGTTGTCGCCGAAGGCGGTCCGCGCCCGCGCAGACCCAGGGTCTGCGGGCGGCAGGGGTTCCGTGAGGGACGTCTTAGCCCAACGTGCCGCGCCGCACCAAGGGGGTCCGGCCCGGCATCATGCCGATGACGGCCTTACGCACGATCAGACTCGAGGCCGTCCGGGGCACCGCCCGAGGGTCACTCCGCCGCCTGCCGCTCGCCGTAGCCCAGACGCTCGTTGAGTTCGCCGAGCAGCTTCACCGCGGCCTCGGCGATGACCGTGCCGGGCGGGAAGATCGCCGAGGCGCCGGCCGCGTAGAGCGCGTCGTAATCGCCCGGCGGGATCACGCCGCCGATCACGATCATCACGTCGTCGCGACCCTCCTCCTTCAGCGCCGCCTTCAACTCGGGGACGAGCGTGAGGTGGCCCGCCGCCAGCGAGGAGACGCCGACGATGTGCACGTCGTTCTCCACCGCCTGCCGCGCGGCCTCGCCCGGCGTGGCGAAGAGCGGCCCGATATCGACGTCGAAGCCGAGGTCGGCAAACGCCGAGGCGATCACCTTCTGGCCGCGGTCGTGCCCGTCCTGGCCCATCTTGGCCACCAGAATGCGCGGACGGCGCCCGTCGTTCTCCTCGAAGGCCTCGACGAGGCCGCGCACCTTCTCCACCACCGGCGACATGCCGCCCACCTCCCGCTTGTAGACGCCCGAGATCGAGCGGATCTCGGCGCGGTGACGGCCCCAGGCCTTCTCCAGCGCCTCCGAGATCTCGCCGACCGTGGCCTTGGCCCGCGCCGCGTTGACCGCGAGTTCGAGCAGGTTGTCGCTGGTATCCACGGCCTTGGTCAGCGCGGCGAGCGCCGCGTCGACATCGGCCTGAACGCGCTCGGAGCGCAGGCGCTTGAGCTTGTCGATCTGCATCGTGCGGACGTTGTGGTTGTCGACCCGCAGCAGCTCGATCTTCATCTCGTCGTCGGGCTTGTACTTGTTGATGCCGACGATGGTCTGGCGGCCGGAATCGATCCGCGCCTGGGCGCGGGCCGCCGCCTCCTCGATCCTGAGCTTCGGGATCCCGGCCTCGATGGCTTTCGCCATGCCGCCGAGTTCGTCCACCTCGCGGATATGCTCCCAGGCGCGCTTGGCGATATCGGCGGTCAGACGCTCGACATAGTAGGAGCCGCCCCACGGATCAATGATGCGGGTCGTGCCGCTCTCCTGCTGAAGGAAGAGCTGGGTGTTTCGCGCGATGCGGGCCGAGAAATCGGTCGGCAGCGCCAGGGCCTCGTCGAGCGCGTTGGTGTGCAGCGACTGCGTCCCGCCTTGGGTCGCCGCCATCGCCTCGATGCAGGTGCGGGTGACGTTGTTGAACACGTCCTGCGCGGTAAGCGACCATCCGGACGTCTGCGAGTGGGTGCGAAGCGGCAGCGATTTGTCGTTCTTCGGGTCGAATTCCTTGACGAGCTTGGCCCAGATCAGGCGCGCGGCCCGCATCTTGGCGATCTCCATGAAGAAGTTCATCCCGATCGCCCAGAAGAACGACAGGCGCGGCGCGAACTGGTCGATGGTCAGGCCGGCGGCCAGACCCGCCTTGATGTACTCGACGCCGTCGGCGAGCGTGTAGGCGAGCTCCAGATCCTGCGTGGCGCCCGCCTCCTGCATGTGATAGCCGGAGATCGAGATCGAATTGAACTTCGGCATATTCTTGGACGTATAGCCGAAGATGTCGGAGACGATCCGCATCGATCCCTTGGGGGGATAGATGTAGGTGTTGCGGACCATGAATTCCTTGAGAATGTCGTTCTGGATCGTGCCGGCGAGTTTTTCGGGCGGCACGCCCTGCTCCTCGGCCGCGACGATGTAGAGGGCGAGAACCGGCAGCACCGCGCCGTTCATCGTCATCGACACGGTCATCTCGTCGAGCGGGATGCCGGAGAACAGGGTCCGCATGTCGTAGATCGAATCGATCGCGACGCCGGCCATGCCGACATCGCCCGAGACGCGGGGATGGTCCGAATCGTAGCCGCGGTGGGTCGCGAGATCGAAGGCGACCGAGAGGCCCTTCTGCCCCGCCGCGAGGTTGCGCCGGTAGAACGCATTCGAATCCTCGGCCGTGGAGAAGCCGGCATATTGCCGGATCGTCCAGGGCTGGGTGACGTACATTGCCGGATAGGGCCCGCGCAGGTAGGGCGGCAGGCCGGGGAACGAGCCGATCCCCTCCAGCCCCTCACGGTCCTCGGGCCCATAAAAGCCCTTCACCGGGATGCCCTCGGGCGTCATCCACGGCTCGCCCACCGGCGGCGGGGGCGCCTTGAAGCCGTCGGCCGAAAGGCTGAGCGAGGCGAAATCAGGGATGCGTGACGGCATGCGGCGGTCTCGGCGGGGTCGGAGGACGGCAAATTTCTTTTGGCATTATAGGCAAGCCACCAAACGCGGCTACTGTCCATTGGGTGGCTCTCGCCCTTTCGTCCGCCGACGCGGCGCAATGCCGAAGCCTGTGCCAACGCCCGATGCGCGTCGATGCTTTGCCGACGCGGTCAGAAGGATGTGACGACTGCGCCGAGACCTCAAAAACAAAGCTCAACATGAATAAGAAAAATCGATCAAAGTCATGGCCATAAAGGCAATTTAATCAAATCTTTTATCGAGACATACCCTAGTACCGCTGAGAAAAATAACCCGAACACAGGGCCCGCCCAATCCGTGAGCACGTAATTGGCTGGGTTCTTCGGGTTTACGCATATGTTAACGCTCTCGCCCACTTCGTATCCACCCCGAAATTGCGTATATCGATGACGTAATTTGTAAATACCGCCCTTATATTCATAAACAACAACAGGCCGCGCCCATTCATCAACATGATCCATGCCGTCCAAATCTTCTATTTTTGCTAGTGCGTCATCCCAGGCACAAAACCTCCAAATCGCCCTCAAGCAAGCTAACGCCATGAAGGAAACCATGGCGAGCCCAATCAACAAAGAGCATAAAAGCTTGTAATCCATCGCAAAATTACCTACTTTTCCCTTCATGCGGAATGAATTTGCGAGTTTTTAATTGTAATTAATAGATAAATAGACCGCAGTCATTCTACAAATAGATATCGCGTACGCCGTTTCGAGCTCCGAGCAACATAGGCATAACGATAGGAGGATTGGCTGTCACTTCGCTGGCACGGAACGATGCCAGCCCGGATCGCGGCGGATGCTCGGCGCCGGTCCCGTGGGCGCCGCGAGCCACGCCCGGCGTAGCGCAATCAAGTGCTTGAGCCGCTTCATCCGCGCGCGCTTGCACCCGCAATCCCAAGAGCAGTCGAAGTCGCTCCCGCTCACGCCGCCCTCCCCCATGAGCGCGCCGAGGATCGTCACGACGGCACCGGCCACGAACAAGAAGACCAGAACGGCCACGGGCCACGCCACCCCAAGCCCGACGAGGGCGGCGATCACCAGCTTCAACCCGAGCGAGGCCGCGACCTTCGCCTTGAGCAGAACCACCAACGTCGTCCCGGCGCCAAGCCCGCCGCGCAGCGTGCGGAAGACGCGCCGCCTGAGGCGAGCCCGCGCGATCAGCCCATCGAGCCGGGCGAGTTCGCGCTCCACGCGCCGTACCACCCTGTCCCGCTCCGCGATGGCCCGCACGCCCCCTCCCCTGAGATCACGAGTCCGCGATTCTTGGCGCGGCTCGGGGGACAGGCAACGCCAAACCGCCGCTTTCGTCCATTCCGGTGAAGTTTGAAGCGTGACGGCACGCACCGGAGGAAGCGATGGAGAAGTCAGAACCGAGGCGGCGCTCAAGCGCGGCGCGCAACTGGCCGTTCCTCGCGGGCTTTGTCGCCGCGGAGCGCCGGCTCGGCGAGCGGGCGCAAGCCGGCGGTCGGCTCACCGCCTTCGCCTACGAGTTCCTGCGGTTCGGGGTGAAGCAGGGCTGGGCCTGCCTGTTCGCAGGGCTGATCTGCGCGCTGCTGATCGGCACGTACCTGTTCTATCCGCCCGACGCCGCGCTGACCCGCTACGACTTCCTCACGCTCGCGGCCCTCGCGATCCAGGTCGCGCTGCTGGCGCTCGGCATGGAGACCTGGGAGGAGGCGAAGGTCATCGCGCTCTATCACCTCGTCGGGACGGCGATGGAGTTGTTCAAGACCGCGGCCGGCTCGTGGATCTATCCGGAGGCGAGCGTCTTGCGGATCGCGGGCGTGCCGCTCTTCACCGGCTTCATGTATGCCAGCGTCGGCTCGTACATCGCCCGCGTCTGGCGGCTGTTCGACTTCCGCTTCACCCGGCATCCGCCGCTGGTGACGACGCTGCCGCTGGCGGGCGCGATCTATCTCAACTTCTTCAGCCACCACTTCATGCCCGACCTGCGCCTCGTGCTGTTTGCCGCCACCGCCCTGCTGTTCGGGCGCACGGTGGTGCACTTCAAGGTCTGGCACGTGCACCGCTCGATGCCGCTGCTCGTCGGCTTCGGGCTGGTCTCGCTGTTCATCTGGCTCGCCGAGAACATCGGCACGGGCGCCCGCGTCTGGATTTATCCAAGTCAGGCGGCCGGCTGGTCGCCGGTCTCGGCGGCCAAGCTCGGCTCGTGGTTCCTGTTGATGATCGTGTCCTATGTCCTCGTCACGCTGGTGAACCGGCCGGAGCCGATGCCGGAGGCGGCACCGGCGCCCGGGTCCGATCCCCGCGCGGTCGGGGAACCGATCAGTTGAGGTAGGTGCGGATCCAGTTCGGGGAGAGGATTTCGCCCTCCTCGGTGATGATCCAGGGCTGCTGGGCCGGGTCGCGCAGCGCGCCCTGGGCGGCCTGCAGCGCCTCGCGCAGGGTGTCGTAGCGCTCGGGCTGGGCCAGCGGCGAGGAGGCCGGCAGGGTGCGCCAGATGGTGAGGTCTGCAGGTCGTTCGAGAGCTTCGGTTTCCATCTCTTGTTCTTCCTTCCGAACTATGTCCGTCCGCAGAGTGCGAGCGCGACGAGCGGAGTCATCGCGCCGACCTGCGAAGAGCTTCCAGGGTGATCCAAGCATCTCTGGGGCAGCTTTGCGATCAATTCGGGTGCTCGTCGTCCGAGCGGCCACCGTTTCGTCGCAGTTCCTCGCGCCGACCTTGCCTTGGTTTGGCCAAGGATTGGTCCGCGCCCGCCCACCGATGCTTTTTCATCAGTGTTTCGACACTGCGTGGGAAACAGTGACCAAGTGGTTACTCCGGAAGCCCGAGCGTGACCGTGCGCTGCCGCACCCTCCCGGCCGCATTGGGAAAACGGGGATTCGTTGAAAGCCGGCCACACCCGACACAGCTAAGCCCAGATTCGGTGCCGAGGCCGGCCCGACCCGTCCTTAGAGAACCGTCCGGTGCCTGATCGTTTCGTGCGCATCGCCCTCGGGGTGACGCTGGGCCTGCTCGTCGCCTTCGTGGCGCAGCCCTACATCCTGGCCTTCCTCTACTCCGCCGACAGCCCCCGCGCGGTGACGGCGCGGGGCGACCTCTCGGCGGCGGAGAAGAGCACCGTCGAGCTGTTCGCCCGCGCCTCCCCTTCCGTCGTCCACGTCTTCGCCCAGGCCGCCGCCCGCGGGCGCGCCCTGATGGAGCCGGACGACGAGTACGGCCAGTTCGGACAGGGCGAGGAGGGCGGCCAGCAGCAGGGCGGCAGCGGCTCGCAGACCGGCACCGGCTTCGTCTGGGATGCCGCAGGACACGTCGTGACCAACAACCACGTGGTCGAGGGCGCGACCAAGGGGGGCGGCTCGATCTCGGTGCGGCTCTCGTCCGGCGAGGTGGTGAGTGCGCGCGTCGTCGGCACCGCCAAGAGCTACGACCTCGCCGTGCTCCAGCTCGGCCGCGTGGCCAAGATGCCCCCGCCCTTGGCACTCGGCACCTCCAGCGACCTGAAGGTCGGGCAATCGGCCTTCGCCATCGGCAACCCGTTCGGCCTCGACCACACGCTCACGACCGGCGTCATCAGCGCCCTCCAGCGCCGACTGCCGACGCAGGAGGGCCGCGAGCTGTCCGGCGTCATCCAGACCGATGCGGCGATCAACCCCGGCAATTCCGGCGGGCCGCTGCTCGATTCCGCCGGGCGGCTGATCGGCGTCAACACCGCGATCTACTCGCCCTCGGGCGCGAGCGCGGGCATCGGCTTCGCGGTGCCGGTCGATGTGGTCAACCGCACGGTGCCCGACCTCATCAAGAACGGCCGGGTGCGCAACCCCGGCATCGGCATCATCGCCGGCCAGGAGGCGGCCTCGGCGCGGCTGGGCATCGACGGCGTGGTGGTGGTGCAGGTGCTGCCGGGCTCGCCCGCGGCACAGGCCGGCCTTACCGGCATCGATCGCCGCACCGGCGACATCGGCGACGTGATCGTCGGCGCCAACGGCCGTCCGGTGCATCGGCTGGCCGACCTCACCGCGGTCGTCGAGGAGGCCGGGCTCGACAAGCCGGTCAATCTCTTGGTGGAGCGCGACGGGCGGGTGCGGACCGTGCGGGTGACGACCGCCGACGTGGCGCAGTCGCGCTTGTGAGGCGAGCTATCCCCACCGCCGTCATTCCGGGGCGCGAAGCGAAGCCGGAATCCATGACTGGGCACGACGGTCCAGCTTAGGCCGAGCATCCCGCGTCACGGGTGGTTTCCGGGTTCCGCTGCGCGGCCCCGGAATGACGGGGGTGGGGGACGGATCGCGAAGGCGTCCGGAGCGAACGCACTTCGTCGAACGTTGCGGCCCAGCGGCTCCACATCCGCTTTACCCGCAGGCCAAACCGGTCGAAGACCCCAGAATGCTCATCGCCCTCGGCCTTCTGGCGCTCGTCGGGTTCTGGTGGCTCGGCCGAAGCGGCGGGCGCCTTCCGTTCGGGCTCACCCCGCGCCGGCTCGCCGGCTACGCCGCGTTTGCCGCGGCCTTCCTGCTGTCGCTGCGCGGCAGCCTCGTGCTCGCGGGGGTGATCGGCCTCGCGGGCGTGTGGCTGCACGAGGGGCGCGACGGCGTGCTCCAGCGGATCCCGGGCCTGCGCGGGAAGCCGGGGCCCGAGCGGCGGCGCACGGCTTCCGTCGAACTCGACCTCGCGCCCGACGGTACGCCGCTCGACGGCCACGTCTTCGTGGGGCCGTATGCGGGGCGCCGCCTGTCGGAGGTGCCGTCCGCCGACCTCGCCGAGCTGTCGCTGCTGCTGGCCGGCAACGACCCGGAGGGCGCGGGACTCTTACAGGCGTATCTCGACCGCCGGCATCCCGGCTGGCGTGTAGACGCTGATGGCGATGCGGACCCGCGGCCGGGCCGCCCGGCGAAGCCAGGGACGATGTCGGAGCAGGAGGCCTATCAGGTCCTGGGGCTTGAGCGCGGGGCGACCCTGGAGCAGGTCCGCGCGGCCCATCGGGCGCTGATGAAGAGCGCCCATCCCGATCAGGGCGGCAGCGTCGAACGGGCGGCGCGCGTCAACGCGGCGCGGGACAGGCTTTTGGACCGACATCGCTGATACTCCACGCGCGTTGTCAGATTCTTTTAGGATTTTTTTGGCGCCGTCGAACGGACGGGCCTTGCCCTCCCCCTTGCGGGGAGGGGTCAGGGGTGGGGGTCGGGCAGATGGCACCGCGGCGCCTGATCCTGAACCACCCCCACCTCCTCCCTCCTCCCCGCAAGGGGGAGGAGAGCGCCAGACTCAGAACCCAACGAGGGTCCGAGAGGGGAAGATCAGCTCCGGGTCGCGAAGCAGGTAAAGCCGTTCTTCTTCAGGGCGGCGCAGGCGTCCTGGGCGGCGCCCTGCTCGGTGAAGCCGGAGAAGCGGGCGCGGTAGAGCGTGGTCCCGCCATGCGTCACCCGCACGGTGTAGGGGGCGGCCTTGGCCAGCGCGCCGGTGCGGCTGCGGGCCTCGGAGAGCATCGACTTGGCCTTGTCCTCGTCGTCCATGGCGCCGAGCTGGATCACCCACGGGGTCGGCGTGACCGGGCGGAAGGCGTCGGAGCGGGCGTCCTTCGGCGGAGCCTCGGTGCGGGAGGCGACGCCCTCGACGGCGGGAAGCCGCGCGGTGGTCTTGCCGCCCGCCGTCGGGAACGGCGCCTGGGCGGCCGGTCCGGCATAGGCCTGGGCGGCGCCGGGGAGTGCCTGGAGCGCAGGGCGGCGCATGCCGGGGGTGGTGGTGCCGATGGAGGCCGGCGGGGCGATGCTGGTCGAGCTCGTGGTCTCGACCTCGTCGTCCGCCGAGGCGATCTCGGTGCGGGTGCGCGAGCCGGCTTCCGCGATGACGGCCGGGCGGCCGCGCTCGGCGACCTCCGTGACCGGGGCGGTCTGGCGGGCGCCGGCATAGGCGCGGGGCAGGCTGGAGCGGACGAGGTCGGCCATGATCCGGTCGCGGCTCGCGCCCGACTTGCCGCCGAGCACGATCGCGACGATCTGCCGGTCGCCGAGCCGGGCCGCCGTCATCAGGTTGAAGCCGGAATCGCGGGTGTAGCCGGTCTTGATGCCGTCCACGCCCTCGACCGCGCCGAGCAGCCGGTTGTGGTTGCCGATGACCCGGCCGCGGAAGGCGAAGGAGCGGGTCTGGAAGTAGCGGTAGTAGCGCGGGAAGCGGTCCTGGATGGCACGCGCGAGAATCGTCAGGTCGCGGGCGGTGGTGATCTGGTCCGGATCGGGCAGGCCCGAGGCGTTGGAATAGTTGGTGCGGCCCATGCCGAGCGACTTGGCCTTGCGGGTCATCATCTCGGCGAAGCGCGGCTCGGAGCCGGCGATGTTCTCGCCGATGGCGCAGGCCACGTCGTTGGCCGACTTGGTGACGAGCGCCTTGATCGCCTCCTCGACCGTGATGGTCGAGCCGGGGCGCAGGCCGAGCTTCGACGGCGCCTGCATGGCGGCGTTGGCCGAGATCGACAGGTCGGAATCGAGCTCGTAGCGGCCCTTCTCCAGCTGCTCGAACAGCATGTAGAGGGTCATCACCTTGGTGATCGAGGCCGGGTGGCGCAGGGCGTCCTCGTTGACCGCATGGAGCGTGCGGCCGGATTTCACGTCCACCACCATGGCGGCGTAGGGGGGGCTGTAACCGCCGCCCGCCGGGCGATGATGGCCGCCTCGCTTCCTCGCGTCGGCGGGCGCCACCGCCGCGGTGAGGATGCCCGCCGCCAGGAGCACGACGGCGGCAGCACGGGACCCCGTGGTCCGGCCTTCTACGCGACGCATCTCGAAACCTTCGCCTCGACCGCCGGGGCTCAGGCCCGGCTCGCACCAGTCATCCGCGGATGGCCGGCTGGCCGCATTCCGCACTCTCTGATGTCCACGGTAGGCGCGACGCGGTTACGCGGGCGTTAATGCTGTGCAACATGGAAACGAGATCGTCGTTTTGCCTCAGGGGTTAAGCGGGTGTGAAGAGGTTTTGACGCGGCGCGGAGATCGGCCTCGGGCGGCGATCAAGATGGTCGAGGTGATCAGGTCGATCTCGCTCGTTCGTCCCGTCGTCGTCGCTCCACGTCCTAAAAATGGGTGGGGCACAATCGTCCTTCCGAGGCACGGACAGTTTCACGCACCTCACTGGCGCACTCGTTTTCCGGCCTATAGATTGCCTCTCAAGGGCGCCGCTCCCGCCGGGGGCGGACACCAAAGACCGCCAACAAGGTCGCTGCGATTCAGATGACTGTTACGTCGATCCAGGAGGGCGCGGCATCGCGGGCGGAGCGGGGGCTCCGGCCCGTCGTCGCGGCCTCGACCCCGCGGGGCCCGGGCGACGACGACCGGTCCGGCACCGCCATCATCACCCGCACCAAGCCGCGGGCGAAACGGCCGAGCCTGTAC
This sequence comes from Methylorubrum rhodinum, assembly GCF_014199935.1. GTDB lineage: Bacteria > Pseudomonadota > Alphaproteobacteria > Rhizobiales > Beijerinckiaceae > Methylobacterium > Methylobacterium rhodinum. The sequence goes on from NZ_JACHOP010000025.1 coordinate 57,422, forward strand.
CGCGTGCTGCTGCTGAACGACGACTACACCCCGATGGAGTTCGTCGTTCACGTGGTCGAGCGGTTCTTCAACAAGAGCCACGACGACGCCTACCAGATCATGATGCACGTCCACCAGAACGGTGTGGGGGAGTGCGGCGTGTTCACCTACGAAGTGGCGGAGACGAAGGTGACGCAGGTGATGGATTTCGCCCGCAAGCACCAACATCCGCTTCAGTGCGTTATGGAAAAGAAATAGGCATCCAGCGAAGGCCAGAGCATTGCCCAGCTTCTCACGTAGCCTCGAGCAAGCCCTCCACCGCGCCCTCGCGCTGGCCGGCGAGCGCCGCCACGAATACGCCACCCTCGAACACCTCCTGCTCGCCCTCGTGGACGATCAGGACGCCGCGGCGGTGATGCGGGCCTGCAACGTCGAACTCGACGTGCTGCGCCGCAACCTCGTCGAGTATGTCGACACCGAACTCTCGAATCTCACCGGCGACGGCCGCCAGGACGCCAAGCCGACGGCGGGGTTCCAGCGGGTGATCCAACGCGCGGTGATCCACGTGCAGTCGTCGGGCCGCGAGGAGGTGACCGGCGCCAACGTGCTGGTCGCGATCTTCGCCGAGCGCGAGAGCCACGCCGCGTACTTCCTGCAGGAGCAGGACATGACGCGCTACGACGCCGTGAACTACATCAGCCACGGCATCGCCAAACGCCCCGGCGCCTCCGAGGCCAAGCCCGTGCGCGGCGCCGAGGAGGAGGGCCCATCCGAGCGGCCGAGCGGCGGCGGCGAGGACGGCGAGGCACGCCCGAAGAAGAAGGGCGATGCGCTGGAGGCCTACTGCGTCAACCTCAACAAGAAGGCCAAGGACGGCAAGATCGACCCGCTGATCGGCCGCCATTCGGAGGTCGAGCGCACGATCCAGGTGCTGTGCCGCCGTCAGAAGAACAACCCGCTGTTGGTGGGCGACCCCGGCGTCGGAAAAACGGCGATTGCGGAAGGCCTCGCGAGAAAAATCATCCAGAACGAGGTGCCCGAAGTCCTGGCCGATGCCACGGTCTTCTCCCTCGACATGGGCACGCTGCTCGCCGGCACCCGCTACCGCGGCGACTTCGAGGAGCGCCTCAAGCAGGTGATGAAGGAGATCGAGGCGCACCCCAACGCCATCATGTTCATCGACGAGATCCACACCGTGATCGGTGCGGGCGCCACGTCGGGCGGTGCGATGGATGCCTCGAACCTGCTCAAGCCCGCGCTCGCCTCGGGCTCGCTCCGCTGCATCGGCTCGACCACCTACAAGGAGTACCGCCAGTACTTCGAGAAGGACCGCGCGCTGGTGCGCCGGTTCCAGAAGATCGACGTCAACGAGCCGTCGGTGCCGGACACCATCGAAATCCTCAAGGGGCTCAAGCCCTATTTCGAGGAGTTCCACAAGCTCAAGTACACGACCGATGCCGTGAAGGCCGCGGTCGAGCTGTCGGCGCGCTACATCAACGACCGCAAGCTGCCGGACAAGGCGATCGACGTGATCGACGAGACCGGCGCCTCGCAGATGCTGGTGCCGGAGGCGCGCCGCAAGCGCACCATCGGCGTCAAGGAGATTGAGGCCACCATCGCGACGATGGCGCGCATCCCGCCCAAAACCGTGTCGAAGGACGACGCGGTGGTGCTCAAGAACCTGACCGAGAACCTCAAGCGCGTCGTCTACGGCCAGACCAACGCCATCGAGGCGCTGACCTCGGCGATCAAGCTCGCCCGCGCCGGGCTTCGCGATCCCGACAAGCCGATCGGCGCCTACCTGTTCGCGGGTCCGACCGGCGTCGGCAAGACGGAAGCGGCCAAGCAACTCGCCTCGTCGCTCGGCGTCGAGATGCTGCGGTTCGACATGTCCGAGTACATGGAGCGCCACACCGTCTCGCGGCTGATCGGTGCGCCCCCCGGCTATGTCGGCTTCGACCAGGGCGGCCTGCTCACCGACGGGATCGACCAGCATCCCCACTGCGTGCTCCTGCTCGACGAGATCGAGAAGGCGCATCCGGACCTGTTCAACATCCTGCTGCAGGTGATGGACCACGGGAAGCTGACCGACCACAACGGCAAGCAGGTCGATTTCCGCAACGTCATCATCATCATGACGTCGAATGCGGGCGCCTCGGACCTCGCGCGCTCGGCCTACGGCTTCACCCAGTCGAAGCGCACGGGCGACGACGTGGAGGCGATCAACCGGCTGTTCGCGCCGGAATTCCGCAACCGCCTCGATGCGATCATCTCGTTCGGCCACCTGCCGAAGGAGGTCGTGGCTAAGGTCGTCGACAAGTTCGTGCTCCAGCTCGAAGCCCAGCTCGCCGACCGCAACGTCACGATCGAGCTGTCCGACGAGGCGCGCGACTGGCTGGTGGAGAACGGCTACGACGACGCGATGGGCGCCCGGCCCATGGCCCGCCTGATCCAATCCACCATCAAGACGCCGCTGGCCGACGAGGTGCTGTTCGGCAAGCTGAAGGACGGCGGCGCCGTGCGCGTCGTGCTCCAGCGGCCGGAGGGCGAAGACGCCAAAGTCTTGGCCAGGGGCAAGGGCAGCCTCGGCTTCGAGTTCCCGGCCGGCCCGGTGACCCCGAAGCCGGAGAAGGACGTGACCAACGCCGCCAAGCGCCACAAGCGATCCAAGCCCCGCTCGGCGCCGCGCAAGAAGGCGACCAAGGGCGATGGCGGCAAGGGCGGCCCGACGGGCGGTTCGTCCGGTGGGGGCGTCCGTACCGTGCCGAAGGTGCCGCTGAAGGTGTGAGGGTCGAGGCGGCGCGGGTTGCGTTCCCGTGCCGCCTTGCGGATATGAGCGGCATCGCGGGCAGTTTGGCGCCGCGGTGTCGAGCGAGATGGGGGACGAATGACGAGCGACGCGCAGGAGGAGCCCCTCAGGCCGGTCGCGACGCCGCCCGCTCCGACACAAACCAAGCCGTCGGCCCGCGAGCAGCGCCGCCGACGCCGCCGGGCGCGCCACCGCGGCGAGGAGATTTTGGGCTGGATCCTCGTGCCGGTGATCCTGTTCGGGATCTACTGGGGCGTCACCGCCGGCCTCGAATTCATGGGCACCAGCCCCGGCGTGGTCTGGGACCAGCTGATGCAGGTGAAGGCGGCGCTCGAAAAGAAGGTGTGACGCCCTTCGCCGTTGCGAGGCGACGCCGAAGCCGTCCTGTGCTCCGTTCGACGCTCACCAAGGAATCCCGCTCCTCGGCCCCGGCCTCGTCTCGCTGGGACGGGAGTGCGGACAATCAATTCGTCTCGCGCATCAGGCGCTCGGCCACGATCTTCACCGGCTTGCGGCGGCCGACGAGGACGGCGAAGTGGGATTGCTCCGGGTCGGACTCGACCTGCGTGCGCAGCCACGCGACGAGGAACTTGACATACTCGGCGCCGACGAGCCGGGCGGCAGCCGGATCGGCCCACCAGCGGGAGATGTCGAAGCCGTCGGAGACGACCGGATAGGGGACGACCGTCTCGCCCTCGTCGAGCGCGTGGTGCAGTTCCACCAGGGTGCGCGGCATGTGATAGTTCGAGGTCACCACCGCGATGCTGGTGAATCCGTGGCGGCGCATCCAGCGGCGGGTCTCGATCGCGTTGCCGATGGTGTTGCGCGCCCGGTAGTCGAGATCGATGCAGCAATCGATCCAGTGCTGCTGGTTCGGGTTCAGCCGGGCGATCTCCTCGCGGCTGGTGCGCTCGTTGACGCCGGAGATCAGCAGACGCCGCCCGTTGCCGTTGGCCAGGAGGTCGATGGCGTCGCCGATACGCTGCGCCCCACCGGTCAGCACGACGATGGCGTCGGTCCGGCCGATGGCCGGGCGCTCGGCCCGCTCGATCGTCGTGACGAAGGCGAAGAAGCCGCCCGCCAGTGCCAAGGCGCCGAGGAGACCGAGACCGGCGACGAGCCGCAGGAGCAGGCGACCCCGGGAGGCTTTTCGCACCTCACGCATCCGAAACGGCACCGGCGAGGCGGCGGACCAGGACCAGCCGAGCGGCTCCCACGGCTTCAGGGCCAGGGCGCCGACCATCGTCGGACTTTGCGTCGGACCCGGCCTCCGACATGGCGTGCGCGCGGACATGGGCGACAGGACAGCGGCTCATTGCGGTATCATGGAGGCGAAGATTCGGTCCGCAATGCTTGACGAAAGGTTAACGGTCCTTCCCGAGCGCCGCATCGGCTTTTCCCGAGCCGGTACCCACCGTTCGGGCCGACGCTCCGCGCCGCCGGTCAGCGCAGGAAGTGCCGCACCGTCACCCGCGAAACCAGCGCCGTGACGACCGAGGCGATCGCGCCGATCATCACGATGACGGCGTAGCCCTGCCAGCCGATCTGGAAGGTGCCGAACAGGGCCGCGATCTCCTCCCCCGCCGGGCCGGAGCGCCACGCGCGGGCGGCGAGCCCCGCCAGCGCGCAGACGAGGAGCGCCGCCCCCGCCCCGAGCGCGCCGCCGCGAAGCCCCAGGCGGAAGAAGCGGCTCTGGAACGCCTTGGCGATGTAGGCGTCGTCGGCGCCGACGAAGTGCAGGACCTCGACCACCTCGCGGTTCCCCGCCATGGCGCCGCGGGTGGCGAAGACGACGGCGAGCCCGGTGGCGATCAGCACCAGGGCGACGACGCCGATGCCGATGCCGGCCAGCGTGTTGGCCATCACCGAGAGCCGCTGGAGCCAGAGCGCGTGGTCGTCGAGGCTCGCGACCCCCGGCAGCGCCTCGGACAGCGCGTTGCGGAGGGTCGAGAGGTCGGGGCGCGCGTCCGGCGGCAGGGTGAGGGCGATCAGCCGCGGCACGGGCAGGTCCGACAGATCGAGGCCGCTGCCGAGCCAGGGCTCCAGCAGCCGCTCGGATTCGGTCTTGGTGAAGACGCGCGCGCCGACGATGCCCGGATGGCCGCGGGCGATGGATTCCGCGCGCTTCACGTCGGCTTCGATGTCGTGGCCGGCACTCGGGCGGACCTGCACCGTCACCTCGCGGGCGACGCTGCCCTGCCACTGGCCGGCGCTCGATACGGCGATCTCGGCCGCACCCGCGCAGAGGGCCGCCAGGAAGGTCAGGATGGCGATGACGGCAGCGAGCGCCCGGCTCGCCGCGGAATCGGTCGGCACCAGGGGGGCGTTGCGCCGCAGGTTCGCCGGCAGCGGCGGCTCGGCGGCCGGCGCGGAGCGCGAGGGAGCGGCGGGACGGGCCTCGTTCATCAGTTCTCGATCCGCAGGCGGCCCTCGCCGAGCACCATGCGGCGGGCATCGACGAGGTCCATCAGGCCGTAATCGTGGGTGGCGATCAGCACCGAGGTGCCGAGACGGTTCAACTCCATGAACAGGCGCAGCAGGCGCCGGGCGAGGCTCGGATCGACGTTGCCGGTGGGTTCGTCGGCGAGCAGCAATTCGGGCCGGGCGATGAGCGCGCGGGCGATGGCGGCGCGCTGCTTCTCCCCGCCCGACAGGAGCGGCGGCAGCACGTGCATGCGCTCCCCCAGGCCCACCCAGCGCAGAAGCTCGACGACCTCGGCCCGGTAGCTCGCCTCGGCGCGTTCCTGCACGCGCAAGGGCAGGGCCACGTTCTCGTAGGTGGTGAGGTGGTCGAGGAGGCGGAAATCCTGGAACACCACACCCATGCGGCGGCGAAGGCCCGTCAGCGCGTCGTTCGAGATGCCGCTGACCTCCTCGCCGAAGACCGAGACGAGGCCCCGCGTCGGCTTCACCGACAGCAGGATGAGGCGCAGCAGCGTGGTCTTGCCCGCACCCGATGGTCCGGTGAGGAACTGAAAGGAATGGGGCGCGATCTCGAAGCTCACGTCGGAGAGCACCTCGGATCCGAGCCCGTAGCGCATGCCGACACTCTCGAACCGGACGACGGGCTCCTCCGCGCCGGAGAGCAGGCTGCCCGTGTTCTTCCCAGCCGACAAGGCTCGCTCGCTCCACCTGACGCGTCATCGGCCCACGGCACAGGCCACTCGGAAAGGGCTTCCGGGACCGGCTTCACGGCCGGTTAACCCTACTGGGGGAGAACGTTTGTGTCCTTTTCGAGCGCGCGGCAACCCGCCGCCCCGGACTCGGCCGCGTATCCCCATGCTGATCGTCTGCCCGGCCTGCGCCAGCGAGTACCGCATCGATGCCGAGAAGGTCGGCGCCTCCGGCCGTTCCGTCCGCTGCGCCGCCTGCCGCGAGACGTGGTTCATCGGCCCCGACGACGTGGCCGCCGGACTCATGGCGGAGCTGAACCCGGAGCCGGACCCGTTCGACGCCGCCGTGATCGACGAGCCCCCGGTCGCCGCGGCACCCGCGACGGAGGCGCCGCCCCCGGACCCATCCGAGCCCCCGGCGCCGCGCCGCCGTCCGCAGCCGAAGGCCAAGACGAAGCCCAAGCGGGCCGGCCCGCGCCGCCTCTCGCCGTCGCTCGCGGCCGGTCTCGCCGTCGCCGCCCTGCTGCCGCTGGCGCTGCTCGGCCGCGCGACCGTGGTGCGGGCGATGCCGCAGACCGCCGCGATCTACGCGGGAATCGGCCTGACGGTGAACCTGCGCGGCATCGAACTCTCGGACGTCGCCGCCTTCCAGACCCCGGCCGAGGGCGCCGAGCCGGCCCGGCTCGTGGTCGAGGGCGATCTCGTCGGCGTCGCCCGCGAGCGCGTGGCGGTGCCGCCGGTCGAGATCGAGGTGCGCGACGCGCTTGGCCAGTCGCTCTACCGCTGGAGCGTGCCCGGCCCCCGCGCCGCTTTGGAGCCCGGCGAGCGCGCCCGCTTCAAGGCGAGCCTGTCGGCGCCGCCCGCGAAGGGGCACAGCATCGAGGTGCGCTTCGCGGAAGCCGCGTCGGCACCCACAGCCAGCGAGCAGCCCTGATCGGCCCGACGGTGGCGGAGCCGGTCGCGCGTGCTATGCTGCCGTGCACCACAGCCCTCCCGCATCGGCCGCGAGCGTCCCAGGTCCCCCCATCCGCATGAGCACCGCATCCAAACGCGTCCGCGTCCTGTTCGATGAGGCCTCGATCGCCAAGCGCAACGACGAGCTCGCGCGCGAGATCGTTTCGGCCAAACCCGAGAATCTCCTCGTCGTCGCGGTGCTCAAGGGCAGCTTCATGTTCGCCGCCGATCTGCTGCGGGCGCTGCACCGGGCCGGACTGTCGCCGCAGGTCGAGTTCGTGCATCTGTCGAGCTACCGCACCTCGACCGTGTCCTCGGGCCAGGTCGAGATCCTGCGCGACGTGCAGAGCGAGGTGCGCGGGCGCGATGTGCTGCTCGTCGACGACATCCTCGAATCCGGCCGCACCGTGGTCTTCGCCAAGGACCTGCTGATGGCCCGCGGCGCCAAGCGGGTGCTGACGGCCGTGCTGCTGGAAAAGCCCGGCAAGCGCGCGGTGACGATCGATGCCGATTTCGTCGGCTTCACCTGCCCCGACGTGTTCGTGGTCGGCTACGGCATGGACGCGGCTCACGCCTTCCGCCAGCTCCCCTTCGTCGGCCTCGTCGATTACGAGAGCACCGACCCCGACCTGTTTGGCGGCGCTTGAGCAGAGGCTCGTTGCGAGCGGAAATTCCCGATAAATCGGTGACACTTCTGCTGAAAACGCGACAAATGGAACTCGAGCGCGAGACCGAGGCTTGACAGGCCGCCGCTGCGCTTGATCAGTCGGCTGACGCGAAATTCGATCGAGGATTGGTAGAGGGCAGCCGGTCATGGCGCGCATCCTGCTCGTGGATGACGAGGACACCCTGCGCGGCTTCCTGAAGCGGGGCCTCGAACTCGACGGCCACTCCGTCGTCACCGCCATCGACGGCAGCGACGGGCTCGACCGCCTGTCCGAAGCGGCCGGCGGCTTCGACCTGATGCTCACCGACATCCGCATGCCGCTGATGGACGGCATCGCGCTGGCGCTCGCGGCCAAGCGCGACTATCCCGACCTGACGATCCTGCTGATGACCGGCTTCGCCGACCAGCGCGAGCGCGCCCGCGGCCTCGACGCCATCGTCACCGACGTGCTGACCAAGCCGTTCTCCCTCGCCGATCTGCGCTCGACGGTGTCGCGGGCGCTGGCGGCATAGAGCATCGGCCCGGACGGTTCGCACCGGCTTCCGGAGCGAGCCGAGGCGGACACGACAGTCTCGCCGTCAGTTCATTTGCCAGATCACGCCGTTGAGCAGGCAGGCGAAGCTGACCCAGGCGGCGTAGGGCGCGAGCAGCCACGCCGCCGCCCGGTCGAAGCGCCGGGACAGGCGGATCGTCCAGAGGATCATCACCAGCATCGCCAGGGCCACGACGAGGGCGAGCCCGAGTTCGTGTGCGGCGAAGAAGACCGGGGTCCATGCGGCGTTGAGGACGAGCTGGGCCGCGAAGGCCGCGAGCGCCAGCCACCACGCCCGCCGGGACGGGCCCGCCACTGGCTGCGCCCCGAGCAGCCGCCACAGCGAGACGGCGATCATCGCGTAGAGCACCGTCCAGGCGACCGGAAACAGCCAGTTCGGCGGGTTGAAGGCGGGTTTGCGGATCGTCTCGTACCACGTCTCGATGTTCGAGCCGGTGGCGAGCGAGCCGATCGCCGCGGTCAGCACCACCGGCAGGATCGCCGCGGCGAGGCGGGGCAGCGGCGAAAGCGCCGGCCGCTCGGGAACCTCCAGGGTGGTCATGCGCCGTATGATGCTCCGTCCGTCGATACGCCGCCTTGCCCGGAACCGGGGTTTCGCTCAAGCCCGCGGGACAGACCGTGTGAGGATGCGATGAGCCGGACCAACGCGCCCGAGACCGATCCGGATGCAGGCTTGGATGCAGGCTTGGATGCAGGCCGGGGCGACGATCCCGCTCCGCTCTCCGCCGCGGAGTGGAGCCCGCGCACGCTCGCTGCGCAGGCGATGGGCCATATCGATCCCGTGACCCGCGCGGTGGTGCCGCCGCTCCACCTCTCGACCACCTTCCTGCGCGACGCCGACAACGCCTACCGCTCGGGCTTCTCCTACGCCCGGCCCGACAACGCCACCGTGCGGGAAGCCGAGGGCGTGATCGCCGCGCTGGAAGGCGCGCAGGCCGGCGCGCTGCTGTTCGGCTCCGGCATGGCGGCGGCGGCGGCGGTGTTCTCAGCGCTCTCGCCCGGCGACCACGTGGTCGCGCCGGAGGTGATGTATTGGGGCCTCAAGCGCTGGCTGCGGCAGGAGGCGGACCGGCTCGGCCTCGCGGTCGATTTCGTCGCGATGGACGATCCTCGTGCGGTGCGCGCCGCCATCGTGCCCGGCCGCACCTGGCTCGTCTGGGCCGAGACGCCGGGCAACCCGCTCTGCACTGTCACCGACCTCGCGGGCGTGGCCGAGATCGCGCATGCGGCCGGCGCCCGGCTCGCCGTCGATTCCACCGCGGCCAGCCCGATCCTGACCCGGCCGCTGGAGCACGGGGCCGACCTCGTGATGCATTCGGCCACCAAAATCCTGAACGGCCACTCGGACGTGGTCGCCGGCGTGCTCGCCGCCGCGCGGGCCGACGCGTTCTGGGAGCGGATCGTCGCGATCCGTGCGACCTGGGGGGCGATCCTCGGGCCGTTCGAGGCCTACCTGCTGATGCGCGGCCTGCGCACCCTGCCCCTGCGGGCGAGCGCCCAGTGCGCCGGGGCGCAGCATCTGGCCGAACGTCTCTCCGACCACCCGCGGGTGAGCGCCGTGCTCTATCCGGGCCTGCCCGACCATCCCGGCCACGCGGTGGCGGCGCGCCAGATGCGCGGCGGCTTCGGCTTCATGCTGTCGTTCCGGGTCGTGGGCGGCGAGGCCGCGGCGATCGATACCGCCGCGCGGGTGCGGCTGTGGAAGCGGGCGACCTCGCTCGGCGGCGTCGAGAGCCTGATCGAACACCGCGCCTCGGTCGAGGGCCCCACCACGCCCTGCCCGCCCGATCTGCTGCGGCTCTCCACCGGCATCGAGGACCCGGACGACCTGTTTCGCGATCTCGACGCGGCGCTTCGCGCGGCGCATGCCTGACATCGTCACAGGAATTTTGCGCTCGACCACACCCGTCGCGGCCTCTCGCGCGTTGAGGCTCACGAACGCCCCTGCCCTTCCGCGAGCCGACATGACGACCCGCCTGCTCCTCGCCGCCCTCGGCCTTGCCGCGCTGACCGTACCCGCCTTCGCCGAGGACGGCCCGCCCAGGCTCGACGTCGAATCGACCTGCAAGTCGGCCCAGCGCGCCCAGGTCAGCATCAGCGACAACGCCAGCCTGGAGGGCTGCCTGCGCTCCGAGCGCAGCGCGCACGACGAGCTGAAGAAGAATTGGAGCAAGTTCCCCGGCGCCGCCAAGACCCAGTGCTCGCAGCAATTCAAGGCCGGCGGCTCGCCCTCCTATGTCGAGCTGGTGACCTGCCTCGAACTCGCCAGCGGCACCGTGCCCTCGCAGGGCCAGGATGCCTCGGCCCAGAGCCCGGTCGGCGGCGGCAAGGCCCCCCCGGAGCGCAAGACCGGAAGCGCGCTGACCAAGGAACCGTCGCCGGCTCAGCGCACCGATCCGATCAAGGTATTGAACGACAAGTAGGTCTTTGGGACCGGGGCGGGAGGACGGACCGCCCCGTCCTCATTCTGCGCCACCGGAACGACGAAATGCCCCGTCCACGCGCGTCAGGGCGGCGTGAGGCGAGGCTCGCGGATGCGTCGAAGAGCGTGTCAGACGAAGTAGGTGATCGTCGCCGCGAGCGCCGTCGCCATGGTGGCCAGGGCGAAGCCCGAATGCGCCAGCGTCAGAGAGCCCCGCGGCACCGAGGCGGGCTCGTGGTCCTCATAGCCGAAGGCCTGACCGGCGGCGCGCTCCAGCCGCACGAGAGAGATATGGCGGGCCTGCGCAGCAGCGGTCATCGGCGTATCTCCCAATGGTCAAGCTGACGTTTTCGGAACAACGTGCGAACTCGCACATCGGTTCCGCTCCGGCTCGGTCAGCCCTCCTTAACCATCCGCTTGCATCACTGGTGTGACGGCCTCGCGCTCGCCGGTTTGAACGCGGCGCCGTCGCCATGCGAAACTGCGGCACTGGAAGTGTCGCGCCGACGAGTGAACACCGGCTTTCGAGCCGATGCGACAGGGACACGAGGGCCGAAGGGGCGCTTTTTGTTTCTCGTTTGTTCCTGTATCAAGAGGGTATGAAGAGCCATGCAGCCCGTCTCCGCCCCGATTCGAGGAGCCGTCGCGTGAGCGATCCGGCACGCGACCTGTTCGGGCCGGGGGGCAAGCCGCCGCAGGCCGAAAAACTGCCGCTGGCGGAGCCGAAGCCGGCCGAGCGCCGCAAGCTCGCCGCGGTGCCGACGCCCGAGCCGGCCGAGGCCGGCTACGACGCGTCCGCCATCGAGGTGTTGGAGGGGCTGGAGCCGGTGCGGCGCCGGCCCGGCATGTATATCGGCGGAACCGACGAGCGGGCGTTCCACCACCTCTTCGCCGAGGTGATCGACAATTCCATGGACGAGGCGGTCGCGGGCCACGCGAGCTTCATCGAGGTGGAACTGGAGGAATCCGGCAGCCTCGTCGTCACCGACAACGGCCGCGGCATTCCGGTCGATCCGCACCCGAAGTTTCCGGGCAAGTCCGCGCTCGAGGTCATCATGACCACGCTGCACGCGGGCGGAAAGTTCGACTCGAAGGTCTACGAGACCTCCGGCGGCCTGCACGGCGTCGGCATCTCGGTGGTCAACGCGCTCTCCGACGTGCTGGAGGTTGAGGTCGCCCGCAACCAGACCCTCTATCGCCAGACCTTTTCCCGCGGCCACGCGCAGGGGCCGATCGAGACGATCGGCCGAGTGCAGAACCGGCGCGGCACGCGGGTGCGCTTCCACCCCGACGCGCAGATCTTCGGCTCACTCAAGTTCGATCCGCGCCGCCTGTTCAAGATGGCCCGCTCCAAGGCCTACCTGTTCGGTGGCGTCGAGATCCGCTGGCGCTGCGCTCCCGCGCTGCTCGAAGGCCTGGAGGACGTGCCGGCCGAGGCCGTCCACCGCTTCCCCGGCGGCCTGTCCGACTATCTCGCCCGCGACATCGAGGGGAAGGCGCTCGTCCTCGACGCCATGTTCTCCGGCAAGGTGACGAAGCCCGGCTCGCACGGCTCGCTCGAATGGGCGGTGGCCTGGACGGTCACCGAGGACGGCGTGTCGCATTCCTACTGCAACACGATTCCGACCCCCGAGGGCGGCACCCACGAGGCCGGCCTGCGCGTCGCGCTGCTGCGGGGCTTGCGCGAGCACGCCGAGCGGGTGAACCAGGCCAAACGCATGACGGCGGTCACCACCGACGACGTGATGGCGACCTGCGCCTCCATGCTGTCGGTCTTCATCCGCGAGCCGGAATTCCAGGGCCAGACCAAGGACAAGCTCGCGACCGTCGAGGCCTCCCGCATCGTCGAGACGGCGGTGCGCGACGCCTTCGACCACTGGCTCGCCGCTTCGCCTGCCCAGGCCAACAAGCTGCTCGACTGGGTGATCGACCGGGCGGAGGAACGCCTGCGCCGCCGCCAGGAGAAGGAGGTCGCCCGCAAGAGCGCCACCCGCAAGCTGCGGCTGCCCGGCAAGCTCGCCGATTGCTCGGCCGCCGGCACCGCGGGCTCGGAGATCTTCATCGTCGAGGGCGACTCGGCCGGCGGCTCGGCCAAGCAGGCGCGCGACCGCGCCACCCAGGCCGTGCTTCCCTTGCGCGGAAAGATCCTCAACGTCGCCTCGGCCAGCCGCGACAAGCTCGGCGCCAACCAGCTCATCTCGGACCTGACGCTGGCGCTCGGCTGCGGCACCGGCGCCAACTTCCGCGAGGGCGACCTGCGCTACGACAAGGTCATCATCATGACCGACGCGGACGTGGACGGCGCCCACATCGCCTCGCTGCTCATCACCTTCTTCTACCGGCAGATGCCGAAGCTCATCGACAAGGGCCACCTCTATCTGGCGATCCCGCCGCTCTACCGGCTGAGCCAGGGCGCCAAGTCGGCCTACGCCCGCGACGACGCCGACAAGGAGCGGATCATCAAGACCGTGTTCAAAGGCGCCAAGGTCGACATCGGCCGCTTCAAGGGACTGGGCGAGATGATGCCCGCCCAGCTCAAGGAGACCACGATGGACCCGAGGAAGCGCACACTCCTGCGCGTCGCGGTTCTGGACGAGGCGCGGGAATCGACCGGCGACACCGTGGAGCGGCTGATGGGGAACAAGCCGGAGGCGCGGTTCGCGTTCATTACGGAGCGGGCGGCGTTTGCCGATGGGGCTGAGTTGGATATCTAATTTATATCTTGTTTGCGTATGATGTTATATCTGGCGAGGCGGCATCTATTTTGGCAACGAGGCAAGGCGCTTCTTCGCTAGGTTCATCATATTATTTAAATCTGCTTGATTCATAGGCATCGACATATAATTGATGATCTGCTCGTGATGGTAAAATTTATGCTTGTTGAAAAGACAAAATCGAATTAATTCAGCCAATATTATACTTCCATATTGAGCGCAAAGAAGAGCATGGTCCCCAGATGTGCCCTTATGAACAATTTTATTTCTAAAATCCTGCATAAAGCTAAGTCTTTTGTAGATATATGTAGGATTTTTAAATATTGAACTTGCTCGTTCGATGATTTTTTTTGACTCTTCTTTGGAATCTTTTGAGCAAATTATTTCGATGCCGGTCCAAAATTTGAGTAGAGCTAGGTCTACAGATGGCGCCTCAAGCCCTTCTTGAAATAAGATTACAGACTGCACAAACTTGTCTTTAAAATCAATCTTGTTCAATTGCTTTATGTAGCGTGCCGCAAATTTGGATGCATCATCATCAAACTCATCACGATACGTAAAATTGCGCTTAAAATTCCTTGGAAAGTTATTGTCCGAGAAATAAGATCCGATTTTGCGTCTTTTTCGGTCTACTATAAATATTGACGATGCTGACAGAAAGCTCCCGATGGGAGCGTTTGGGTATCCGAATCTTTTAGTAACACCGTATCCGCGATAAACCAGATTAAGCACTCCAAGCCCGTACTTAAATTTGCGATCTGCCCTATCGATTGCTAAGCGATGATCCGTTGCTTGTATATTTGTGGTGGCAAAAATGAAATCATCATGCAAGCCTAGTGTCAACTTATTTGAGTTATGTTTGGCGAGGGCCAACTGATCGGCTTTTTTCAGATTTGCTGAAAATTTTATATCTCCATCTATCGAATGAGTAAAGCGCGGAAAGCTCATATATGCCATGCGATTTACTTGTAAAATTGCGACCAATGAACTTGGAGCTTTGTTTGTAAATTCTCGTAAATATGATCGCATGCGCTGCATAAAATATTTCGTCGTAAAATTATTGGATTTCGCGCATTCATTTAGGACGTGCCATACGGCATCGTCCTTGATGTGGTCGTCCAGAGCTGGCGTGAATTTTAAGCTAAATACAATTTCAAAAGTGCCTTTTTCCAGCAAATCTGAAGGCCAGCCCACACGGTCGTCGATAAATTCGAAAATAGCAGACAAACTATCGAGTACTTCCTGCAGATTTTTAGCAGCCTCTACCTTATAATCAGCTGTTTTCGCAGAAGTATCCATATAGGCGTTGCCTAAATTCTAATTGGTGGTTGTTTTATTGTTGCCGCATGAGGTGGTGTCGTGCGATGCCTGACTTAAGGCCTACTATTTTATGATGGCTACGGTAGGACCGATCTGATGGAACACATAGGGCCACTTTAGGCCGTGTCACGTTCAATCCCTCGCACCATATCTCTTCCATCAAGCGAACCACAGCTGGGGCCGAGCATGGGTGAACCCGTGACCAAAAAGAAACTCCACCTCGGCGCCTTCATGCGCCCCATCGGCATACACACCGCGTGGTGGCGCTATCCCGGTGGGTATCCGGATGCGAACTTCAACCTCGATCACCTCGTGCGCTTCATCCGTACGCTGGAGGCGGCGAAGTTCGATGCGTTCTTCATGGCCGACCATCTGGCGGTGATGAAGATGCCGATGGAGGCGCTCAAACGCTCGGCCACCGTCACCTCGTTCGATCCGCTGACGCTGCTGCCCGCGCTCGCCATGGTGACGGAGCGGATCGGGCTGATCGCCACCGCTTCGACCACCTACAACGAGCCCTATCACGTCGCCCGCAAGTTCGCCTCGCTCGACCACATCTCGAAGGGCCGCGCGGCCTGGAACCTCGTGACCTCGGGCAATCCCGACGAGGCGCTGAATTTCGGGCGCGACGCCCATCTCGACCACCCGGTCCGCTACGCCCGCGCCCGCGAGTTCTTCGAAGTCGTGACGGGGCTGTGGGATTCCTGGGCGGACGACGCCTTCGTGCGCGATGTCGAGGCTGGGCTGTTCTTCGATCCCGACAAGCTGCACACCCTCGACCACAAGGGCGAGTTTCTGAAGGTGAAGGGCCCGCTCAACGTGGCCCGTCCGGTCCAGGGCTGGCCGGTGATCGTGCAGGCCGGCGCGTCCGACGCCGGGCGGCAGATCGCGGCGGAGACCGCCGAAATGGTGTTCGGCTCGGCCTCGAACCTGGAGGCGGGCCAGAAATTCTACGCCGACGTGAAGGGCCGGATGCGTGCCGCGGGCCGCGCGCCGGACGAGCTGAAAATCCTGCCCGGCGCCTTCGTCGTGGTCGGCGGCACGGAAGAGGAGGCGCGCGAGAAGAAGGCGCGGCTCGATGCGCTGGTGCCGGTGGAGAGCGGACTCGCCAACCTCTCGGTCCGGCTCGGCACCGACGCCTCGGGCTTCGACCTCGATGCGCCGCTCCCTGAGATTCCCGAAACCAACGCCAGCAAGAGCGGGCAGGCGCAGATCGTCGATTACGCCCGCCGCACCGGTGCCACCGTGCGCGAACTCGCCCGCAAGGTCGGCGGCTATGGCGGGCTGAGCTTCATCGGCACGCCGGAGCAGATCGCCGACCGGATGGTCGAGTGGCTGCACGGCGGGGCTTGCGACGGCTTCAACGTCATGTTCCCCTTCGTGCCTGAGGGGCTCGACGATTTCTGCAGCGGCGTCGTGCCCGAGTTGCAGCGCCGCGGCCTGTTCCGCAGCGAGTACGAGGGCACGACGCTCCGCGACCACCTCGGGCTGAAGCGGCCGGGCAACCGCTTCTTTGAGGGTCTGTGAGCGCTCAGCGCCGGTTGGTCAGCCCGTAGAGGGCGAAACCCGCGAGCCCGGCGAGCGCGAGAGCCAGCAGCGGCTGGCTGCCGACGCGGTCGGCGGCGGCCCAGCCGCCCTGCTTGGCCCGCTCGACCAGCGCCGTGCCCTTGAGCAGGCGGGCGGCCCGCGCCCGGTTTTCCTCGCGGATCGGCACGCGCACCACGAAGCCGTCGCCGCTGCGGAAGATGTCGATGCTGTTGCGGGCGAACCCGGCGCGCACGAGCCGGCTCTTGGCCGCGTGAGCGGCGTCGCGGGTCGCGAAGTCGGCCTCGATGCCGACGGTGTCCTGGGACATGTCTCCTCCTCGACGGGTCGTCTGTCGGGAGGAGCAATCCGGCGCTTCCCGCACCGGTTCCGACCCTCGGCTCAGGCCGCCGCGTCCGCCTCGCAGGCATCGACGCGGACGGAACCGTCCGCGGTCAGCGAGCAGATCACTTCGGTGCCGTCGTCCAGCGCGAAGGCATGGAACAGCCGCCGCTCCAGTTCTTCCAGGCCTTCGCCGGGCAGTTCCGCGATCTCGTCGCGGGTCCGCTCTTCGAGGTCCGGCAGAACACCGCGGCTCTCACCGAGTTCCTGTGCGGATTTCGTCAGGATCACATCGAAAGACATTGTCGCCTCCTTGCAACGACCTTGTCCGGAACCGCGGAAGACAGGCCGATCTTGCGACTTTTTTGGGGCAGGCCCGAACGGGCCTGCTTTCTTGGTTGGCCTCAGGCGCCGGCGGCCGCGTCCGCGGCCTTAGGCTTCTCGCTCCGCTAGACGGCCTCGGCCTGAGCCGAGGCCCGCTCCGCGGGGCGCTCTTCGCGCCCGGCTACACGGCGCTGCCGCTCATCCGATCGGCTAGGGCGGTGCTGTCGTTCGAGCGTGCGGCTGTGACGCAGCCGCTTCACGGGACTTTTCGAAGCCTAAGGCGGCCGGCCCGTTCTACCTTCCCATCCCGGCCATTGGCGGTCGGACCCCGCCCGGAGGCCGACCCCGCATGAACCCGATCCTCGTCGTCGCCCTCGTCTGCGCCGCCACGGTGGAGGTGCCCGATTGCTCGCGCGAGACGGCGCTCGACATCATCGTCGGCCCCGCGCACACCCTGCAGGAATGCCTGATCCAGGGGCCGGTGCTCGCCGCCAGCGCCGGTCACACGCCGAACGATACCAAGACCTACGTGAAGACACGCTGCGAGCAGCGGCGCAACGGGGGCTGACGATGGCCGAGAACGAGGAGGGCGCGGTCGATCCGGCCCGCGCGGTGGAGATGCGGCTGCGGGCGCGCCTCGCCGTGGTCGAGCGGGCGGCGTGGTTCGGGCTCATAGCTGCGATGCGCGCCGACCCTGCGGGCACGGAAGCCGCCATCGAGTCCGAGCGCGCCCGCTGCCGCGAGGGCTTCGGGAGCGGCGCCTGGGCGAAGGACCTGACGGCCGCCGAGCGCGCGCTGCTCGGTTCTGAGGTCGATACCGGCCTCGCCGGCCTCGTCGAGGACGCGAAAGCCGAGATCGCGGACGACGCATAAGCGTCAATTCAGCCCCCTCCCCGCGCCATCCTTTCGCCTTGCGGTCATGGCGGAACGAGTCCAGTGTCCCCCGCCGAAACGGCGCCGGCCGACGACCAGGGGCAACCCTCGCGCGGCGCCGCAGGAGCCGCGTCTGGTGATCATGAACGGAACCACCGCCCGCCGGAGCGCCGCCGCGCTCGCCCTGATGCTCATGGGCACGGTCGCCGGCAGCCTGCCGGCCGCCGCGCTGCAATCGCGGGAATCCTCGCCGATCTCCGAATACGAGCCGGCGGAATCGCTCGAAGGCAACTTCCTCTCCGCCTACATCGCCGGCGCCTCGAAGGACACGGCCGCCGCCGCGAGCTTCTACCGCGAGGCGGTGAAGGGCGACCCGCGCAACGCCGAGCTTCTGGAGCGGGCCTTCGTCTCGCTCCTGGCCGACGGCGCCATGACCGACGCCTTCCGCGCCGCCGAGCGGCTGGCCACCCGCGAAGGCTCGAACGGTCTGGCGCAACTGGCGCTCGGCGTCCGCCAGCTCAAGGCCGGGCAGTATGCGCCGGCCCGCCAGAGCTTCGCCCGCAGCGGCAAGGGCGCGGCGGCCGACCTCACTGCGACGCTCTTGACCGCCTGGGCCTATGCCGGCGCGGGTGACGGCAAGCGCGCCAACGAGACGCTGAACCGCCTGCGCGGCGAACGCTACTTCAACGTTTTTCGCGATTACCATGCCGGCTTGATCGCCGCGCTGGTTGGCGACAAAGCCGAGGCCGAGCGCAAGCTGAAGGCGGCGTTCGAGGCCGACCACAACACGCTGCGCATCGTCGATGCCTATGCCCGGTTCGCCGCCGGGATCGGCCGCACCGATCTGGCCATCGACGCCTACAGCCAGTTCGAGAAGACGATGCCGCGCCACCCGATGGTGGCCGACGCCCTCGACAAGCTGAAGGCCGGCAAGCCGCTGCCGCCGCTGATCGCCTCGGCCCAGGAGGGCGCGGCGGAAGTGCTCTACGGGCTCGGCTCCGCCGGCTCGACGCAGGGCGACGAGCTTCCGGCGGTGGTCTATCTCCGGCTCGCCCTCTACCTCGCCCCCGAGCACGCGGTGGCGCGGCTGACGCTCGCCGACACCCTCGACCGGATGAAGCAGACCGAGCGCTCGAACGAGGCTTACGCCCAGATCCCGGCGAGTTCCCCGCTCAAGCTCAACGCCGACATCCAGATCGGCCTCAACCTCGAGCAGATGGGCCGCGGCGACGAGGCTTTGGAGCACCTCAACGGCGTGCTCAAGGCCAACCCCGACAACATCGACGTCATCTCTGCGCTCGGCAACGTGCAGCGCTCGCGCAAGAAATTCGCCGAGGCGACCGAGACCTACACCCGCGCGATCAAGCTGATCCCGGCGGGGAGCGAGGCCAACCACTGGACGCTCTACTACTTCCGCGGCACCGCCTACGAGCGCGCCGGCAAGTGGAACGAGGCCGAGGCCGACCTCAAGAAGGCCCTGACCCTGCTGCCGCCGACCCAGCCGAACGCCAAGGCGCAGGTGCTCAACTACCTCGCCTATTCCTGGGTCGATCGGAACATGAACATCGACGAGAGCTTCAAGATGCTGAAGCAGGCCGTCGATCTCTCCCCCCGCGACGGCATGATCATCGACAGCTTGGGCTGGGCCTATTTCCGCCTCGGCCGCTGGGACGACGCGGTGCGCGAGTTGGAGAAGGCGGTCGAGCTGAAGCCCGGCGACCCGACCATCAACGACCATCTCGGCGACGCCTACTGGCGCACCGGCCGGCGGCTGGAGGGCAAGTTCCAGTGGCAGCACGCCAAGGACCTGAACCCCGAGCCCGACGATCTGGAAAAGATCAACGCCAAGCTGAAGGACGGCCTGCCCGAGCCGGACAAGCCGACCGCCACCGCCGAGAACCCGCCCGCCCCGGCCGAGCCGGTCCCCGCCCCCGTGGCGGCGCCGCACAACCCGCAGAACCCGGAACTGCCCAAGGGCGCTCCGGCGCCGGGCGACGCGCCGGGCTCCGCCGACAAGAAGCCGGGCGGCTAGAGGGTCGCTTTTTCCAAAAGCCGGAATCCACCTTTCGGGACGATGCTCTGGCGGTTTCTTCGGCACTCATCCGCGACGGGGCGATCCTCGCGCGGATTTCGGTATCTTAGCCCTTACCAAAGCCCTCATCCTGAAATGCCGCAAGGCAGTCTCGAAGGAGGGATCCGGGGATCGCGCGACGGCTGGAGCCCTCCTCCGAGGCCTCCGCTTCGCGGTACCTCGGGACGAAGGGGTTCGATTGGGGAATATGGTCGAATCGGCCCTCAGAAATGCGTGCCGATCCTGAGCCGCACCTGATGGCGGTCGAAGTTCGTCAGGTCGCGGTCCTCGCCCGCCCTCGCCTCGCTGCCCGAGACCTGCGTCCCCCAGGTGAACGACATCCAGGTCTCCTCCGTCAGTTCCTTGTAGAGCGTCGGTCCGAGATAGACCGCCTGCCCGGCGAAGCGATCGAGCCCGAGGCCGGAATAGGCGCGCAGGTAGCGAGCTTCCAGCCCGAGGAAGAAGCCCGGCCCGAAACGCTTGGCCACCGCGCCCGAGACCTCAAGGTTCGAGGCCTGCTGGTCGCCCGCGATCCCGTCGAGCCGTGAGCGGCCGAGGGCGTAGACGAGGTTGAGGCCGGCCACGAGCTCGCCCGGCACGATCTCCCGGTCCATCAGCAGTCCCGCCTCCACCGAGACGCCGCGGGCACCGAGCCCCGTCGCCGCGTCGAGCCGGCTCGCGCCGACCACGGTGTTGAGGGTCAGCCCGAACGGCGCCTCCTCGCGGGTGAAGATTCGCGCCCGCGTCTCGATGAAGCCGCCCGCCAACGCGGCCACCTCGCGGTCGTCGAGGCCCGGCACGCCGCGCAGAGTGTAGCCCGCGAAAGCCAGCCCCGGCGCGAGGCGGAAACGGTCGCTCAGCGGCACTTTCAGCACCAGGGCGGAATCCACCGCGCGGAACGCGCCGCCGCGCTTGCCGAGCCGCGCCGTCGTCTCGGATTCGAGTTCCTTCTCCGGCGGCGCGCCGATGTCGGAGCCCTCGGTGAAGCCGAACAGGTGCTCGGTGTCGACGCCGTGGTCCGATGCCAGGGCCGGGGCGGACAGCAGTACGGCGGCGAGCAGCGGTGCGAACCGGGAGAGGAGGCGCTTCAAGGCAGGCTCACATCGATCAATATGCATGATGCTATACCTGATAGATTAAGCGCAAACGTACAGTCAAGGCTGAACGACATGATCGCCAACCCTCCCCCGCGGCACCGGACAAGCGACGGGGCTCGACGGGGAGCCGAGGCTGCTACGCAAAAGGTCGTCTTCGGGCGTCCTCTCCCCATATCCGGACGCGACGCAGCTACGGAGAACGCTCGATGCGCGCCTACGAGATGTCCGCCGCCAAGGGGCTCGACAGTTGGAGTCTCGCCGAGCGCCAAAAGCCCGAGCCGGGGCGCGGTCAGGTGCTGGTGCGGATGCGCGCCGCCGCGCTCAACTATCGCGATCTGCTGATCGCGCAGAACCGATACCCCTTCGCGGTCAATCTCGACCGGCTGATCCCGGTCTCGGACGGAGCCGGCGAGGTCGTCGCCGTCGGCGAGGGCGTGCGGCGGTTCGAGGGCGGCGCGCGGGTCGCCGGCATCTTCTCGCAGAGCTGGCTCGGCGGCGCGCAGGTGGACGACATGTGGCACACTGCGCTCGGCGGCGCGATCGACGGGGTGCTCGCCGAATATCAGGTGTTCGACGCCGATGGTCTCGTGCGCCTGCCCGATCACTTGAGCTTCGAGGAAGGCGCCACCCTCCCCTGCGCCGCCGTGACGGCCTGGAATTCGTTGTACGGCTGCAAGCCGCTCAAGGCCGGCGAGACCGTGCTGGCGCTCGGCACCGGCGGCGTCTCGGTGTTTGCGATCCAGTTCGCCAAGGCCGCGGGCGCGCGGGTGATCGCGACCTCGTCCAGCGACGCCAAGCTGGAGCGGGCCAAGGCGCTCGGTGCCCACGAGACCGTCAACTACCGCAGCCACCCGGACTGGGAGCGCGAGGTGCGCCGCCTGACCGACGGCGCAGGCGTCGATCACGTCGTCGAGGTCGGCGGCACCGGCACGCTGCCGCGCTCCATCGCATCGACCAGGCCCGGCGGCCATATCGGGCTGATCGGCCTGCTCGCGCAGGGTGAGGCGATCGATCCGCTGGCGATTCTCGGCGCGAGCTGCCTCGTGCGCGGCGTCGCGGTCGGCTCGCGGGAGATGTTCGAGGACATGAACCGCGTGATCGCGCTGCACGGGATCGAGCCGGTGATCGACAAGTCCTTCGCCTTCGATCAGGCGCCGGCCGCGCTGGCGGCGCTTGCCGAGGCGAGCCATGTCGGCAAGATCGTGGTCCGGATCGATTAATCGGTCTCGCCGCGGGGCCTGAGCGCCCGCAGGGCCCCGCGAAACGTCCGCACGTCCTGCTCGGTCAGGCTCATGCGGTGGAGCATGTCGCGCATGTTGCGGGCGATGATCTCGCGCTTTTCCGGCGGGTAGAACCCGGCCCGCTCCAGCGTCGCCTCAAGGCTCGCGAACAGCGACAGCATCGCCTCCCGCGTCGCGGGGGGCGAGAGCATCTCACCGGAGAACCGCAGGGTGGCCAAGCCCGCGGCGCGGCGCCACTCGTAGCCCATCAGCAGCACGGCTTGCGCAAGGTTGAGCGAGGGGAATTCTTCCGTCACCGGGAAGGTCACGATGGCATCGGCCAGCGACACCTCGTCGTTCGTGAGCCCGACCCGCTCGCGCCCGAACATCAGCCCGATCCGCTCGCCGCCCCCGATCCGCCCGGCGACCTCCGCCATCGCCGGCTCAGGCGCGAAGACGCGCTTCATCTGCCCGCGCTCGCGCGCCGTGGTGGCGAACACGGCGTGCAGGTCGGCAATCGCCTCGGGGAGCGTGGCGTAAACCTTGGCACCATCGAGCACGTGCGTGGCGCCGGAGGCCGCCTCGCGCACGCCCTTCTTCGGCCAGCCGTTCTTGGGCGCCACCAGCCGCAGTTCGGACAGGCCGAAATTCGCCATGGCGCGGGCGGTCATGCCGATGTTCTCGGCGAGTTGCGGCTCGACCAGGATGACGATGGGGGCGGTCATGGGGATCATCGGCGCGTCGGGTTCGGGGGCGATTGCGCGCGTGATGTCATCAATTTGTGGCGAGGGCCATGCCGCTCGTTCCGTCACGGAACCCGTTGACACGGACACCATCATTCCGGGGCGCCGCAGGCGAACCCGGAGTCCACCCGCGATGCGCGGCTCAGCGAAACGTCACGTTCAGTCGTGGATTCCGGGTTTCGCTGCGCGGCCCCGGAATTGTCTGTTTGGGCTCTGCTAGAAAGAGGCTGTCCCGCAGCCGCGGGGTGCCTGGTCCGGGTGGCCACCCGGACCAGGCGCGGGGCGCCGACCGTCCCGGAATGG
>NZ_JACHOP010000026.1 GCF_014199935.1 Methylorubrum rhodinum
TGCTCCATGGACGGCCTCCTCGCTTGAGATCTGCAACGACCTCAATCTGGCACACACGATGCCGTCGGGGGCCGTCCACCCCATCACCCGTGATGAGGGGTGCCCGGTTCGAGCTGCCATCGTCGCGGCCAGTCGTGGATTCCGGGTTCTCGCCTGCGGCGAGCCCCGGAATGACGGTGGTGCGTGTTCAAGCGACGCTTCACCAATCCGTGTTTGAAATCGGGGAAACCGCGGCCGGCCCTTGCGCCGCTCCGGAGAGATAGTTTACATATGAACTATCGGTGTGGCCCGGGTGGCGGCCTGCCAGAAGATTCCTGCGGGAGGCGGACGCGATGCCGAGCTATCGGGCCCCGGTCGAGGACACCTTGTTCCTCCTCGAAGACGTTCTGGCGATCCACCGTCACGACAACCTGCCGGGATTCGCCGACGCCTCGTCGGACGTGCTGCGGGCGGTGGTGTCCGAGGCCGGCAAGCTCGCGG
The DNA here is from genome assembly GCF_014199935.1 of Methylorubrum rhodinum. GTDB lineage: Bacteria > Pseudomonadota > Alphaproteobacteria > Rhizobiales > Beijerinckiaceae > Methylobacterium > Methylobacterium rhodinum. The sequence goes on from NZ_JACHOP010000026.1 coordinate 481, forward strand.
GCGAGGTGCTGGCCCCCCTCAACCTGCCGGGCGACCGCGAGGGCTGCACCCGACACCCGGACGGCAGCGTCACGACCCCGAAGGGCTTCAAGCAGGCCTACGACGCCTACGCCGCGGGCGGCTGGATGGGCCTGTCGGTGCCGGAGGAGTTCGGCGGCCAGGGCCTGCCGCACGTGATCAACACGGCGATGCAGGACTTCGTCTCCGGCGCCAACCTCGCGCTCAGCATGTATCCCGGTCTGACCCAGGGGGCGATCGCCGCGCTCCTCGTCCACGGCTCGCAGGCGCAGAAGGAGACCTATCTGCCCAGGATGGTCGAGGGCGCCTGGACCGGCACCATGAACCTCACCGAGCCGCATTGCGGCACCGATCTGGGGCTCCTCAAGACCAAGGCGGTGCCGAACCCCGACGGCTCCTACAGCCTGTCGGGCACCAAGATCTTCATCTCGGCGGGCGAGCACGACCTCAGCGAAAACATCGTCCACCTCGTCATCGCCCGGATCGAGGGCGCGCCCGCGGGCACCAAGGGCATCTCGCTCTTCGTCGTGCCGAAGTTCCTGGTGAACGAGGACGGCTCGCTCGGCGCGCGCAACGGCGTGTCCTGCGGCTCGATCGAGCACAAGATGGGCATCCACGCCAACTCGACCTGCGTGATGAACTACGACGGCGCCAAGGGCTGGCTCGTGGGTGAGGCGAACCGCGGGCTCAACGCCATGTTCGTGATGATGAACGAGGCGCGGCTGGCCGTCGGCGTCCAGGGGCTCGGCCAGTCCGAGGCCGCCTACCAGAACGCCGTGACCTACGCCCGCGAGCGCCTCCAGGGCCGCGCGCTCACCGGCGCCAAGGAGCCGGGGAAAGTCGCCGACCCGATCATCGTCCATCCGGACGTGCGCCGCACCCTGATGCAGATCCGCGCCTTCAACGAGGCGGCCCGCGCGCTGGTGCTGTGGACGGCGCTGCAATCCGACATCGCCCACCGCTCGCAGGACGCCACCGAGCGCCAACTCGCCGACGACCTCCTCGGACTGATGACTCCGGTGGTGAAGGGCGTGCTGACCGATCGCGGCTTTGCCAACGCGGTCGAGGCGCAGCAGATGTTCGGCGGCCACGGCTACATCGAGGAATGGGGCATGTCGCAGTTCGTGCGCGATGCCCGCATCGCCATGATCTACGAGGGCGCCAACGGCATCCAGGCGATGGACCTGATCGGCCGCAAGCTGCCCAAGGACGGCGGCCGGGCGATGATGGCCTTCCTCACCGAGGTCCAGACCTTCATCAAGGACCATGCCGAGGACGATGGCATGAAGCCGTTCGTCGCGCCCCTTCAGCCGGCGCTGAACGACCTCCAGGCGGTGGTGATGTGGCTGATGCAGAACGCCTTCTCGAAGCCCGACAACGCGGGTGCCGGTGCCACCGACCTGATGCACCTGCTCGGCACCGTCGTGCTCGGCTACATGTGGGGCAGGATCGCCAAGGCGGCGCTGGCGGCCAAGGCGGAGGGCCGCGACGCCGAGCGGATGGACGCCAAGTTGGTGCTCGGCCGCTTCTTCATGGAGCGGACCCTGCCGGAGACCAGCTTAAGGCTCGCGCGGATCAAGGCCGGGTCGGAGACGACCATGGCGCTGGCGGCGGAGGCGTTTTAAACGCGTGGCTCCCTCTCCTCCCCCTTGCGGGGAGGAGCCGGAGGTGGGGGTGGTGCAGGATGAGGCGTTCCGGTGCCTCCTGCACCACCCCCACCCCTGACCCCTCCCCGCAAGGGGGAGGGGAAGACCGCGCGGATTGGGACGGACACGAGGAAGCGCACATGCCCGAGGCCTACATCTACGATCACGTCCGCACCCCGCGCGGGCGCGGCAAGCCGGACGGGTCGCTGCACGAGGTGACGGCGCTACGTCTCGCCGAGACGGCGCTCCGCGCGCTCAAGGACCGCAACGGCCTCGACACGGCCTTAGTCGACGACGTGATCCTCGGCTGCGTCGATCCGGTCGGCGAGGCCGGCGGCGACATCGCCCGCGCCGCGGCGCTGGTCGCCGATTACGGCACCCACGTGCCGGGCGTGCAGATCAACCGCTTCTGCGCCTCGGGCCTCGACGCGATCAACTTCGCCGCCGCCCAGGTGATGGCCGGCCAGCACGACATGACGGTGGGCGGCGGCGTCGAGTCGATGAGCCGCATCGGCATCGGCGCCTCGGGCGGGGCGTGGCCGGTCGATCCTGCCATTGCGGTGAAGTCGTTCTTCATGCCCCAGGGCATCTCCGCCGACCTCATCGCCACCAAGTACGGCTTCTCCCGCGACGCCTGCGACGCCTACGCCGTCGAGTCGCAGAAGCGCTCGGCGAAATCCTGGGCCGAGGGGCTGTTCAAGGACTCGGTCGTGCCGGTGCGCGACATCAACGGCATCACCCTGCTCGACCGCGACGAGCACATGCGACCCTCCACCGACATGCAGTCGCTCGGCCAGCTCAAGCCCTCCTTCGTCCAGATGGGCCAGATGGGCGGCTTCGACGCAGTCGCGGTCGATGCCCATCCGGACGTCGAGGCGGTCGATCACGTCCACCACGCGGGCAACTCGTCGGGTATCGTCGATGGGGCGGCGGCCGTGCTGATCGGCTCGCGGGAAGCCGGCGATGCCGCGGGCTTGAAGCCCCGCGCCCGCATCCGGGCCTTCGCCAACATCGGCTCCGATCCGGCGCTGATGCTGACCGGCCCCGTGGATGTCACGAGGAAGGTGCTGGCGCGGGCCGGCATGGACCTGTCGGACATCGACCTGTTCGAGATCAACGAGGCCTTCGCCTCGGTGGTCCTGCGCTACCTCCAGGCCTTCGACCTCGATCCGGCTAAGGTGAACGTCAACGGCGGCGCCATCGCCATGGGCCATCCGCTCGGGGCGACGGGCGCGATGATCCTCGGCACCGTGCTCGACGAGCTGGAGCGCACCGGCAAGGAGCGCGCGCTGGTGACGCTCTGCATCGGCGCCGGCATGGGCACCGCCACGATCATCGAGCGGGTCTGATCCGGGCGGGCGGCGCCGCGCCGCCCTGCCCTCTCCGCGCAAACGCTGCTAAGGGCCTCCCACGCCGCGCCCTTTCGTCGGGCGCGGGGAAGAAAGACCAACACGGGAGAGACGCCACGATGAAGACCAAGATCGCCGCCCTGAGCCTTGCCGCCGCCCTCGCGCTGCCGCTCGGCGCCCGCGCCGACGACGCCTCGGACAAGCTCGCGGTCGCCAAGACGCTGACCGAGAAGACGGTGCTGAAGAACCTCGACACCGGCTTCGGCGGCGCGCTGGAGAAGACCGTCTCGACCATGCCCGAGGAGCGCGCCGAGACCGTGCGCAAGGAGGCCCGGGCCGAGTTCGACAAGCAGCGCGGCGAACTGCTCGACGGCCTGTCGAAGCAGTACGCGGACAAGTTCAGCCTCGACGAGCTGAAGCGCCTCGGCGCCATCTACGAGGACCCGACCTATCAGAAGTTCCAGGCCGTCAACGCCGACCCGAAGTCGGAGATCAACCTGCTGTCGCAGGCGGTGGTGACGCGGCTCCTCAACATGCTGACGCTGGCGGCTGCCAGCGACCAGAAGGGCGGCGCGCCGGGCGGCATGCCGATCCCGGCCAAGTAGGATACAGGTTCGTCGGATGCGCCAAGCGGTCGGGAGCGGGGGGAGGCGGGCGTCAGGCGACGCGCCGCAGCGTGCCCCCGGCCGCCAGCCCCGCGACCTCCGGCAGGGCCTCGAGCGCGGGCCGCGCGAAATGGTAGCCCTGCATCAGGTCGATGCCGAGGCCATGCAGCGCTTGCGCCTCGGCCGCCGTCTCGATCCCCTCGGCGATCACCCCGATGCCGAGGCCGCGGGCGATCTGCACGATCCCGCCGACGATGGTGCGCCGGCCCGCATCGGCGTCGATGCCGCGCACGAGATCCATGTCGAGCTTGATCAGGTCGGGCCGGAAGTTCGCCAGCAGGCCGAGGCCGGCATAGCCCGCCCCGAAATCGTCGAGCGCGGTGAGGAAGCCCTGCCGCCGGTACTCGGTGACGATCGTCTGCACATGGGCGATGTCGCGGAAGCGCTCGTTCTCGGTGAACTCGAAATGCAGCCGCTCGTGGCCGAAGCCGACGCGGCGGGCTGCCTCCAGCGAGGCGCGGATGCAGGCCGCCGGCTCGTAGACCGCGTTCGGCATGAAGTTGATCGACAGCTTGGTGTCGCTCCCCTGGGGGAACAGGCGCCCGGCCAGCTCGATGGCCTTGACCCGCGCGGCCTGATCGAACCGGTACAAAGTCTCCTCGGTGACCTGCGACAGGATCGAGCCGGCGCCCTCGCCGCCCGGTCCGCGCACCAGCGCCTCGTAGCCCCAGATCCGTCGGTTCGCGACATCGACGATGGGCTGGAACGCCATGGTGAAGGCGAAGCCGAGTTCGGTCCCGTCGCGGCAGGCTCGGCAGGCAAGGCGCGGCGCAGCCAGCGTATTCATGGATCAATCCGTGGGGCTCGGAGCATCGTCCGCACGCCTTCACCACCTACGATGGATCTTCCGTCTTAAGATTCCGATACGGCCCAGCACACTTCGAGGCTCAGCGATGACCGAAGCTCAGACCAACTTCCGTTTCGAGACCGATGCCGACGGCATCGCGCTCGCGACCTGGGATATGCCGGGTCGCTCGATGAACGTCATCACCATGGCGGTGATGGACGAGCTGGAGGCCATCGTCGACGCCGTCGTCGCGGACGCGAACATCAAGGGCTGCGTCGTCACCTCGGGCAAGCCCAACTTCTCGGGCGGCGCCGACCTCACCATGCTCCAGGGGCTCGGCGCCGAGTACGAGCGCCTGAAGGCGGCGGACGGCGAGGAGGCGGCCATGCGCCACTTCTTCGAGGCCTCGCGCCGCCTCAGCCTCGTGTTCCGCAAGCTCGAGACCTGCGGCAAGCCGTTCGCGGCGGCCGTCCAGGGCCTGTGCCTCGGCGGTGCGTTCGAACTGGCCCTGTCCTGCCATCACCGGGTGCTGGCCGACGACGACAAGACCCGCGTGGGGCTCCCCGAGATCAAGGTCGGGCTGTTTCCCGGCGGCGGCGGCACCCAGCGCGTCGCCCGCCTGATGCAGACCGGCGACGCGTTGCAGATGCTGTTCAAGGGCGAGCAGATCCGTCCGCTCGCGGCCCGAAACATGGGGCTTGCCCACGAGGTCGCCCCGGCGGCCGAGATCGTCGAACGGGCGAAAGCCTGGATTCGCGATGGCGGCTCGGCGGTGGCCCCCTGGGATGTGCCGAAGTTCAAGGCGCCCTCCGGAAAAGTCTACTCGCCCGCCGGCATGATGATCTGGCCGCCGGCCAACGCGATCTACCGCCGCGAAACCCACGACAACTATCCGGCCGCCAAGGCGATCCTGGCCTCGGTCTACGAGGGCCTGCAGCTGCCGATGGATCTGGGCTTGCGGGTCGAGAGCCGCTACTTCGCCCACATCCTGCGCACCAAGGAGGCGCAGGCGATGATCCGCACCCTGTTCATCTCCATGGGCGAGATCAACAAGGGCGCCCGCCGTCCCAAGGACGTGGAGCCTTCGAAGATCGGCAAGGTCGGCGTCGTCGGCGCGGGCTTCATGGGCGCGGGCATCGCCTACGTCACGGCGCAGGCCGGCATGGAGGTCGTGCTCATCGACCGCGACCAGGCCGCGGCGGATGCCGGCAAGGCGCATTGCCACAAGCTCATCACCGGCCAGATCAACCGCGGCAAGGCCAAGACCGCCGACCGCGACGCGCTGCTCGCCCGCATCACCGCCACGCCCGACTACGCCGCACTGGGGGATTGCGACCTCGTGGTCGAGGCGGTGTTCGAGGACCCCGCGGTGAAGGCCGAGGTGATCGGCAAGGTCGAGGCGGCTTTGCCCGCGCACGCCATCTTCGCCTCCAACACCTCGACGCTACCGATCTCGGGGCTCGCCAAGGTCTCGAAGCGCCCCGAGCAGTTCGTCGGCATCCACTTCTTCTCGCCGGTCGAGAAGATGCTGCTGGTCGAGGTGATCCGCGGCACGCAGACCGGCGACCGCGCGGTGGCCACCGCGCTCGACTACGTGCGGGCGATCAAGAAGACCGGCATCGTCGTCAACGATGCCCGCGGCTTCTTCGCCAACCGCTGCGTGCTGGCCTACGTCAAGGAAGGCCACAAGATGCTGATGGAGGGCGTGCCGCCCGCCATGATCGAGAATGCCGGCCGCATGGCCGGCATGCCGGTCGGCCCCCTCTCGCTCAACGACGAGGTGGCGCTCGATCTCGGCCTGAAGATCCTCAAGGCCACCGAGGCGCAGCTCGGCGAGGCCGCGATCGACCCGGACCAGAAGCGACTGCTGACCGAGGTGGTCGAGAATCGCGGCCGGCTCGGGCGCAAGAACAAGCGCGGCTTCTACGACTATCCCGAGGGCGGCCAGAAGAAGCTCTGGCCGGGCCTGTCCGAGATTCAGCCGAACCGGCTCGACCCGGACGATGTGGACGTGACCGAGCTGAAGCACCGTTTCCTCGTGGCCCAGGCCCTGGAGGCCGCCCGCACGGTGCAGGAGGGCGTCATCACCGATCCGCGCGAGGCGGATGTCGGCTCGATCCTCGGTTTCGGCTTCGCCCCGTTCACGGGAGGGGCGTTGTCCTACATCGACTTCATGGGGGCCGCCGCCTTCGTGGAGCTGGCCCGCGCGCTGGAAGCCAAGCACGGCCCCCGCTTCACCCCGCCGGACAATCTTTTGCAGATGGCCGGCAATGGCGGGCGGTTCTACGACGCGTTGAAGCGGGCGGCGTAGAACCGTCTTGACGGTGTGAGGGCCGCTCGCGATCTTATCATCGGCCGCGGATCATCCGCGGCCGCAGCCGGAACGACATTCGATGAGCGCGTCCGCGGGACCTGCCGATCTCGACTTCGAGGAGCAGCGCGCCCGCATCCGCCGCATGCTCGACGAAGCGGACCGGATGTCCGCCGAACGGTCGAAGCTCTTCGCGGAACAGAGCAAATTTGCCGCCGAGCAGGCGAAGCTCGCGGCGGAGCAGAACAAATTCACGGCCGAGCAGAACAAGCTCATGGCGGAGCAGGCGAAATTCACCGCCGAAGCGCTGAAGCTGGAGCGGGATCGCGCCCTCGCGCCCTGGCAGATCATCCTCGGCTGCATGGCGGCTGGCGCGGCGTTCTTCGGCGCCGGAGCCGCCTTCATCAAGCTGATCGGACCGTAAGGCTACGCCGATCCGTGATCGGAGCCGGTGGAACTCAACCGCTCCGCTTACGTTCTTGGCCCGAGCCGCACACCGCGCTTGGAGCCTGCCCCTTGTCGACCCTGATCAAAATCCTGATCGCGTTCTTCCTGCCGCCGATCTCGGTGCTGATGACGAACGGCTTCGGATTGCAGTTCCTCTTCAACATCCTGCTGTGCCTGCTGTTCTACATCCCCGGCTCGCTGCACGCCCTCTATCTGCTGCTGCGCGACCGCTGATCAGGCGCCCACAACCGACAGCACGATCTCGCGCCGGTGCCCCCGGTCGCGGTGCTCGATCAAGTAAATCCCCTGCCACGTGCCGAGCGCGAGGCGCCCGTCACGCAGCGGCACGGTGAGGCCGGAATCGGTCAGCATCGTGCGGATATGGGCCGGCATGTCGTCCGGCCCTTCCATCCCGTGGACGTAGTGGCCGTGGCGCGGCGCGAGCCCGTCGAGCGCCGTCATCAGATCGGTGCGCACGTCGGGGTCGGCGTTTTCCTGGATCGTCAACGACGCCGAGGTGTGGCGGCAGAACACGCTGACCACGCCGGTGCGGATGCCGCTCTCGCGCACGAAGGCCGTGACCGCCTCGGTAACGTCCGTGAACCCCTGCCCCGGTGTCGCGACGGTCACCGTCGCGCTCGCTTGGCGGGTCGCCTCGCCGGCCTGAAAGCCCTGGAGCGGCCCGATCCGGCCCGATTGCCTCATTCCGATGCCTCCAATGTCGCGCCTGGAAAAGTCTCGCGCTCGCCGCGGGCCAGGATGCGTTCCAGCACGTCGATCCGGTCGGCCTCGGCCGCCGGCTTGTCCCAGCGGATGCGGCTGACGCGGGGGAAGCGCATGGCCACGCCCGATTTGTGCCGGCTCGAGCGCTGCACGCCCTCGAACGCGATCTCCAAAACGAGCCCGGCCTCGCGCCCGTGGGTCACCTCGCGCACCGGGCCGAAGCGCTTGATCGTGTTGTTGCGGACATAGCGGTCGAGCTTCTGCAGCTCGGCATCGGTGAAGCCGTGATAGGCCTTGCCGACCGGCACCAGCTCGTCGCCCGCTTCCCCCTCGCGCCAGCAGCCGAAGGTGTAGTCCGAGTAGAACGACGAGCGTTTTCCGTGGCCGCGCTGGGCGTACATCATCACGGCATCGACGATGTGCGGCGCGCGCTTCCACTTCCACCACGGGCCCTTGGGCCGGCCCGGCAGGTAGGCGCTGTCGCGGCGCTTGAGCATCACGCCCTCAATGGCGTCGGCATCCGCGCCGGCTCCGACCGAGGCCGGGTCGGCCCGCGCGGCGGTGAGGTCCGGCCAGATGGCGAAGGGCACGACCGGCGAGAGGTCGATGCGGGCGTGGTCGAGATGCGTCACCAGGGCTTCGAGCCGCGCGCGCCGCTCGTCGAAGGGCAGCGTGCGCAGATCCTCGCCGTCCGCCGCCAGCAGATCGTAGGCGCGGACATGGGCGGGGAAGTCTTCGAGGAGTTTGGGCGTCACCGCCTTCCGGTTGAGGCGCTGCTGCAGCACGTTGAAGCTCTGCACCCGGTGATCCCGCAGGATCAGCAACTCGCCGTCGATCGCGCCCTCGAACGTGATCGCCTCGGCGAGATCGGGAAAGGCGTGCGTGATGTCCTCGCCGGTGCGCGAATAGACCTTTCGGACTTGTTGCCCCTTGGTGTCGCGCCCGCCCGCGAGCTGGACGCGGATGCCGTCCCACTTCCACTCGGCGGAAAAGGCCTCCGGATCGAGCTTGTCGAGGTCGGCTTCCTCCTCGATCGGGTGCGACAGCATCGGCGGGCGGAACGGCGCCGGGTTCAGGTTTTCGGGTTGCTCGGCCCGTCCCTCGACCCAGGCGAACAGCGCCGCGTAGGGCGGCTTCAACCCGTGCCAGACCTGCTCGACCGCATCCGCCTCGTGCCCGCCGAGCGCCCCGACGGCGGTCTTGGCGAGCCGCGCCGAGACGCCGACGCGCAGGTTGCCGGTGACGAGTTTCAGGAGCGCCCAGCGCCCGGTCTCGTCGAGGGCGTCGAGCCAGTTCGCGAGGTGCTGGGGGAGTGCGCGCTTGGGGGTGGTGGCCAGCGTCTCCACCACCTCGGCGAGGGTGGGGACGTGGGGGGGCGGGTTGTTGTGGCCGGGGCCGGGCGCATCCCCTCTCCCCGCGTGCGGGGAGAGGGCTTCGGCGACCTTGTCGTCGCCGAAGCGAGGCGGCAGCCGGGGGTGAGGGGGCTTGTCCGATGGAGTCTCAACCGTAGACGCCCCCTCACCCCCGCTACCGCTCGTCTCGCCCCCAACAAGGGGGGCTCGACCCTCTCCCCGCGTGCGGGGAGAGGGGGCGCCCTCCTCCGGCCCCGGCCAGATCAAGGCCGTCGTCTCTGCCAGATCGCCCACATAGTTGTGCGACAGCGCGAACAGCACCGGATCGACCCGCTCCTCCACCAGCCCCCGGATCAGCGCGGGCTTGGCCTCGCGAAAGGTCAGCCCGCCGGTCATGGCGGCGAGCGCCCAGCCGCGCTCGGGGTCGGGCGTGCCGGCAAAGAAATCCTGCAGCAGCCGGAGCTTGGCGTTGCGGCGCGGCTCGTAGGCGAGGCGGTCGAGGAGGGCGGCGAAGTCGTTCACGACGAGGCCTCCTCCAGGGCGGGGCTGGCGGCGGGATCGGGCTCGGCCTCGCCGTCGTCGCCGTAACCCAGCAGATGCAGCGGCTTGGCGCGAAGCCCTCGCGTGCCGCACCAATGCACCAGCGCATCCTCCTGCCCGTGGGTGACCCACACCTCCTCGGCCCCCGTATCGAGAATCGTGCGGCAGAGGTCGGGCCAGTCGGAATGGTCGGAGATGACCAGCGGCAGCTCGACGCCCTTTTGGCGCGCACGCGCGCGAACCCGCATCCAGCCCGAGGCGAAGGCGGTGACCGGATCGGGGAATTTGCGCGACCACAGATCCTGGATCGAGGAGGGCGGGCACAGTACGATCGCGCCGTGCAGATCCTTGCGCTCGGCGGCGACCACCTTCGGGGTGTCTCCCAGCGGGATGCCCTCCTCCTTGTAGAGGGCGGTCAGGCGCTCCATCGCGCCGTGCAGGTGGATCGGCCGGTCCCAGCCTTCCTCGCGCAAGAGCGCCATCACCCGTTGCGCCTTGCCGAGCGCGTAGGCGCCGACGATGTGGGCCCGCTCCGGAAAGAGCTTCACCGAATCCAGGAGCTTGCGCACCTCGTCCCGCGTGTCGGGATGGCGAAACACCGGCAGGCCGAAGGTCGCCTCGGTGATGAACACGTCGCAGGGCACGACCTCGAACGGCAGGCAGGTCGGGTCGGGGGCCCGTTTGTAGTCGCCCGAGACGACGATGCGGCCGCCCTCCCCTTCGATGGCGATCTGCGCCGAGCCGAGCACGTGGCCCGCAGGCGCAAAGAACACGGTGACGTCGCCGATGCGCATGCGCTTGCCCAGCGGCGCTTCCTCGCGCCGCTCACAAAAATCCTCGCCGTAGCGGGTCGCCATGATGCGCAGCGTCTGGTCGGTCGCCAGCACGGAGCCGTGGCCGGCGCGGGCATGGTCGGCATGGCCGTGGGTGATCAGCGCCCGCTCCACGGGCCGGGTCGGGTCGACGTGGAAGCGCCCGAGCGGGCAGTAGAGCCCTTCCCGCGTGAGGGTGAGGAGATCGGAGGCGCGCTGCGGCATCGGCCGGGATATAGGGCAGCGGTCCGCCCTTCCTCATCACCCGACCCGATGTCGCATCAGCGCTCTTCCGGAAATCTCCTCGCCGACCGGCGCTACGCCTATGCCGAGGCCTGCCTCGCGGAAGGGCACGCGGCGGGCGCCGCCGAGATGGCCGAACAGGCGCTGGAGATTTCTTCCGATTATGCCCCCGCCTGGGTGCTTCTCGGGCGCGCCCGCGCGGCCACGTTCGCCATAAGCGGTGCCGAGGCCGAGCGGGCGGCCGCGTTGGAGGCGTTCGGACGGGCGTTGGCGCTCGATCCCGACGACGTGCTGGGCAGCCGCCTGCATCTCGCGGGGCTGGGGGCCGTCGAGGCCGCCACTGCGATCGGGCCGGCCTACGTCCGGGCGCTGTTCGAGGGCTACGCGCCGCGCTTCGAGCGCCATCTCGTGGACGAACTCGGCTATCGCGGCCCGCAGATGATGGTGGACGCCCTCGACGCCCTCCCCGACGCACCGCGCCACTTCCCCCGCGCGCTCGATCTCGGCTGCGGCACCGGCCTGATGAGCCGCGCGCTCGAAGGCCGGGTCGGGCAGCTCGTGGGCTGCGATCTGTCGCTGGCGATGCTGGCGCAGGCCCGCCGGACCGGGCTCTATGCCCGCCTCCGCGAGGCCGACCTTGTCGCCTTCCTCGCCGCCGAGCCGCCGGGCTCGGCCGACCTCGTGACGGCGGCCGACGTGTTCATCTATCTCGGCGACCTCGCTCCCGCGCTCCGTGGCATCGCCCGCGTCCTCGCGCCGGGCGGGCTCGCAATCCTCACGGTGCAGTCGCCCGAGGCCGGCGAGGGCATCGTGCTCGGGGCCGACGGGCGCTACGCCCATGGCGACGCGCATCTGCGCGAATCCGCCCGCACCGCGGGCCTCGTGATTGTTGCAATGCAGCAGGCCGCTATCCGACGGCAGAAAAAGATAGACGTCCCAGGGCGCGTTCTCATCCTACAAAAAAGCTTGAACGTGCAGGATAACTGATCCGGCGCACGCGCGTGCAACGAGACGGCCTCGGTTCCGTTGTGCTGCGAAGCAGCATTCCAGGGTGAACGATGGCCGACGAGACGAACAAGGCATTTCCGGCGAGTCCGGTGACGCGAGTGCCCTTCGCCCTGACGCTGGCCGGCCTTGCCGGAACAGCCGATTCCATCGGCTTCCTCGAATACTCGCAGCTGTTCATGTCGTTCATGAGCGGCAACACCACCCGCTTCGGCGCCGCCGTCTCCAGCTACGACTGGACGGGCACGACGCGCTTTGCCAGCGTCATCGCGATCTTCTGCTTCGGCGCCTTCCTCGGCACCCTGATCGCCGCGTGGTCGGGCCGCTGGCGGCTTTCGGTGCTGCTGGTCATCCAGGCCGCCCTGTTCGCCGGCGGCCTCTACGTCCCCTTCGGCACCGACGCCTTCCCGCTCCACGCCTACCCGATCGTGCTGGCGCTCGGCATCCAGAACGCGACCCTGCAGGACGAGGCCGGACGCAGCCTCGCGCTCACCTACGTCACCGGCACGGTGGTGCGCTTCGGCGCGGGCGTGGCCAACATCCTGCTGCACAAGCCGGCGCCCTCGTTCTGGATCCAGGCGCCGCTCTGGGGCGCGCTCAGCACCGGCGCGGTGCTCGGCGGCTTCCTGCATCACTGGTTCGGCGAGCGGGCCTTCCTGTTCCCGGCGGGCTTCGCGGCGGCCCTGGCGCTCCTGTCCCTGGTCCTGACGATCATCCTCAAGGATACGCCCTACGTCTCCGGCGTCGCCGCGCCGCAGCCCGATGCCCATCCGGAGGCCGAGCCCACCGCGACGGCGCCCGCCGCGCGCTGATCGGTCATCCGTCGTCACCCGGGCCGCCGCGCAGCCGCTTGATGCTGCCGCGGTGGCTCTTCGATTCGAGCCGGCGCTTCTTCGAGGCGAGCGTCGGCCGGGTCGGACGCCGGGGCGTCGGCGGCACCGCGGCCTCGGCCACCAGGGCGGCCAGCCGCTCGCGGGCATCCGCCCGGTTGCGCTCCTGGGTGCGGAAGCGCCGAGCGTCGATCACCAGCACCCCCTCCCCCGTCAGGCGCCGACCGGCGAGCCGCATCAGCCGCACCGCCACCGCGTCGGGCAGGCTGCGCGAGCGGCGCACGTCGAAGCGCAGCTGAACCGCGGTCGAGAGCTTGTTGACGTTCTGCCCGCCGGGACCGGAGGCGCGCACGAAGCTCTCCTCGATCTCGGATTCGTCGATTGCGATCTGCGGCGTGCAGACGAGCGCCACGGCGCCCTCCCATCTTTACACTAAGGTCAAAACTTCATCGGCTCGGCTATGTTGGGGGCACTTCCGACCCTGAGCAGCCGCTCTGATTATCGAGGGGCTTGCCCGGCGGTAATCGCGGCCCAACCTGTTTTGATAGCAGGATCGCGCCTGAAACAGCGCCTATGATAACTCCGAGGGGTACGGTGAGCACACTTAAGAGGGCGCTCTCCACGTCGCCGTGATCCCCGAGATGATAGGACGCGACCCAGCCCAAGCCATATCCGAGTGACACAAGGACAGCTGCGACCACGAGGCTGAGTACGAAGCGCATCGGCCTTTGCCGAAATCCGGTTGCCACCTTGCCGGCTAGGCCGCCTCGGCCGGCGTGCGGGCCCGCACCGCCAGAGCGTGCAGGCCCCGTTTAAACGCTTCATCCAGCAGCGAATTCACCAGCCTGTGGCGCTCGATCCGGCTCTTGCCCTCGAACGCCGCCGCGACCACGTCCAGCCGGAAATGCGTCTCCCCGCCCGGCCGCGCGCCGGAATGGCCCGCATGGAGGTGGGATTCGTCGATCACCTCCAGATGCGCGGGCGCGAGTTCGGCGCTCAAGCGTTCCGCGATCCAGTCCCTCAGGGTCTCGGCCATTTTCGAACGTCCCTTCGGTTTCTTCTCGGTTTCTTGCGTCGTTTCGCGCCGCGGGCCGTCAAGCCCGCATCGATGCATGCGTCATCAGGCCCGACGGCCTTGTCCGTCGGCGCGTCCGCCCCTCATAATCGGCCCGTCATGGATCTCAACTCGCCCCTGTTCGACAGCATCCGCATCAAACCGACCTGCGACGACCCGAAGGAGGGCTCCAAGGCGAGTCCGAAGGGGGGCCGGGCGAAGGCGAGCGCTGGCACGGGCGCGACCACGGAGGCCGCCTGCGACGCGCCGGGCTGCACCGGGGCGGGCCTCTACCGCGCGCCGAAGGGGCGCAGGCAGGAGGGGCAGTACTACCGCTTCTGCATCGACCACGTGCGCGCCTACAACGCCGCCTACAACTACTTCGACGGCATGAACGACGCCGCGGTCGAGGCCTACCAGAAGGACGCGATGGTCGGCCATCGCCCGACTTGGTCGATGGGCGTGAACGCCGCGGGAGCCGGCGCCGACAAGGCCGGCGCCAACCCCAAGGCCGACAAGCCGGAGGCCGAGCGCGATTGGGCCTACGCCGATCCGCTCGGCATCCTGCGCGCCAACGGCGTCGGCGGGAATGCGGGCCGCCGCGCCGCCGCGCCCGAGCCGCAGCGCCCGCGCCACTCCGCCGCCGTGACCAAGGCGCTCGACGTGATGGGCCTCGACGAGACCGCCGACACCGCGGCGATCAAGGCGCAGTACAAGACGCTGGTGAAGCGCTTCCACCCGGACGCCAACGGCGGCGACCGCTCGTTCGAGGAGCGCCTGCGCGACATCATCCGCGCCCACGACGTGCTGCGCGCCGCCGGCCTGTGCTGACGGATGTGTTGAGCCGGCACGAAGGATGCACCCGGCGCCGGTCTCCATCGCCGCAGCGAGGGCGGACATTCCGCGCGGGGGTTCTATATCGCGCCTCAAGCGCCTTGACGCCGTACCCCCTTTGCGACCCCCTTGGCGATGCCGAGGGGCGGCGATTAAGGAAGACGGCCCCGAGGCCCGTAAAGCTGACGATCCCGAGACGATGCAAAGCGCGACCGCGCCGGGCCCGATGCCCCCGCCGGCCGCACCGATGAGGTCCCGTATGCTGTCCGACGAAACGCCCGCTTCCCTGCCCGACCGTCAGGTCTCCGTCCGCGAGGTGTTCGGCATCGACCTCGACCTAAAGGTCCCGGCCTTCTCGGAGCCCGAGGAGCACGTGCCGGATCTCGACCCGGACTACATCTTCGACCGCGAGACCACCTTGTCGATCCTGGCGGGCTTCGCGCGCAACCGCCGCGTCATGGTCACCGGCTATCACGGCACCGGCAAGTCGACCCATATCGAGCAGGTCGCCGCGCGGCTGAACTGGCCCTGCATCCGGATCAACCTCGACAGCCACGTCTCGCGCATCGACCTCGTCGGCAAGGACGCCATCGTCCTGCGTGACGGCAAGCAGGTCACCGCCTTCCAGGACGGCATCCTGCCCTGGGCCTTGCAGAACAACGTCGCCCTCGTCTTCGACGAGTACGATGCCGGCCGCCCGGACGTGATGTTCGTGATCCAGCGCGTGCTCGAACTGTCGGGCCGCCTGACGCTGCTCGACCAGAAGCGCGTCATCCGCCCGCATCCGGGCTTCCGCTTGTTCGCCACCGCCAACACGGTGGGCCTCGGCGACACGTCGGGCCTCTATCACGGCACGCAGCAGATCAACCAGGGCCAGATGGACCGCTGGTCGATCGTCACCACGCTCAACTACCTGCCGCACGACCGCGAGGTCGACATCGTGCTCTCGAAAGCGACGCATTACCGGAGCGAGGCCGGCCGCGACACGGTCAACCGCATGGTGCGCGTGGCCGACCTGACCCGCAACGCCTTCATGAACGGCGACCTCTCCACCGTGATGAGCCCGCGCACGGTCATCACCTGGGCCGAGAACGCCGACATTTTTCGCGACATCGGGTTCGCCTTCCGGGTGACGTTCCTGAACAAGTGCGACGAGCTGGAGCGGCCCCTGGTGGCCGAGTTCTATCAGCGCGCCTTCGGCAAGGAACTGCCCGAGAGCGCGCTCAACGTCGCGTTGAGCTGACGGGCCGAGCCGCGGCGCCCCGCCGCCGCGGCTCCTTTCGAGGGCGCGTCCCGAACCCGATTCCGGTGAATCCGTAACGCCATGGCCCTGACCAACCGCAACAAGTCCGGCGAGCGCAAGGAGCCCGGGGCCGAGCCGCTGAAGCGCTCGGTGGCCGGGTGCCTGCGCGCCATCGCCAAGCGGCCGGAGATCGAGGTCACCTATGCCAGCGACCGCCCGGCGCTGATCGGCGACAAGGCGCGCCTGCCCGAGCCGACCCGGCGGCTCACCGCCGAGGATGCCGCGATCCTGCGCGGCCATTCGGATTCGATGGCGTTGCGGCTGGGCTGCCACGACACGGGCGTCCACCGCCGCCTCGCCCCCGAGAACGCGGCGGCGCGCGCCGTCTACGACGCCGTCGAGCAGGCCCGCGTCGAGGCGATCGGCTCGCGGCGCCTTGCGGGCGTCGCCTCCAACATCACGGCGATGCTGGAGGACCGCTACCACCGCGGCGGCAAGTACGAGAACATCACCGACCGGGCCGACGCGCCGATGGAGGATGCGGTGGCCCTGATGGTGCGCGAGCGCCTGACCGGCCAGGCCCCGCCCCCGGCCGCCGCCCGGATCGTCGAGCTGTGGCGCGAGCACATCGAGGCGCGCGCCGGCAAGAACCTCGACGGGCTGCTCGGCGCCATCGAGAACCAGCGCGGCTTCGCCCGCTCGGTGCGCGACCTGCTCTCCTCCCTCGACATGGCGGACGAGACGCCGCTCGATCAGGACGACGAGACCGACGAGGACGAGAACCAAGCGCAGGACGACGAGCAGACCCCGAGCGAGGGCGAGGCCGAGGAGAAGAGCCAAGGCGACCGCGCCGAGATCGAGGTGACCGACGAGGCCGCCGACGAGCTGGAGGAAGGCGCCACCGAATCCGCCGACGCGCCCTCGGGCGAGATGCCCGAAGAAGCCGAGGACGCGGAATCGGAGGAAGCCTCCGAATCCTGGCGCCCGCCGACCAGCCGCGGCAACGAGCGCACCGGCCCGGATTACCGCGTCTACAACCCGCGCTTCGACGAGATCATCGAGGCGGAGGAGCTGTGCGACGCCGAGGAGCTGACGCGCCTGCGCAGCTACCTCGACAAGCAGCTCGCCCATCTCCAGGGCGTGGTCGGGCGCCTCGCTAACCGCCTCCAGCGCCGCCTGCTGGCGCAGCAGAGCCGCGCCTGGGAGTTCGACCTCGAAGAGGGCCAGCTCGATCCGGCGCGGCTGGTCCGTGTCGTCACCGATCCGTTCCAGCCGCTCTCGTTCAAGCGCGAGAAGGACACCGATTTCCGCGACACCGTCGTCACGCTGCTGCTGGACAATTCCGGCTCGATGCGCGGGCGCCCGATCACGGTGGCGGCGACCTGCGCCGACATCCTCGCCCGCACGCTGGAGCGCTGCGGCGTCAAGGTCGAGATCCTCGGCTTCACCACCCGCGCCTGGAAGGGCGGCCAGAGCCGCGAGGCGTGGCTGGCCGGCGGCAAGCCGGGCAATCCCGGCCGCCTCAACGACCTGCGCCACATCGTCTACAAGAGCGCCGACGCGCCGTGGCGCCGGGCTCGAAAGAACCTCGGGCTGATGATGCGCGAGGGGCTGCTGAAGGAGAACATCGACGGCGAGGCCCTGGACTGGGCCCACAAGCGCCTGCTGGCGCGGCCCGAGCAGCGCCGCATCCTGATGGTGATCTCCGACGGCGCCCCGGTCGACGACTCGACGCTCTCGGTCAACCCCGGCAACTACCTGGAGCGCCACCTGCGCTGGATGATCGAGGAGATCGAGACGCGCTCCCCCGTGGAGCTGCTGGCCATCGGCATCGGCCACGACGTGACGCGCTACTACCGCCGCGCCGTGACGATCATCGACGCCGAGGAACTCGGCGGCGCGATGACCGAGAAGCTGGCCGAGCTGTTCGAGGAGGATGCGGGCGGCGGGCGCATGGCACCCGCGCCGCGGCGGGCGGCCGGGGGGCGCTGAAGCCCCCCTTTCATCCCACCCATCCCCTCATCCTGAGGTGCTGCGAAGCAGCCTCGAAGGAGGGCTCCAGAAAGCGCCGCGATTCCTGGAGCCCTCCTTCGAGGCTCCGCTTCGCTGCGCACCTCAGGATGAGGGGGATGGATGGGACGAAGCGGCGCTCAGAACGGACTCACCGGAAAGAACCGCAGGTATAATTCCGCATACTTCCCGTCGTCCCACACCCGCTGCAACGCGTCGTCGAGCGCCCGCGACAGGGCAATGTCCTCGGTCCGGGTCACGAGGCCGATGCCCTCGCCGAAATAGCGGTTCTCCAGGTAGGCGCCGCCGGTGAAGGCGCAGCAATTCTCCGAATCCTGGCCGTTGAACCAGAGGGCGAGGTTGAGCCCGTCGGCGAACAGGTACTCGACCTCGCCGCGCTTCAGCGCGCCTTCCGCCGTCGCGAGATCGGGAAACGTCTTTCGGACAGCCTTCGGGAAGAACGCCTTGAGATAGGCCTCGTGCGCGCTGCCCTCGACGGCGCCGACGGTGCGTTCCGCGAGAGCGGCGACCGAGGGCGCGGGCAGGCTGCCGGCGCTCCGCACGGCGAAGCGGGCTGGCCAGCGGAAATACGGGCGCGTGGCGAGGAAGCGGGCGCGCAGGCCCGGCGTCAGCGGCACCGCGGCGGCGACCACGTCGCCCTGCTTGTCGGCCAGCGCGTCGAGCAGGGTGTCGAAGCGGCGGGCCTGGACCGTGCAGGCGATCGCGAGGCGCTCGCACACCGCGCGGGCCAGTTCCACCGCGAAGCCGGTCGGCGCCCCGTCGGGACCGGCGAAGTGGAGCGGCGGGAACTCGTCGTCGGTCATGAACCGCACTGCCCGGCCGGTCTGCGGCGCGTCCACCCGCTCGCCGCGGGCGCGGGGATTCCAGAAGTTCGGGATGGTGACGGCGGGGCCGGCCGCCGCCGGGGTCGGCTGTTGCGCCTGTGCAACGTCCGCGAGCAAAAGGTTAACGCACGTTAACAGAACGGCGCTCAACCCAGGCGAGCGCCTTGACGCTCGGGTTGAGGCGGCGGAGCGATACACGTGTGTAGAGAGGTCCCGGCCCATGCCTCTCCCTAGCACGGCGCGGGCCCGCAGGGAGCCGCCGCCCTGTTCCACTTCGCACGATCGGCCCCGCTGCCGACCGAGATCGCTTTCCTGACGGGCCTCCTCCCGTCGGCCGCGCTGCACCGCGCCGCCGCGCTCGCGCAAAAGCTCGGGACTGACGCCGCGACCGTGCTCCTCAACGAAGGCCGGATCGCCGAGGACGACTTTTACCGCGCACTGGCCCGCCACCTCGGCACCGAGTTCCTCGACGGGCCGATCCGGCTCGACGCGGGACTGCGCTACCCGCAGGTGCTCACCGCGGGTGCCGCGCCTCTCGCCCCCGATCATCCCAAAAGAATCGTCGCCGCGCCACGCGGCCTCGCCATCGCCCGGCTGATCGAGGCGGCGTCGTACCTCGAGCACCCGCCCGCCCTCACCACGCCGACGCGGCTGCGGGCGGCGGTGTTCGCGCGGGTCGGTGAAGGGATTGCGGAGGACGCCTCCGACGGGCTCGCCCGGCACCGCCCCGAATGGTCGTGCCGGCCCGGCCCCCAGACCTTCGACCTGACGCTCGCCGGGCTCGTGCTGGCGCTCATCGTGCTGCTGACGCGGCTGCCGACGCTGACGAGCCTCGTTCTGCTGATGCTGATCCAGGCCGGCATGCTCGCGATGCTCACCGTCCGCCTCGCCGCAGTCGGAATCGCGGGCGACGCGGCCGAGCCGACGCCCGATCTCCTGCCGGACGAGGTATTGCCGACCTACACGGTGCTGGTCGCGCTCTACCGGGAGGCCGCGGTGGTGCCCCGCCTCGTGCGAGCGCTCGGCCGGCTCGACTATCCGGCGGCCAAGCTCGACATCAAGTTCCTGCTGGAGGCCGACGACACCGAGACGCTGGCGGCCTTCCGCGCGGTGCCGCTGCCGGCCCGGTTCGAGGTCGTGGTGGTGCCGGACGGCCAACCCCGCACCAAGCCGCGGGCGCTCAACGCCGCCCTGCCGCTGGCCCGCGGCGATCACCTCGTGGTCTACGACGCCGAGGACGTGGTCGAGCCGGACCAACTCCGGCGCGCCGCCACGCTGTTTTCCCGCGCGCCAGCCTCGACGGCCTGCCTGCAAGGCCATCTCGTCATCGACAACCAGGGCGACGGGCTGCTGCCGCGCCTCTTCGCCATCGAGTACGCGGCCCTGTTCGAGGTGCTGGGGCCGGCGCTCGCGGCGTGGCGGGTGCCGACGCCGCTCGGCGGCACCTCCACCCATTTCCGCACCCGCGTGCTGCGCGAACTGCACGGCTGGGACGCCTGGAACGTCACCGAGGACGCCGATCTCGGCATGAGGCTGGCGATCGCCGGCTACCATGTCGGCGACCTGCCGAGCGCGACCTACGAGGAGGCGCCGAAGCACCTCAAGGCGTGGCTGCGCCAGCGCACCCGCTGGATGAAGGGGTTTCTGCAGACGAGCTTCACCCACGGGCGCGATCCGCTGGCGACGTGGCGCCGGCTCGGCCCGGTCGAGAGCCTGTGCGCCCTGGCGCTCCTGCCCGGCACCGTCGCCTCGGCCCTGTTCTATCCGTTCATGATGGGGCCGGGGCTCGCTGAACTCATCCTCGGCGCGCCCGGCCCCGAGGCCGGCGTGCTGGCGCACGCCACCCATGCCGGCGCCTGGACGATCTTTCTGGGTGGGCTCGCCGCGATCCTGATCCCGGGCTTCGTCGGCTGCCATCGCCGGGGCTGGGGCGACCTGATGTGGTTCGTGCCGCTGCTGCCGCTCTATTTCCTGCTGGTGAGCGCCGCCGCGTGGCTCGCGGTGATCGAACTCGCCCGCCATCCCCACCGCTGGAACAAGACCGAGCACGGCCTGTCCCGCACGTCGCGCTCCGGCGCCCTGGGAAGAGGGGTCACAGCCGCTTGCTCAACTCCGCGGCCGTCTCCTGCGGCGGCCGGTTGAGGGCGACCGCACCGACGAACCTATTGTTCGCGTCCATCAGGTAGACCAGGGCGGTGTGCTCCATGGTGTAGTCGTCGCCCTGCCCCGGCACCTTCTTGGCGTAGGCCCGGAAGCTCTTCACCGCCGCGGCCACCTGCTCCGGGCTGCCGGTGAGGCCGACGATGCGCGGATCGAAGCTCGCCAGGTAGGTCTTCAGCGTCTCCGGCCGGTCGCGCTCGGGATCGACGGTGACGAAGGCGACCTTCAGCCGGTCCGCCTTCGGGCCCATCGCGGCCAGCACGTCGCTGATCTGCTGAAGCGTCGTCGGGCAGATGTCCGGGCAATGGGTGAAGCCGTAGAACATCAGGTAGGGCGTGCCGGCGAAGTCGCGCTCGGTCACGGTCTTCCCGTCCTGGTTCACCAGGGTGAACGGCCCGCCGATGGCGCTCGCGGCGACCCCCTGGCGCGCCTGCGGCACCAGCGTGATCACGGCCGCCGCGGACAGCGCGACGAGGCCCGCCACGAAGGCGGCGATGGGCAGGAGGACGCGGCGGGACGGGGACATGGTGTTCTTCGCCTGGGGGGAGCGGCATCGGGCGCGCGCATCATCACGGCTGATCCGTCCACGGCAAGCCCCTCGGATGCCGCGGTGGGAGTTCCGACTCGGCTGAGCGAGTGGCGTCCGCAAGGCTTATGGCCGTCTGGACGATCACGACGGCCCGTCATTCCGGGGCGCGAAGCGAACCCGGAACCCACGACTGGACACGACGCTTCATGACGCCGCGCATCGCGGGTGGATCCCGGGTTCCGCTGCGCGGCCCCGGGATGACGGCGGTGGGGCGGCCTACGATGCCGCCGCCTGCAATTCCGGCCCCGGCAGCGCCGTGCCGGCCTCGCGGCGGCCGAGCGCCTCGCCGACCATCAGGATCGCCGGGCCCTCGTAGCCCGAGGCCTCGACCTTCTCGGCGAGGTCGGCGGCGGTGCCGGCGACCGTCTGCTGGCCGGGGCGGGTGGCGTTGAAGACGACGAGGGCCGGCGTCGTCGGCGCGAGACCCTCCGTGATCGCCCGCTCCAAGAGCGCGCCGAGCGTGCGCTTGGGCATGTAGACCACGGTGGTGACGCTCTTGTCCGCCAGCGCGCCCCAGTTCAGGTCGTCCGGCAGCGCCCCGCGGCGGTCGTGGCCGGTGACGAATTGCAGGCGCCGCGCCGCGTCGCGGTGGGTCAGGGAGACGCCAAGCGCAGCCGCCGCCCCCTGCGCTGCCGAGACGCCCGGCACCACGGTGCAGGGGATTCCGGCGAGCCGGCAGGCCTCGATCTCCTCGCCGGCCCGGCCGAACACCAGCGGATCGCCGGATTTGAGCCGCACCACCTGCTTGCCGGTCTTGGCCAGCGAGACCATCAGCGCGTTGATGTCGTCCTGGCGGCAGGAGGGGCCGTGCCCGGTCTTGCCGACGAGCATCGTGCGGGCCTCGCGGCGGGCGTAGTCCAGAATCTCGGGGGCGACGAGGTCGTCGTAGAGGATCACGTCGGCGTTGCGTAAGCTGCGCAGCGCCTTGAGGGTCAGGAGTTCGGCGTCGCCCGGTCCGGCGCCGACCAGCGTGACGGCCCCGCCCATCGGCAGCGCCTCGGCCTGCCCCATCAGATCGTCGAGATCGGCCTGCGTCGGGGCGCGATCCGGCTCGGCGAAGGCGCGATCGGTGAACCGCTCCCAGAAGCCGCGGCGCTCGGAAAAGCCGTGGAAGCGGGCCGAGACGGTCTCGCGCCAGTCGCGGGCGGCGCCGACCCAGTGCTTGAAGCCGCGCGGCAGCATCGCCTCGATGCGCGCCCGCACGGTCTGGCCGAAGACCGGGGCGGCGCCCTCGGTCGAGATGCCGACGACGAGCGGCGAACGGTTGACGATGGCGCCGAACTTCACATCGCACAGATGCGGCCGGTCCACCGCGTTGACGATGGCGCCGGCCTTTCGTGCGGCGGCGACGAAGGCGACGCAATCGTCCTCGTCCTCCATGGCGCCGATGGCGAAGGCGGCGCCGTGCAGGTCTTCGGGGGTCCAGCGGCGCTCGTGCAGGGTCACCGAGCCGGCGGCGATCTCGGCCGGCACGCCGCGCAACTCCTCGCTCGGCTCTTCCGCGTAGACATCGACGCGGGCGCCCGCGGCGGCCAGGAGCTTCACCTTCCATGGCGCGCCCGCATTGGAGCCGGCGAGCACCGCCCGCTTGTCCTGAAGCGGCACGAAGACCGGCAGCACGGCCAGCGGTTCGAGGCCGGCGCGGGTCTCAATGGGTTGGCGGGGTGTGCTCATGACGAGAGACGCCGTATCCGTGATCTAAATCGGGGACGAGGGAGGGGTCGCCTCTTCGTCCCATCCGCGCCCTCATCCTGAGGTGCTGAGCGGTCGCTCAGCCTCGAAGGAGGGCTCCAGAAGACGCACGATCCCTGGAGGCCTCCTTCGAGGCTTCCGCTTCGCTCCAGCACCTCAGGATGAGGGCGGGAGTGGGACGGCTCGCCAAAAATGTGCGCTCAGGCGGCGTTGCGCGCAAGCGCTCCGGGCAGGAGCTTGCGGATCTCTGGGATGCACGAGCCGCAATTCGTCCCCGCCTTGCAGGCCGCGCCCACCGCCTCGACCGAGCCGGCGCCGCCCGCGATGGCCGCCGTGATGACGTCGAGCCCGACGCCGTGGCAGGCGCAGACCACCGGGCCCGAGGAGGCACCGGCCGCTCGGCCCGAGAGCAGGGTGCGCCGATCCACCGCCTCGATGTCCGGTTGCGCAAACACCTGCTTGGCGAGTTCCCAGTCCGGCCGCCGGTCGCCCGGCGCGACCGAGAGGGCGGCGACGAGTTTTCCGTCCGAGTAGACGGCGCAGCGGTAGAGCCCGCGGGCGTGATCGACGTATTCGGCCAACTCCTGGCCCGGAAACAGCCCGCGGATCGCCAGCGCCATCTCGCGCGAGCCCTCCTGCGTGGCGAAGATCAGGCCGGAGCCGCCCAAAACGGTTGCCCGCGCCCACCACCAGCCGGCGGGCGCGCTCAGCGGCGTGCGGGTGAGCAGGTAGCCGCGGGAGCGGTAGGCGATCGGTTCGATGGCGGCGGGCGTCGCCTTCAGCTCGGGCTGGCCGGAGACCGGATCGGGCACGCCGCGGGCGAGCGCGGCGGCGCGGCCGTCGGAGGCCGTCATGTCGCTCCAGTGCATCGGCACGAAGACCGAGCCCGGCCGCACGCCGTCCGTCACGGTCACCTCAACGGTGGCATGGCCGGCTTCCGTCGTCACCCGCGCGAAGCCGCCGTCCTTGAGGCCGAAGCGGGCCGCGTCGTCGGGATGGACCTCGACGAAGGGCACGGCGCGGTGGCCCGAGAGCCGCTGGCTTTTGCCGGTGCGGGTCATGGTGTGCCAGTGGTCGCGCACCCGGCCGGTGTTGAGAACCAGCGGGCGCGCCGCACTCGCGGCTTGCGCCAGAGCCGGGGGCTGCACCGCGACGAAGCGGGCGCGCCGGTCGAAGGTGAAGAAGCGCCCGTCGGTGAAGAGCCGGGCGCGGCCCTTGGTTTCGCGCTTCGGCAGCGGCCATTGCGCCGGAGGATGCGCGTCGTAGGCGCGGTCGGTGATCTCGGCCAGCCCCCCGATGTCGAAGTCGCGGGTGCCGTCGTTCTCGAAGGTCGAGAGCGCGGCGTGCTCGCGGAAGATCTCGGCCGCCGTGCGGTAGGAGAAGGCGTCGCCGAAGCCGAGGCGGCGGGCGACGTCGCCCATGATCGCCCAATCAGCCCGCGCCTCGCCCGGCGCCTTGAGGAAGGCGCGCTGGCGCGAGATGCGCCGCTCGGAATTCGTCACTGTGCCGTCCTTCTCGCCCCAGGCGAGCGCGGGCAGCAGCACGGTCTTCTTGGCACGCGCCCGCGCGCTGTCGCTGGTCGCGATCGCCTCCGACACGACGTAGAGATCGAGGCCGGCAATCGCCTCGCGGATGCGGTCGGCCCGCGGCATCGAGACCAGCGGGTTGGTGCCCATCACCCACAGCGCCTTGATCTTCCCCCGCTCGATGGCCTCGAACAGGGCGACCGCCTTCATCCCCTCGCCGGTGATGATGTTGGGTGCCTTCCAGAACCGGCGGACGCGGTCGACCTCCTCGGGGGCGAAATGCATGTGGGCGGCCAGCATGTTGGCCAAGCCGCCGACCTCGCGCCCGCCCATGGCGTTGGGCTGACCCGTCAGCGAGAGCGGGCCCATGCCGGGTCGCCCGATCCGCCCGGTGGCGAGGTGGCAGTTGATGATGGCGTTGCCCTTGTCGGTGCCCTGCGCCGACTGGTTCACGCCCTGGCTGAAGCCGGTGACGACCTTCTGGGTCTTGGCGAACAGATCGAAGAAGGCCTGGACGTCCGCTTCCGCGAGCCCGGTCGCCTGCGCGGTGGCCGCGGCGCTCGGCGCGATCTGGCGGGCGCGCTCGATGGCGCCCTCGAAGCCGGCGGTGTGCTCCTCGATGAAGCGGACATCGAGCTTCCCGGCATTCGCGAGGTGGACGAGGAGGCCCGAGAACAGGGCGGTGTCGGTGCCGGGGTCGATGCCGAGGTGGAGGTCGGCTTCCTCGCCGGTCTGGGTGCGGCGGGGATCGACCGTGACGATCCGCGTGCCGCGCTTGCTGCGGGCGTCGATCATCCGGCGGAACAGGATGGGATGGCACCACGCGGCGTTGGAGCCGACGAGCACGATCACGTCGGCCTCGTCGAGATCCTCGTAGCAGCCCGGCACCGTGTCGGAGCCGAAGGCGCGGCGGTGGGCCGCGACCGCCGACGACATGCAGAGCCGCGAGTTCGTGTCGACGTGGGGCGTGCCCAGAAAGCCCTTCGCCAGCTTGTTGGCGACGTAGTAATCCTCGGTCAGCAACTGGCCCGAGAGGTAGAAGGCGATCGAATCCGGCCCGTGCCGCTCGGCAATGCGCTTGAGGCCGCCCGCGACGGCGCCGAGCGCGCCTTCCCAGGACGCCGCCTGACCGTCGACCATGGGCTTGAGCAGCCGGTCCTGCAGGTCGACGGTCTCGCCGAGCGCCGAGCCCTTGGAGCAGAGGCGGCCGAAATTCGCCGGATGCTCGGGATCGCCCGCGATTCCCACCCCGCCCTGCCCGTCCGGCGTGGCCAGCACGCCGCAGCCGACCCCGCAATAGGGGCAGGTCGTCTTCACCGCGGGCGCGGCGAGAGCGGGGGTGGGTTGGGTCATGACGGATCCTCGGCGGATTCTTCTCGGTCACCGGACGGGGCGGAGCCGAGCAAGGATCGGGCCGGTGATCATGCGCGTGAATCCCATGCGAGGCTGAGCCGGCGCATCGCCGAAGGGGGGACGAAGGTTGGGTCGGGTGAGCCCAAGGGCGAATGTCCGGACGCTCCTTCGCTCTGCTACTCTCGTCCAAAAGCACCGGATTCGTGGATTTCCGTCGAGCCGGACGCAGATAAGACGAGAGACGAACAGGGAGAGACGACCATGAGCGAGCAGGCGCCCCACCCGGCCGAGACCGTCGATCCGGTCACCGCCGAGCAGGCCGACAACGCGGGCACGCCCTTGCGCGTCACGGCGACGCCGGCCGCGCTGGAACTGATCGCGGAGCTGAAATCCGAGTACGGCCCGGTGATGTTCCACCAGTCGGGCGGCTGCTGCGACGGCTCCTCGCCGATGTGCTACGCGGTGGGCGACTTCATCACCGGCGACGGCGACGTCCATCTCGGCCAAGTCGGTGGCGCGGATTTCTTCATCTCGCGCTCGCAGTTCGGCGTCTGGAAGCACACCCACATCATCCTCGACGTGGTGCCGGGCCGCGGCGGCATGTTTTCCCTGGAAAACGGCCGCGAGAAGCGGTTCCACATCCGCTCGCGGCTGTTCTCGCAGGCGGAGAACGAGGCGCTGGCGGGCGCTTGCAGGATTTGATCGACACGGTGCGCATTCCATCGTCGCCGCCGTCGTTCCGGGGCCGCGGAGCGGAACCCGGAACGACGGCGGCCGAACGGTTGAGCCGGGACCTGTGCCCTCAGCCCATCCGGCGCAGGGCGTGGACCGAGAACAGCCCGTCGGCATCGGTCCAGGCCTCCACGGCCGACCAGCCGGCCCGCGCCGCGAGCGCCCGGAAGCTGGCAATCGTGTACTTGTAGCTGTTCTCGGTGTGGATCGACTCGCCCTCGGCGAAGGCGAAGGCGCGGCCCGCGACGTGGATCGTCTGTGCGACACGGCTGACGAGATGCATCTCGATGCGCGACTCCGCCTCGGTGAAGACGGCGCGGTGCGCGAAGGTTTCGGGATCGATGTCGCCGGCCAGCTCGCGGTTGATCCGATGCAACAGGTTGAGGTTGAACGCCGCGGTGACGCCGGCCGCGTCGTCGTAGGCGGCCTCCAGCACGGCGCGGTCCTTCACCAGATCGACGCCGACGATCAGCGTCGCCCCCTCCCCCAGGATGCGGCCGAACCCGTCGAGGAGGCGAGCGGCCTCCGCGGGCTCGAAATTGCCGATGGTCGAGCCGGGGAAGAAGCCGGCGAGCGGCCGGTCGGATAGGCTCTGCGGCAGGGCGAAGGGCCGGGTGAAGTCGGCCACCACCGGCGCGACGGGCAGCGCGGGAAGGTCGGCCCGCAGCGCTTCGGCCTGCTCGCGTAAAAACTCGGCGGACACGTCGACCGGCACGTAGGCCGACAGGCCCGGCAGGTGCCGCAGCAAGCGGCGCAGCTTCACCGTGGAGCCGCTGCCGAATTCGACCAGCGCCGCGCCCTCGGGCAGGTGTGCCGCGATCTCGGGGCCACGCTCGTCGAGGATGCGCAGCTCCGTGCGGGTCGGGTAATATTCCGGCAGGACCGTGATTTTTTCGAACAGGGCCGAGCCGGCGGCGTCGTAGAAGTACTTGGCCGAGAGCGTCTTGGGGTTCGCGGCGAGGCCGTCCCATACATCTGTCAGGAACAGGCCGTTCTCGGGCAGCGATACGGTCGGCGCTTCGGCGCTCAGGCGGGGATCGATCGTCACGCAGACACTCCGGTAGAGCGGAAGGCGATAGGGGTCGCTAGATACTTGTGCCGCATCGGCTTTTTCCGAAAGCTGGGTCCCACCTTTCGGGCCGATGCTCCGGCGTCAGGCGGTCGCGTCCGCGAGCCTCAGGCCCGTGAACTGCCAACGCTGGTGGGGGTAGAAGAAGTTGCGGTAGCCGATCCGGGCATGGCCCTCGGGCGTCGCCACCGAGGAGCCGCGCAGCACGACCTGGCCCGACATGAACTTGCCGTTGTACTCGCCGAGCGCGCCGGAGACCGGGCGATAGCCCGGATAGGGGCCGTAGGCGCTGCGGGTCCATTGCCAGACGAGGCCGAAGGCGTCGTCGATCAGGCCCTCGCGCGCGGCGACCTCCCACTCGGCTTCCGTCGGCAGGTCGCGCCCGGCCCAGCGGGCATAGGCGTCGGCCTCGAAATAGCTGACATGGCGCACCGCCTCGTCCGGATCGACCGGCCGGCGGCCGGCGAGCGTCATGATCGACCAGCCGTCCGTCTCGCGGCGCCAGTAGCCCGGCGCCTCCCAGCCGTCGCGCTGGACGCAGAGCCAGCCGTCGTTGAGCCACAGCTCGGGCCGGGTGTAGCCGCCGTCGGCGATGAAGCCGAGCCAGTCGCGGTTGGTGACGAGCGCGCGGTCGATGGCGCCGCCGAGGATCAGGCTCTCGTGGCGCGGACTCTCGTTGTCGAAGGCGAAGCCGGTGCCGTCGTGGCCGATCCGGACGATGCCCTTTTCCAAGGCAGATCGGCCGGGCTTTGCCTGCGGCTTGGGCATCGCCCAGGCGGCGTCCACGGTCGGATCGAGCGGGTTCTGCGCGAAGGCGTGCAGGATGTCGGTGTGCATCAATTCCTGATGCTGCTGCTCGTGGTAGAGCCCGATCTCCAGCACCGGCAGGATCTTTTCGAGCGCCTCGTCGGAGGCCTCGCGCAGCATCACGGTGACGGCGCGGTCGACATGGGCGCGGTAGCCTGCGGTCTCTTCGGCGGTCGGCCGGGTGATCATCCCCCGCAGGAAGCGCGGCTGCCGCGGCCCGGCCTGCACGTAATAGGAATTGAACAGGTAGTGCAGCCGCTCGTCGTAGGCGCGGTAGCCCGGCAGGTGCTCGGCCAGGAGGAACTGCTCGTAGAACCACGTCGTGTGGGCGCGGTGCCACTTGGTCGGGCTCGCATCCTCCATCGACTGGATCTGCTGGTCCTCCGGCGAGAGCAGAGCGGCGCGCCGCTCGGTCTCGTCGCGCACCGCGCGGAAGGCGGCGATCCAGGCGTCCCGGTCGGCGGGCCGGGCGTCAAGGGGCGGTGGCGGGAAGGCCGCTCTCGGCGGCCCGGAGTGAGGAAGTGCTGCGCTGGCGGCCATGCGAAAAAACTCCTCCCCCGTCGAGCGGCGCAAATAGTCAGTGTTTGCTGCAGGGCAACGTTCGAGGGCGGTGGCCCGTTCGTCGCACCCGGCCCTTGGCCGAGAGGAAGCGCGGCCTTTTTGCAGCCGCAGTGAGGTGTCCTTAACCGTCCGGCCCGGAGACTGTTCTCTTCCATTCGCCGTGAGCGGGCCCGGGTGACGGTCATGCGGATCGATCTGATGGCAGGGGCTACAAATTCCGCGACGAATTCCGCGACACGTGCCGCGATGCGTCCGGCGCACCACCTGCCGCCGGTGATCCTCGTGTTCGATTCGGGCCTCGGCGGACTGACCGTGCTGGAGCAGGTGCGCCGCGCCCGGCCCGACGCGGCCTATCTCTACGCCGCCGACGACGCGGCCTTCCCCTATGGCCGCTTGAGCGAGCCGCAGCTCGTCGCCCGCGTGCTGACCGTGATGGAGCGGCTGATCGCGCTCCACAGTCCCGATCTCGTGGTGATCGCCTGCAACACCGCCTCGACGGTCGTACTGCCCGCACTCCGCCAGCGCTTCGTCACGCCCTTCGTCGGGGTGGTGCCGCCGATCAAGCCGGCGGCCGCCTTGACCCGCTCCGGGCTGGTCTCGTTGCTCGCCACCCCCGGCACCGTGGCCCGCGCCTATACCCGCGACCTCGTGAAGAGCTACGCCGCGACCTGCACGGTGAGCCTCGTCGGCTCGGTCAACCTCGCCCGCTACGCCGAGGCCGAGATGGCCGGCGCAAAGGTGGCGGATTCCGACATCCTCGCCGAGATCGCCCCCTGCTTCGACGAGCGGGAGGACGGGCGGCGCACCGACGTGGTGTGCCTGTCCTGCACTCATTATCCGCTGCTGCTCTCCCGCTTCGAGCGTCTCGCCCCCTGGCCGGTGACGTGGATCGACCCGGCGCCCGCCATCGCCCGCCGGGTGGTGCAGCTCATGGGCGAGCCGGCCGATGCGCCGGACGCGCCGGAAGGGCTCGCGGTCTTCACCGGCGGCACCGGTCTCAACTCGGCGCTCGCCCGCGCGCTCGCCGGGCGGGGTCTCGCCGAGACGGTCGTCGAGGCGATGCCGCTGACCGCGGACTGAGTCAGAACCGGTCGATCACCGCCGCCGCCCAGACCAGCGCGGCGATCCCCTGCGTCAGGAAGGCGCCCGCGGAGGCCAGATCCTTGACGATGCCGATGCGGGCGTGGCGGTCCGGGTGGAGGTGGTCGCACAGCTTCTCGACCGCCGTGTTGAGGAACTCGGCGCCGAGCATCAGCAGCAGGCTCGCCAGCAGCGCGACCCGGACCCAGAGCGAGCCGCCGAGCATCAGCGCGGCGGGCACGCCGAGGGCCAGCAGCACCAGCTCCAGCCGGATCGCCCGCTCGGTGCGCGCGCCGTAGATGAGGCCGCGCCAGGAATTCAGGAAGGCGAGCCACAGCGCCGTCATCATCTGCCCTCCGGCGCCGCGCGGGCGATCCACCGGGCGAGGATCGGCCCGGTGAGCAGCACCACGAACAAGCGCAGGGTCTGCACGGCCAGCACGAAGGGCACGTCCACCTTCGAGCCGACCGCGATGATCGCCACCGAATCGAGCCCGCCGGGGCTCGTGGCGAGGAAGGCCGTGAGGTAGTCGATGGACAGCCACCCGGTCAGGCCCCAGGCCCAAAGCGCGCAGATCGACACCATCGCCAGAGTCGCGGCGAGCACGCTCGGCAGGGCGTGCAGCACCGTGCGCACGGTGGCTCGCGTGAAGCGCAGGCCCACATACCAGCCGATGCCGGCATAGGCCGCCGCCAGCAGCGGCTCGGGCAGGGCGAGGTCGGCGAGCCCCGCGGCGTGGAGCCCGGCGCCGAGCCCCATCGGCCCGATCAGCGCCGCCGAGGGCAGGCGCAGCCACGTCGCGACGCTCGCCCCCACCACCGCGATGACCAGGGTGGCGGCGACCGAGAGGGCCGCGGGCGCCGCATGGCCGGGGGCGGATGCCGACGCTGACCCATCCGTCAGGAGCCGCGCGGCGAGGGAGGCCGAGACCACGACCACCGCGACGCGCACGTATTGCATGAAGGCGACGAGCCGGGCGTCGGAGCCGTGATCCTCCGCCATCGCCACCATGGCGGCGGCCCCGCCCGGCGACGAGCCCCAGGCCGCCGTGGTGCCGGGCAGCACCTGAAAGCGGGTGAGCACGACGCCGACGCCGGCCGCGACCGCCACCGTGACGAGGACGACGGCGAGGATGACGAGGCCGTCGTCGTGGAGAGTCCGGGCGATCTCGCCGGTCGCCGAATGCGCCACGAGGCAGCCGATGAACGATTGCGCCGCCAGGAAGCCGAGCCGCGGCACCCGGATCGGCGCGCCGCGCACGCCGAACACGATCGCGACCAGCATCGGCCCGAGCAGGAAGGCGGCGGGAAAGCCCGCACGGCTCAAGGTCCAGCCGAGCAGGCCGGAGGCCGCGACGAGCGCCGCCCAGCCCAAAAGTTGCGGTCTGTCGATCAAGGGGAGCGTGAGCGGCGAAAAACGTCGAGCCGCCGCTACACCGGTTCGGCGCGCCTGTCACGGCGCGCCGCGGATGGGGTCAGCGCGACGGCTGCGCCGCGGCCCCCTCCCAGCCGCGCAGCGGGAAGACCCGGTCGTAGCCGAGGTTGAACGTGAAGGCGTAGACCACGAAGAAGATCGCGATGGCCAGATCCATGACGAAGGCTTGGGCCAAGCTGATGTCGAGATACCACGCGATCGGCGGCAGCAGGATCACGAGCAGACCCGCCTCGAACAGCAGGGCGTGACCGACCCGCAGCCCGAGGCTTTTGCGCGTATGGCCGATCCACCTTTGCATCGCCCGGTCGAAGCCGAGATTGTAGAGATAGTTCCACATCGTCGCGGCGAGCGCGCTGCCGATGCCGATCACGCCCATGTCGGAGCCGTGCAGGCCGAACAGCAGGCTGCCGAGCGGGATGATGAGGGCGAGCCCCAGAAGCTCGAACAGGATGGCGTGGCGAATACGGTCGCGCGTGCTGCGCATGGTCTGGCCCTCGGGTGAGAGAAGTTGTCCGGGGTGTTCTATCTGCGGTAACCCGAGGATCAAGTTAGGACGTATCGGAAAAACAGATGGATGGCGGTCTCGCTCGATCAGCTCCAGGCCTTCGTCGCGGCGGCCGAGGCCGGCTCCTTCTCCGGGGCGGCCCGGACGTTGCGCAAGGCGCAGTCCGCCGTGAGCACGCAGGTGGCCAACCTCGAGACCGATCTCGGGGTCGAGCTGTTCAGCCGGGCCGGGCGCAACCCGGTGCTCACCGCGGCGGGCGAACGGCTGCTCTCGGAGGCCCGCGTGGTGCTCGAGCGGCGCGAGCACCTGATCGGCGTGGCGCGCAGCCTGGAGCGGCGGGTGGAGAGCCGTCTGATCGTGGCGATCGACGAGATCTATCCCGAGCACGCGCTCGGCGCCCTGTTCGCCGACTTCGCGAAGCGCTTCCCCTTCGTCGAGCTGGAACTGCTGTTCCCGCTGATGGAGGATGTCAGCCGCATGGTGCAGTCGGGCGCGGCCGATCTCGGCGTGATGTGGCGCCAGGAGGTGCTGCCGACCGAACTCGGCTTCCAGACCATCGGCTGGGTGCCGCTCAAGCTCGTCTGTGGGCGCGACCATCCGCTGGCGAAAGAGCGGGTGGAGTGGGAGGAGCTGAAGCGCCACCGCCAGATCCTGGTCGCCGCCCGCAGCGACGGCCCGGAGAAGCGCCGCCTGCGGGTCGCCGCCGAGGTGTGGTGGGTCGAGAGCCACTGGGTGATCCTGGAGATGGTCAAGCACGGCATCGGCTGGGCCTTCGTCACCGACCACGTCATCGCCGCCTCGCAGACGGCGCCCTACCTCGTCACGCCGGACCTGCAGTTCGACCAGGGCGACTGGCCGATCGCGCTGGAACTGGTCTGGCACAAGCAGCGCCCCTGCGGCCCGGCCGCCGCATGGCTGCGCGAGCGGTTCGCGGCGGAGCGGATCGGGGGGCTGGCCGGGGGCGGTCGGGTTGGATCAGGCTGAGGCGCCGCCCGCCAATTCTTCCCCCTCCCGAAACGCCCGCGTGCTCGCGGGCGCGTGCGTGCGAAAGAACGCGGCGAGCGCGGCGAGCCCGGCCGCCCGCGGATCGCTGGAGCGCCACGCGAGCGCCACGGTGCGGCCGGGCCCCTCCCCCTCGAAGGGGCGGGTCACGGTGAGCCCGCTCGGATCGGGGCCGGCAGGAACCGCGAGCGCCGGGATCAGGGTGTAGCCCGCGCCCGCCGCCACCATCGAGCGCAGGGTCTCCAGGCTGGTGGCGTGGCGCCCGACCGCCCGCGGCGCGCCGCAGGCCGCGATGGTCTGGTCGCGCAGGCAATTCCCCTCGTCCAAGAGCAGCAGGTCCGGTCCGCCGACCATATCGGCCCGCGGCGGCGCCCCTTGCGCCAGCGGATGATCGACCGGGCAGGCGAGACGGAAGGGCTCGACGAAGAGCGGCGACAGGGTCAGCCCCGAGGCCGCCACCGGCAGCGAGAGCAAAGCCGCATCGATGCGCCCGTCGCGAAGCCCATCGAGGATCTCGGCGGTGCGGGCCTCGGAGAGGGCCAGCGTCAGCAGCGGGAATTCCTGGCGCAGCAGCCGCAGGATCAGCGGGAAGTAGTAGGGCCCGAGCGTCTGGATCGCGGCGAGCACGAGCCGCCCGGTCAGCGGCGAGCCGCGGCCCTCGACGGCGAGCGCCAGCAGGCGCTGCGCCTCGGCCAGGACCACGCGGGCCTGCCGCACGATGCCCTGCCCGGCCAGGGTCAGGAGCACGCCGCGGTTGGACCTTTCGAACAAGGCCAGCCCCAGCGTGTTCTCCAGTTTGCGCACCTGCACCGAGAGCGTCGGCTGGCTGACGTTGCAGCGCTCGGCCGCGCGGCCGAAATGGCCCTCGTCGGCGACAGCCACGACGTATTCGAGGTCACGGAGCGAGAGGCCGGAGAGGTTCATAGGCTGCATCTATCATGTTCTTTGTGACGATGCATTTGCCAATGGGTCATCCAGAGGTCATACCGGCAACCCAGAACGGTTCCAGGCTATTCGCCTGCCCCACGGGGCCGGGCCGCCCGCCGTTCCACCGAGGAGAGAGTACCGCATGAGCGAGAACCGCCCGATTCTGACGACCCGCCAGGGCCATCCGGTCCGCGACAACCAGAGCACGCGCACGGTCGGCGAGCGGGGGCCCGCGACGCTTGAGAACTACCAGTTCATCGAGAAGATCACCCATTTCGACCGCGAGCGGATTCCCGAGCGCGTGGTCCACGCCCGCGGCGCCGGGGCGCACGGCTATTTCGAGGCCTACGGCAAGATCGGCAACGAGCCGGCCTCCAAGTACACCCGCGCCCGCGTGCTGAACGAGACCGGCGTGAAGACGCCGATGTTCGTGCGCTTCTCCACCGTGGCCGGCGCCAAGGAATCGCCCGAGACCGAGCGCGACCCGCGCGGCTTCGCGGTCAAGTTCAAGACCGTCGAGGGCAATTGGGACCTCGTGGGCAACAACCTCAAGGTCTTCTTCATCCGCGACGCGATCAAGTTCCCCGACATGATCCACGCGTTCAAGCCGGACCCGGTGACGAACCGCCAGGAGGCGTGGCGCTTCTTCGACTTCGTGGCCCAGCACCCCGAGTCGATCCACATGGTGACGCATCTGAAGTCGCCCTGGGGCATCCCGGCCAACTACCGCGAGATGGAAGGCTCGGGCGTCAACACCTACAAGCTCGTCAACGACCGGGGCGAGGCGGTGCTCTGCAAGTTCCACTGGGAGCCGAAGCAGGGCGTGCGCAACCTGACCTCGGCCCAGGCCGCGGAGATCCAGGGCAAGGATGTCGGCCACGCCACGCGCGACCTCTACGACAACATCCAGGCCGGCAACTTCCCCGAGTGGGAATTCTGCGTGCAGATCATGCCCGACGGCCCGAACGACCACTTGTCGTTCGATCCGCTCGACGACACCAAGCTGTGGCCGGCCGAGGACTTCCCCCTGCTGCCCGTCGGCCGGATGGTGCTCGACCGCGTGCCGGACAACTTCTTCGCGGAAGTCGAGCAGTCGGCCTTCGGTACGGGCGTGCTGGTGGACGGCATCGACTTCTCGGACGACAAGATGCTCCAGGGCCGTACGCTGTCCTACTCGGACACGCAGCGCTACCGCGTCGGCGCCAACTACCTCCAGCTGCCGATCAACGCGCCGCAGCCCGGCGTGAAGGTCTATTCGAACCAGCGCGACGGCCAGATGACCTACGGCGTCGACGGCACGGGCAAGAACCGGCACATCAACTACGAGCCCTCGACGATCGGCGAGGGCCTCGCCGAGGCGCCCAAGCCCGCGAAGGACTACCACCAGCCGGTCGAGGGGCGGCTCGGCCGCTACCAGACCTCGCGCACCGAGGACGACTACACCCAGGCCGGCGTGCGCTACCGCTCGTTCGAGGACTGGGAGCGCGACGACCTGATCGCCAACCTCGTCGCCGACATGAAGCAGTGCCCGGAGCCCATCCAACTGCGGATGGTCTGGCACTTCTGGCACGCCGACGAGGATTACGGCCGACGCGTCGCGGAAGGCGCCGGGATCGATCTGGAGAAGGCCAAGGCCCTGCCGCCGCTGCCGGGCCGCGCCGCCCCGGGCAAGCGCCTGACGCCTGAGACCTACACCGATGGCAGCCAGGCTTCGCACAAGGTCGCCGCCGAGTAAGTCTTTTGGAAGTCTTCCCTCGGGCGGCGTGCCGCCCGAGGGATCGGCACAAGAAAATCCCGCCGGACCTGAGGTCGGGCGGGATTTTCTTGTGCGAGGAGGCCGGCGAGGCCGGCCTCCCGTCGCGCCGGTTATGGGCAGGAGCGGCGGATGCCACCCTTGCCGATATAGGTGCCGGACGCCGGATCGTAGGTCTTGAAGCGGCGGGCGCAGTACTCGTCGTCGCGGGCGGGCGCGGCTTCCACCACCGTCTCCGTGCCGTAATAGCCGGCCGGGGCGTAGTAGCCGTTATCGTAGTAGCCGCCATAGCCGTAGCCCGGATAGCCGTAGCCGCCGTAATAGCCGGCCCCGGCCAGGCCGAGTCCGAGACCCAGACCGATGCCGCCATAGCCGTAGCCGCGACCGCGATGCCAGCCGTAGCGGTTGCCGTAGCCGTAGCCCGGACGGTTGTAGCCGTAGCCGGGATTGCCCGGACGGACCCCGCCCACGCCGCCGCCGTAACCCGGATTGCCGGGGCGGATGCCGCCGCCGAGATTGGTGCCAACCGGATAGCCGCCCGCGCCGATCGCACCGCCGTTCGGGTTGATGCCGCCGCCGGTCAGGGCGCCGCCGCTATAGCCGCCGCGGCCCAGGCCGGCCCCGCCGAAGCCGCCGCCGCGGATCGCGCCGCCGCTGAAGCCGCCGCCACCGCCGCTGAAGCCGCCACCGCCCCCGCTGAAGCCACCGCCGCCACGACCGATGCCGCCGGAGCCGAGGCCGCCGCCGATGCCGGCCGCGCCGATGACCGGGCCGCCCGGACGGGCGTCGGCGCCCGCGGGCAGGAAGGCGAACGCTCCGACCAGGGCTGCCGAGCCTATGAGAATACGCTTCATTTTGTGAATTCCCGTTCCCGGAGGCGTCGTCTTGCGGTCTCGTGACCGGCCGCACGCCTCCTCTCTCCGGTTCAAACGTCCGAGACCGTATTGGGCTCCGACGGCTAAGTGTCTCAGGTGATTGAAAGTGATGGGATTAAATCCGGCGCTGCCTCAATTGCCGGATCGTCTCATCAGACTTGGCGGAAACGCCCGGCCAGCGCCGTCAGCAGAGAGGCGGACAGCATCAGGGCGAACGGCAGATCGCCGAGGCCCGCGTAGAGGGTGCGCCCCGGCAACCGCTGGGGCAGGGCGGAATCGAGCACGCCCTCGGTGCCGAGCGGCAGGCTTCCGAGGATGCGGCCGTGGCCGTCCACCACCGCCGAGATGCCGGAATTGGCGTCGCGCACCAGCGGCAGCCCCTCCTCCACCGCCCGCAGGCGGGCCTGGGCGAAGTGCTGGCGCGGCCCCGGCGTGTCGCCGAACCATGCGTCGTTGGTCAGGTTGAGGATCAGCCCCGGCACCGCGGGGGCTGCGTCGCCTGATACCGGCGGCAGGATCGCGCCCGGAAAGATCGCCTCGTAGCAGATCGTCGCCGCCACCGGCGGCAGGCCCGGCACGGCGAGGATGCGCTGGCCCTCGCGGTGGCCCGGCGTGAAGCCGCCCGGCACCGCCACGAACTGGCGCAGGCCCACCGCCCTGAGGATCGCGTCGAGCGGCCCCGGCAGGTACTCGCCGAAGGGCACGAGGTGGACCTTGTCGTAGACCTCGCCGATCCGCCCGCCGGGGCCGATCGTCAGGATCGAATTGTGGAACACCGCGGTCTCGCGGGTCAGCGGCTCGCGCCCCCGCGCCGCGCCGGTGACGATCTGCTTGCCCTCGGGGAGCGCCGCGCCGATCCGCCCGAGCGCCTGCGGGTCGCGCTGGATCAGGAACGGGAAGGCCGATTCCGGCCAGATCAGGTGGGTGACGTCACTGATGCCGGTGCGCTCCGGCGAGAGCGCCCGGTCGCTCATCTCCAGATACTTGCCGACGATCTCGTCGCGCATGTCGGCGCGGAAGCGCGCGTCCTGCGGCACGTTCGGCTGGATCAGCCGCAGGCGCACCCCCGCCACCGTCGGGTCGGGCGCGGAGGGCAGCCGCAGGGCGCCGTAGCCGGCGAGCCCCGCCAGCGCGATGAGGGCCGCGAGCGAGGGCGCAAAACGTCCGCGCGCCGTGGTGCCGGTGGCGAGCGTCGCCGGGGCGGCGGCGATCAGGATGGTGAGCAGCGTCAGCCCGTAGAGCCCGATCAGCGAGGCGGCCTGCATCGTCCACAGGTTGGAGCCGAGCGCCATGCCGAGCGTGTTCCAGGGAAACCCCGTGAACAGGTGCCCGCGCAGCCACTCGGCGCCCGCGAGCCCGAAGGCGAGCGCCGCGATCCGGGCGGGCCCGCGCGACCACAGCAGCCGCGCGGCCGCGAATCCGAGAGCGAAGAATAGCGCCAGCACCGCGGGCAGACCGAGCACGCCGAGCGGCATCGCCCAGGCGAACTGGTCCGCCTCCACGAGGAAGGCGGCGCCGAGCCACCACAGGCCCGCGGTGAAGTAGCCGAAGCCCCAGGCCCAGCCGAGCCCGGCGCTGCTCTGGAGCGTGCGCCGGAGCGAGCCGCCGACGGTCGCCCCGTCGATCAGCCAGACCGCGAGGGTGAGCGAGACGACGAGCAGGGGGAATAGTCCGAAGGGCGGCATCGCCAGCGCGCCGAGCGCGCCCGCCGCGACGGCGAGCGCGAACCGGCCCCAACCGTGGCTGAGGATGACCCAATGGGCCAGCCTGTCGAGGAGGCCGGGGCGCGCCGCATCCGGGCGCGCGGCCTCGCCGGCCACGCGGACGGAACGCGCTGTCATGACCGGCTCACGGCTGGTTCGTCACGGGATCAATGGCCGGATTCGGCGGCCTGCGGCCCGTCCGGAACGGCCGAGCGGGGCGGCGGCAGGGCGAGCGGCACCACGGTGCCGATCTTCGCCGGCGTCCGCTGGAGCTTGATCCGCTTCACCCGGCGGGGATCGGCGTCGAGCACCTCGAACTCGATGTCGCCGGGCCCGGCGATCACCTCGCCGCGGGAGGGCACGCGGCCGGCGAGCGTCACGATCAGGCCGCCGATCGTATCGATCTCCTCGGCCATCTCGCCGACCGCCGCGACGAGATCGACGCCGGTGGTCTCGGCGACCTCGGCGAGGCCGGCGCGGGCATCGGCCACGAAGGCCTCCGACTCGCCCTCCAGGCGCAGGACGAGGCGGCCCTCGGCCACGTCGTGCTCGTCCTCGATGTCGCCGACAACCATCTCGATCAGGTCCTCGATCGAGATCAGCCCGTCGGTGCCGCCGTACTCGTCGATGACGAGCGCCATGTGGGTGCGGGTCGCCTGCATCCGCACCAGCAGATCGATCGCCGGCATGGAGGGCGGCACGAACAGCACCGGGCGCTGGATACGGGTGGAGGCGAGCGTCGCCGAGAGATCGACCTTGCCGAGATCGAGCCCACGCAGCGCCCGCGCGGTGGGCTGGCGCCGGGGCCGCGGGGCGGGTTTCGCTTCCGCCGCCGCGTCCGGCGCGCCTGCCGTGGCATGCGCGGCGGCCTGTGGCGAGGCCCGGCGCGGGGCGGCCTCGGCCTTGGCGGCGAGGTATTCGACGAAGTCGCGGATGTGGACCATGCCGCGGGGATCGTCGAGCGTCTCGCCGTAGACCGGCAGGCGCGAATGGCCGGCGGTGCGGAACAGCTTGAGCAGGTCGCCGAGGCTGGTCTCGACGGCGACCGCGACGATGTCGGCGCGGGGCAGCATCACGTCGTCGACCCGCACCTTGTGCAGGCCCAGCACGTTCTTGAGCATGGCCCGTTCGAGGGGCGAGAACGCATCCTCGCCGGTATCGGGCTCGGCCAGCGCCTCCTCGATGCCGGCGCGCAGCGAATCGCGCGGGCGC
Organism: Methylorubrum rhodinum; assembly: GCF_014199935.1. Lineage (GTDB taxonomy): Bacteria > Pseudomonadota > Alphaproteobacteria > Rhizobiales > Beijerinckiaceae > Methylobacterium > Methylobacterium rhodinum. The sequence goes on from NZ_JACHOP010000026.1 coordinate 40,175, forward strand.
AGGTGGAAGACGCTGAGCAGACGGTCGTACCACGCCTCGCGCGGGGGCGGTTCGGCGTCGGCGGTCGGCGCGGCAAGGGCCGCGCCGCGACTTCGGTCGTTGGTCATCGGTCTCTGTGTCGGAGGGATCGGGACGGCCGGAGGGACCGCGGTTCACCCGTCGTAGGGGTCGGGGATGTCGAGGGTGCGAAGGGCGGCGACTTCGAGCGCCTCCATGGCCTCGGCCTCCGCCTCGCCGGTCTCGTGGTCCTGTCCGAGGAGGTGAAGGGTGCCATGGACCAGGAGGTGGGCGAGATGATGCGCGAGCGGCTTCGACTGCTCGCCAGTCTCGCGCACGAGCGTCTCATACGCAAGGACGACGTCGCCCAAGGGGCGCGGCGCGCCGGGATGGCAGGGTTGCGCCGGTGCCGGGAAGGAGAGGACGTTGGTCGCCTTGTCCTTGCCGCGCCACGTGCGGTTCAAGTCCCGCACCGAAGCGTCGTCGGTGAGCAGCACGCTGACCTCGACCGGGCCGTTCGGCGAATCGGGGGCGATGGCGAGCCCCGCCGCGACGGCCCGGACCGCGAAGGCTTCGAGGTCGGGCACCGCCTCCGCCCAGCGGGGATCCTCGACGGCGACGTCGATCTCGGCTTCGGGTCGGCTCACGGGGCGGCTGGCCTTCGGGGTTCTTTACGCGGGCGATCCCTCTAGCATCGCCGCCGTCCGCGCGCGACGATCGTCTCGGGAGACCCGCGCCGTCCGTCGCGAGGCGGAGCCGGAGCGATCCAGCGCTCCGCACCATCCGCATGGGTCGTGCGGCTGAAACAGATCTTCCGACGATCCGTTTCGCCCTTTTCGGTAGCGTCGCGCTCTCGATTGCTTCGGCTGCGCCGCGCAATGCCGGCGTGAAGCGGAAACCCGGAGCCGGCGATCGGAACTCTTCTCATTTCATAAGAAGCGCGCCTCTTGTGCGCCGCAATGACTGCGCTGCAAAAAGTAAAATTCTGTTGCGATCGCTCAACTTCGCCGACGAAACGGGTTTCGGCCGTGTCGGGCGTTTGCGCTCCACGCTGAAGTTTGGCAATCAAGTGCCGCTCTTTCAGGGAGGGCGCCTCAAAGACCCGAGCAGCACGTCCCACGGCCATCCCGGCCAGGCTCGGAACACCACAATCAAAATCCAAGGACGCACGAATGACCGCACTCTTGCTGATCATCGCGGGGGGGCTCTGTGCCATCGCCTACGGTGTCGTGACCATCCGCGACGTGATGCGACGGGACGCGGGAACGCGGCGCATGCAGGAGATCGCAGGCGCCATCGCCGAGGGCGCGCAGGCCTATCTCAAGCGCCAGTATCTGACGATCGGCCTCGTCGGCATCCTTCTGTTCGGGCTCCTCGCCTACTTCCTCGGGATCAAGGTCGCCATCGGCTTCCTGATCGGCGCGGTCCTCTCGGGCGCGGCGGGCTTCATCGGCATGAACGTGTCGGTGCGCGCCAACGTCCGCACCGCGCAGGCCGCGACGCAGTCGCTCGGCGGCGGCCTCGACGTGGCGTTCAAGTCGGGCGCGGTCACCGGCATGCTGGTCGCCGGCCTCGCGCTCCTGGGTGTGGCCCTCTACTACCTCTACCTGACCCGCGGCGCGGGGCTGGCGCCGGGCAGCCGTGAGGTCATCGACGCGCTCGTCGCGCTCGGCTTCGGCGCCTCGCTGATCTCGATCTTCGCCCGCCTCGGCGGCGGCATCTTCACCAAGGGCGCCGATGTCGGCGGCGACCTCGTCGGCAAGGTCGAGGCCGGCATCCCCGAGGACGATCCGCGCAACCCGGCCACCATCGCGGACAATGTCGGCGACAACGTCGGCGATTGCGCCGGCATGGCCGCCGACCTGTTCGAGACCTACGCGGTCACGGTCGTGGCCACCATGGTGCTCGCCGCGATCTTCTTCGCCGGCAACCCGGCCGTGCTCGAGACCATGATGATCTATCCGCTCGCCATCGGCGCGGCCTGCATCGTCACCTCCATCGCCGGCACCTACGCGGTCAAGCTCGGGGCCAACCAGTCGATCATGGGCGCGCTCTACAAGGGCCTGATCGCGGCGGGCGTGCTCTCGGTCGCGGCCATCGCGGCCGTCAACTTCGCCCTGTTCGGCGGTTTCTCCACCACCTTCACGACGAATACCGGTCTCACCTTCTCGTCGGGCGCCCTGTTCGGCTGCGCGGTGCTCGGCCTCGTCATCACGGCGCTGATCGTCGTCATCACCGAGTACTACACCGGCACCAACTTCCGCCCGGTGAAGTCGATCGCCGAATCCTCGGTCACCGGCCACGGCACCAACGTGATCCAGGGACTGGCGATCTCGCTCGAATCGACCGCCCTGCCCGCGATCGTCATCGTGGCGGGCATCATCGCCACCTATGCGCTCGCCGGCCTGTTCGGCATCGCCATCGCGGTGACCGCCATGCTGGCGCTGGCCGGCTTCATCGTCGCGCTCGACGCCTTCGGCCCCGTCACCGACAACGCGGGCGGCATCGCCGAGATGGCGGGCCTGCCAGGCGACGTGCGCAAGGCGACCGACGCGCTGGACGCGGTCGGCAACACCACCAAGGCCGTCACCAAGGGCTACGCCATCGGCTCGGCGGGTCTCGGCGCCCTGGTGCTGTTTGCCGCCTACACCTCGGACCTGAACTACTTCATCGCCAATGCCAGCCCGACGCAGTACCGCTTCTTCCAGGGCGTCACGGTCGATTTCTCGCTCTCCAACCCCTACGTCGTGGTCGGCCTGCTCTTGGGCGGCCTGATCCCGTTCCTGTTCGCCGGCATGGCGATGACGGCGGTGGGGCGCGCCGCCGGCGCGGTGGTCGAGGAAGTCCGCCGTCAGTTCCGCGAGAAGCCCGGCATCATGCAGGGCACTGACCGGCCCGATTACGGCCGGGCCGTCGACATGCTGACGCGGGCGGCGATCAAGGAGATGATCATCCCCTCGCTGCTGCCGGTGCTGATGCCGGTGGTGCTGTTCTTCGTGATCCAGGCCATCGCCGGCAAGGGGCAGGCCTTCGCGACCGTCGGCGCGTCGCTGCTCGGCGTGATCCTCACCGGCCTCTACGTCGCGATCTCGATGACGTCCGGCGGCGGCGCCTGGGACAACGCCAAGAAGTACATCGAGGACGGCCACCACGGCGGCAAGGGTTCCGAGGCCCACAAGGCCGCGGTGACCGGCGACACCGTCGGCGACCCCTACAAGGACACGGCCGGCCCCGCGGTGAACCCGGCGATCAAGATCACCAACATCATCGCCCTGCTGCTGCTGGCGATTTTGGCCCACGCCTGAGGATGGAAGACCCGAGGCGGTCCCCGGTGGATCGCCTCGGGGCCGCCCCGCGCCGTCACGACGACAAAAAGAGAACCCGCCGCGGGGGATCGCGGCGGGTTCTTTCGTTCAGGACCCAAAAATTCCAACAGGAATCAGTCGCAGGTCTCCTTGGTGACCGTCTTGCGGTCGCCCATGTCGTTCTCCTTCGTCACCGTCTTGCTGGAGCAGCCGGTGGTGGTGCTCTCGCGGCGCTCGACCGTGGTGGAGGAGGTGGTGGCGGGGCGGTCGACCACGACCCGGTCCGGCGCGTCGCGCTCGATCACGGTGGTCTGTGCGCCGGCGCCGGTGAGGCCGGCCAGCGTCAGGGCGGCGGCGGCGAGAAGAGTGTTCCGCATAGCGTCCTCCGAAAGATGAAATCGGGCTCTCAACGACGGGGGAACCTCAACCGTTCCGAATCCTCCCGCCCGCCCCGATCAGCCGCGCCCGCAGCGGCTGGGCGCGGCCCGTCAGGGTCAGTTCGGTCAGGTCACCCGGCTCGATGCCCGCCGCGCGGTAGACCGCCTCCGAGACGATGGCGACCTGACCCATCGGCTTGGTCAGCGATTCCAGCCGCGCGGCGACGTTGACCGTGTCGCCGAGCGCGGTGAAGCGGGCGTCGGCCTCGTCGCCGAGTTCGCCGACGATGGCGGTGCCCGCGTGCAGGCCGAGCCCGTAGCGCAGGCGCTCGCCGAGGTCGGCGGCGAGCATGCGGTTCAGCTGCTCGACTTCCCGCTCGATGACCTCGACCGCGGCGAGCGCGGCGCGGGCGGCTTTCTGCGTATCGCCGTCGAGGCCGAACAGGGCCATCAGACCGTCGCCGAGATGCCGGTTGACGCTGCCGCCCTGCGCCCGCACCGCGTGGCCGACGGCGCCGAGGAAGCGGTTGATGACGAACACCGTATCGTAGGCGAGCCGCTCCTCGGCGAGCCGGGTCGAGCCGCGCAGGTCGGCGAACAGCACCACGACGAAGCGCTCCTCGCCGGTCCCGGCCCGCTCCGACAGGCCCGCCATCGCGCCGCGGGCATGGGGCGTGAACAGCGGCGCCACGGTCAGGTCGCGGTCGGGCCGGAGCTGGCAGGCGAGCCGGATGCCGGGGCTCGCGCCGATGCGCTCCAGCACCATGCGCTCGGTGCGTTCGGGCTGGGGCAGGAAGCGCCCGCGCTCCCCGTCGACCACGCGGATGCGGCAGGTCGAGCAGCGCCCGCGCCCGCCGCAGATGCTGGCATGCGGGATGCGCCCGCGCCGGCTCGCCTCCAAGACGCTCGCTCCCCGCGGCATCCGCACGACGCGCCCGTCGGGATAGCCGATCCGCACGAGGCCGCCGCGCACCTCCGCGAGGGTGCGCAGGCCGCGCGCCAGCAGCACGAGGACGAGCGCGCCGACGTAGCTCCCGAACAGTCCGCGCCGGATGGCGTCGAGCCGCTCGATCTGGCCTGCGTCGCCGACGCGCCGGACATCGAACACCCGCTCGCGCCACGTCGGGTCGGCGGCGGCGAGCGCCACGGCGCGCCCGCCCTGCACCGCGCCGAGCAGAGCCAGCACCGGCACCAGCACGGCGCCCGCGAGCAGCCAGGGGGCGAGGCGCGGATAGGCGGGCTTCAGCCGGAGCCAGAAATGCAGGCCGAGGCAGCCGTGCAGCCACGCGGCGACGAGCCCGAGCGTCAGCGAGACGCCGCTGCCCGCCGGGCTCGCGACCCAGAACATCCACAGCACCTGCGGATAGCCCCGCTCCAGCCCCTCGGCGCCCCAGGCGACCCGCGTGCCGACGACGTGGTTGAGGAGGAGAAGCGGTACCGCGAGCCCGAGCAGGAGCTGCGCCGTCTCCCCCGGCCGCAGCCGAAAAAGCCGCCGCTCGTAGAGGGCGTGCAGGCCCAGCGCGAGATGGGCGGCGAGCGCCCCGTAGAGCAGGACCAGCGCCGCCGGGTTGCGCCACAGCGCGACCTTCACCTTCAGCCCGGCATGGAGCGCGCCCAGCGAAACGTTGCCGAGCGCGTGGCAGAGCAGGTGACTCAGCACGTAGGCGAACAGCACGAGGCCGCTGGCGAGGCGCAACTGCCGCAGGGTCGGGCGCGCCCGCGTCCAGGGGCGCCCGCCCGCCGCCTCCGCCGCCTGCCCCACCTCGAAGAACTCCCCTGCCCGCTGTTGTCCGTCTGACACGACCGGCCGACCCGCGCGAGGGGGCGATGCGCGGGCCGGTCGGCGTATCGCGGTCCGTGAGGACGCGCGATGGCGTGAGCCGCGCCCTTCATCAGGGTTCGCGGCGACAAGGCGAGGCACCCGCGTCAGCGCGGACCGCTGGGCTGCCTTTCCCATCTTCGGGCCGTCATTCCGGGGCCGCGCAGCGGAACCCGGAAACCACCCGTGATGCGCGTGCCCGGCTGAAGCTGAACTGTCGTGCCCAGTCGTGGATTCCGGGTTCGCCTATCGGCGCCCCGGAATGACGGCGGTGAGGCTTGGCCAAATCGCTCCTCACCCGAACCCAGGTCGTCACTCTCCCGGATGCGGCGCGACGGCGTGCCCGTGGGACGGCGCCTCGTCCCGCGGGCCGACGAAGCGGCCCAGCAGACGCCCGACCAGACTCCCAAAACTGTCCATCAGCAGGAACACCGCGGGCACGAACACGAGCGAGAGCAGCGTCGAGACGATCAGACCCGCGATCACCGCCACCGCCATCGGCGCGCGGAACTCGCCGCCGACGCCGAAGGCCATGGCCGAGGGCACCATCCCGGCCGCCATGGCGATGGTGGTCATGACGATGGGGCGCGCCCGCTTGCGGCCGGCATCCACGATGGCGGTGACGCGGTCCACGCCCGCGCGCATCTCCTCCACGGCGAAGTCCACCAGCATGATCGCGTTCTTCGTCACCAGCCCCATCAGCATCAGGATGCCGATGACGACCGGCATCGAGATCGGCATCTTGAAGATCAACAGGCCGAGGATGGCGCCGCCGATGGAGAGGGGCAGCGAGAACAGGATGGTGAGCGGCTGCAAGAAATTGCCGAACAGCAGCACGAGGACCGCGTAGACCATCATGATCCCGGCGCCCATCGCCAGGAGGAAGCCGGAAAACACCTCCTGCATGATCTCGGCGTCGCCGGTCTGGCGGATCGTGACGCCGGGCGGCAGGTTTTTGGCGGTGGGCGTGTTCAACGCTTGCTCGATGAGCGAACCGAGGGCGTCCGAGCCCTCCATGTTGGCTTCCACCGCCACGCGCACGACGCGGTCGTAGCGCTCGATCGCGCCCGGCCCCTGGTCGAGTTCGATGTCGGCCACCGCCGCGAGCGGCACGGCGGTGCCGTTCTTGGCCGGGACCTTGAGGTTTTCGAGCCGCGCCACCGCGCCGCGGGCGCTCTCGGGGAGCTGCACCCGGATCGGCACCTGCCGGTCGGCGGCGTTGAACTTGGCGAGATTCAGGCCGATGTCGCCGATGGTGCCGACGCGCACGGTCTCGGCGATGGTGTCGGTCGCGACGCCGAGATCGGCCGCCGCTCCGGGCTTGGGGCGGATGCGCACCTCCGTGCGGTTGAGGGGTGCCGTCGACATCACCGAGACGAGGTGCGGGATCGCCGCCATGTCGCGCTGGAGGTTGGCCGCGACCTCGCTCACCACCGCCACGTCCGGCCCGCCGACGACAAGGGCCAGATCGCGCTGGCCGTTGTCGCGCAGGGTCCACGAGCGGATGTCGGGCTCGTCGGCGAGCAGGCCGGCGATCTCGGCCTCCAGCGTCCATTGCCGCTTGTCGCGCTGGTTCTTCGGCGTGAGGTTGACGATCAGCGTCGCGAGCCGCGTCTCCTTCTTGCCGCCGGCCTGCCGTCCGCCGTCCACGAAGACCGAGGTGACCTCGGGCAGTGCCCGGATGCGCTCCACCACCCGGTCGGCGACCGCGATGGTGTCGGGCAGGCGCGCACCCGGCGCCAGCTCGATCATGAACAGGGTGCGGGCGTTGTCCTGCTTGGGGATGAAGCCCGAGGGCAAGAGCTTGGTCGAGGCGAGCGAGCCGACGAAAAGCGCGAGCCCGACGAACAGCGTGATCCACTTGTGGCGCACCGACCAGCCGACGAGCCGGCCGTAGGCGCGCATCACCGGCCCTTCCCGCTCCTCCGCATGGCCGTGGTCGCGCAGGAAGTAGGCGGCGAGCAGCGGGGTGATCAGGCGCGCGACGAGCAGCGACATGAACACCGAGACCGCGATGGTCAGGCCGAACTGGATGAAGTAGCGCCCGGCGATGCCGCCCATGAACGAGACCGGCGCGAACACCGCGATCAGCGTCGCCGTGATGGCGATGACGGCGAGCCCGATCTCGTCGGCGCCCTCGATCGCCGCGCGGTAGGGTGATTTGCCCATTCGCATGTGGCGGACGATGTTCTCGATCTCGACGATGGCGTCGTCGACCAGGATGCCGGTCACCAGCGTGATGGCGAGCAGGCTGATGCCGTTGAGGGTGAAGCCGAGCGCGTCCATCGCCCAGAAGGTCGGGAAGACCGAGAGCGGGAGCGCGATGGCGGCGATCAGCGTGGCGCGCCAGTCGCGTAAGAAAAGCAGCACCACGATCACGGCGAGGAGCGCGCCCTCGATCAGGGTGTGCATGGCCGAATCGTAGCTGCCGATGGTGGCCGCGACCGACGAATCGATCGTCTCGAAGCGGATGTCGGGATAGCTCTCGCGGAACTCCGCGATTTTTTGCTCGACGCCTTTCGCCACCTCCGCGTCGCTCGCGCCGGAGCCGCGGGAGACCGAGAAGGCGACGACCGGCTCGCCGTTGAAGCGGGCGAAGGTGCGCGGCTCCTCGATGCCGTCCTCGACCGTGGCGAGGTCGTCGAGCCGAACCTTGCGCCCGCCGGGCAGGACGATGGTGGTGGCCTTCAGGTCGCGGATGGTGCGGGCGGCGGCGAGCGTCCGGATCGACTGCTCGCGCCCGCCGATCTCGCCGCGCCCGCCCGCCATGTCGACGGAGGTGGCCCGCACCTGCCGGTTCACCTCCGCCGCGGTGATGCCGAGCGCGAGCAACCGGTCGGGCAAGGGCGTGATGCGGATCTCGCGCGCCACGCCGCCGACGCGCTCGACGCCGCCGACGCCCTTCACCCCCTGGAGGGTGCGGGCGACCTTGTCCTCGACGAACCACGAGAGTTCGGCGGGCGTCATGGCCGGCGCGGTGACGCCGTAGATCAGGATCGGCAGGCCGGTGATCTCGACCCGCTGGATCACCGGCTCGTCGATGGTGCGCGGCAGGTTGATGCGGATCTTCGACACCGCATCCTTCACGTCGTTGACGGCGCGGTCGGTGTTCACTTCGAGCCGAAACTCGACCGTGGTGACGGAGGAGCCCTCCGTGATCGCCGAGGTGATGTGCTTGACGCCGCGCACGCCCGCGATCGAGTCCTCGACCCACTTCGTGACCTGCGTCTGCAATTCGGAGGGCGCCGCGCCCCCTTGCGTGATCGTGACCGAGACGATCGGCACGTCGACGTTGGGCATGCGCGTGACCGCCAGCCCTCGGAAGCTGACGAGACCGAGCACGATCAGCACGAGGAATAGGACCAGGGGCGCAATCGGGTTGCGGATCGCCCAGGCGGAGACGTTCAGGCGCATCGGGGCGACCCGCTCATGTCTTTCAGGAGAAGCGGACGCGCCTCAGCGCGCGTCGGCGGTGGCCCGCGGCGCGGGGGCGGCGGCGACCGCCGGAGCCCGTGCCGCGACGGAGACCGGGCGGACCTTGTCGCCGTCCCGCAAGAAGCTGCCGGCGCGGGCGACGACGCGCTCGCCGTCGTTCAACCCGGCGCGGATCTCGATGTCGTCGTCGTCGGACAGGCCGGTGCGGACCTCGCGCGATTCCACCCGGTCGTCGGCGACGACGAGGACGGAGCTGCGCTTAGCCCCACCGTAGAGGACGGAGGCCTGGGGTACGGTGACGCCGCGGGTGCGGGCGAGTTCGACCGCGCCGCGCACGAAGGTGCCGATGCGCAGGCGCGGATCGGGATCGAGGCGCACCCGCACCTTGCCGAGCCGGCTTGCCCGGTCGACCTCCGGATAGACCACGCGGACGGAGCCCGACACGCGCTCGCCCTCGCCGATCTCGATGAAGGCGGGCGCGCCCTCGCGCAGGAGCGGCAGCTTGGTCTCGATCACCTCGCCCTCCAGCTCGATCTCGCCGCGCGCGATCAGGCGGAACAGCGGCTCGGCGGCGGACGAGGCCGCCATGCCGACCCGCGCCGTGCGGCGGCTGACGATGCCGGCCTCCGGGGCACGGATCTCGGTGCGGGCAAGCCGCAATTCGAGCTCGGCCTTCAGGGCTAAAGCCTGGGCGAGGTCGGCCTTGGCGATCGAGAGGCCGTTGCGGGCAAAGGTCAGCTTGCCCTCGGCCTGACGGAGCGCGGCGGTGCGGCTCTCCATCACCACCGCCGTGGCATTGCCGGTCTGCATCAGGGACTTGGCGCGCTCGAACGACAGGCGCGCCTCGGTCTCGGCGGCCTCGGCCTGCTCGATGCTCGACTGCGCCTGCGGCACGGCGGCTTTGGCCTTCTCGACGAGCGCCGCCTGCTGGGCGAGCTGGCGGTCGATCAGCTCGCGGTTGAGGCGGGCGAGCACCTGACCCTTGGCGACGCGGGCGCCCTCCTCCACCAGCAGCTCGACGATGCGATAGCCGTCGATCTCCGGCGAGACGAGGATTTCGTCGCGGGGCACCAGCGTGCCGGTGACGACGACGCTCTCGACGATCTCGCGGCGCGCGGCCTCGACCACGCTGACCGCGGGTGCGCGCGGCGTCACGGCGGGCGCGGTCTCGGCTCGCACTGCCGGAGCCGCCGCGATGGCGAGACCTGCGGCGGCGAAGAGGAAGAGGCGGCGGGCGGCGCTCATGCGGCGGCCTTCTCGGCAAGGCCCGCATCGATCAGGGCGAGCAACTGCCTGACGGCCGGGCCGGGTTCGTAATGAGGGTCGAGGGCGCGATCGACGATGATCCCCTTCATCAGGGGGGCGAGTGCCGCGAACAGGCCGGCGGCGTCGCATCCCGGCGCGATGGCCGAGAACGTCTCGATCAGCCACGTGCGCCCTTCCGCGTCGCCGCGCTCGATCATCGTGCCGATGGCCGGGTTCCGGGTCGCCTCGGCCCAGAGATCGAGGCGCAGGATCGCCGCGCCGCGGCTCATCTCGGTGAAGTAGGCAGCCAAGATGCCAAAGAGGACGCCGCGGCGGTCGCCGCTGCGCTCCAGCGCCTCGACCAGCACGGCGCCGCGCTCGCGGTCGCGCTCGGCCAGCCCCAGGACGACGGCCTCCTTCGAATCGAAGTAGCGATAGATGTTGCCGGGGCTCATCGCCGCCTCGCGGGCGAGATCCTGCATCGTCGTGCGATGGAAGCCGTTGCGCACGAAGCAGGCTTCCGCCGCGTCGAGGATGTGGGCCTGCCGCGCGGCCTGTGCGGAGGTCGGCTCGATCCGGGGCTCGATGGCGGCGCTCGCGCTCACGAGGAGGCTCCGGGCAACAGGGCGCAGGCGCGGGGCTGGAGATCGAGGTCGGCGCAGAGCCGTGCCTGCCAGCCCGTCTGGCCGGCTCCGGTCCAGCCGACCAGCGCGAGCCATGCCAGGGCCACCACGAGGCAGAGGGCGAGGTTGGCCGGCGTGCAAATTTCCTGGGCGACGCGCAGGACCCGGAGCTGAAGCCGGTTCGGGCGAACGGTAGCCGCTTCCCAATGACGATCGAGAGAGACGCTCACGGGGACCTCCTGCGCTGTGGAGGTTGATAGTGAACGTTCATTCTCATGTCAATGAACGTTCATTCTCAGTGCCTGAGTTGGGTGTGCGGAGGGGCACGATCCGGCCCGCCTGTGGCCCGGAAGCGACGGCGGGCAATCCATCTCCGCATTCCCGACCGCATCTCGCGATGGACGGCACGCGCGCTCTCCTCCCCCTTGCGGGGAGGAGGTAGGAGGTGGGGGTGGTGCAGACGGCACCGCGTCGCTCGATCCTGCCCGACCCCCACCCCTACCCCTCCCCGCAAGGGGGAGGGATATGCGCGCGCCATGACCCTGATCGTTCCATCGCCATCGACAACCCCGAGCGCCCGCCCCGGCGCGTCGGGTTAGGCCACTCCCATGGCGACATCGGAATGGCGCGAGAGCCGCAACGCGGCGGCCCGAGCGCGGCTGGAAAAATCCCTGCGGCCGGGCTTTCCCGCGCATGTGCTGCACCATGCGCTGACGCGTCCGCTGATCCCGCCGACGCCGAGCCGGGCGGTGGCGAGCTACTGGCGCCATCACGTGCTGCGCGCCGACCGCCTCGCCCGCGCGCTCGCCGCCCGCACCGGCGCGCCGGAGGGCTGGACGTGGCAAGTGGGTGGTGGCGAGGGCCGGCCCGCGAGCTTCCGGGTGCCGCCAGCGCCCTACCGCGAGGATGCCCACGCCCCCGGCCCCGGCGCCTGCCGCGTCTGCGGCGGGGCGGTCTTCCGCTTCGGCTGGCACCGCGATCTGGCGGGCGACGGCGCGCCGAGCCGGCGGGCCGGCTGGCACGCCGCCTGTGTCATCGCCTGGGAATTCTGGTGCGCGCCGAGCGACCATCTCAAGGCGCTGAAGGCGCGCCAGCGCCACCGCTGCGCCGTCACGGGCAAGCGCCTGCTGCGGGGTGCGGAGGTCGATCACTGCTTGCCGCTTTACCGGGTCTGGCGCGAGGAGCGCGACCTGCCCTGGCCGTTCCTGCTCGGCTACTGGGGCGCGCCGAACCTGCAGGTGGTCAACCGCGCCGGCCATGTCTTGAAGTGCCGCGAGGAGGCGGACGAGCGGGCTGCCATGCGGCGCGACGCGCTGTTGATCGCGCCGGATGATGATTTGTCCTGATCGCCAGGGCTTCCGAGGACCTCCCCGTCATTCCGGGGCGCTGATAAGCGAACCCGGAATCCACGACTGGCCGCGACGGCGCAGCTCAAACCGGGCATCCCGCATCATGGGTGGATTCCGGGTTCCGCTGCGCGGCCCCGGAATGACGGCGGTGGTTTTGAGGCGCTGGTCAGCACGGCGTCGTGCCAAGTCGGGCGCTCTCCCCTGACCCGCTTTCGCCTTGCGTCTGCCCGCCATCGCTTTATCCCCATCCCCCCTGCCGGCGCGATGGAGACCGCTCGATGGCCGTGACGAAGAGCGTGAACGGGCTCATCGCCGAGGAGTTGGGCGTCCGCGAGGGGCAGGTCGCGGCGGCGGTCGAGCTGCTCGACGGCGGCTACACGGTCCCCTTCGTCGCCCGCTACCGCAAGGAGGCGACCGGCTCGCTCGACGACGCGCAACTCCGCACGCTCGCCGAGCGCCTCGTCTACCTGCGGGACCTCGCCGAGCGCCGCGCCGCCATCACCGAGAGCATCCGGGCACAGGGCAAGCTGACGCCCGACCTCGCCACGGCCATCGCCGGCGCCGAGACCAAGGCGCGGCTGGAAGACATCTACCTGCCGTTCCGCCCCAAACGCCGGTCCAGGGCGCAGACTGCCCGCGAAGCTGGCTTGGGGCCTCTCGCCGACATTCTGCTGGCCAAGCCCGAGACGCATCCCGAGCGGGCGGCGCAAGCCTATGTCGCGGCCGACAAGGGCATCGACTCCACGGAGGCCGCCCTGGAGGGCGCCCGCGCCATCCTGATCGAGCGCTTTGCCGAGGATGGCGACCTGATCGGGCGCCTGCGCGAGGACTTCTGGCGCACCGGCGAGGCGGTCTCGCGCGTGCGCAAGGGCAAGGGGGCGACGGGCCAGAAGTTCGCGGATTACTTCGACTGGCGCGAGCGCCTCGAGAAGATGCCCTCGCACCGGGTGCTGGCGCTGTTTCGCGGCGAGGCCGAGGAGGTGTTGGAGATCGGGCTCGCGGCCGAGGGCGAGGATTCGCCCTCCGGCCTCCCCGGCCCGTTCGAGCTGGCGGTGTGCCGCCGCCACGCCGTCTCGGCCCGCGGGCGCCCGGCCGATGCGTGGTTGCTGGAGACCGTGCGGGTCGCTTGGCGCACCAAGATCCGCACCGGCATCAAGGCGGACCTGCGCACCCGCCTGTTCGAGCGCGCCGAGGACGCCGCCGTGAAGGTGTTCGCCGGCAACCTCAAGGACCTGCTGCTGGCCGCCCCCGCGGGCGGCCGCGCCACCCTCGGGCTCGATCCGGGCTACCGCAACGGCGTGAAGGCGGCCGTCGTGGACGCCACCGGCAAGGTGCTCGCGGTCGAGACCACCTATCCGCACGAGCCGCAGCGGCGCTGGAACGAGGCCGTGGCCTCGCTCGGAAAACTCTGCCGCCGATACAGTGTCGAGCTGATCGCGGTCGGCAACGGCACCGCCTCGCGCGAGACCGACCGGCTCGCCGCCGAGATTCTCGCCGCCAACCCCGACCTGTCCATGGCCAAGGTGATGGTCTCGGAGGCCGGCGCCTCGGTCTATTCCGCCTCCGCCATCGCCTCCAAGGAGCTGCCCGATCTCGACGTGTCGCATCGCGGCGCCGTCTCGATCGCGCGCCGCCTTCAGGACCCGCTGGCCGAACTCGTGAAGATCGACCCGAAATCCATCGGCGTCGGCCAGTACCAGCACGATATCGGCGAGCAGAAGCTGTCGCGCTCGCTCGATGGCGTGGTCGAGGACGCGGTGAACGCGGTCGGCGTCGATGTGAACACGGCCTCCGTGCCGCTTCTCGCCCAGGTGTCGGGCCTGGGCGAGTCGGTGGCGGCCAAGATCGTGGCCCACCGCGACGGCAATGGCCCGTTCCGCACCCGCGCGGCGCTCAAGAAAGTGCCGGGGCTCGGCCCCAAGACGTTCGAGCTCGCCGCGGGCTTCCTGCGCATCCCCGACGGGGCCGACCCGCTCGACCGCTCCGGCGTCCACCCGGAGGCCTATCCGGTGGTGCGGCGCATCCTCGAAGCGACGAAGAGCGACATCAAGGTGCTGATCGGCAATTCGACTGTCCTCGGCGGGCTCGCGCCTGAGCGCTTCGCCGACGAGCGCTTCGGCATGCCGACCGTGCGCGACATCATCGCTGAGTTGGAAAAGCCCGGCCGCGATCCCCGCCCCGCCTTCAAGACCGCGAGCTTTCAGGAGGGCGTCGAAAAGATCTCCGACCTCAAGCCGGGGATGCAGTTGGAGGGCGTCGTCACCAACGTCGCGGCCTTCGGCGCCTTCGTCGATGTCGGCGTCCATCAGGACGGACTCGTGCACATCTCGGCGATGGCGCGTCGCCGCATCGCCTCCCCTGCCGAGGTGGTGAAGGCGGGCGACGTGGTGCGGGTTCTGGTGCTGTCGGTGGATGGGCCGCGCAAGCGCATCGGGTTGTCGATGCGGCTGGACGATCCGGTGGACGGGACGCTGGCGGCCCCGCGTAATGCCGGGCCGCGACCGGCTCCCGTGGCGCATAAGCCGGCGCCGCAGGCTTCCCAGCCGGAGCGGGGTGGGGCGCTGGCCGATGCGTTTCGGCGGGCCAAGGGGCAGCCGTCGGGACGGTAAGGCACGTCCCCTCCCCCTTGCGGGGAGGGGTTCGGGGTGGGGGTCGGGCAGGATGAGGCGTCGCGGTCCCTCCTGAACCACCCCCACCTCCAACTCCTCCCCGCAAGGGGGAGGAGAGAAGCGCTGGTCAGTTCGAGCGCGAGACCTCGACCAGATTGTCCGAGAAGGACGGCGCGTGGCCCATGTCGGTGAAGGCGCCCGACGAGATGCTGTTGACCGTGCCCTCGTTGAGCTGGCGCCAGTAGCCCAGCGTCGCCACCACGATGCCGGCGTTCACGTCGTCGGTGATGCGCGCCACGCCCTTGAAGGCGCCGCGGTCGTTGCCGACCTGGACCCGGTCGCCGTTGCGGATGCCGCGGGCGTCGGCGTCGGCTTGGTTGATCATCACGAACTGCTCGCCCTGGCCCTTCTGCTTGTCCTCCATGTTCGCGTAGCAGGAGTTCAGGAAGTAGTGGCTTTTCGGCGAGACGATGTTGAGCGGGAAGCGCTTGGCGAGCTCGGGATCGTTCGTGTGCGACTCGCGCGGGCCGAGGTAGTCGGGCAGCGGGTCGAGCGCCTCGCCGGGCTGGAAGCCCTCGTACATCTGCCGGAACGGGGGGGCGACGAAGTTCGTGGCGCCCTCGACCATGAACATGCACTTGCCGGTCGGCGTCGGGAAGTTGCCTTTCCGGTGCGGCGCGCGGTCGTCCGGCGTGCCGACCTTGAGACGGGCGAAGCCGTGCTCGCGCATGTAGGCCAGATCGATGCCCTCGCAGGCCGGCGACGACCAATCGACGTAGTGCTCGAGGCACTCCGAGTCGGTCCACTTGAAGTTCTCTTCCTCGTAGCCGAGCCGCGCGGCGAGCTGGCGGAAGATCTCGTTGTTCGGGATCGCCTCGCCCGGCGCCTCGGCGCATTTGGTGTTGTAGGTGAGGTAGAGGTGGCCCCAGGACAGGATCATGTCCTCCATCTCCGCGCCCATGGTCGCCGGCAGCAGGATGTCGGCGTAGGAGGCGGTGTCGGAGATGAAATGCTCGGCCGAGACCATGAACAGGTCCTCGCGCATCAGCCCCTCGACGATCTTGTCGGTCTCGGGCGCCTGCGTGACGGGGTTCGAGTTCCAGCACATCATCGATAGGATCGGCGGGTCGAGCTGCATCTCGCCGGTCAGCGCCCGGCCGATCTGCAGGTTCGAGACGACGCGGGTGCCCTCCGGGATCAGGTCCGGGCGGCAGATGACGTCGAACTTGTAGGGGTGCTCCCAGACGCCGAACTGGGTGATGCCGCCGCCGACATGGCGCCACGCGCCGGTCAGCGCCGGGATGCAGGCGACCGCCCGGATGGTCTGGCCGCCGCCGTAATGCCGCTCCAGCGCCACGCCGATGCGGATGCCCACCGGCTGCTCGGTCGCCATCTCGCGGGCGAGCTTGCGGATGTCGTCAGCGGAGACGCCGGTGATCTCGGCGGCCCATTCGGGCGTGCGGGTGCTGGCGCGCTCCTTCAGCTCG
Source organism: Methylorubrum rhodinum (assembly GCF_014199935.1). Taxonomy (GTDB): domain Bacteria; phylum Pseudomonadota; class Alphaproteobacteria; order Rhizobiales; family Beijerinckiaceae; genus Methylobacterium; species Methylobacterium rhodinum. The sequence continues at coordinate 56,421 of NZ_JACHOP010000026.1, forward strand.
GGGAAGCCGACCGTGTAATTGTCGACATAGTCCTGATCGACCAGCCCCTGTTCGATGATCGAGTTGATCAGCGCCATGGCGAGCGCGCCGTCGGTGCCGGGCTTGGGGGCGATGTGCCAGTCGGCGGCCTTGGCGGTGCGCGAGGCGTAGGTGTCGATCACGACGACCTTGGCGCCCTTCTTCTGCGCGTCCTTCACGATCGCCCAGTGGTGCAGGTTGGTGCTGACCGAGTTGCAGGCCCAGATGACGATGTACTTGGAGTGGATGTAGCTGTCCGGGTCGAGGCCGGCGGTCGGGCCGACGGTGAGGAGCCACGCGGTGCAGGAGCCCTCGCCGCAGAAGGTGCGCTCGGTGACGGTGGCGCCCATGCGGTTGAAGAAGGCGTCGCCACCGTTGAGCCCGTGCACGAGGCCCTGGTTGCCGAGATAGCTGTAGGGCGCGATGGCCTGCGGGCCGTACTGGTCGATGATGCCCTTCCAGCGCGATACGATGGTGTCCAGCGCCTCGTCCCAGCTGATGCGCTCGAACGCCTTCGAGCCCTTCGGGCCGACCCGCTTCATCGGGTAGAGCAGCCGGTCGGGATGGTAGTGGCGCTTCTCGTAATCCTTCAGCTTCACGCAGAGGCCGCCGCGGGTCATCGGATGATCCGGGTTTCCGCGCACGCCCTGGAGCTGGCCGTCCTTGACGTCGAACAGCATCGAGCAGGTGTCGGGGCAATCGTGCGGGCAACCGCCGAAGAACGTCTCCGTCAGGCTCTCGGCCTCGGCGACGATCAGGGAGTCCGGCTTGACGATCTCGTTCATGGTTCCTCCGCGCTCGAGCCGGGGCCTCGTTCAATGGGCCGGGCTTCGATGGCTGGAGGCAGCATGCCTCATTCTAAGAATAATTCAAAATCGTCATTCGCCACCGGTACGATAGCGCACGGTGACGTGAAAAGATTCGGACGTGAACAGGACCGGGACCGCGGCGCCGCGGTCCCGGAGAGCGCCGGATCAGCCCTCGCGCACGAGGATGAGCGTCGCCAGCGGCGGCAGGGTCAGGCGCAGCGAATGGGGCTGCCCGTGGCTCGCCTCGGCCTCCGACTGGACCCCGCCCATGTTGCCGACGTTGGAGCCGCCGTAGCGCTCGGCGTCGGAGTTGATCGCCTCGCGGTACCAGCCGCCCGTCGGCACGCCGACGCGGTAGCCCTCGCGCGGCACGGGGGTGAAGTTCGAGACCACGATAACGACCTCGCCGTCAGACTTGCCCTTGCGGGCCCAGGCGATGACCGAGTTGTCGGAATCGTCCGCCACCAGCCACTGGAATCCGCCGGGCTCGACGTCGCGGGCGTAGAGCGCCGGGGTGCTGGTGTAGACGTGGTTGAGGTCGCGGATCAGGTCCTTCACGCCGCCGTGGAGCTTGTCCTCCAAGAGGTGCCAGTCGAGCGACTGGTTGTGGTTCCACTCGCGCTCCTGTCCGAACTCGCCGCCCATGAACAGCAGTTTCTTGCCGGGGTGCCCCCACATGAAACCGAAATAGGCGCGGAGATTCGCGAATTTCTGCCAGCGGTCGCCGGGCATCTTGCCGAGCAGCGAGCCCTTCCCGTGCACGACCTCGTCGTGGGAGAGCGGCAGCACGAAGTTTTCCGAGAAGGCGTAGAGCAGCCCGAAGGTCAGGTTGTGGTGGTGGTAGCGCCGATGGATCGGGTCCTCGGACATGAACTTCAGGGTGTCGTGCATCCACCCCATGTTCCACTTGAAGCCGAAGCCGAGACCGCCCGTATAGGTCGGATGCGAGACGCCGGGCCATGAGGTGGACTCTTCCGCCACCGTGATGGTGCCGGGCGCGTGGCTGTAGGTCGCCTCGTTGGTCTTGCGCAGGAAGTTGATGGCGTCGAGGTTCTCGTTGCCGCCGTACTGGTTCGGGATCCACTCGCCCGCGCGGCGCGAATAGTCGAGGTAGAGCATCGAGGCGACGGCATCCACGCGCAGGCCGTCGAGATGGTAGTGCTCCAGCCAGAACCGGGCGTTGGCGGCGAGGAAGGCCGAGACCTCGTCACGGCCGAAATTGTAGATGTAGGTGCCCCAATCCTGATGGAAGCCCTGGCGCGGGTCGGCATGCTCGTAGAGATGGGTGCCGTCGAACAGGCCGAAGCCGTGGGCGTCGAGGGGGAAGTGGCCCGGCACCCAGTCGAGCAGGATGCCGATGCCGGCCTCGTGCGCGGCATCGACGAAGGCGCAGAAGTCTTCCGGCGTGCCGAAGCGGCTCGTCGGCGCGAACAGCGAGACCGGCTGATAGCCCCAGGAGCCGTCGAACGGGTACTCGGTGATCGGCAGCAGCTCGATATGGGTGAAGCCGAGTTCCTTGACGTAGGGGATCAGCCGCTCGGACAGTTCCTTGTAAGTGAGGTAGCGGTTGCCCTCGCCGGGCACGCGGGCCCACGAGCCGAGATGGACCTCGTAGACCGACATGGCGGCATGGCGCGGGTCGGCCTTGCCGCGGGCCTCCATCCAGGCCTTGTCCTGCCAGGACGCCTCGCCGAGGCCGTGCAGGACCGAGGCCGTCTGCGGCGGGTGCTGGGCGCGGAAGGCGAGCGGGTCGGCCTTCAGCGGCTGCAGGGCGCCGTCGGGGCCGCGGATCTCGAACTTGTAGTTCTGGCCGGCGACGAGGCCGGGGACGAACAGCTCCCACACGCCGCCACTGCGCCACAGGCGCATCGGGTGACGGCGCCCGTCCCACTCGTTGAAGTCGCCGACCACGCTGACGCGGCGCGCATTCGGCGCCCAGACGGCGAAGCGGTAGCCGTCGATGCCGTCGAGCGTCCCGGCATGGGCGCCGAGCACGCGGTAGACGAGGTTGCTGCCGACCTGGCGCAACCCGTCGATCTCGTGCTGCTCCAGCGAGGGGCCGAAGCCGTAGGGGTCGTGGCGGCGGACGGTCGAGCCGTCCCACAGATCGATCTCGATCTCGTAGAGCGGGCGGCCCTCGCCCTTGACGCTGGCGACGTAGAACCCGTCCGGATGGACGCGCTCGAACGGCAGGCTCTGGCCGCCGGTGATCAGCCGGGCGCCCTTGGCCTCGGGCAGGATCGCGCGGACCTCCCAGGCGCCGGGGCCGACCTGATGGGGGCCGAGCACGCCGAAGGCATCGCCGTGGTCGGCCGACATCACCGCGGCAAGGGCCTCGGGGGAGAGCGCGGTGTCGCGGGACTGGGAGACCGGGCGGCCGACGCGCGGCGCGGCCTGGTCGCCCGCAAGCGAATCCGTGGGCCGGGGCGTTTGAGCCTCGACCGAGCCTGACCTGTTCGGGACGTCGGCGGCCGTGCGGCCCTCGTTCGAGGCTGCTGCCTTGTCGTCCAGAGCCGTCATCCAGTCACCTCTTCCGATGCGTCGTGTGGGGCCGCTTCGATACGACAACGAGCCGGGGCGCTTCGTGCTCCGCCCCGATCGCCGCCGATTGCGTTCGTCGCTCTTTGCGTTTTCTTGGGCCGGACCGCCGCGGCGCGGGCTCGGCCCGCGCGCGGAAAACAATCAGGCCGACGCGCGGTCGCGCTTGGCCTCGTCCAGCATGTTGAGAACCCCCCGTGCCGGGATTTCGATCCAATCCGGCCGGTTGTTGACCTCGTAATCGACCTCGTAGAGCGCCTTGGTCAGCAGGCTCAGGCGCAGCAGACGGCTTTGCGTCTCGGCATCCTCCACCGCCGCCGGGCTCCCGGCGACCGCCTGGCCGTAGCCGTCGAGGAACGCTGCATCGATCATGCCGCGCCACGCGATCGACGCGTTGCGGGCCCGCTCCTCGCTGTCGCCGAAGCGGGCGGCGATCTCGCGCACCACCGTCTCGGCGCCGTAGGCGAAGGAGCGGAGCATGCCGGCCACGTCCCGCAGCGGCGTCGACTTGGCGCGGCGCTGCTCGACGGGGCGGGAGGGCTCGCCCTCGAAATCGACGATGATGAGATCGCCCTCCGAGGCCAGCACCTGGCCGAGATGGTAGTCGCCGTGGATGCGGGTCTTGGTGGCGCCCCGCAGCGGGCCGGAGGCGAGCGAGGCGATCAGCGCCTCGACCTCGCCGCGGCGGGAGGCCAGGGCCTGGGCGGCCGAGCCCGGCGACCACGCCGTGATCGCGTCGAGGCCGCGGAAGGCGCGGCTCGCCTGATGGCGGGCGTCGTCGGCGAGCGCCTTGAGGTCGTCCTCGGTGAGCGGCTCGACCGCGAAGGCCGCGTCCTCGGTCGGCGTCGCGAAGGCCTTGTGCAGCTCCGCCGTGCGCTGCCCGAGCAGGATCGCCCAGCGCAGGTGCGAGGCGAACGCCTCCTCCGGGCTCGGCGCCTCGCTCTCCGGGGCGAGCACGACGGTGTCGAAATCGCGCCGCAGGCCCTCCAGCATCAGCGTCCAGGCATCGCCCTGGTTGAGGACGAACTTTTGCAGCAGCGCGAGCGCCGTGCGGGTGCCGTCCTCGGCGACATGTTCGACCACGCCGAGCAGCGCCGGGGTGTTGGCGAAGTGGGCTTCCTCGGTGAGGAAGCGGCCGATCTCGATCTCCGGATGGGTGCCCGGCTGGAGACGCCGCAAGAGCTTGAGCATCATCCGGGCGCCGATGGCGATGGAGGTGTTGCTCTGCTCCGCCGAGAGGCGGCGCACGTCGGAGGCCTCGAACCGCACCTCCGGGTCGTAGGCCGAGGTGGTCGAGAACACGATCTTTCCGCGCTCTGAGGGAATCGTCGCGCCGTCGCGCATCGCCTCGATCAGGGCGACGGCGAAAGGCGCGGCGGCGGCGGCCTCGTAGAGCAGGCCGGTGCGCGGTCCGCGGCGCACGCGCGCCACCGCGTGGTCGAGCAGAGCCTCGTCCTCGCGGCCCTCGTCGACGGCGAGCGGCACGAAGTAATCCTGGCGCTCGCCGTTGGCGAGCGTCACGGCCACCCGCGGCAGCAGGAACTTGCCCTCGCCGGAGCCGTCCTTGACGATGGCGCTGTCGTCGACCTGCACCCCCTTGATGCGCGAGCCCTTGGCGCCGAACCAGCGGCGCGAGTTGATGAAGGCCGGGGCGACCGTGCGCTCGAAGGCGATGCGCTCGCGGCCCCTGATCAGGGTCTCGACGCCGCCGGTCAGAACCAGCGTGAACAGCTCCGGGGTCGCGGGCTGCGGACCGATCTCACCCGTGTTCGCCGCCGAGAGCGAGAACCAGTAGAAGCCGTAGGCCGGCAGCGTCAGCAGGTAGGGCAACTCGCCGATGGCCGGGAACTGGCTGCCGCCGGTGAGCTCCACCGGGATCGCCCCACGCAGGTCCGAAAGATCGAGCTGCACGGCCTGCGGCGCCCGCGAGAGGTTCGCCACGCACAGGATGCGCTCGCCCTCGTGCTCACGCAGCCACGCCAGCACCTTGCGGTTGGTGGGGTAGAGGAACTGGATCGCGCCGCGTCCCAGCGCGACCGAGTTGTTGCGGATCGCGATCATGCGCCGCGTCCAGTTGAGCAAGCTGGTCTGCGCCTGGGTCTGCGCCTCGACGTTGATCGCGTCGTAGCCGTAGATCGGGTCCTGGATCGCGGGCAGGAACAGGCGCTGCGGGTTGGCCCGGGAGAAGCCGCCGTTGCGGTCGGGCGACCACTGCATCGGCGTGCGCACGCCGTCGCGGTCGCCGAGATAGATGTTGTCGCCCATGCCGATCTCGTCGCCGTAATAGAGCACCGGCGTGCCGGGCATCGACAGGACGAGGGATTTCATCAGCTCGATCTTGCGCCGGTCGTTCTCCAGCAGCGGCGCGAGGCGGCGGCGGATGCCGAGATTGATGCGGGCGCGCCGCTCGGCGGCGTAGAACGACCAGAGGTAATCACGCTCCTCGGCCGTGACCATTTCGAGCGTCAGCTCGTCGTGGTTGCGCAGGAAGATCGCCCATTGGCAGCCCTCCGGGATTTCCGGGGTCTGGCGCATGATGTCGGTGATCGGGTGCCGGTCCTCGCGGGCGATCGCCATGTACATGCGGGGCATCAGCGGGAAGTGGAACGCCATGTGGCATTCGTCGCCGTCGCCGAAATACTGTGCGGTCTCCTCCGGCCACTGGTTGGCTTCCGCCAGCAGCATCCGGTCGGGATAGCTCTCGTCGAGCGCCGCACGAATCGCCTTGATGACGTCGTGGGTCTCCTTGAGGTTCTCGCAGTTCGTGCCGTCGCGCTCGATCAGGTAGGGGATCGCGTCGAGGCGAAGCCCGTCGACGCCCATGTCGAGCCAGTAGCGCATGGTCTCGATGACAGCTTCGAGCACCTTCGGGTTGTCGAAGTTGAGGTCGGGCTGGTGGCTATAGAAGCGGTGCCAGAAATACTGCTTGGCGACCGGGTCCCAGGTCCAGTTCGAGGCTTCCGTGTCGAGGAAGATGATGCGGGTGTCGCCGTAGGGCTCGTCGGTGTCCGACCAGACGTAGAAGTCGCGCTCCGGTGAGCCGGGAGGCGCCTCGCGGGCGCGCTGGAACCACGGGTGCTGGTCGCTCGTGTGGTTGATGACGAGCTCGGTGATGACGCGCAGGCCGCGCTCGTGCGCCGCCGCCACGAAGGCGCGGAAATCCTCCATCGTCCCGTAGGACGGGTTGATGTCGCGGTAATCGGCGATGTCGTAGCCGTCGTCGCGCAGGGGCGAGGGATAGAACGGCATCAGCCAGATCGCCGTGACGCCGAGGTCGCGGACATAGTCGAGCTTCTGGGTCAGGCCCTCGAAGTCGCCGATCCCGTCATTGGTCGAGTCGAAGAACGACTTGACGTGGATCTGGTAGATGATGGCGTCACGGTACCACTGCGGATCGCTGCGATCGATCATCGCGTCGCTGCCTCACATCACATCGAGAGCGGGGCCGGCCCCCAGGGTGCCGGAGAGCGAGCCTGCTGGGCCCGCTTCTTGGCGAGAACGCGACGGAGACGCCGCATTCCGCCCGGTGTAACAGCGCGGCGGGCTCAGACAACCCGGCGCGGGCGCAGGCGCCAGACGATCGCCGAGCGCTCGGCGGGGTCGAGCGCGATGCGGTGGCTCTTGCCGTACAGCTCGAACTTGTAGCCGAGCAGCAGATCCTCGACCTCGACCGCCCCGTCGTCGGGCAGGCCGAACAGCCAGAGCGGCACGTCGTAGGTGCATTCCTGGCGGTTCTTCGGGTCGAGATTGACCATCACGAAAACGCAATTGTCCCGCTCGGGCGTGACCTTGGCGTAGGCGATGATGTTCTCGTTGTGGGCCCCGGTAAAATGGATGTTCCGGAAGTCCCACAGCGCCGGGTTGTCGCGCCGGGCCTGGTTCAGTTTGATGATGTGGTCGCGGATGTTGCCGGGGCGGTGGTAGTCCCACGCCTTCAGCTCGTATTTCTCAGAGTCGAGATACTCTTCCTTGCCCGGATAGGGCGCGGCCTCGCACAGTTCGAAGCCGTTGTAGATGCCGTAGACCGACGACAGGGTCGCCGCGAGCGTCGCCCGCACGATGAAGCCCGGCCGGCCGCTGGTTTGCAGGTAGTACGGGTTGATGTCCGGCGTGTTGGCGAAGAAATTGGGGCGGTAGTACTCGCCCATCTCGCCGGCGAGTTCGAGGGCGTACTCGGTCAGCTCCGCCTTCGTGTTGCGCCACGTGAAGTAGGTGTAGCTCTGCTGGTAGCCGGCTTTCGCCAGCTTCTTCATCATCTTCGGCCGGGTGAAGGCCTCGGCGAGGAAGATTGCGTCGGGATACTGAGCGTTCACCTCGCGCAGCATCCACTCCCAGAACGGGATCGGCTTGGTGTGCGGGTTGTCGACCCGGAAGATGCGGGCGCCGTGGGCGCACCAGCCGAGCACGATGTCGCGCAACTCGATCCAGAGCGAGGGCAGCGCGCCGCCGTAGAAGGTGACGTTGGAGATGTCCTCGTACTTCTTCGGCGGGTTCTCGGCGAATTTCAGCGTGCCGTCGGGCCGCCACTCGAACCATTCGGGATGGTTCTTGATCCAGGGGTGATCGGGCGAGCACTGGATCGCTAAGTCGATCGCGACCTCCATGCCGTGGGCGTGGCTCGCCGCGACGAGCTGGCGGAAATCCTCCAGCGTGCCGAGTTCGGGGTGCACGGCCTCGTGGCCGCCCTCCTCCGAGCCGACCGCGTAGACCGAGCCGACATCGCCCTCCAACGCCTTGAGGGTGTTGTTCTTGCCCTTGCGGTTGGTCTTCCCAATCGGGTGGATCGGCGTGAAGTAGAGCACGTCGAAGCCGAGTTCGCGGATCTCGGGCAGGCGCGCGATCACGTCCTTGAAGGTGCCGTGGCGGTTGGGATCGCCCGATTGCGAGCGCGGGAAGATTTCGTACCAAGCGGAGAAGCGGGCGGCCAACCGGTCGGCGATGACCGGCACGTTCACCGGATAGCGCGAGGCGTTCACCCGCTCCGCGTTGCGGCGGATCAGGGCGGTCGCCTCGGGCGCCAGGATCTTTTCGAGGATCGCGGGCGAGCCCTCGGGCTCGGCGGCGAGCGCGGCGATCAGGGCCTTGAGCCGCTCCTTGTCGCGGCCTTCCGCGAGATCGGCGGCAATCTGGACGAGTTCGACGCCCTCGATCATCTCCAGCCGCACGTCCACGCCCGCGTCGCGCTTCTTCAACGTGTCGCGCATCCACGACGAGAAGGCGTCGCGCCATGCCTCGACCGTGAACTCGTAGCGGGCGTTCCTCTCCAGCGGGAAATGCCCGGCCCAGCGGTCGTTGTCGACGAACACCATCGGGTCGCGGCGCCAAGATGCTTCGCCCCCGTCCTCGCCGACGACGCGGGAGAGAATGGCGGCGGCGATGATCTCGTGGCCGTCTGAGAAGATGTCGGCCTCGACCCGCACCTGCTCGCCGACGACCCGCTTGACCGCCGAGCGGCCCCCGTCGATCTCCGGGCTCACCGCCTCGATGACGACGCGGCCCTGGCCGTCGGGCGTGGTCGAGGGCGGGGGGGCGGCGACCTTGGCGCGCTCGGCGACGAGAATGCGCCATTCGCCCGGTGCCAGGTCGATGCTGGCGCCCGGATGGAAGGCGATCGGCTCGGCCTCCGGCGTGCGGTCCACGAAGGGGCCGAGCAGGCCGCCGGTGCGCGCGATCAGCGCGCCGGCCTCGACGGGCGCGGGCGTCTCGCCGGGATTGTAGAGCACAAGGGTCGCCGAGTTGGCGGACGCCGCGTGGCCGGTATCGGTGCGGAACAGGGCGACGAAGGGCGCGTCGGGGGCCGAGAGGCGCATCTGCGCGCCCTCGACATTGGCCGCCGGCACCTCGGCCTTCAGGGCGTTGATCGCCGCGATGGTGCCGGAGAGGTCGATGCCGGTCTCGTGCTCGCGCGCGCCGGGGTTGGTCTCGACCACGTGCAGGGCGCGGCGGTAGCCCCATTCGTAGCCGATCGGCATCAGCACGCCGGCCGAGAAGAAGGCGGCGAGCGCGTAGCGCGCCTTGAGCCGCGCCGCGACCGCGTCGGGCCCGCCGGGGATGTCGGCGGCGAGCCGGGCCATGTCGTGGTTCTCGGGGAAGGCGATGGAGGGGGCCACCACCCGCAGGCGCTCGTATTGTTCGAGGGCCCAGGGCGCCTTGAGGTTCCACCACGCGAAGGAGTTGAACAGGTAGTCGAAGCCTGCGCCCGCCGTCGCCTGCGCCTCCTCGAAGGTGCAGCCCAGCGTCTCGGCGGCGAACAGCGTCTCCGGCTCGCGGCCCTTGGCGGCCTCGATCAGGGCGCGCCAGACGTCCGGCGGCACCTTGTAGGCGGCGTCGCAGCGGAAGCCGCGCACGCCGAGCTTCTGCAGCTTGGCGATGTAGCCGTCGAAGATGCGCGTCAGCTCGTGGCGGGCGTGCTCGGAATGATAGTCGAGTTCGATCAGGTCGCCCCAGACCGTGCGCTTGCTCGGATCGTCGGGATCGATCGCCGCCGGGCTCACCGGCTTGCCCTCACTATCGCGCACGAACAGGTCCGGGCGCTCGTGGAACAGGCGGGCGTTGTCGGCGGTGTGGTTGATGACGAGGTCGCTCATCACGCCGATGCCGTGCGCCTCCGCCGCCTTGCAGAAGCGGGCGATCTGCTCGTCGTCGGGCGTCCCGTCGGAATCGCGGAACCGCTCGTCGAGCCGGTCGAGGTCGGCCACCGCGTAGAGGCTCTTCGAGCCGCCGGTCTGGTGGAACGGGTTGAGGTAGATCCAGTCGAACCCGAGCCCACTGATCCGCGGCAACTCGGCGGTCCAGGCCGAGACCGTGCCGACGAGGAGCGGGAACAGGTTGTAGATGCGCGGCCCCTCGGCGCGGGGGGCGAAGGCGGCGGGAAGCGCCACGGTTCCCGCGTCGGTCCGCGTCGCGGGCGTCACGGCGGTGTTCGGTGCGTTCATTCTCGCCTCCGTCTTCTGGCTCGGGCGTTTGCAGCAGGTTCAGGTCGTGGGAGGACGGGCCGTCAGGCGGCCCGTCGCAGCACCAGATAGGGCAGCCGGGCGAAGTGCCGACCGAGATCGAGCCGGCCGTCACCCGCCTCGACGGTCTCGCCGCCGATCACGTCGGTCCAGCGGCTGCCCGCGGGCACCGCCAGCGTCGTTCCGGCGAAGGCCTTGCCGTCCCAGGTTCCGTCGGGCGTCAGGCGAGCGATGAGACGCGGCACCGCCACGACCAGATCGTCCTCGCCGGAGGTCGCCGCCGAGCGGGTGAAGGCGATGACGTGCTCGGCGCGTTCGCCTTCCGCGGCGAGAGGCCGGTAATCGGCATCCGCATAGAAGGCTGGGCGCGCCGCGCGGTCGGTGAGCAGCCGGGCGAGTGTGGCCTGCTTGACCCGTCCGTCGGCCCAGGAGGCCATCACGTCGGCGGGCGCCCTGCCCTCTTCGAGAGCCTGGGCGCGGGCCTCGTAATCGACCGGGCGGCGGTTGTCGGGATCGACGAACGAGAAGTCCCAGAACTCCGTGCCCTGATAGGTGTCGGGGATGCCGGGCAGGGTGCATTTCAGGACCGTGCGGCCCAGACCCGCGATCATGCCGAGATAGGCGAGCCGCCGGGCGAAGGGCCGCAGCCGCGCGAGGCAGTCGGAGCCCGGCTTGACCAGTTCGGCGAACAGCGCGTGGACCGCGCCCTCGTAGGCCTCGTCGACGTTGACCCAGCTCGACCGGCGCTTGCCCTCGCGCAGAGCCTTCTCGGCATAGGCGTCGAGGCGCTTGCGGAAATCCTCGATCTCGCCCGCGTCGTCGCCCTCCAGAAGCTCCAGCGGCCACGCGCCGAGGATGGCTTGGAGGAACATCCACTGGTCGTTGGCGTCGGGCGCGGCCTCGCCCTCGACGCTGCGGATGTGCGGGGTGGAGGCGCGCCGCCACGTGTCCCAGGCCCGCGCCCAATCCTCCGGCAGCTCGGACAGGGCGAGCTGGCGCGAGCGGGCGTCCTCGCCGCGCTTGGTGTCGTGGGTGGCCGTGGTGATCATCGCGTTCGGCCAGTCGCGGGCCCGCGCGGCCTGGAGCGCGTGGAAATGCTCGCGGTCGATGCCGTACTCGCCGGGGTCGCCGCCGACCTCGTTGAGCGCCAGCAACTCGACGAAGCGGTAGAACAGCGTGTCTTCCAGGCTCTTGGCCATCACCGGTCCGGTGAGCTGCTGGAACCGGCGACGGTAGCGCAGCACCACGCCCGGATCCGGCTGGCCGGCGCCGCCGACCTCGATCCGGCCGAGCAGCGCGTCGGCGGCGAAATCATGCACCGAGCGGTCCGGCAGGGCGCTCCAGCGCTTGGCCTTGCGCACCGCGCCCTCGATCAGTTCGACGTCCTCGTCCTCGATCTCGCTCTCGTCGAGATCGCCCGGCAGGTAGGAGCGGTAGACGGGAAAACGCGCCACGATCTCGATCAGGGCACGACGGATGGCGTTGGTGGAGAAGTCGCGGGTGCGCCGGTCGGCGTCGGCGATCTGCTTGAGGTCGCCGGTCATCACCTCGAGTTCGGAGGCGAAGCTGATCTCGAGGATCTCGGCCTTGGCGGCGCGGAACTGGAAGCCGTAGGGCTCGTCCACCTCCGTCGCCCACTGGTAGAACTTTTCGATTCTCGGCTTCAGGCCCTGATCGACCAAGATGCCGTCGAGCTGGTTCAGCACGTCGTAGCCGGTGGTGCCGGCGACCGGCCAGTCGCGCAGCTTCTCGCCGGGCTCCAAAATCTTCTCGACCACGATGTAGAAGCCGGGGCCGACCACGGCCTGGAGCGCGCGGGCGTATCCCAGCGGATCGGCCAAGCCGTCGATGTGATCGATGCGCAGACCGTCGATGCGGCCCTCGCGGATCAGGCGAAACAGCAGGTCGTGCGACTTCTGGAACACATCCGACAGCTCGACGCGGAGACCCGCGAGCGAGTTCACGTCGAAGAAGCGGCGGTAGTTGATGTCGCTCGACGCGATCCGCCAATGGGCGAGGCGATAGCTCTGCTGCTCCAGCAGCCGGTGCAGCGGCCCGAAGGAATCGGGATAGTCGCGGTTGCCGTTCAGCAGATGCAGCGCCCGGTCGATCGCCGCCGCGATCTGCGGCGAGGCGCGAACGGCGGCCGCCAGATCGCGCTTCAAGGCTTCCGCCGCCTCCGGCATGGTGCGGCGGCGCTCACGCGCCGTCTCCTCGCCCATGGCGCGCAGCTGCTCGGAGATCTTGAGCACCTCCGCCGACATGTCGTCGCCGATCTCGCCGAGCGCGGCCAGCGCCCGGTTGAGGATCGTCGGGTAATGCAGAGGGCAGATCGGGAACTGGTGCTCGTAGTGCCAGACGCTGAAGGCGCCCGCCGGCTCGTCGAACCGCAGTTCCAGCGTGCCCTTCTCCAGGGCCTCGCCGTAGCGCTCGCCGAGGAAGGGGATGACGAGCTTGCCGTTGGCGCCGAGCCGCTCCCAATCGATGTCGTAGGCGTTGGCCTCCGGCGACAGGCCGCCCCATTCGAGAACCGAGAGCCACCACGGATTGTCGGCCCCGCCGACGCCCATGTGGTTCGGGACGATGTCGAGCAGGAGCTTCAAGCCATGCGCGTGCATCGCGTCGGTGAAACTCCGAAAACCCTCCTCGCCGCCGATCTCCGGGTTGATCTGCGAGTGATCGACGATGTCGTAGCCGTGGGTCGAGCCCGGCCGCGCCCGCTGCAACGGCGAGGCGTAGACGTGGCTGACGCCGAGCTTGGCCAGATACGGAACGATCTTCTCGGCATCCGCGAAGGTGAAGCCTTCGTGGAATTGCAGGCGGTAGGTCGCCCGCGGCGGGGCCGAGGCGAGGCGCGCCGCACCCGAGCGCGGTCCGCGCGCCTCGGCCGAGAGCGCCGAGGCGAGCTTGGCGAGCGGCCCGCCGGGAGCGGCGATGTCGGCGAGATCCCGGTCGAGCTTGCGCCGCCAATTCGGATAGCCCTCGGTCGAGCCCGGCACGTTGGCCTGGGACAGCTCGCCGACCACGTCCTCGTACTGGACGGCCGTCAGGATCGAGGGGGCGCGGGCGAGGTAGCGCGCGGCGGCTTCCAGCGGCGCGTGCTCCGGCGGTTCGGCGCTCGGCAGGAGTTGCTGCGAGGCCAGCGCCTCCGAGAGGCGCCAGCGCTCGGTGACGCGCTCCAGGCGCTCGGCCTCGGCCCGCTCGGCGTCGTAGAGGCCGAGCGACTGGCGCGTGTCGGTGTCGACGCCCCGCCACCAGCCGACGAAGGTCGGCAGGTCGTGGGTGGTGATCGCGGTGAGCGCGTCCTTCGGGTAGGCGTCCGGCGCCTTGAAGGCCCCGCCCTGCTCGCGCTCAAAGGCGAGGATGCGGTAGCTCAGAATCCCGGAGGCCATCAGGGCATCGGAAAAACCCTCCGGTGCCGTGCCGAGATCCTCGGCGATGACGAGGCACTTGGCGCGGTGACTCTCCAGCCGCAGCACCGCGAGCATCGGCTCGAACGGCATCGCCACATAAGCGCCCTCGCGCGCCGACTTGCCGAGCGGGATCAGGAACAGCCGGGCGAGCTGGAAGGCGTGGTCGATGCGGATCGCGCCGGCATGGCGCATGTTGGCCTTCACCAGCGCGCGGAAGGCCTTGAGGCCGTCGCGCTCCATCTCCAGCGGATCGAAGGCGGGCAGGCCCCAATCCTGGCCCTTGGGGGCCAGGAGGTCCGGCGGCGCGCCGATGGAGACGCCGTTGGCGAAGCGCTCGGGGTGAGACCAGATCTCGGAGCCGCCGCGATCCGCGCCCACCGCGAGGTCGCGGTAGAGGCCGAGCCGCATGCCGGTCTCCAAGGCGATCTCGGATGAGGCCTTGAGCTGCCCGTCGGCGAGGTATTGCAGGAAGACGTGGTAACTGACGCGGTCGGCGTGCTCCCGCGCGAAGGCTCTGACGGATTCCGTCCCCGCGCGGCGATACTCTTCCGGCCAGTCGCCGAGCCAGTGGGCGCCTTGCTGGCGAAAGTGCTCGGACAGCGCGTCGAAGATCGCGTGCGATTCGAGGTTCTCGCCGCCCTCCTCGCGGAAGGCCGTGAAGGCGCCATCCTCGCCGCGCCGGGCCGCCGAATCGGCCCAGTAGGCTTCGAGAACCGGGCTCAGCACCTCCCAGACGCCGGCGTGATCGACGAGCGCGGTGTCGCGCAGCGACTCGATGCGGGCGCGGTGGGTCTCCAGAATTTTTGCCGCGCGGCTCTCCGCAAAACCCGGCAGGGCGCCGGGCTCGATGTAGAGCGTTTCGAGAAACAGCCGCGAGGACGGCGAGTAGGGCGAAATCTTCGCCCGGTCGCTCGGGAACAGGGCGTGCGCCGGGCTGAGGCCCAGGAACGAGGCGCCGCGCAGGCCCGCATCGCGGGCGGCCCGGCCGGCGTCGGCATAGGTGCCGATGCCGAGATTGGCCGGCGAGCGCAGGCCGTAGAGCTGGGTCGCGAGGCCCCAATCGCGGGCGCCGTCCTCGGCATAGGCGCGCGGGCGCCAGCAGCGCTGCGGCGCGGCGACGACCCAGGTGTTGGCCCTCGCGTCACCGAAGGCGACGGTGAGGCGGTGATAGCCCGGCGTCAGCGGCGGCAGGTCGAAGCCGGCGCCCTCAGGACCCGGCGTCAGCGCCGCGCGGCCCTCGCGGGCGCGGTCGTGCTCGTCCACCAGCCGCCACGCCACCGTGCCGGAGGTCTCGTTCGTCCGAAGCGGCACGCGCAGTCCGCGGCGCGCCTCGGCGGCCAGCAGCGGCGGGGCAAGGCCCGCGCGAACCGCCTCGACGGCCTCCAGGCTGCGGGCGATCTGCGCATCGTCGCCGGCCGGGAAACCGAGGGCTTCGAGCATCCCGCGGCGGGCCTCTAACGGGGTATCGACCCGCTGGCCGAAGGCGTCGGTGAAGCCGTCGGCGATGCCGACGAGGGAAGCGAGGGTTTCGATCACGTCGCGTCCGCTCACTTCACGTCACCGAGGAGAAAAAGGCCGCCCCAGGCGGCGAGCTGGCCGCTCTGGCGCGAATAGCCCTGCGACCAGATCATCTGACCGCCCGAGACATCCACCGCGTGGTCGTCGTCGCCGAAGTTGGCCACGAAGCGCAGCGACCCGCCCTCGTAGCGCCACGTCACGTCGATCACCCCCGGCGCCGATAGATCCGTGGTCGCGCCGCGATAGGCGGTCTTGGTCAGCGGCACGACGTTCTGGTGGCGGATCTGGAGCAGGTTGCGGGTGTCGGCCCAGACCGCGCGGTGCGGCTCGCGCTCGGCCTCGTCCCAGTCGATCTTCGAATCCGTGAAGGTTTTTTCTTCCGTCGGATCGGGAATGACGGAGGTGTCGTCGGCGAAGGCCGCAAAGCTCTTGAACTCGCGGCGGCGCCCCTCGCGCACCGCCTTGTTCAGCTCCTCGTCCGGGGCGAAGTCCACGAAGAACAGGAACGGGGCCGAGGCCGACCATTCCTCGCCCATCCACAGCATCGGGATCTGCGGCGCGAGCAGCAGCCCGGCCCGCGCGAGCGCCAGTTTCGAAGGGTCGGCGAGATGGCTCAGCCGCTCGCCGAGCGCCCGGTTGCCGACCTGATCGTGGTTCTGGAGGAAGGTGACGAAGGCCGAGGGCGGCAGGTGGGCCGAGGGCTCGCCGCGGGGATGGTTGTCGAGGGTCGGGAACGGCTCGCCCTGATAGGCGAAGCCCTCGGCGAGGCTGCGGGCGAGATGCTCGACCGGTCGGTCGGCGAAGCTCGCGTAATAGCCGGCCTCCTCGCCCGTCAGCAGCACATGCCAGCCGTGATGCAGGTCGTCGGCCCATTGCGCGGTATGGAGGACCGGCTTGGCCGACCCGTCGCGCTCCAGCCACGAGGCTTGGTTCGCCTCGTTCTCGAGGATCAGGTGGACGTGCCGGTCCGGCAGGGTCTTGCGGATGGTCTCGGCGAGTTCGGCCAGGAAGTGCTTGTCCGAATCGTCGAGGATGGCGTGGACGGCGTCGAAGCGGATGCCGTCGAAATGGTATTCCTCCAGCCAGTACAGTGCGTTCTCGATGAAGTAGTCCCGGACGACGCGGCCGGACTCCTTGCCGTCGAAATTGATGCCGGCGCCCCACGGCGTCTGGTGACGCTCGGTGAAGAAGGTCTTGGCGTAGGAGTGGAGGTAATTCCCGGCCGGGCCGAAATGGTTGTAGACGCAATCGATCAGCACCATCAGGCCCTTGGCGTGGGCGGTGTCGATCAGGCGCTTCAGCTCGTCCGGGCGACCGTAGGCGGAGTCCGGCGCGTAGGGCAGTACGCCGTCGTAGCCCCAGTTGCGGGTGCCCTTGAAGTCGGCGAGCGGCAACAATTCGATCGCCGTAATGCCGAGATCGATCAGGTCGTCCAGGCGCTGTTCCAGGCCGGCATAGGTGCCCTCCGGGGTCGCGGCGCCGACATGCACCTCGTAGACGACGGCCTCTTCCCACGGGCGGCCCTTCCAGTCCGCGTCGGTCCAGTCGAAGGCGGCGGGGTCGATCACCTCGGACAGGCCCGAGACGTCCTCGGGCTGGAAGCGCGAGGCGGGGTCGGGCACCACGAGGTCGCCATTGATGCGAAAACCGTAGCGGGCGCCGGCCTTCACGCCGGGCACGGTGGCGACGCGCCAGCCCTCGCCGGCCTCGGGGATCGGATGGTCCGTCCCGTCGATCACCAGGGTCACGTCGTCGGCGGTGGGGGCCCAGAGGGCGAACCGCACTCCGTCCTCGGCCGCTTCGCTGCCGAACCGCATCGCATGGGCGCGCCGCATCAGGCCACCGCTCTCCGCTGGAAGGTCAAGGGTCGTGTCGGCCCGGCGGGCGGTCCTCGGTCTCACAAGGCGCCGCGCCACAGCTTGTTCCCCGCAGCCGCAGTTATGGCGGTCCGGGCCTGCGGCAACCGTGCAGGGCGGGGGAATCGCTGCACTGCACGCAAAATGACCCGGACATGCGAAGGGCGCCCCACGGTTTCCGGTGGAGCGCCCCTTTCAGGATCGCAGTTTCGGTGGGCGAGGGTTCAAGCCTCGATGGTCGGGCCACCGCCCTCGGAGCGGCGCTTGGCCATGAAGGCGTCGAACTGCTCGCGGTCCTTGGCCCGCTTCAACTCCTCGACGAACTCGGCGAAGGCCCGGCTTTCCTCCTGAAGCGCACGGCGGCGGGCCTCCAGGCGCTCCAGCTCGGCCCGGCGGTACTCCTCGAACGCCCAGTTGCCGCTGGCGGCGGGGCCGAAGCCGGTGTTGCTCTTGGCGGTCTCGAAGGCGCGGGCGAAGCGCGACTGGCCGTCACGGCTGCCCATGCTCCACGAGCCGGAGCGGGCGAACTCGCGCATCTGGTCTAGCGCCGGGTAGCCGGCGATCTTCCAGGCCACGTAGGCGACCGCCACCGGCCAGACATAGATGAAGCTCACGACGATGGCGCCGATCTCGATCGAGCGCTTCGGAAACGGGCCGCTGCGCGACGCGCCGCAGGACCAGGGAGAGGTAGAGGACGTGTTCACGGCTGAGGGCTCCGGGGTGTGAATGTGAACAACATTCACATGCGGGGCCGCCCGCGTGGTTTCAAGGGGCGATCGTCGAGAGCCGTCGTTCGAAGAACGATTGCGCCTTGTGCCGGGCGTGAAGAGCGCAGCGGGCCTCGGCGTCAGCCGAGGCCGTCTGGCGCAGCGAGACGCCCGAGGTCGCGGATGCGGCCGCCGGCGCTTGAGGCCGACAAAACAGGGAAAAGGCCGAGGAACTCGCCCTGAATCAGGGCGTGCTCCTTGGCCTCTCGCCGGCGCCGTGCACCAGGGCCAGCACGCCGGCGCGCAGGAGTTCGTACTTGTCCGGGCCGCCCTTCGGCAGTTGGCCCGCCGCCGAGAGCGTGGCGATGCCGTGCGACAGCGCCCAGACTTCGAGGGCCAGGAAGCGCGGATCGACGCCGTTGAAGCCCTCGGGGAAGGTCGCGTTCAGGGCCTCGACCAGAAGGTCGAACGGGTTCGGCCGGTCTGGCACGGGCGCCGGGGCGGCGGCACCCCGCACCTCGAAGATCGCCGCGTAGTAGCCCGGCTCCTCTTCGGCGAAGGCGAGATAGGCCTCGCCCATGCGGGTGAAGCGCTCCAGCGGCGTGCCGCGGCCGGTCAGCGCCCGCGCCAGCCGCTCGGCCAAATCCGAGAAGCCGCGGCCGGCGACCTCTTCGAGCAGGGCCTCGCGTCCGCGGAAATGGCGGTAGAGGGCGGCGGGCGTCACGCCCACGAGGCGGGCCGCATCGACCAGCGTGAAGCCGCCGATGCCGCGCTCGGCGATGAAGCGGCGCGCGGCCTCGATCAGCGCCTCCTTGAGGTTGCCGTGGTGGTAGCTGCGCCGGTCGCCCGGTCCCTCGCGCCAGGGTCGCACCCCGTATCCTCCTCGCCGACGCCGCCCGCGTCCGATCCGCTCATCGGGTGACGCGCGAGCCGGCCCCCGGTTTCGGCGGGATCGCGCGAAAGCGCCTTTTCTCGCGACTCGGGCGGCGAGTCGATGTCTTGCATGCCACGCCTGCGTCATTCCGGGGCCGCGCCGCGGAGCCCGGAATTGTCTGTTGGGGCTCTGCTAGAAAGAGGCTGTCCCGCAGCCGCGGGGTGCCTGGTCCGGGTGGCCACCCGGACCAGGCGCGGGGCGC
>NZ_JACHOP010000027.1 GCF_014199935.1 Methylorubrum rhodinum
GCCCCGCGCCTGGTCCGGGTGGCCACCCGGACCAGGCACCCCGCGGCTGCGGGACAGCCTCTTTCTAGCAGAGCCCCAACAGACAATTCCGGGGCGCCGCAGGCGAACCCGGAATCCACGACTGGCCGCGACGTTTCGTGAAGCAGCGCATCACAGGTGGATTCCGGGTTCGCTACGCGCCCCGGAATGACGGTGGAGGAGAGGGCAGGCGGGCTCAGCCCCGCCGCGCCCCCTTCCGTCGCGCCGCGCGGCGCAGAATCCGCGACAGATCCTCGACCGAATACGGCTTGTGCAACAACGGAAAACCGTGGTGGCCGTCCTCGGCCAGCACGTGGCTGTAGCCCGACGAGAGCACCACCGGCAGGTCCGGGCGGCGCACGTGGATCGCCCGGGCGAGGTCGACGCCGTTCATGCCCGGCATCACCACGTCGGTGAAGACCACGTCGAAGCGCTCGGGGGTACTCTCCAGTTCGGCCAGCGCCTGATCCGCATCCATGGCCCAGACGGTGCCGTAGCCGAGTTCGGCCAGGGCCTGGGTCGCGAAGGCGCCGACCTCGCGGTTGTCCTCGACCACGAGCACGCAGGTGCCGTGGCCGGGCGCCAGCGGCTCGGGCTCGTCCGGCGCCTCGACTTGCGTCGGGGCGACCCTGGCGCGGGGCAGGAACAGGGTGAAGGTGGTGCCTTCGGCCAAAACACTCTCGACGGCGATGTCGCCGCCGGACTGCTTGGCGAAGCCGAACACCTGGGACAGGCCGAGGCCCGTGCCCTGGCCGACGCCCTTCGTCGTGAAGAACGGCTCGAAGATGCGGTTGAGGTCGGCCGGTGCGATGCCCGAGCCGGTATCGCCGATCGACACCGCCACGAAGTCGCCGACCACTTCGGGGTGAGTGCGCAAGGCCGGGATGCGGTCGGCGTGGCCGACGCGGATCGTCAGCGTGCCCTCGCCGTCCATGGCGTCGCGGGCGTTGACCACCATGTTGACGAGCGCCGTGTCGAACTGGCTCGGATCGGCCTCGACGAGGCAGGCATAGGGCGCGCCGGCCGCGTCGAAGCAGGGATCGATCTGGGTCTTCACCTGGATGCGCGCGCCCGTCAGCGTGCCGACCATGTCGGCCACCGCCGCGACGCCGCGGCCGGCATCGAACACCTCGGGCTTGAGGGCTTGGCGCCGGGCGAAGGCCAGGAGCTGGCCGGTGAGCTTGGCGGCGCGTCCCACCGTGTCGGAGATCGCCTCGACGTAGCGGCGGCGGCGCTCCTCGGGCAGGTCCGGGCGCTTCAGCAGGTCGGTCGAGGACTTGATGACGGTGAGCAGGTTGTTGAAGTCGTGGGCCACGCCGCCGGTGAGTTGGCCCACGGCCTCCATCTTCTGCGATTGCCGCAGGGCATCCTCGATCCGCTCGCGCTCGGCGACTTCCGCGCGCAGGCGCCCGTTGGCCTCGGCGAGTTCGCGCAGGCGCACCCGCTCGGCGGTGAGGTCGGTGAGCACGCCGCAGAGGAGGGCGCTGTCGCCGTCGCCGTCGAGGCGGCTCAGCGAGAGGTAGCCCGGCCGATCGGTCCCGTCGCCGTCGCGCAGGCACACCTCCCCGCGGGCGGGCGCCCGGACCGCCGCGCGCTGGAGTGCGGCGAGCGGCTCGTCCTGGTCCTCGGCGGCGAAGCGGGCGAGCGGCTGGCCGATCAGCCGCTCCTGGGGGAGCCTCAGCATCTCGGCCAGCCGCCGGTTGCAATAGAGCAGAGTGCCGTCGGGCCCCAGCGTGAAGGCGCCCTCCTGGATCTGCTCGATCAGCACGCGATAGGGCCGGTCGGCGTTCTCCAGGGTGTAGACCAGCCGCTCGCCCGAGGGCCCCTCGACCACGATGGCGTCGAAATCGCCCCGGCGGATCGCCGCGAGCGTGTCCTCGGTCTCGTCCAGCCGCGTCTCCAGTTCGCGGATGCGCGCGTGGAGGTCGGCCTGCGGCTCGGGCGCCGCGCCGGCCGGGGCGGGCTCAGGCGACATCGGCGCCTCCCGCTTCGGGCGATGCGGCCTGCGGCTGCTGTTGCTGCTGGGCGACCAGGGCGGGCGCTTGCGGGCCGGGCCTCATGCCAGCCCCCGTGCCGGGCCCCATGTCAGGCTCCGTACCGGCGAGCCCGAGCGCTTCGAGGACGCGGCGCCCGTCGGTCAGGTCGCCCGCCGCGCGCCGGGCGGGAGGGGGGCTGAGCCGGATCAGGGTCGGCGCCGCGACGACGCCGTCGCGGCCGGCGAGGCCGGGCTGCTGGTAGATGTCCACGACCTCGAGGTCGCAGGCACCGGCGAGCGGCCCCTCGCACAGGCGCCGGACGTCTCCGATGGTGCGCGCCGAGCGCGGCGAGGTGCCGGCCACGTAGAGGCGCAGGCGGATGCGGTCGGGCGCCATCAGGTCAGGCCCGCCTCGCGGTCAAGGTCGGGCCGGATGTCGAGGCCCACCAGCACCTTCTCGGTGTTGGAGAGGTCGCCGATGATGCGCTTGAGCGGCGCGGGTAGGCGGCGCACCAGGGTCGGGATCGCCAGGATCTGGTCGCCCGCGGCGAGCTGCGGGTTCTTCATCAGATCGACCAGCTCGATCTCGTAGCGGCCCGCGAGATGCGCCTCGCAGAAGCGCTTGAGGTTGGCCATGGCGGCAAGCGACTTGGCCGTCTGCCCCGCCACGTAGAGGCGCAGGCGGTAGCGGCCGTCCTCGGCCTCGCACGGCGCGCCGGTTTCGGTCTCGTTCATCGGCCTGCTCCCCGCCGGGCGGCGAGGTCGCGCCGCTCGCTCGCCAGCGCGGCTTCGCGCCGCTCCTCCTCGTCGAGAAGGATCGCCTCTTCCTCGGCCACCGCCTCCAGGCCGGCGCGCAGCTCCTCGATCCGGCGCTCCAGCGAACGGCGGCGGCGCTCGGTCTCGCGCTGGCGGCGGCGGTTCTCCTGCCGCCGCCGCAGGACCTCGGCGGCTTCCTCCGCCTCCCGCACCGCCCGCGCCGTCCCGGTCAGGACGCCGGAGGGACCGATATAGGCGTCGACGAGCCTGAGCCCCTCGCGCGACATCGCGAACTCGCGCACTTGGTTCGAGTGGCTCATGCCCCGCGCCTTGATGACGTAGAGGGTGCGCGAGCGCTCGCCGTTGGCCTCGACGTTGAGGAGCCTGATCCAGGCATCCATCAGCGAGGAGACGCCGATGTCGCCGTCGCGGCCGAGCCCGCCGTCCTCGCGCAGGCTCGTGAACACGGCGGTGATGCCGCGGGCCTTGAGCAGGTCGGCCATGCGCAGGATCGTCGTCTGAAGCTCGGCGTCCGGCCCGCGCAGGGCCGAGAGCGGATCGACCACGACGAGGTCGGGCCCGAACCGGTCGAGGTCCCGCTGCATCCGGGCGAGATGCATCTCCAGGCCGTAGAGGCTCGGCCGCGCCGCCTCGAAGCGCAGGAGGCCCGCGGCGACGTGGCGGGCGAGGTCGACGCCGATCGAGCGGGCGTTGCGGATGATCTGTTCTCCGCTCTCCTCGAAGACGAACGACAGGCAGCGCTCGCCCCGGGCGCAGGCCGCGTCGACCATGCTGGCGCAGATCATGGTCTTGCCGGTGCCGGCCTCGCCCGACACGAGGATGCCGGAGCCGCGGTGGAAGCCGCCGGGGCCGAGCATGGCGTCGAGGCCGTCGATGCCGGTCGCGACCACCCCCTCGCCCGCCGGGTAGTCGAGGTCGGCCGAGGTGACCGGCAGAACGCTGATGCCCTCGGCGTCGATCAGGAACGGGTACTCGTTGGTGCCGTGGGCCGAGCCGCGGTACTTCACCACCCGCAGGCGGCGCGTCGTGATCTGGTCCTCGACCCGGTTGTCGAGCAGCACCACGCAGTCGGAGACGTATTCCTCCAGCCCCTGGCGGGTGAGCTGGCCCTCGCCGCGCTCGCCGGTGATGATCGCGGTGAGCCCGCGCTCCTTGATCCAGCCGAACAGGCGGCGCAGCTCCGCCCGCAGCACCGAGGCGTCGGAGAAGCCGGAGAACAGGGTCTCGATCGTGTCGAGCACGATGCGCTTGGCGCCGACCGAATCGACGGCGAAGCCGAGGCGGATGAACAGACCTTCGAGGTCGTACGCGCCGGTCTCCTCGATCTCGGAGCGCTCGATCCGGACGTGGTCGATGGCGAGCTTTCCCTGCCCGATCAGGCCGTCGAGATCGTAGCCCAGCGAGGCGACGTTGGCGGAAAGATCCTCGGCCCGCTCCTCGAAGCTCATGAACACGCCGGGCTCGCCGTAGCGGGTCACGCCGTTGACCAGGAAGGTCGTGGCGAACAGGGTCTTGCCGCAGCCGGCCGCGCCGCAGACCAGGGAAGGCCGGCCCGCGGGCAGGCCGCCGAAGGTGACGGCGTCGAAGCCCTCGATGCCGGTGGCGGCCTTCGGCAGGCCTGGACGGAGATCGGGTTGGGCCGGAGGCTGGTTCATCGCGGGCTTCCGGCCAGGGTGATGTCGATGTCGTCACCCGCTGCCGGACGGCATACGGCTGCGCGGCAGCAGGCTTTTCGACACGATTCGGATCGCGGCTCGTACTTCAGGGGCGCTTCGATTGGCAAGGCGGGCCGCCGACCGAGGCAGGGCCCTCGCTCGAAGCGATCGTCCTGCTTCTTGCCCGGCCTCGAGCGCCGGCGGCCGCCTCCGCAGCCTTGGCTTCTCGCTCCGCCGGACGCCTCGGCTCGCGCCGAGGCCCGCTCCGCGGGGCGCTCGTCGCGCCCGGAATGCGGTGCAATCGCCCTTCGAGCGATGGCCCTGCCGACCGGTGGATCGGGCCGGGCGCCGCAGCCTGCCGCGTCCGATCGATCCGCTCGGCTCACCGGCTCACGCCGTCATCGCAAGGCGATCGACCGGACACGGTCTCACAGGCTGGTCTCGGGTCCGTGCTTGTCGCCGTCGTCGGGCACCGGGCCGGTCTCCCCCTGCCAGGGCAAGCTCTGCCAGGGCGGCTGGCCCGCGCGGGCCTCGTATTCGTCGAGGGTCAGAGTCGCCTCGCCGCCCTCCGCGTCGGCGACGCGGACATGGCTCGGTCGGGGCTGCCTAGGCGGAACGAGATGGAGGCCCTTGAACGCGCTCGCCATCGCGGCCTCAGCCCCCCTGCTCGGGCTGCCCGCCCCGGGGCGGGCGGCAGAGATAGGCGGGCTTGGTCCGCAGGTAGCCCTTAAGGCGCAGATACTCGGCGACGATCTCGCAGACCGCCTTGTCGCGCGGCAGGCGCTCGACCGCGCAATGCGCGTCCAGCGCTGCCACGACCTCCGGCGGGAAGGTCAGGATGCCGGCGAGTTTCGGCGGATCGTCGGTGCTCGTCTCGTCCACAGCCCGTTCCTTCCCCCTCGCACCACCGTTCATCCCGTACGGGCGCCCAGGCCCTCAGCTCGGCTGCTCCTCGACCTGCTCGAGATCCTCCTCCGGCAGCGGCTCGGCGGGCGTCTGGGCAGGGGTCTGAGCAGGAGTCTGAGACGGCGGGTCGCGGTCCGTCTCGTCGTCGCCGGGCTTGGGGCTGTCCGATCGCGTCACCAGGGTCTCCTTCCGGATGTGTCGGGATCAAGCCGGCATCCGCCACGGCGGTTCCGTGCCTCGAGGTCACGGATCGAGAGCCAGCACGGCGGTGCGTGCCACCAGCGCCGGGGGCGCCGTGACCCGCCACGCCGCCAGCAGCCCCGTGCGCAAGAAGTCCTCCTCCACTCCGAAAAGATCGAGGCTGGTCCAACCGCGCTCGCCCCAGGCCCCGGGGACGGGAGCGCAGGCGTCGGGCTCGGCCTCGACGGCCGCGGCCTGCTGCTCCGGCGTCAGCCGTAGGACGACGCGCTCCTCCTCGGTCCAGAGCGTCGCGAAGATGCGCCCGCCGACCCGGAAATCCGGATGACCCCGATGCGCGCCCTCGACGACCTCGGGCAGCATCAGCGCGAGCGCGCGCACGTCCTCGGGCAGGCAGGACAAGGCCTGACCCTCGGCCTAATCCGCGCGGGCGGCCGGCGCCTGCCAGGCCACGCCCGCATGCTCGCGCACGTCGCCGGAGCGGGTTCCGGTGTCGGCATCGCTGACCCACTCGCCGGGTTCGGCGACCTCCAGCACCTCGTCCTCGGGATAGGCGGCCTCGACGAAGAGTCGGGCCTCGCCCTCGGCGGCGGCCCGCACCGTGACGAGCGGGCGCTCGCCCGCCGCCCCGCGCACCCGGGCGATGAAGAGTTTCGACATGACGGCTCCTGCCACGATTCCCTCGCGTTCGCCCCGTCAACGCGCGGGCCGGGCCGATGGTGCGGACGGCCGGCACCGCGCGGCTCGCAGAGCCGGCTATGCTTGCGGCGCGGCGGGGCCATGCCGTGCGGACCGTCGCCTTCGCGGCGCGATCCGATACAGGGCGGTCTCCGCCGCGCCGACAACCGAATCGCTCCCATGCCCCAAGGTGCCGTCACCTTCCTGGGCCGCGGCCTCGCCTATGTGCGCGGCCAGCGGATCGTGCTGACGATCTGTCCGGTCTGCTCCCAGCGCAACGACCCGAAGGCGGCCGAGCGGGGCCGCTGCCTCTGGTGCGCCTACGTCCCCACCCCCGCCGACGTGCGGGCCGCGGCCGACGACAAGGCCGCCTGAGCCGCCGCGCCCGACGGCTCCGGTCACGGCTCGACCGTCACCGCCTGCCGGAAGGGGGCGTCCTGCGGATGCAGGGGCCAGGTCGAGCCCTCGTCGACGAGATCGACGAGGCGTTCGTAGCGGCCGGGGAGGGCGGTGACGGCGAGGCTCAGCCCGGCCGCATCCCCCGCGCGCAGCGGCAGCGGCACGTGCCGCCCCCGCCGCCGCAGGTGCTGGGCGACCGGCAGCGCGACGAGGACGCCCTGGCAGCTGCCGCCGACGAAGACCGGCCCCGCGGGACAGGTCTCGGCGATCTCGTGGACGTAGCGCAGGTCGAGGCGCTGGATCTCGTCCCCGTCGTAGCGGATGACCGGTGCATCGAGCCGAGCCAAGGCCTCGCGCAGGAGAGCGTCGTCCCGGCCGCGTTCGCGCGATCCGGCCTGCCCGGTCAGCGGCACCGCTCCGGCACCCACCCGCCGGCACGCCCAAAGGGCTGGGACGAGATCGAGGACGTCGCGGATCAGCAGGACGACCGGGCGGTCCTGTCCCGCCCCCGCCGCAGCGAGACCGGTTCGCAGTTCGCTCAGAGGCGGACGACGGCGACCCGGGGAATCGGAGGAAGCACCGACATCGGCGCCGGACCGCCACCCGGGATGCCGCCGCCTTCGGTGTTGATCGTCTCCATCTTGGCGCGCGTGCGCATGGTCGCTGTCGACACGTGAGGGGAGCGGCGAGGATCGGAGCGGAGAGAGACGAAATCAACCGTCGGCCCGCGAGCCAGGGCCGCATCCGATCGCGTGTCGCCTCGAAGATACAGCTGACGAGATCATCCGGTCGTCGGGGCCCAACCGTTGCGGGAACCGAGATCCGGAACCGGTCCGGCCTCACAGACCGGCGGTCGCGGTCCGTGCGCCCTTGGTCGGCAGGTCGAACACGCCGGCCCAGAGGCCGCGGCGACGGCCCCAGGCGCGCGCGTCCTGCGCCGCGTAGTCGGCCGAGACGCCCCGGTCGGCCACTGCGTAGCCGTTCTCGACGAGCCAGGCGGCGAGGTCGTCGCCGCCGAGGCGGCAGCGGGCGCGGGGCCTTCCGTCCTCCGCGGCGCCTTGCGCCTCGCAGGCGATCGACGCGTCACCGATCCGGGCCCTGAGCGCCTCGGCCGCGACGCGCCCGCACGGATAGCCGCGCTCCTGCGCATCGAAGCAGGTCTGGTCGAGGGTCGGCGCCGCGATGCCGTGGAGCCGCACCGGCCGCCCGCCGACGGCGAGGGTGGCGCCGTCGATCACCGTGGCCGGACCGGTGAGGGAAACGTCCGGCGCGACGACCGGGGCGGCGAGGGGGGCCAGAAGGGCGAGGGCGGCGATCCGGGTCGCGGCCTCGCCGGCCTGGGCCGGCCGGACCGGGGCGCCGAGTACGAGGGCGGCGAGCGGCAATGCCAGAACCACCGGGGCGCGCCACGGGCGGCGGCGCGGCGCGGGTGCGGTGGACTTGTGTGCGGTGGGCTTGTGTGCAGTGGGCTTGGCAACGGCCGGGCTGGCGATGGCGCCGACGAGGCAGGCGGCGTAGAGCAGGGCGATCGTGGCGGTCAGGGACATCGGATGGCGCTTTCACGAGAGGGGTTACGGGCGGCTCGGCCGGGGCCGGCGCGCCGTCTGTGCCGCCTTCTCGCAGGTGGGCTCCCGCGCCGGCCTGACGCCGCCCGTCAGCCTCGCGTCAGCGGGGAGGGGGCATCCTCCGCGGGTCCCGGATTCCGAGCGATGCCGCGCCCGTTCCACCTCCTGCTGACCGCCCTGCTCCTCGCTGCCGCGCCCGCGCATGCCGACAGCGACGGCGAGCGCGCCCGCGCCGCCCTGGAGCGGGGCGAGATCCGCCCCCTCGACGCCGTGCTCGCCGCCGCCAGGACCGCCGTGCCGGGGGACGTGGTCGCGGTCGATCTCAAGCGAGACGACGGGCGCTGGCTCTACAAGCTGCGTATCCTCGGCCCCGACGGCCGCCGCCGCGACGTGAAGATCGACGCCGGCTCCCTCAAGGTCATCGACGATGACGACGACGATTGAACTGGGCGCGTTCCCCTCCCCCTTGCGGGGAGGGGTCAGGGGTGGGGGTCGGGCAGAAGGCACCGCTCACGCCTCAATCTGCACCACCCCCACCTCCGGCTCCTGCCCGCAAGGGGGAGGAGAGGCGCGCATTCCTGCCGCCCAATCGGCTTACGAGAACCACCCCTCCCTCACGGGAATCCATCCATGCGCATCCTGATCGTCGAGGACGAGCCGCGCATCGCCGCCGACCTGCGGGCCGGGCTGGAGCGGGCCGGCTACGTCGCCGAGAGCGTCGGCGACGGCGAGGCGGCATGGTTCAAGGCCGAGACCGAGACCTACGACGCCATGGTGCTCGACCTCGGCCTGCCGCGGCTCGACGGGCTCGGCGTGCTGCGCCGCCTGCGCGGGGCGGGCGTGCGGCTGCCGGTGCTGATCCTCACCGCCCGCGACGGCTGGCGCGAGCGCGTCGAGGGGATCGACGCGGGCGCCGACGACTACCTGCAGAAGCCCTTCCGCATGGAGGAGCTGGTGGCACGGCTGCGGGCCATCCTGCGCCGCACCGCCGGCCACGCCTCGCCGGTGCTGCGGGCGGGCGCCGTCGAACTCGACACCCGCACCCGCGCGGTCTCGATCGAGGGCCGCGAGATCGACCTGACGGCGCTGGAATACCGTCTGCTCGCCTTCCTGCTGCATCGCCAGGGGCAGGTCGTGCCCGCGGGCGAGCTGCTCGACCACCTCCACGGCAGCGACAGCGACCGCGAGGCCAACGCGCTCGAAGCGCTGCTGACGCGGCTGCGGCGCAAGCTCGGCCCCGGCGTGGTCGAGACCCGCCGCGGCCACGGCTACCTCGTGCCGGCCGACCCGGAGGGGTCGTGAAGCGCGACTCGCTGCGGCTTCGCCTCGGATTGGCCGCCGCCGCCCTGATCGCCATCGCGCTGGCGCTGGCCGGCATCGGGCTGACCGTGATCCTCGACCGGGTGCTGGACGCCCGCACCGCCGACGGGCTCGACCGGGTCGCCAAGCTCATTGCCGGACAGGTCGCAATCGGTCGCGACGGGGCGCTCACTCTGCCGCAGGAGCCGCCCGATCCGCGCTTTTCCACGCCCTATGGCGGGCTCTACTGGCAGATCGAGGGCGGCGGCCACGCCTTGCGCTCGCGCTCGCTCTGGGACCGCGGCCTCGGCACCGTGCCGGACATTGCGGTCGAGCCGGCGGTGGGCGATCTCGACGGGCCGGACGGCGGCCGGCTGATCGCGGTGACGCGACGCGTGACGATTCCGGGCAACGGCGGCCGGACGGCGCTCGCCGTCACCGTGGCGGAGGACCGGCGCGATCTGGCCCAGAGCCGCGCCACCTTCCTGCGCCTGCTGGTGCCCTCGCTGGTCGCCCTGTTCGCGGCGCTGACGCTGGCCATGGCCCTGTTCGTGCGCCGGGCGCTCGCGCCGTTCCGGATACTCCGGGCCGATTTGGCCGCCGTCCATTCCGGCGCCCGCCCGCGCCTCCCGGAAAAATTTCCGGAAGAGGTGCGTCCGCTGGTGGCCGACCTCAACCGCCTGCTCGACGCGCAGGAGCGCGACCTGGAGCGCGCCCGCCGCCAAGCCGCCGACATGGCCCACGGCCTCAAGACCCCGCTCGCGGTGCTCGACGCGCTCGCCCGCCGCACGGACATGTCCGACCCTACCTTATCGCAAGACATCGCCGAGCAGGCCCGCGCCATGGCCCGTCAGGTCGAGCGCACGCTCGCCCGCGCCCGGGCGGCCTCGGGGGGCCTGCGGCGGCGCGCCTGCTCGGCCACCCCGGTGGCGGAGCGGATCGTCGGCGCCCTCAAGCGCCTGCCCGACGGCGAGGCCCTGCGCTGGGAGATCGCGCTGCCCGAGACGCTGGCCTTCCCCGGCGACGAGGACGACCTCACCGAGATCCTGGGCAACCTCCTCGACAATGCCCGCAAATGGGCCCACCGCCGCATCCGCGTCTCGGGCGGGCCGGAGGGAGAGGGCGGGCGCCTGACCGTCGAGGACGACGGCCCCGGCATGAGCGCGGCGGCGATCGCCGGCATCGCCCGCGGCCGCCGCTGGGACGAGACCCGCCCCGGCACCGGCTTCGGCATCGCCATCGCCCGCGACCTCGCCGAAGCCGCGGGCGCCGGGCTGCGGCTCGACCGCTCGGAACTGGGGGGCCTGCGGGTGACGCTGCACTGGCCGGCGGGCTCCGACGCCATCGCCGGGTGAGCCCATCAAGGCCGTGCATCCCCTCGCCCCGCTTGCGGGGAGAGGGTCGCGACGACCTCGTCGTCGTCGCGACAAGCGGTAGCGACGGTGAGGGGGCTTCGACGGAAGAGGCTCCTCCCGAACCGCCCCCTCACCGTCGCCTGCCGGCTCGCTTCGACGACGACGAGGTCGCCGAAGCCCTCTCCCCGCACAGCGGGGCGAGGGGGCGCAGCTGCGGCCTCGCGGGTCACAGGAAGCCGTAACGCTTCGTTCACCTTCCCCGCCGCCGGCCGACTCATACCCCGGAGCCATGTGCGCCAGCGCATGCGCCAAACGCAAGGCTCGCGCCTATACCGCACCGCAACAAGCGTGAGGGTTCTGAGGCCATGGCCTCCAAGGTTCTGTTCGTGTTGACCGTGCTGGTGCTCTTGATCGACGGCCATGCGCCGCGGATGCGCGAAGTCCGCAATCCGGATTCCGAGAGCGTCGGGCGACCGGCCTTCGCCCTCAAGCGCGCCGCCTCGTCGGCGTGAGGCAAAACGTCCGGCGGGCGAAAGGCTTCTTAGGAAATCTTCACAAACCGCCTGAAAGCCGGCACCTTCGCCCCAAGCGGACGGGGTCCGCGGGGAGGGAGGGACACGGATGTCGGCACGCGGAACACTCGCCCTCGCCCTGTGCCTGATGGCGCCGCTCGCGGCTCAAGCGCAGGAGGGCTCGCTCGCCGCGACCACGCTGGGGCAGGTGATGACGGCCCGCGCCACCGTGCAGGCGGAGTGCGGCTTCGACATCCTGAAGGAGAGCCCGCTCGGCGACCTCTCCTGCAAGTCCGGCACCCGCACCGCCGTCGAGGCCTGGGACCAGGCGCTGACCAAGGCCGGGCTTCCGGCCGCGGAGCGCGTGGGCATTGCCGAGCGGGTCGGCCTCGTCCCCGCCCCAGAGGACGAGCCGGCGGGCCTCTGGCGCGCCGACCCGAAGGACGTCGCCCGGCTCATCGCCAACCTGAGCCTGAAGGCCGGGGGCTGATCCCTCTCCCAAATCCGTTGACCGTTCGCCGGAGCGCCCCTTAAGTGCGGCCATGCGCCAGCGCCCGCCACGCTTCGTGAACGGCCGCGCGATCATCGGGGTGATCGCGCTCTACGCGCTCGTCCTGCAGGCCTTCCTCACCGCGCTCGCGCCGACCGCACCGGCGTTGGCCCGCGATGTCCTCTGCGCCGAGCATGTCGAGGGGGCGGGCTCGTCCGGCGATCAGGGCCCGGCCTGCCATCACGCCTGCTGCGTGCAGGCGCAGGCGCCCCAGCTCGGCCTGCCGCCGACGCTCGCCGCCGCGGCGGCCGCCATCTGGCCGCGGGTCGCCCAAGTCACGCCGTGGCCGCCCGCGGAAAAGGCCCGCGCCCGCGCCCCGCCCGATCCGGCCATCGGCCCGCGAGGTCCCCCCGCCGCCTGAGCGATCCGTTTCCGATCCCTCAGTCTCCGGGCTTCCCGTCCCATGTCCGTTCCGTTCCAGGGCCCCGCCCCGGCCGCCGCGCGCGCCGAGGTGCGCCCCTCCCTGCGCGAGGCCGTCTACCGCGCCGTCTGGCGCTGGCATTTCTATGCCGGGCTGATCTGCCTGCCGTTCCTGATCCTGTTGGCCGTTACCGGCGCGCTCTACCTGTTCAAGCCCGAGATCGACGCCACGGCGTTCGCCCACCGCACGATCGTCACGCCCGCCGGCACCCCGCTCGGACCGGATCGCCTCGTCTACAACGCCATGCAGGCGGTGCCCGACGGCGTGCCGGTCTCCTACACCGAGCCCGGTAGCCCGACCGCCTCGGCGCTCGTGACGATGAATGTCGGGGCGGAAAAAACGCTCGTCTTCCTCGATCCGTATCGCGGCCACGTGCTCGATGCGATGCCCGCGGCGCAAGAATTCTCCGGCGTGGTGCGGCGGCTGCACAGTCTCACCCTGTTCGGCTCAGTTGCGAATCGCGTCGTCGAGATCGTGGCGGGCTTTGCCGTCATCCTCGTCGTCACCGGCACCTATCTGTGGTGGCCGCGGGGGCAGCGGGGCGGCGTGGTGACGCTCCGCGAGACGCCGCGGCGGCGGGTGTGGTGGCGCGATCTCCACGCCGTCACCGGCCTGTTCGCGGGCGCCGGCCTGCTGTTCCTCGCGCTCACGGGCCTGCCCTGGTCGGGCTGGTGGGGACAGGAGCTGCGGGCGTGGTCGAACGCCGCCGGCCTCGGCCAGCCGCGCCAGCTCTGGGCCGACAGGCCGGTCTCGGGCGTGCCGATGCGCGCCGTGCTGAACGAGCCCGGCTGGACGATGCAGGACGCCCCCGTCCCCCGCTCGCAGCCGCAGGCCGCCCCGGCCATCGGCCTCGACAGGGCGGCGGCGATCCTGCGTGACATGGGGATGCCGGCGGGCTTCGAACTCGCCCTGCCGCTCGGCGAGACCGGCGTCTACGCGGTTGCCGCCTATCCCCGCGACGTGACGGCCCAGCGCATGGTCTCCCTCGACCAGTATACCGGCCGCCCCCTGGTCGACGTGCACTTTGGCGACATCGGCCCGGTGGGGCAGGCGATCCAGCTCGGCATCGGCCTGCACAAGGGCGAGTTCCTGGGCCGGGCGAACCAGCTCGCGATGCTGGCCTTCTGCCTCGCCACCATCCTGCTCTCGGTCACGGCCGGCGTGATGTGGTGGAAGCGCCGCCCGTCCGGTCGGCTCGGCGTGCCGCCGCTGCCACGGGATCGCCGCGTGATGGCGGGCGTGACCGGGCTCGTGCTCGGCCTCGGCGCGCTGTTTCCGCTCACGGGGCTCGCCATCCTCGCCCTGATCGGCCTCGACCTCGGCGCCCGCGCGCTGCTGCGCCCGCGCCCCCTGCGCCCGGCCGGCCAGACCTCCTGATCCGGCCGGGCGCGTGCCCCGCGCCCGCCGACACGCCATCCGCGGCCGCCTCCGGCGCCGCCCCGCTCCCTCCGTTCCGACGAGCCCGTCATGCCCGCCCCCCTGCGTCGCCGCCGCGCCGCCCTCTGCCTCCTCGCCGCCCAGCCGCTCGCCTTGCCCTTGGCCGCCCAGGCCGCCCCGGAATCCGTCACCCTCGAAGAACTTTCGGTGGCCGGCGAGGGCCGTGGCAACGGCTCCGGAGGGGCGCCACCCAACGGCAAAAAATTCGGCGTGGCGGCGCCGCCCGGTGCGGCGGCGCTGCCGATCGAGCAGCCGGTCGGGCAGATCGTCACCGCGGTCGGGCGCGAGGCCATCGCCAACCGGCCCGCCACCAGCATCGGCTCGGTGCTGCTCGACAGCCCCGGCGTCACCGTGCGCCAGGGCAACGGCGGGCGCGACGTGGTGATCTCGATCCGCGGCAACAACGCCCGCTCCACCGGCGTGACCCGCAACATGGTGGTGCTGGAGGACGGCTTTCCGGTGACGCAGGCCGACGGCGCCTCGCGCTTCGACCTCGTAGATCCCCGCGCCTATTCCCGCATCGACGTGTTTCGGGGCCCGCAATCGGCCCTGTTCGGCAATTACGCCACCGGCGGCGCGCTGGCCTTCCGCACCCGCACGGGTCGGGAGATCAATGGGTACGAGTATGGCATCGACGTCGGCAGCTACGGCTATCTCAGCAACTATTTCACCGTCGGCGGCGCCAGCGGCCCGTTCGAAGTCAGCCTGTTCGCCAGCGATGTCCGCGGCAACGGCTACCAGCAGCATGCGAGCTACGACACCCAGACCGTCAACCTGCTGGCGAGCTACACGCCGACGCCCGACAACCGCTTCACCCTCAAGGTGATCAACAACGAGATCGACGCCAACATCCCCGGCCGGTCCTCGCTGCGCGACTTCACCCTCAACCCGTATCAGCGCCGCTGCGACACGGCGGATACCGCCGCGCTCGGCTGCGCCAAGTTCCCCCTCGGCGGCATTCCGGCCACCGCCGCGCAGGCGGGCTTCCGCCGCAACGACCGGCGCACCATCGTGGCGGGCCGATGGGAGCACGACATCGACGCGCAGACGACGTGGCGGGTCCAGGTCGGCTTCGACGAGCGCAACTACAACCAGCCGTTCTACACCTCCTCGGGCCGCGGCAGCCTGCCCTCCTACAACGTGCTCACCGACCTCACCCGCCGCGGCGAATTCTTGGGTCTTCCGGCGATCGGCTACGTGGCGCTCTCCTACAGCGCCGTCGACGTCACCGCCTCGACCTACAACCTCACCCCCTTCGGCGGGGCCCGGCTCGGCTCGCTCGTGGCGTTGCAGGACGCGGTGCAGTCGAATCTCGGCGGCCGGGCGCGGCTGGAACTCGAACTCTCGCCCGAATGGACGGCCGTCACCGGCATCTCGGCGGAAAATTCGACGATCAGCGGGCGCAACCGCAGCTTCTCGATCGACACGCTGACCGGCGCGCTCGTCACGACGCCGTCCTTCGCCGACCGCCGCTTCCTCAACGTCGCCCCAGAACTCGCTCTGGTCTACCGGCCGGACCCGACCTGGGCGCTGCGCGGCCGGGTCGCCACCGGCTACGCCACGCCCTCGTTCTCGTCGCTGTTCATTACTTCGACGGGTGATCCCGGCAACAACACCGGCCTGAAGACGCAGGAAAATCTGGGCTTCGACCTCGGCGCCGACTGGCTGCCGGTCGAGGGGCTGCGGCTCAGCCTGACCGGCTTCTACGAGTTCTTCCGCAACGAGTTCGTCTCGCAATCGCCAGGAGCGGGCCTCTCCAACTACACCTTCAACGCCCCCGCCTCGGAGCATCGCGGCATCGAACTCGCCGCGACCTACGCCTTCGCGCCGGGCTGGAACGGCGTGCTCGCCTACACCTTCGACGATCAGGTCTACATCGACTACGTCGAGCAGCTCAGCGTCCGGCGCGTGGCCCCCGAACTCCCGGCGGGCTTCGAGAACGTCACGCGGCCGTTCAACCGGGCCGGAAACCGCATCCCCGGCGTGCCCGACCATCAATTGCTCGCCCGCCTCGGCTACGACGTGCCGACGGGGCCGCTCGCGGGGCTCGGCGGTTTCGCCGAGGTGGTGGCGCAGGGCGGCTACTACGCCGACAATTCCAATCTCCTGAAGGTTCCGGGCTACGCGATCGTCAACCTCAACCTCCATTACTCGGCGCTGCTGCCGGACGGCTACGCCAAGCGGATCGACCTCTACGGCGAGGTTCGCAACGTGCTGGACACGGTCTACGTCGCCTCCGCCAACCCGCTGGCCAACACGCTCAACCGCGACACGGGCCTGCTGAACGGCCGGGGTGCGCTCGCCTCGACGGTGGGCTCGATCTACGCGGGCGCACCGCGCACCTTCGTGGCCGGCATGAAGCTGTCGTTCTGACGAAGCCGGCCGCGGCCGGCGCGGAAGAACATTGACCGGCGGCCCGGACCGCCTAGACCGGCCCTTCCTGCCACCGCTCGGAAACCGGATCGGCCGAATGGATCACCCCGCCTGCGACTGCGGCAGCGGCCTCTCCGCCGCCCGCTGCTGCGCCTACGTGCCCGAGGCCGAGGGCACGCGACCGCCCGACGATCCGGCGCTGGCGGGCGAGGCGCAGGCCGCGGCGCAGGCGCTGCGGGGCGGCGACCGGGCGGGGGCCGAGCGGATGAGCCTCGCCGTGCTGGAGCGGACCCCGCACCAGCCCGAGGCGCTGGCGGTGCTGGCCGAGATCCGCCTCGGCCAGGGCGGAAACGCAGCGGCGGCGGCGCTCTTGGAGCGCTTGGCCGCGGTCGAGCCCGCCAACTTCTGGCCGGTCAACAAGCTCGCCCTGCTCGAACTCGGGCGCGGCAACGTCGAGGCGGCCGAGCGCCATGCCCGCCAGGGCGTGCGCCTCGCCCCGGCCAACCCCCAAGCCCACAACCTGATGGGCATGGCGATGACCGAGGCGCATCGCCCGGCGCTCGGCGAGTACCATTGCCGCCGCGCCCTCGAACTGGCCGGGCGGCGCATCCCCCTGGTGCTCGCCAACCTCGCCACCTGCCTGAAGAACCAGGGCAAGGTCGAGGAGGCCCGTGCCCTCTACCGCGAGGCCGACGCGCTCGCCCCCGACAACCGCCAGACCCTTCTGGCCTGGGCGCAGTTGGAGGAGGCCGACCGCCGGCTCGACGAGGCCGACGCCCTGCTCGACCGCCTGGAGCGGCTCGGGCCCCCGAGCCCGGCGATGCTGCTCGTCCGGGCGGCGATCCTCGGGCGGCGCAAGCGCGCCGATGCGGCGGTGGCCTTGCTCGACCGCGCCGAGCGGACCCGGCCGCTGCGCCCGGCCGAGCGGCTGGAGCGGGGGCGCCAGCTCGACCGGCTCGGCCGCTACGACGAGGCCTGGGCCGATTTCGAGGCCGGCAAGCGGCAGATGCGCGAGGCCGCGGGCGGGGGCTACCGGCGCGAGGACGCCGCCGGGATGGCCGCCGAACTGAGGGCGTTCTTCACCCGCGAGCGGCTCGACCTGCTGCCGCGGGCGGGCCTGCGCACCGACGTGCCGCAGCCGGTCTTCATCCTCGGCTTCCCGCGCTCGGGCACGACGCTCCTGGAGCAGACGCTCACCGCGAGCCCCCTGGTCGCGGCGGGCGACGAGCTGACCCTCGTCCACGAGATCGCCGCGGCGGCGCCCCGGCTGCTCGCCAGCCCCTGGGACTATCCCGGCGCGCTCACCGAGCTCTGGATGGGCGACCGGCGCGAGGCCCTCGACACCTTGCGCGACCACTATCTCCAGCGGGTGCGCCAGCTCGGCGTGCTGCGCGAGGGCGCGCGCCTCTTCACCGACAAGATGCCGCTCAACGAGACCCATCTCGGGCTGATCGGGCTGATGTTTCCGGGTGCCCCCCTGCTGCACCTGATCCGCCACCCGCTCGACATCATGGTCTCGGCGATGTCGAACGCCTTCACCCACGGCGCCCATTGCGGCTCGGCCCTGGAGACGGCCGCCGAGCACCTCGTGCTCTCGGCCGAGCTCGTGGCGCATTACCGAACGGCCATGGACCTGAACTACCGCACCGTTCGCTACGAGGACATGATCGACGACCAGAAGGCGACGGTGCGGGGCGTGTTCGACTTCGTCGGCCTGCCCTTCGACCCCGCGGTGCTCAACCACGAGGCCAATCCGCGCTACGCCCGCACGGCGAGCTACGCGCAGGTCACGGAAAAGCTCTACGACCGCTCGCGCTACCGCTACCGGCACTACCGCCGCCAGCTGGAGCCGGCTCTGCCGATCCTGGCGCCGCTGATCGAGCGGCTCGGCTACACGATCGACGCCTGATCGACATTTCCATCAGCGGTTGCCCATCAGCTCTTGGGCAAACGAGGGCGCCGGCCCGCGATCTCGAAGCGATCCGCGTGTGGCTGCTCAGCCACATGGATCAACTCAAGACAGTGCTAATTCCTGAAATGGACGATTCGGGGCCGGCAGGCGGGCTCCACCGATAACAAAAGAATACGTCTAGGGCTTTGAAAGAACAGACATGGCTACAGCCCCACCGACCAATCGCTTCACTCGATTGTTCAGCGCCACCGACAATGGGAACAATCAGTTTTCCGTCTACACCGAGCCTTATGGGGCAGGCCCGTTCGTCATCGACGATCCTGGAAGCAGCAATGGCGGGACCGACAGTCGATCACAGCTGGGGGATATCGGCAACGATGTCTTCACTGCCAATGGCAGTCAGTATGTATATTTAGCAAAGAGCACAAATAATTTTACTGTTTTTGCCAGAACCGTCCCGGACGGCAATATCGTCGCATTTTCCAATGCGACTTATACGGGATACACATACAACATTCCAACGAGCACAGCTGCCTTTACGGTGTGCTTCGCGAGCGGAACGCGGATACACACGGATCTTGGCGATATCCCCATTGAGAATCTGACGATCGGCGATCGCGTGGCGACGACATCGGGTGTCGACAGACCGATCCGCTGGATCGGCCACCGCACCGTCGCGTGCGACGGCCGCGCCGACCTCATGCCCGTGCGGATCGCCGCGCACGCCTTCGGCGAGGGCCGCCCGGCCCGCGACCTGCTCGTCTCGCCGGCTCATGCGGTCGCCGTCGACGTGCTCGGCGAGGTGCTGATCCCGGCCTGCCGGCTGATCAACGGCACCACGATCGTGCAAGTCGACGTGGAGAGCGTCACCTACTGGCACGTCGAACTCGACAGCCACGACATCCTGCTGGCCGAAGGCCTTCCGGCCGAGAGCTACCTCGATTGCGGCAACCGCCGCTTCTTCGCCGAGGCCGACATCACCGATCTCGCCGCGACGCCGGACGCCCGGTCGGAGGGCGATCTCCCGTACTGCCGCCCGTTCCACGAGGACGGCGCGCTGGTCGATCTGGTGCGCGCCCGGCTCGGGGAGCGCGCCGAGACGCTCGGTTGGCGCAAGCGCGAAGACACCTTCGCCGGGCTGCATATTCTCGCCGACGGCGAGACCCTCCGCCCGGACGTGGCGGGTCTCACCGCCCGCTTCGTCCTGCCGGCCGGGGCCCGCGACGTGCGCCTCGTCTCGGAGACGAGCGTGCCGGCCCATGTCGTGCCGGGCTCGACCGACGCGCGCCGCCTCGGCCTGCCGCTCGCCGGGCTGACGATCGACGACGGCCTGACCGGCGCCCGCACGGTCGCCCTCGACGACCCGCGCCTGAACGAGGGTTTCTACGCGTTCGACGGCGGTCCGCGCTGGACCGACGGCGCGGCGCTGCTTCCGGCCTCGCTGTGGGACGGCTGCCGCGGCGCGACGTTCCTGCGCCTCACCCTCGCGGCGCCCGCGCTGCCGCGCTGGGTCGCGCCGCAGGCCGGCAACGAGATGCGGGACGAGGACCGGCGGAACGCCTGACGCGGCTCACGACGGGAGGAGAATTCCAGGCCCGGACTCAGGTCCGGGCCTGCCGCGTTTCGGGCGGTCCCTACCGCCCGGAATTCACCCAGCGCACCAGATCGCCGAGCACCTGGCTTAAAGCGGCGTCGAGGCCGGTGGCGGCGGTCTGGGCGTCGACCTTGGGCACGGGGACGCGGGCGGTGAAGACGCGGGCGTTGACGACGCGGCCGCTGCCCTCGGCGATCAGCTTGGCGGAAAGGTCCACCACCGCCTCGCCCGAGCCGGAATCGATGTCGAACTCGCGGATCTCGCTGACCAGCAGGTATTCGGACGGGATCTTGTCGCCGGGGCGCGAGACCGAGCGCAGACGGCCGGTATTCTCCAGGCTCTGGATGATCCGGGTCTGGATCAGCCGCGGCAGCCGGTCGGCCCACTGGCCGCCGCCGAGGAAGGACAGCGAGCCGCCGCGCTCGCGCACGATGATGCGGTCGGCCTCCATCGGCTGCAGGCCGACGGGCTCCGACACCACCAGCGCGCGCGCGGCGCCGCCCGCCCGGGGCTGGCCGGGGAGGGCGGCGAGGTCGAAGGTGAGCGGCGTCGCGCCGCCGCCGCAGCCGCCGAGCGCCGCCAGCATCGCGAGGCCGAGAGCGGCCGCAGCCGCGCGGCCGGGGGAGGCGGGGAGGAGAACTCGCATCATGCGCTCGGGCACCGTCCGTCGCTGGGGCAGGGGGCGGGAAGCCACCCTACCACGCCCAGCTTACGGCAACGCTCGAACGCGGCAGTGCGTCCCGACACATCGGGCGCACCGGGGCAACTCAACGGCCACCGTTGTATTCCGGCAACGACGGCTTGCCGCCGAAGATCACCTGCGAGGGATCGCGCTCCAGGCTGCGCGCGGCGCGGCTGAGGGTGTTGAGGGTGCGCTGGCCGTCGGTCGCCAGCGCCTCGACCTCGCGGCGGCTCGACCCCGACAGGCGGTTGAAGCTCGTCGAGATGTTGGCGGTGCGCTTGTCGAGGTTTTCCGAGAGGTTCCGGAAGGCGATGCCGGCCTCGCGGACCGAGACCGCCGCCTTCTGGATCTCGGAGAAGGTGCCCGCGCCCTGCTGGCCGGAGGCCGAGCCGAGGAAGCCCTCGGCGCCCTTGAGCACGCCGTCGATCCGGTCGGCCGAGGCGCTGAGCTTGGCCGCGAGCTGGCGGGCGTCGTGCAGGCCCGCCTCGATGTCGGGGCCGGCCTTGGCGAGCGCGGTCGAGAAGGTGTCGGCGTTCTCGATCACCCGGTTGAGGCGCTGCCCGTCCACCGCCTTGACGAGGCCCGAGATCGAGGGACCGGCCTCGGCCAGCGTCTTCGAGAAGGATTCGACATTGGCCAGCGTGCGGGTGATCGCGCCCTCGTTGCCGGCCACCACCTTGTCGAGGCGCTGAAGCACGTCGTCGGCGCGCTGCGCGATCTGCTTGGCGGCGGCCATCATGTCCTGGATGTCGCTCGAATCGGCGAAGATCGTCGGCATCTGGTCGCCGGAGCCGGGCTTGAGCGGGGGCGCGTCGGCGCTGCCGCCGGACAGCGAGATCTGCGAGACGCCGGTCAGCATCGCGGAATCGAGCCGCGCGCGGGTGTCGGCGCGCAAGGGGGTCGAGGGATCGACCTGCACCACGGCGACCACACGGCGCGGGTCCTGCGGCAGCAGGCGCACGTCGAGCGCCTCGCCGACCTTGATGCCGTTGAACGACACCGTCGAGCCCTTGGCCAGGCCTCCGACCGAGCCGGAGAAGACGATGCGCAGCGCCTGGCTCGCCTGCCCCCGCGATCCGCCCTGGAGCCAGAACACGAAGCCGAAGGCGGCCAGCACGACGCCGATGGTGAAGGCGCCGATCAGGACGTAGTTCGCGCGGGTCTCCATCGGACTAGCTCTCTCCCCGATCCGGAGGGGTCAGGCGGTGCGGCACCGCACTTCCACTGCGTTGTGCGTCTCCCGACCGATGGCCGGACGACGCACGTCCGGCGGACGACCGCCGCCCCCACGTCCTGTCCCCTTGCGCGGGGGCGATCAGCGATGCATCGGCATCGCCGATCGGAAGGAGCGCGCTGGTCCTAAGCATGCGCATAGGCCGGCTGCGGAGCCGGCGCGGCGGGCGCCAGCGCGCGGGCGCGCTTGCCGTGGAAGTAGGAGCGCAGCCACGGATGGTCGTGGTCCAGCATCTCCCGGATCGTGCCTTCCGCGATGATCTTGCCGTCGCCCAAGGCCGCGATGCGATCGCAGGCGGTGTAGAGGCTGTCGAGGTCGTGGGTGACCATGAAGACGGTGAGCCCCAGCGTGCGCTTGAGGGTCGAGACGAGGTCGTCGAACTCGCCCGCGCCGATCGGGTCGAGGCCCGAGGTCGGCTCATCGAGGAACAGGATCTCGGGATCGAGCGCCAGCGAGCGGGCGAGCGCGGCGCGCTTGATCATGCCGCCCGACAGCTCCGAGGGGTACTTGTCGGCCGCGTCCGGCTTCAGGCCGACCATCTCGATCTTGAGCCTTGCGAACTCGTCGAGCAGCCGCTCGGAGAGCTTCAGATGCTCGCGCATCGGCATCTGGATGTTCTGCTTGACGGTGAGCCCCGAGAACAGCGCGCCCTGCTGGAACAGCACGCCCCAGCGCTGCTCGAGCTGACGGCGGCGGGCCAGCGTGATCGCGTCCACGTCCTCGCCGAAGATTTGAATCGTACCCGAGCGCTTCGGCACGAGGCCGAGAATGGTCCGGGTCAGCACCGACTTGCCCTGCCCCGACGGGCCGACGAACCCCAGAATCTCGCCGCGGCGGATGTCGAGGTCGAGCCCCTTCATCACGGCGCGCTCGCCGAAGGTCACGACGAGGTCGCGGACGCGGATGACCGCGTCCACTTCGTTCGCGTCGATCTGGGGCCGGGCTGAGGAAATGTCTGCCAAGCTGTCCGTCCGCGCGGGTTCAAAAATTGATCGCGGCGAAGAAGACCGCGAAGAGGCCATCCAGCACGATCACCATGAAGATAGACTTGACGACTGAGGCGGTGACGTGGCGGCCGAGCGATTCCGCCGAGCCCTCGACCGCGAATCCCTCGATCGTCGCGATGATGCCGATGGTGAGCGCCATGAACGGCGCCTTGATCAGCCCCACGGCGAAATGGTGGAACGACACCGCCTCCTGGAGCCGCGACAGGAAGCCGTCGACGGTCAGCCCGCCGTAGAGCGAGGCCGTGAGCCCGCCGCCCGCGAGTGCTGCGAGGGAGCCGAGGAAGGACAGGATCGGCAGGCCGATCACCAGCGCGAGGATGCGCGGCAGGATCAGGATCTCGATCGGGTCGAGGCCCATGACGCGCAGGGCATCGACCTCCTCGCGCATCCGCATCGAGCCGATCTCGGCCGTGAACGCCGAGCCGGAGCGGCCCGCCACCATGATCGAGGTGAGCAGCACGCCGAGTTCGCGCAGGATCAAGAGGCCGATCAGGTTCACGACGAAGCTCTGCGCGCCGAAGCGCTGGAGCTGGAAGATGCCCTGCTGCGCGACGATGCCGCCGACGAGGAACGAGATCAGCACGATGATCGGCACGCCGCGGAAGGCGACCTGTTCGAGTTGGTTGACCAGCGCCGCCGTGCGGAACGTTTTTGGCCTGCGCGCGACCCTCCCGGCGGCCGCGACGACTTCGCCGAGGAAGGCGATGCCGGCCAGCACCTCGGCCCCGCCGCGGGCGACGCGGCGGCCGAGCCCGTCGAGCGCGCGGACGCCCAAGTTGCGGGTGTCGGGCGCCTTCGGCTCGGCCTCGCGCAGGCCCATCTCGCCGAGCAGGATGCGGTGCTCGGGCCGCGCCCCTGCATAGGCGAGACGCGAGCCCGACCCCTCGATCTCGGCGCGGGTCCGCTCCAGCACCCAGGCGCCCAGCGTGTCGAGGCGCAGGACGCTGCTGAGGTCGATCACCAGAGGCTGGTCGCGGCCATGCGCCGCGATGCCGGCCGCCGCCCGCTCCACCGCCGGCCCCTGGTCGGCGGTCCAGCGCCCGCGCAGGGTCACGCGGGAACCGTCGAGGTCGGCGCCCGCGGCGTCGAGCGTACCGGAGCCGTTCTCGATCCGCACGGATCACTCCCGCTGGCGTCCCTGCGGGACGGGTCGGACTACGTATGCGGCGTCTATACCGCATCGCCGCATCGGGGGCCAAACGGGGTGGGCTTCGTTGACTTTTGATAAACCCTAGTGCCTTTGCACGCCCGCCATCCGGGGGCCCAGCGCTTCCGACAAGTCCGGCGAAGGCGCCGGGTGCGAGGTTGCGATGTCGGTTCCTGGCCGTGCCCCTGCCGTGCGCTCGGCGCGCGGGACGCTCCTCCTCGCCCTGCTTCTCTCAGGCCCGGTACTCGCCGCCGAGACGAAGGGCGCGCCGCCTGCGGTCGGCACGCTGTCGGTCTCGGCGCAGGCGGTGACCGAGTCTGAGAAATACATCGGCCGCATCCAGGCGGTGTCGCGCTATTCGGCGGTCGCCCGCGTCACCGCGTTCCTCGACAGCGTCGTGTTCACGGAAGGCCAGGACGTCCGCAAGGGCGACGTGCTCTACCGGCTGGAGACGGCGCCGTTCGAGGCCGACCTCGCGGCCAAGAAGGGGGCGCTCGCCAACATCCAGGCCCAGCTCAAGCTCGCCGACCTCAACCTCGGCCGCTCGACTTCGCTGATGCGCAGCCCCGCCGGCCTGCAGCAGAAGGTCGATGAGGATCAATCCCAGGAAGGCTCGCTGCAGGGGCAGCTCCAGGGCGCGCAGGCCGACCTGAAGACCGCGCAGATCAACCTGAGCTACACGACGATCACCTCGCCGATCGACGGCAAGGTCGGCCGCACCGCGATCACCGCGGGCAACCTCGTCTCGCCGGACACCGGCGTGCTGACGACGGTGGTGAGCCAGGACCCAATGTACCTGCTGTTCACGATCCCGACCCGCACGGTGATCGACCTGCGCCACCGCCTCGCCTCGGTCGGCGGCCTCGATTCCCTGAAGCTGCGGATCGTCCTGCCCGACGGGCGGACCTACGGGGAGACCGGCCGCGTCGACTTCACCGACAACACCATCTCCTCCTCCACCGACAGTTTTGCGATCCGCGGGGTCTTCGCCAATCCCTCCCGTGGGGAGAACAAGGCCGGGCACGCGGTGCGCGAACTCATCGACGGCGAGTTCGTCACGGTGATCGTCGAGAACCCCGAGCCGGTGCGCCTCGTGACGATCCCGCGCGCGGCGGTGCTGACCGACCAGCGCGGCGACTACGTCTACGTCGTGGCCGCCGACGGCAAGGCGGAGCGCCGCAACGTCGGCCTCGGCCAGCCGGTCGGCAGCCGCACCACGGTGACCTCGGGCCTCAAGGACGGCGAGACCATCGTGACCGACAACCTCCAGCGCGTCCGCGCCGGGGAACCGGTGGCCGCCTCCCCTGCGCCGGGCGCCCCGCAGGACGCGAACCGGTGAGCCGCGCGGCTCGACGGGACACGGTTCGGAGCACGCGATGATCTCCTCGATCTTCATCGACCGCCCGCGGCTCGCCGTGGTGGCGGCCATCGTCGTGACGCTGGCCGGCCTCCTGGCGATGGCCCAGATCCCGGTCGCGCAGTTCCCGCAGATCGTGCCGCCGGAGGTGCAGGTCAGCGCGACCTATCCGGGCGCCTCGGCGGAGGTGGTCGAGGCCGCCATCGCCCAGCCGCTGGAAGCCGCGGTCATCGGCGTCGACAAGATGATCTACATGAAGTCGATGAGCGGCAACGACGGCAGCTACAGCCTGACCGTGTCGTTCAAGCTCGGCAGCGACCCGGACATCGACACCGTCAACGTCAACAACCGCGTCCAGACCGCCCTCGCCCAGCTGCCGCAGGAGGTGCGGCAGGAGGGCGTCACGGTGCAGAAGCAGGCCACCGCGATCCTGCAATACCTGATGCTCTACAGCGAGGACGGCAGCCAGGACCCGCTGTTCCTGACGAACTACGCCACCATCAGCGTGCTGGACGAACTCAGCCGCACGCCCGGTGTCGGCCAGGCCTCGCTGTTCGTGAACCAGCAATACTCGATGCGGATCTGGTTCGACGTCGATCGCCTCAACAACCTCAAGATGGCGCCGTCCGAGATC
This sequence comes from Methylorubrum rhodinum, assembly GCF_014199935.1. GTDB lineage: Bacteria > Pseudomonadota > Alphaproteobacteria > Rhizobiales > Beijerinckiaceae > Methylobacterium > Methylobacterium rhodinum. The sequence goes on from NZ_JACHOP010000027.1 coordinate 25,686, forward strand.
GTCAACGCCGTCAACGCCCAGAACGTCCAGGCCGCCGCCGGCCGGGTCGGGGCGCGCCCCGTCAGCAACGACCAGCAGTTCCAGTTCAACGTCCAGACCAAGGGCCGGCTCTCGACCGCGGAGGAGTTCGGCGACATCGTCGTGCGGGCCGACCCCGACGGCTCGGTGCTGCGGGTGAAGGACGTGGCCCGCGTCGAGATGGGCGCGCAGAACCTCGACGCCATCGCCCGGCTCAACGGCAAGCCCGCGGTCGCCATCGCGATCCAGCTCGCGCCCGGCGCCAACGCGGTCCAGACGGCGGACGCGGTGGACGCGACCCTGAAGCGGGTGAGCAAGCGCTTCCCGCCGGGGGTGAAGTCCAAGGTCGTCTACGACGCCACCACCTTCGTCGATCAGACCATCCGCGAGGTGCTGCTGACCATCGCCGAGGCGTTCCTGCTCGTGGTGCTGGTCGTCTACCTGTTCCTCGGCAGCCTGCGGGCCGCGCTGATCCCGGCGCTGGCCGTGCCGGTCAGCCTGATCGGCACCTTCGCGGTGCTCCTGGCTTTGGGATACTCGGCCAACACCATCTCGCTGCTCGCCATGGTGCTCGCCATCGGCATCGTCGTCGACGACGCCATCGTCGTGGTCGAGAACGTCGAGCGCGTGATGGAGGAGCGGCCCGACCTCTCCGTGCCGGAGGCCACCAAGCTCGCCATGCGCGAGGTCACCGGGCCGATCCTCGCCATCACCCTGGTGCTGCTCTCGGTGTTCGTGCCGCTCGCCGCCATCCCCGGCCTGTCGGGCGTGCTGTTCCGGCAATGCGCGGTCACGATCGGGGCCAGCATGGTGATCTCGGCGCTGGTGGCGCTGACGCTCTCGCCCGCGCTCTGCGCCGTGCTGCTGCGCCGCGGCGGCCACGCGAGCGGGCTCGCCGGCCTGACGCAGCGGGCGATCGAGCGGACGCAGGCCCGCTACGCCACCATCGTCGCCCGGTTCGTCCGGGTCAGCCTCGTCGGCCTCGCGCTGGTGGCGGCCTGCGGCGGCGGCATCTATGTGCTCGCGGCGCTGACGCCGAGCGGGTTCCTGCCGTCCGAGGACCAGGGCGCCTTCTTCGTCACGGTCCAGCTCCCCGACGGCGCCTCGGTGTCGCGCACCGCCGAGACCGTGACGGCACTGGAGAAGCAGATCCTGGCGATGCCGCAGGTGGCCGACACCTACTCGGTGATCGGCTATTCCTACCTCGACACGGTGAACGCCCCGAACATGGCGTTCATGCTGGTCCACCTGAAGCCGTTCTCGGAACGGACCGGGCCGGAGGACTCGGCGCAAGCCTTGATCGCCCGGATCACCGAAGAATCGCAGTCGATCCGCAGCGGCGAGGTGATCGCCTTCAACATGCCGCCGATCATCGGCCTCTCGACCAGCGGCGGCTTCGAATATGCGCTCGAAGCGATCGAGGGTCAGAGCCCGGAGGAACTCGGCAGCGTCGCGCAGGGGCTGATGGCCGCCGCCAACGCCGACCCGCGGCTCACGGACGTGTTCACCACCTACACCGCCGCCAACCCGTCGCTGTTCCTCGACATCGACCGCGACAAGGCCGCGGTGCTCGGCGTCAACCTCGGCGACGTGTTCGACACGCTCCAGGCCACCTTCGGCGGCACCTACATCAACAACTTCAACGTCTTCGGCCGCACGTGGCAGGTCAACATCGAGGCCGAGGCGGGCGACCGCGACAAGGTCTCGGACCTCTGGCAGGTCTACGTGAAGAACGCCAAGGGCGACGAGGTGCCGCTCCGCTCCTTCGCCTCCGCCCGCTTCGTCGGCGGCCAGCAGGTGCTGACGCGCTATAACAACTACCGCTCGATCCCGATCGAGGGCAGCCCGGCCGCGCGGGTCTCGTCGGGCACCGCGCTCAAGGCGATGGCGGCGGTCTCGGACGCGACACTGCCCGACGGCTACGGCTTCGAGTGGACCGGGACCGCGTATCAAGAGACCCAGGCGCAGGGGCAGACCGGGCTGGTGCTCGGCCTGTCGCTGGTCTTCGCCTACCTGTTCCTCGTCGGGCTCTACGAGAGCTGGATGATCCCGGTGCCGGTGCTGCTCTCGGTCAGCGTCGGCGTACTCGGGGCGCTGGCCGGCATCCTGGTCGCCGGCCTCTCGCTCGATCTCTACGCCCAGGTCGGCCTCGTGGTGCTGGTGGCCCTGGCGGCCAAGAACGGCATCCTCATCGTCGAGTTCGCCCGCAAGCAGCGCGCCGACGGGCTCGCGATCCGCGAGGCGGCGGTGGCCGGCGCCTCGGTGCGCTTCCGCGCCGTGGCGATGACCTCGATCGCCTTCATCCTCGGCCTTGTGCCCCTCGTCTTCGCCGAGGGCGCCGCCGAGATCAGCCGCCGCGCCGTCGGCACCCCGATCTTCGCCGGCATGATCGCGGCCACCACCGTCGGCCTGTTCCTGATCCCGATGCTCTACGTCGTCTTCCAGGGGTTGGCGGAGCGGGGGTTCGATTGGCGGAGAACGGCCAAGCAGCGATAGATGAAGTTAGGAGAGGACCGCGTATCAGTAGAGATGCTCTTAGACAACATCGAAACGCAATACCCTCGGAACAGGGCCTTCGCGAGCGCAGCACCTGCAACGTCAATCGACTTCGAAAGTATTTACTATATCATCGATATATTTTAAACGCTTATTGATTAATTTTCTTCTATTAAGAAGCATGTCTCGATCCGAACTCATACTGACAAGATCCAACATTTCTCTATGATTTTTTAGATTAATTCCTTTGAAAATCCAATGATTAATATGCCGCGCTAGCATTTCACGCAAAAACTGAGACATATAATTTAAATCGTCACTTGACCCGCCGGCGTGAACATAATTATTACGAAGACGAGCAATGTGACTCAATTTCCACCTACATATTTCCGGCTCGGCCTCAGCAAAAATTGCGCGATCAAGAATCTTTTCATTAGAACGCATTTTGTCGTTAGATTCAACGTAAATCTGCTCAAGCGCAGACCAATACCGCAAGAGGCGATGATTACTGTCGCGAGCAACAAATCCGTCTTGAAGCAACATCACTGAACGTGAAAGCATATCATTGAGAGGATGATTTTTGAGTGCACTCAGAGCACGACGCACAATTGGTACAACTTTTAGGACACGATCCATTGAGAGTGGATTTTGTCTCCAAGACTCCTCATCATAATCCGTATTATACAAAATATTTTTATCACTAAGAAATTCTTTTTCGCGAAACACAAACTGATTTGGCCCCAACCAGAGTCTTCCATCAGTCCAATTTCGCCCCGCCCAAAGAGTACGCCCTTGCCAAACCTCATACAAATTAATCAATCCAGTGACAAGCTGAAGCGTATCCATCATACGTTCAACTGCACGCGCCTCAGTCCTGTCAGCGCAGTACATGATTATGTGGCCAAATCCTTGCGGTTCGTCGGGGTAAATTCGGCCAAACCCGCCAAAGAAATAATCGCTATGCCGAAGATGCTTTGGCAGTCGCGCAGCGGAGCGGACTTCAACACCGTGCCAGCACAGCCTGAAACTAGGATGAGAAGCCATATTCGTGGCTCTAAACTTTGTCCAAAGTGCAAATTTTACCTGAGGAACGGCCAGCGAGCTCCTATGTATTGCTTCCGCCCTTTCAATAAGATGATCTCCATTCATTTTTCCGGCATGCCGACACTCACGCAAAGCTTTTGAAAACAATTTTATGGATTCGGAGCGACTTATTTCGGGTCTCACAACAAACGCGTCCGGCAATATCTCGAAAAATTCTCTAAATCCAAATCCGCTATATCTAATATTCCCATCAACTATACCTGTCATTTCCTCAAAGCTACGCAAGAAAAATGCCAGCGCGCTGTCGGATACGAGATTTCGATTTCTGCTTATTCTCACAGAGCACACCGCAATTTTAAAATTTCCGGTACGGGGGCTATCCGCTCGGTTGCAAAATTTATCTACTAGCGTCCATATGAGCGAACCTTATCAGGATAAGCCCGCTCACCGCCAGCGGCGCCATCATCAAAAAGGTCGCGCCGCCGCCGAGCACGCCGTAGACCGGCCCGCAGGCGAGCGTCGCCAGCGCCGAGACCAGCGCGGTCGAGGCGCCCACCGTGCCCTGCGCCCGCCCCCGTGCCCCATCGGGGGCGAAAGCCGAGACCGCGTTCATCGCACCGAGATGCGTCGCCCCGAAGGTGAGGGCGTGCAGCATCTGCAGCGGCACCAGCCACGCGAGGTCGCCCTCCGCCACGCTCAAGCCCACGGCCCGCACCAAAGCGGCGATGCCGCCGAGCGCCAGTAGCCGGAACGGGCTGCGCCAGCGCGCGGGCAGGCGCGCGAGGCCGGCGAACAAGGCGATCTCGGCGGCGACGCCGATGGCCCAGAGCGCACCGATCCACGGCGCCGAGACGCCGTGCGCCGCCCAACTCAGGCTGCCGAAGGCGTAGATCGCCGCGTGGCTCGCCTGGATCAGCGCCGCGGCGCCGATCGTCAGCCACAACCGCCGCGGCAGGCGAGGGGGCGGGCCGATCCGCTCGGGCGGCCGTTCGCGCGGCGCCGCCCGCTCGCCCGCCGCGAGCGCCACGGTCGCGGCGATCAGCGCGAGCCCGGTCAGCAGCAGCGGCACCGCCACCTGCCCGCCGAGCCATCCCAGCAACGCCCCGCCCGCGAGGTTGGCGAGCAGGAAGGCCACCGAACCGAACATCCGGATGCGGGCGTAGTCGATTGTCTTCGGGGCCCGGCGGGCGGCGGCCAGCGTCAGGTAGTCGATGCTCGGCACCAGCGGCGCCTGCGCCGCGGCGTTGAGCACCACGAGCAGTGCCAGCAGGAACACCGCGAGGCCGGCCGCCGCCGGCATCAGGGCGTAGGTGAGGGCGAGCGTCAGGCTGCCCGCCGCCAGCAGGGTGCGCGGGGCGATGCCGCGGTCGATCAGGCCGGTGAGCGGGCGGGTCGCCACGATCTTGGTGGCGATGGGCAGGGCCAGCAGGAGGCCGATCAGCCCCGGATCGAGCCCGAGCGCGCCGAGCCAGACCGGCATGAACGGCATCGCCACGCCGATCTCGACGAAGACGACCGCGTAGAGCAGGCCGAGCCGCACGGGATCGGGCTCTGCGGGAGGGGGTGAGGACAAGGGCCGCCGGTCCCGTCGTGATGCGCGTCCCGGGGGAGAGGCCTTCGATAGCGTAAGCAGCCGTTAAACGACACCTGTCAAGGTCATGCCTGTCCGTCAATCGTCGCGGGCCTGCGGTTCTCGCGGGTGCCCGTGTCCTTGCGGGGTGTGATGTCGAGTTCCCGTTCCCTGACGCCCCATGATGCGTCGCAGTACGACCTGATCGAGGCCGCCGTCCGGGAGACCGAGCGCGGCCGCTGGTTCCTGGAGGAGTACGCGCGGCGCAACCGCAACGCCGACACCGACGTGCTGCTCGGCGCGATCCACCGGCTCGAATCGGCGGTGACGGGCGAGCGCGGCGGCGGCGAGGATGTGGTCCGCTTCCGCGGCGACCTGATGGACATGGCCGACGCCATCGCCCGCACCCGGGCGGAGGTGGCCGCTTTGTCGGGCGCCGACCACGGCGAGAGCCGCCTGACGGTGGCCTCGGAAGCGCTCGATTCCATCGTGCGCGCCACCGAGCGGGCGACCTCGGACATCCTCGGCGCGGCGGAAGCCGTGCAGGAGGCCGCCTGGACGCTGCGCGAGACCGGGGCCGACGGCGCGCTCTGCGACGACCTCGACCGGCACGCGACGGGAATCTACACCGCCTGCTCGTTCCAGGACCTGACGGCGCAGCGCACCAGCCGCATCGTGCACACCCTGCGCTACCTGGAGGACCGGATCGCCTCCATGATCGGCATCTGGGGCTCCGAGACCGGCGTGCCGGACCTCGACGCCGAGGCCCGCATCCGCCGCGACACGGCCGCGACCCTCAACGCGGCGCTGGACCAGACCGACGTCGACCGCTTCCTCGACATGGAGAGCCCGGCGGCCCCATCCGCGCCATCGCGCCCGCCGCTCTCGGCGGTGGCGCTGCACGAGGATCTGGCCTTCGTGCCGGCCGACCCGTTCGACGGGGAGGGCGAGACGGCTCCGGTCGACTTCGCCGCCGAGGCCGCGGTCGAAATCGAGACCGCGGCCGAAGCGGCCTTTGCCGAAGAGACCCTGGTCGAAGAGCCCTTTGCCGACACCGTCGTCGCCGAAGCGGAACGGCCCGAGGCCTCTGCGCCGGCCCCGGACGCGTCCGAGACCGACGCGGATCGCGCGGTGGCGGCCCTGGCCGAAGCGCTGCTGGCGCAGGACGCCGAAGATGTCGCCGTCGCGGAAGAGGCCGTGGCGGAAGCCGCCCTCGGCGACCTGTTCGACACGCCCGCCGAGATCGCCCGACCGGCCGCCGAGCCGACGACCGCCATCGCGGAAAAGGCCTCCGCGCCGGCCCCGGCGCAAGTGGACGACCTCGCCGCCGCCTTCCTCGACCTCGACGAACTCAGCATCGAGGAGAAGATCGCGCTGTTCGCGTGAGGGCAGGGGTGCCGGGACGGAGCCTCGAAGACGCGACGCCGACACGTCGACCTCACACACCGTCATTCCGGGTCGCCGAAGGCGAACCCGGACCCGAAGGGGCGCGCCGGAGGCGTGCAATCCACGACGGGCCGCAACGCCTCGTATGGCCGCGCATCACGGGTGGATCCCGGGTTCCGCTGCGCGGCCCCGGGATGACGGTGGCGGACGAACAACGGACTCCGACTCCCCGTGGCGCAGGCTCATTCCCCCACCGCGACGCGGATGACGGTTCCCGGACGCATCGCGGCGGGGTAAGCGCACGGGCGCCCTGCCCGACCTTCCTCATCCCGTCACCGACCCGGCCATGGCCCTGCATCTCCTGAAGCTGTGCGTCGGCCCCGCCTCGATCGGGGAGTTGGAGGCGCGGATCGCCGGGCACCGCGAGGTCGCCCTGAGCGTCGGCGCCGACCCGCGCCCGTCCCACGTCACCCGCATGGTGCCGAAGCGCGCGGCCGCCATCGCCGGGCAGGGCTCGATCTACTGGGTGATGAAGGGCGCGCTGAGCTGCCGCCAGCCGATCCTGGCGATCGAGCCGTTCACCGGCCCCGACGGCATCGACCGCTGCCGCCTCGTCCTCGAGCCCACGGTGACGCCGGTGGCCCCCCGCCCCTGCCGCCCGTTCCAGGGCTGGCGCTACCTCGAGCCCGCCGACGCCCCGCCCGACCTCGACCGCCTGAGCGCGGGCGACATCGCCGACATGCCCGAGAGCCTGCGGCGGGAATTGGTGGCGCTCGGGTTGATCTGAGAACCGCCGACCGGCGCGTCTCCCACCCATCCCCCTCATCCTGAGGTGCCGCGAAGCGCCCTCGAAGGAGGGCGGTGGGTGGGAGGACCATGGGCCGAAACGAAGAAGGGGGCCGCGAGGGCCCCCTTCCTGTCGTCTCACCTGCGCCCTCGCCTCACACCTCGTCGAACCGGCCGCTGGCATGGGCCAGCATGGTGTAGACCTTGCCGGTCTCGGAGGTGAGGTAGGCGTCGGCGCGGCGGGTGTCGCGGTCGTTCTTGGTGACCTCGCCGAGCAGGCGCTCGAACTCGCCGACATAGCGGTCCACCGTGCGGCGGAAGTCGGCGTCGGCGCGGTAGCGGCGCTGGATCTGCTCGAAGGTCTGGCGACCCGGCGCCGTGTAGAGGCGACCGTCGAACAGGTCGGACTCGCCGCGGCGGTAGCGCTGCCAGAACTCGACCGAGGCCTGGTGATCGACCATCCGGGCGATGTCGGTCGAGATCGCGTCGAGCGAGATCCGCTCCACCGCCGCCGGCGCCTCGGGAGCCGGGGCAGGCGTCGCGGCCTGGGCCGGGGCGGCGGCGTCCTCGTCGTCGATCGAGGCGCGGGTCAGGAGATCCGACAGCCAGCCGCGGTTCTCGCGGGTGCCGGGCTTACCCTGGACCGGCGCCTGCGCGGTCGGCCGCACGGGTGCCTGGGCCGGGGCCGCCTGCGGACGGGCCGGGGCCTGCGCCGCGGGGACGCGGGCCGGCTGCGGAGTCGTGGCCTGCGGGGCAGGCGCTTGCGGGGCGGGGGCTTGCGGGGCAGGCGCTTGCGGGGCCGCGGCCCGGACGGCCTCGGTGCGCCCTTGCGCAGCCGCGCGGGGCTGGGCGACGTCGACGGAGCGGTTCGAGCGGGCCACCAGGGCGGACAGCTCGTTGAGCGCGTCGATCTGCTCGGCCACGACGCGGCGCATCTCGCTCGTCGCGTCCTGGGTCTCGCGGGGCAGTTCCAGCACGCCGCGCTGGAGGTCGGCGCGGGTGGCGTCGAGTTCGCGGCGGATCTCGGCGGCCATCTCGCTCATCCGCGCGACCGATTCGCCGAAGCGGTCGGAGGCGGCGGCGAAGCTCTCCATCATCCGGGCGGAGGCCGTCTCGATCGCCTCGCGCACGGCGCCCGCGGTGCGGGTGCTCTCCTCGCCCGCGCCGGTGCGCAGGCGCTCGAAGTCGCCCGCCACCGCTGCGCCCGCGGTCTTGGCCGCCTGGGACAGGCTGTCGCCGAGTTCCTTGGCGCGGGTCTCGGCGGTGCGCAGCGTCTCCTCGACCACGCCGCCGAAGCGGCCGGTATGGGCCTCGATCGCCTGGGTGCGCTCCTCGATGCGGGCGAGCGCCGCCTCGACCGCCGACTGGCGGGCGGCGAGGCTCTCGGCGAGCCGCGCCTCGACCGCCTCCAGCTCGGAGGCCGCGCCGGTCAGCGTCGAGACCTGGGCGCCGGTGCGCTCGGCCAGCGCCTTGCCGCGGGCATCGAGCGTCTCGGCGAGCGCCGCCGCCTGCTGCAGCGCGCCCTGCGCGACCTCGCGGAGCGCCGCGACCTGGGCCGAGACCCGCTCGGAGCCGGTGTTCGTCTCGGCGGCGATCCGGTCCAGGGCCGTCTGGATCTGCTCGACGCGGGCCCCGAGGCCCTGCTCGACGGCGCCCAGGTTGTCGGCGGCCCCGGTCACGAGGTCCTTCAGGCCGGCATTGGCGCGCTCGATCCGGGCGACGAGGCCGCCCGCTCCTTTGCGCACCCGCTCGTCGGCCTCGGCCAGCGCGGCGACGGAGGTCGTCGCCCCCTCGTCGAGGGCCGCGCGCAGGGCCTCCGCCGATTGGCGGGTCAGCGCCGTCAGGGCCTCGGTGCGCTCGCGCAGGGTCTCGGCCAGCGGGGCGCCCTTCTCGGCGATGAGCCGGTCCAGCGCCTCCTCGCGCTCGGCGAGCGAGGCGGCGAGCGCGGCGGCCGGGCCGTCGAGCAGGCGCGAGAGCGCGGCGTTGCGCTGGTCGAGCACCGTGCCGAGCGCGTCGGCATGGGCCTGGGCCAGGGCGGCGTGGCGCTCGACGCGCTCGTCCAGCGCCGCGACCATCCGGCCGGTCCCGGTCTCCACCAGGGCCGCGAAGGCCTCGTGGCGCTTGCCGAGATCCGCCTCGAGGCTCGCCTGCCGCTCGGCGCGCTCGTCCAGCGCCGCGACCATGCGACCGGTGCCGGTCTCGACCAGGGCGGCGAAGGCCTGCTGGCGCTCGCCGAGGGCGGCGTCGAGGCCGGCCTGACGCTCGTCGAGCGAGGCGGCGATGCGGGCGGTGCCGTCCTCGAGTGCGGCGGCCTGACGCTTGGCCCGCTCGTCCAGAACCTTGACCATCCGGCCGGTCCCGGTCTCGACCAGGGCGGCGAGCGCCTGCTGACGCGCGCCGAGGGCTTCGTCGAGGCCCACCTGACGCTCGTCGAGGGATGCGGCGATCCGAGCGGTCGCGGCATCCACCATAGCGGCGAAGCCGTCGTGGCGCTCGCGCAGGGCGGCCTCCAGCTCGGCCTGACGCTTGGCCCGCTCGTCCAGAACCGTGACCATCCGGCCGGTCCCGGTCTCGACCAGGGCGGCGAGCGCCTGCTGACGCTCGGTCAGGGCGGCATCGAGGCCGGCCCTGCGCTCGTCGAGGGCGGCGGCGATCCGGGCGGTCGCGGCCTCGACCAGGGCGGCGTAGGCGTCCTGGCGCTCGCGCATGCCGGCTTCGAGCTCGGCCTGCCGCTTGGTGCGCTCGTCCAGCGTCGCGACCATGCGGGCGGTGCCGCCGTCGACCAGGGCGGCATAGGCGTCCTGGCGCTCGTCGAAGGCCTCGGCGAGGGCGTCGGCGCGGGTGGCCACCACGGTGGCGAAGGCGCGCAAGCGAGCGTCGATGCGGGCGGTGAAGGCGGCGCTGCGCTCGTCCACCGACCGGCCGAGCAGGTCGGACTGGTTCGCGACGAGCTGGGCGAAGGCATTGCTTCGGCCCTCGACCAAGCCGTCGAGGCTCTTCATGCGCTCGTCGAACACCGCGGCCATCGCCTTGGCCTGGGCGTCGAGGCGGCCGGTGAGCGCCGTCGAGCGGTCGTCCACCAGGGTGTCGAGGGTGGCGTGGATCTCGTCGAACAGGGCGCGCAGCTCCTGCGCCCGGGTGTCGACGGTGCGGGCGATCTGGAGGCCGCGGCCGTCCACGAGGTCGCCCAGCACGCCGAGGCGCTGGTCGAACAGGCTGGCGATGCCCTGCGTGCGGGCATCGACCTCGCCCGCGGCGCGGGTCAGGCCGCCTTCGAGCGCGGCGACGAAGGCGCGGGTGCGCTCCGAGAGCGTGTCCTGCAGCGGCAGGATGCGGCCCTGGAACGCCTCGTCGAGGTGGCCGGCATGGGTGTCGAGCAGCGTGCGGATCTCGCCGGTGCGGCTGTCGAGCAGATCCTGAACGGTGCGCGCGCGCTCGTCGAGGGTCTGCCGGAAGGAGGCGAGGCCGGATTCGAGGCCGCCGCGGATGCCGGATTCGCCGCTCTCGACGAGGCCGCGCAGCTCCGTGGTACGGCTGTCGAGCAGGGAACGGAGTTCGCCTGTGCGACCGTCGAGCACGTCCTGAACCTCGCGGGCGCGCTCGTCGAGGGCCTGACGCAGGGCGGTGAGCGCCGCGTCGAAGCCTCCGCGGATGCCGGCCTCGCTGCCTTCCACGAGGCCGCGCAGCTCGGTGGTGCGGCTGTCGAGCAGGGCGCGGAGTTCGCCGGTGCGGCCGTCGAGGACGTCCTGGACCGCGTGGGCGCGCTCGTCGAGCGCGGAGCGCAGGCCGGCGAGCCCCTGGTCGAAGCGGCCGCGCACGGTCTCGGCGCCCTCGACCACGAGGCCGCGCAGCTCCTCGCCGCGCCCGTCGAGGAGCGCACGGATCTCGTCGCGATGGGCGTCGAGCGCGGCGCGCAGGCGCCCGCCGCCGTCGCCGAGCAGGCCGTCGGTCTGGGCGACGAGGTCGCGCAGGCCGGCGAGCAGGGTGGTGCCGCGCCGGTCGAGCAACTCGCCGAGCGAGGCGCCGCCCTGATCGAGCGCGGTGCCGATCTCGGAAAGCCGGGTGCCGAGGCCGTCCACGACGGCCTGTCCGCGCCGGTCGAGATCGGCCGCGACCGAACCGCCGCGCTCGTCGAACAGCCGCGACAGGCGCTCGGCGCGCTCGTCGAACAGGCGCTCGATCGCCGCGATCTGGCCGGTCAGGGCCTCGCCCGCGCCGGTGCTGCGGGTCTCCATCAGGCCGACCAGCTCGCGGATGCGGCGGGTCAGCGCCTCGTCCACCTCGCGGGTGCGGGTCTCGATCAGGCGCACCGCTTCGAGCGCCTGGAGGCCGAAATTCTCGTCGAGCTGGCGGGCGCGGTCGTCCAGGGCGGCGCCGAGGGACCCGAGGCGGGCGAGCACGCCGGTGTCGAGGCGGCCGGCGCCCTCGTCGAGGCGGCGGACGAGGTCGCCCGCGGCGCGGTCGAGATGTCCGCCGAGTTCGGCGGCGCGGCGGTCGAGGGACTCGCCGAGGGTCCGGTCGCCCTCCGACAGTGTGCGGGCGATCTCGGCGGCGCGCAGCACGAGCGCCTCGTTGAGGGCGGTGGCGCGCTCGCCGAGCCGGGCGTCGAGCTGACCGGCCAGCGCGGCGAAGGTCTCGCCGATCTCGGCGGCCTGGCGGGCCGAGCGGGTCTCGATCTCGGCGATCCGCGCGGCGACCGTCTCGGCCACCGAGCGTTCGCGGTCGCCGAGGGCGGCAACCAGCGACTGGCCCTGGACCGTGATGGCGCGGTCGATCTCGGAGAGGCGGCCGTCGACCGTCTCGCCGAGCGCACGGGCGCCGCCGTCGATCCGCTCGGCGAGGATGTCGCCGCGGGCGATGATGTCCTGAAGCGCGGAGAGCCGGTTGCCGAGCACCTCGTCCACCGCGCGGGCGCGGCCCTCGGCGGTCTCGGCGAAGGCGGTGTGGCTGCGCTGGAGCGCATCACCGACGCGGGCGGCGTGCTCGGTGATGGCGAGCACGATCTCGCGGCCGGCCCCCTCCAGCTTGGTGCGGGCCTCGTCCGAATGCGTGCCGATGAGGCCGACGGCGCCGCGGCCGTGGTCGCCGAAGGCGCCTTCCAGCTCGCCGAGGCGGGCCGAGAGATCGGCACCGACACCCTGCGCCGTGCGGGCGATCCCGCCGGAGACGGCCTCGCCGCGGGCGGCGACCTCGTCGGCGAGGCGGGTGAGCGCGTCGCGCATGGCGTTAAGCGAGCCCTCGGTGCGGCTGCCGACCTCGCCGCCGACCTGCTCGGCGGTGCGGGCGAGCGCGGCGCTGGCCTCGCCGCTGCGGGCGGCCAGTTCGTCGCTGAGGCGGGCGATCGTCTCGCGCAGGGTCTGGAGCGAGCCCTCGGCGCGGCTGCCGATCTCGGCACCGGCCTGCTCGGCGGTGCGGGCAAGCGCGGCGCTCGCCTCGTGGCTCCGGGCCGCCAGTTCGTCGCTGAGGCGGGCGATCGTCTCGCGCAAGGTCTGGAGCGAGCCCTCGGCGCGGCTGCCGATCTCGGCACCGGCCTGCTCGGCGGTGCGGGCAAGCGCGGCGCTCGCCTCGTCGCCGCGGGCGGCGATCTCCCCCGCGACCCGGTGGAGCAGGTCGCGCAACTCCTGGGCCGCGCGCTCGGCGCGATCCCCGAAGGCGCCACCGGCCTGACCGGCCGTGAGCGCGAGCGCCCCGGTGGCCTCGGCGCCGCGGGCGGCGATCTCGTCGGTGACCTGCCGCAGCAGGCCGCGCAGCTCCTCCGTCGCCCGCTCGGTGCGGGCCGCGATCTCGCCGCCGGCCTGACCGGCCGCGAGCGAGAGCGTGCCGGTGGCCTCGGTGCTGCGCAGGGACAGCTCCTCGCCCGTCTGACGCAGGGCGTCGCGGAGCGCCTGGAGCGACTGGTCGGTGCGGGTGGCGATCTCGCCGCCCGCGTGTCCGGCCGCGAGTGCCAGGGCGCCGGTGGCCTCGGCGCTGCGGGCGGACAGCTCGTCGGAGACGCGGTGCAGGGCGTCGCGCAGGGACTGCACGGTGGCCTCGGCGCGGGCGGTCAGCTCGCCGCCGATGCCGTCGGCGGCGCCGCGGAAGCCGGCGACCACGTCGGTCGAGCGGGACGCGACGGCGCCCGCGGCCTCGTCGGCGGCGCGGCGCAGGGCCTCGCCGGCTTCCGTGAGGCGGGCGGCCATCTCGTCGGCGCGGGCGCGGGCGGCGCCCGAGGTCTCGTCGGAAACGCGCACGAGCCGGTCGGCGGATTCGGTCGAGCCGGCGGCCAGCAGCGCGGCGGCGGCGGCGGCGGCGGCGCGCAGGCGGTTCTCGACCTCCACGACGCTGGCATCCAGCGCGACGGCGGTCTCCTCGGCCCCGCGGCGGAGGCCGTCGCCGGCGCTGCCGGCGCGGGCGATGAGATCGGTGCCGAGGCGCTCGACGGTCGCGCGCAGGGTCTCGGCGGTGCGGTCGGCATTGGCCGCGAAGGCCTGGCCCAGGCCGCTCAGGGCCTGCTCGACCCGGCCGGCGGCCTCGGCGGCGCGCTCGGTCATCAGGCCGGCGACGCGCTCGGAGGTGCCGTCGAGGCCGGCGGCGAGCGCGGTGCCGCGCACCGTGATGGTCTCGTCGAGGCGGCCCGCGGCGGCCTCGATCCGGCCGGCGAGTTCGCCGCCGCGGCCGTCGACGGTCTCGGCCGCCTTCGCGGCGGCGGCGAGCAGTTCCTCGCGGGTGCGCTCGGCGCGGGCGGAAAAGTCCTGGGCGACGCTGCCGGCGGCGATCGCCAAGGCGGCCTGAGCCTCGCGGCCGCGGCCCTCGATGAGTTCGGACACACCGGTGCCGGCGGTCTCGATCTCGGCACGAAGCGTGGCGCCGCGGGCGGAAATATCCTCGGCGATGCCGGTGCCGGTGGCGGCGAATTGCCGGCGCAGGCCCTCGCCGGTCTCGGCGAAGCGCGCGGTGATGGCACCGCCGGTCTCGGCGAAACGATCGGTCAGCTCCGTGCCGCGGGAGAGGAAGGTCTCCTCCAGGCCCTTGGCCGAGCGCTCGAAGGTCTCGCGCACGGCGCCGCCCTGGCGGTCGAGCGCCTCGATCAGGGTCGTGCCGGTCTCCGCCAGCGACTTCGCCACCGTGCCGGCGTTGTCGGCCAGCGTCCGGGTGAGGGCTCCGCCGGTGCGCTCGAAGGCCTGGGTCACCTCGTCGGCGCGCTGCTGCAGCGAGGCGGTCAGCCCCGTGCCGATCGTCTCCAGACTGCCGCGCACGCCCGCGCTGGTGGCCTCCAACTGGCGCACGAGGTCGTCGCCGCGGGTCGAGACGTTGCCGACCACCCGCTCGCCGACCTCGCCGAGCGCCGCGGTAATGGCAGTGCTGCGGGAATCGAGCGCGCCGGTGACGCGCTCGCCCGCGCCGGTGATGGCCGCGACGATCCGCTCGGCCGCGCCGTCGAGTTCGGAGGTCAGGTTCTCGTGGCTGCCGGCGATGGCACCGCGCACGCGATCGGCATTGGCGACGATCGACTCGCGCTGGGCGATCAGCTCGTCGACGAGGCTGCGGATGCGGATCTCGTTGTCCGAATAGGCCCGCTCCAGGGTCGAGATCTCGCCGCGCACCAGGGTTTCCAGCTCGCCCGCGCGGGCCAGGGCCCGCTCGACGCCGTCGCCGATGGCGGCGACCTCGCGGCGCACCGTCTGCGACATGGTCAGCACGGCATCCGTCGAGAAGCTCTCGGGCTCGGCGAGACGAATGGCGACCTCGCCGACCGCGCGGGCGACGAGGCGCATCTCGTGGGCGCGCACCGCCAGCATCGCGGTGATGAGGAACAGCACGATCGGCCCGGCGATGGCGGTGGCGACCACCGCGGCCTGGAGCGCGGTGAGCCCCGTCACGAACGCCTTCAGGTCGCCGCCGGACTGGTTCCAGGCGAGCGCCACGAGGCCGTTGAGCCACAGGAACGAGGCGATGGCGGCGAACACGTAGGGTTTTCGCGACGGGCGAACCCGCAGGGTCTGCTGCAGGATGCCGATGTTCTGGCGGTCGTCGTTGGCCACCAGCGAGCGGTCGGGCGGCAGGAGGCCGCCCTCGCGGCGGGAACGGCGCTCGGGCGGCGGCAGATCGCCCGCGCCGTCGAGGTCGAGATGGGGGATGCGCCGCCCGTTCGTCTCGGCGAGCGGATCGGACAGGGGATCGTTGTCGCCGACATCGGGCAGCCGCGGCTCGACGCGGGCGGCATCGCCCGCGGCCGGGATGTCCAGATTCAAAGCCTGCTCGATCGCGGAGAGGGCCGCCTCCGCCGGATCTTTCAGCTTCTTGTCGGTGGCCATGCAGAACGCCTCGTTACGCATCGCCGTCCGGCCTTGGGAGCGCCCATGGACGTATCCATGGCGACCTCCGCAGCGAAGACGGATTACCCGTTTGACCGGGGCACCTTAGTCCTGCGGGTCCCGCCCCGGATAGGCGGACCCGGCGGAGCCCCCATAAAACCTTAACGGAATGGTTACCAAGCCGGGGCCCGGCAGGGGGTATCCGCATCGAGTTCTGACGCGCCGGAGGTTAAACCGGTACGCCCCGCGCGGCCCTGCGCTGTGGATAGGCCCCGCCGCCCACAGGGTATGGGCCGCGGGCTCGAAGAGTTCCGCCGCAAGGAAGCCGCGAGAGACGGTGCGAGACCGGATATGAGGAGCCATCCCCTGATCGACCGCGAGCACCTGACCGCCCAGACCTTCGGCGACGCCGACCTCGCCCGGGAGGTGCTGGGCCTCTTCGCCGAGCAGTGCCGCCGCCTGACGCCGGCCATCCTGGCCGAGGGACCGGCGGCGGAGCGGGCCGATCTCGCCCATACCCTGAAGGGGGCGGCGCTCGGCGTCGGCGCGGGCCGCGTCGCCGGCGCGAGCGCGGCCGTGGAGGCGAGCCTGCGCGCGGAGGGCACGGCGCCGGACGGGCCGGAGCTGGCGGCCGCGGTCGCGGCCACGCTCGCGCTGATCGAAGAAGACGGCGCGAACCCCGGCACCTGACGCCGCCGGGCGCGTTTTCCGCGGGCCCGCGCGTCCATCTCACGGCTTGCATTCTGGCGCGTCGGCCCCCAAGCAGTCGCCATCCGTCGGAACGCGCGCGGCGCGAAAGACGCCCCTGGAGCCAGGCATGCCCAAGATCACCTTCGTCGATCACGCCGGTACGGCCCGCACGATCGACGGCGAGGTCGGTTCGACCGTGATGGAGACGGCGATCCGCAACAACGTGCCCGGCATCGACGCCGAATGCGGCGGGGCCTGCGCCTGCGCCACCTGCCACGTCTACGTCGACGAGGCCTGGGCCGAGAAGGTCGGCCCGGCCGAGCCGATGGAGCAGGACATGCTCGACTTCGCCTCCGACGTGCGCGCCACCTCGCGCCTCTCCTGCCAGATCCGCGTGAGCCCCGAACTCGACGGCCTGACGGTGACGACCCCGGCGCGACAGGGGTAAATCGACTTCGTAAGGGGTTCCCAAAGGGCGAGCCCTTTGGCGGGTCCAGGGCAGAGCCCTGGTTTGGGAGGGAAACCGGGGCTCCGCCCCGGTGCCCCGCCAAAGGACTCGTCCTTTGGGAACCCGGACTTAGCGCAGCAGCGCGCGCATGGCGCCGTCGAGGCCTTCGAGCGTCAGCGGGAACATCCGGTCGGAGAAGATGCGGCGAACCATGCCGATCGACTGGGTGTAGGGCCAGTTCTCCGGCGGCACGGGATTGAGCCAGACCGCCTTCGGGAAATGGCCGAGCACCCGTTCGAGCCAGACCGCGCCCGCCTCCTCGTTCCAGTGCTCGACCGAGCCGCCCGGATGGGCGATCTCGTAGGGGCTCATGGAGGCGTCGCCCACGAACACCACCCGGTAATCCGACGGATAGGTGCGGATCACGTCGAGGAGCGGGATGCGCTCGTCGTGGCGACGATGGTTTTCCGTCCACACCGCCTCGTAGGGGCAGTTGTGGAAGTAGAAATGGGCGAAGTGCTTGAACTCGGAGCGGGCGGCGGAAAAAAGCTCCTCGGCCAGTTCCACGTGCCAGTCCATCGAGCCGCCGACATCGAGGAACAGCAGCACCTTCACGGCATTGCGCCGCTCCGGCCTGAGTTTCACGTCGATGAAGCCCTTGCGGGCGCTCTCGCGGATGGTGCCGTCGAGGTCGAGCTCGTCGGCCGCCCCGGTGCGGGCGAAGCGGCGCAGGCGGCGAAGCGCCACCCGCATGGAGCGGGTGCCGAGTTCGCGGCTGTCGTCGAGGTCCTTGAATTCGCGCTTGTCCCACACCTTCACCGCGCGGAAGTGGCGGTTGCCGTCCTGGCCGATGCGGATGCCCTCGGGGTTGTAGCCGTAGGCGCCGAAGGGGGAGGTGCCGCCGGTGCCGATCCATTTCGAGCCGCCCTGGTGCCGCCCCTTCTGTTCGGCGAAGCGCTGCTTCAGGGTCTCGAACAGCTTGTCCCAGCCGAGCGCCTTCAACTCGGCCTTCTCCTCCTCGGTGAGGTATTTTTCCGCGAGCTTCCTCAGCCATTCCTCGGGGATGGCCGCGGGCTCCACCGCCTCGTCCAGCGTCTCCAACCCCCTGAAGACCGTGGAAAAGACCCGGTCGAACCGATCGAGATGGGCCTCGTCCTTCACCAGCACCGTGCGGGCGAGGACGTAGAACGCCTCGACGCGCTTCTCGGGCAGGTCCCGCTCCATCGCCTGCAGCAGAGTGAGGTACTCGCGCAGCGTGACCGGGACGCGGGCCTCGCGCAGGCTCGTGAAGAAGGACAGCAGCATCCGGCCTAAACGCCCGAGGCCCGCCCGCGGGTCAAGCCGAGCCTCACGCCAAGGCCGCGGACCGACCGCCGACGCCTGCGGCAAAGAATGAACGACTCCTGTGGAAGACGCCCGATTCCGGTGGATATCCCTCCCATGAGTCTTTCGGCCGGGGACACAACCGTCATCCGAGTCATTGAAGCTCCGTCCCGCAATGAAGAGCGAGTCCGTGACTTGACGACAGGATGAAGCCGATGCCCGTGGTCTTGCGGTCCCTGAGCGATTTCAAAAAATTCCTGCGCAAGCCCGGGGCGACGATTCAGATCGTGCAGAACACCTTCGTCGATCGGCAGGACGCGGCCTCCCGCGAGACCTATCGGCGCAAGGGCCTGTACGAGCCGCGGACCCTGCGGGCCCTGTCGAAGCGGGCGGCGGTGTTCGACGTGCGCGGCCACGACACCACGGTGTGGCTCTACTGGGACCGCGGCACCCGCCACTGGCGCTTCTCCGGCGACACCGTGACGGTGCCGCTCCACGCCACGCTGGGACCGCCGGACGCCGTGGTCTACCGCTGCAGCCTGCCCGAGCCGGAGACGCCGCGTCCAGCCCGTTCGCGTCCGGCGGACAGCCAGGCGCGAGACCCGCGCGTCGCGCAGCAGGCCGCGTTCGGATTCTGACGCCCCACGACAGTCGGCGCGCGGTCGCGAACCGCCCTCGATCCATCCAATATCGACATTCGGGATCTAGGTTCGCGCCTCGACCGGTTCTGTTCGGCGTGACCTCTTCACGATCCTGTGAACCACCCGAATCAACCGGGTCGCCATCGCGTCTCGATCAAACCTCAGCTTGCGCACATCACCTGACACATCACCTTGAACGTCTCGGATCGACCGATGCGGACGGGCAGATCGCTCGAAACACCGCACGGCCTCACACGATTTCTCGATTTTTGCAGTCACTTCGTGGGAAAACACCCCGAAACCCACTTGCACTATGCGCTGATCCTTATACTTCAAAGAACGAGGGGCAAATCAGGAATTCCAGCATGTCAGAAACCAGTCAGGTGTCTCAGCTCGATCGTGTCGAACTCGCCGCCGATCTCGTCTCGGCCTATGTCTCGAACAACTCTCTCCCGTCGGCCGAGCTTCCGGCCCTGATCACGCAGGTGCACGCGGCCCTGACCGGCCTTTCTGCGCCGCAGGCGCCCAAGGAAGAAGAGATCGAGAAGGCCTCGACCACCCAGATCAAGAAATCGATCACGCCGGACGCGCTGATCTCCTTCATCGACGGCAAGCCCTACAAGACGCTCAAGCGCCACCTGACCACGCACGGCCTGGACATCGAGGGCTATCGCCGCCGCTACGGCCTGCCGTCCGACTACCCGACCGTCTCGGCGAACTATTCGGCGGCCCGCTCGGCCCTCGCCAAGGATCTCGGCCTCGGCCAGCAGCGCCGCAAGCCTTCGCCCAAGGCGGCCGCCGACGACGCCACCGTCTCCGAGGCGCCCGCCCCGGCCCCGCGCAAGGGCGCGACCGGCGAGGGCCGCAAGACCGGCGGACGCCGCAAGGCCGCAGCCTGATCCGACGCCGGCCAATCGAAGGACCATCCCATCGCGCCATCGCGATGGGACGAACCGATGACGGGCGGCTCGTGCTTTGAGAGCCGTAAGAGAGAAGAATTGCAGATCAATGCAACGGTCGCCGATCTGATTTCAGCGGTCGCGTCGTCTCTCCGGCACTGTAGCGCCGCTGGATCGCCTCGCCGTCATGCGCATCCGCCTTGTCCCGCCCGAAGTCGGACCTGCCCGACTTCGGTCTTTGCTTGCCGATCCGGGGCGGGCCGGGGATCGGTTGGGGAGAGGGGGAAGCAGCAGCCTCCGTGCGGATTGACCAAAGCGTGGCACGGAGCGAGCACGGCATGAACGAGAAGAGGCCGCCCGGAGGCGGCCTCTTCTCGTTCGCAGACGGGTCGGCGAGGAAACGCGCCGATCAGGCGTCCGGCATCGCCGACTGGATGAGCCGGTCGGAGGAGAGGTCCTCCTCGTCGTAGCCGAGCAGCTCGGCCAAGCGCCCGCGGGCGCGGCTGACGCGGCTCTTCACGGTGCCGACCTTGCAGCCCATGATGGTGGCGGCCTCCTCGTAGGAGACGCCCTCGGCGCCGACCAGCACCAGCGCCTCGCGCTGGTCCGGCGGCAGCTTGGCGAGCGCCGTCTGGAGGTCTTCCACGTCGAGCCGGTCGCCCTGGTGGGGGGCGGTGGCCAGCCGCGCGGCGTAGGAGCCGTCCTGGTCCTCGACCTCGCGCACGCGCTTGCGGTGGTCCGAGTAGAAGATGTTGCGCAGGATCGTGAAGAGCCACGCGTTGAGGTTGGTGCCGGGCTGGAACCGGGCACGGTGCTGCCAGCCCTTAAGCAGGGTGTCCTGCACGAGGTCGTCGGAGCGGGCCGGGTTCGAGGTCAGCGACAGGGCAAAGGCGCGCAAGCTCGGCACGGCGGCGAGCAGGCCGTTGCGGAACTCCGGGTCCACCCGCTCGCCCTGCGCCTTGAGGGCGGCTTCGAGCTTGCCGATCAGGTCGGAGAAGCGGACGGGCGTGTCCTCGCCCGCACCCAGCGTCTCGTAGACGGTGCGCAGGTGGTCGCCGAGATGGGTGCGGATGGAATCGGTGAGCTTGGGCCGGCCGTCGGTCATCGCGGGGCGATCCAGGGTGGCGTCGGTGTCGTTGTGCATCGGGCTCTGGCGATCACTGGAACGGCGTGGGTCTCGGGCGGCAATCGCAGGTCCGAGCGCGGCTTTAACATAGTTGTAGCGCATCGGACGCCCCGGCGCACCCTTGCGCCGCCGAATACGGCTGCGCTTGCGCAGTCTGGGGCGTGGAGGCCACACCCTTTCAGGAGATGGCCCTGCCGCACCGGCACGAGGATGCGGCAAATCGGACGAGGCGGCGCCGGATCGCGAAACCTTTACCGAATTGTCGTCAATTCGCGGATGTCACGAACTCGGACGAGCGAGCGGCGCGGTCTCCAGACCTCTCGCCGTCATTGAACCTCTCGCCGTCATTCCGGGGCCGCGGAGCGGAACCCGGAACCCACCCGAGATGCATGGCAGCGTGCTGTGTCGCGGCCCGTCGTGGATTGCACGCCTCCGGCGCGCCCCTTCGGGTCCGGGTTCGCTTGCGGCGCCCCGGAATGACGGCCGCCCCCCGATCAGTGCCCGATCACCCGCACGTCGCCGTCGGTGAGGACCAGGGTGTCGCCGCGCGACAGCTCGGTCCAGGTCTCGTCGCGGGTGAGCGCGCGGGTGGCGATCACGGTGACGATGTCGGTCTGCGTGGTCTCCTGCGCGAAATCGACCCGCCAGTCCTCGTCGATCAGGGTCGCGGTGCCGAAGGGCGCGCGGCGGGTGAGGTAGCACAGGCGCTTGCCGCAATGGGCGTAGAGGGTGCGGCTGTCGGTGAGCAGCATGTTGAACACGCCGAGGCCCGACATCTCGCGGGCGAGTTCGGCGATGACGGCTTCGAGCCGGGCCGGGCGCGGCGGCTTGGGGAAGCGTGCCTGCAGCTGCGACAGCATCCAGCAGAAGGCATGCTCGCTGTCGGTGGTGCCGATCGGCTCGAAGCCGCCGAGGGTGAGCCGCTTCACCCCCTTGAGCTGGCCGTTATGGGCGAAGGTCCAGCGCCGGCCCCACAATTCGCGGGAGAAGGGGTGGGTGTTCTCCAGGCTGACCCGGCCGCGATTGGCCTTGCGCACGTGGGCGACGACGATGCGGCTCTTGATCGGATAGCGGCGCAGGAGCTTGGCGAGTTCGGAGCGGGCGCTGGGCTCCGGATCGTGGAACGCGCGGCAGCCGCGGCCCTCGTAGAAGGTGATGCCCCAGCCGTCGGCGTGGGGGCCGGTCTCGCCGCCGCGCTTGGCGAGCGCCGCGAACGAGAAGCGGATGTCGGTCGGCACGTTCGCGCTCATTCCGAGCAGTTCGCACATGGGTCGCCGGGGTCTGTTCGGTGTCGCGCGGGAAAAGCCTGACGGGAGGGCGACTTTAGAGCGCGCGCCGCGGAAAGGGAGAGTTTTTCCGCGCAAAAAGCCGCTCAACGCCTCTGAGTGAAGCGCGCGGCGGCCTCGCGGCCGGGCCAGGCCGGGGTGACGGCGAGCCCCGGAAACAGGCGCCGCAGGGGCGGGGTCAGGCCCATCGCGAGCCCGGCGACGCCGGCCAGCGCCAGCAGGTCCGTCATCCCGATGCGGAAGGCGCCGGTGAAGGCGGGGGTGACGAACCACGCCATCTCGGCGAGATGGGCCGCGACGGCCAGCGCCGCGACGAGCCGGGTGCGGTTCTCGCCCGGCCGCACGGTCAGCGCGGCGGCGAGCGCCACGACGATCCCGGAGGCGAACACCAGCACGTGGCCCGCCGTCCCGCCGCGGGCGCCGTACCACGCCGCCGCACTCGCGTCGGAGCCGAGCATCAGGAACTGCACCGCGTGCAGGCCCGCCGAGACGAGGAGCAGCACGGCGAGCGGCGTCATCCGGTCGTGGCGGCGCCGGGCCGGGCCGATGTCGGGCGGGGCGATCAGGATCGCGGCGGCGAGCGCGAGGCTCGACCACGCCGCCATGGCGAGCAGGCCGAAGGCGGCGGCGTGGAAGCGCCCGTCCACCGCCATCACGAGGTCGTCGGCGGCGAGCGTCCCGACGACGGTGTGAAGCCCTAGCCCGAGCACCGCCCGCCCGTCGTCGATCCGCCCGGCCTTGCCCCAGGGCTCGCCGCCGCGCCGGGCGAACAGCAGCGCGAGGCCGATCCACAGGGCGAAGTAGAGGAGAAGCCTGCCCGCGAAGGCGGGCCCCGAGAACCACAGGGCGGCGAAGGATCCGTGCGGGTCGCTTCCTTGCGTCCAGGGATAGAGCAGCGGGGCGAGGAACGGGATCGGCAGGGCGAGCAAAGCGGCCACCGGCATCAGGGCGAGCAGGCCGCGCAGGGTTTCCAGAAGAGCGGTCTCGGGCTGCGGGCGCCACGCATCGGCCCGCTCGATCATGATGGCGACGGGCAGCGCGCCCGCCGGCAGGGCGAGCAGGCAGGTCCAGGCCGCGAGATAGGACGGGGCGAGCCGGGCCGGCCCGTCGAGCCACCAGACCAGCGCGAGGCAGGCGGCGCCGGCGACGAGGGCGGCCAGCGGGCGCCGGGCCGGGTCGAGGAAGTAACCGCGGGCGGTCTTGGCCCCCGACGCCTTGCGGGCGGCGGCGCCGCGCTCGTCGACGCTCATGGGGCCTCCCCCCGATCCGGGCCGGCCCGGCGGAGCGCCAGCGGGCGCCCGGCCTTCTCCGGCAGCGCCGACAGGCGCCGGGCGAGTGCACCGGGGGAGGGGGCGTTCTCGCCGGGCCGGAGGGCGGGCCGGACGGTGAGCACGAAGACCTCGCGCCAGTCCGGCGGCGGTCCGGGCTCGGATGCGGCACGGCGCAGGTGCCACGCCAGGGCGGCGCCGGCCCCGAGGGCGGCGCCCGTCGCCGCCGCGGAGAGCGCCGGGATCGCCAGCCTGGCCCAGGCGAGGACCGGCACCCCGGCGAGGCCGTCGGGATTCTGCACGGCGAGCCCCACGGCGTGGGCGCCGAGGAAGCCGACGCTTGCGAGGGCGGCGCCGACGAGCGCCGTCTCCCGCACGGCCCGCTCGTCCCGGTGCAGGGCGGCGGCGGATTCCGGCATCGGCGCGGGGCCGTGGGCGTCGAGATGCAGGGCTTCGGAGGGCCCGAGGCCGCGCAGGGCCTCGACCAGCCCGGCCTCGGAGGCGAAGGCGGCGGCGAGCCCCGCCCGCGGCGGCGGTCCGCCGGTTTCCGAGGGGAGGGCGGCCGGCAGGGCCATGGGCCTTCGGTTGTGCAGGAGGGCGAGCCCGCGCATCTCGGCGACCGAGACCGCCGGCACGAGGCGGAAGGCGGCGAGGAGGACGAGCCCGAACAGGGCGACGGGCCCGGCGAGCGCCGCGAGCAGGCCGGGGAGGGCGTCCGCCCAGCCCGCCACGGGCTGGGCCGGCGCGATCAGGACGTGGCCGGCGCCCGCGCCGAGGGCGGCCAGCGCGCCGACGAGGCCGAGGGTCACGGGGCTGCGCCGGGCCGCGCCGACCCAGAGCGCCTGCGTCGGCAGGAGGCCGACGAGCATCAGCGTCCAGAAGGCCGGCGCCCCGGCACCGGCCAGCCGCTCGGCCAGGAGCGCACGCTCGGGGGCCGAGCCGTAGAGCCCCGCCACCACGGCTTCCGTGACGTGGCAGTAGAGCCCGGCGAGCCCCAGCGCCAGGATCAGGCGCCCGAGGATGTCGAGATGGCGTCCGGTGACGAAGCCGTCGAAGCCGGGCTCGCGCCGCAGCAGGGCGGCGAGCGTCGCGATGAGCCCCGACGCCGACAGCACGGCACCGACCACGAGGGCCACGGGGAGCAGGGTGTCGTGGCGGTCGCTCCCCGCGGCGAGCGTCAGGGCGAGGTCGGTCTGGAGGGCGAAGGCCGCGAGGATACCGCCGAGCGCCATCGCCCGGCAGGCCCGCTCCCAGGCGAGCCATTGCCGCGCCTCGCCGTGCCAGCCCATCGCGGCGCGGCGGGTGAGCCGGGCCCGCCAGGGAATGCGGCGCAGCTCCGGCCGGTCGCGCAGGGCGGCGAGATCGGGCACCAACGCCGCCGCCCACAGGCCGAAGGCGCAAGCCGCGAGCCCCAGGAGGGCGATGCCGTCGCCGGAGGCGGGATGCAGGGCCGCGACGGCGCAGGCCGCGAGCGCGGCGGTCTGGGCGAGCCGGCCGATGCCGCAGCGCCAGTCGACGCGGGCGAGCAGCACCAGCGCCGAGATCGTCAGGCAGCCCGAGGCGAGGCCCGCCCACCAGCCGAACCCCGCCGCGGCGAACGGGGCCCCCCGGGCGCCGAGGAACATCCCGGCGAAGAAAATCCAGGCAACCACGACGGCGAGCAGCACCGGGAGGGCGAGCCGCCGGGCGCGGCCGGCGGGCGCGAGCACGGCGCGGGCGGCGGCCGCGCCGATCCCCGCCACGGTGACGGAAGGCGACACGACCGGCGCCCCGCGCAGGCGCTCCTCCGCCGAGGGGGCGAGACCCGCCGCGGGGGGAGGGAAGGGCGGACGCCGCGTCATGACCGCCGGACCGGACCTCTTCTGGTGATGGATGGCAATGCGTTGCACGGAGAGCCGCACGGATCGGGCCGGCGACCCGCCGCGGGATGTGTCCCGGCGCACCTCAAAGAGCAACCGCCATGGCCGATTGCAATGAGGCCGTCCGGCGCACCGGACTTGCGCCGCCGCCGATCCGTGCGAAGAGGGGCGCGCCCCGCCCCCGCCGTCTGTCCGAAACCGCCGCGCGAGCCGCCGATGCTCCCTCGAACAGCCGCAAACGGTTTTGATGTCAGGCGCGCCGATGCAGCGTGAGCCGATCCTGTTCGCCTGGGCCTCCTCGCCGCGGCGCCACGCGGCGGCGCTCGGGCTCGCGGTCGGCCTCGGGACGCCGCTCGCGCTGTTCGTGCTGATCTGCCTGCGCGACCTCATCGCCGTGCTGACCCGCTCGAGCCCCGACGCGCTGCCGTTCCTGCGCATCGCCCTGCCGCTGCCGGGCCATCACCTCAACGAGGCGCCGGTGCTGTTTCCCGGCTGGCTCTTGCCGCCGTCCGAACTGCCGCTGATGGCGCTCTCGGCGCTCAGCGTCGCGGCGCTGGCGCTCGCGGCCCTCGGCGGCGTCGTGGCGCTGCTGTGCTTCTCGGTCCAGGCGCGGGCGACCGCCCGGCTGCGGACGCGGGCGCGGGAGGCCATCCTCGCCTCGCCGCCGGGCGCGCGGGAGGATTTGCGGGCGCTCCCCGTTCTGGTCGGCCGGGCGCTCGCCCGGATGGGGATGGTGTCGGCGGTCGGCATCGTCGTGCCGGGGCTGACGATCGCGGCGATCCTGCTGGCGCTGGTGATGGCCGAACTCGCCGCACCCCGCCTCGTGCCGGTGGTCGCGCTGCTGCTCGCCGCCACGGGGCTCGCCCGCGCGCTGCTGCTGAGCCGCGCCGCCGCCCGCCTGGGCTTGCGGCGCGACGACACCGCCGCCACGGAAAGCGGCCTGCGCGATCTGATCCGCCGGATGCCCGCCGTGCGCGCCCACGGCGCGGCGGCGTTCGAGCGCCGCCGCCTGGGCTTGCGCGCCCGCGCCGCCCGCTCCGCCCTGGTCCGGGCCGAGGCGCGGCTCGCCTATGCCCGCGCCCCGGCGCTGGCCCTCGTGGTGATCCTGCCCGCGCTCCTCATCGCCACGGCGCTCTGGCAGGGCGAGGCGGCGACAGAGGCCGACAACGTGCTCCCCGGCGCGCTCGCCGCGGCGGCGGGCGCCTTCGGCATCGCCGCGCTGCTCGTCTCGGCCTGCCTGCGGCTCTGGGCCGAGCGCCGGGCGGTGGCGCCGCTGTTTCGCGACATCGCGGCCATCGTCGAGGCTCTGGAGCCGCGCCAAGCGGGCGAGGCGCGGGACTTCGCGCCGTTCCCGCCCTCGGGCGCGCTCGCGGCAAGGGGCGTGGGCGCCTACGATCCGGCGAGCGGCGAACGGCTCACCGGGGTCGACCTCGCCCTGCCGATGCCGGCCCACATCGCCATCGTCGGCCCGCGCGGCAGCGGGGTGCGGGCGCTGGCCGCGCTGCTCGCCGGCCAGATCGAGCCGACCGCGGGGGCGCTCACCTACGGCGGCACCCCCTTGCGCGCCTTCGACCCCGCCGAGCGGGCCCGCCGCATCGCGCTGGCCGGCTCGGAAGCGATCCTGATCGAGGGGACGCTGCGGCAGAACCTGCTCTACGGCGCCCGCAGCGGCGACCGCGAGGCCTCGGGGCTGGCCGAGCGCATCGCCATCCTCAAGCTCACCGGGCTCGACGCCTTCGTCTACGAGCGCGGCCTCGAAGCCTCGGTCGATCCCGAGGACGACCCCGCCACCGCGGTCGCCGTGGTCGCCGCCCGCCGGGCGGTGCGCGAGGCTCTGGCGGCACAAGGCATGGAGCGGCTGGTCGAGCCGTTCGACCCCGCCCGCTACAACCATCAGGCCGATCTCGGCGAGAACCTGCTGTTCGGCGAGGCGGTCGGCCCGGCCTTCTCGCCCGCGCGGCTCGCGGCGCATCCCTACCTGCGCGCCGTGCTGGAGGCGGAGGACCTGACCCGGACGCTGGCCGATGTCGGCCTCCAGGTCGCCCGCTCCACCGTCGAGATCTTTTCCGACCTTCCCGACGACCATCCGCTGTTCGAGACCTTCTCGCTGTTTCCGGCGGCCGAGCGCGGCTATTTCGAGGATCTCGTCGCCCGCCAGCCGGAGGCGCGCGGCTTCCGCCGCGGCCCCGCCGGGCAGCGCGACCGCGAGCGGCTGATCGGGCTGGCTTTGCGCTACAACGAGACCCGCCACCGCTTCGGCCTCATCGACGCCGCCCTCGAAGAGCGGCTGGTCGCCGCCCGCCACAGCTTCGCCGCGCTCCTCCCCCCGCGCTACCGCGAGAAGATCGAGTTCTACGATCCCGCCCGGCTCACCGCCGCCGCGAGCCTGGAGGAGAACCTGCTGTTCGGCCGCATCACCCAAGGGGAGGCCGGGGCCGAGGCGCGGGTGCGGGCGCTGGTGCGCCGGGTGCTGGCCGAACAGGGGCTGGAGCCCACCGTCTACCGGCTCGGGCTCGCCACCCGCATTGAGGCGGGGACGGCGGGCGCGGCGCAAGGCCAGCGCGCGGTGCTGGGGGAGGGCGCCATCGGCCCGCGCGAGCGGGTGGCGATCGAGTTCGTGCGCTGCCTCGTGCGCCGGCCCGACCTCCTCGTGGTCGGCCTGACGCTCGACGAGCGCAAGCCCGACGAGGTCGCCGCCCGCATCAGTCGCCTGCGTGCCGTCCGCGCGGGCGCCGGCCTCGTCGTCTGCCTGCCCGACGAGGCGACGCTCCGCCGTCAGGCCCCGTTCGACGCGGTGATCCGGGTGGAGCGGAATACGGTGACGGGGATCGACGGCCTGCGGCTGTCCGAAGCCGCTTCGTGACGGGAAGCTTCCAAGCCCGACGGTGTCTTCCACTGAGAGCAGCGGCCGGACGGCGCCGACTGCACCGCCCAAATGACCCGGCACACCATCGATCTCCGTGCCACAGCGCATCGGCCATCCACACGGCGCCGGTCAAGACCGGCCCCTTGCCGCCTTGACAATCCAAATTTGCGGCATTAGCAAAATAGATGTTTTTCAGAATAGACTTCATCGACTGCTCTGAAATCAAGACAGCTAGATTGCGTCCGCTCGTGCCGCGCGGATTGCACAGTGATCATTGCTTGACGGGTCGGGGCAGGGCAGATTGTCGGACACATCAGCGGCTTGGCCAGGGCATTCGTCCCCGCGCCATCTTATGACCGGCCTGGATACGATCGATGTGACCTCTAAAGCCCTCCAGAGTGGATTGTTCCACGACGAGGCCAAGGCACGGCGGATCACGGGTTATCTTGTGGCTGGCATCCCGCAAACCGTTCCCCTGGCGGTGAGGTGGGATCGACCCGGCCACGCGGTAAAGGTCGTGATGACGGCTAGAAGCCAGGATGCACAGGACGGCGTCCACATCGTACGAACCTTTTCGCGGCGGCGGCGGCGGAGCCCCTGGACGGTCGAGCACACGCTGTTCCTGCTGGGCGAACATCACAGGGGCGGGGCGGCTCGCCGCATGCTCCGCGCAAGCCTTGAGGCCTATGACGGGCTGGGCGTCACACGCATCGACGTCCACGCCGACATCGATGTCGGCGGATACGTCTGGGCGCGGCTGGGTTTTGCCGCAACCATGCCGGATGATGTCCGGGATAACCTCGCATTGGCCGTCCGGGCGCGTCCCGGTTCGTACCTTCTGCGCGAGGCGAACCGGGTGGCGGAGTCGAGCGACGACGACGACCTGATGTACAACCTCGCCGCTCTCACGATCGGGACCGACCGGTCCTGCGGCAAGGAGCTTCTCTCTGGAAGCGGCTGGTTCGGTCATGCGAATCTCGCGGATCGGCGTCACCGCGAGCGGATCGCGCGGCATCTCACGACGGAGACCGCTGCGGCGTCCGGTACGATAGGAGACGATGAACGTGAACGTGCTTGAAGCATTTCCCGGCCAGCTCTCCGAGAAGGCCAGCGACGTTTCCGACGATCTCCTGCGCCCCGAGGATCGCTTCACCGCGGCAGAACGGGAGCGCCCGCGGATCTCGTGGCTCAATCAGAGCGCGGAGCGCGACCGCGCCTCCGAACCGCGCGACGCGGACGGGCCGACCATTCTCCAGCGCCGCCAGGCCCGCAAGCAGGACCGTGCCGCACTCGCGCATCACGGCCATCAGGTGTCTCGGCTCGATCGTGTCGAACTCGCCGCCGATCTCGTCGCGAACTACATCGCAGCCAACGCTCTCCCGTCGGCCGAGTTGCCGGCCCTGATCACGCGGGTGTACTCGGCCCTCGCCAGCCTGTCGCCGCCGCAGGCGCCGCAGGAAGAAGAGATCGAGAAGGCTTCGTCCGCCCAGATCAAGAAGTCGATCACGCCGGACGCGCTGATCTCCTTCATCGACGGCAAGCCCTACAAGACGCTCAAGCGCCATCTGACCACGCACGGCCTGGACATCGAGGGCTATCGTCGCCGCTACGGCCTGCCGTCCGACTACCCGACCGTCTCGGCAAACTATTCGGCGGCCCGCTCGGCGCTCGCCAAGGATCTCGGCCTCGGCCAGCAGCGCCGCAAGCCTCCGCCCAAGGCCGCCGACGACGACGCCACCGTCTCCGAGGCGCCCGCCCCGGCCCCGCGCAAGGGCGCGACCGGCGAGGGCCGTAAGACCGGCGGACGCCGCAAGGCCGCAGCCTGATCGCGAGGCGTTCGGGGCGTGACCGCACCCCGTAAATCCGCCTCAAATGTCGCGCAGGCATCGGACCCACGCCGCCGCGGGCGGCGCCGGCCTTTTTCGCCGGTCTCGACCGAGACGGTGCATGCTCTCTCCCGACGCACCCGCTGCCTTGACGCGCCTCTCCTTCCGCACCCTGCTCGCGGCCCTCCTCGCGCTGATGGCGCTCGCCCTCCCGGCCCGCGCCGACAAGGCGAGCCAGCCGATCCCCGCCGACACCCTGGCGAAGATGGCGGCCAAGGGCACGCATGCGGCGGCGCCGATCCTGCT
Organism: Methylorubrum rhodinum; assembly: GCF_014199935.1. Classification (GTDB taxonomy): domain Bacteria; phylum Pseudomonadota; class Alphaproteobacteria; order Rhizobiales; family Beijerinckiaceae; genus Methylobacterium; species Methylobacterium rhodinum. The sequence goes on from NZ_JACHOP010000027.1 coordinate 55,818, forward strand.
GCGGGCCTACAAGCGCGAATCCGAGATCGAGCTGTGGAAGCGCAACGGCGCCGGCCGCTACGTGCCGATCAAGACCTACCCGATCTGCCGCTGGTCGGGGCAGCTCGGGCCGAAGACGAGGACCGGCGACCGGCAGGTGCCGGAGGGGTTCTACACCGTGGCCAAGAGCCAGATGAACCCGAACTCGCGCTACTACCTCTCCTTCGACATCGGCTATCCCAACGCCTACGACCGGGCCCACGGCGCCACCGGCTCGGCGATCATGGTCCACGGCATCTGCTCGTCGATGGGGTGCTTCGCCATGACGGATCAGGTCGCGGGCGAATTGTTCGCCGTCGCCCGCGAGGCGTTCGCCGGCGGGCAGGGCGCCTTCCAGTTCCAGGCCTTTCCGTTCCGGATGACGGCGGCCAACATGGCCCGCCACCGCACCGACCCGAACATGCCCTTCTGGCGCCAGCTCAAGGAAGGCTCCGACCGCTTCGAGGCCACCGGCGAGGAGCCGGTCGTCGGCGTTACGGCCGGGCGCTACGCGTTCGCCCCGTCGAAGGACCCGGCCAAGGAGGCCGCTGCGCAGGCCCTGCACCGGGACGAGAACGCCCGCATCGCCGAGATCGTCGAGGAGGGGGCGGCGGCGGTGCGCACCACCTATTCCGACGGCGGCCAGCACGCCTTCTGGGCCCACCGCATCCGCCAGGGTTTTCCGGTCGGCGACGTCAGCCGGCCCGAGGCGCTCGCCTATGCCGGCCAGGAGGTCGTCCTGATCGCCGCCCGCCGCAAGCCCGCGCCGCCCGCCGCGATGCCCGAGAGCCTCTGGGCCGCGGTGATCGGGCCGGGCACGCCGTTCTATCCGGTCCGTGCCGCCTACCGGGCGCCGTTCGAGGGCGGGCCGACGCCTCTCTTCGCCTCCACGGCCCGCCGCTACGAAGAGACGCTGCCGCGCCTCCTGCGCGCCGCGCTCGACGACGGCCTCGCCCCGCCGGCCTTCGCCGATCCGCAACCCGTGGTCGAGCGCGTGGCGCAGCGCTGAACTCGTTTTGACTTTACACAGATCAAAACGCCGTGTGCGGGCTCGCACACACACCCGCATGGCCGCCGCCCATCTCAACGCGGTACACTCCGACCCAATAACGGGCCGAAGGACCGCCGCGGATCGTCAAGCGGATGCGTGCGGCGGCGCTGTCACTGTGGAAGGCTCGGGGGTCCGCCCGGGCAACGGTAGCGACCCATGACCCTGACGAGTCCGGCCAAGGACGACGCCCTGACCTTGCGCTTCTGGGGCGTGCGCGGTTCGACGCCGACGAGCGGCCCGGAGACGGCCGAGTTCGGCGGCAACACGCCCTGCCTCGAAGTCCGCTGCGGCGAGCGCCTGTTCGTCATCGACGCGGGCTCGGGGCTGGGCGCCTTCGGCCGAGGCTGCCGCGATGCGCTGCCCCAGGAGATCGACCTCCTGTTCAGCCATCTCCATCTCGATCACAGCGCCGGCCTGCCGTTCTTCAAGCCCGCGGTGCTCGACGCGGCGCGCACGATCCACACGTGGTGCGGCAACCTCGACGGGCAGAGCGCCGAGGCGGCCCTCGACCGGCTGTTTTCGCCGCCGCTCTTCCCCGTCACCCTCGACGTCCTGCCCTGCACCTTCCGCCATCACGGGTTCCGCGCGGGTGAGCCGCTGATCTTCGCCGACGGCTCGCGGGTCGACACGATCCTGCTCGACCATCCGCAAGGCTCGACCGGCTTCCGCTTCGACCACGCGGGCAAGCGGCTGTGCGTCATCAGCGACATCGAGCACGGCGCGAACTGGCCCGATCCGACGCTTCTCCGCTTCGTCGAGGGCGCCGACCTGATCGTCTACGACGGCATGTTCACCGAGGGCGAGTATCCCTGCTGCAAGGGCTGGGGCCACTCGACCTGGCAGAAGGGCGTGGAGCTGGCGCAAGGGGCGGGTGCCAAGGCGCTCGCCATCATCCATCTCCATCCCTGCCATACCGACGCGCAGTTGCGCGTGGTCGAGGCCGAGATGCAGGCCGAGATGCCCACCGCCTTCATCGCCCGCGAGCGCCAGTCGATCGAAGTCGGCCGCCCGCTGGTGGCGCTGGCCGAGCCGCCGGTCCGGGCCGTAGCGCGGCGGGCCTGAGGGTTTTTGCCGACATGCCCGGCCTCTTCGGCACGGTTTCCTTGCGCAGCGATCATACCGCTTGGGACGGCGAGCGCGTGCCGGCCGGAGCTTCCGGCACCGTGGTGGAGATCCTGAAGGACGGCGAGGCCTACGTGGTCGATATCGCAGAGCCGTTCGACACCGTCGCGACGGTCAGAGCCACCGAGTTGGACGTCGTCGTCGATAACGGCTGAGCATCGTTCGCGGCTGATCGCGTCGGGTGCCGCCCCACAACGTCATCGCGAGGCGGCCGACCGGAAGCCGTCTCGGATGCGTATCGACCCGCGCCAGAACCCTCACATCGCCGTCGTCGCCCGATCCCCCTCCTCGCGCCCGATCCGGCTGTGGCGGCGGCTCCAGGCGAAGTAGATGACCAGCCCGATGGCGAGCCAGATCAGCAGGCGCAGCCAGGTCTCGCCGTCGAGCGACACCATCATGGCGGCGCACGACACGACGCCGAGGATCGGCACCAGCGGGACCAGCGGGGTGCGGTAGGCCCGCGGCGCGTCGGGCTGGGTCCGGCGCAGGATGACGACGCCGATGCAGACGAGGATGAAGGCCAGAAGCGTGCCGATGCTGGTCATGTGGCCGAGCTGGCTGATCGGCAGGAAGCCGCCGAGCGCGCTGGTGAACACCATGAAGAACAGGTTCGAGCGGTAGGGCGTCTTCCATTTCGGGTGGATCGCCGAGAAGAAGCCCGGCAGCAGCCGGTCCTGGCTCATGGTGTAGAACACCCGGCTCTGGCCGAGCAGCAGCACGAGGATCACGGTCGAGAAGCCGCAGATCACGCCGAAGGTGACGAGGCCCTTCAGCCACGGGAACGGCGTCTGGGCGATGGCGGTGTTCACCGGCGCCGCGTCGCCCTTCATGGCGTCGTAATGGACGAGGCCGGTCAGCACGCCGGCAAACGCGATGTAGAGGATCGTGCAGATGGCGAGCGAGCCGAGGATGCCGATCATCATGTTGCGCTGGGGGTTCTTGGCCTCCTGCGCCGCGGTCGAGACCGCGTCGAATCCGACATAGGCGAAGAACACGACGCCGGCCGCCCGCATCACGCCGCTCCAGCCGTACTCGCCGAAATTGCCGGTATTGGCCGGCAGGAAGGGGTCGTAGTTCTGCGCCTTGATGTAGAACAGGCCCACCCCGATCACGACGAGCACGACGGCGATCTTGACGAGCACGATCGCGCCGTTGACGCGGGCCGACTCGCGGATGCCGACCATGAGCAGGGCGGAGGCCGCCACGATGATGAAGATCGCCGGCAGGTTGACGAGGCCGTGGGCCATGGTGCCGTCGGCGAGCTGGTAGGTCTCGAACGGCGAGTGGGCGAACGCCCCGGGCAGGGTGACGCCGAGCGTGTCCTGAAGGAAGCGCGTGACGTAGCGCGACCAGCTCACCGAGACGGTGGCGGCCCCCACCGCGTATTCGAGCACGAGGTCCCAGCCGATGATCCAGGCGATGAACTCGCCCATGGTGGCGTAGGCGTAGGTGTAGGCCGAGCCCGCCACCGGGATCATGCCGGCGAGCTCCGAGTAGCACATGCCGGCGAACGCGCAGGCGATGGCCGCGATGGCGAAGGAGATGACCACCGCCGGTCCCGCATGCTCGGCCGCCGCGATGCCGGTGAGCGAAAAGAGCCCGGCCCCGATCACCGCGCCGATGCCGAGCCCGATCAGGCTCCAGGGCCCGAGATGGCGCTCCAGCTTGTTGTCGCCCGCCTCCGCGTCGGCGTTCAGCCGCTCCAGCGTCTTGATCCGGAAGAGGTCGCTCGCCAAGCCTGACGCCATGTCGGTCCGTCGCTCCCGCTGGATGGAACCTTTGCCGTGATCCGATCTGGTTCTCAGGCAATCGAGATCAATCCCGAAACCGCCGTCCTGCCAACGATCTGACGCGAATTCCAAGGGCAAGGAACGGGCCGGTCCGTCACTGTGTGCCGGCTCCGCAGACCGCGGCCTCGCGAGGATTTGATGGAATAGATCCCGTCGATCGACCAGACTTGGCGCGAACATCACTGCCCCGCCTCCGCGCCAGGAAATTTATCGCCGGCCTCATCTTGGCATATGAGTTGCCAAGCCAGACAAGACTCCAGCGGAGGCGCCCTTGTCGGGATCTCACGAGACGTCGCCGGTCCTCGCCGTGGCCGGCGCGGATCCGAAGCTCTACAGCCCCGATCTGGCGCCGACGGCGCCCGAGGGGCGGACCTGGGGCGCCTTCAGCATCTTCTCGATGTGGATGTCCGACGTCCACTCGGTCGGCGGCTACACGTTCGCCGCCAGCCTGTTCTTCCTCGGGCTGACGGGCTGGGAGGTGCTGGCCGCGATGGTGGTCGGCATCGCCGTGGTCAATGTGCTGATGAACCTGATCGGCCGGCCCTCGCTGCGATACGGCACGCCGTTTCCCGTCGTCGCGCGGATGTCGTTCGGCGTCATGGGCGCCAACCTCGCCGCGATCCTGCGCGGCATCGTCGGGATCGTCTGGTACGGGGTCCAGACCTACTTCGCCTCCAAGGCGGTGCAGGTCCTGATCCTCACGTTCTGGCCGGCGGCCGAAGCATATACGCACGGCAGTCTCTTCGGCCTGTCGCCGCTCGGCTGGTTCAGCTTCCTGTTCATGTGGTTGTTCCAGTTGCTGATCTTCCTCAACGGGATGGAGACGATCCGCAGGTTCATCGATTTCTGCGGCCCGGTCGTCTACCTCGTGATGTTCGCTCTCGCGATCTGGATCCTGGCGAAGACCGGGACCTCCAGCCTGTCGCTGCAGCTCGCCCCGGCCGCCGAGGGCTCGACGCTCTGGCACATCCTCAACGCGGCGATGCTGATCATCGCCTATTTCGCCGCCTTGCTCCTGAACTTCGGCGATTTCGCCCGCTTCGCGAAGGACGAGCGGGCGATGACGGTCGGCAACTTCCTCGGCCTTCCGGTGAACTTCATCGTGTTCGCCATCATCACGGTGATCGTCACCGCCGGCACCGTGCAGGTCTTCGGCAAGGCGATCATGGACCCGGTCGAGATCGTCGAGCGGATCGGCAATCCGTGGATCGTGGCGCTCGGCTCGATCACCTTCATCGTCGCGACGATGGGGATCAACATCGTGGCGAACTTCGTCTCGCCCGCCTACGACATCGCCAACCTCTACCCGGAAAAGATCGACTTCAAGCTCGGCGGCCTGATCACCTCGATCCTCTCGGTGCTGGTGTGCCCGTGGCTCTTCGTGTCGAGCCCGCAGGCGATCACCGCCTTCGTCAGCGTGTTCGGCGCCGTGCTGGGGCCGATGTTCGGCATCATGATCGCCGACTACTACGTCGTGAAGAAGCAGAAGGTGATCCTCGAACACCTCTACACGATGGATCCGAACGGCTCGCTCTACTACGAGGGCGGCTGGAACCGGCGGGCGCTGATCGCGCTGGCGGCCTCGAGCCTGTTCTCGATCGGCCTCTCCGTCCTCGGCGCCCTGGGCCACATCGCGAACGGCGGCGACTGGGGCTGGGCGCTCGGCGCCGTGCTCGGCGGCCTGTTTCAGGTGCTGCTGATGCGGGGCGCTCCCGTCGTCACGCGCCCGGCGACGATCTGAAGGGGGCGGAGGCCGGCGCGGTCACGCCGCGCTCAGCGGCGATCCAGCAAGCGGCCGCCGGCGAGGCCGTTGAGCGCGACGATCACGAGGACGCCGAGCGCATGGACGGCCAGATCGCTGGCCGTGGCGTCGTGCGGATGGAACGGCACCAGCAGCGCGGCCGCGGCGGCGGCCGTGGCGAGGCCGCCGAGCGCGGCCGTGAGGTTCGGCCGCATCGGGCAGGCGCGGCGCAGCATCACCACGAGCAGCGCCGAGAGCGGCAGCGAGACACCGAGCAGGAAGTAGATGCAGCCGCGCATCTCCGCCGCATCGGCGATGTTGGAATCCGGGGCGATCCAGGCCCGCAGGCAGCCGAGCCCGCTCGCGCCGACCCAGAGCGCGAGCGGCGGCAGGGGCAGCAGCGCCCAGAGCCGCGAGCGGCCCGGCACGCTGGTCTGGAAGGCGGCGAGCGCCGCGCAGAGCGCCGTGAGACACGCCCCGATCGCCGCCCCGCACAGGTCGGGCACCTGAAGGCGCACGCGCATCGTATGGAGATCGGCCATCGGCGCCAGCAGGACGGCGAGGCTGAGCACGGCCGCCAGCCACGCGAGCGCCCGCACGGAGGGTGCTGCGAGCCGGCCCACCGGTTCGAGGTCGCCCGCGAGATCCTCGACGAGGCGGTCGCGGCGGGCGGCGTCGGACATGACCGGATCAGACATGGCCGTCGCTCCGGTCCTTCGCCAGCGCCGTGCGCAGGGCCTTGAGGGCCCGATGCAGGTTGACCTTGATCGCGCCGGTGCTGCGGCCGGTGATCGCGGCGGCCTCCTTCAATGAATGCTCGCGCAGGCTCAGTTGCTCCACGGCCTGACGCTGGCCCTCGGGCAGCGCCGCGATGGCCCGCGCCAGCCGCGCGTCGCGCTCGCGCGCCTCGATCCCCTGGCCCGCCGCCGGAAGGGTCTCGTCGGCATAGGCCTCGTAGGCGACCGGATCGTGCGCCTCCGGCGCGCGCCGCTTGCGCAGACGCAGGGCGTCGATCGTCCGCCGCTGGGCGATGGCGCGCAGCCAGGGCAGGAAGGGGCGGGCGGGATCGTAGCTCGCCCGCGCCCGGTGGATCGTCAGCAGCGTCTCCTGCACCACGTCCTCGACCGCCTCCCCGGTCAGCCCCTTGCCGCGTGCGGTCGCCGCGATCACTGGCATGCAGGCGCGCAGCAGGCCGCGATAGGCCCCCCGGTCGCCGGCCTGCGCCGCCGCCATGGCCGCCGAGAGCATCTGTTCGAGAGCGTTGGCCGATTCGCCGCGCCTGTCCATGCCTGTGTGTAGCGCGCGGTTCGTGCGCAGGGGATCCGGTTCGCCTGCGAACGGTGGGGGGAGGCGGAGCGTGGCTCCTGTCGGCAGAGCGATCATGGCGTCATCCGAACGGCCGGGCGTCTGTTTTCGCCCGGCCGACGCGCGGCGGGGGCGGATCAGTTCTTCTTCATCGCGTCCTTGTTGGTCCCGTCGGACTTCATCATGCCGTCCTTGTGCATGGAGTCCTTGTGCATCGAATCCGTCTTGGCGGAGCCGTCCTTCATCATCTTGTCGCTCTTCATCGCCTCGCCCTTGGTCGTCTCGCTCTTCATCGCGTCGCCTTTCATGGGCTCCATGGCGAGCGCGGGCGCCGTCGCCGCGGCGAGCGACAGGAGAACGGCCGAGAGGGCGGTCGTGACGGGATGCTTCATCGTGAGTCTCCGGGGCATTGAGGGAGTGGCATCGAAGAGGTCCGGTCGGGCCTCGTACGCTCTATTCGTCGGGGCGCGCCGGCGGTTACAGCCGCGCCGCCCCCAGGATGCGCCCGTCCGGCGCCTGCAGGATCACCGCCGCGTCCTCGCCCTCGGGAGCCGCCTCGCCGCGCTCGACCGGCCGGCCCGTCCACGGGCCGAGGCTGCGGAGCGAGCGGACGACGTTCGACTGGGTGATGGTGCGTCCGCCGTTCTCGCCGCGCCCGATCGGCGTGGTGCGCGCGCGGTCGAAGCCGACCAGCAGGATCTCGGCCCGCCCGCGGCCCGCGCCGACGCGGACCGTGACGCCGCCGCCGCTTCGGGAGAGCGCGACCTCGACGTCGTCCTCGCGCTCGGCGCTCGCCTTGCGGATCGCCGCCGCGACCTCCTCGCGGCGCGAGCCGATCGCGCTGGTGCGGCCGTCGATCACCATCTGCGGCGTGAACGAGGTCCCGCTGCCGAGCCGGCTCTCGTAGGCGGCCTGACGCTGCGTCGCGCCCTCGAACGAGAAGGTGTCGCGCCAGCCCAAGCGGTTCCAGTAGGTGACGTGGAAGCCGAGCGGCAGCACGTCGGCGCGGCCGGCATACTCCCCGAGCAGCTTTTCGGCCGGCGGGCAGGACGAGCAGCCCTGCGACGTGAACAGTTCGAGGACGACCGGACGCTCGCGGGCAAGCGCCGTCCCGGGCAAGAGCAAGCATGCGATCAGTGCGAAGCGGCGAAGGTTCATCGGCAGGCTCCCTGTAGGCGTGTCGCATCTCCTTCGCTTCGGGAGCGCGGGACGTTACGACGGTCGCGGGTGAGGCACGCCCGATCGTGCCGGGCCGGCTCAGCGGCCCGACGCCGCCGCCCGCGCCCCGGCCACGAGGTCCGCCAGGATCGCGTCGGCCGCCCGCACCGTCTCGGCCCCGGCCTCCGCCGGCGTGCCCGCCGCGAAGGGCGGCTGCGGCGCGTACGCCGCCACGAGCTGCGCGGTCTTCGCGTAAGCCTCGCCGCGCAGGCGGGCGGCGAGCGCGAGCGCGAAGTCGAGGCCGGCGGAGACGCCGGCCGACGTGACGCGGTTGCGGTCGAACACGACGCGGGAATCGACCGGCTCGGCGCCGAAGAGCGGCAGCACCGTGTCGCGCACGCACCAGTGCGAGGTGGCGCGGTAGCCCCGCAGCAGGCCCGCCGCGCCCAGGATCAGCGAACCGGTGCAGACGCTGGTGACCCAGGTCGCGCGCTGCGCCCGATCAGCGAGGAAGGCGAGGGCGGCGCCATCGCGCATCTGCGCGGGCGTGCCGTCGCCGCCGGGCACGAGGAGCACGTCGAGGTCGCGGGTGCAGGTCTCGAAATCGTGGGTCGCGACGAGCGACAGGCCGGTGTCGCTCGCGACCGGACCGATGCGGGCGGCGACCAGCTCGATGGGCCCGAGGCCCGCGAGGAGATTCTGGGGCCCGACCACGTCGAGGGCGGTCATGCCCGGATAGAGCAGGATCGCGATTTTTTTTGTGACGTCCGATGGCCCTGTGGGCTCGGCGAGAGCCGCGGCCTGCGGCAGGCTGAGCGCGGCCGCGAGGGCCGCCGCCGTGAAGGCGCGGCGGTCGAGAGGGCCTGAGTCGTCAGACCGGCCAGGCGACATCGCGGTAGGCCCCGTCCCAGAACAGGTATTCGAGCTGGGTCGCGCGGGCATAGGCGCGGTGCATCCGCGCGCGCAGGGCCGGCGAGGCGCCCTCGGCGGCCTCATCGGTCGCGGCGATCATCGCGGCGACCGCTTGCGCGAACTCTTCCCCCGCATAGGTGTCGATCCAGGCCCGGTACGGGTTGTCCGCGGCAGATTTCGAAAAAATGTCGCGGCCGACTTCGGCGTAGATCCAGAAGCACGGGAGCAGGGCGCCGAGCACCACTTCGTAGGGCTCGGCGTAAGCCGCCGCGAGCAGCCACGAGACGTAGTGGTCGCAAGCGGGGGACAAAGAGGTCGCGGCAAACGTCGCCGCGTCGATGCCGTAGGTTTTAAAAAAACCGCCGTGCAGCGCCCGCTCGACCACGATGGCGGTCTCGGCGCCGCGGGCGAACTGGACGATCCGGTCGGGATCGGGCGCCTTGGCGGCGGCCAGCGCCAGGGCGCGGCCGAAGCCGATCAGGTAATGCGCGTCCTGCACGATGTAGCGCCGGAAGCGCTCCGCGCTCAGCGTCCCCGCCGCGAGTTCGGCGTTGAACGGCATGGTGCGGATCGCCTCGTAGGCGGCCAGATTCCGCGCCCAGGCTTCCTCGGAGAAGCGCGTCATCGAGAACCGCTCATCCTTGCCGCTGCGCCTGCGTCACCGCCACGTGGATCAGCTCGGCGAGCGTGCGCACCCGCAGCTTCTGGCGCATCTGCGAGCAGGCGTTGGTGACGGTCTTGTAGGAGACCGAGAGGTCGGCCGCGATGGCGCCGTAGGATTTGCCCTGGGCAAGCCGGGCCAGGATCTGCTGCTCGCGCGGGGTGAGCTGGGTCTCGGGGGTGCGGCGCGGGTCGGCGCGCAGCATCGCGACCTCGGTGGCGAGCCGGCGGTCGAGGAAGACCTCGCCGACGCGCACCCGCTCGAAGGCCTGGAACAGCTCGTTCGAGGCGTGGTCCTTCAGCACGTAGCCGAGCGCGCCGGCCTCCAGCGCCCGGGAGACGATGACCGGATCGTTGTGCATCGAGAACACGAGCACGCGGGTCTCGGGCTCGATGGCGCGCATGCGGCGGATCAGGGCGAGGCCGGCGAGCCCCGAGCCCTGGAAGGTCAGGTCGCAGATCACGACCTGCGGGCGCAGGCGGTGGAAGGTGCGGTAGCCCGCCACCACGCCGGTCGCCTCCACCACGGTCTCGATCCCGGCATCCTCCAGCACCCGGCGGCAGCCCTGGAGCACGATCGGGTGATCGTCGATGACGAGAACCGGCGAGACGCTCGCGGCGTCCTTCATCGCATCCTTGCCCATCGGGCCCTTTCCGGGCAACCCGCGGGGAACCTCCCCCTTGGTCGAGGTCGCGGTCATGGCCTGCGCGTTCATGTCCGGCGCATCACTTTTCCTGCGGCACGGGCGAAACGGAAAAATCCTCGCCGTCGTGCTCGGGGTCGATCGGGATGACGATCCGGACAACCGTGCCCGGCGCGCCGTTGTCAAGGGTGAAGCGCCCGCTCAGCGCCTCGACCCGCTCGCGCATCCCCGACAGGCCGAGGCCGACGCGGTGGCCGGGGGCGATGCCGCCGCCATCGTCGCGCACGCTGACCTGGAGGAGGCGCCCGCCGTCCTGCGCGGCCTCGTTCGCCTCGGCCCAGACATGGGCGGCGCCGCCGTGGCGCACGGCGTTGGTCGTGCTCTCCTGGATGCAGCGGAACAGGGTGAGGTCGACGATGTCGCCGTAGCCCCGCGCCAGCCCCTCGAACCGCCCCTCGAAGACGGTGCCGGGATGGCGTCGCGAAAAATCGCGCAGGAGCAGGTTGAGGCAGTCGGGCAGCGGCACCTCGCCGAGCGCGTGCGGGCGCAGGCGGTTGAGCAGGTCGCGGTTCAGCGTCTGCACCTGCCCGACGATGCTGCCGATATCGGCGGCGCGCTGGCTCAGCCGGCCTCGGTCGATCACGCCCTCGCCCGCGGCGAGCCGGGCGACGGAGGCGGCGTTGGCCTCGAGCGCGAACAGGCAGGGGCCGAACTCGTCGTGGAGTTCCAGCGCCGTGCGGCGGCGCTCGTCGTCCTGGGCGGTGAGAAGCTGGCGGTTGAGGCGTCCGTTGGCGGCCCGCGCCTCGGCGAGCGCCCCGGCCACACGGTTGAAGCGGCCGGCGATGACGGCGAGTTCGCGCGAGTCCGGCGGGTCGATATGCGCGGTGTAGTCGTGGCGCTCCAGCCGGGTCAGGCCGTCGGCGAGTTGATCCAGGGGCCGCAGGATGCGCCCCAGAGCGACGATCAGCGCGGCCAGCACCGCGAGGTTGAGCACGAGGCTCGCGAGCGCCAGCGAGCGGGCATAGCCCCACACCTCCTCAATCTCGTCGAGGGGCTCGGTGGTGATGGCGGCGGTGCCGATGCGCTCGCCCCGGACCAGGATCGGCAGGTCGTGCTGGCGCGGGGCCGGGGCGATCAGCCATACGAACCAATCGGGCACCTCGCGCACGTCCCGCTCCCGGTCGGCGGGGCTGAACACGACCCGCTCGCCCGCGGCGTCGAGGATCGCGACGCGGACGTGACGCAAGGTCTGGAAGCGCAGGTCGAGGGCGTGGAGCACGCTGTCGGGGCTCGGGGTGCGCAGCGAGCGGATCGTGTCGGCGACGAGCGGCTCTACCGTGGCGAGGCTCGCCTCCATCTCCACCTGCACGGCGTGGCGGGCGTTGAGGACGATGAGGCCGCAGGAGAACAGGGCGGCGAGCGCGTCGATCGCCAGCACGGTGAGGATCAGGCGCCGGCGCGTCGGCCAGCCGGCCCAGAACGGCGCGGCGCGGGCCGCGGCCGGGCTTTTGGCAGCCATGTCGGGAGAGGGCGCCTGGCTCGGGGACATCTCGGCTGGAGCGGAGGGATGCGGCACGGAGCCTCGCGATCGGTCAGGCCGTCGCCCGGCGCGGCGCGCTCGGGATCATTCGGCAAGTCCGCATCGGTTAAAGGTCTCGAATTCCTGCGGTTTCGGCACGGGCGGCACCGTGGCCGATCGGTGGACGAAAGTCCATGGCGTCGGGTGCCGCGGCCGGAGCCGGCGCACTGATGTTTCTCTTATTCCGTTGCGCCAAGTCCGACCGTCGATCGGACTCGGCGCGCTCGGCGGACGCCCGCCGCCCCGCCGTCGCGGGGGCCGACGGCAAGGCGGAGTCTCCTCGCCGTCGGGTTCGGGAACGCCGACGCAGCGTCCCGCCGCGCGTCACCGGGCCCAAGGGCGGCATGCACCCTCCGTTAAACCTGCCGACGTTAAGAGTCGTGAGCCCGCCGGAGCCTCGGGTTAGGCTCGTGCGATCCGGCAAGACTCGAAAAGCCCCGACCGGATCGGAGTCGTCGTCAGATTCGCGGGCGCATTCGCGGGGATGGCGGCCGCCCGAACACTGGATCGGACTGTCAGGACATCTTGCCGCCGCATTGTCGAGGCGGAGTTGTTGCAGGGGTACAACGTGCAAGAGGCCAGCCGCATGTCGGTGGCGATCCATCCGTCCGAGACCCGCCCGAACGCGGGCCCGCCGCGCGCCGTCGGGGCGCGCCCGCGCCTGCGTCTCGCCGCCGGGATCGTGCTGGGCGGGGCCGCGCTCGCGGGCTTCACCGCCGGGGCGTTCTCGTTCTTCTCCGGCCTCGCCGATCCGCGGGTCCGGCCGGTTCCGGTCGCCCCGGTGGCCTCGCAATGGCCCGACCTGAAGGACGGCGTGCCGGCGCTCGCCGAGGGCCCGACGCCTGCGCCGACCCGCCTGTCCCTGCCTCCTACCGAGCCGCCGCCGCAGCGGGCTGAGGCCGCGCCCGCCGCCCCGGCGCCGGCCGTACCGCCGGCCCAGGCTGCGGCGAAGGCCGAGCCGTTTCGCGCCGAGATCGCCAAGCCTGCGGTCGCCAAGCCTGCGGTCGCCAAGATCGAGGCTTCCGAACAAAAGGCCGAGCCCGTCCGCGCCGCGGTCTCCGGGCGCCCGAACCTGCCGATCGAACCGGCCACGACCCTGGCACCGGCCCGGACGGCGGCGCCCGTCACCCCGGCGAAGGTCGCCGCGACCCTGGCGCCTGCCCGCGCCGAGACGGTGCGGGCCAAGGCGGAGCAGCCGGCCCGCTTCGTCTCCCTGCCGGGCAAGGCGGAGGCTCTGAAGCCGGAGGCCCCCAAACCCGAGTCGCCCAAGGCGGAAGCGAAGGCGACGCCGCGCCCCGAGAAGGCCGAGGCCGCGCGCAAGCCGACCGCCCGCACCCGCGTGACGACGGCCGAGGCCACCCCCGCCGCACCGAGCCCGGCCCCCGCGCCCGCGCCCGCCGCGGCGGCGGCGGACGACGAGCCCGAACTGCTCGGCATGAAGATCCCCGGCGGCCGCCAGCTCCGCGACGGCTGGAACGCCACCGTCGGCGGGCTGATGGGCAAGAAGGACGGGGAGTAGGGGCCGGGGCTCGGTCGCAGCGTTCAGCGCGGGAGTCGTTCCCCACGGCCTCCGTGTTATCTCGCCGTCATTGCGAGGCGGAGCCGAAGCAATCCAGGGCGCGACCGTGCTGGCTAAGGCAAGACGGCTTCGACCGTCCCGTCATCGGCGGCGTGCCTTTTCCGGACCGTGCGGAGCGCTGGATTGCTTCGGCTCCGCCTCGCAATGACGGCGCGGGTTTCTCTGAGGCGCCCGAGAATGCGGCCGCCTCAAAAATTCCAAAAGAATCAGCGTCTTTGCGCCGTCTTGCCGACGACCTCGCGGCGGTGCTTGGCGGCCCGCGGGCTCTTGGGCGGCTTGCCGGCGGCGGGCGCCTCGCCCTGCATCCGCTCGACGCGCACGTCGGGCGGGCCCCGGCGGGCGAAGGCGTCGGCGAAGGCGTCGGCCGCGCTGCCGCGGATCTCGAAGGTGGTCTCGCGGTCGAAGATGCGGATCGCGCCGATGTCGCCGCGCCCGATCCCGCCGCGGCGGGTCAGCATCGGCAGCAGGCGGCGCGGCTCGGCCCGGTCGCGCCGGCCCATGTTGAGCGTGAACCAGACGCCGGGCTCGTCGTCGCCCACGCGCGGGGCGCCGATGGGCGCGCCGACGCGGGGATCGGCGCGGCGCGGCGGCTCGAAGCCCGGATCGGTCACGTCCTCCGGCACGGGGATGCGCGAGCGGTAGAGCCGGGCCAGCGAGGCCGCGAGGCGCTCCGGCGGGAAGCGCTCCAGCAGGGCCTCGGCCCATTCCTTCTCCCAGTCGCGGTCCTCGTCCGTCTCGACTTCGGCGAGCAGCGGATCGGCCATCATCCGCTCGCGGTCGAGCACGCGGATCTCGTCCGCCGTCGGCGGGCCGCTCCACTCGACGTTGACGCGGGCGACCGCGAACATCTGCTCGGCGCGCCGCCGCCGCGAGGCCGGCACCAGCACCACGCTCGTGCCCTTCCGGCCGGCGCGGCCGGTGCGGCCGGAGCGGTGCTGCATCACCTCGGCGTCGTGGGGCAGGTCGGCATGGATGACGAGGTCGAGGCCCGGCAGGTCGATGCCGCGGGCGGCCACATCGGTGGCCACGCAGACGCGGGCGCGGCCGTCACGCAGCGCCTGGAGCGCGGCGTTGCGCTCGCCTTGTCCCAGTTCGCCCGAGAGCGCCACGGCCGAGAAGCCGCGCTCGGTCAGCGAGGCCTGGAGATGGCGCACCCCGTCGCGGGTGTTGCAGAACACGATCGAGACCGGCGCATCGATGAAGCGCAGTACGTTGACGACGGCGTGCTCGACCTCGCGCGGCATCACCCGGACGGCACGGTAGGCGATGTCGGCGTGGCCGCGGGTCTCGCCCGCCACGGCGAGGCGCAGGGCGTCGCGCTGGTAGCGCTCGGCCAGCGTCACGATGGCCTTGGGGAGCGTGGCCGAGAACAGCAGCGTGCGCCGCTCGGACGGGGTCGCGGCGAGAATGAACTCGAGATCCTCGCGGAACCCCATGTCGAGCATCTCGTCGGCCTCGTCGAGGACGACCGCCCGCAGGTTCTCGGTGACGAGCCGGCCGCGCTCCAGATGGTCGCGCAGGCGCCCCGGCGTGCCGACGACGATGTGGGTGCCGGCCTCCAGCGCGCGCGATTCCCGGCGCGGGTCCATGCCGCCGACGTTGGCGATCACCCGGGCGCCGGTCTCGGCGTAGAGCCACATCAGCTCGCGCTGCACTTGGAGGGCGAGTTCGCGGGTGGGCGCGATGGCGAGCGCCAGCGGCGCGCCGGGCGGGGGCAGGGCATCGGATTCGTCGAGCAGCGTGTTGGCGATGGCGAGCCCGAAGGCGACGGTCTTGCCCGAGCCGGTCTGGGCCGAGACGAGCAGGTCGCGCCCGGCCTCGGCGTCGAGCACGGCCTGCTGGACGGGGGTGGGCTCGGCGTAGCTGCGCGCGTCGAGCGCCCGGGCGAGGGGAGTGGGCAGGGGCGGAAAGGGCAAGGGGTCGCCTTCACGGCCAAGGGGGCCGGATCGGGAATCGGTGCTGAGCTTCTAGCGCTTCGTCGGGCCGCCGACCACTACGCCGGCCGCGCGGCGGCGTTGCACCGAGGGCGGCGGCTCAGGCCAGTGCCCCTTCCCTCCAGCGTCATTCCGGGGCGCCGGAGGCGAACCCGGAATCCACCCGAGATGCGCGGATGCGGGAAGTGCGCCGCGGCCCGTCGTGGATTCCGGGTTCCGCTGCGCGGCCCCGGAATGACAGCGAGCGGAGGGCTCAATCGTCGTCGCCGTCCGCGTCGTGCTTGCCCGAATCCTTCGCCTTGGCGGCCTTCTCGGTGACGGCGCCGCTGTGCGGATCGACCTTCACCTTGACGCTGCGGCCGTCCTTCACGGCCTTGCCCTCCCAGACGCCGTCGTCGGCCTCAAGCTCGCGGACGCCGGAATAGCCGGCCTGTTCGAGGGCGCGCACCGCCCCTTCGATCGGCATCCAGTCGGGGCCGGGCCGGTCGTCGGCCAGCGCCGGGACGGTGAAGAGGCCGGCCGCGAAGAGGCCACCGGCAAGAATCTTGGTCGCGAAAGTCCGGGTCATCGAAAGCTCCTGGGTTGGAAGAAGACCCCGCCTCGATAGCGCCCGGTGCGCCGCGCGAGCCTGACGGCCCCTGTCAGGCAAATGTCAGCCGCGGGCGCGGCCTTCGCGCCCGGGCGCGGATCGGCTACACCGCCGCCGACAGGACCAGCGGCGGGGACCGGACGGATGAGCGCGGATCACGGCACGGCGGGGGGCGGGTTCACCGCGATTGTGCTCGCCGCCGGCAAGGGCACGCGGATGCGCTCGGAGCGGCCCAAGGTGCTGCACGCGCTGGCGAACCGCTCGATGCTCGGCCACGTGCTGGCCGCCGTGCAGGAGGCGGGTGCGCAACAACTCGCCGTGGTGGTCGAGCCCGGCCGCGCCGATGTGGCCGACGAGGTCGCCCGCATGGCACCGGGCGCCAGCACCCATCCCCAGGCCGAGCGCCTCGGCACGGCGCATGCCGTGCTCGCCGCCCGCGCGGCGATCGAAGGCAGCCAGGCCGACGTGCTCGTGGCCTTCGGCGACACGCCGCTCATCACCGCGCAGACCTATGCGCGGCTGCGCGCTCCCTTGCGCGAGGGCGCGGCGGTGGCGGTGCTGGCCTTCGAGGCGCGCGACCCGACCGGCTACGGCCGGGTGCTGACCGAGGGGGGCCGCGTCGTGGCCATCCGCGAGGAAAAGGACGCGAGCGCGGACGAGCGGGCGGTGCGCCTGTCCAATGCCGGGCTGATGGCGCTCTCAGGCGAGCACGCCCTGTCGCTGCTCACGCGCATCGGCAACGACAACGCCAACCGCGAATACTACCTCACCGACGCGGTCGCGCTTGCCGTCGCCGACGGCCTCCCGGTCACGGTCGTGGATGTCGCCGAGGACGAGGCGCTCGGCGTCAACGACCGGGTCCAGCTCTCGGTGGCGGAGGCCGCGATCCAGGCGCGCCTGCGCCGCGCGGCCCAGCTCGGCGGCGCGACGCTGGTCGCCCCCGAGACGGTCTTCCTCAGCGCCGACACCGTGCTCGGCCGCGACGTGACCGTGGAGCCGCATTGCGTGTTCGGCCCCGGCGTGGTGATCGGCGACGGCTGCACGATCCGCGCCTTCTCGCACCTGCACGATTCCCGGCTGATGGCCGGCGCCGATATCGGCCCGCACGTGCGCCTGCGCGGCGGCGCGGTGCTGGAGGCGGGCGTCCATCTCGGCAACTTCGTCGAGGTGAAGAACGCGACCCTGCACGCGGGCGCCAAGGCCTCGCACCTGACTTATTTGGGTGATGCCGAGGTGGGCGCGGGCGCCAATATCGGCGCGGGCACCATCACCTGCAATTACGACGGCGTGTCGAAGCATAAGACCGTGATCGGCGCGGGCGCCTTCATCGGCTCGAACTCGGCGCTGGTCGCCCCCGTCAACATCGGCGACGGCGCGTTGATCGGCGCCGGCTCAGTCATCACCCGCGACGTGCCCGCCGACGCCCTCGCGCTCGCCCGCGGGCGGCAGACGACCCGGGAGGGCGCGGCAAAAGTGCTGCGGCAGACGCTGAAGGCGGCGAAAGCCGCGAAAAACGACTGATTGCCCCCACCGTCATTCCGGGTCGCCGAAGGCGAACCCGGACCCGAAGGGGCGCGCCGGAGGCGTGCAATCCACGAATGGCCTCGACGCCCTGTCTCAACCGCGCATCACGGGTGATGGGGTGGACGGCCCCCGACGGCATCGTGTGTGCCAGATTGAGGTCGTTGCAGATCTCAAGCGAGGAGGCCGTCC
>NZ_JACHOP010000028.1 GCF_014199935.1 Methylorubrum rhodinum
TCCTCCGGCTTGTGCCGCTTCGTTCCCATCTGTCCGTCCTCGTCCTGGCCCGCAGGCCATACCTCAGGGCGGACCACTCCCATGGGGGCGGATCACAACGGCCCGGAGTTCATCGCAAAATCCGTGCAGGCCTGGATCACCGGCGTTGGCGCAAGGACAGCCTACATCGCACCCGGCTCACCATGGGAGAACGGTTATGTCGAGAGCTTCAACGCACGGCTACGAGACGAGTTGTTGAATGGTGAGATCTTCTACACGCTCAAAGAGGCGCAGATCGTGATCGAGAGTTGGCGACGACACTACAACGGTGTGCGTCCGCACGCCTCCCTCGGCTATCGGCCGCCGGCCCCGGAGGTGTTCGTGCCTGCCTCGTCCGCTTGGCCGGCTGCGCTCACCCGACCGGCTCCGCCGGCCAAGCTACCCGTGGAGCAAAGGCCGACCCTGCACTAACTTCGAACTTGGACCACCTCGTGGGGGCAGATCACCACTGCGGCCCGGCCAGCCCGAGCGGCGCACGCACGACTATCGCCGGGCCGGCACCACCGACCTGTTCGCGGCGCTGGACGTGCAGGCCGGTCGCGTTATCGGCCACTGCGCAAGGCTTCACCGCTCCGTCGAGTTCCGCACCTTCCTCGATGAGGTCGAGGCCAACGTGCCGGCCGATCTCGACGTGCATCGGGTGCTCGACAACGCTGCCACCCATAAGACCAAACTGATCCACGACTGGCTGCTGAAGCGCCCGCGCTGGCACCTGCACTTCACCCCGACCTCGGCCTCGTGGCTCAACCTCGTCGAGGGCTGGTTCGCCCTGCTGGCACGGCGGCAACTCCAGCGCGGCGTGTTCGAGACCACGGACAATCCGGAGCGTGCGATCCACGCCTACATCAACCAGACCAACGCCGAGCCGAAGCCGTTCGTCTGGACCAAGTCCGCCGACGACATCCTCGCCAGCGTCAAACGCTTCTGCCAACGAACTTCCAACTCAGACCAGTAGGGCATCCAAGCCGGCGGATCTGGCGCGCAAGCTGGGTCCGGAGCGCCGGGCACGAGAGGCCGCCCGGTCGGAAGTGCCAATGACCGGCTATCCGATCCTGTGGATGGCCGCCCTCAGGCCGTTTCAATCCGGATCATATTCGCCCCCATCCGACGGATCATATCGGATTACGCGCAACTCGAACGACGGCGCAGATGCTCGGGAGGCCGTTGTAATCGCTCGGTTTTCCGGAGCGAAGCATGAGTGGCGGAGACGGAGGGATTCGAACCCTCGATACCCTTATTAGGGGTATGCTCATTTAGCAAACGAGTGCCTTCAGCCTCTCGGCCACGTCTCCACGCGGTTCGGCTCTAGAAGCTCCGGGGCGGCGGGTCAACCCGGTCGGCGCGGGGTCGTGATGCGGCGCTCGTAATGCTTGGCCACGCGCAGATGGCGCGAGATCGCGTAGTTCATCGCGGTCAGAAAGCCGTAGACGCCGCGCACGAAGTGCCGGCGGCCGACATACGCCTTGAGGAAGTTGCCCGGCAGTTCGACGAACACCCGCCAGGCGGGAATCGTCACGCCGCGGGCTTCGAGGTCGTCGGCCTGCTGGTCGGAATAGCGGTTGAGCTTGTCGAGCTGGTCGCCGAGCGACCGCACCGAGAAATGGTGGACGCGGCCCCTCAGCCGCCCGGCCGTGACGCCGGGGCCGAGATCGACCCGGTCGTGGACCGGAGACGGCGAGTAGCGGCTGCGGTCCCGGCGATAGAGCCGGACCGGGCTGAGCACGTAGGCCCAGGGGTGCGGCCGGGTCTCGCCGGGAAAGATCTCGGCGATGTCGATCCGCCACGCCGCATGCGCCGGCTCGCCCGCGGCGAAGACCGCGCGGATCGCGCCCGCGAGGTCCGGCGGCACCACCTCGTCGGCGTCGAGGTTGAGCACCCAGGCGTGGCGGCACTGCTCCTCGGCGAAGCGTTTCTGCGGGCCGTAGCCCGGCCAGTCGTTGTGGATCACGCGGGCGCCGAGAGCCTCCGCGACGTCCTGCGTCCCGTCGGTCGAGCCGGAATCCACTACCACAAGGTCGTCGGTCAGGTCGCGCACCGCCCGGATCGTCGCGCCGATGCGGTCGGCCTCGTTCCGGGCGATGATGAAGACGGAGATCGGGAGCGGCGACATGTTTTTCGCTGGTGGGGCGGGGCTCCGCTGTAGCCGTGGCCTTCCGCGCGAACAAGCGCGCCTATCCGGCCGCCTCCGCCAGCCGCTTGCGCTGGACCTTGCCGTTGGCCGTGCGCGGCAGGGCCTCGAGGAAGCGGACGGCGCGCGGGCACTTGTAACCGGCGAGCCGCTCGCCGCACCACGCGATCAGCCCGTCGGCGTCGGGTTCGGCGCCGGAGCGGGGCACCACGAAGGCGGCGATCACCCGCACGTCGGCCCGCACCGACAGCTCCGCCACGCCGACCTCGGCGACGTCCGGATGGGCGGCGAGCACGCTCTCCACCTCCACCGGCGAGACGCGGTAGCCCATGGCGTTCATGAGGTCGTCGTTGCGGCCGTGGAACCAGAGATAGCCGTCGGCATCCAGGCTCGCGAGGTCGCCGCCCGCGAACCAGTCGCCGCGCATCACCGCCGCCGCCTCCTCGGGGCGCTGCCAATAGTCGAGCATCAGGCCGGGCTCGGAGCGGTGGACGGCGAGCAGGCCGATCTCGCCCGGCGGCAGCCGCACGGGCTCGCCCTCGACGGGGAGGATGGCGACGCAGCGTCCCGGCTGGGGCCGGCCGGGGGAGCCGGGGCGCACGGGAGTCGTCGGCCCGCTCGACACGTAGGTCGAGATCTCGCTCATGCCGAGCGCCTCATAGAGCGGGATGCCGGTGATGCCGGTCCAGTCGTCGAGGAGATCGGGGCTCAGCGCCTCGCCGGCCGTCACGCCGTGGCGCAGGCGCGAGAGATCGTGAGCCTCGAGATCGGCGTATTTGAGGATCTGGCGGAAGACGCTCGGCACGGCGGCGAAGATCGTCGCGCCGTGCCGGTCGAGCAGGCCGGGCCAGACGCCGCGATCGCGCGGGCCGTTGTAGAGGACCGCGGTGGCGCCGCAGGCCCAGGGATCGGTGATGCCGACGCCGAGCGTGTAGGTCCAGTTCATCGTGCCGGCATGCAGCATCACGTCGGTCTCGGCGAGGCCGAGCCAGTGGGCATGCATCGGCCGCCGGCCCCAGACGGCGCGGTGGGCGTGGAGCACGCCCTTCGGCCGGCTGGTGGTCCCCGAGGTATAGACCAGCGTCGCCGGATCGTCGGCGGCGGTGTCGGCGTAGTCGGACAGCGGCGCGCCCGCCTTCATCGCCGCGATCGCCTCGGCGTCGAGCCAGAGGCGCCCGCCGGTCTCCGCCGGTTTGGCGAAGCCTGCGCCGACCACCACGGCGGACACGCCCGCATTGTCCATCAGGAAGGCGGCCTCGTCGGCCGTGAGCTGCGGCGAGGAGGGGAGCGCCACGAGGCCGGCGGCCAGCGCTCCGAAATAGACGAGGACGTAATCCGCCTCGTTGCCCATGCGGATCATCACCCGGTCGCCGGGCTTCAGCCCCAGGCCCAGCAGCCCCGCCGCGATGCCGCGCACGGCGCGGTCGGCCTCGGCGTAGGTCAGGCGGGCGACGGCCTCGCCCTCGCCGACCATGACGAGCGCCGTCTTGTCGCCGCGAAGCCGGGCATTCTCCGCAAGGCAAGAGCGGGCCGCATTGAAGCGGGGCGGCGGCAGGCGGTCGTCGGGAATCGGCACGGCGGCATCCGGTGGTCGAGGGCTTCCCCGGTGTCCGCCGCCGGTTGCGGGCCGTCAAGAAGGGCGACCGGGCCGCGATCCGGCAGGAAGAGGAAGGCCGCATGATCACGACACGTCGGGCGACGATGGTGGGGCTCGCCGCCACGCTCCTCACCCTGAGGATGGGCCAAGCGCGGGCCGCCGCGTTCGAGGACGCCCTGGCGGGGATCGAGGCGCGGACCGGCGGGCGGCTCGGCGTCGCGGTGCTCGACACCGCCTCCGGCGAGCTGACGGGACGGCGCCTCGACGAGCGCTTCCCCCTTTGCAGCACCTTCAAGACGCTGGCCGCGGCGGCCGTGCTGGCGCGGATCGACGAGCGGCAGGACAGCCTGGATCGCCGGATCGTGTTCGAGCGCGAGGCTTTGGTGCCCTACTCGCCGGTCACCGAGCCGCGGGTCGGCGGAGCGGGCATGAGCCTCGCGGAATTGTGCGAGGCGGCGGTGATCCGCAGCGACAACACCGCGGGCAACCTGCTGCTCCGGGCGCTCGGCGGACCGTCCGGTCTCAACGCCTATCTGCGCTCCGTCGGGGACAGCGTGACCCGGCTCGACCGCACCGAGCCGACGCTCAACGAGGCCGCGCCGGGTGATCCGCGCGACACGACGAGCCCTGCCGCGATGGTGCGGACGCTCGGCAAGCTGACGCTCGGCTCGGCGCTGTCGCAGCCATCGCGGGACCGGCTGACCGGCTGGCTCCTCGACAACCGCACCGGCGGGAAGCGGCTGCGGGCGGGACTGCCGCCGGGCTGGCGCATCGGCGAGAAGACCGGCTCGGGGGAGAACGGCACGACGAACGATGCCGGCGTGATCTGGCCGCCGGAGGGGGCGGCGCAGGTCGTCGCGGTCTACCTCACCGGCACCGACCGGCCGATGCCCGAGCGGGAGGCGGCGATCGCCTCGGTCGCGACGGCCGTGGCGGCGGAGTGAGAGCAGGGCCGAACCCCAACCGATCCTACCCGATGACGTTCGCGCGCAACGCCGCGCGCACCGGCCGGATCGCGCCCGACACGGCCGCGGATGCGCCCTCCGCGAGTTCGCGCCAGAGGAACCGGGCCGGATCGACCGGTCCGGGCAGGACGAGGCGCCCCGGCGGCACCGGGGCGAACCCGAAGCGGCGGTAGAACGGCGCATCGCCCACCAGCACGACGAGGCCGTGACCGGCGCCGCGGGCCGCCTCCAGGCTCGCCCGCATCAAGGCAGAGCCGATGCCGCGGTCCGAAAAACTCGGATCGACGGTGAGCGGCCCGAGCACCAGGAGCGGCCCGCCCTCGGCCTCCGCCGGTCCGATCCGCACCGAACCGACGAGGTAGGTGCCGACGAGCGCCGTGAGGCAGAGTTCGGAGAGCGGCGCCGCGCCCTCGCGCAGCCGATAGGCCGTGCGGGCGAACCGGCCGGGCCCGAAGGCGCGGGCGTGCAGCCGCTCGATCGCCGGACCGTCGGCCGGGTGTTCGGGGCGGATGACGAGGGGGAGGGCGGTCACGGGGGCGTCATCCGGGCGCGAGAACGAGGGCCGATAGCAGCCCAGTTCGCAGCCGGCAAACGTTCTTGGGATCAGGCCGCCTTCGCCGAGAAATCGATCCGCGGATCGATCCACGTGTAGATCAAATCCGAGAGCAGGTTCACCGCGAGCCCCAGCAGCGAAAAAATATACAGTGTCGCGAACACCACCGGATAATCCCGCCCGACGATCGAGGTGAACGACAGCAGCCCGAGGCCGTCGAGGGAAAAGATCGTCTCGATCAGGAGCGAGCCGGTGAAGAAGGCGGTGATGAAGGAGCCGGGGAAGCCGGCGATGACGATCAGCATCGCGTTGCGGAAGACGTGACCGTAGAGGACGCGGCGCTCCGTCAGGCCCTTCATGCGGGCGGTGAGCACGTATTGCTTGCGGATCTCGTCGAGGAACGAGTTCTTGGTGAGCAGCGTCGAGGTCGCGAAGGCGCCGAGCACCAGGGCGGCGAGCGGCAGGGCGAGGTGCCACGCGTAATCGACCGCCTTGCCCCACAGGCTCAAGCTCTCGAAGTTCTCGGAGGTGAGGCCGCGGATCGGGAAGATCTGCACGAACGAGCCGCCCGCGAACAGGATGATCAGCAGGATGCCGAACAGGAAGCTCGGGATGGCGTAGCCGACGATCACGACCGCCGAGGTCCACACGTCGAAGCGCGAGCCGTCGGAGACCGCCTTGCGGATGCCGAGCGGGATCGAGATCGCGTAGGAGATCAGCGTCATCCACAGGCCGAGCGAGATCGAGACCGGCAGCTTCTCCCTGATGAGCTGCATCACCGACACGTCGCGGAAGTAGCTGCGGCCGAAATCGAACCGGGCGTAGTCCCACAGCATCTTGGCGAAGCGCTCGGGGGCAGGCTTGTCGAAGCCGAACTGCGCTTCGAGTTTCTTGATGAAGGCCGGGTCGAGCCCTTGGGCACCGCGATACTTGGTGGTCTCCGAGCCGCCGCGGCTCGCCCCGCCGCCGAGGTCGCCCTGGCCGCCGGTGACGCGGCTGAGCGAGCCCTCCTGCTGGCCCTGGAGCTGGGCGAGCACGCGCTCGACCGGCCCGCCGGGGGCGAACTGGATGATCGCGAAGGTGATCAGCATAATCCCGAAGATGGTCGGGATCATGAGGGCGAGGCGCCGCAGGATGTAGCCGAGCATGTCTCAGTCCCGCCCGATCCGCCGGGCCTTGTCCCTGTCGTACCACCACAGGTCGGGGGTGCCGAGGCCGTAGGCCGGCGGGGTCGCCGGATGGCCGAACACGTCCCAGGTCGCGAGCCGGTAGCTCGGAGCGTACCACATCGGAATCCAGTAGCGGCCCGCCCGCAGCACCCGGTCGAGCGCGCGGCAGGCGGCCTCCAGCTCAGCCCGCGAGGCGGCGGTCACCGCCTTCTCGATCAGGGCGTCGACCACCGGATTGTCGATGCCGGCGAGGTTGTTGGTGCCGGGGATCGCGGCGGCCCTGGAGCCGAAGCTGGTGCGCAGCTCGGCCCCCGGCGTCGCCCCCTGCGAGGCGTTGCGGATCGCGATGTCGAAATCGAAGTCGCGCAGCCGCAGCTGGTATTGCGAGGCATCGACGATGCGCTGGCGCGCCTGGATACCGAGGCGTGCGAGGTTGCGGATGAAGGGTTGGGTGCGGGCTTCCCAGATCGGATCGTTGTCGAGGAACTCGAACGCGATCGGCGCGCCGCCCGGCAGCTTGAACACGCTGCCGTCGCGGGTGCAGCCGGCCTCCTTCAGCAGCGCGTTGGCGCGGCTCAGAAGCGCCCGGTCCTGGCCCGAGCCGTCGCTGGCGGGGCTCACCCAGGCCTCGCCGAACACTTCCGCCGGGAGATGCTGGGGATGGGCGTCGCGCAAGGGTTCGAGCAGCGCGAGTTCGTCCGGGCCGGGCCTGCCCGTGGCCTTGAGGTCCGAGCGCTCGAAGAACGATTCCGTGCGCGCGTAGGTGTCGTACATCTGGTTGCGGTTGGTCCAGGCGAAGTCGAAGCACAGACCGATCGCCTCGCGCACCCGCGCATCCTTGAACACCTCGCGGCGGGTGTTGAACCACCAGCCCTGGATGCTGGCCGGCGCGTTGTTCGGCAGCGTCACCCGCTTGACCCGGCCCTCGCGGGCGGCGGGGAAGTCGTAGCCGTTGGCCCAGATCGAGGAGGTGAATTCCTCGCGGTAGATGAAGGCGCCGCTCTTGAACGCCTCGAACGCCGCCTGACGATCGCGGAAATACTCGTAGCGCAACGCCTCGAAGTTGTTGCGCCCGACGTTCACCGGCAGGTCCGCGGCCCAGTAATCGGCCACCCGCTCCAGTTCGATGAAGCGCCCGACATCCATCCGCCCGACCCGGTAGGGACCAGAGCCCAGCGGCGCCTCCAGGGTCGAGGCCTCGAAGTCGCGGCCCTTCCACCAGCTCTCGGAGAAGACGGGGAGGCCGGCCACGGTCTGCGGCAGGTCGCGGGCGTAGCCCGGCTTGTAGCGCACCAGCACCACGTCGTCGGCCTCTGCCGACGCGTCCTCGAGGTCGAGGATCTCCTGCGCGATCGCCGGATGGCCCTTGTCCCGCAGGATCTTCAGCGAGAACGCGACGTCGCGGGCGGTGAGCTTCGAGCCGTCGTGGAAATGCGCCTGCGGCCGAAGGCGGAAACGCTGGGTCAGCCCGTCCTCGCTCGTCTCCACCGTGCGGGCGATCAGGCCGTACATCGCATCCGGTTCGTCGAGGGCGCGCACCATCAAACTGTCGAAGGTGAAGTTCAGCCCCGCCGCGCCGTTGCCGCGGAAGACGTAGGGGTTGAGCGTGTCGAAGGTGTCGAAGGCCTGATTGCCGAAGGTCTGGACGAGCTGCGTCGAGAACCGCCCGCCGCGGGGCGCCATCGGGTTCACGTAGTCGAAACTCGGGAAGCCGGGCCCGTATTTCAGCTCGCCGAAGCTCGACAGGCCGTGGCTCGGGCCGGAGGCCGCGGCGCGGGCCGAGCGGGGGAGGGCGGCGGCGAGCGCGAGCGCTCCGGAGCCGAGGACGAGACCGCGCCGGGTGGGTGCGCCGCTCAACGCGGCGCTCCCGTCTTCGAGGCCAGCGCCTCGTCGTACCACCACGTCGTCGGGAAGCCCGACCCGCCGTATTTCGGCAGCAGGGCCGGGCGGCTGAACCGGTTCCAGCGGATCGTGCGCGTCACCGGCGAGGACCATTGCGGCACGACGTAGTTGTGCGACAGCAGCGCCCGGTCCAGCGCACGGGTCGCCGCCACCAGCGTCTCGCGGTCGCCGGCAAAGATCAGCTTCTCGATCAGCGCGTCGATCCCGGCATCTTTGATGCCGGCGATGTTGCGCGAGCCCGGCTTGTCGGCCGAGGCCGAGCCCCAGTACTCGCGCTGCTCGTTGCCCGGCGAGAGCGATTCCGGCCAGTTCGAGGTGGTGATGTCGAAATCGAACGCGCGCAGGCGGTTCTGGTACTGCGCCTGATCGATCACCCGCACGCTCGACCCGATGCCGATGAGCTTCAATTGCGCGGCGAACGGCAGGATCACCCGCTCGAACACGTTTTGGAATTCGAGGAACTCCACGGTCAGCGGCTCGCCGCTGGCTTTGGAGACCATCTGCCCGCCCTTCAGCTCGTAACCCGCCTCCTTGAGCAGGCCGACGGCCTGGCGGAGATTGGCCCGCACGGCCTCGGGCGTGTCGTTGACCGGGTTCTTGTAGGGCTCGGTGAAGACTTTGGGGGGCAGCTTGTCCTTCACGCCGTCGAGGATCGCCCGCTCGATCCCCTCGGGCAGGCCGGAACAGGCGAGTTCCGAGCCGAAGAAGTACGAGTCGATGCGCTGATATTGGCCGTAGAAGAGCTGCCGGTTCATCTCCTCGAAGTTCATGGCGAGGTTGAAGGCGCGGCGCACCCGCTCGTCCTTGAACTTGTCCCGGCGCAGGTTGAACACGAAGGCCTGCATGATGCCGGTGCCACGCCCCGGAAACTCCTCCTTGATCAGGCGGCCTTCCTTGACGGCGGGGAAGTCGTCGTACTGCGTCGCCCAGTTGCGGGCGATGTTCTCGGTGCGGAAATCGTAGAGGTCGCCCTTGAGCGCCTCCAAGAGCACCGAGCCGTCGCGAAAATACTCGAACCGGACCGTGCCGAAATTGTTGCGCCCGCGGTTCACCGGCAGGTCCTTGCCCCAGTAATCGGCGACGCGCTCGTAGATCGCGTAGCGGCCGGCATCGATCTTGGAGAGGCGATAGGGGCCCGATCCCAGCGGGATCTCCAGCGTGGTCTCGCTGGCGCTGCGCGGCTTGCCGTTGGCGTCCGTGCCGGTCCACCAGTGCTTGGGCAGCACCTGCATCTGGCCGAGCACCTGCGGCAGTTCGCGGTTGCCGGCCTCCGAGAAGCGGAAGGTGACCTCGCGCTCGCCCGTGGCCTCGGCCTTGGTCACGCTGTGGTAGTAGGCGGCGTAGAACGGGCTGTTGGCCTTGAGCGTGTCGAAGGACCAGATCACGTCCTCGACGGTGAGCGGCTTGCCGTCGTGCCAGCGGGCCCCGCTGCGCAGACGGTAGGTGACCGACATCCCGTCGGGGGCGATCCGCACGGCCTCGGCCAGTTGGCCGTAGGAGGAGAACGGCTCGTCGCCTGAATCCTCCATCAGCGTGTCGTAGATCTGGGTGATCCCGCCCTCCAGATCGCCCTTGAGGCCGTTGACGATCATGTTGAGGTTGTCGAACCCGCCCTGCGCGCCGAGGCGCACGAGGCCGCCGACGGGGGCCTTGGGGTCGGCGTACTCGAAGTGGGGGAAGTCGGGGCCGTATTTCGGCTCGCCCAGCAGCGTCAGGGCGTGGCGCCATTGGCCGGGAGCCTCTTGCGCCGAGGCCTTCGCCGCCGATTCCGCGGGCTCCTGGGCGGCGGCCGGGCCGCGCAATCCGAGGGCGGCGAGGGCTCCGGCAAGGAAGCTGCGGCGAGCGATCACGGCGTGGTCCGTCACGTTGGCGCGTTCTCCCGATCGTTCATTAAACACGAGAATTTCTGGCCGACGTTCTAGGACGGCGGGCTCCCCCCGCCAAGCGGTCGCGTCCGCGCAGGCGCTTGATCGGCGCTGAGCGAGGGGCCTTGCGGGGCCCCGATCAATCCACCGCCGTCATTCCGGGGACGCGCAGCGGAACCCGGAATCCACCCGTGATGCGCGATAGAAGCTGAGCGTCGCGGCCAGTCATGGATTCCGGGTTCGCTTATCAGCGCCCCGGAATGACGGCGGTGGAATTCGGTCCCGCTTGGCACCACGCCTCGGCTCGTGCGCGAAGCCTCGTCCGGAACGAAAAAGGCCGGGCACTGGGCCCGGCCTCGTCTCGCTCAGAAAATCAGGGCTTGGGCGCCTCGGCCGGCTTGTCCGTGGCCGGCGGGGCCTCCGGGGCGGTCGGCTGCGGCTTCGCGTCGGTGTCGGCGGACGGCTTGGCGATGTCCGGCTGGGTCGGAGCGACCTCGTTCTGCTGCGGTTGCTTCTCCGGGGCCGGCACCGGGCGAGCCGTGTCCTTGCCGTCGCCCTGATTGCCCTGGGGCGCGTTGCTCTCCGGCTTCTTGTCCTTGTCGCCGGTCGCGCTCTCGGGGGCCTTGGTCTCGGCGGGCTTTGTCTCGGCCGGTTTGGCATCCGCAGGCTTGGCGTCGGCCGGCTTGGCATCCTGCTTCGCTTCGGCGGGCTTCTCGGCAGCCTTTTCAGCCGCCTTGCCCTCGTCCTTCTTCGGCTCTTCCTTCTTCTCCGCGGCCGGGAGCGGCTTCGGGCTGTCGGAGAGCGTGCGCAGGTAGGCGACCACGTTGGCGCGCTCGGACGGCGAGCCGATGCCGGCGAACGCCATCTTGGTGCCCTTCACGTAAGCCTTCGGGTTCTCGAGGAAGTGGTCGAGATCGTCGTAGGTCCAGGTGCCGCCCTTCTCCTTGAGTCCGGCGGAATACTCGAAGCCCGGCTCGTGCGCCTTCTGGCGCTCGACCACGTCCCAGAGGTGCGGGCCGACCTTGTTCGGGCCGCCCTTCTCGAAGCTGTGGCAGGCCGCGCAGGCCTTGGTGCCGGCCTTGCCCTTCTCGGCGTCGGCGCTCGCGAGACGCACGGCGATCGGCTCGGCCTTCGGCGCGGCGGCCTCGGAGGAGGCGGCCTTCGGCTCGGGCTCCGGCAGGGGATAGCCCGCATTGCCCGCGGGCTTGGGGTGATAGATCAGCTCCGCCACGAAGCCCGACCCGACCGCGAACAACAGCGCGCCGAGTACCGCGCCGGCGACCTTGTTCAGCTCGAAGGAATCCATGCTCGACTGCTCCGGCGCACGGGAAGAGAGCCCGGCGGATGGGGGCCCGACGGGCAAGACGCCGGACTTTGGAAGAGTGCGAGGGTGATTAGCCGTTTGGAACCGATCTTGACAATGGGCCGTGCGCGCTGCGCGCTGTCGCACGAGCGGTTCTGAAGCGATTTTTGCGCCGCCGTGCTCCGGGCTCGCCGTCATGACAAGCCCGGCCCTCCCTGGTAGAGCCTCGCCCCGACGCCACCCGCGCGAGGCCGTATCCGGGCGATGTCCGATCCGCTGATCCTGATTCCGGCGCGTCTTTCCGCGACGCGCCTGCCGAACAAGCCGCTCGCCGACATCGCGGGCGAGCCGATGATCGTCCATGTCTGGCGCCGCGCCGTCGAATCCGGCATCGGCCCGGTGGTGGTCGCGACCGACGCGGCCGAGATCGTCGCCGCGATCGAGTCCCGCGGCGGCCTCGCCGTCACGACCCGGCCCGACCACCCCTCCGGCTCCGACCGCCTCGCGGAGGCGCTGGAGATCGTCGATCCGGAGGGCCACCACGACGTCGTCGTCAACGTGCAGGGCGACCTGCCGACGATCGATCCCGGCATCATCGCCGCCGCGATCACGCCGCTGGCCGACGCCGCCGTCGACATCGCCACGCTCGCCGCCCGGATCGAGCGGGCGGGGGAGGCGGACGACCCGAACGTCGTCAAGATCATCGGCCACCATGTCGGCCCGAACCGCCTGCGGGCGCTCGCCTTCACCCGCGCCCGCGCGCCCTGGGGGGAGGGGCCGCTGTTCCACCATATCGGCCTCTACGCCTATCGCCGGAAGGCGTTGCGCCGCTTCGTGAGCCTGCCGCAGGGCGAGTTGGAGCAACGCGAGAAGCTGGAGCAGCTGCGCGCGTTGGAGGCCGGGATGCGCATCGACGCCACGATCGTCACCGACCTGCCGCTCGGCGTCGACACGCCGGCCGATCTCGAACGCGCCCGGGCCCTCCTCGCCGCCCGCCGCCTGAACTGAAGCGCATCACCCCATGACCGACCGCACCATCGCCTATCAGGGCGAGCCCGGCGCCAACTCGCACATCATCTGCGCCCAGGCCTATCCGGGCTGGACCTACCTCGCCTGCCCGACCTTCGAGGACGCCTTCGCCGCGGTGAACGAGGGGCAAGCGGCGCTCGCGATGATTCCGATCGAGAACTCGATCGCGGGGCGGGTGGCCGACATCCACCACCTGATCCCGATCTCGCGGCTGCACATCGTGGCCGAGCACTTCCTGCCGATCCATTTTCAGCTCATGGTCCTGCCCGGCGCCCCGCTTGAGGGTGTGAGGACCGTCCACAGTCACATCCACGCGCTCGGCCAGTGCCGCCGCATCATCCGGCGCCTCGGGGTGAAGCCGGTGGTGGCGGGCGACACCGCGGGCGCCGCCCGCGAGGTGGCCGAGCTGCGCGATCCGACCCGCGCCGCGCTCGCCCCGGCGATGGCCGCGGAGGTCTACGGCCTCGACATCCTGGAGCGCGATGTCGAGGACGAGGCGCACAACACCACCCGCTTCGTGGTGTTCTCGCCCGAGCCGGTGCAGCCGGAGCCCGGCGGCGAACCGACGGTGACGAGCTTCATCTTCCGGGTCCGCAACATCCCGGCCGCCCTCTACAAGGCGCTCGGGGGCTTCGCGACCAACGGCGTCAACATGTCGAAGCTCGAGAGCTACATGATCGAGGGCCAGTTCACCGCGACCCAGTTCTACGCCGAGGTCGACGGCCACCCGGAAGACGACGGCCTGCGCCGGGCGCTCGACGAACTGCGCTACTTCTCCCGCGAGTTGCGCATCCTCGGCACCTACCCGGCCCATCCGTTCCGCGAGGCGACGCGGCAGGCCGCCGAGTGATTCTTTTGGAATGTTGGAGTTGGGATTCGCAGCCTCACCACCGTCATTCCGGGGCGCCGCAGGCGAACCCGGAATCCACTCGTGATGCACGGCTACGAGAAGCGTCGCGGCCAGTCGTGGATTCCGGGTTCCGCTCCGCGGCCCCGGAATGACGGGAATGAGTTGACGTGAAGCCGCTCAGGCCGCTTCGCCCGAGTCGTCCCCATCGAGGATCGCCTCCAGATCGCCCGTCAGCGCGTCGAGCGGCTCGGAACTCGCACGGATCTTGAGGTTGGTGCCGTCCTCGGCTTCCACGGCGATCTCGATGTGATCGTCCACCCGCGCGGCGAGCGCCTGCTTCAGGGTGTAGGCCATCACGTCCTTGGCCATGCGAGTCCTCGCCGTTGTCGCTTGCCGTTTCGGCGGGGTGGGAAGCGCAGGGAGGCCCGTATCCCGAACTCGGAAGGCCGCGTCGCGCGGGACGACGCCCGCAGGGGACCGTTTCCCGGCGTCCCGCGTTGGCCTCCGGCAGGGAGGCGGTCATGGCGGCCAGAGGCGTGATCCTGATTGTGGTGTTGGCGAGCGTCCTCGCCGCCGGCGATGCGGCGGCACAGGGCATGATGCTGACCGAACCCCGCGCACCCGCCCCGCAGCCTGAACCGGCCGAGGCGCCAGCCCGGCGGCCCTGGGCGATGAGTGCTCACCAAGCGGTCCCGCGACCCGATGGGCGCCTGCCGAACCAAGCGACCGGTCCGAAGCGGGAGCGCGTCGTGCGCGACATCTGCATCGGCTGCAACGCGCCGTAGACGGCGGATGTGGCTGGCGATGAGCCAGCTACGCGGCCATGTCCGCGATGGTGGCAGCGGCCGAAGCGTTTTCGACGTGTTGCGGCGGTGATCGAACGCCACCGAGCCCTACTGGACCGATCCCGGTCGCGAAGGCGGGCGGACTCGCGAAAACCGCGACGAGAGGCTTCAAATCAGGGCAAGTTTTCGCGAAGGTTCGCGCAACGGACGGCAGTCAAGCCAAGCCGTGATCTGCCATATATCAATGTCTGCAGGGAGTTATGGTGCCCAGGGGCGGAATCGAACCACCGACACTGCGATTTTCAGTCGCATGCTCTACCAACTGAGCTACCTGGGCATCGGCCGCTGCGCTGTGCGCTGGCGACGGAGCGGGGGTATAAGGAAGGCTCGGGGTCCTGTCCAGCCTCGTTTCGCCTGTCGGGGTCGGGTTTTTTGACGAAGCGGTGACGGCCTCAGCGGGAGCGGTCGTCGCCGCGCTCCGGCGGCGGGGGAGAGGCGTCCTCGTCGACCGGTCCCGGAATGACGTAGCGCTCGCCGAGCCAGCGGCCGAGGTCGATGTCGGCGCAGCGGGGGGAGCAGAACGGCTTGGCCTCAGGCGTCGCCGGGCGGCCGCAGATCGGGCAGGGCGGCGCCTTCTTCGCCGGGGCCGCCCTCACGCCGCCGCTCCCCAGGCGCCTCGCACCGGAAACCCCTCGCCTTCGAGGAGGCTCATGGTCTCGTTCAGCGGCAGGCCGACCACCGCGCTGTAGGAGCCGACGAGCTTCACCGCGAAGGCGCCCGCGAGCCCCTGGATGGCGTAGCCGCCGGCCTTGCCGCGCCACTCGCCGGAGGAGAGGTAGCCCTCGATCTCGCGGTTGGAGAGGCGCTTGAAGCGCACCCGCGTCTCGACCATGCGCTCGCGCAAGCGATCCTTGGGCGAGAGCACGCAGACGCCGGTATAGACCCGGTGCGCCCGGCCCGAGAGCAGGCGCAGGCAATCGGCGGCCTCGTCGAGGGTCTCGGCTTTCGGCAGCACGCGCCGGCCCACCGCCACCACGGTGTCGGCGGAGACGAGATAAGCGCCGCGCAGGTCCTCCCGCCGCCGGGCCGCGGCCTGGGCCGCCTCCAGCTTCCCGCGGGCGAGGCGGCGGGCGAGTTCGCGGGGCGATTCCGACTTGCGCGGCGTCTCGTCGATGTCGGCGGGGAGCAATGCGTCCGGCTCGATCCCGACCTGCTGCAGCAGCGCCAGCCGCCGTGGCGAGGCCGAGGCGAGAACGAGGAGCGGACGGGCCGGAGCGCCGGAGATCGGCGGCGTGCCCTCGGGAGTCGGACGGTCGGTCATCGCCGTGGTCTTACGCACAAGCCCAGGCGCACCGCAACGCGGGCGAGATACATCCGCTCGCGCACCCCCACCGGGCGCCTGCCGGCCCGCGGCACGAGGCGGAGGCTCACGGCGTCCGGCCCGGCCGGATGGGGGGTGCGGGCGCCGCCTCGTCCCATTCGCGGTCCCGGTCCCGCAGAAGCGCGGCGCAGTCGTGCGCGGCGAGCGCCTCTTCCCCGGCTTCCGGATCCGCCGCCGGCGGGACCCGTGGGGATTCCGGCAGCAGCACCCGAACGAGCGCAGCGACGATCCTGTCGAGGTCGGCCGCACTCGACGCGCGGTCCGGCCCGATCTCGGGACGCCGCCGCGAGGCCAGATCGGCGCAGGTCGTGCCGGCAGGGGCGAGCCGGCCGACGAGGGCCGCGTCGAGGGCAAGTCGCTCCAGCGGCACGGCGCGCAGACGCTCCATGCGCCGCCGGTCGGTCGCGGTCCGGTCGTGGAGGACTCGCGCCCCCGGAACGAGCCGGGCGATCTCGCCGAGCAGATGCGCCCGGATCGCGTCGACCCGCACCGGGCCGACCTTGCGCACCACCATGAGATCGGCCGGAGAAGCCAGCGCCAGCGCCCCCATGTCGGCGAAGCCCGCCTTGCGCAGGCGAGCCCGGAGCGAGGCCGTCAGCAGCCCGCGTCCGTACCCTCCGGCGGCGAGCCGCGCGACGACCGACGCGGGCAGATCGTCGAAGAACGGCAGGTACGCCGAGGCCGCGTCGAACAGCGTGGGCCGGGCCCCGGCGCGGAGGGGCCGGACTCCGTCGGATTGGTCCGTCATCGGACCTCCTTCGCATGCGGCGGCGCACCGCACGAGCGTCGGCGAGGCGCCCGAGAGCGGGCGTCGACGAACGCGTCGGCGGCTCGGGAAAGGCCTGCTCGGCATCGGGGACCGTACGGGTTCGGGTCCAGCCGGTCGGGTCACACAGGTTCGATCACCGTCGCACCCACCATCCCCTCCGACGTCTCACCGCCCTTCCACGACCCGATGCGGCAGCAGCGTCTTCGGCGCTCCGTGCGGCTCGCCGAGTCGGCGTTCAGCGGCGGCGGCGGAACCAGCGCCGCAGCCCGATCACAACGGCCGCCACGAGGACGAGCAGGCCGATGACGGGATGCACGACCGCGCCGGCCTGGAACAGGACGAAGACGCCGAGCACGACCATCCACGGCTTCATCGTTCCGCCGTCCGCGCCGCTCCCCGACGGGGGTTCCGGGTCGCCGAGCGGTCGCGCGGCACCCGACGGGCCCGCTCGGCCGATCGAGGGCAGGCCGCTGCGGCCGGGAGCGGCGGGACGGCGGGCGTGCTCCGCGGCTTTCGCCGCTTCGGCCTCGGCTTCCGCCAGGATCGGGTCGGGCCGCGGGGCGGATGGCTCCGCCGGGCTCCACCAGCGCGCCAGCGGCACCGCGCCCTCCGCCGAACGCTGACGGAACGACGGGATGCGCGGGCGCGCCTCGCCAACGCCTACGCCGTGCCGTTCGGCGAGCCGGCGGGTCTGCGCCACCAGCGGGGCGCCGGCCTCGGGCGTGACCATCCGGACGAAGTGGGCGAAGCCCAGCGCCGCCCGCAGCACGGCGTGATCCGCGCTGCGGCCCCAGCTTCGGCCGGCGGGCCCGTTCCGGTCGAGGGCGTGGAGGAGGGCGCGGAACCGGCGCAGCGTTTCGCGGGGCACCGCGACCCGCTCGTTCACGGTCAGCCCCGTCACTTCCTGATGGCGGCCGCGGCGCATCACCCGGGTCTTGTCGGGATGGACGGTGAAGCCCTCGGCCGCGACGATCTCGCCGACATATTTGAGCAGCGGCCCAACCTTCTCCGCCGCCGTGCCGGAGGCGGAGAAGGTGAGGTCGTCGGCGTAGCGCGTGTAGGTGAAGCCGAGGTTTCTCGCGAGGCCGGTGAGGCGCCTGTCGAGGCGGATGCAGATCAGGTTGGTCAGCGCCGGGCTCGTCGGCGCCCCCTGCGGCAGGCGGCGGGGGCCCCGCGCCGCGTGGAGGCGCTGGCCGTCGATCTCGATGTCGTCGGTATCCGGCTCGGTGCAGAGCAACGCCAGTACGGTGGCGACCGGTTCGGCATAGCCCAGCCCCCGGAACTTGCCCTTGACCCGGCGATAATCGAGCGTCGGGAAGAAATCCTTGAGGTCGAGGTTCACCACCACGTCGCGCCCGACATGGGCGCTGGCGTTGGTGACGATCGAGCGGCCGGGGACGAAGCCGTGGGCAGACTCGTGGACGGGGGCGTGGGCCAGCAGCGCGTCGAGCACCCAGTATTGCGCCCGCTTCAGCCGCGGCATCGGCGCCGAGATCAGGCGGGTGCCGCCGGTCTTCTTCGGGATGGTGAAGCGGCGGTAATGGCTGACGGTGGCGAGCGCCCGGTCGTAGGCGAGGAAGCGCAACTCGCCCATCGGGATGCCCATGGCCTGGGCGAGCGCCTTGGGGTTCGCCAGCCTCGGCAGGCCCGGCCCCGGTTCGCGCCCGGTCTCGTCCGGTGCCAAGAGGCCGGCCGAGACGCCCTCGCCGAGATGGAGCACGTCCTCGTTGCGGCGCGCGTGCCACGCGAGCGCCCGCTCGTGGCGGGTGCGGGCGTTGCGCAGCTTGGTCTCGCGCCGCCGCTCCAGGGCCGCCTTCTTGCGGCGGCGATGCATCTCCTTGAGCGCAGCCTCCGGATCGCGCCACAGCGCCTCGCGGCGGTGCAGGTCGGCGAGTTCCCGGGAAATCTCGCCGCGGCGGCGGATCAGGTCGGCGGGGACGTTCGGCCGGTCCGCCCCGTCCGGCCAGAAGCCGAGGCGGATCATCTCCTCGAGGATCACCTCGTCCTTCGAGGACTCGCGGATGCGGTCGTAGAGCTGCTGGCGGGTCAGCGAGCCGGGCTGCGTGCTCATGGGCAGCCCTCGGAAGCAGGAAATGGAACGAGGGACGCCGGCCGGAATGCCTTCGTCAAGTCTCGGGACCGGCACGCTCCACTCGATGCCGGCACGACCACCCGGCGGCGTTTGGGTTCGGCGAACCCAAACCGCGAACGCCGCCGGGTGGTCAGTGCCGGCCCAGTGAAGAGCGGGCCGGTGACGCTTTGCCGGGCAGGGTGCAGGGACGGCGAAACGCCGCCCGGGATGCAAGGTCCGCCCCGGCAGGCGCCCCTCGTAGCGTGAATCGTAGACCGACTGCTGGCCGGCATCAATCGCGGACTTCTCACGCCCGAGACCCCATCGGCTTGCCCTCGACCTGTGCGTGGAAGTAGCGGCGCAAGGCCAGCATGTGCTCGCAGGGGCCGCGCATCAGCCGGTTGCGGATGGCGTAGCTGCAGCCGCAGGAGCCGCCGACCATGCGGTCGTCGGCGTCGATCTCGACGGTGGGGCGCAACGGCGTGCCGTCGTCGAGCACGGTGCCGGAGATCCAGCGCAGGCCGTCGGCGTGGCGGACGGGATCGAGGGCGACGAGCCCGGCATGGAGGAAGCGGTCGGCCTTGGCCTCCTGCTCCGAGGCGAAGCGGAGCGCGCCCGCATCCAGCGGCTCGCGGGTCAGTTCGCGCAGGCGGTAGACGCGCTTGTCGAGGTCGAACATGGCGCGCCCAGCCTGGACATAGCCGCCGAGCGCCGCCTCGACGGTCGAGCGGGCGAGGCCGGTGTCACGGCTCAGCACCTCGGCGTTGGCGAGATGGCGTTGCCCGAGCGCGGCGAAGACGCGGGCGGCGGTGTCGGCATCGACGTCGGTGCGGGGCGCCAGCAGGTCGAACCGGCCGGCGCGCGACCAGTCGTTGGCGGTCCAACCGGACAGGCCCAGCGTGAAGCGCAAGCCGCCGAAATCGAGCACGGCGAAGGAGGGCAGCCCGGTGCCCAGCAGATGCAGCCGCACGGATTTGGCGAGCGGCAGGGCACGCGCCAGGATCGCCAGCCGCCGCCGGCCCCACAGCCGGATCTCGGCGCCGGTCTGTCCCCTGTAGATCGAGCGGCGGAAGGTCAGCCGCTCGTTCCAGGGCTCGATCACGACGCCGACCGGCCGGTCGGGCTCCAGCAGGAAGCGCAGCGAGCGCGGCCCGTGCCGCTCCCGCCGGGCGCCGAGGCGCGTCAGGATCGCGTGCATGTCCACCGGGTGGAGATCGACCGTGAAGGCCGGCTGCGCCATC
The DNA here is from genome assembly GCF_014199935.1 of Methylorubrum rhodinum. Taxonomy (GTDB): domain Bacteria; phylum Pseudomonadota; class Alphaproteobacteria; order Rhizobiales; family Beijerinckiaceae; genus Methylobacterium; species Methylobacterium rhodinum. The sequence continues at coordinate 19,648 of NZ_JACHOP010000028.1, forward strand.
GCGCTCGACACTTGCAGGAAGCCGCGCATCCACGAATCGGGCAGCTCGATCTTGTCCTCGCGATAGGCCGCCTCGCCGGTGGTCTGCACCTCGAAGCCGGTCGGGTCGATCGACAGCTCGGTGTCGCGGTAGCTGCGGATCTTCTGGAATTCGTCGTAGAGGGCGTGGCTGTAATCGATGTTGGTGGTGCCGTAGGCCATGGCGCCGAGGCGCTCGAACGTGTCGTGGTCGCAGGACAGGCGCCCGTAGCTCGATTCGTCGAGGCTGAAGGCTTCGAAGAAGATCTCGTCGGGATGCACGGTGATGACCGGATCGAGCACGATCCAGGCGTCGAAGTTCTCCTTGTAGAGGTAGTTGAAGTAACGCTGCCGCGCGTGGTGGAACGGGCGCATGATGGCGCCGCTGCGCAGGTCGATCTCCCCGGCTTCCCGGCGCAGGGCCTCGATCTCGTTGCGGATCGCGTCCCGGTCGCTCAGCGCTTCGGCGAGAAGCTGCTGCTCGTTGGCCTGGAGCCACGCGAGGTAGGCGGTGCGGTCCTTCGGCTTGAAGCGCAGGTCCGACACGACGACGTGGTGGAGCGCGGAGATCGCCTCGCGGAACGGTAGGTGGCGGGCGACCTTGCCGGTGAAGAAGGTCGGCTGGCGCAAGGTATCGGGCGCGAAGCCGAGGCGGGTCGCGCCCGCGTCGGATTCGGCCCGGCTCTGCCCGAGATAGCGGTGGACGAAGTTCATCGGGCGGCCTCCGCGCGGGCGCCGGGGCCCCGCGTCTCCGGCGCGCGCCGGTCGAGCGGCGTGTCGAGGCCGGGATGGGCTTGGGCGATGTCGCGCAAGGTCAGGATCGCCGCGGCGCGGTCGCGGGCGGTGCCGCTGAGCGAAAGGTCGGAAAAGAGCGGCAGCAGGCGCTCGGCCCGCTCGCGGCGGCTCAAGGCCTGCGCCCGCAGGAAGGCGGCCATCCGGTCCTTGGCGACCCGGCCTTTGAGCACCTGCAGCATCACGATGCGGGCGAGCGGGATCAGCCGGGCGAAGGCGTCCTCGCTCGCGACCGCCTGCTCGGTGAGGAGTTCGGTGACGAGGAGGTGCATGGAGGGGGAGGGGTGTTCGAGCAGGCGCAGGACTTGCGCCTGCACATCACCCGGCCCGAGGCGGCTGCGCAGGAGCGTCCGGGCGAAGGCCAGCACCTCCGGACGGACGCTATCGGTGACGACCGCCAGCGCGGCGGGCGTCCAGGCCTCCTCGGGCCAGGTCTCGAAACAGGTGCGGGCGAAGGCGGTGGCGTCGGGCCAGTCGCTCTCGATCAGGAGTACGGCGTCCTCCGCTTCCGCCTGGAAGCGGGCGGGCGCGGCCTCGCAAGCCGCCATCGCCCAACGCCGCACCGCGACGTGCGGATGGCCGCCGAGGCGGGCGATCTGGCGCACGCTGAAGAGATCGGGCGCGCGCTCGTTCAGCAGCGTGGCCCCGAGCAGCCGGGCGCCCTTGGCCCGTGCCTGCAGGAGCCGCCAGACGGTGCCGGGATCGAGGGCGGTCAACTGTTCGGACATCGCCTCGGTCAGGAGCGCGACCATATCGGCCGGGAAGGCATCGTCCGGCGCGGTGCGGAACAGCGCGTCGACCAGCTCCCGCGCGAGACGCTCGGCCAGTGCCGGATCGAGGGCGGCAAGGCGCACGACCAGGGGACGCGCCGCGAGCCGTAGGGCCGGCGACGGGCCGCTCGCCAACGCCAGCACGCGCTCGGCCTGCGCGGCGAGACGCGCGTCGTCGGAGCGGGCCAGCAGGCCGAAGGCCGCGGCCTGAATCTCTTCGGAGGCCGAGCCGATCAGCGCGTCCCAGAGGTCGGAGGGCAGGCTGTCGGCGTCCGTGCCGGAGCGCGTCAGCAGGTCGAGAACGGCTGCCACGACCTCGGGTGCGGAATGGCGGGCCAGATCCGTGAGGCCGTCGCGCGCCAGCGGCATGTCGTGAGCCGGCCACAGGGCGGGAAGGCCCGCGCGCATCGCCCGGATCGCGGCTTGCGCCGTCACGTCGGGCGCGGGCGGCATCGCCCGCAGCCACGCGATCAGCCGTTGCCCCAGCGCCGCAGCCACGTCTCGGGGCATGCCGCGTCCGGCGAGCCGCGCCAGAGCCGCGGCGACCTCCGGCTCCGGGCTCGTCAGCAGGGCGAAGGCGAGGCCGTCCTCCCGCCAGGGCAGGGCGGGATCGGCCTCGATCCGCTGGAGCGCGAGGCCGCGCGCCTCGGGCAGGCGGGCGGCGACCAGGGCCGCCAGGAGTTCGGGATCGGCCGTGCCGCGGGCGAGGCGGTCGCGGGCGGTGTCGAAGCCGAGGCTTTGCACGGGAAGGATCGGCGCGGCGAGCAGGCGGCCGAGCTCGGCCGACGTCAGGGCCTCGCGGGCGGCGGCGTCGGCCCGCAGCACGCGCACGCCGAGCATGGCCACCGGCGCGATCGCCGAGCCCGCGGCGAGGCAGAGCGCGAGATCGGGCCGGGCGCTCCAGAGATCGGGAAAGGCCTCGTCGCGGCTGTCGGGATCGGGCTCGGCCGTCTCGACGAAGCGCAGGGATTTCGGACGCGCCACCATGCCGGCGGCGTTCCGGTACAGGAGCTGGTTGGCGGTCCAGTGATGGCCCAATGGCCCGTAGGCGCGGGGCTCGCGGCCCCAGGTCCCGCCGGGCCGGCGCACCCAGGAGGTCCAGGCGGATCGCGGCCGCAGATCGTCCGGGCGCAGGTTCAGCAGATAGTCCGCCGCCATCGCGGCGAAGGTCGGATCGCCGACCTCGCCGCGCTTGCGCAAGGCCCGCCAGATGCGGCGGCGCAGGTAGTCGTGGGTCACGGTCGAGAGGCCGACGATCGTGTCGGCGCCGCGGCGCAGGCTATCGAGCGGGAAGGAGCGGCGCAGCTCCGCCACGTAGGCATGGCCCTCGCCGCGCCAGTACATCGGCTCCGCGGTCTCGAAGCGATATGCGGTCGCGGCGAAAAGGCCGGCATCGTCGGCCATCTCGGCGTGCTTGAACAGCCGGCGAAGCCCGATCAGGTAGGGTGGGCGAGCCGGCAGGCGGGGAATCGCGGCGCAGAGCGTCGCGTGCAGGCCGCCGTCGCCCCGCGCGCGGCGCCCGAGCGCCACCAGGGCCGGCCCGACCCGGCCCGGATCGGTGCGGGCGAGCCCGTCGAGGGCGCCGCACAGGCCGTCCGCGTCGCCGGCCTCGGCCGGGCGGGCGATCGTATCGGGAAGGTCCGGGTCGGAGGCGGGGGCGTCCGGTGCGAGGGCGAAGCGGGCGAGATCGCGGGTCGCGACGCTGTCGCTGGCGGCGGCGATCGCCTCCAGCGCCGGCCGCGCGGCCGCGCCCCCGGTGCGGTCCAGCGCCCAGACCAGGGTGTAGGGCGCCTGGGCGGGCTCGAGATCCTTGGCCAGTGCGAGCAGGTCGGGCAGCGCCGCGGCGATCCGCAACTGGCCGATGCGCCAGAGCAGGCGGGCGCGGTCGCGCTCGGGCCACCGCTCCCGCCGACAGGCCGTAAGCCGCGCCAGCAGCACCCCGTCGCGCCCCCCCGGCGCGTCGCCGGCCGGCTTCACAACGTCGGGCAGGTCGGTGCGGCGGTAGCCGCCGTTGAGCTTCGACACGACGACGCTGTCGAAGAGCTTTTGCGCTGCCTCGGCGGAGACGGGCTGCGCGGTCTTCGCGCCCTCGCGCAGGACCGCGCCGCGGCGCCCGTGGCGGGTGTTCACGAGGAAGCGCGCGGGGCCGGCGAGCGCGTCGTTCTCGACGAGATCGACCTCGTAGACCTTGTCGGAGGTGCCCTCGCGCAGGTGAAGGGCGGCGGTACGGACGAGTCTCATGCCGGCCTCCGGGCCGATGGGCGGACGGGGCGCTCAGTCATCGGACGAGAACACGTCGTCGCCGATGAAGATCATGTCGCGGTCGATCTCCGGCGGCTCCTTCTGCGAGCTGTAGGCGAAGAAGACGCGGCGGCTGCGCCCGTCGGCGGCCGTGAGGGTCAACGTGTGGCGGTCGAGGGCGTAGCGCCCGCCCTCCGGCGCGCGGCGGCGGCCGATCGCGGTGCCGACGCCGGAGTCGCCCCCCGAATTGATCGCCCCGACCGAGCCGCCGCGGCCGTAGCTGCCGTCCGGGCGGAAGTCGTAGCGGCTCTCGACGGCGATCGAGACGCTGCCGCCCAAAGCGGTGTTGCCGCCGCCCGACAGGCGCCGATACGAACGCTTCACGCTCTCGCCGGAGGCGGCCGGGAAGGCGCGGAAGAAGCTGCCGTCGCCGAGCGCGTAGTCGTTGGATTTGCCCTTGGAATCCGTCAGCACGAAGCCCTTGGCCGCCCGCGTCCAGCGGCCGAACCGGCGTGGCTTGGCGATGCGTTCTGCCGACAGGTCAACGTCTTCGAGGGCCGTGTCGGCGATCTCGTAATAGGTGCCGTCGCGCAAAAAGATCAGCGGCTCGAAGTCGATGGTCATCATGCCGCCGACGCCGAAGCCGGTGGTGGAGCGGAAATACACGCCCTCGACCGTGTCCCAATTGGCGGCATGGCGCGGCGGCTGCGCGGCGTCGGGCGGCGGCGCAGCGGGCGTCGGCGGCGGTGTCGGGCGGGCGTCGGCGACCGGAGGAGGCGCATCCGGCATCAGGGCGGACCGGCGGGCCCCCTTGCCCACCAGCCCCTCGTCGGTGAGGGCCAGCGCCTGGAGCTTGCTCGCCGGAATGAACTCGTTCGACAGGGTGGCGAGGAAGCGCGGCAGCACGCCGAGCTGCTTGGCCGCCTTCCAGCCCGCGTGGTGGAGCACCATGCGCAGCTTCACCTGCTCGGCGAACGCCGCGCGGGTCGCGGGCTGCGACAGCGGCGGCTTGACCGCCAGGGGTTCGACGAAGGTCCGGCGGATCGCCTTGAGCGCCGAGGGGCTCGGCTCGGTCATGGAATCGTTGGCGACCATCCATTGCAGCGCCACGAACGCGGCGAGCACGTCGCCGGCATCGTCCGAGCGCAGGGGCGTGCCGTCGAGGAAGCCGCGGAAGATCGTATCGTAGTCGTGCCGCGCCATCTCGCGGGCGGTCTCGGCCGCGGCGACCGGGTTGGCGGCACGCAAGGCGCGGACCTCGCGGGCGACGGTGGCGGCGCGCAGTTCCGCCGACGAAGTGAAGGGCAGCGGCGTGACGGAGCCATCGACTTGCGAGCGGGCCGGGCTCGCGCCGAGCCCGATCGCCAGCACCAGACACAGGCCTCGGATCATGCATCCCATGAAGCGCCCCGCCTCCCTCACGCCCACCATCCCCGCACCAGCGCCCACATTCCCGATCCGAGGCCGACGAGCAGCGTCAGCACCATGAACGGCAGCATCGGGATCATCAGCCAGCCCATCATCGTCAGCGTGTAGAGCAGCCCGCCGAGATCGAGGCCGCAGATCACGCAAGGGTGCCGGCTGCCCTCGTCGACGTGGCAGCCGGTGAGGAAGGCGAGCCCGAGGCCGAGCGCCAGCAGCAGCGCGGGCGTCCAGACGATCGCGGTCAGGATCAGCATCATGCGCGACGAGCCCCGCCCGCCCCCGTCTCAGCGCAAGGCCACGGAGGCCGCGACGCGCTCGGCGCGGGCCAGCGCGTCGGCCTTGGCGGCGTCGGCGAAGCCGAGCACCCGCAGGTAGCGGTCGCCCTCGAACACCATGGTCTGGGTCATCGCCATCGGGCGGCTGGTCCGGGTGTCGGTGTAGGTGCCGCGCAGCCGCACCACGATCGCCGAGCCGCGGGGCGAACTTTCCTCGCCGGTGACGGCTACGTCCCGCGCGTCCTTGTGCGCGGCGAAGACGCGGCGGGCCAGCGTGGCCTCCCCGCCCGAGGGTACCGCCACCTGCCCGAGGGACGGCGTGATGAGGATGGCGGGCTGCTCTCCTTGCGGATCGACGTCCTTCGGCCCCTCGGTCAGGATCAGGCTGTTGCCGGCGAACACGACCACCGGCCGGTACCCGGCGGTGTCGCCGATGGTGTAGGGCAGGGCCGCGACCTGATCGGCGACGCTGGCCTTCGCCCGGAAGGCGATGGTGCGGAGCGCCGCCTCGACCGCCTTGCCGGGCACCTGCTTGGCCGCACTCTCCGGCACCTGCACGGTGACGAGGCCGGTGCCGGGGGCGCCCCGCACCACCGCAACCCACTTGGTATAGGTGAGCCCGTTGGCGCTCTGGCTGCCGCGCAGGACGAAGCCCTCGCCGCCCTGGACCGGCAGCGCCTCGCGCTCGCCCTTCACCCGGAAGCCGCTCGCGGCCACCGCCTCGGGCGTGAATTTTTGGCTGATCTGGTCCCAGGCCTCCGGCGGCATCTCCATCAGGATGATCGAGGCGCCGGAGCGATGCTCGAACCCGGCGAAGCTCTTGGCCGGGGTCATGCCCGCGGGCGGCGCGAGGCCGAGCGAGCCGGCGGGCGGGAAGACCGGCTCGGCGCGGGCCGGCAGGATCGCGGCCAGGGCGCCGACGAGGCCGGCGACGAGGCCGCGAAGCGAAGGCCGGCGCAAGCGGGCGAACAGGGCGCGCAGAAACGATCCGTCGATCATCGGGAAACTCCTCAAAGTGGGGCTGGCGGAGAGGGTGGCTTACCGGGTCGCGACGCGGCTGATGACGAAGGTATTGCCGGAGAACTGGACCTGTCCGGGCGCGCTCATGTGCTCCAGCATCAGGCGCAGGTTGCGGCCCAGCCGGGCGGAGTCGGAGCGGGTCTCGTACCAGTAATCGGCGGTTGCGCCGCCGGAACGGACCGGGCGGTGATGCTCGTAGCAGCGGAAGGCCGCCATGTACTCCTCGGCGGCCTGCACTTCCTGGGCCGAGAAGCCGTTGAGCTTGACCACGTAGGCGCTCGGCAGGCCGCCGCAGGCCTCTGCGCCGGGCGCCGCTGCAACGGCTCCGCCCAGCGGGGCGACGGGCGCCGCGGCGGGGGGCGGCGGGCCGGCATCGGCGCCGCGGCGGGGGGCGATGACGCCGTCGAGCTTGGCCGCCAGCGCCGCCGCGACGTCGCCCGCGATTGCTTTGGCCTCGGCGCCGACCCGCTCCAGCAGGCATTCGCGGTCGCAGCCCTGCGGCAGGGGCGGCAATTGCAGTCCGGCCACCTCGAACGAGCCGAGCGACTGGCCGGTGCGCACGTTCAGGAGCCGGCCGGGGATGCGCACCTCCGGCCGAACGATGTCGGAATAGGCCGACTTCGAGGCCGAGGCGTAGATCTGGAACACCGCCACCACCTCGAGGGGCGGATTCTGGACCGCGCGGGCGACCTCGATCAGCTCGGCGTCGCGGCGGCGCACGCGGTTGGCCTGGGTGAAGCCCATCGCCACCGCGGTCTCGTCGTAGACGTTGTAGCCGCGCAGGTTCATCGTCTCGGACAGTTCGGCGATGACCCGCTGGAAGATGCGGTTGCCGCGGGGCACTGCGTCCTCGTCGGCATCCTCGCCCATCACCACGAGGTTGGGCTTCCCCTGCGCCTGCGCGGGCGCCGCCAGCAGCGTGAGGCCAGCGGCGAGCGCGAACAGGGCAGCCGCGAAAGAGGTTTTTTGGGCACGAGCGAACATCAAGGAAGTCTCCAGGGGGCGGCGGTCAGTCGGCGCAGGGCAGCGGCGTCGGGGCCGCGTCGAAATCGTCGAGGTCGAGGGAGGCCGTCGCCCGCGGGTCAGGGAGGCCGGCGCAGGTCGTCGCGGCGGGCAGGACGAAGCGCAGCGCCCCGGTGCGGGCCGGCGCGATCAGGCTGACCTCGACCCGGCGGTTCACCCGCGACAGCGGCGCCGAAAGGTCCTTCGGGCGGCTCGGCCCCCAGCCGTGGACGCGCAGCCGCTCCGGCGCGACGCCGTAGCCCTCGACGAGATGAACCTTCACGGCCCTTGCCCGCGCGAGCGAGAGGCGGCGGTTGTAGGCGAGCCCGCCGGCCGCGTCGGTGTGGCCGGCGATGAGGAAGCTTTGGCCTGCCAAGGCCGGCGCGCGCAGGGCCTCGGCCAGCGGTTCGAGCTGGATGCGCGCCTCGGGCGTCAGGCGGGCGCTGTCGTAGGCGAAGAAGACGGTGAGATCGACCGAGCGGGCGGCGATCACCCGAACCGCCGGGCCGCCGTCGCCGGGGGCGACCGAGAGCGCCGCCGCCGGAGCGCCGGGATTGCCGTCGGCGAAGGGGGCGAGCGAGCGGATGATCGCGGTGGCGCTCGGGTTGGCGGCGCCCGCCTCCGCCCGCTCCAAAACCTCGTCGCGCGGCGGGGGCGCCTCGGCCTCCGCCGGGCGGACGCCGGGCCCATTGCCGGGCCCATTGCCGGGCACCTGGGTCAGCGGGTTGGCGAGCGCTTGGCCCGCGAGCAGCACGGCGAGGCAGGCCGCCACGGCCGAGCCGGCGCGGCTGAACGCTGCTGGCCGGTGCCCGCCCTTCGCCGCCCGGCGGCGCGCAGGCGCGGTGTTTCGCACGAGCGCATCGACGCTTCGCATCGGGTCCCCCTCTCGATCCCGGGCCTTGCTTCGGCCCCTCACACCCCGTCCTTGGGCGGCCCAGAGCGCGTTTCGCGCGTCCGCCGCCGAATTTTTTTGTCGGTCTTCAGCGGCCCCGCAGGATCGCGTTCATCCGGGCCGGATCGAGCGGCCCGTCGGCGGCGGGCGCGGGCGCCGTCACCGGGTTGGCAGCAGTGGGCAGCGGCGCCGGGTCAGCAGCGGCCACGGGGCGCCCCTGCGCCGCCGCGATCTTCGCCAGGATCGGGCTGCGCCCCAGAAGTGCGGTCAGCCGCGTGGCGTTGTTGAAGCTCGTCGTGTCCTTGGGATCGAGCCCGCCCTCCTTGTGGAGCGCCACCCCCGCCACCGAGGCGTCGAACATCAGCGAGCCCGACGAGCCGCCGAGCGTGTCGCAGCGATGGCGCAGGTCCGGCCCCTCGGCCTGGTCCTTCAGGGCGAAGCAGCGGAAGCGGCTCATCACCTTCGGCCGCCCGAGGGGATGGTGGATGACGAGCATCGAGCGGTTGCCGGGGATCGCATCGCCGGAAAGCTTCGCGGCGCCGTAGGTCGCGGTCGGGTTGCCGGCGACACGGGCCAGCGCGTAGTCGAGCCGCGCGTCGAACTCGACCGGCTTCGGGTCGATCTCGAAGCGGCGCGAGCCCTTCCCGTCGAGCGTCAGGTAATCCATCAGGATCGACGCCTTGACCGGCACCATCTCGCCGCCCTGCGGCAGGCAATGGTGGTTGGTCAGCACATAGTCGCCCGGCAGCAGCGTACCGGTGCAGGACGCGCCGACCTGCTGGCCGGTGCGGGTATTCTTGAGCACGATGTCGACGCGGCCGATGGGGCGGGCAAGCGCCGCGAGCCCGTCCTTGGGATCGAGCTCCGCGATCGGCTCGAACGCGCCCTTGTTCTGATCGACATAGGCGGCCGCGTCGCCGGTGGTCTGGCGCAGGGGCAGTTGCGCCCGCCCGTAATCGGCGGGATCGAACCCGACGCTCTGGCCCGCGGCCGGGCCGGACATCCCGAGTGCGAGCAGCAGGCAGGCTCCTGCCCCGAGGGGGCGGTGTTTCCGGCGAATCGAGGTCATCGCTTCCCTCCGCTTCGTCGCGGCTCTATGCCCGGCTGAAGGCCATAGGTCAAAAAGCCGTGAACGGATTGCAGTCCCATCGCCGTTCCCATCGGGCCTCCCTCAGCGCGTGAGCGCATGGACGAGGCGCGGGCCGGACGCCGCGCCCGCCTCGGTGACGGCCTGGACCGCGTAGACGAGGTTTTGGCGCCCGCCCTCGCGCAGGAAGTAGCCCTGCGCCCCGTCGGCGAGCCGCACCGGGGGCAGGGCGGCGGCGCGCAGCTCCGGGCCGACTTCGATCCGGGAGGCGGGCGCCTCGGCCCGGACAGCGATGCCGCACAGGTCCGGCGCGAGGCGGGTCGGGGCGAAGCGATCCGCGGTCTCGACCGGCACGGGACGCCGCTCGGGCGCATCGGCCCCGAAGGCAACGCGGCGGCAGGACGAGCCGGCGGGCGCGCGCAACTCCTCGACATGGATCATGGGGGCGGCGGGCGCTTTCGGCGCCGGAGCAGGGTCGGCGTCCGGTGGCTTCGCTGCCGTGGCGGCGGCAGTGCCCGGCTCGCGCGCAGGCGGCTCGGCCGCCGTCGTGGCAGCGAAGGTCGCCGCGGGCTCTTTCGTGCTGAGGCTCGGGACCGAACGCGGTGTGAAGGCGACCATCGCGGCGACGCCCGCGGCGGCGAGCGCGCCCACAGGCAGGGCGAGGCGACGGAGCCGGCGTGCCGGCGGGGGCGCCTCGGCGGCGACGGGCGGATCCGCCGGTCGCGTCAGCGCGTCGAGCGCCGCCGTCAGACCTTTGCCCGGCAGCATTTCGGGCCGCCCGAGCGCGCGAACGGCGGTTTCGGCCGCTGCCCGCTCCGGCCCGTCCGGCAGCAAAACCGCGAGGCGAGCCCGCGGCGCCTCGGCGAGGAGGCTGCGGGAGCGCTCGATCTTGTCGAGGAGCGCGTAGTCGCCGGGCAGCACCGCGAGGTCGAGATCGACCGCGCCGGTGGCCCACAGGATCAGGTCGGCTTCCGCGGGCTCGGCGACGAGGCGGTGGCCGCGCGCGGTCAGCCCGTGGGCGAGGCCGACCGGGACCTCCCAAGAGCGCCCGGCATCGAACGAGCCCGACAGGCGGAGTTCGTGCGGGCCGACCTCGTGCCCGACGAGCCGGGCGAGCGGCCCGCCCGCGGCGCACAGCCGGGCATAGTCGGCCGACCAGGGCAGCGGGCGGTAATCGCCGTCGGCGAAGGCGGCCGAGGCCGGCAGGCCGGAGCGGGGCGTGAGCGCGCGCAGGCGCAGGGGGCCGGCGGTGGTGGGGATGATGATGAGGATCGCGGGCGGGGTCATGCGGGGGCGCCCGCAGATCCAAGCGCCCAAACCCTCCCCCCATCGGATATCGGGCTTGCCCGATATCCGATGGGGGGAGGGTTTGCGGCGCGCTCGCGCTTCTCTTCTCACAACAGGAACACCGCGCTGCCCGGATCGCGCAGCATGCGGCCCAGCGCCTCCGCCTCCGGCACCGCCGGATCGAGCGCCAGCACGATCGCGCCCTCGACCGGGGGCGCGAGGTCGAGCCGTACACCCTCGTCGCCGAGCCACGCCTCGATCGTCCGGGGCGGGCGTTCTTCGACACCGCGCAGGATCAGGAGGGGCGGCGTGCCCTCCAGGATCTCCAGTTCGAACGGGCCGACCCGGCGGCGCAGGAGCGCGCCGTCCGAGGCTGCCGCGGCGAGCGGTGCGTGGGCGATGGCCTGGGCGCCGAGCAGGGTGCGGTAGCGGCGGGCCACGCCCGGATCGGTGCGGATCGCCCGAACGACAATGAGATCGACCGGATTCCCGGCCGCGCGGGTGGCGTGCGCCCAGAGCGCGGCGTGGCCGATGCGGGGCGCGGGTGCGGGTTCCCGCATCAGGGCGCGGGTGGCGTGGAGTTCGGCGAGCAGGCGGGCCTCGTCGCTCATGCCGCCGCCTCCCCGGCATAGGCCGCGGACAACGCCGCGGCGAAGACCGCGCGGTCGGCCTCGAAGCCAATGTCCAGCGGATGCTGCCGGGCGAGCGCCGCGAGCGCCCGCTCCAGCCGGCCGGTTTCCTCGGCGACGCGCAGCAAAGCCGTCTCGGCGGCGGCAAAGCCGGCGGTCAGCCCGGCGCGGTCCTCGAAGCCGGCCCGCCGCACCCGGCGCAGGTCGGCCTCGGCGGCGTCGAGGGCGGCGCGGGCCTCATCGGAGAGGGCGTCGCGTTCGAGGATGCGGAGGGCCGCCGCGATCCGCAGCATCCGGGCGAGATGGGCGGCGAGCGCCGCCGCCCGCTCGGCGAGCGCCGCGTAGCTCTCGGCGTCCGTGCAGGCCGCGCGCTCGGCGATGTCGGCGCCGCCCCCGCCCCGGCGCAGGCGGTTGGCGATGCCCGATTGCACCCGCCCGAAACTCGCCGCCCGCAGGGTCGTCAGCGGACGGGTGCGGTGGAACGGCTCCAGCCGCAGGAAGTCGGCGAGATCCTCGCGCTCGGCACCGGTGAGGATCTTGGGCCCCTCCGGCCAGTCGGCCAGCAGCACCGCCAGCGAGGCGGCGGGCTCCGCGGCGGCGAGGTCGGCGAGCGCGGCATCGAGGCGCTCCTCCCAGCCCCTATGCCCGTCCTCTTGCGCGTCGAGGGAGGCGGCCGACGCCAATCCGTCGAGGCCGTCCACCAGATGCGCGCCGGCCTCGAAGGTCACGAAATGCTCGGCGATCGTGCGGAAGCCCGGCCGCTCGCCCGCCGCCATCTCGGCCTGCCAGAAGGCGAGGATGTCGGCATCCGAGAAGGCGCGGCGCCCGCCGAGGAAGCCGAGCAGCGCTCGGAAGCGCCGCTCCTCCCGTGCCAGCGGCAGGTGGGCGTTGCGGTAGGCGGTAAGATGCCGGGCGAGGCGCTTGGCCAGGAAGGCGGCGCCCTCGGAATCCGGCGCGGCGGCCAGTTCGTCGAGCCAGCCGGTGACGGTGCCGAACCCGGCCAGCTCCTCGGCCGTCAGCACGAATTCCCCAAGCGCCAGCAGCCGGGCGAGGCCGGACCAGCCGGTGTGCCAGCCGGCCTCTCCTTCGAGGACGAGACCGCGGGCATCCGCGGCCAAACGCCCGGAGAAGCGCGCCTCGCAGTTCGCTGCGCTCGAAAGGCCGGGATCGAGGGCGAGGGTCACGAGGTCGCGGCCCTCGCGGGCGGAGGTCGCCCGCGCCAGGGCGGCGAGCGCGTGGGCGAGGTCCCAGAGCGGCCGGTCGCGGTTCGGGCGTACGGCGCCGGTGACGACGCGGGCGAGCCATGCCCGGTCGGCGCGGGAGAGGTCGCGGCCCTCGCCCACCGCGGCGAGGTCGGCCGCGCAACGCTCGTCGTATCCGCCGGTCATGCGCGCCCCGTGCGCTTCCGCCCCGGTCCGCCGCGCCCGAGGCACGGCGGACCCTCGATAACGTCATCCGTCGGCAACGTCACGTTTCGCGCCCTCATCACTTCGGCAGGATATCGGCGGCACGCGCCGTGGCGATCATCGCCGCGTGCATCGCTCCGTCGTCCACGTCGCCGGTCAGGTTGGCGAGCGCGTCGTCGAAGGCCTCGTCCTGCTTGCCCATGAAGGCGCGGCGCGCCTCGGTCTCGCGCGGATAGGGTTTCGGAAACATCGCGATGCCGCGCTCCACCGCCGCGGCGTGGTCGGGCAGGTTCATGGCCTTCAGGGCGGCGGCGACATCGGGGGCGAGGACGCCGGAGGAGTTGAAGAAGGCCTGATGCACCGAGCCGTTCAGCATCTCCGCCTCGAAGATGCGCACCGCGACGATCCGAGCGTGCGGCGTCGGCAGGGCGGCGAGGCGGGCGGCCACGGCGGCGGGCGCGTCGTAATGGTTCAGGCACTGCCACAGGCCTCCGGTGAGGAAGGCGAGGCGGTCGTCGTCGTCCGCCCCGCTGCGCAGGGGCTCGTAGATCGCCGCGAGTTCGGGCGAACGGGAGATGCGTGCCGTCGCCTCGTCGATGAGGCGCGGCAGCGCCCGGAACCGCTCGGACAGGCGGTCCAGGGCGGCGTCGAGCGCCTCGTCCAGGATGTCGCCGCGCCCGTCGCTCCAGCGGGCGTAGCGCTTGGCCTGGGTGCCGCCGAAATCCGGGCCGAACAGGGCGGCCCCCTCGCGCAGGAGCGCCGCGTGGGCGGAGAGCCCCTCGGCGTCGAGGACGCGCAGGGCCTCGTCGAAGTGGACGCTGTCGGAGAGGACGAAGAAGCCCTTCAGGCCGGTGCCGCCGCTCGTCCAGTGGTCCAGAGCCGCCAGCATGAGCACCGGACGCTCGATGGACGCAAAGGTCGCGAACCCGCGGGCCAGCGCCGCCCGCATCGCGACGGCGCCGGCCTCGTCGAGGGAGAACCGATCGAAGTCCTTGGTCTTCCCCGCCTGCTCCTCCTCGGACTTGAAGAAGAGATCGGGCATGCGCAGCGGCAGGGCGCGGCTCTCGACCGCCTTCGTCATCGGGTAGCGCCGGAGAGAATCGAGATCGCAGGCCGGGGCCTGCTGCTGCGTGCAGGCGGCAAGCGCCGTCAGGGCGAACGCGGCGAGCGCGCGACGCCACGCCCTCGGAACCTCACGTGCCATGCCGGCCCGCACCCTACGCCCTCTTGCGCCGCCCGGCCGTCAGCCAAAGCAGCGCGAAGCCGAGGAAGCCGCCGACGCCATGAAAGGCGACGTGGCCGAGCCCGTGGTCGAAGGGCGCGGGCGGCACCTGCCCGGCGAGCGCATAGACCACGGTCATCACCGCGGTGCCGGCCGCGTAGGATGCCAGACGCGAGACGGACGCCACCTTCCGCAGAACCCAGGCGAGCAGCGCCCCGAGCAGGGCCGAGCCGAGGACGACCCCCAGGAAACTTCCGACCAACGGCGCCATGCTTCACCCTTCTTGCTGTCAGCGCACGACGATCCGCGCCGTCGCCTCCGTCACGCCGGGCGTCGCCCGGATTTTTTCCAGCAGATCGAGCACGTCGGGCGGCGGGAGCAGTTTGGCCTCGCTGTTCGCGCCCGGCGCGACGGCCAGCCAGCGCGCGGCCAGTTCCGGCGGCAGGCCGCCCTCGATGCCGAAGCAGGAAAACAGGTTCTCGAACGGCTCGCCCGCGACGATCTCGTCGAGGCCGTAGCCGCGGGGATAGCGCCGCGCCTCGCCGGGCTTGAGGGGATCGAGCGAGGCGGGGTTGTCGCGCACGGGCAGCGCGACGAAGGCGGTCTCGTCCGGAGCCACGATCCAGCAATAGAGGCTCTGGCGCGCCCGCGATTCGATGCGCAGTTCCAGCCGCTGCCCGGCCGAGAACGGCGTGGCGGTGGGTGCGACCGTGAGCCGGCCGCCGTCGGTGCGGGCGGTGGCCGCGAGATGGTCGAGGAAGGGCCGCGGGGTCGGGTCGCAGCCGAGCCCGTCGAGGCCGATGCGGCGTCGCCCGGTCGGGGCCAGCACCGCGCCGTCGCGCTGGAACTCGACTTCCATGAAGGATTGCAACGAACCCTGCCGGTCGCGGTCGGTGAGGAAGCGGCCCCGCGCGGTGAGCGGACCGGTGCAGGCAGTGCCGGGCGGGCGGCGGCGCACGTCGAGGCGGGCGCCCTTCAGCACGCGGTTGGCAGAGCGCGCCTCGGCGTCGAGGGCGATGAGGAGGCGGTCGGTCAGCACGCCGGCGCAGCTCGAATGGCCGCCCTCCGCCACGAAGGGGCAGACCTCGACGGCGCTCGCGTTCGGGGCGGCCTGGCCGAGCGCCTTGACCGCGCCCTCCATCACGGCATCGACGTCGGAAACGCCCGCGCCGACGCGGATCGGCACGATCACCGGCTCGCTCGTCGCCTTGCAGGCGGCCGAGCGGGTGATGGCCTGGAGCCGGAGCGCGGCGGTCTCGCCGGCCCGGCGCGGCTCCACGAGGAAGACGCTGGCATCCCCGGTGAAGGCTTGGCGGATCTGCGCCTCGGCCTCTGCGCCGGAGAGCCCCGTGGTGCCCTCGCGTAGGGCCTTGATGCGGACGACGTCGGCGGCAGCCGCGAGCCGCACCCGGCCGCTCGCCTGGAGCCGGCTCTCGATAGCGAGCCGCACCTCCTCGGCCTGCTCGCGCGACAACGCGGTCTGGCCCGGCTCGACGCCGACGACGGCGAGCGTCAGGTCGGGCCGCCCGGCGCACGCCGCGACCGCGTCGAGGAAGGGGGCGAGGGTGGCGGTGGTGGGGTCGGCGCGGGCGGGGGAGAGGAGAATGGTGAAGAGGAGCGCGACGGCCGCCGCGAAAAACCCTCCCCCCTCCGCGGGGGAGGGTGGCCCCCGAAGGGGGTCGGGAGAGGGGAGCCCGGCTTCCGGAGGATTCGGGTCGAGGACAGCCAAGCGGCACCGTCGCTCCCCTCTCCCGCCTGCTCCGCAGGCACCCTCCCCCGCAGAGGGGGGAGGGTAGAGCGCGCGGGTCGCCAATATCCGGCTCATTCCGCCTCGTTCGCCCGCGCGTACTGGTCGAGCGCGCGCACGAAGACCGGGTTGAAGCGCCCGTCGAGGGCGCCCGGATAGTAGTCCGCGTCCTTGATGGCGCGCTGGACCGTGCGGATCGTCTCGGGCCGGAGTTTCTGCTGCGCCGTGTCGGTGGCCGAGACCGAGGCGGCGCCGAGTTCGCCCTTCTTGAGCGCCCGCAGCACCATGTCGGCGGAGCGCACGCCCGGAAAGTAGCGGGAAAAGCCGTTGTCGATCAGCGTCGCCATCGTCGCCATGGCGACGGGATCGCCCTTGTCGGCGGCCTGCCGAAATAGGTCGAAGCCCTGGCGCAGATCCTTCGGGAAGCCGTAGGCGCCGCTGGCGTAGTGCGGCACGAGCTTCGAAATCGAGGCGACGTCGCCGCCCGCGACCGCGCGCTTGTAGAGCGCCACCGCCTGCGCGTCGTCCTTGGGGATGCCGTTGCCGTATTCGAGCATGCGGGCGGCGTTGGCGAGCGCCACCACGTTGCCGGCCTCGCCGGCCTGCCGGTAGAGCCGGTAGGCTTCCGCTTGCGAGCGCTTCACGCCCTGGCCGTACTCGTGGAGCGTGGCGAGGTTGTTCATCGCGGCAGAACTGCCGGCCTTGGCGGCCCGGTCGTAGGCGGCAAACGCCTCCTTGGACCGCTCGGCCCGGTCGTAGGCGCGGCCGAGCTGGTAATCGAGGCGGCGCAGATTCGGGTAGGCGGAGGCGGCCGCGCGGCAGGCCTCGATCGCGGCGGAGGCCTCGATGCGGCCGAGCTTCACCCCCGGCACACTTTTCGGGCGATCCGGATCGTCGGTGCCGACGGCGAGTTCGTCGCAGCGCTTCACCCGCGGATCGCTGCCGGGATTGGAGCCGCCGAGATAGCCCTCGGCGATGCCGCGGTAGGCGCAGACCTCGCCGCAGGAATCGAGATAGGCCTGATACTGCCGCTGCGCGCCGAACTTCGCCCAGTTCTCCTGGTCGATCGCCGCCGCGTCCCGGCGCCGGCCCGAGAGCAGCCGGTCCATGGCTTGGGACCGGTAGGTGCAGGTCTCGCCGCACGAACCGACATAGGCTTCGAACGCCTCGCGGGTGCCGAGCGCTTGCGCGCGCTGCCACGCCGCCTCGTCGCGGAGCGCCGCGACGCCGCCCGCCACCGCCTCGACCGGGAGCGAGGCCTTCAGGACGATCGGCGCGTCGTCGACCTCCGGCACCTGCTCGCGGCCCGATGCCCGCCGGGCGCCCTCGGCGACTTCGGAGCGAAGGTAGCGCTTCAGCTCGGCCCACTGCACGAGCCCGTCGCCGTCGCCCTGCGCCTCCTTGGCGTCGGCCTGCCCCGAGACGCCCATCAGGAAGCGGCTGGTGAGGAGGCCGAGGCGGTTGGTCTCGTCCCAGTTGGCGGGCGTGGCGCCGGAGGTGGCGACGAGCCGGACGATGCCGCTCTCGGCCTTGGGCTTGGCCGGCGCGAAGCCCGGTGCCGAGACCGCGAGCAGGCTCTCGCCCTTGCGCCCGGTCTCGCCGGTGAAGCAGGCATCGACCATGACGACGAGTTGGCGCTCGGGCCCGATCTTGCGCTTCACGAGGTCGAGGTTGCGGTAGAGCGTCTCCAGGCTGTAGCCGCTCTCGCCCTGGTTCGGGTTGCCGTCTTGCGGAAGCAGGAAGGGCTGCCGGGTCGTCAGGTCCGGCACGCCGTGGCCGGAGAAGTAGACGAAGACGTTGGAGCGGCCCTCGCGCACGCTGCGCCAGAGGCGCCCGGCCTGCGGGTTTCGCTCGGTGCCGAAGGCTTGGTTGAACTCGTTGAGCGTCGCGTCCTTGAGGACGAAGACGTTGCCCTCGCGGTAGCCGAGCCGCCCGATCAGGTAGGAGCGGATCGCCTCCGCGTCGTTGTGGGCGAAATCGACCGGCACCGTCTGCTTGTAGCTGCGGTTGCCGATCACCACCGCGACGGAATCGGCGTTGTCGGCGAAGGGGGCCGGGTCCGGGGCGGCGCGGGCGGGAGGACTTAAGCCGCAGGCCGCTCCGAGAAAGGCGGCTGCGATAAGGGCGATCCGCCGGGCGGCGGACACCGGGGCTTGTCTCGGCACAGATGCCTTCAAGGGCGTCCTCCTGCCGGCTCGCTGGCCGGATCGATCGTCCTCGACAAAGGGGCACGCCCGAATCCGGGCGCGGGACAGGGTTAGCCGCGCGGAACCTGAGAAACAATGCCGCCCGGAGCGGTCGGCCTCAGAGCCTCATCCCCCCGCGAACAGCGCGAGGACGAGGCTGAGGGCGGCCAGATGCAGCGGCGAGAGGGCGGTGATCAGCATCGCGTCCCCCCTTACGGCAGGTAGAGGCCGGTGCCGCAGCGGCGCACGCGGCGCGCCTCGATAGTGCCGGTGTACCGGTTGAACACCTCCACGGTGCGGTAGAGGCAATACCGCCCGGAGTTGCGGCCGTTGTAGTAGACGCCGCCATTGTCGAGATCGACGCCGATGAACTCCTGGTTGCCGCGCGGAGGAGCGGCGTCTTGGGCGGAGGCGGGTTGCGCGGCGCCGAGCAGGCCGGCGGCGGCAATCGCGAGGATCGTGGTCTTGGTCATCGTCGCGTCTCCCTGATCGGGCGACTTCCGCCCTCGACAGGGGCATGGACGCGACAGAGCCGTTCTCGCGGGAGGCGACGCAAAAATTCCGAAAAATCTTTTGGGCGGCGGTTCGATCTCAGATCTCGGGCGGCGCGTCCGGCTTTCCCTCGAAGCGGTCGCGGTGGGCGGCGGTGCGGGCGAGGAGCAGCAGCGTCACCGGCGTGGTGACGGTGAAGAACAGGCCGATCAGCGCGTCGCGCAGGACGACGCGGTCTTCGAGCAGCGACAGCAGCAGCATCGAGCCGCACAGGATCAGGGCCGCGCCGAGGGTCGCGCCCAGCGTCGGTGCGTGGACGCGCTCGTAGAAGGTTTTCAAACGGATCAGGCCGAGCGCGCCGGTCAGTGCGAAGCCCGCGCCGGTCACGGTCAGGAGCACGACGAAGCAGGCGGCCCAGACGGGGAGTTCGGCGCCGTTCACTGGATCACCTCGCCCTGCATCAGGAACTTGGCGAGCGCGACCGTCGCGGTGAAGCCGATCATGCCGATGATCAGAGCCGCCTCGAAATAGAGGCCGCTGCCGGTACGCATGCCGTGGACCACGATGACCAGCATGCCGTTGAGGTAGAAGGTGTCGAGGCCGAGAATCCGGTCCTGGGCGCGGGGGCCGCGCAGCATCCGCCACGCGGCGAGCGCCATCGCCAGGACCAGCATGCCCTGGGCGAGGCCGAGGCCCCAGTCGAGGACGGTCACGGCGTTCATGCGAAGATCTCCAGGAGGGGGCGCTCGTAGCGGTCCTTGATCCGAGCCGCCCAATCGTCGTCCTCGGTGAAGTCGAGGACATGCAGGAGCAGGTGTCCGGTGTCGGAATCGTACTGCACCCAGAGCGTGCCGGGCGTGGCCGTGAGGATCACCGCCAGCACGGTGAGACCGGCGGGCGCGCGCAGCTCCAGCGGCACGGTGACGTAGCCGGTGCGGCGCTCGGGCCCGCCCGGCCCGAGGATGATGCGGGCGACGTCGATGTTGGAGCGGACCATGTCGTAGAGGACGATACCGATCAGCCGGGCGATGGTGGCGGGCGCACGCAGCCGCACGGGGCGGGGTTCCAGTGCCCGCATCACGGCGGGCACCGCGAGCCCGACGGCGAGCGCCAGCAGGACGTTGCCGGGCGTCGGCGGCGCGTTGAGCAGCAGCCACGTCAGCGTCAGCGCCGCCGAGAGCAGCGGGTGGGGCAGGATGCGGCTCACCGGGCTCCTCCTTCGCCCAGCACCGCCCGGACGTAATCCTGCGGGTCGGCGAGCCACGCCACCGTGGCGTCAGCATAGGCCAGCACCGGGCCGCCCCACAGGGCGAGCGCGATGCAGGTGAGGAGCAACCCGGCAATCGCCAGAAATTCCGGCGCGCGCAGGACCGGCGCAGGGTCGTCGCTCGGCACCCACAGGCTGAAGATGCCGAGCCGCACCAGCGGGGTCAGGGTGCCGAAGCTCGACAGCGTCAGCGCCGCGATCAGCGCCCAGGCCGAGGCGGTCATCGCCCCGCCGGTCAGGCCGGAGAACATGGCGAGCTTGCCGACGAAGCCGGCGAGCGGGGGGACGCCCGCCAGCATCAGCGTCGCGACGAGGAAGCCGACGCCGAGGATCGCCACCGCGGAAGGGATCGCGCGCCCGACCTCGGTCGCCTCGGGATCGTCGAACGGGTCGCGGTACTCGTCGTCGAAGACCGGTTTGCCGGCCTCCGCCGGATCGCGGCCGCGCTGGAGGATCTCGGCCAGCAGGAACAGGGCGCCGGCCGCGAGCGTCGAGCCGACGAGGTAGTAGAGCGCGCCCGAGAGCGCGCGCTCGCTCCCGGTTCCGAGCGCGGCCAGAACCGTGCCCGACGAGATCATCACGGCGTAGCCCGCGGCCCGCGTCAGGTCGCGCGCGGCCAGGATGCCGACCGTGCCGAAGGCGATGGTGGCGAGTCCGGCGGCGAGGAGGACCGTCTGGCCGAAGCCGACGGACAGGCCCGCACCGAACAGGAGCAGGCTCAGGCGCACCACGACGTAGACGCCGACCTTGCTGAGGATGGCGAGGATGGCCGCCGCCGGGGCGCTGGCCGCCGCGTAGGTGGTCGGCAGCCAGAAGCCGAGCGGCCAGGCGCTGCATTTGATCAGGAAGGCAAGCCCCAGCACGGCGCAGCCGACCTCGAACAGGCCGAGTTCGCTCAACGAGGGCGCGGCGAGGCGCCGGGCGAGGTCGGCCATGTTGAGGGTGCCGGTGGTGCCGTAGATCAGGCTGACGCCGACGAGGAAGAACAGCGAGGCGACGAGGTTGACCGCGATGTAGCCGAGCCCGGCGCGAATACGCGTCTCGCCCGATCCGTGCAGGACGAGGCCGTAGGAGGCCGCCAGCATCACCTCGAAGAACACGAACAGGTTGAACAGGTCGCCGGTGAGGAAGGCGCCGTTCACGCCCATCACCAGCAGCAGGAACAGACCGTGGAAGCGCGGGCCCGCCCGGCCCCAGCGGGCGAAGGAGAAGACGAGGGCGCAGAGTCCGAGGATCGCGGCGAGCACCAGCATCATCGCCGAGAGCCGGTCGGCCACCAGCACGATCCCGTAGGGCGCGGCCCAGTTGCCGAGGCGATAGACCTCCGCCTCCTGGCTCGCATGCCGGGCGAGGACGAGGGCGATGACGAGCAGGACCAGCATCGTCACGAGGCTCAAGCCGGCCTTCAGCGCGCGGCGGCGCTCGTCGATCAGGAACATCGCGCCGGCGACCGCGATCGGCAGGACGATCGGCAGGACCACGAGGTGGTCCGACCACACGCTCGCTTCGGTGATGGCGATCGGACCGGTCATGGATGCGGGTTCCCCGGATGCGGCTCGGCACGATGGGGCTCGCGGCCGTCGACGTGGTCGCTGCCGGTGACGCCGCGGGCGGCGAGCAGCACCACGAGGAACAGGGCGGTCAGCGCGAAGCTGATGACGAGGGCGGTCAGCACCAGCGCCTGCGGCACCGGATCGTCCACCGAGACGAGTTCCGGGATGGCGCCGAGCACGGGCGGCGCGCCGACGGTGAGGCGGCCCATGGCGAAGATGAACAGGTTGACGGCGTAGCTCAAGAGCGAGAGGCCGAGCACGACCTGGAAGGTGCGCGGGCGCAGCATCAGCCACACCCCGGAGGCGGCGAAGATGCCGATCCCGGCCGAGAGGACGAACTCCATCAGGCGGGCTCCTTCTCGGCGTCCGCTCTCGCTTCTGCCTCGGCTTCCGTGGCTCGGGTGCGGCGCAGCGACTGGTGGGCCAATGCCACCAGCATCAGGGCGCTGGCGCCGACGACGAGGACCATGATGCCGAGATCGAACACCAGCGCACTCGCCACCGGCACCTTCCCGAGCACCGGCGGCTTCCAATAGGTGAAGAAGGCGGTGAGGTAGGGGCGCCCGAACAGCCAGGAGCCGGCGCCCGCGAGCGCCGCGATCAGCATGCCGGCGCCGATCCAGGCGATCGGCTGGATGCGCAGCCGCTCCTCCACCCACTGCGCGCCGTTGGTCATGTATTGCAGCATGAAGGCGACGGTCATGGCGATGCCGGCGGCAAAGCCCCCGCCCGGCAGGTCGTGGCCGCGCAGGAACAGGTGCAGCGCGAGCAGCACGATGAAGGGGAACAGCCACGTCGTCACCACGCGGGGCACCAGCAGCGCGTCGGCGGTGGTGTGGCCGGGCTCGCGGCCCTCGCGGGCGTGGTCGTAGGCGTCGTGGCGGACCTGTTGCGCTGGGCGCTCCAGGCTGTCGGGGGCGGGGCGGAAGCGGCGCAGCAGCGCGAACACGGTCAGCCCGACGACGCCGAGCACGCAGATCTCGCCGAGCGTGTCGAAGGCGCGGAAATCGACCAGCAGCACGTTGACGACGTTGCGCCCGCCCGCCTGCGGATAGGCCTCCTCGACGAACCAGCGGCTGATGCCGTCGACGGCGGGCCGCGTCATAACCGCGTAGGCGAGCCCGGCGAGGCCAAAGCCGACGAGGCCGGCGATGCAGAGGTCGATCAGGCGGCGGCGCTTGCCCCGCGCCTCCTCCGAGGCCGGCACCGGGATCGCCGCGTCGCGCTTCGGGAGCCAGCGCAGGCCCAGGAGCAGCATCACCGTGGTGACGATCTCGACGAGGATCTGCGTCACCGCGAGGTCGGGGGCCGAGAGCCAGAGGAAGGTGAGGCTGCTGACGAGGCCGGCGCCGCCGACGAAGATCGCCGCCGAGAGCCGGTGGTACTTCGCCCGCTCCGCCGCGCCGATGGCGCAGGCCGCGCCCACCCCCCACATCAGGGCGAAGGCGGGATCGAACTGGGTCAGGCGGCCCGGCGCCGTTAGGTCGAGCCCGCGGGCGGCGCCGGCGGCGAGCGCCACCGTGAGCGCGGTCAGGAACAGGATGCGCAGTTGCGGCTGGAGCCGCTCGGTGCCGAGTTGCCCCTCCAGCCAGCGGGCGCCGCGCACGAGGCCGGTCATCGCGCGCTCGAACAGCCAGCCGCCGTCGAGCCGGTCCATCAGCCACGGGCCGCCGCGGGGGTTGGTGTTGATGCGCTTGCCGAAGATGAAATACAGCGCCACGCCGCCGATCAGCGCCGCGACGCTCATGGCGAGCGGCGCGTTGAAGCCGTGCCAGATCGCGAGGCTGTAGTCGGGCGTGCGCTCGCCGAGCACCGCCCGCACCGCGCCCGCCAGCACCGGGCCGATGGTGAGGTTCGGCACGAGGCCGATGGCGATGCAGGTGAGCACCAGCGCCTCGATCGGGATGCGCATCCAGCGCACCGGCTCGTGGGGGGCGTGCGGCAGGTCGTGCGGGGGCGGCCCGAAGAAGGTCTGGCGGATGAAGCGCAGCGAGTAGAGCATGGTGAAGGCCGAGGCCACCGTCGCCAGCACCGGCAGCGCGAGGTGGAGCGGATGGTCGCCGGTGGCATCGACCGCCTCCGAGAGAAACATCTCCTTCGACAGGAAGCCGTTCAGCAGCGGCACGCCTGCCATGGCGGCGGCGGCCACCATCGCGAGCGTGGCGGTGTAGGGCATCGCCCGCCACAACCCGCTGAGGCGGCGCATGTCGCGCGTGCCGGTCTCGTGGTCGATGATGCCCGCGGCCATGAACAGCGACGCCTTGAAGGTCGCGTGGTTCACCACGTGGAAGATCGCGGCGACGACCGCCAGCGGCGAATCGAGCCCGAGCAGCAGGGTGATCAGCCCGAGATGGCTGATGGTGGAGTAGGCGAGCAGGCCCTTCAGGTCGTGCTGGAAGATCGCGGACCACGCGCCGACCAGCATCGTCGCCATGCCGAGGCCGCCGACGATCCAGTACCACGCCTCGGTGCCGGCCAGCACCGGCCAGAGCCGAATCATCAGGAAGATGCCGGCCTTCACCATGGTGGCCGAGTGCAGGTAGGCGCTGATCGGCGTCGGCGCCGCCATGGCACGCGGCAGCCAGATGTGGAACGGGAACTGCGCCGACTTGGTGAGGGCGCCCGCCAGCACGAGGATCAGCGCCGGCAGGTAGAGCGGGCTCTCGCGGATCGCGTCGCCCGAGGCCAGCACCGTGTCGAGGTCGTAGCTGCCGACGATCTTCCCGATCAGGATCACGCCGACGAGCAGGCACAGGCCGCCCGCGGCGGTGACGGTGAGCGCCATGCGGGCGCCGTCGCGGGCGGAGGCGTTGTCCGACCAGTAGCCGATCAGCAGGAACGAGACGACCGAGGTCAGCTCCCAGAACACCACGAGCTGGATGAGGTTGCCGGACAGCACGATGCCGAGCATCGCGCCGACGAAGGCGAGGAAGTAGCAGAACAGCCGCGGCACCGGATCGGCGGCGGCCATGTAGTAGCGCGCGTAGAGCACCACCAGCGCGCCGATGCCGAGCACCAGCATCGCGAACAGCCAGGCCAGGCGATCGAGCCGCAGGACGAACCGGACGCCGAGCGTCGGCAGCCAGTCCACCGCGACGCTGATCGGCGTGTCCCCGATCAGCGGGTAGAGGCCGGCGATGCAGCCGAGGCTCACCAGCATCACGCCGCCCGCCAGCGCCGCGGCGGCGTTGCGGGCCGAGCCCGGCAGGCAGACCGCGACGAGGCTGCCGAGGAAGGGCAGGATCGCGGCGAGCGCGACGAGCAGCTGAGGCGTCGAGGCTGAGGGCAAGGAACGAGGCTCGCGGGCACGGGCGCCGCTTGTCCGGGCGGTGCCGTTCATCCAGGGGGCGTGGGGGCGCTTCTAGCAGAACGAAGCGCGACGCGAACCGCATCCCTGCACCGGAACCGACAGGGCGGATTCTCGAGAGCCGCGCCGCGCATTCTCTCGACGATCCGGCTTCCGCGTCCTCGGAAGGCGCTCAGCCCGTCGCGGCGACGCGGTAACCCGCCGTGCGGCCGGCACGCTCCCGGATCGCCGCGATCAGGCCGTCGAGCTCGGGCGCGGCGAGGGAGGGGCTGGCGGCGAAGTAATAGGTCTCCCATCCGACCGGAACGAAGTCGAGGCCGAGGCGCTCGGCCGCCGCCCGCACGCCGAGGCCGGCATCCGCGGCGCCGCAGGCGATCACCGCCGCGACGGCCTGATGGGTGAACTCCTCGACCGCGTAGCCCTGGATCGCCTCGGGCCCCAATCCCGCCTGGGCCAGCATCCGGTCGAACCAGTCGCGCGTGCCCGATCCCCGCTGGCGGTTGACGTAGCGCACGCCCTCGCCCGCGAGGTCGGCCACGCCGCGGATACGTCGCGGGTTGCCCGGCGCGAGCAGCAGGCCCTGCTCCCGCTCGAACAGCGGGTGCACGACGAGGCCCGCCC
This sequence comes from Methylorubrum rhodinum, assembly GCF_014199935.1. Classification (GTDB taxonomy): domain Bacteria; phylum Pseudomonadota; class Alphaproteobacteria; order Rhizobiales; family Beijerinckiaceae; genus Methylobacterium; species Methylobacterium rhodinum. Next base: position 44,886 of record NZ_JACHOP010000028.1, read on the forward strand.
CCGCATCGACGGAGGAGAACGGCGCACCGGCCTCGGCCGGCGCCTGCGCACCGCAATGGAAGCCCGCCGCATCGGCGCTTCCCTCGAGGAGGCGCTCCACCGCCGCGCGACTGCCCATCACGGACAGCGCGACGTCGCCCCGCTCGCCCAGAACCTCGACCACCAGCGGATCGTGGCTCGCCGCCAGCTTCGGCGCGCCGGCCCGGCCCGTGAGAAGCCGGCGCAGCCGCTGCTCGGCGGCGCGGGTCTCGCGCACGAACCCGGATTCGAGCCCGGCCGCGGCCGCGGAGAAGGTCTCGGCGAGCGCGGTGCCGAACTCCGTCAGCGCCGTGCCGTGGCCGCGGGTCTTGCGCACCAGGGGGCGGCCGAGCGCCGCCTCGTAGGTCTGAAGCCGCGCCCAGGCGGCACGGTAGGACAGGCCGAGGGCGTCGGCGAAGCCCTGCACCGATCCTGTCCTGCGAATCGCGTCGAACACCACCATCAGGTCGGCGACGGCGAGTTCGCTCGCGCCGATCCGAACCGTGCCGCCGAGCCCGAGCGTCACCGCGATACCTGGATCATCGGACGCACGATTCATATTGATGGCGTCCGCAACGTCATTCACAACAGGATCTCCCGCGTCAAGGGCCGTGGCGGCGCGAGGTTACCGTCGCAGCGGCCCAGGCCGAGACGGTGCGCTTCGCCGAGACCGCCCGAGGGACGCACCATCGACCGGCCCCGGATGACCACGGACCTGTTCGTTTCCTACCTCCGTCCCGCCGGATCTGCACGGGGACCGTCCGGCGAGAGCCTCGCGTCGCAACGGGCGGCGGTCGCGCGGCACCTCGGCCGACGCGGGCACCTCGTCGCGGAGGTCGTCGGCCGCGGGTCCGACGCGGGGTCGCCGGACCTGAGCGAGGCGCTCGCCCTGTGCCGCCGCCACGGTGCGACGCTGCTGATGGCAGACCTCGGCGCGCTGGGCGAGGACCCGATCTTCCTGCGCGAGCTGAGCCGGACCCTGCGCCGCCTGGACCTGCGCTTCGCCGCAGCCGACCGGCCGGAAGCCAGCGAGCTGACGCTCGGCATCATGGCCGCGGTGGCCGAGGCCGAGGATCGGCTCGGCGTCGTCCGCACGCCCGAATCCATGGCGCGCCGCCGCGCGTTCTACGCGCGCTTCACGGCCGAGCGGCGCGGCCGGGCCGCGGCCGAGAGCGGCGGCGAGACCGTCCCCGACGCGGCGGGGGCCCGCCCCTTGTCGGAGAGCCGCGGCCGCAGCACGTCGCGCAGCCGGGAGCGGGCGGAGGAGGTGGCACCGATCCTCACGGCGATCCGCGCCGCGGGCGCCGAGACCCTGGAGCAGGTCGCCAACGCCCTCAACGCCCTCGGCATCCCCTCCGCGCGAGGGAACCGCTGGTATCCGATGCAGGTCACCCGCATCGAGAAGCGCCTCGCATCCGCGAGCTGAGACCGCCTGCGGAGGCGAGCCGGGCGCGAGCGGCATTCGACATTCGTTCGAATGGAGGCGGCGCGGATCCTCACCGGGTCGACGAGCAGCCCCGCCGCCCGATCTGCCGACGGACCGGCTGGGCCTCAAGTCTCCGCACCGCCCTCGCGAACGGCGTGACGACAGGCCTCTCACGCACGGGGCCTCTAGGCCGGCACCGGCGACGAGGAGAGAGCCATGAGCGTCCGGCCGTAGCGCCGACGCTTGCTCTCTGTTTACCGGAGGGCGTCTTCAGGTCATCAGATGAAGACGAGTGTAGTGGTGCCGCAAGAGGGATTCGAACCCCCGACCCCCTCATTACGAATGAGGTGCTCTACCAGCTGAGCTATTGCGGCATTCCCGTCCGGACGGGCCCTGGCGGGCGGTCCGCGATCGTGGGCGGGTCTTAGACGGATGGGGCGGTCTTGGCAAGCCTTGGGCGTCGGTCGACGGCGCCTAGGATGGGCGCGGCCGGCCTCAAGCGGCCTCCGCCGCGACGACGGTCCAGGGCTCTTCGAAGACGTGCTCTTCGAGGTTCGGGCCGGGACCGCCGCGGTCGATCACGAGAAAGTCCTGGGGGGCGCCGACCGGCGTCAGCACGCCGTGCCAGACGCCAAGTCCGTAGCAGACGCCCTGGCCCGGCGCGGTGAGGAAGGCGAGTGGCCGGCCGGGGCGGCCGTCCTCGTCGGGGCAGACCACGACGAGGAACGGGGCCGGGCTCAGCGGCACGAAGGCCTGGGCGCCGAGCAGATGGCGCTCGACGAGGCTCAAGCGGAGGGGCAGCGGGTACGGCTCGGCCTCGACATGGCCGATCACCACGCGGCTTCCCTCGCCCGACACCTGCACCTCGGCGAGGTCGTGGTAGCGGCGCGCCTTGCCGGCGTTCATCGGCCGGGGCGCGACCGCTTCCTTGTCGATCACCGTGCCGAACGGGGCGAAAGCCTCCGCCGTCAGCGGCGCGATGCGAATCGTGCGCGCGCTCATCGGGCCGACCGGAACGGCGTGAGCGCGGGGTGGCGGTTCACGTCCTTGTAGAGCAGGTAGCGGAACGGGCCGGGGCCGGCAGCGTAACAGGCCTGCGGGCAGAAGGCGCGCAGCCACATATAGTCGCCCGCCTCGACCTCGACCCAGTCGCGGTTGAGCCGGTACACCGCCTTGCCCTCCAGCACGAACAGGCCGTGCTCCATCACGTGCGTCTCCTCGAACGGAATCGAGCCGCCCGGCTGGAAGGTGACGATGTTGACGTGCATGTCGTGGCGCACGTCGTCGGGCGCGACGAAGCGGGTGGTGGCCCAGGCGCCGTCGGTGCCCGGCATCGCCACGGGGGTGATGGTGCGCTCGTCGGCGACGAAGGCGGGCGGCACCTCGATGCCCGGCACGCGCTCGTAGGCCTTGCGGACCCAGTGGAAGCGGGCGGGCTCCGCGCCGTCGTTGCGCAGGCTCCAGACGGCGCCCGGCGGCAGGTAGACGTAGCTGCCGGGTTGCAGCGCGTGTGCCGTGCCGTCGAGGACGAGGCGCAAAGCCCCGCCGACCACGAACAGCACGCCCTCGGCCTGGGCCTCGGGCTCCGGCCGCTCGCTGCCGCCGCCGGGGGCTACTTCCATGAGATACTGCGAAAAAGTCTCGGAGAAGCCCGAGAGCGGACGCGACAGCATCCAGGCCCGCGTGCCGTCCCAGAACGGCAGCACGCTGGTGACGATGTCGCTCATCACGCCCTTGGGGATCACCGCGTAGGCCTCGGTAAACACGGCGCGGCCGGTCATCAGCGCGGTCTGGGGCGGGAGGCCGCCGCAGGGCGGGTTGTAGGGGGAGGCGGTCATCGGAAGGGCTCCGGGATTTCCAAGGCTATCGCGTTCACGCATCGCACGGTGTGTAGGATGAGGCGTTCTCCTCCCCCTTGTGGGGAGGAGGGAGGAGGTGGGGGTGGGGGTGGTGCCGGATGAAGCTCGGCGATCCATCCTGAACCACCCCCACCCCGAACCCCTCCCCGCAAGGGGGAGGGGACTCACCTGCGCTCAGCGCGCCTCATCGCGCACGAGGTCGGCGGCGAGCGCGTTGTGGCGGGCGGCGAGCGTGCGGGTGTCGACGGTGGTGAGCCGGCCCTCGCGCACGACGACACGGCCGTTGATGACGCTCCAGGCGACGCGCTGCGGCGCGCAGAAGACCAAAGCCGCGACCGGATCGTGCAGGGCGCCCGCGGTCTCCAGTCCCCGCATGTCGAAGGCGACCACGTCGGCCGCCATGCCGGGCATGAGAGCGCCGATGTCGTCGCGGTCGAGCACCTGCGCGCCGCCGCGGGTGGCGATTTCCAGAGCCTCGCGGCCGGTCATGGCGGCGGGGCCGAAGCCGACGCGGGCCAGCAGCATGGCCTGGCGCGCCTCGCCGAGCATGTGCGAGCCGTCGTTGGAGGCCGAGCCATCGACGCCGAGGCCGACGCTGACGCCCTCGCAGCGCATCCGCCCGACCGGGGCGATGCCCGAGGCCAGCCGCATGTTCGAGCAGGGGCAGTGGGCGACGCCGGTGCGCGTACGCCCGAACAGCTTGATACCGGGCTCGTCGAGCTTGACGCAGTGGGCGTGCCAGACGTCGTGCCCGGTCCAGCCGAGTTCGGCCGCGTATTCGGCCGGGGTCATCCCGAACTTTTCGCGGCTGTAGGCGACGTCGTCGGCGGTCTCGGCCAGATGCGTGTGCAGGCCGACGCCGTAGGCGCGGGCGAGCACGGCCGATTCGCGCATCAGGTCGCGGCTGACCGAGAAGGGCGAGCACGGCGCCACCACGATGCGGCGCATGGAGAAGCGCGTCGCATCGTGCCAGCGCTCGATCAGGCGGCGGGTCTCGGTGAGGATCGCGCCCTCGTCCTCGACCACCGCATCGGGGGGCAGGCCGCCCTTGCTCTCGCCGACGCTCATGGAACCGCGCGCCGCGTGGAAGCGCATGCCGATGCCCTCGGCCGCCTCGATCGAATCGTCCAGCCGGCAGCCGTTGGGGTAGATGTAGAGATGGTCGCTCGACGTGGTGCAGCCGGACAGGATCAGTTCGGCCATCGCGGTCTGGGTCGAGACACGGATCATCTCCGGCGTCAGCCGCGCCCAGATCGGGTAGAGTGCCTTCAACCAGCCGAACAGCTCGGCGTCCTGGGCGCCGGGCACCGCGCGGGTCAGGGTCTGGTACATGTGGTGGTGGGTGTTGACGAGGCCCGGCATCACCACGTGCCCGGACATGTCGATCACCTCGTCCGCCGTCTCCGGCAGCGTGTCCATGGCGCCGACCGCGACGATGCGGTTGCCCTCGATATAGACCCCGCCGCCGCGGATTTCCCGGCGCCCCTCGTCCATCGTGACGAGGACGTCGGCGTTCTTCAGAAGCAGCGAGCTCATCGGGCGCTCTCCTTCAGCCAGTCGGCGAGAACCTTCCGCTCGTCCGCGGTCATCTCGGTGATGTTGTTGGGCGGCATGTTGTGGGTCAGCACCGCGTGGCGGCGGATCGCCTCCGCCTGACGGCCGATCGCCGGGCCTGAGTCGAGCAAAACTCCCTTCGGCGCGACGCCGATCCCCTCCCAGGCCGGCTCGGCGGCGTGGCACATGGCGCAGCGCCCGGCCACCAGTTCGACCACGTGGTCGGGCGGGCTGGCTTTGGCGACGGGCATCGCGTGGTCGGCCGAGGCCAGCATCACGTTGGCGGGCGCCTCCGCCTGCGGCGGCAGGCCGAGGATCGAGCGGCCCCCGGCGCTGCCGGCGAGCGCCACGGCGAAGGCGGCGCCCAGCCCCGCGGTCGCCGCGGCCCAGGCCCACCAGGGCGAGCGGGCATGATCGGCGTGGCGCACGTTGTAGAAGAAGCGGATCACCGCGCCCGAGGCCGTGATGAGGGCGACGATCAGCGGGATCGTCGCGTTCGAGGAAAACAGCATCGGGTAGTGGTTGGAGATCATCAGCAGCACGACCGGCAGGGTCAGGTAGTTGTTCTGCGCCGAGCGCTGCTTGGCCTGCTTGCCGAGACCAGGGTTCGGCCGCTCGCCCTTCATCAGCGCGGCGACGACCTTGCGCTGGTTCGGGATGATGACGAGGAAGACGTTGCCGGCCATCCACGTCGCCATCAGGGCGCCGGTGTGGATCAGCGCGCCGCGCCCGCTGAACACTTGGCTGAAGCCGAAGGCGGCCGCCGTGATGACGAGGAGGCCGACCGCCGCGAGCCCGGATTCGCTCTGGCCGATCGGGGAACGGCAGATGCGGTCGTAGACCAGCCAGCCCAGCGCCAGGGCGCCGACGCCCACCGCGGTCGCGGCCGGGGCGGAGAGGTCCATCACCGCCGGATCGATCAGGTAGAGCTTGGATTGCGCGTAGTAGATCCACGCGAGCAGCACGAAGCCCGAGAGCCACGTCGTGTAGGCCTGCCACTTGTGCCACGTGAGATCGGGCGAGAGATGCTCGGGCGCGACGAAATACTTGCGCATCTCGTAGAAGCCGCCGCCATGCACCTGCCACGCGGCGGCACCTTCGCCCGCCGGGATGTCGGGCGTGCGCTTCAGCGAGGCGTCGAGATGCATGAAGAAGAACGACGAGCCGATCCAGGCCATCGCCGCCACGATGTGCAGCCAGCGCAGCAGCAGGCTGCCCCACTCCCAGACGAAGCTCTTCACGGCCGATCCCTCCGAAATCTTTCCCCCGATCCTAGCGATGCCGGACCGCTTGTATGCCCGCCGAATTCCTTGTCAGTTTTCGAATTTTTCGTAAGCTGACACGAGGCCAGGATCGTTCGCCCATGCGATTGTCCTGCCACGGCCTGTCGCCGTTCGAGCCTCCGGGGCCTCGCGATGCTGTCGCTGGAATCCATCCGCATCTTCATGCGCGCGGCCGATACGGGCAGCTTTTCGGCGGCCGGGCGCTCGTTGCGGCTGTCGCCGTCCGTGATCAGCTACCGCATCCAGACGCTGGAGGAACATCTCGGCTGCCTGCTGCTGACGCGCACGACCCGGCGGATGAACCTGACGGAGGCCGGTCGCGTCTTCTACGACCGCTGCCTCGATGTCGCCGCCTCGGTCGAGCGGGCGGAAAAAAGCGTCGAGACGCAAGGCGCCGCCCCGCGCGGCACGCTGAAGGTCACCGCCCCCTTGAGCCTCGGGCGGCGCGTGGTGGCCCCGCTGATCCCGGCCTTCCGCGAGCGTCACGCCGAAGCCGACGTGCACCTACGCCTGTCCGACCATCTGCTCGACCTCGTGCAGGAGGCGGTGGACGTGGCGGTGCGCCTGTCGCAGATGCGCGATTCGACCTTCACGCTGCGCAAGGTCGCCGACGTCGAGCGGATGCTGTGCGCGTCACCGGCCTATCTCGACGCGCACCCCGCGCCCGAGACCCCGGCCGACCTTTTGGACCATTCCTGCCTGCTCCTGCGCTTCCCCGGCTCGGAGCAGTTCCGCTGGACCCTGCTCGACGGCGACGAGGCGGTGACGATCCCGGTCGCCGGCCGCATCGACGCCGACGACAGCGACGTGCTGACCGAATGGGCGCTCCAGGGCCAGGGCATCGTGCTGAAACCCGTCTACGAGGTGGCGCCCTACCTCGCCGACGGGCGGCTGGTGCCGGTGCTGCCCGAGACGCCGCCGACTTCGGTGACGCTCGGGGTAGTGTACCCGTCGCGGAAGATGCTGCCGAACCGGGCGAAGACTTTTGTGGAGATGACGACGGAAGCTTTGCGGGGGTATGTTGGGGGGCAGTTGGAGTTGGTGGGCAAGCGGGCGGTGCGGTGAAGTTTGGCGTCGCGGGGCGTTGTCTGGGGGCCACCCAACTTACCCGAGATGGCGCGCTGCAGAATGCGAGCCCCGCACCCCAGATGGCACCCGGGCGAGAGCGAGGGTGGCAGCCCGGCGCAGGGCGTGGACACTCCGCCGGGCTATGAGCCGATCAGGCGGTCTGAAGGCCCTGCAGTTCCTCCAGGCCGCCGCCGTCCGCGTAAGCGAGGCGGAAGCTCGGGCGCGCCTTCCAGCGTTGCCAGAACCGGTCGAGCTGCTCGTAGCGCTCGTCCAGCGGGGTCGCCACCGGACCGAACTTGGAGAACGCGATCGCCGTGCACAGCGTAATGTCGGCGAAGGTCGGATGTTCACCGCCGAGGAGCCAGTCTCGCCCGTCCGACAGATGCCGTTCGACGAGGCCCGCATGGGAGAGCGCCTCCTTTCGGCAATGCTCGCCCCATTGCGGGTTGCTGGTCAGTTCCAACTTCGGTCCGAGACCCTGGTGGGACACGTGAAACAGCGTCGTGAGACGATACAGGATCTGCACCCAGATCCGGTCGTTCCACATGACGTCCTGCGCCTGCTCCAGCGCGCCTTCACCGAGAATCCTGCGACCCGGAAAACTCAGATCGAGATAGCGGGCGATCGCGACGCTCTCGGCGAGATAGCCGCCATCGGGCAGCTCGAGGGTCGGGGTCTCACCCCAGGGATTGCGCTTGAGGTGCCTCCAGCCGCGCTGTTCGCCGACCGATGCCATGTCGAGCAGGCGCTCCTCGACGTGCTGCGCGATACCCTTCTCGTGCACGAGCAGGCGCACTCGCTGCGGGTTCGGAAAGGCTGACGGCGAGGTGTAGAGGATGAGCTTGTCCATGATCCCTCAGTTCGGGTCCGGTGACGACATTGCCGCGACCGACCCTGAATTAGGGGCAGACCCAGTGCGCGACAGTACGGTCTGCGTCATCGACAGCCATGGATTGTCCCTGATTGTACGCGGGTCGCGCGCAGCCCCCGGGGCGACGGGGCGCCGCGTCTCGTCCGCTACCCAATCGCGGGAGCGGGCAATGCGCTGTCCACGGGTGCCGCCCGCCGTCAGGGTGTTCGGGAACGGCTCGACGGGGAATCGAGGCGATCAGCCGAACAGGACATCACCCCGCCGCCGGCAACCGATCCTTCAACCGCAGCCAAGCAATCCGTTCGATCTGCCGCAGCGCCTCCGCCAATTCCTGCTCCGCATCGTTCCGCAACCGGTCCTCGAACGCCGCCAGAATCTCCTCGCGGGAGCGGCCCTTGATCGCCATGACGAAGGGCACGCCGAAGCGGTCGCGGTAGGCGGCGTTCAGGCGTTCGAACTGGGCGAGTTGCTCCGGCGTCAGCGCGCCGAGGCCCGCGCTGCTCTGTTCGGCAGTGGAGGCGTCCGTGAGGCCCCCCGATTGAGCGAGGCGGCCGGCGAGTTCGGGGTGGGCGAGCACCAGGGCGCGCTGATTCTCGGCCGGCTGGTGGCGGAGCGCGGCGACCAGGGCGGCGTGCAGGCCCTCGGCGGTGTCCTCGCGGGCGGTGAGGCCGGAGGCCCAAGCCTGGAGGGCGATCTCCGGCGTGTCCTCGAAGATGTCGCCGAAGCGCGTGAGGAATTGCGACGCACTCATCGTGCTGGGCTTGAGAACTGGCGCCGGGTGCCGCTCGGCCCAGTGGCGGGCGATGTCGATGCGGCGGGTCAGCCACACGCCGTCATGAGCCGCGACGTGGTCGAGGAAGCGGGTAATCGCCGCGATGCGCCCCGGCCGGCCGACGAGCCGGCAATGGAGGCCGACCGACATCATCTTCGGCGCGGTGGCGCCCTCGGCGTAGAGCGCGTCGAAGGTGTCGCGCAGGTAGGTGAAGAAGTGCTCGCCGGTGTTGAAGCCCTGGGGCGTGGCGAAGCGCATGTCGTTGGCGTCGAGCGTGTAGGGCACCACGAGCCCGGTGCCGGCCTTGCCGTGCAGCCAGTAGGGCAGGTCGTCGGCATAAGAATCGGAGAGGTAGGAAAAACCCCGCTCCAGGCCGAGTTCGAGCGTGTTGACCGAGGAGCGGCCGGTGTACCAGCCGAGCGGGGCCGAGCCGGTGACCGCCTCGTGCAGGCGGATCGCCGCGTCCATCTGCGCGGCTTCCTCGGCCCGCGTCATGTCGCGGTGGTCGATCCATTTGAAGCCGTGGCTGGCGATCTCCCACTCGGCCTCGCGCATGGCGGCCACGGCCTCCGGGTTGCGGGCCAGCGCGGTGGCGACGCCGAAGACCGTGATCGGCACCTTGCGCTCGGTGAAGAGCCGCCACAGCCGCCAGAAGCCGGCCCGGGCGCCGTACTCGTAGAGCGATTCCATGTTCATGTGACGCATGCCCGGCCAGGGCTGCGCGCCGACGATCTCGGAGAGGAAGGCCTCGGAGGCCGCATCTCCGTGAAGGAGGCAGTTCTCGCCGCCCTCCTCGTAGTTGAGCACGATCTGCACTGCGATCCGCGCGCCGCCGGGCCAGTCCGCCTGCGGGACGGTGCGGCCGTAGCCGATCATGTCGCGGGTGGTGTGCAGCTGGCTGTGCTCGGTCGTGTTCATGGGAGGCCCCGATCTGACAGCCGGCGGGCGGGCTGAATATGCGTGCAAGCAGGATACCGCCGCAGGCCGGACTGCATTGTTCGGACTTTTTCGAAGCTGTTCCCGAAATGCCGGGATGGTGTGCGCGGCTCGATCTGCAAGTGTCGCAGGGCAGGTTCGCCGATTTCGCATGCCTGCCGAGCTTGCCGCCGCCGGGCGGCCACCACTGGGGGAACCGGCCGATGAGCGCCGCATCGCACGAGACGCAGACCCCGCCCCGCCGGCTCACGACCCACGTGCTCGACACCGCGACCGGCCGCCCGGCCGCGGGGCTGACGCTGCACCTCACCCGCATCGAGGGCGAGACCCGCACCCGTCTCAAGACGGTCGCGACCAATGCCGACGGGCGCTGCGACGCGCCGCTGCTGTCCGGCGACGCGATGGCCGCCGGCACCTACGAGATCGCCTTCGAGGTCGGCCATTACTTCGATCGTGGGGACGCCTTCCTCGACCTCGTGCCGGTGCGCTTCCGCATCGCAATAGAGGGGCCGGCCCATCTGCACGTGCCGCTCCTGATCTCCCCCTACGGCTACAGCACCTATCGCGGAAGCTGAAAGCCGATCCCGGATCGCCAGAGGCGCGGCCTAAAAGACGCCCGACGATCCACCGCGCATCCCGAGGGATGCCCGACGCCAAGACGCCCCAAGACCTTGGCCCACAGCGAGGAACGTCCCATGACCGACGCCCCACAGGCGGCAGCGGAGACCAATGCGGTCGACGCGATGCTGCCGGTCCCCAAACTCGCCGCCTACGGCATGCAGCACGTGCTGGTCATGAGTGCCGGCGCGGTGGCGCCCCCGCTGATCATCGGCGCGGCCTTGAACCTCTCGGCCGAGACGGTCGCCTTCCTGATCAATTGCGATCTGTTCGTCACCGGGCTCGCGATCCTGATCCAGAGCCTCGGGATGCCGGGCTTCGGCGTGCGCCTGCCGGTCATCATGGGCGTCAGCTTCGCCTCGGTCGGGCCGATGGTGGCCATGGCCCAGGACCCGACCATCGGGCTGCCCGGCATCTTCGGCGCGACCATCGCGGCGGGCCTGTTCGGGCTCGCGATGCGGCCGTTCTTCTACCGGCTGGCGGCGTTCTTCCCGCAGCTCGTGACCGGCACGGTGATCCTCATCATCGGCATCACGCTCTTACCCGTAGGCATCAAGTGGGCCGGCGGCGGCGCGGCGGCGACGGATTTCGGTGCGCCGGTGCATCTGGCGGTGGCCGGGCTGGTGCTCGCCGTGATCCTGCTGGTGAGCCGCTACGCCAGCGGGTTCGTGGCCAACATCGCCGTGCTGATCGGCCTCGTCGCGGGCCTTCTGGTCGCGTGGCCGCTCGGGCTGTTCAATCTCGAAGGGCTGGCCGCGCGGCCGGTGATCGACCTCGTCACGCCGTTCCACTTCGGCTGGCCGACCTTCCACCTCTCGGCGGTGGTGGCGATGTGCATCGTCATGATGGTCACGCTGGTGGAATCGACCGGCATGTTCCTCGCCGTCGGCGACATCGTCGGCAAGCCGGTCGACAAGCCGACGCTGACCCGCGGCCTGATGGCCGACTCGCTCTCGACCCTGATCGCGGGCGTGTTCAACACCTTCCCGCACACCTCGTTCTCGCAGAACGTCGGACTGGTGAACATGACGCGGGTGCGCAGCCGCTACGTCACCGCGACCTCCGGCTTCATCATCCTGACTGTGAGCCTGTTTCCGAAGCTCGCCTTCGTCGTCGCCTCGATCCCGCCGGCCGTGCTCGGCGGCGCCGGCATCGTGATCTTCGGCATGGTGGCCTCGGCCGGGCTCAAGATCGTCGGCGAGGCCGACCTCGGCGACCGGCGCAACCAGATCGTCGTGGCGGTCTCGATCGGCCTGTCGCTGATCCCGATGGCCGCGCCGAACTTCTTCGCCGCCACCATGCCGGACTGGACCGGGCCGATCCTGCACAGCGGCATCACGCTCGGCTGCATCAGCGCGATCCTGCTGAACCTGTTCCTCAATTCGGACCGCCTCGGCCAGCCGACCAAGACGCACGAATCCAACGATGGCGCCGCGGCCCCGTCCGCTGCCGCCAACACGGCGACGCCGGGACCCGCCGCACTCGGCCGCGCAGCCTGAGGGAGGAGACCCATGGACGCCTCGACTCCCAACCTGTCGCGCCGGGGCTTCCTTCGGGGAAGCGCGGCTGCCGGCATCGCCATCAAGGTGTCGCTGCTGCGCGGCGGCACCGCGGAGGCCCGCCTCGTCGAGGCGGCCCCCGGCCCCGGTTGGATCGCGGGCGGCAAGCCCCGCACCCGGCTCGATGCGGTGGCCAAAGTGACGGGCGCCAAGACCTTCACCCGCGATGTCCGCGCCCGCGACATCGCCGGCTGGCCCGACAATCAGGCCCACGCCTTCCTGATCGCCGCGACCAAGGCGGATCGCCGCTTCGAGGGGCTCGACCTCTCGGAGCTGGGTGAAGCGCTCCAGCCCGACCGGCTGGTGCTGCACGAGGACCTCGTCGCGGATGGATTGGCCGTGCCGCCCCATCCCGACTTCTTCGGCGACCGGTTTCTGGTGCCGAAGGGCGAGACCCCGCGGCTGCTCGGCCAGCCGGTGGCGCTGTTGATCTACCACGACTACCCGCGCTTCGCGGCGGCCAAGCGTGGCTTACGCTTCAACGAAGACGTGGTGCGCTACGGCGAGACGACGGCCTACGCCCCCCCGGCCCATTACGGCGCGACCCGCTGGGTGCGGATCGAGGGCGAGAGCCTCGAGGCCGACGACCGCTTCTCGCCATTTCGCGATGCGCCGATCTTCACCGGGTTCAAGGGCGACGCGCCGGCCTGGCCCGCCGCCGGAACCGAGGGCCCGGCCGCCCGCGGCATGGCGGCCGCCGAAAGCATCGCCGCCGAGATCGCGGCGGCCGGGGACGACGCGCTCGTGCTCAAGCGATCGTACTTCTCGCAATCCATCGACGCCTCGGCGATGGAGGCCGACAACGGCAACGTCTGGTACGACGCCAAGAGCGGCACGCTCCACCTGATGATGGCGACGCAAGGCCCCTACGAGGTGGCGGAGCAAGCCGCCGCCCTGGTGAAGGCCTCGCGCTTCCCGGTCTCGCAGATCGACCTGAAGGCGGGATACACCGTCGGCTACGGCACCAAGGACCACCACCTCCATCCGCTGCTCTGCGTGCTCGCCGGACTCTACGGCGGGGGCCGCCCGGTACGGCTCGCCAACGACCGGTTCGAGCAGTTCCAGAACGGCCTGAAGCGCCACAGCTTCACCATGGACACCGCCCTGATGATCGACCGCGCCAGCGGCCGGTTCCGGGCGATGACCGGGCGTTACGTCTGCGACGGGGGCGGGCGCCCGAACTTCTCGATGTCGGTGTCGTTCGTCGGCGCGACGGCGGCGCAGTCGATCTATTATCTGCCCAAAAGCGACTTCCAGGCGGTGGCGCTGGCCTCCCGCGCCGTCGAGGCCGGCTCGACTCGGGGCTACGGCACGCTCCAGACCATGTCGGCCACCGAGATGCTGGTGGACGAGGCGGCCGAGTTGCTGGGCCGCGATGCGATCGAACTGCGGCTCGCCAACGTCTTCCGTTCCGGCCAGCGCAACAGCCAGGGCGCGGTGCCGGCCGGGGCGCTGCGCAACGACGAGATCCTCGAAAAAGCCGCCGCGCACCCGCTCTGGCGCGAGCGGCAGGCGAAGAAGGCGGCCTACGAGGCGGCCAACCCGGGCAAGCGCTACGGCGTCGGCTTCGCCCAGGTCCACAAGGATTACGGCACCGGCGCCGAGGCCGCGCTCGCCTCGCTCGAAATCGACCCGCAGGGCCGGCTGACGCTGCGTCACGTCGCCCACGAGATGGGGCCGGGCGTCACCACCTCGCAGGCCGTGATGGTCGGCGAGATCCTGGGCCGCGTGCCGGAGACCACCGAGTTCGGCGTCGTGCGCTGGCCGCAGATGCCGCTGGAGACCACCGACCAGCCCTACACCACGCCGCAGGCCGAAGAGGACCGCCTCTCGAAGAACTCGCGTTGGACGCCGCGCTTCACCTCGCCGATGAGCGCGACGAACTCGGCCTATTATCTCGGCCACGCCACCCGCAGCGCCGCCCGCATCCTGCGCGATCACGCGCTCTGGCCCGCCGCCCGCTCGCTGTGGGGCCGCGGCTTCGGCGGTGGTGCGCTGGCCTCGTATCACACCATGCGCTCGGAGGAGCTTCGGCTCGCAAACGGCATCGTCTCCGGCGCGGGTCTGCCGCCGCTGAGGCTGGAGGCGGTGGCGGCGGAAGCCCACCGGCTCGGCCTGCCCGTCGGCGTCACGCTCCACACCTTCAACCGCTGGCAATGGACGGAGGCCGAGTTCGAGCTTCAGGGCACCGGCCGCACGCGGCTCCCCATCGACGCCCTGGCGCTCCGCTACGGCGCGGGCGCTCCCGCGGAGCGGCGAGCCCTGATGACGACCGGCGGCTGGCACTTCGTCGAGCGGTCGGCGGTGTTCTATCCGCCGACCCAGCGCAACAATGTCGGCACCACCTACTACGCGCCGATGGCGACGCTTGCGGAAGTCGCGGTCGATACCGGCAGCGGCGCGGTCACGCTGCTGTCGCACCACTCGATCCTCGAATGCGGGCGCCAGATCGTGCCGGAACTGGTCTCGGGCCAGATCCAGGGCGGGCTCGCCATGGGCATCGGCCACGCGCTGAAGGAGTTCCTGCCGCTCTACGAGGGCGGGCCCGGCGACGGTACGTGGAACTGGAACCGCTACGAACTGCCCCGCGCGAAGGATGTCGCGGTCTGGAACCAGACCGTCGAGATCCTCCCCCCGCTCTCCGAGACCGATCCGCCGAAAGGGATCGCCGAGGTGGTGATGATCGCGGTCGTGCCCGCGCTCGCCAACGCCGTGGCGCATGCCATCGGCCACCGCTTTCACGACCTGCCCATCCGCCCCGAGCACATTCGCGAGGTGCTGGCATGACCGCCCTGCCGAAATCCCAAAGCCTCTCGCTCACCGTCAACGGCAAAGCGGTCGCCATGCCGGTGCCGCAGGGCGTCTCGATGCAGGAATTCCTGCACGAATGGCTCGGCCTCACCGGCGCCCGCATGGGCTGCGGTCAGGGCATCTGCAACGCCTGCACCGTGATGGTCGAGGAGCCCGGCAAGCTGCCGCGCGAGGTGCGCACCTGCATCACCGGCGCTCACTGGTTCGAGGGCAAGACGCTCCGCACCATCGAGGGCCATGCCCGGCAGAACGCCGACGGCAGCCTCACGCTGTCGCCGGTGCAGCAGGCCTTCGTGGAAGGGTTCGCGTTCCAGTGCGGCTACTGCACGCCGGGCTTCGTGACGGCCGCGACCGTGCTGATCGAGCGGCTGAAAGCGGCCCCCGTACCGCGCGAGGCGGTGGAGCGCGTCGTGACGGAGGCGCTCGATCCGCACATCTGCCGCTGCACCGGATACGTCCGTTACCATACGGCCGTGCGCGACCTCGTGCTCGCCACCCCCGGCCTCGTGACGGTGTGAGACGGGCGATGTGCAAATCCTTCATCGCCCTCGCTGGCCTCGCTTTCGGCGGCATCGCGGTCGCCGGCCTCGTCTTCTCCGGCGCGCTCAACCGCAGCGTCGTCTCCAGCACCGTCGAGACGCCGCTGACACCTGAGCAGATCAAGGCGCTGGCACCCCACGGCGCCAAGGTCGCGGCGGCGGCCGATTGCTACGCCTGCCACACCGCCCGCGGCGGCGCCCCCTGGGCCGGCGGCATGCCGTTCGAGACGCCGTTCGGCGTGATCCACGCCACCAACATCTCGCCGAGCCCGGAAGGAATCGGCGGCTGGAGCCGGGCCGCGTTCCACCGGGCGCTGCGCGACGGCATCGCGCCGGGCGGGCGCCATCTCTATCCGGCCATGCCCTACACCTCGTATCGCGGCATGAGCGAGGGCGATGTCGATGCGCTCTTCGCCTACATGACGACCCGCGCGCCGATGCCGGTGGCGAACCCCAAGAACGGCCTCGCCTTTCCCTTCGACCAGCGCTGGACGCTGGCCGCCTGGAACTTCCTCAACCTGCCGGCCTCGGTCGCCGAGCCCGATCCGGCGCGCTCCGAGCTGTGGAACCGCGGCCGTTACGTCACCGAGGCGCTCGGCCATTGCGGCGAGTGCCATACCCCGCGCGACCTCACGCAGGGGCTGCGCACCAGCAAGGCGCTGACCGGCGCGGTCATCGAAGGGCTGGAAGCGCCCGACATCACCCCCGCCGGGCTGACCCGGATGGGCTTTTCGCCCGCGAGCCTCGCGACCTTCATGGGCTCGGGCCTCTCGGCGCAGGGCGCGGCCACGCACCAGATGTTCGACGTGGTGCATTTCTCGACGCGCCACATGGACCGGGCCGACCTCCTGGCGATGTCGGCCTACCTGTTCGACCGCGATGTCTTGGCTGACGAGAAGCCGCCCGCTCCTCCGCAGCCCGCGCCGGTGGCGGCCGACATCGCGGCACGCGCACAAAAGACCTATGCCGGCCTCTGCGCCGGCTGCCACGGGGCAGGGGGCCAAGGCATTCCCCACGTCTCGGTGGCGATGCGCGCCAACGCCTCTTTGCGCACCGCCAGCCCGTCGGGCTTCGTCCGGGCGGTCCTCGCCGGCCTGCCGGCCCAGAGTTTTCCGAACGGCGAGCGCATGGACGCGATGCCGGGCTTCGCCGTCGATCTCGACGACGCCGCCATGGCCGACCTGACGAACTGGATGCGCGCCGAGTGGGGCGGGCAGGCGCCGACGGTGCGGGGGCAGGACGTGGCGGCGGTGCGGGCGACGCTGACCAAGCACCACGCGGCGAGCGAGTAAGGTGATGGCGCTTCGAGAAGAATCGCCACGCGAAACCCTCCCCCCTCTGCGGGGGAGGGTGCCCGCGGAGCGGGCGGGAGAGGGGAGCGACGGCGCCGCTTGGCCGCGTTCGACGGTGAATTCTCCGGAAGCGTCGCTCCCCTCTCCCGACCCTCGCTTACGCGAGGCCCACCCTCTCCCGCGGAGGGGAGAGGGTAGGGCGCTGGCGCGCCCGAAGAGGAGCGCACCATGGACCAACTGACCGGCATGCGCGTCTTCGTCCGCGTGGCGGAGCTGAACAGTTTTTCTCGCGCGGCCGAGGATCTGGAGATCGCCCAATCCACCGTCACCAAGACGGTGGCGTGGCTGGAGAACCGCCTCGGCACCCGCCTCATCAACCGCAACACCCGCGGCCTCACCCTCAACGAGGCGGGCAAGCTCTACTACGAGACCTGCCGCACCATCCTGCGCCAGATCGAGGAAGCCGAAGGGCTGGTGCGCCGCCACGACGCCGAGCTCGACGGCACGTTGCGCATCTCGACCTCGGTCGCTTTCGGCGAGGCGGTGCTCGGGCCGATGCTGCTGCCGTTCATCGCGGCCAACCCGCGCCTCAGGGTCGATCTCACCTGCGAGGACGCTTACGTCGATCTCATCGCCCGCGGCATCGACGTGGCTTTGCGTATGGGCCGCCTCACCGATTCCTCGCTCGGCGGGCGCTATCTCGGCGCCAACCCCTGGGTGATGGTGGCGGCCCCCGGCTACCTCGCCCGAAGCGAACCCCTCGACGCACCGGACGATCTCGGGCGCCACGACTGCATCGTCTATTCGAGCGTGCAGGGCGACGCCGTCTGGCAGATGCGTACCGCCGACGGGCGGACGCACGCGGCGAGCGTGCGCGGCTGCCTGCGCTCGAACAACCTGCCGACCCTGCTCTCGGCGGTGCGCTCCGGCCTCGGCGTGGCGATCCTGCCCCGCTACGTCGCGGAAAGCGCGCTGAGCGCCGGCACGCTGGTCGAGTGCCTGCCCGGCTACGTCCTGCCCGATCAGGAACTCTACGCGGTGTTTCCCTCGCCCAAGCTCGTGCCGCGCAAGGTCACGGCGCTGATCCGCCACCTCGCGCCGCGCCTGCGCGGGGCGTGGTGGCAGGAGCGGGACGACAATACTCAGATATTCCGGGGCGGAATAAATCAAATCGAACCGACAATATTCACCGATATCCCCGAATAGACTACAAACAAAAAGTCACAAAAAAGGAGGACAACGTGCCCAAGATGCGCGCGATCGACGCCGCGGTTCTCGTCCTGGAACGCGAGGGCGTGACCTGTGCCTTCGGCGTTCCGGGTGCTGCGATCAACCCGCTCTACTCGGCGCTGCGGGCACGCGGCACGATCCGCCACGTGCTGGCCCGCCATGTCGAGGGCGCCTCGCACATGGCCGAGGGTTACACCCGGGCCAAGGCCGGCAACATCGGCCTCTGCATCGGCACCTCGGGCCCGGCCGGCACCGACATGATCACCGGGCTCTACTCGGCGTCCGCCGACTCGATCCCGATCCTGTGCATCACCGGACAGGCGCCGCGGGCCAAGCTCTACAAGGAAGACTTCCAGGCCGTCGACATCGAGTCGATCGCCAAGCCCGTCACCAAGTGGGCCGTCACGGTCCGCGAGCCGGCGCTCGTCCCGCAGGTGTTCCAGCACGCGTTCCACCTGATGCGCTCGGGGCGCCCCGGCCCGGTCCTGATCGACCTGCCGATCGACGTGCAGGTCGCCGAGATCGAATTCGACATCGACGCCTACGAGCCGCTGACGCCCTACAAGCCCGCCTGCTCGCGCCGTCAGGCCGAGCGCGCGATCGCGATGCTCCAGGCGGCGGAGCGCCCGCTGATCGTCGCGGGCGGCGGCATCGTCAACGCCGATGCCTGCGAACTCCTCGTCGAGTTTGCCGAGCTGACCGGCGTGCCCGTCATCCCGACCCTGATGGGCTGGGGTGCGATCCCCGACGACCACCCGCTGATGGCCGGCATGGTCGGCCTCCAGACGAGCCACCGCTACGGCAACCGCACCTTCCTCGAATCCGACTTCGTGCTCGGCATCGGCAACCGCTGGGCCAACCGCCACACCGGCTCGGTCGAGGTCTACACCAAGGGCCGCACCTTCGTTCACGTCGATATCGAGCCGACCCAGATCGGCCGCGTCTTCGGCCCCGATCTCGGCATCGTCTCGGATGCCGGCGCGGCACTCCGCGAGTTCATCGCGGTCGCCCGCGACCTGAAGGCGAGGGAAGCGTTGCGCGACCGCGCCGTCTGGGCCACGGCTTGCGCCCATCGCAAGCGGGCGATGCTGCGCAAATCCCACTTCGATCAGGTGCCGCTGAAGCCCCAGCGGGTCTATCAGGAGATGAACGAGGCGCTCGGGCGCGACGTCTGCTACGTCACCACCATCGGCCTGTCGCAGATCGCGGGCGCGCAGTTCCTGCACGTCCACCATCCGCGCCACTGGATCAATTGCGGGCAGGCCGGCCCGCTCGGGTGGACGCTGCCCGCCGCGCTCGGCGTGCGCGCCGCCGACCCGGACCGCAAGATCGTCGCGCTGTCGGGCGATTACGACTTCCAGTTCCTGATCGAGGAGCTGGCGGTCGGGGCGCAGCACAAGCTGCCCTACCTCCACGTCGTCGTGAACAACTCGTATCTCGGCCTGATCCGGCAGTCGCAGCGCGGCTTCCAGATGGATTTCGAGGTGAGTCTGGCCTTCGACAACATCAACGCGCGGCCCGAGGGCGATGCGGTGCCGGGATACGGCGTCGATCACGTCGCGGTCGCCGAAGGGCTCGGTTGCAAGGCGATCCGGGTGAAGAGCCCCAACGAGTTCAAGGACGCCTTCGCCCGCGCCGAGGCGCTGATGGCGGAGCATCAGGTTCCGGTCGTGCTGGAGTTCATCCTCGAGCGCGTCACCAACATCAGCATGGGCACCGAGGTCGACGGCATCAACGAGTTCGAGGAGATTCTCTGCCTCGACCCCGAACTGTCGCTCAAGTCCAGCCAGACGCTTCCCGCGCCCGTCGCGGCCTAAAAGCCCACCACCGTCATTCCGGGTCCGCGAAGCGGAACCCGGAATCCACGGACAAGCACTGTGCCCAGTCGTGGATTGCCCGCCTCCGGCGTGCCCCTCCGGGGTCCGGGTTCCACTCCGCGGCCCCGGAACGACGACAGAGACGAAAGTCACACTATGCCCAATTTCGCCGCCAACCTCACCCTGCTCTTCAACGAGCACGACTTTCTCGACCGCTTCGAACAGGCCGCCCGCGCCGGCTTCCGCGGCGTCGAGTTCCTGTTTCCCTACGCGTTTGCCAAGGAGGCGATCCACGAGCGCCTCGTGCGCCACGAACTCGAACTCGTGCTGCACAACCTGCCGGCGGGCGACTGGGCCGCGGGCGAGCGCGGCATCGCCGTGCTCGCCGACCGCCGGGGAGAGTTCCGCGAGGGCGTTCAACGGGCCATCGACTATGCCGGCACGCTCGGCTGCACCCGGATCAACTGCCTCGCCGGCATCGCGCCCGACGGCGTGGAACGCGCCCGCCTCCATGACACGTTCCGGGAAAACCTCAGCCATGCGGCCGGCGAACTGAAGAAGGCCGGCATCCGCCTGCTGATCGAGCCGATCAACACCCGCGACATCCCCGGCTTCTTCCTGACGAACACGCGGCAGGCCGTGGCGCTGATCGAGGAGATCAATTCCGAAAATCTGTTCGTGCAGTACGACGCCTATCACATGCAGATCATGGAGGGCGATCTCGCCCGGACGATCGAATCGAACCTGCCGCGCATCGCCCACATCCAGCTCGCCGACAATCCCGGCCGCCACGAGCCCGGCACCGGCGAGATCAACTACCCGTTCCTGTTCAAACACCTCGACGCCATCGGCTACCGCGGCTGGATCGGCTGCGAATACCGCCCGGCCACCACCACGAGCGAGGGCCTCGGCTGGTTCGCGCCGTATCGGGGCTAGGCGCCTTCCCCTCCCCCTTGCGGGGAGGGGTCAGGGGTGGGGGTGGTTCAGAAGGCACCGCCGAGCTTCATCCGGCACCACCCCCACCTCCTCCCTCCTCCCCGCAAGGGGGAGGAGAGCGCCGAGCGGACCCCGAAGAGACAAACCGGCCACAGCAGCCTCATTCCAAGGACCAACCACATGGCGACCATCGGATTCATCGGCCTCGGCATCATGGGCCGGCCCATGGCGGAGAACCTGATCAAGGCCGGGCACACGCTCTTCCTCAAGAGCCGCCGCGACGTGCCGGCCGAGCTGATCGCCGCCGGCGGCACGGCGTGCGACTCGGCCCGCGAGGTCGCCGAGCGGGCCGACATCGTCATCACCATGCTGCCGGACACGCCGCAGGTGGCCGACGTCCTGTTCGGCGCCGACGGCGTCGCCGAGGGGCTGAGCGGCTCAAAAATCGTGATCGACATGAGCTCGATCGACCCGATCGCCACCCGCGGCTTCGCCGAGCGCATCAACGAGCTGGGATCGGCCTATCTCGACGCGCCGGTCTCCGGCGGCGAGGTCGGGGCCAGGGCCGGCAGCCTCACCATCATGGTGGGCGGACCCGAGGATGCCTTCGCGCAGGCAAAACCCCTGTTCGAGGCGATGGGCAAGAACATCACGCTGGTGGGCGGCAACGGCGACGGCCAGACCACCAAGGTCGCCAACCAGATCATCGTCGCGCTCACCATCGAGGCGGTCGGCGAGGCGCTGGTCTTCGCCTCCAAGGCCGGCGCCGATCCGGCCCGCGTCCGCGCGGCGCTGATGGGGGGCTTTGCCGCCTCGCGCATCCTCGAAGTTCACGGCGAACGCATGGTGAAGCGCACCTTCGATCCGGGCTTCCGGATCGACCTGCACCGCAAGGACCTGAACCTCGCGCTCCAGGGCGGGCGCACCCTCGGCGTGGCCCTGCCCAACACCGCGACCGCGATGGAGCTGTTCAACGCCTGCGCGGCCCATGGTGGGGGTGATCAAGACCATTCGGCGATGGTGCGCGCGCTGGAGCGGATGGCCGCGCACGAGATCGGCCAGGGCAAGTAATCGAGACCGCTCGGGCGGCGTGACGACGCCGCCCGAGCGGGGAGGGGGACCGGCCGAAGCCGGCGCAAACGAGGGGGGATTTCATGCTCGCACGATGGCTCGTTGCCGCTTCGCTCGCGCTTCTACCGGTCTGTCAGGGAGTGACAGGTCGAGCCTGGGCCGCCGACCAGGCGCGCCAGGTGGTGTCGCCCGAGGCGCCGCCGGTGAAGGAAATCCCGTTCTTCGTCTTCAGCGACACCCAGATCAGCTACCGCTACCAGTACCCGTCGGCCAATCCCGGCAGCCAGGTGCGCGAGGCGGACGGCAGCTTCCGCAACCGCGATGCGCCCAAGCACATCCTCGGCATCGCGCACGCCAACGCCTGGGCCTACGGCACCAACTTCTTCGCCCTCGACATCCTGAAGTCCGGCTCGCAATTCCCGGCCGGCACCACCAACGCGCCGGGGGGCTTTGCGGCCTACGATTACGGCAACACCGAAGCCTACGGTCTCTACCGCGGCACTCTCAGCCTCAACGCGCTCACGAACACGAAGGCCTTCGTGATCCCCGGGATCGTCAAGGACGTGTCGCTCGCCTTCGGCTTCGACGCCAACGCCCAGAACTCGCCGTTCGGCCCGAAGAAGCGCGACGTCGTCGGCGGCCTGAACTTCGCCTTCGACGTGCCCGCGGGCTTCCTCAACCTGTCGGTCCACGCCTACAAGGAATGGAACCGCAACGGCTTCAATATCGGCCCCGACCGCTCGGTGAGCTTCGACACCGTGCCGGAATTCGAACTCGTCTACAGCTTCCCGCTCACCTTCACCGGCCTGCCGCTGAAGATCGCGGGCTTCAACAACGTCGTCCTGCCCAAGGGCCGCGGCGTCACCAACCCGGCTGCCTTCGCCTTCAACCCGAAGACCGGCCTCGAATTCCTGTCGCGCACCAACCTCGTGCTCGACATCGGCCAACTGTTCTACGACCAGCCCAACCGGGTCGATGCCTTCATCGGCTTCCAGTACTGGCACAACAAGTTCGGCAACATCGAACGGTTCGATTTCAAGGGCACCGAGGAGAAGAGCTTTCTGGCCGGCGTATCGTTTCACGTGTTCTGAGTGTCCGCTCGCCTGCTCTCCCGATTTCAGCAGGTTCGTGCCCGATCTCCATCCCACCCGCAGCCTCATCCTGAGGTGCCCGCGTGAGCGGACCTCGAAGGAGGGCTCCAGGGATCGCGCGGCAGGCTGGAGTCCTCCTTCGAGGGCGACGCTTCGCGCCGCCACCTGAGGACGAGGGGGGTTGATCGGACGAAGGCGACGGAGCAGGTCCAGGGCGCAGGAGACCGAAACCTCCTGCCGTGGAGAGGCTCGAACATCACGACAGCGCCTGCGCGGCCCGTAGGCGTCCGACTCCATCCTCAGAGGCGGCCGTCCCCGGCCGAGCGAACCATGCGCCGTCACCGCTACGCCAAGATCGTCGCCACCGTCGGCCCGGCGACCAACACGCCGGAGATGCTCAAAGCCCTGTTCCTGGCCGGCGTCGACACCTTCCGCCTCAACTTCAGCCACGGCGTCCAGGCCGACCATGCCAAGGTCCACGCCGCGATCCGCGCGCTGGAGGCGGAAGTCGGGCGCCCCATCGGCATCCTGCAGGACCTGCAAGGCCCGAAGATCCGCGTCGGCACGGTGCGCGACGGCCGCCTCGACCTCGCGGCGGGCGAGCGGGTGCGCTTCGTCCTCGAGGGGGCTGAGGGCGGCAAGGACGCGATCCCGCTGCACCACCCGGAGATCTTCGCCGCCGTGGTGCCGGGCCAGGACCTGCTGATCGACGACGGCCGGGTCCGCGTGCGGATCGTCGGCGTCGAATCCGCCGTGATCGAGGCCGAGGTCGTCACCGCGGGAGTGATCTCGAACCGCAAGGGCGTGAACCTGCCGGGCACGCTGCTCGATCTCTCGCCGCTCACGGAAAAAGACCGGGCGGACCTCGCCTTCGGCCTCGAACTCGGCGTCGATTGGGTGGCGCTCTCCTTCGTGCAGACACCCTCCGACGTGCTGGAGGCCCGCGGCCTGATCGGGGACCGGGCCGGCATCATGTCGAAGATCGAGAAGCCCCAGGCGCTCGACCGGATCGAGGACATCATCCGCCTCTCGGACGCCGTGATGGTCGCCCGCGGCGATCTCGGCGTCGAAATCCCGCACGAGGACGTGCCCGGCCGCCAGAAGGAGCTGATCCGCGCCTGCCGGCTCGCGGTGAAGCCGGTGGTGGTGGCGACCCAAATGCTCGACTCGATGGTGAGCGCCCCGGCGCCGACCCGCGCGGAAGCCTCGGACGTGGCGACCGCGATCTACGACGGGGCGGACGCCGTGATGCTCTCGGCGGAATCGGCCACCGGGCGCTATCCGGTCGAGGCGGTGGCGATGATGGACCGCATCATCCGCTCGGTGGAGGGGCACAAGCTCTACCGCTCCATCGTCGCGGCTTCCGAGCCCGGCGAGGAGGAGACCCCGCCGCATGCCGTCGCGACCGCGACCGCGGTACTCGCCGAAGCGATCCAGGCGCGCGCCATCGCGGCCTACACCACCAGCGGCACCACCGCGGCGCGGGTGGCCCGCAAGCGCCCGGCGGTGCCGATCCTGGCTCTGACCCCGAGCCGCGAGACCTCGCGCCGCCTCAGCCTGCTCTGGGGCACACACAGCGTGCACACGGCGGACGTCGATTCTTACGAGGAGATGACGAGCGAGGCGGCGCGCCACGCCCGCGAGGAGGGCTTTGCCAGGGAGCACGACATGATCGTGGCAGCGGCCGGCATCCCGTTCCACACGCTCGGCAACACAAACAACATCCGGGTGATTCAGGTCTGATACCGTTTCCGGATGATCGACTCGGACGGATTCCCTCAACCTCCGGATGGGATTAGCGATTGAGCCATGGATCGCGGAGGCGGGCATAGCGTATATCGCGGATCACCTGAGCGTAGAGGAACTTGGCTGGCGCGCCCGCACGAGCCGGGAGGCGTGCGCCGCGCGCCACTGATCGGCCCCCACTGGAGTGGTTCATCGGGGAGTTTGGTGGATCGAGGGGCGTGACAGCTAAGTCTTGGCGTGGTGGGCTTGGCTTCGCAAATCGGGGCATGACCCAGCTCTTCCCTGTGCCTGGCTGCCGCCTCGTGCGTGTCGTGCGGGACGGCCCCACCGCGATCACCCTCGTCGCCGAAGCAACGCGCGATCACGCCCGCTGCCCGACATGCCGGGCGGTCAGCACCTCGGTCCATAGCCGGTATCGACGACGACCCGCCAATCTGCCGGCCAGCGGCGAGGCCATCCGGCTGCATTTGGAGGTTCGGCGCTTCTACTGCCGCGACCCAGCCTGCCCCCGCAAAACTTTTGCCGAGCGCTTCCCAAAGCTGCTCGCCCGCTATGCTCAACGCACCCGCCGGCTGGCTGAGGCACAGGCTCGGACCGGTCTCGCACTCGGTGGGCAGCCCGCCGCCCGCTTGCTCGCTCACCTGGCCATGCCGTCCAGCGCCACGACCCTGTTGCGGACGATCCGGAGAATGCCGCTGCAGAAGCCACCTCGACCCTATGTCGTCGGCGTCGATGACTGGGCGCTGCGCAAGGGACGGACCTACGGCTCGTTCGTCGTCGACCCCGAACGCCGACGCCCTCTCGACCTGCTACCCGACCGCTCGGCCGAGACATGGGCCGCATGGCTGCGCCGCGAGCTGCAGATCCGGCTCGTGGCGCGCGATCGTTCGGCCGAGGACGCCCGCGGCACCACGCTGGGCGCGCCGGTGGCCGTGCAGGTCGCCGACCGCTGGCATCTCCTGCTCAACACCCGCGAGATGATCGAGCGCTGGCTCGCCCGTGCCCACCCGCGCCTGAAGCTGTTGCCGCCGACCATGGCGCCAAGGCTTTCGACCCAGCGCATCAGAGCCTATCCGCGCGCACCTGCCGAAACGCTCGCCCGTGCCGCGGCGGTCGGTCGGTGTGGCCTGCTGCCGGTTTGGTAGACACCATCCTAACACTACTTTGGCAGGTTGAGGGAACGCACCGGGTGTTCGCGGATTCGCACGCCATGTCGAAGGACGTGGGTGATTGCGATGTCGGATGCGGGCGG
>NZ_JACHOP010000029.1 GCF_014199935.1 Methylorubrum rhodinum
ACGTCGACGCAGATCACCTCGTGGCCGAAATCGGCGAAGCAGGCCCCCGACACCAGGCCGACATAGCCCGACCCAATCATCGCTATCCGCATCGAAAACCCTCTCTGGTCTGTCCGTCGAGCCGCGGTCGATCCCTCGTTCCGACCGCGTCCGGGTGCGATCCGTGACGTCTCGAGCCGGTCACCCGATCAGTTCGGGGCGCCCTTCGACGAAGGGGGGATTTCCGAACCGGGCGCCCATGTCAATACGATCGATCTAGGAACGAACGTGATCAGGCGTCCGGATAGTAGTTTCGGTACCATTCGACGAATGCCGCAATACCAGTCTCGAGCGATGTCTCGGGAACCTGCCCGACCAGCGATTCGAGCAGTTCGGTGCTCGCATGCGTGCGGATCACGTCGCCGGGCGGCAGCGGCTTGAGGATGCGCTGCGCCTTCCGGCCGAGGGCATCTTCCAGCGCCTCGATCATCGCGTCGAGCCGCACCGGACGACCGCCGCCGATATTGACGAGGCGGTAGGGCGCCACCTTGCTCAGGGTGTCGCCGTCCGAGACCGGACCGCCCTGCGAGGGCAGCGGCGGCACGCAATCCGCCAAACGCACGATCGCGTCGACCAGATCGTCGATATAGGTGAAGTCGCGCTCGGCCGCGCCCTCGCCGAACACCTCGATCGGCTCGCCCGCCAGGATCTTGCGGGTGAACAGGAACAGCGCCATGTCGGGCCGCCCCCACGGCCCGTAGACCGTGAAGAAGCGGAACGCCGTCGTCGGCACGGAAAACAGATGGGCGTAGGAATGCGCCATCGCCTCGCCGGCGAGCTTCGACGCGGCGTAGAGGGTCAGCGGCGAGACCGACCGGTCGGTCTCGCGGAAGGGCACGCTGGCATCCCCGCCATAGGCCGAACTCGTCGAGGCCACCATCAGGTGGCGCACCGGGTGCGCCCGCACCGCCTCGAGCACGTTGGCGAAGCCGACGAGGTTGGCATCGACATAGGAGGCGGGGTTGATCAGGCTGTAGCGCACGCCCGCCTGGGCGGCGAGGTGGAACACGATGTCGGGCTGGCCCGCCTCCATCACCTCGCGGACCGCGCCCGGAGTCTCGAGCCGCGCCTCGACCGCCGCGAACCGCTCATGCTGCGCCAGATCGCGGTGGCGGGCCCGCTTGAGATCGACGTCGTAATAGTCCGACAAGCCGTCGAACCCGGTCACGCGGTGGCCCTCGGCCAGCAGACGACGGCTGAGGGCATGGCCGACGAAGCCCGCCGAGCCGGTGACGAGAGCGTGCATGTCGGGCGGGAAACCTCTCTTGACGACGGGGCGAGTATCATCCCGATCCGTGGGTCGCAAGGAAACCCGGGGACAGGCGATTCGTGACGTTTGCTCTGTACGCAGGGTGCATGCGACCGCGACGGGGCTTGCCTGACGGACAAAGCGGCTTACTTACGATCGATCAACAGCCGAACTGATTCTCCCATTCCTGCGACTGCGCGGTCCCTGGCGATCGTCGGCGGCGCCGACGCAGCGGAGAAGCCGGGCCGGCTCGGACTTTCCCTCATCCGCGGGCATCGCCCCGCCCTCGCACCGACGTCAGCGAGTCTCAAGATACCGAGTGTCGATCCGATGAACCAACTCTTCCGCCTGCCGCAGATCGGTGAGGCCAACCCGATCGCGGAGCCGTCCGCCGAGTTCCGGGTGCCGTTCGCGCAGTCCGGCGCCTTCGTGTGCAAGTTTATCATCGGCGAGCCGAGCGATCAGGCAGTCTGCTGCGGCGCGCCTGTCGCCGACGGCAAGAGCTGGTGTGCCTATCACCGCCGCATCGTGTTCGAGCCGACCCGGCCCGGCCGCATCCGCTGACGCGCCGAACCGTTCGACCGATTTGGAGGGTGCCGCGCTCAGCGAGTGCGGCACCCTTTTTCGTGCCCGGAGCAT
This sequence comes from Methylorubrum rhodinum, assembly GCF_014199935.1. Classification (GTDB taxonomy): domain Bacteria; phylum Pseudomonadota; class Alphaproteobacteria; order Rhizobiales; family Beijerinckiaceae; genus Methylobacterium; species Methylobacterium rhodinum. The sequence goes on from NZ_JACHOP010000029.1 coordinate 1,928, forward strand.
CGTCCCGAAAGGTGGTTTCCGGCTTTCGGACCAAGACGCCGCGGCACCCGGAATCCGGATGATCGTACGATCATCCAGCCTCAATCGTAGAAATCGTACTCGCCGAGCGGGGCGAGCCGCCGCACCACGACGCCGTCGGGGTAGGCGTAGCTGCGCGAGCGCATGACGAGGTAGCCCGCCGAGCGCGCCTGCGCGATGCGGCGCGCCCGGTCATCCGGCGGCCCCTCGTCCCAAACCCGCGGACCACCCTCGTAGCGGCCGTAGGCCGGCACCGGATCGGCATAGCCGTAAACCGGACGGCGCAGGCTGCGCGGCCGCGCGGCCAGACTCTGTCGCATGGACGGTGCTGGACGCTCGCTCAAGCGCAGCGGTCGCTCGACGTGGCGGCGTGGCGGGGCCGATCGCTCGACGACGCTGCGCCGCGGCAACCGGGCGGCGCGGGCCGCCGCCTCGGCCTCGCGCTGCGCCGTCGAGCGCGCGACGGCGCGCCGGATCTGCTCCTGACGCTGCTCGGCTTGTGTCGGCGTCGGTGCGGGCTGGGCCGGTGCGGACGGGCTCCGCCGAGCCTGCGTCGGCTCGCTCTTCACCGGCTCGGGCGGCCGCTCCGTCCGGGCGGGCTCCGGCGGCTTCGCGTCGGGGGGCTTGTCCGCAGGCGTCGCCGGCTCCTGCGGCGCGGTGCGGGCCGGCGGATCGGTCCAGCTCGTCCCCTCGCCTTCGGCCTGGGCCAAGGCGACCCCGCCGACGAGCCAAGCGGCGAGAACGAGGCAGAACGGAAAGCGGCCGCTCAACATGGACACGCCCTCGGGCTGACGGAAGGAAGGGATCTGCCGGCGGACCGGCCCCTTTCGCGTCCTGCGATGAAGCGAATGAAAAATTAACCCTGAACGGTGCGGCCGTCCACGGGAAAAGCGGCCATCGCCGTCCGTCTCGAACGGGCTCCGTCCGATCCCGCGAGTTCGCCGTCCTCGCGAGGCGAAACTGACGCGATCCAGGGCACGACCATCCCGAAAAGGGGCGCGGCCGCGCAAGGCAGCGGTGCCACGGGCGATGCCGCCAGACAACGCGGAGCGCTGGATTGCCGACGCGATCAATCGGAAACGGGTTCTTCCGCCGGCGGCAAAGTACGGTAGCGCCGCCCGGCATAGAGCAGGCTCGTCCCGGCCCGCTCGGGGCGCAACGCCAGCGCGACCACCTCGCAGAGCAAAATCTCGTGCGTGCCGACCGCGGAGCGCTCGACGATGCGGCAATCGAACACGGCGAGCGCGTCGGGCAAGGTCGGCGCGCCGGTCGCGAGCGTGTCCCAACGGGCGGTGCCGAAGCGCTCGGAGCGCGGCAGCGCGCCGCCGAACGCCTCGGCGACGGAGCGCAACTCGCTCGACAGCGTGTTGACGCACACGGCGTCGTTGGCCCGGAACGCCGGATAGGCGGAGGTCGAGCGGTTAAGGCAGACCAGCAGGGTCGGCGGGGAATCGCTGACGCTGCACACCGCGGTGGCCGTGAAGCCGGCCCGGCCGCCGGGGCCGTCGGTGGTGACGAGATGCACCGCGCTCGCGACCCGCGCCATGGCCTCACGATAGGCCGGCGCGTCGAGCGCGGGATCTGGTGGGAGCATGGAGACGCGCCTCTCGGCCGGGAGCGGGAAGGGAAGGACGGCGGAGACGGATTCCCGCTCGAGCGATGCTGTGGGCACGACGATCCTCCGAGGCAAGGCCGGGCGGCGCGAAGACGCGGCGAGCGTGCCCGTGGTCGAAGGCGGGTTCTTCCGTGAAACCGGCGTTCTCTGCCGCAAAAGGGCAAAAAATCCCTACGGCTCGCCCGTGTCGTCGCCCTCCCGCGCGCGCTTCTCGCGATCGGCGCGCAGGCTCCGGCGCAGCACGACGAGCTGCCAGACGGCGAGCCCGATCAGGAGCAGTTCCAGGGCGAGCGCAGCGATCACGGGCCGGGCGGCTTTCGCGACGCATCCTCGCGGTCGCGGCGGATCGAGCGCTTGACCCGGACGAGTTGCCAGATCGCGACGCCCAAGATCACCCCGAAGGCGAGGCCGATATCGAGGGCGGCGAAGCCGTGGTCGCTCACGAGGGCGCGGAGCGGCGGAAGGCGTCGCGTTCCTCCAGCGCCTCGATCAGATCGAGGACGCGTACTGCCTGCCCGGAAAAGTCCCACCACGGCGGCAGGCCGGGCGCGGCGAGCGGCAAGGGATGGCGCTGCACCGCCTCGACCAGATAGGCGGTCTCGGGCAAAGCCGCGGCGAGCGGCTCGGCGGCGGTGAGGGTCGGGAGCGCCGCGCGGGCCAGCAGCGCCGCCTTGCGGTAGCCCGGCACGCGGGCGCGGCGGGTGACCGAATCGAGGCCGTTCGCCTCCACTGCGCGGCCGATCTCGGCGTAGATCAGGCGCGCGGCGCGGATCGCCGGGCGGCAGCCGATCGGCAGCATGGCGATGCCGGGCTCGGAGCGGGCGTAGAGCAACTCGGCCGCCGCCAACAGGCGGGCGACGATCCGGCGGAGCGCGGGCGTGGCCTGCGGGTCGGCCAGGAAAGCGGCCGGGTCGATGCCGGCTTCGTCCAACCAGTCGAGCGGCAGATAGAGGCGGCCGGCGCGGGCGTCCTCGCCGACGTCGCGGGCGATGTTGGTGAACTGCATGGCGACGCCGAGGTCGCAGGCGCGGGCGAGCGCTGCGGACTCGCGCACGCCCATGACGAGGCTCATCATCGCCCCCACCGCCCCGGCGACGCGAGCCCCATAGGCCGAGAGATCGGAGAGCGTGGCGTAGCGGCGGCCAGCCGTGTCCCAGGCGAGGCCTTCGAGCAGGGCGCGGGGCAAGGCTTCGGGGATGGCGTGGGCGGCGAGCACGTCGGCGAGCGCCCGGTCCGCCGGATGGTTCTCGGGGCGTCCGGCCTGCGCCAGCGCGAGGCGGCGCTCCAGCCGGGCGAGCGCGGCGGCGCGGTCGCCGCCCGCCTCGTCCACCGCGTCGTCGGAGAGGCGGCAGAAGGCGTAGAGCCCGTAGGCCGGGCGCCGCACCCTGGCCGGAAGCAGCATCGAGGCGGCATAGAAGCTTTTCGAGCCGGCACGGATCGCCGCCCGGCAGGCGGCGTGGTCGGCCTCCGACACGGCGAAGGAGGAATCAGACGGAAACACGCGCATCCGGCACCACGGCATCGAGAACGCGTGCGGAAGACAGCACGCCCGGCAGGCCGGCGCCGGGATGCGTCCCGGCCCCGACGAGGAAGAGATTGGCCACGTCCTCCGACCGGTTGTGCGGCCGGAACCACGCGGATTGCGTCAGCACCGGCTCCAGGCCGAAGCCGGAGCCGCGAAAGCTCAGGAAATCGTCGGCGAAATCCTGCGGCGTCGTCACCTTCGAGGTCACGAGCGACGCGGACAGCCCCGGCATCACCGTGGCTTCCAGATATTTTTCGATTTTCTTGCGGTACGGCTCGGCGAGTTGTGCCCAATCCTGGCCGCCGGCGAGGTTCGGCACCGGCGAGAGCACGTAGAAGGCGTCGCAGCCCTCAGGGGCCAGCAGCGGATCGGTCGCGGTCGGCCGGTGGAGATAGAGGCTGAAATCCTCGGCCAGGTGCTTGCGGTCGAAAATGTCGGCAAGCAGCTCGCGGTAGCGCGGGCCCATCAGGATCGTGTGGTGATCGACTTGGCCGAACTTCCGGTTCGTGCCGAAATACCAGACGAACAGCCCCATGGAGGAGGCGGCGCGCTCCAGCTTGCGCTTGCTCCAGCGGCGGGTCGTGCCGCCGAGCAGCGTCCGGTAGGTGGTGGCCGAATCGGCGTTCGAGACGACGATGTCAGCGGGGATCGTCTCGCCGCCCACCAGCGTCACCCCGGTCGCGGCCCCGCCCTCGACGCGGATCCGCGCCACGTCCGCGCCGCAGCGGATCGTGCCGCCCTGCCCCCGGATCAGCCCGGCGAGGCCATCGACGAGGCTGCCCGTCCCGCCCATGGCGAAGTGGACGCCCCATTGCCGCTCGAGATGGGCGATCAAGCAGTAGATGCCGCTCGCCCGGAACGGATTGCCGCCGATCAGCAGCGGGTGGAAGCTGAAGATCGTGCGCAGGCGCTCGTCGTGCAGGAAGCGGGCGACCACGTCGTAGACGCTGCGATGGCCGGACAACCGCAGGAGGTCGGGCGCGATGCGCAGCATGCTCCCGAATTTGTCGAACGGCACGTGGCCGAGTTCCTCGAAGCCGACGCGGCAGACGGCCTCGCTGTGGGCCATGAAGCGCTCGTAGCCCTCGACGTCGTCGGGCGAGAACCGGGCGACTTCGGCACGCATGGCTTGCCGGTCGTCGCTATAGGCGAAGCTCGACCCGTCGTCGAAGCGGATGCGGTAGAACGGGCGCATCGGCACGAGCGCCACGTCCTGCGCCATGTCGCGCCCGCACAGACGCCACAACTCTTCGAACAGGAACGGCGCGGTGACGATGGTGGGTCCGGCGTCGAAGGTGAATCCATCCTGCCGGTGGACGCGGGCGCGCCCTCCCGGCTGCTCCAGCCGCTCCAGCACGGTGACGCGGTAGCCCCGCGCCCCGAGCCGCACGGCGGCTGCCAACCCGCCGAACCCGGAGCCGATCACGACCGCGTGCGGCCGGCGATCCGGGCCATCCACGTCCATCGGCTTGACGGCGAGTGTCAACATGAGTTGACACTAAGCATTGAGGCGCGAGGCGCGCAAGGGGGCGTGAGGCGCGTCCTGATTGATCGTTTCGGAGCCGCGCCACTCCGTCATTGCGAGGCGGAGCCGAAGCAATCCAGAGCGCGACGCTGCAATGGCACGCGGAACAGCGACGCCGAAAGAGGTTCGCGGCGGCGCGCCTTTTTTGGCTGATGCGGAGCGCTGGATTGCGTCGGCTCCGCCTCGCAATGACGGGAAGAGTCGGCGGCCGACGCGATCAGGTGTCTGCCGCTTCCCGAAAAACAATCTCGGCGATGCGCCCCGGCGCCTCCTCATGGGCGAGATGTCCCAGCCCCCGCACCAGTTCGATGCGGGCGGCGGGCAGGCGGTCGCGGAGCGCGAAGGCGGTGTCGGGGCGAATCGCCTTGTCCTCGCTGCCGACGACGAGGAGCGTGCGGGTGGCGAGTTTCGGCAGGTCGCGGTCGAGCGCCGCGAGGTCCCAGTTCGCCATCATGCCGAGCGCGCCGGAGACGTGGCCGGCGCGGGTGAAGAGGCGGCGGTAGAGATCGAGCCCCGTCTGGTCGAGGCGCGAGCCGGTGCCGTCGATGAGCCGGCGCACCGCGGCCTTGTCGGCGCTCCAGGCGAAGAGTTTCGGGGTGATCGGATTGACGAACAGCAGCCGGGCCATGCTGGGGAAGAGGATGCTCGCGACACCGGGAAACGGCGTCAGCGCCCCGTTGAGCGCGACCAGCAGGTCCGGGGTGATGCGCTTATCCAGGCACAAGCGGGTCAGCACCGCCGCACCCGCTGAGTGGCCGATGGCCAGCGCAGGAGAAAATCCCAAAACATCGGTCAGCCCGGCGACCGCCTCGGCCATGCCGGGGAGCGACAGGCGGCGGGGCGGCAGCGGATCGGTGAAGCCGTGGCCCGGCAGGTCGGGGGCGAGCACGCGGTAGCGCTCGGCCAGAAGCGGCGCGAGGCCGCGCCAGGAATGGGTCGCCGCGCCGGTGCCGTGGAGCAGCAGGAGGCCGGGTTTTTTAGGGTCGCCGAACTCCTGGATGTGCCAGCGCAAGCCCGCGGCCTCGACGAAGCGGCTGGCGGCGCGGTGGGGCCAGTCGCGGCCGTCGCGCTCCCAAGTGGGGCGGTCCTCGTCGAGAAGGGGCATGAAGAACCCTGCGCTCACGCGGTGGCCGCGCGCACGGCGGCGCGCACGCTTCCCGCATCGGCCTGCGGCAGCGGGCAGTAGCGCGCCTGCGCGGCTTCCGCGAGGGCGCGCGCGCCGTCGGGCCGGGCGCCGGTGTCGATGACGAGGGTGCGCAGGCCGTGGTGGCGCAAGGCGCGGCCCGCAGCCAACGCCTCCTCGCCCGCGAGGGCCCGCCCGCCCATGCCGGAGCGGGCGACGTTGGCGCGGCCGTCGGTGAGCAGCACCACGACCGGCGTGCCGCCGGCCCGGCGCACCGCGAGGCCGAGCGCTGCGGCCGCGTCGAGCCCCGCCGCGAGCGGCGTTCCCCCGCCGCCGGGCAGGCCCGCGAGGGCGCGCTTGGCCCGCACCAGCGAACGCGTCGGCGACAGCAGCACCTCGGCACCGACGCCGCGGAAGGCCACGAGCGCCACCCGGTCGCGCCGGACGTAGGCCTCGGCGAGCAGCAGTTCGACCGCGCCCTTGGCTTCGGCCAGCCGCTCCAGGGCCGCCGATCCGGAGGCGTCGACGCAGAAGATCGCCGTGGTCTCGCTGCGCTGACGGAAGCGGCGGATGCGAAAATCCTCCGGGGCGACGATCACGCGGCGCGTCTCGCCCTCGCCCCGGCGCAGGCGCTGCCAAGGGGCGGCGGTGCGCAGGGTCGCGATCAGGTCGAGCCGCCCGCGGCGCGGATCGCCGGGCCGGCTGCCCATCGGCCGGCCATTGTGCAGGGAGGCCGCCGCGGCGCCCTTGCGGCCGGCTTCGGCCTTGCGCAGGGAGGGGCCGCCCGCGAGGAGGCGGGCTAGAAGGTCTTTCGGGATTGCCGCCTGGGCGGCTTCGAGCACGACCTCGTCGAGGTTCTTCTGGGGGCTGGATGCGTCGTCCGTGCTGTCGTCGGGAGAGGACGATTGTTCAGGCTGAGACCCGGAGTCCGGCGGCGGCTCCGCCTGCTCCTCCGGCGCGCTCGCCTCCCCTTCCTGCGGTTCGGGCGCGGGAAGCCGCGTCGCCCGCGGCGCCAGGACCAGGCGGGCGGCCTCCATCAGCGCGGCGTCGTCCGGCACCCCGCCTCCCCCGGCGATCCGCGCGGCGCGGAGCGCCAGCAGCGGGGCGCGCAGGGAGGCGATGCCGAGCGCCGCGGCGGTGGCGCAGAGGATCGTGACGGGATCGTCCTGGGGCTGCGCCGAAACAGCGCCCCGCTCCTCCCATCCCTCCCCCTCATCCTGAGGTGCGGAGCGAAGCGGAGCCTCGAAGGAGGGCTCCAGGGATCGCGCGGCGGGCTGGAGCCCTCCTTCAAGGCTGCTTCGCAGCACCTCAGGATGAGGATGGGGGTGGGATGGGGTGGTTTCCGCCTCCCGCAGGCTCACCCCGGTCAGATCGATCCGGAACGCCAGCCGATCGGCCAAAGCCTCGGCCACCGCCTCGTCCTCGATGCCCTCATCCAGCAGCACCAGCCCGATCCGGGCCGGCAGGCGGGCGGCGAGGCCGTCGCGCTCCAGGGCGACGATGCCGGTGTCGAGGGCGGAGGCGAGGCGGGCGACCGTGCCGGGCTCCAGCCGCTCGGCCATCGGCACGATCACCACGCCGCCGTCGGCTTCGGCGAGCAGGCCGCTCTGCGCCACCGGGCGGCCGGCGCGGAGCGTCGCGGGCAGGTCGAGGCCGCCGATCAGGCGGTCGTCGCCGACGCCGGGGGGCAGGCGGCGGATCGGGCCGGCGATGCGCGAGCGGAGGAGGTCGAGCCAGCGGTCGCGCACCGGGCCGGCTCCGGCGCGCAGGACGATGCCGCCGAGCCCGCGCGGATCGGCGGAGAACAGCGCGAGCGCGTGGAGGGCGTCGTCCCAGGCGGCGTTCGGTTCGGGCTCCGCCAAGGCGTCAGCGCCGGAAAAGCGCGTGCTCGACCCGGTCGCCCGCCCGGATGCCGAGCTTGGCCGCGGTGCCGGCGTTCAGTTCGAGCACCGACAGCACCGGCTCGCCCGAGGAGATGATCTGCGTCGACAGCGGCTCGGTGTCGGCGGCGATGCGGGCGATCGAGCCGTCAGAGCGGATGAACACCATGTCGAGGGGGATGTAGGTGTTCTTCATCCACATGTTGACCGGCAACGGGCGCTCGAAGTCGAACAGCATTCCGTGGTCGGCGGCCATCTGGCGTCGGTACATCAGCCCCTTGGCGCGCTGGGCGTCGTTGCGCATCACCTCGACCTTGAAAGCGCGGCGCCCGTCCCTGGTCGCGATGGCCAGCGGCTCGGTCGGCCCCTGTTCGGCGCTGGCCGCCGGTGCCTCGGCGCGGGGCGCGGTCGGCGGGACGGCGAAGGTCGCGAGGCAGACGAGGACGATCTTCGAAAGAACGCGCACGGAAAGAACCCCGTCAGTGGGAGGCCGGAAGCGCCCCGTCGACGAGGCGGACTTCCGCCGCCATAGCACCCTTCGAGCCGTCGCCGTAGCGCACCAGCACCGTCTCGCCGGGCTTCAGCTCGGCGATGCCGTAGCGGCGCAGCGTCTCCATGTGGACGAAGATGTCCGGCGTGCCGTCGCCGCGGCTGACGAAGCCGAAGCCGCGCAGGCGGTTGAACCACTTCACCACCGCGGTCTCCAGCCCGCTCGTCGGCGTCACCGAGACGTGGGTGCGCGGCATCGGCAGTTCGGAGGGGTGGGTCGCGGTCGACTGGTCGAGCGAGATCACCCGGAAGGTCTGCCAGCCGCGGGCGCGGCGCACCGCCTCGACGACGATGCGCGCGCCCTCGCTCGCGGCCTGATGCCCGTCGCGGCGCAGGCAGGTGATGTGCAGGAGAACGTCCGGCGAGCCGTCGTCGGGCACGATGAACCCGAAACCCTTCGACACGTCGAACCACTTGATGCGGCCGGCGATCTCCACGAGGTCGAGCGGCGGCTCGGCCTCCGCCGCGTGATCGAGGCCCCTGGTATGGTCCTTGGCCTCGGCGGACCGGGCGAGACTCGGACCGATCTCGTGTTCGTTCGACATGTAAGCAACCCGTGCCGAATCGCGCCGTGCAATTCCGACGCTACGTTAACAAAGTCCCGATTCCCGGAAAGCCCGTTTGACCGGCAACGGGACATTCCACGGAACCAATTTTGCCCGCCATGGCGGCGGCGCCTCACTGCCGATGACGCGCGCTTGGGCAGAGGCCCGCACGCCCGTCCTCGCCCCGGCCGAGCCGGGGTGATAGGGCCGCGCGCATGCCGGCTCCTTCCCCTTCCGCCGCCGTGCCGCGCGGCCGCATCGATGCCCTCGACGTCGCCCGCGGGACTGCGCTCGCCGCGATGGCGAGCTACCACACCCTGTGGGATCTGGGCTTCCTCAGGCTGACGCCGGAGAACCATGCCCTGACCCCGCCGGGGCGGCTCGCGGCGCACGTCATCGCCGGCGCGTTCCTGCTGCTCGTTGGCATCGGGCTGGTGCTCGCCAACGGGCGCGGCGTGCCCCTCAAGGCGTTCGGCTTGCGGATCGCCCGCATCGGCGGGGCGGCGGCGCTCATCACGGGGGCGACGTATCTCGCGTTTCCGCAGAGCTACATCTTCTTCGGCATCCTGCACTGCATCGCGGCCGCGAGCCTGCTCGGCCTGCCCTTCGTGTTCGCGCCGGTCTGGATCACGGCGCTCACGGCGATGGCCGTGCTGCTGGCGCCCTCGGTGATCGTGCATCCGCTGCTCGACGCGCCGGAATTGTACTTCCTCGGGCTCGGCCGGCTGCGGCCGGACACCAACGACTGGGTGCCGCTGTTTCCCTGGTCCGGGATGGTGCTCGCCGGCATCGCGCTCGCCCGGCTCGGCGGGCCGTTTCTCGTGAGCGGGCCGCTCGCCCGCTGGCGGGCGCGGCACGGGATCGCCCGCGCGGCGGCCTTCGCCGGGCGCCACAGCCTCGCGTTCTATCTCGTGCACCAGCCGGTGTTGCTGGCCCTGCTCTACGGTGTCGTCAGCCTCACCGGCCCGCATCCGCGGGCGGGCGCGGCGAGCTTTCGGGCGACCTACGCGGCGAACTGCGTCCGCACCGGCGGCGGGGCGGAGTCGTGCCGGGTCGCGGCGCGCTGCACGGAGCAGGCGTTGCGGCGTGAGGGATTGTGGGGCTTGGGCGCGCCCTATGCGCCGGAGCAGCGGCTCAAGGCGCAGGGGCTGTCGCAGGCCTGCTACGAGGCGGCGGAGGGAACGGCGCCGGCGCCGTGACCTGGGACGGGAACATCGCGGGTCCCCTTCCCCCTTGCGGGAACGGTTTACGGGCGGGGGTCGGGCAGAAGGCACCGCCTCCGCCTCATCCTGAACCACCCCCACCTCCGGCTCCTCCCCACAAGGGGGAGGAGAAGCGCCCCTTCCGGACCGCCGAGAGGTGCCGGCTCAGTCCTTCGCACGCTCCACGTACGACCCGTCGGCCGTCATGATGACGACGCGGGTGCCGGCGGAGATGTGGGGCGGGACGCTCGTCTTCACGCCGTTGGAGAGAATCGCCGGCTTGTAGGACGAGGAGGCGGTCTGGCCCTTCGTCACCGGCTCGGTCTCGACGATCTCCAGCGTCACGCGCTGGGGCAGCTCGATCGTCAGCGGCACGCCGTTGTGGGTCGAGAGCGTGACGGTCATGTTTTCCTGGAGATAGGGGGCGGCGTCACCGACCACGTCCGCCGGCACCGCGATCTGCTCGTAGTTTTCGGGGTTCATGAAGTGGAACCCTTCGCCGTCCTGATACAGGAAGGTGTGGTCGCGGTCCTCGACGAAGGCCCGCTCGACCTGCTCGGTGGTGCGGTAGCGCTCGGCGATCTTCACGCCGTCGGTGATGCGGCGCATGTCGAGCTGGGTGACCGGGGTGCCCTTGCCGGGGTGGATGTTCTCCGCCGTCAGGATGACGTAGAGCTTGCCGTCCTTCTCGACGACGTTGCCCTTGCGAAGGGTACTGGCGATCACTTTCACGAGCGTGGACCTTAGGCTTGACGAGAACGGCACTGCCCCACACGCCGGACGGCCGTGCGAGCGGAATCATCCGCGAGGCCCTACCCTATCCGCGCCCCCGTTGCCAGCCGGAGACCTTTTCCGCGTGAGTGCCGAGGCCTCGCCCTGGTGGCAGCCGGCCGTCCACGCGGATCGCCGGCCCCTGCTGATGACCCGCAACCGCATCGTCGCGTCCTTGCGCGGCTGGTTCGGGAGCCGTGACTTCGTCGAGGTCGAGGCCGCCGCGCTCCAGGTGTCGCCGGGCAACGAGGCGCATCTCTCGGCCTTCGCCACCGAAGCGATCCTGCCCGATGGCGGGCGGGCGCCGCTCTATCTCCACACCTCGCCGGAATTCGCCTGCAAGAAGCTGCTGGCGGCGGGCGAGACGCGGCTGTTCAGCCTCGCCCGCGTGTTCCGCAACCGCGAGCGGGGCGCGCTGCACCACCCCGAGTTCACGATGCTCGAATGGTACCGGGCGGGCGAGACCTACGACAGTCTGATGGCCGATTGCGCCGCCCTGCTGGCGCTCGCCGCCGAGGCTGCGGGCACGAAGCGGCTCAGTTTCCGCGGTCGGCATTCAGACCCGTTCGCCCCCTTCGAGCGGCTGACGCTGGCGGAAGCCTTCGAGCGCCATGCCGCCATCGATCTGCTGGCCACCCTCGCGGCGGACGGCGCCACCGACCGGGAGGCGCTGGCCGCGCAGGTGGTGACGCGTGGCCTGCGGGTCGCCGCCGACGACAGCTGGGCCGACCTGTTCAGCCGCGTCCTCGTCGGCCTGATCGAGCCGCATCTCGGCAAGGACCGGCCGACCATCCTGTGCGAGTACCCCGTGAGCGAGGCGGCGCTCGCACGGCCCGTCCCCTACGATCCGCGGGTGGCCGAGCGGTTCGAGCTCTATGCCTGCGGCGTCGAGCTCGCCAATGCCTTCGGCGAACTGACCGACCCCGCCGAGCAGCGCCGCCGCTTCGAACTGGAGATGGCCGAGAAGGCGCGGGTCTACGGCGAGCGCTATCCGATCGACGAGGATTTCCTGGAGGCGCTGGCGATCATGCCCGAGGCGAGCGGCATCGCGCTGGGTCTCGACCGGCTGGTGATGCTGGCGACCGGCGCGCCACGGATCGACGACGTGGTGTGGACGCCGGTGGCGCGGGGCGGTGCGCGGTGAGCGTTTCTCCATTTGAGCGCGCCGACAAGAACCCTCCCCCCTCTGCGGGGGAGGGTGTCTGCGGAGCAGACGGGAGAGGGGGCGACGGTGCCGGAAGCGTCGCTCCCCTCACCCGACCCGCTTCGCGGGCCACCCTCTCCCGCGGAGGGGAGAGGGACTCGCGCGTGCTCAAGAGCGTCGGCGCTCTGGCGGAAGCCGGCCTTGTTGACGCGGAGAGACTTCCCGCTCTCGAACGCGTCGCCGCTCGCTACGCCGTCTCGCTCACCCCCGACATCGCCGAGCTGATCGACCCTGCCGACCCGGCCGACCCCATCGCCCGCCAGTTCATCCCCCGCGCGGAAGAGATCGAGACGACGCCGGAAGAACGCGCCGACCCGATCGGCGACGACGCGCACAGCCCCCTCCCCGGACTCGTCCATCGCTATCCCGACCGTGTGCTGCTCAAACCCCTGCATATCTGCCCGGTCTATTGCCGCTTCTGCTTCCGCCGCGAGCGGGTCGGGCCCGACGGTCACGGAAGCTTGAGCGAGGCGGAACTTGCAGCCGCCTACGCCTACATCGCGGCGCACGAGGAGATCTGGGAAGTCGTGCTCACCGGCGGCGATCCCTTCGCCCTCTCGCCCCGGCGGCTCGGCGCCATCGCGGAAGCGCTCGGCGCGATCCCCCACGTGAAGGTGCTGCGCCTCCACACCCGCGTGCCGGTGGTGGAGCCCGCCCGCGTCGATGCGAACCTCGTCGCGTCCCTCAAGAAATTTACCGGCGCGGTCTACGTGGCGCTCCATGCCAACCATCCGCGCGAGTTCTCGGAGGCGGCGCGGGCGGCTTGCGCCCGGCTGGTCGATGCCGGCCTCCCGATGGTGAGCCAGAGCGTGCTGCTGCGGGGCGTCAACGACGACGCGGCCACGCTGGAGGCCCTGATGCGCCGCTTCGTCGAGAACCGGATCAAGCCCTACTACCTGCATCACGGCGATCTCGCGCCGGGCACCGGCCACCTGCGCACCGGGCTCCCCGAGGGGCAGGCGCTGATGCGCGCTTTACGCGGGCGCCTGTCGGGCCTCGCGCAACCGACCTACGTGCTCGACATTCCCGGCGGCCACGGCAAGGTGCCGGTCGGGCCGGGCTACCTCGACGAATCGCGGGGCGGCTGGCACGTCACCGACCCGCAGGGCACGGTGCATCCCTATCCGCCGAAGGACGAGTCATGACGCGCAGGCTGTGGGGACGGGCGAGTTCGGGCAACGTCCAGAAGGCGATCTGGGCGCTCGAAGAGCTGGCCCTGCCCTACGAGCACATCGAGGCGGGCGGTACCCACGGCATCGTCGGCGAGGCGCGCTACCAAGCCATGAATCCCAACGGCCTCGTGCCGACGCTGGAAGAAGACGGGTTCGTCCTGTGGGAATCGAACGCGATCCTGCGCTATCTGGCGCAGGCCCATGCCGATGCCCTTGGCGGCGTGCTGGCGCTTCCCGAAAATCCCCGCGAGCGGGCGCTGATCGACCAGTGGCTCGACTGGCAGGCCACCGCCTTCACCCCGGCCATGCGCGACGCCTTCCTCCAGCTCGTGCGGGTCGCGCCCGAGAAGCGCAACGCCGACGTGATCGAAGCTTCGCGGGCCGCGAGCGAGCGCTGCGCCGCGATGCTCGACCGGCATCTGGCGGGCACGCCGTACGTGGCGGGCGAACGCTTCTCCATCGCCGACATCGCGGTGGGCTGTGCCGCCCACCGTTGGCTGATCCTGCCGTTCGACAAGGAAGAACGCCCGAACGTCGTCGCGTGGCGAGACCGGCTGGCGCAACGTCCGGCCGGATCGTCCGTTCTGACGCTGCCGCTGACCTGAGCGATCCGGCGGAGGTCATCCCGTGACGGACGCCGCGCCCCGACCGACCGGACCCAAGATGTTCTTCCCGCTGTCGAAGCTGATCTTCTTCGTCATCACGCCGTCGAATTTCCTGATCCTGCTCGGGTTGCTCGGCTGCCTGCTGCTGTTCACGGAGGTGGGCCGAAACCTGGGGCGGGCAATGGCGCTCGCGGGCTTCCTCGGCCTGCTGGTGGCGGGCCTCGGGCCGCTCTCGGCCTGGGTGCTGATGCCGCTGGAGAACCGGTTTCCGCCCTTCGCCGACGACGGCGCGCCGGTCGCCGGCATCGTCGTGCTCGGCGGCGCGGTCGAGGCCGACACATCGATCTCCCGCGACCAGATCACCGTGAACGATGCGGGCGAGCGGGAGATCGCGCTCGCGGACCTCGCCCGGCGCTATCCGCAGGCCCGGCTCGTCTTCTCCGGCGGCAGCGGCACGATGCGCGAGCACGCGATCTCGGAGGCCGAGATCGTCAGCCGCTTCGCCGACAGCCTCGGCGTGCCGCGCAACCGGCTGATCCTCGAACAGCAATCCCGCAACACCCGCGAGAACGCGGTGTTCTCCGCCCGCATGACGCAGCCGAAGCCCGGCGAACGCTGGCTGCTCGTCACCTCCGCCTGGCACATGCCCCGCGCCATGGGCTGCTTCCGCGAGGCGGGGTTTTCGGTGACGGCCTATCCGGTCGATTACCGCACCAGCGGCCCGCGCGACGCCTATCGCCTCACCACCTTCGCCTCCGATGGGCTCTCCGAATTCGACATCGGCGTGAAGGAATGGATCGGGCTGATCGCCTACAAGCTCGCGGGCTATACCAAGGCGTGGATGCCGGCGCCGTAAGTCTTCACGCGCGCGGCGTGCCCAGGCGGTAGATCCCGCGAAAGTCGTCCGGGTCGGCCACCGGCTTGCCCTTGCGGACGATTTGCACCCGTCCCTGCTTCGTCAGCCGCACGGCCACGCGCCGCACCGGCTGCATCAACGGCCCCCAACCGTCGGGATGGGGCCCGCCCAATGCGCGGGCGACCTCGGAGGGGCAGCAGGTCTTGTCCGCGCCTCGCTCCGCGACGAGGCGCAGCATCGTCTCCTCGATCTCGGCGTCACTGGCCATGGTCATCCTCCTCGGCGAGCAGCGCCGCGCGGATCGGCGAGGCGAACTGGCGCCGCCACATCACCCACACCACGCTTCCCGTGGCCAGCATCATCACCGGCGCGCTCACGAACCAGCCGAGATAGGCCAGCGCGAACAGGAAGGCGCGCTGTCCCTTGGCGAAATGCGAGCCCGCCGCGACGTTCATGGCGCCGGCCCGCTCGGCGGCGCGGCGCATCACGTCCTCGGAGGCGCCCGAGCCCTTCGGCGGCACCGCGCCGATCAGGATGGCGCCGTAGTTGAACAGCCGGTAGGCCCAGGCGAACTTGAAGAAGGCGTAGACGAACACGACCGCGAGCCCCGCGACCTTGATCTCCCAGGTCGCCCGCGTCGTCGTCGCGCCGAACGGCAGCGCCGAGAACAGGTTGAGCACGTCGTCGCCCGAGCGCGACAGGGTCAGCACCGAGCCGAGCGCGATCAGCGAGGTCGACGCGAAGAAGGCGGTGCCGTTCTGCAGCGAGGCGTTGATGGTGGTATCGACCACGCGGTTGTCGCGGGCGATCATCTGGGCCGCCCAGTTGCGCCGCTGGCGGTTCATGATCTGGCTGAGGCTCAAGCGGTCGCCCCGGCGGCGCTGCACCGCGAGGCTGTAGCCGACCCAGGCCGCGACGAAGAACAGGAGCGCGGCGAGGTCGAGGGGCGAGAAGGCGCGGATGTCCCACATCGTCAGCGCGTCACCCTGTCCGTTCGGTTCGAAGCCATGCCCGCGCCGCTACAGGCCGCGGGCCCGAGCGGCAAGCCCCGATCAGGACAGGATCTCGAAACCCTCACCCGCGAACGGCTCGGCCTCTCCGACCGCGATGTCGTCCACGCGGGCCATGAAGGGGCCGCGGCGGCACTCGGCGAGCAGCGCCTCGACGGCTTCGTCAGAGCCGGAGAACAACGCCTCGACCGTGCGGTCGGGCCGATTGCGGACCCAGCCGGCGACCTTGTGATGGAGCGCGCGCTTCCGCGTCCAGGCCCGGTAGGACACGCCCTGCACGCGGCCCGAGATCACCGCGCGGATCGTCCTCGTCTGCGAATTCAACCCGATCGACCTCCCGCCTGTCGCCCCTCGCCTACCACGCTCCGGAAGCCGGAGCGCGGCGCTGCCAGCCGCGGATTTCCTGAAGATAGGGGCCGGGCAGCTGCGCTGCCTGCCCGGCGGCGAGCACGGCTTCGAGATAGCCCGGCCGGGGAATGCCCGGCGGCGGGCTGCGGCCGAGATAGATCAGGGCGCGCTTGATGCCGGCCTCGGTGAGGACGGGCTGATGCGCCTTCACGTACAGCCCGCCGGCCACGCCCTCGTAGCGATCGAGCGCCGGAACGTCGGAGAGCGCCAGCTCCCACAACACGCCCCACACCGTGGCGCCCGACGCGCGGACCACGGAGGCCCAACCCTCCCGCATGATGACGAAGCGGTGCCGCGGCAGCCGCCCGCGCCCGATCAGCCGCGAGGCCGGACAGCGCAGGGCCATGGCGGCGGCGTCCATGTTGGCGCCGTAAGCGAAGTAGAGCGGCATTTTTGTATGAGAGGGGTGCGAGTGGTGGGCCTACTCGCCGGGCGCGCGCTTTTCCCGCGCCTCGTCGCGCTTGATCGCCCAATCGTTGGCGTAAACGGCCAGCCAGCCCATAACGACAAGCGTCGCCGGGAGCACGAAGGTGACGAAAATCTCCCCCGAACTCATGGCTTGAGCCTCCGTAACGCGTGTCGAGCACACCAATGTAGGCAGCCGCCGGCCATAAGCCAAATCACCGCGAAGGCGCCGGCCCTGAAACTCAGCGGTGGCGCACTGGCAACGCCGAAGCTCATGGCGCTGATCGGTGTCACCACGCCGATCACGATGCAGGCGACGGCCACGTTGTTGAGGCCCGTCGCCAGCAATTTCGTCTGCTCGTTGTGGACCTGGCTCACGGAGGCCGCGTTGCCGGGCCCTCGGGTCCGATCACTCGAACTCCATGATCACGGCATCGACCGCGAGGCTGTCGCCTTCCTTCGCGGCGATCTTGGAGACCTTGCCGTCGCGCTCGGCGCGCAGGACGTTCTCCATCTTCATCGCCTCGACGATGGCCAGAGGCTCGCCGTTCTTCACCTCCTGGCCTTCCGCGACCATGATCTGCTTCACGAGGCCCGGCATCGGGCAGAGCAGCTGCTTGCCGGAATTGGCGTTCTCCTTGACCGGCATCAGGTCGGCGAGTTCGGCCTCGCGGCGGGTGAAGACGCGGGCCTCGGCCGCCGCGCCCTGGTGCTGCAGGAACGCACCGTTGAGGAGCGGGCGCACCTGGATCGCCACGGTCTCGTCGCCGACGGTGCCGGACCAGACCGGCTCGCCGGGGCGCCACGCGCTGCGCACCGGCACCACCACGCCGTCCTCGCCCGTCACCAGGAGGTCGGTGCCGACGGTGTCCACGGTGACGGCGAAGCGCTGGCCGGAGAGCACCACCACGCGCTCGCGCTGGAAGGCGAGCAGGCTCGGGTCGCGCATCTGGCCGGAGATGCCGCGCTTGCGCGTGTTGAGCTTGTGGTCGATCGCCGCCGCGACCGCGGCCATCCGCAGGGCGACCTTGCCCTCGGGTTCCGGCGCGGTGAAGCCTTCCGGGAACTCCTCCTTGATGAAGCCCGTCGAGAGCGCGCCCTCGCGCCAGCGCGGATGGGCCATCAGGGTGGCGAGGAACGGGATGTTGTGGCGGATGCC
The DNA here is from genome assembly GCF_014199935.1 of Methylorubrum rhodinum. GTDB lineage: Bacteria > Pseudomonadota > Alphaproteobacteria > Rhizobiales > Beijerinckiaceae > Methylobacterium > Methylobacterium rhodinum. Next base: position 19,500 of record NZ_JACHOP010000029.1, read on the forward strand.
GTCGATGGCGAAGGCATCGAGCGCCTGGGCCTGCGACTCGATCGCGGCCAACCGGGTCGGCGCCCAGGTGACGAGCTTGGCGATCATCGGATCGTAGTGGATCGCGATCTCGCCGCCCTCCTCCACGCCGGTGTCGTTGCGCACGATCGCCTCGCCGAACTGGCCCTCCGCCGGCGGTTGGTAGACCGTGAGCCGGCCGATCGAGGGCAGGAAGTTGCGGGTCGGGTCCTCGGCGTAGACGCGGCTCTCCACCGCCCAGCCGTTCAGCTTCACGTCGTCCTGGCTCAGCGGCAGCGTCTCGCCGGCCGCGACCCGGATCATCAGCTCGACGAGGTCGAGCCCGGTGATCATCTCGGTGACCGGGTGTTCCACCTGCAGGCGGGTGTTCATCTCGAGGAAGTAGAACGACTTGTCCTGGCCGGCGACGAACTCGACCGTGCCGGCGGAATCGTAGTTCACGGCTTTTGCCAGCGCGACCGCCTGCTCGCCCATCTTCCGGCGGGTCTCCTCGTCGAGGAGCGGGCTGGGGGCCTCCTCGATGACCTTCTGGTTGCGGCGCTGGATCGAGCATTCGCGCTCGCCGAGGTAGATCACGTTTCCGTGCTTGTCGCCGATCACCTGGATCTCGATGTGGCGCGGATCGGTGATGAATTTCTCCACGAACACGCGGTCGTCACCGAAGGACGAGGACGCCTCCGACTTCGCGCGCTCGAACCCCTCCTTCACCTCGGAGGCCGATTCGGCGATGCGCATCCCCTTGCCGCCGCCGCCGGCCGAGGCCTTGATCATCACCGGATAGCCGATCTCGTCGGCGATCTTCACGGCGTGCTCCGGGCTCTCGATCACGCCGAGGAAGCCCGGAACGGTCGAGACGTTCGCTTCGGCTGCGGCCTTCTTCGATTCGATCTTATCGCCCATGGCGGCGATGGCGCCCGGATTCGGGCCGATGAAGACGATGCCGTGCTCGGCCAAAGCCTTCGGGAAGGATTCGCGCTCGGACAGGAAGCCGTAGCCCGGATGCACGGCCTGCGCCCCGGTCTGCTTGCAAGCCTCGATGATCTTCTCGATGACGAGGTAGGACTGCGCGGCGGGCGCCGGGCCGATATGGACGGCCTCGTCGGCCATCGCCACGTGGACGGCGTCGCGGTCGGCATCCGAGTAGACCGCCACCGTCTTGATGCCCATCCGCCGGGCGGTCTTGATGACGCGGCAGGCGATCTCGCCCCGGTTGGCAATCAGGATTTTTTCGAACATCGCTGTCGCTTCTTCTTGGGAGACCGTTCCGGCTCACCCCTCCCGAAGGCGAGCGGAATTGATCCCGATAAAGCAGTTGCGCGATGAGCGGAAGCTGCGCCGTCGGGCTCGTGACGCCGAGGCGGCAGTGTATTCATCATGCAGCGAGCGGCAGCGGGCCCTTGTCGGCCTCGGCGGGCTGGCGGGTCCAGCACTTGGCCTTGAGCGCGAAGGCGATCAGGGCCTCGTCGCTCACGGTCGCCTCGCGCACGATCTCCATGGCGATGCGGGCGCCGGTCCGGGTCGGGCCCCTGCGGCCGGCGAGCGAGGCGGAGAGCCACGCGGCGGTCTCGGGCGTGATGCGGCCGGTCGGGCGCTCGCCGTAGACGGCGAAGTCGACGACCGAGGCGGTGAGGAAGGCGGCAAAGCCCTCGTGCTGGTCAGGCATCGCCCGGTCGAGGGCGAGGAGCAGGTCGGCCTCGTCGCGGCCCATCAGGCCGTCGGCCAGGATCTCGCGGGCGAGTTCGGCGACGTCGGCGCCGGTGATCCGGCCCGCCTCGACGATCCGGTCGCAGAAGAGCTGAAGAGCAGTGTTGGTCATGATCCGATGCCTCCCCGGCCAGTTGTCGCCGGTGTTCGTCCCTGTGTGAGGAGAACTTACGGGAGGGCTTTCCCAGAAGAGGTTAATGGCAGAATCTGAACCCGTGTTCAGGTAAATGCCTGATCACGAATGAGCCTTTCGGGAGTCTTGCTGTATTGCGGTCAGACTTCGTTCACCGAACCACGACCTTGGTCCCGACGGGCACGCGCTCGTAGAGGTCCATCACGTCGGCGTTGAGCATGCGGATGCAGCCGGAGGACACCGCCTGGCCGATCAGCTCGGGCTCGTTGGTGCCGTGGATGCGAAACAGCGTGTCCTTCTTGCCCTGCGCCAGGTAGAGCGCGCGGGCGCCGATCGGGCTCAAGGGTCCGCCCTCCAGCCGCGGCGGCAGGTCCGGCCGGCGGCCGATCATCTCCGGCGGCGGGTTCCAGTCCGGCCATTCGAGTTTGCGGTCGACCTCGGCCCGGCCGGTCCAGGACATGCCGGCCTTCCCGACCGAGACGGGATAGCGCAGCGCCTTGCCGCCGGGCTGGACGAGGTAGAGCCGCCGCTCACTCGCATCGACGATCACGGTGCCGACCGGCTCCTTGGTGGCGAAGTCGACGGTCGTACGGGCAAGCGCCGGGTCGATCTTGGCCTGCGGCGCGAGCTTCATCCAGGCGGCATCCCGCTCCGGGCCGGGCGGGATCGCCGGGATCGCCGGCGTGGCGCCCGCCGCGGCCGGCAGGGCGGCGAGTTGCGTCGGCGGCGGGGGCGGCGTCTGCGCCGTCTGGCTGTTGCAGGCGGCCAGCGGCGCGAGGCCTGCCAGGAGGGCGATGCCGGACGAGAGGCGCATGGGAAGAACCGCCGGACGGTCCCGCGGAAGAAATCCGCGAGGAGGGTTAACGCGTTATGGCCGAGCTTAATCCCGATCCGCGGGTCCGCGTAGGGCGCTCGCGGGGGCGTGAACGCAATTGCCGGCCTTGTTGCCCGGCGGCTACAAGAGAGGCCGGGCAAACGCCGAGACGCGCCCCGGAGGACACGCCCTGAGCACCCTGTACGTCACCCATCCGAGCGCGCTCGAGCACGCGACCCCGCCCGGCCATCCCGAGCGCCCCGCCCGCATGCAGGCGGTGGAGCGGGCGCTGGAGGACGAGCGCTTCTCCGCCCTGGTGCGGTCGCACGCGCCGAAATCCGACCCGTCGGTCGCCGAACTCGTCCATCCGGCCGCCTTCGTCGCGGAGCTGGTCGAGGCCTCGCCGAAGGAGGGCCTGCTCCAGATCGATTCCGACACGCTGATGTCGCCTGGCTCGCTCAACACCTGCCTGCACGCCATCGGCGGCTCGGTCCACGCGGTCGATGCGGTGATGAAGGGCGAGTGCGCCAACGCCTTCGTGGCCATGCGCCCGCCGGGCCACCACGCCGAAATCTCCCGCGCCATGGGCTTCTGCCTGTTCAATCACGCCGCCATCGCGGTGCGTCACGCGCAGAAGAATCTCGGTGCGGCTCGGGTGGCGCTGGTCGATTGGGACGTCCACCACGGCAACGGCTCGCAGGACATCTTCTGGGCCGACAAGGACGTGATGTACGCCTCGACCCACCAGATGCCGCTGTTCCCCGGCTCGGGCTCGCCGAGCGAGCGGGGCGACCACGACACCATCGTCAACGTGCCGCTGCGCGCCTTCGACGACGGCGCGGTTTTTCGCGAGGCGTTCGAGAAACGCATCCTGCCCCGGCTCGACGCGTTCAAGCCGGACCTGATCGTGATCTCGGCGGGCTTCGACGCGCACAAGCTCGACCCCCTGGCCAATGTCCAGCTCGACGAGGCGGATTTCGGCTGGGCGACGCGCCGCCTGATGGAACTCGCCGACCGCCATGCGGGCGGGCGCATCGTGTCGATCCTGGAGGGCGGCTACAGCCTCGACGGTCTCGCCCGATCGGTCGCCGCGCATATGGACGCGCTGATGGGGCGCTGATTCCTTTTGGAGGATGTCCGGCCCTCGTTCGCCGGACATCTCGCCTTTGCGGCTAACGGCCGGCGAGGATCAGCGTGATCAACACCGCCGCCACGCTGAGGAACATGACGCTGCCGAGCACGAGCCCGGCCAGCGCGTTGGCGGAGATGTAGGTTCCGGCGACCCGGCCGAGGACCGAGACGGCGCCGTGCCGCTCACGCGCCCCCGGATGACCGCAGGACGGACAGGCGATCGCCTTTTCGGAAACGCGGTGGTTGCAGGCAGGACAGGGGACAAGGACCATGCGGTGCTCCCTTCCATCGGGGCGGCGATGGCGCCGCCTCATGGGACCTGGGAACGGCTTCGCTTGTCCGCAAGGGGACACGCTTCGAGCGCGGGTCCCCTCCCCCTTGCGGGGAGGGGTTCGGGGTGGGGGTGGTCCAGGATGAGGCGCCGCGGTGCCTTCTGCACCACCCCCACCTCCTCTCCGCAAGGGGAGGGCGAAGCGCCTGTGGCAACCGAAGCGCCCTACCCCTCCAGCGGTTCCTCGCCCACCAGCTCGATCCCGAACCCCGACAACCCGACATAGGATCGCGACGAGGACGACAGGTTGCGGATCGAGACGACGCCGAGATCGCGCAGGATCTGGGCGCCGAGGCCCACCTCGCGCCACTGGCGCACCCGCTGCGCCTCCGCACCCTCCTCGGCGTAGCGGTTGAGCGGCACGCCCGCGGTGCCGTCGCGGAGATAGACGAGGACGCCCCTCCCCTCGGCAGCGAAGCGGCGCATCACGCTCTCGATCTGGCGCCCGCCCTCGATCACGTCGGCGACCACGTTGGAGCGGTGCAGGCGCACCAGCATGGTGCGGCCGTCGCCGATGTTGCCGTGGACGAAGGCGAATTGCTGGATCGGCTCGAACGGCGTGACGTAGGCGTAACCGGTCATCGGCCCGAACTCGGTCTTGACCGGGAAGGTGCCGACCCGCTCAACCAGCCGGTCGCGGGCTTGCCGGTAGGCGATCAGGTCGGCGACCGAGACCCGCTTGAGGCCGTGGCTCTCCGAGAAGGCGTCGATCTGCGGCCCCTTCATCACGGTGCCGTCGTCGTTGGCGAGTTCGCAGATCACGCCCACGGGGGGCAGGTTGGCGAGCTTGCACAGATCGACCGCGGCCTCCGTATGGCCGGAGCGCATCAGCACGCCGCCGTCGCGGGCGATCAGCGGGAAGACGTGGCCGGGCCGGACGAAGTCGTTCGCGCCCATGTTGCCGTTGGCGAGCGCACGCACCGTGTTGCAACGCTGCTCCGCCGAGATGCCGGTGGTGAGCCCGTGGCGCACGTCGACCGTCACGGTGAAGGCGGTGCCGAGCGGCGCGTCGTTCGAGGCCACCATCGGGTCGAGATGAAGCCGGCGCGCCTCGGCGCGCGTGATCGGCGCGCAGACGATGCCGCAGGTGTTGCGGATGATGAACGCCATCTTCTCCGGCGTGCAGAGCGAGGCGGCGACGACGAGGTCGCCCTCGTTCTCGCGATCGTCGTCGTCGGTGACGACCACGATCTCGCCGCGGGCGAAGGCCTCGATGGCCTCGGTGACGCTGCAATGGGGCACTGGCTTCGTCTCGTTCGTGTCCGGGCGGGTCAGGCGCGTTCGCCGACCTGCCCACGATGGCGCAGATAATGGTCCGCCAGCACGCACGCCATCATCGCCTCGGCGACGGGCACGGCGCGGATGCCGACGCAGGGGTCGTGGCGGCCCTTGGTGATCAGGTCGATGTCCTGGCCGTCGCGGTTCACGCTCCGCCGCGGCGTCAGGATCGAGGACGTGGGCTTCACGGCAAACCGCACCACCACCGGCTCGCCGGACGAGATGCCGCCCAAAATCCCGCCGGCATGGTTGGCGAGGAAGCGCGGGCGCCCGTCGTTGCCGCTGCGCATCTCGTCGGCATTGTCCTCGCCGCGCAAGGCCGCGGAGGCGAAACCGTCGCCGATCTCGACGCCCTTGACCGCGTTGATCGACATCATCGCCGCGGCCAGATCCGCATCGAGCTTGCCGTAGATCGGCGCGCCGAGGCCGGGCGGCACGCCGTCCGCCACGACCTCGATCACGGCGCCCACCGACGAGCCGTCCTTGCGGATGCCGTCGAGGTAGGTCTCGTAGAGGCTCGCGGCCTGCGGATCGGGACAGAAGAACGGGTTGCGATTGACCTCGTCCCAGTCCCAGCGGGAGCGGTCGATGGCGTGCGGGCCCATCTGCACCAGCGCCGCGCGGATCGTCATGCCGGGGATCACCTTGCGGGCGATGGCACCCGCCGCGACACGCGCGGCCGTCTCCCGTGCCGACGAGCGCCCGCCGCCGCGATAATCGCGAAAACCGTACTTGGCGTCGTAGGTGTAGTCGGCGTGGCCGGGCCGGTAGCTGTCGCGAATCTCTGAGTAATCCTTCGAGCGCTGGTCGGTGTTTTCGATCATCAGCGCGATCGGCGTGCCGGTGGTGAGCTGGCGCCCGCCGGTGCGGTCGTCGGCAAAGACGCCCGAGAGAATCTTGACCTGATCCGGCTCGCGCCGCTGGGTGGTGAAACGCGACTGGCCGGGCTTGCGCCGGTCGAGTTCGGCCTGGATGTCGTCCGCCTCCAGCGGCAATCCGGGCGGGCAGCCGTCCACCACGCAGCCGAGGGCGACGCCGTGGCTCTCGCCGAAGGTGGTGACGCGGAACAGGTGGCCGAAGCTGTTGTGGGACATGGCGCTGCGTGCCTTAGCGCGGGATGCCGCGGAGGGCCAGTCGGGGCCGATCCTCAGAGCGCAAGCCCGCCCCGCGCCTTCAGCGCCCGGTAGGCCGCGACGCCGTTGGCGAGGTCGGCCCGGAGCCGCCGCTCGTCGGCGAGATCGGCGAGCGCGTAGGTGAGGCCCATGATGTGGGCCGCCTCGTAGCCCTCGGGCAGCTCGCCCGCGGTGCCGAGCGTGATATCGGCCACCGGCAGCGTCTGCGAAAAGTCCGAGAGGCGCGTCCGCAGCGCGGCGCCGCTCGCGCGCAGATGGGCGCCCGCCCGCGGACCGTGCTCGCGGATCGCCGCCACCGTGCCCTGCGCCAGCGACAGATGCACCGTCTCGCGATGGGCCGGGAACAGGTAGACGAGGTAGTAGCCCCGCGTCGCGCTGGTGGTCACCGCGGGGTCGAACGCCGCGAGCCAGGGCACGGCGGCCCAGCGGGTGCCGCGGCCGGGGCTGCCCTTGACGAGGAACGTGCCGCCGAGCGGGGCGAGCGCCGCGCGCAACTCGTCCGCCGCCCCTTTCCGGATCACATGGGCGAGCGGGTGCCCGGCCGGCGGGTCGAGGCGGGCGAGCGGGTATTCCTCGATGATGCGGCGCAGGGCGTGGCCGAGGCTCACGGATCGTGCAGCACGCCGCCCGGCGCCGGGGCGGCGACGCCGGTGGTGCTCGGGAAGGTGATCGGCAGGCCGTCGACCGAGCGGAGCGCCAGATAGGCGAAGGCCTGCGCCTCCAAAAAATCGGCGGACCAGCCGAGCGCGTCGGCGCTCACGATTTCGGCATCGAGAAGGCTCTCCAGCATCGACATCAGGGTGCGGTTCTTCACACCCCCACCGGCGACGATCCAGCGGGTCGGGCGCGCGGCGGCGTGGTCGAGGCTCGCGCGGATCGCGCGGGCCGCGAAGGCGGTGAGCGTCGCGGCGCCGTCGGCGGTGCCGAGATGGCCGGCGAGCTTGTGCGAGAACCAGTGGCGGTCCAGCGATTTCGGCGGCGTTTTCTCGAAATACGGGTGCCGGAGCAGCCACGCGACCAGCGCCTCGTCCACCACTCCCCCAGCCGCGGTCGCGCCGTTCTCATCGAAAGCCTTGCCCTCGCGCTCCTTCATCCAATCGTTGACCGGGGCGTTGCCGGGGCCGGTGTCGAAGGCCAAGAGCCCGCCGTCGGCATCGATCAGCGTCACGTTGGCGACACCGCCGATGTTGAGGATCGCGAGCGGCCCGCGATAGCCGGCGGCCGCGGCGAGCGCCCGGTGGAACACCGGCACGAGGGGCGCACCCTGCCCGCCCCGTGCCACGTCCTCGGCGCGCAGGTCGGCGACCACCGGGACGCCGAGGCGCCGCGCCAAAGCCGCGCCGTCGCCGATCTGCACCGTCAGCTTTTCCTTGGGGCGATGCATCACCGTCTGGCCGTGGAAGCCGACCACGGCGATGTCGGCCGGGGTGAGACCGTTCTCGGCGAGGAATGACTCCACCGCCTCGGCATGGGCGCGCGTCAGGAACGCTTCGGCCTCGGGCAGGCAGCCGGGCCGGTCGGTGCGCGCGCCGACGGATTCGGCGTCGCGCAGGGCGCGGGTCAGCAGCGCCCGCTCCTCCTCGGAATAGCCGCGGTAGCCCGTGGGGCCGAGCGCCGCGACGCGGTCGTTGCCGCTGCGCGTCACGCGCACGGATTCGCCGTCGCTCTCGATCAGGGCCACGTCGATCCCGTCGAGAGACGTGCCGCTCATGAGGCCGATCGCGCGCCGCATCGTCATGTGCCGCTTGTCCCCGTGCCTTTCGCGGGCCGCCCTGCTAAGAGCCGGCCCGTCCGCTCGCCCTCGCGACGAGCTAGCACGGGCCCCGCGCGCCTGTCGCGCCGCCCCACCCCAGAGACCGCCATGACCGCCGAGAGCTTCGCGCCGCAATCCGATTTCCTGAAGGTGCTGACCGAGCGCGGCTATATCCATCAGGCCTCCGACAGCGAGGGCATCGATGCGGCGGCCCGTGAGGGGCGGCTGACGGCCTATGTCGGCTACGATTGCACCGCGGCCTCGCTCCATGTCGGCCATCTGCTCTCGATCATGATGCTGCACTGGCTTCAGGCGACCGGCGGCAAGCCGATCGCGCTGATGGGCGGCGGCACCACCCGCGTCGGCGACCCGTCCGGCCGCGACGAGGCGCGCAAGATCCTCTCGCTGGAGCAGATCGAGGAGAACAAGAACGGCATTCGCAAGACCTTCGACCGGTTCCTCACCTTCGGCGAGGGCGGCGGCGACGCCATCATGGTCGACAACGCCGAGTGGCTGACTAAACTCAACTACATCGAGATGCTGCGCGACGTCGGCCGGCACTTCTCGGTCAACCGGATGATGTCGATGGACAGCGTGCGGCTGCGGCTGGAGCGCGACCAGGAGCTGTCGTTCCTGGAGTTCAACTACATGATCCTCCAGTCCTACGATTTCGCCGAGCTGAGCCGCCGCTACGGGTGCCGGCTGCAGATGGGCGGCTCGGACCAGTGGGGCAACATCGTCAACGGCATCGACCTCGGCCGTCGCATGGGCACGCCGCAGCTCTACGGGCTGACCTGCCCGCTGCTGACGACGGCGTCCGGCGCCAAGATGGGCAAGACGGCGGCCGGCGCCGTCTGGCTCGATGCCGGGATGCTGAGCCCGTACGATTACTGGCAGTTCTGGCGCAACACCGAGGACGCCGACGTGGCGCGCTTCCTCAAGCTGTTCACGCTGCTGCCGATGGACGAGATCGCGCGGCTTTCCGCCTTGCAGGGCGCCGAGATCAACGAGGCCAAGGCGGTGCTGGCCACGGAGGCGACCCGGCTGATGCACGGCCAAGAGGCGGCGCAAGCCGCAGCGGACACCGCGCGCAAGACCTTCGTGGAAGGGACGCTGGCCGATTCGCTGCCCACCGTGACTGTGCCGCGCGCCGTGCTGGAAGCGGGCCTCGGCGTGCTCACCGCCTTCGGGCCGGATTACGCCCGGCTGGTGCCCTCGACGAGCGAGGCGCGCCGCCAGATCAAGGGCGGGGGCTTGCGCGTCAACGACGTGCAGCTCACCGACGAGAAGGCAACCTTAAGCCTCGGCGACGCCACGGCGGAGGGCGTGATCAAGCTCTCGTTCGGCCGCAAGAAGCACGTGCTGCTGCGGCCAGAGTAGGTTTTCGCCACCCCCGCAAACGTCATTCCGGGGCCGCGCAGCGGAACCCGGAATCCATCCGTGATGCGCGGATTTACGAAGCGTCGCGGCCGGTCGGGGGTTCCGGGTTCGCCTTCGGCGCCCCGGAATGACGGCGTCTGTTGTTTGGAAGTCGTGCCAAAGATCTACTGCTCCGGCGCCGGCCCCGGCGCGCCGTTGGCGAAGGCTTCGCCGCCGCCCGCGCCGAATAGCTTGCGCAGGAAGCCGGGAGCCACGGCCGAGAGCGGGTTCACGCTCACCGTCGGCTTGGCGATGGAGCCGGAGACGTTGAAGTTGACGGCGAACAGGCCCTCGTTGCTGCCCCCGGCCAACAGCGGCCCCACCAGCGGCACATGCGCCACCACGTTGTTGAGCCCGTAGAGCGGTACGAAGGTGCCGTCGATCTGCGTGCGCTCCTTGACGGTGTCGAGCCATCCGCCCGCGGTGAAGCCCATGGCGGCGTTGGAGATCGCGGCATCGGTGAAGCTCACCCGCGAGCCCGCGCGGGTGAAATTGGCGCGCATCTTGTCGAAGCCGACATCGTTGGCGTTGGGGGCGCCGCGCCGCCCGTCGGCCGGGCCCTGCGCCATGATGCTCGACAGCGCCGGCTCGTTGCGCAGCGCGAAGTCCTTGATCTGCACGACACCGGCCTGCGGGCCGTCGTTGAGGTAGAGGCTGAGCGCGAGCCGCCCGCCATACATCCGCTTGTAGATGTCGAGAAAGCGGAGCGTCGCGCCGGAATCGGCGGATTCGAGCGAGAGCAGCGGCTGCCCACGATCGCCCTTGGTGACGGTGGCGGCGAGCGGGGCGCCGCCGAAGCGACCGCGGAACTGGGCGGCGCGCACGTCGCCCCCGCGAAGGCTCGCCTTCAGCGTCGCGTTCGTCAGGGCCTCGCCGTTGAAGCCCGACAGGATGCTCACCCCGATCTCGGCATCGACGTCCTTGCCGGAATCCTTGGACCCCTTCGGGTCGGAGCTCGTCATGCTCTTGAGGAAGGGTCGGGCGTCGGCGACGCCGCCCTTCACCACGACCTTGTAGCCGCTGCCGGCCTTGTCGAGGCTGACCCGCATGTCGTCGCCGGCCGAGAGCTTGAAGGCGGTGAGATCCGCCCGCTCCAACCCGCCCTCGGCCGAGACGGTGGCGCTGCCGCGCGCCATGGCGGGCGCGGCATCCAGCGCGATGTCGCGCAGCTCCATCTGACCGCCCGGCCCCTCGATCAGCGCCAGGCTCAGGCGCCCGGCCTTGCCCGAGGCCTTGGACCAGCCGGGCAGCAGACCGTCGATCGCGGCCCGGGTCAGATCCGCCTCGATCCGCACCGGCGGCTTGGCACCCGTGCCCGAATGGCCGATCGGCACGGTCACGCGGGCGGGAATCGTGCCCGCGAGCTGCGGCGCGGCGGGCAGGCCGCGCTTGGCCCGGAACGCGTCGTCGACCGGCATCGTCACCACCGCCTCGCCCGGCGCGCCGGGCTTCGGCTGCTTGAGGTCGATGGCGACGGGGGCGCCGAGCAGGCGGCCGTCGCCCTTCAGGGCGAAGCCGTTGCGGTCGAAGGAGAGGGCGAAGCGGCCGGATTCGAACCGGTCCTTGCCGACCGCCTTGTCCATCGACAGGTCGGTGAGCGTGCCCGAGAGCGTCACCGGCAGCTCGGCGAGGTCGGGCACAGCTTTAAGGTTGATCGGCACGTCGATGCGCAGGTCGGCCTTGCCCCTAATCGCGTTGGGATCGATCTCGGTGCCGGTCAGCCCCTTGAACATCCGCGTCTCGAGGAGCGCGGCGAGTGAGTCGGCGGTGCCGGCGAGGCGGAGGCCCAGCTGCGCCACGATCCGGTCGGGCTGCGGGTCGCGGATCAGGAACGAGGCGTCCGAGATCGTCAGCGCGCGGGTGTCGGAGAGCCGGACTTCGGCGGTCGCGTTCCGGATCGTCGTGGTGCGGCCGGTGACGAGGCCGGAGACGCGGCCGTGGGTGAGCGGCGGCGCGTCCTTCGAGATCGTGAGGGAGGCGTCCGACACGGCGAAGGTGGCGGAGAGGCCGTGATCCGGCATCGGATCGCCGCGGGTGGCGGCGGCGAGTTCGGTCCCGCTCAGGTCGACCTTGATGTCGGCGCTGTCGAGCCGCCCGCCGCGCAGCTCGTCCACGAGGTAGTTGCGCACCGCCGGCGCGATGTTCTCCGGCCAGAGCCGGAGGGCGGTGCGCCCGTCGGTGTCGTGGGCGACGATGTGGAGGGTGAGGCCGTCGTCGTCCTTGCTCGTGCCGACGGTGCCGCTGAGGTTGCCGTTCATGCCGGCACCCGCGATCGACAGCGACTCGATGTTGACGCCGCCGGCCCGGCCCGTGAGCCGCCCCTTCACCGCGCCGATGCGGAACGAGGGATCGTAGCGGGAGGCGCCGTGCAGCATCACGTCGCGGCCGCCGAAATCGAAGGCCCAGGCGTCCTCGGCGCCGGGCGGGCCGATGGCGAAGGCGCCGGTGAAGTGCGCCTCGTTGCCGCCGCCGCGGTAGTCGATGGCGGCGATGTCGAGGGCGCGGCGGGTCTCGTCCCAGCGCGCCTCGGCCCGCACCTGCTCGACGACGACGGGGTTGAAGTCCTTCTCGTCGACGACGAACAGGCCCTCGCCGGTCTTCACCTCGAAGGTCATGGTGTCGATGCGGCTGCCCCGGAGGGCCACGTCGGCCTTGGCCGAAAGCTTCAGGTCGGTCTCGATCGGCATCTTCGACTGGCCCGACAGCAGAAGCAGGTCGGTGACCGGCAGGTCGTCGAGGGTGATGACGCCCGCGCGCCGCCCTTCCGCCTCGTCGTGGACCTTGCCGCCGAAGCGCCACTCGCCGTTCGGGCCGTCGATGCGCAGCTCGAAGATGCGGGCGCCGTCGCCGCTGCCGCCGCGGTGGAACAGGCCGTTGACCCGCTCGAAGGTGGCGCGGTGACGCGCGGCGTCGTCCACCAGCGTCAGGCGCCCGTTGGTGATGCGGGCGCGGTCCAGCGCGCCGATCACGCCCGCGGGGTCGAGCACCACGCCGAAGATCGAGGCGACGGCGGCCGAGACCGGCGAGACCTGGCCGCGGGCGGCGTCCACGCTCGGCAGGGTGTGGGGCTTGGCGGCATCCGCCTGGGAGGGGGCGGAGGCCGCGAACGCGATCGACCCGTCGTCGTGGACGAGCGCGGTCATCTGCAGGTCGCGGAACTCGATGGAGCGCGGCTGCACCGAGAGGCGCAGCAAGCCCCAGCTGTCGAGGCTGACGACGGCCAGCGGCGCACGCACCACCAGAGCGCCCTCCGGATTGTAGACGTCGAGCCCGCCGACGCGCAGCGCCAGGGAGGATTCGGCGTCGAGTTCAAGAGCGCTGTCGTTGAGGCTCACGCGCCAGCCGGGGCCGACGCTGCCGGCGATGGCTTCCGCCACGCGCTGGCTCAGGCCGTCGATGCGCAGCGGACCCTGCGACAGCCGCAGGTAGCCGAGCCCCGAACCGAGCCCGAGCAGGAAGACGAGGACAACCGCGCCCCATAGCAGGGGACGGCGGCGTCGGCGCACTCCCTTGCACGGGGCAGGCTCGACCGCTTCCTGAAGCAGGGTCCTGGCCGTTTCCTGATCCATTCACTCGTTCGCTGCTGCCGCCGGGCAGAGGTCGCCGCCGGGAAGCGTCCGCCGGCAGCCATCCTCAGGATTCGGCCCTTCCGGCATGGCGTCCGCCGGGCGATCCGTGCATGGGAAGGGCACACCATCAATCGGCCGAAAGGAAGGCATGATGCCCATCGCCCCCGGTGAGCCCGCGCCCGATTTCACGCTACCTGGAGCGGGCGGCGAGACCGTCAGCCTCGCCGGACTGCGCGGTCACACGATCGTGCTCTACTTTTACCCGAAGGACGACACGAGCGGCTGCACGCTGGAAGCCCAGGGCTTCAACGCGGCGCAGGACGCCTTCGCCGCAGCGGATGCGCGGGTGATCGGCGTCTCGCCCGATTCGGTGAAGAGCCACGACAAGTTCCGGGCGAAGTACGGCCTCACCTTCCCGCTCGCCTCGGACGAGGCCAAGTCCATGCTGGAGGCCTACGGGGTCTGGGTCGAGAAGAGCATGTACGGCCGCAAGTACATGGGCGTGGAGCGCACCACCCTGCTGATCGACCGCGAGGGGACGATCGCGCGGATCTGGCCGAAGGTGAAGGTGCCCGGCCATGTCGAAGAGGTGCTGGAAGCCGCCAAGGCGCTGGCCTGACGCGCCCGGCGGTTCGGCGACCTCCCCGCCACCGAAGCCTTCCTTAACCTTGATCGGGTGTGATCGCCGCCATCATCGGAAGCGGTCGCCTCGCCTCATGCCATCACCCGCCCCGCGCAGCCCGAAGCCTCTTCCCCGGCCCCGCCTCGCGGTGGCGCTCGGCCTCGGGCTGACGCTCACCACCGCCTGGGCGGGTGCTGCGAGCTACTACCTGATCTTTCACGACGAGGTGCTGGCCCGCTTCGTCTCGCGCCAGAGCGCGATGCAATACACCTACGAGGAGCGGCTCGACACGCTCCAGCGCGCGCTGGACCGCGCCACCTCGGACCATGCCACCACCCGCGGCAGTCTCGAGTCCCGGCTCTCGACGCTGGCCGAGCGGCAGGCGCTGATCGAGCGGCGCCAGGGCGTCCTCTCCGGGATTCCGGGCGCCGCGGCCGAGATCGATGTGCCCACCACGGGGTCGATCCCGGTGCCCGAGTCGGCGGCGGGGCCGGTGCGTGCGCAGAAACCGTTCCCGACGCCCGAGTTGCGGATGCAGTCCGACGACCGGGCCGAGAGCCAGGACAGCCTCGCCGTCGCGCGGCTCGCCCGGATGGAGCGGTCGCTCGACCGCATGGCGGAGGGCCAGTCGCGCGCCCTGTCGCGCGTGGCGCAGGCCGCCGGGCGCAGCGCCGACCGGTTCCGCGACCTGATCGCCCGCACGGGCCTGAGCCCCGCCCGGTTCGAGCCGGCCATGGGCGGGATCGGCGGCCCGCTGGTGCCGCTGCCGGCCGACGCCTTCGAGGCCAACCTCGCCGAGGCGCGCCGCCAGATCGACGAGGAGACGCATCTGCGCCGTGTCGCCGCCGCGCTTCCCTTCCGCCAGCCGCTGCCGGGCGAGATCGCCTATACCAGCAGCTTCGGCACCCGGCTCGACCCGTTCACCCGCATGGCCGCGCTCCATACCGGCGTCGACATGCGTGCCGAGACCGGGGCGCCTGCCCGCGCCACGGCCGGCGGCCGGGTGAGCGCGGCGGAATATGCCGGCGGCTACGGCAACATGGTCGAGGTCGATCACGGCCGCGGCCTCGTCACCCGCTACGCCCACCTGTCGGGCTACGCCGTCTCGGTCGGCCAGCGGGTCGAGGCCGGGTCGGTCGTCGGATTCGTCGGCTCCACCGGCCGCTCGACCGGCAGCCACCTGCATTACGAGACCCGCATCGACGGCGAGCCGGTCGATCCGCAGCGGTTTCTGCGGGCGGGGGCGGAGTTGACCTTTGCCGATTGAGGCGGGCTCGAACGAAAACGGCCCCGGTTCTCACCGGAGCCGCTGATTCGTCTCAGTCGATGTCCTCGACCGGCTCCGTGGCGCCGTAGACGCGCGCGGCGAGCGAGGCTTCCATGAACGGGTCGAGGTCACCGTCGAGCACCTCGTCCGGGTCGGTCGATTGGGTGCCGGTGCGCAGATCCTTCACGAGCTGGTACGGCTGCAGCACGTAGCTTCGGATCTGGTGGCCCCAGCCGATGTCGGTCTTGGAGGCGGCCTCGGCGTTGGCCTTCTCCTCGCGCTTCTTCAGCTCGGCCTCGTAGAGGCGGGCGCGCAGCATGTTCCAGGCGGTGGCCCGGTTCTTGTGCTGCGAGCGCTCCTGCTGACACGCCACGACGATGCCGGTCGGGTTGTGCGTGATGCGCACCGCCGAATCGGTCGTGTTGACGTGCTGGCCGCCCGCGCCCGACGACCGGTAGGTGTCGATGCGGCAGTCCGATTCCTTGATCTCGATCTCGATCCGGTCGTCGACCACCGGATAGACCCACACGCTCGCGAAGCTGGTGTGCCGCCGCGCGTTGGAATCGTAGGGCGAGATGCGAACCAGGCGGTGCACTCCGGACTCGGTCTTGAGCCAGCCATAGGCGTTGTGGCCCTTGATCAGGAGCGTGGCGCCCTTGATCCCGGCCTCTTCGCCGTCGGTCATCTCGACGATGTCGACCTTGAACTTCCGCCGCTCGGCCCAGCGGGCATACATGCGGTGAAGCATGTTGGCCCAGTCCTGGCTCTCGGTGCCGCCCGCGCCCGCATGGACTTCGAGATAGGTGTCGAAGCCGTCGGCCTCGCCCGAGAGCAGGGTCTCGACCTGACGGCTCGCCGCGTCCTTCTCGATCGCCTTGATCGCGGCCTCGCCCTCCGCGATGGAGGCCTGATCGCCCTCCATCTCGCCGAGTTCGATCAGCGTCGCGGCGTCCTCGAGATCCTGCTCGAGCTTCTTGATCGCGGTGACGGCCTCGTCGAGCTGCTGGCGCTCGCGCATGACCTTCTGCGCGGCCTCGGCGTCGTTCCAGAGGTCGGGGTTTTCGGACGCGGCATTCAGCTCCGCGAGGCGTTTATCGACGGTATCCCAGTCAAAGATGCCTCCTCAGCAGCCCTATAGACTGCTTGGCGGCATCCGAGGCTTGCTCGATCTCGGCGCGCATCTGGTGTGGAACTCGTGTGTGTGGGCCGCGGGTGATACCGGGCGTGCCCGACCCTTTAGCCCAAGCGCCCGCCATGGTCGATGCCGGACAAAGCCGCCCTGCCCTGATCCTCTCTGTGGCCGCCGTGATTGCAGCGGGGATCGCCGTGCGCTTCGTGCCGCTCGGCCTGCCGGCGGGAGTGGTGAAGTATGCCGGCTCCACCTTGTGGGGCGCGATGGTCTACGGGCTCGTCGCCTGCATTCGGCCGGCGATGCCGGTCCATCGCCTCGCGCTCATCGCTCTCGGCGTCTCGGCAGCGGTCGAGTTCTTCCGCCTCGTCCAGACGCCCTGGCTCGACGCCTTCCGGCTGACGCTGGCAGGGCAGTTGCTGCTGGGGCGGGTTTTCTCTCTGTGGAATTTGCTGGCCTATGCGGTCGGGATCGCGGTGGCGGCGGCGCTCGATGCGGTGAGCCGAAGACCCGCGCGCTGAACGGAAGCGTCGCGCCGCTGGATCGCTTCGCTGACGCTCGCGATCACGGTGAGAGAAGCCCGCACCGTCATCGCGAGGTGGTGCCGTGGCGATCCAGGGCGCGACGCCACCGATGTTGGCGATATCGCTTCGGCGGCATTACCGTCGCCGAATGGACAACACGACTCTGACCACCCGCACTTTGCGCCGAGCCATGAAAGCGGCTCAGGACGGGCCCGTCTTCATCACCGACGACGGTCGGCCGTCTCACGTCCTCCTGACGATCGAAGCGTATCGGCGGCTGACACAGCCTCGGCGTTACATCGCCGACGCCTTGGCGATGCCGCAGGCGCAGGACGGTGATTTCGAGCCACCGCGCCTGACCATCGCAGTTAAGCCCGCCGATTTGATCTGACGGGACGGTCTACGCCGCCTTCCGCCCCTCCAGGAACGCCGCGTGCTCGGCCACCAGCCCGCCGCTCAGCGCCTTCTCGATCAGCGCCCGCGTCCCCGCCACGCCGTACAGCGCGATGAACGACCCGAAGCGCGGCCCCTGCGCCTCGCCGAACAGCACGTTGTAGATCGAGGCGAACCACGTCTTCGACACGCCGGGGCGCCCGTCCGGGCTCTTGGCCTTGCCGGACAGATCGGGGAAGTGGCGCCGCCCCACCTCGTAGACCGCCGCCTGCAAGCCTTCCGGATCGGTCGAGCCCTCGTACTGGCTCAGCGTCTCGGAGAGGTCGCGGAGTGCCAAAACCTCCTCCTCGGTCGGGGCGCGGTACTGCTTCTGCGGGCGCACGAAGTCGCGGTAATAGGCGAGCGCGCGGGTCACGAGGGCGGCGAGCCGCGGATGCGTCTGCGGGCCGACATTCGGCGCGTAGCGGCGGATGAAGCCCCACAGCACCGTCTCGTCCTCGGCGTTGGCCACCGCCACGAGGTTGAGGAGCATGCCGAACGACAGCGTCGTGCCGGCCTCGTCGATCGCCTCGGGTGCCGGCGGATTGCCCCCATGCAGGTGCCACACCGGGTTGCCGAGCCGGTGCTTGGCCTCTTGGCCGGGGAAGCGCCCCAGGAAGTTGTCGTACTCGTCGACGTGGCGGGGGATCACGTCGAAGAACAGGCGCTTGGCCTCGCGCGGCTTGTTGTACATGAACAGGGCGAGCGATTCCGGCGTGGCGTAGGTCAGCCACTCGTCGATCGTCAGGCCGTTGCCCTTCGACTTCGAGATCTTCTGGCCCTTTTCGTCCAGAAAGAGTTCGTAGTTGAAGCCTTCCGGCGGCTCGGCGCCGAGCGCTCTCGCGATCTGGCCCGAGAGCTTGACCGAGTCGATCAAGTCCTTGCCGGCCATCTCGTAATCGACGCCGAGCGCGACCCAGCGCATCGCCCAGTCGGGCTTCCATTGTAGCTTGGCATGGCCACCGGTCACCGGGGTCTCGTAGGCCTCGTTCGTCGCGGGATCGCGCCAGACGATGGTGCCGGCGGCCGGGCGCACCTCGTCGATCGCCACTTGCATCACGTGGCCGGTGACGGGGTGTACGGGTAAGAACGGCGAGTAGGAAGCCGAGCGCTCGGCCCGCAGGGAGGGCAGCATGATCGCCATCACGGCGTCGTAGCGCTCCAGGACGAGGCGGAGCACGTCGTCGAACACGCCCGCGCGGTAGCACTCGGTGGCCGAGCGGAACTCGTATTCGAAGCCGAAGGCGTCGAGGAAGCGGCGCAGCTCCGCGTTGTTGTGGGCGCCGAAGCTGTCATGCGTGCCGAAGGGGTCAGGCACCTTCGTCAGCGGCAGGTTGAGGGCGCCCGCCAGCAGCTCGCGGTTCGGCACGTTGTCCGGGACTTTCCGCAGCCCGTCCATGTCGTCCGAGAAGGCGATCAGCCGGGTCGGCACCGCGTCCCGGGTCAGCACGCGGAAGGCGTGGCGCACCATGGAGGTGCGGGCGACCTCGCCGAAGGTGCCGATATGCGGCAGGCCGGAGGGGCCGTAGCCGGTCTCGAACAACACCTCCGCCTTCGGCTTCCGCTCCAGCCGCGCCACCAGTTTGCGCGCCTCCTCGAACGGCCAGGCGGCGGCGGAGGCGGCGGCCTCCAGGATGTCGGGATCGAGGTGGAGGGCGGACATTCTTTTTTGAGACGGCTTTTCGGATCGGGAGCGGACGCCGGACGAAGGCCGAGGCGCGAAGGGCGGCACCCTATGGAGGGGCGCCCCGCGGGTCAACGCAGGGCCCGACCGCGCCGGAGTGACGCTTCCATCCTACGCCACGCCCGTCATTCCGGGGCGCCGCAGGCGAACCCGGAATCCACGACGGGCCCGACGTTTCGTGAGGCCGCGCATCACGGGGAGATGCCGGGTTCCGCTTCGCGGCCCCGGAATGACGGCGTGGTGCGCAAGAAACCCGAGCCTTCTCACCCTCGCCCGAGCACCATCAGCCAGCCGACCGTCGTCGCCGCAGCGGCCAGCGTCGAGACCAGCACGGCGGCGGCGACGAGGCCCTGCTCGGTGCGGTAGCGGGCAGCGAGCAGGTAGGCGTTGATCCCTACCGGCATCGCCGCGAACAGCGTCGCGACGCCGGCATAGGCCGGCGGCATGGTGAAGACGTGGAAGGCGAGCCCGTAGACCACGAGCGGGTGCAGCCCGAGCTTCAAGGCCGCCACCACGCCGGCGCCGGGCAGATCGTGCAGCACCCGGTAGCGCGTCAGCCCGGCACCGAGCGCGATCAGCGCACAGGTCGAGGCGGTGCCGGCGAGCCCGTCCACCAGCGCCTTCGGGATGCCGGAGAAGGACAGGCCGGACGCCTTCATGGCGCCGCCGACGACGAGGGCCACGAAGATCGGGTTCTTGGCCAGCACCAGCGCCAGCGCCTTGAGGCGCTGCCCGAGCGGGCGCCCACCCTCCGATTCGATCAGGAAGGTCGCCGCCCCCATCATCAGCGGCAGGTGGACGGCGAGCAGCATGAAGAGCGGGAAGGCCCCGGCCTCGCCGTAGGCCTGGAGGATCATCGGCACGCCGACGAAGACGGTGTTCGACTGGCTCGCGGCGAAGCCGTGCAGGATCGCCCCGCGGCGCTCGACGCCCTTGTATTGCCGGCCGATCAGCGAGCCGACGAGCCACGCGACCGCGGCGCCGCCGAAATAGCTCGCCCAGAAGCCCCAGGCGATCTCGCCCGAGAGCCCCGGCCGGGTCAGCGTCGCGACGATCAGCGCCGGCACGGCGAGCGCGAAGACGTATTCGGACAGGCCGTCGCCGACGCGCTCGGAGATCAGTCCGGACAGCGAGGCCATCCAGCCGACGACGACGAGCCCGAAGATCGGAAGGATGAGGGTGAGCGCCGTCATCGGCCGCCAGGACCCCGAATCGCCTGAACGACGAAGGCCACCGGAGGCGTCATGCGCCCGCGGTGGCCTTCAGACACGGTGGAAGCGCGGGCCCGTTGGGCCCCGAACACCTTACGCGGCGGCGGGTGCGGCGGCCTCGGCGAGCTTCTTCTCGATGTCGCGCTTGAGCAGGCGCGCCGTCTGGGACAGCTCGATCTCGCGGGCCTTGACGAGGAAGGCGTCGAGGCCGCCGCGGTGCTCGACCGAGCGCAGCGCGTGGGCGGTCACCCGCAGGCGGACGCGGCGGTTGAGGGCGTCCGACTGCAGCGTGACATTGCAAAGGTTCGGCAGGAACCGGCACTTGGTCTTGTGGTTCGAGTGGCTCACGAGGTGGCCGACCTGGACGGCCTTGCCCGTAAGTTCGCAGCGACGCGACATCGTTACAGTCCTGTCAACGTTTGGCCGGGTCTCGGCGCTCTGGTATCCGGCAAAGCCGCACGGCTCTCGCGCCGCGGGCGTCGAACCCACGCATCAATCGATTGCGGCGGAGTCCTATGGGAGTGGCGAGCCTATAGGGGAGGCTCGCCGGATTCGTCAAGGTATCGAGGGCGATCCCGCTCTTTCTTTGGTGAGCCTCAATCGCCGGCGCCCGCCTCCGCGGGCTTAGGCTTTTCGCTTCGCCAGACGCCTCGGCTTTGCCGAGGCCGCTGCGCGGGGCGCTCTTCGCGCCCGGTCATATGGAAACAGGCTTTGGGGCTCAGCGGGTCTGCGGCGCGAGTCCGGCCGTGCGGGCCTGCTTCGGTGCGCCGGGGCGGCCCGACATCGCCCGCAGGGACTGCACGTTGGCTGCCGCCTCCACCGGTCCGAGATCCTGGCGCAGCACCGTCTCGGCCTCGTCGTAGCGGCCCTTCAGGCCCAGCACCAGGGCGAGGTTCTGGCGCACCCGCGCGTCGGCCCGCGGCTGGGCGGCGGCGCGGCGCAGGATCTCCTCGGCGACGTCGAGGCGGCGCGACAGCGCGTAGGACAGGCCGAGATTCGACAGGATGCGCGGCTCCTCGGGTGCGATCTTCAGCGCCGCCTCGTAGAGCCCCTGGGCGCGGGCGTGGTCGCCGGTCTGATCGGCCACCATGCCCTGGGCCGAGAGCACGCGCCAATCCGGCTGAGCCGGGCTGTGGGCGTTCTGGAGAACCTCGTTGGCCTCCTGATATCGGCCGGCCTCGGCCAGAGTCTTGCCGTAGGCGGCGAGCACCGCCTTGTCCTTCGGGTTGCGAAGCGCCGTCTGCTGCAGCACGGCGGCGGCCTGCGAGCGCTGGTCGGTCGCCCGCAGGGCCTCGGCGTAGCGCATGGCGGCGCGCACGTCGTTGGGATCGGAATTGTAGCGGGCGGCCAGCGCCTCGACATCGGCCCGCGCGGCCCGCTCGGGCTCCGACCTGCCGAACAACGAGGAGCCGATCGAGCCGGTGGTCTCGGGTGAGCGCGACTGGCAGGCCGAGGCCGCCAAGCCGACCAGGGCGGCGGCGATGAGGCGCCGGGAGCGGACGATCCGGGTCGCGCGCACCGTTGCACCGACGGTCCGTGTCATCTCAGATCTCCACTCCACAAACCGGCCCTCGCTTGCGCCCTGCCGACCTCGGGGTGATAGAGAATTAACCCTAATCACCGGTTAAGCTCCCACCGCGCATGGCTTCCACGCTCCTCGCCCCCGGCACCGACGCGATCCCGATCCATCTCGTGAGCGAGGCCGGATGGTCCTCCCTGGAGGCCGCGTTGACGCCGCTCCAGCGCGGCTTCGCCAAGGCGAGCGGCTTCGTGCCGAAGGCCGGACGGCTCGCGCTCCTGCCCGCCGAGGACGGGGCCCTGGCGGCGGTGCTGTTCGGCCTCGGTGATCCGGCGGCGACGGGCTTCGACCGCTTCCTGCCCGGCAAGCTCCCCGGCGCCCTGCCCGCGGGCGACTATCGCTTGGCGCCCACGGAGGGGATCGATCCGGCCGAAGCGGCGCTCGCTTGGCTCCTCGGCGGCTACCGGTTCGAGCGCTACCGCAAATCCGGCGCCGAGCGGCCCCGCCTCGTCGCGCCGGACGGCGTCGATGCGGATCGGCTCGCCCGGATCGCGGCGGCGGTCGCGAGCGGACGCGACCTCGTCAACACCCCATCGAACGATCTCGGCCCCGCCGAGATCGAGGCGGCGATCCGCGCGCTCGCCGAGCGTTTCGGCGCCACCGTCGCGGTCACGAGGGGCGAGGATCTGCAGAAGGAGTTCCCGCTGGTCCACGCGGTGGGCGCCGCCTCGCCGCGGGCGCCGCGGCTGATCGACCTGACCTGGGGGGCGGCGGATGCCCCCCGCGTCACCCTCGTCGGCAAGGGCGTGGTGTTCGACACCGGCGGGCTCGACATCAAGCCGTCCGCCGGCATGCTGCTGATGAAGAAGGACATGGGAGGCGCCGCCGCCGCGATCGCGGCCGCCGAGATGATCATGGGCGACGGACTGCCCGTGCGGCTGCGGCTGATCGTGCCGAGCGTCGAGAACGCGATCTCGGGCGAGGCCTTCCGCCCCGGCGACGTGATCCGCTCGCGCGCCGGCCTCACCGTCGAGATCGGCAACACCGACGCGGAGGGCCGCCTGATCCTCGCCGACGCCCTGGCGCTCGCCGAGGCCGATGCGCCGGAACTGCTGATCGACTTCGCGACGCTGACCGGCGCCGCCCGCGTCGCGCTCGGCCCCGACCTGCCCGCCGTCTTCACCGAGGACGAGGGGCTGGCCGCGAGCGTCGCCGAGGCCGGTGCGGCCGTGAACGACCCGGTCTGGCGCCTGCCGCTGCACGCGCCCTATGCGAGCGGGCTCGACTCGAAGGTGGCCGACCTCAACAACGTCTCCGGCGGTCCGTTCGCGGGCGCGATCACCGCCGCGCTGTTCCTGCGCCGCTTCGCCCCGAAGACGAAGGCGCATCTCCACTTCGATCTCTACGGCTGGAACCCCTCGGCCAAGCCCGGCCGGCCCGAAGGCGGCGAGGTGCAGACGGCGCGGCTCGTCCACGCGCTGGTGGCGAGGCGCTACCCGGCGGCCTGATCCGACTCACACCGGCGGCGTCAGCCCCTCGCGGGCCAAGACGGTGCGCACGGCCGGACGCGCCGCCATGGCGCGGGCATGCGCCGTCCAGGCGGGGAACATCGCGTCCATCGGGAATCCGATCGCCGGTCCGCGCGCCCACAGCCAGAACACCAGCAGGTAGGGATCGACGATCGAGTAGGCGCCCTCCACGGCCCAGCCGCCGTTCGACAGGCGCACCTCCGTCATCGTGCAGAGGTCTCCGAACGTGTCGGCGCCCTTGGTGCGGATCGCATCGAACGCCGCTTCGTCGGCCGCATAGCGCTCCGGCCGGCGGACCTGCGCGTAGGCCACCTGATGCGCGGTCGCGAGCCAGCCGAGCCACTCGTCGGCGAGGGCCGCCGGCCGCGGCGCGGCCGGCACGAGACCCGCTTCGGGATGCGCGCGGGCGAGATGGCGCAGGATGGCGGAGACCTCCGTCAGCACCCACCCGTCCTCGTAGAGCGCCGGCACACGGCCGCGCTCGTTGACCGAGAGGAATTCCGGCGCCCGCTGGTCGCCCCTGGCGAGATCGAGCCGCACCGTCTCGAACGGCGCGCCGATCTCCTCCAGCACGATGTGCACGGCGAGCGAGCAGGCGCCCGGCGCGTAGTAGAGGGTGCGAGCGGTCATGGCGGGCTCTCAGCTCGGATGGCGACCTTCGCACCGTCCGTCTGATTCGGCAGGCCGGCCTCGAGATCGGTGTCGGGCGCGCCCTCAACCCCCTTACCGGAGGCCGGATCGACCGCTGCGATCCCGGACCCGCCGACGTTGCGCAGCGGCCAATCCATGACTTTCGTTCGATTCCATAGCTTCGGCGGCTGCGCCGTTCGCCGACAACCACGGGACGCGGGAATCGTTCGATCAGCACTAACAAACATTAGGGCGCTTCAACGCCAGGTCGGATCAAGAAGCCTGCCAGGGATTATCTTGGTACGCGATGTCGCAGAACCCTCGAGGAACCTGCGGGAACCCAGCGGGGATGCATAAGACCCCTAATCTATGTTGGCGCAGGCCCCGATCATTCGCGGGACAAAAGTGGCAGCGGGGGCATTCGCCCTTGCACATGTCCGTGACCGCCACAGGACCTGATGCCTAAGACTGCCCTGGCCGAAGCCATCCCATCCATGGACGAGTTGCCCATGGTCGCCGTCGACGTCCAGCACCGACTCGGCACGCTGCTCGCCGAAGCCTATGCCCGAATGCCGGGGAATCCGGCCTCCGACGCGAGCCGCTTCGATGAACTCCTCGCGCGCCTGGACACCGTGCTGGTGGCGCAGGAGGGGCGCGACGAGAAATCGTTCCGCTCCGAGATCATCGCGATGACGCCGCGGCTCTACAACTTCGCGATGTCGCTGACCAAGAACCCGTCCGCCGCCGACGACCTCGTGCAGGACACCTTCCTGCGGGCGTGGCGCAGCCGGGCACGCTTCACCGTCGGCACCAATCTCGGCGCGTGGCTGTTCACCATCATGCGCAACGCCTTCTACTCGCGCCACCGCAAGGAGGTGCGCGAGATCGCCGACAGCGACGGCGACTACGCCGACCGGCTGGCGGCCGCCCCCGAGCAGTCCGGCCACGTCGATCTCCTCGACGCGCAGACGGCGCTCACCAAGCTGCCGCTGCCGATGCGGCAGGCGCTGATCCTCGTGGCCATCGAGAACCTCAGCTACGAGGAGGCCGCCACCGTGATGAACTGCCGGATCGGCACGGTGAAGAGTCGTGTCTGGCGCGCCCGCGAGCAACTGGCGCAGATCCTCGGCTACGACGCCAGCGACGTCGGCTCCGACAGCATGACGCTGTCGGCGGTGGGCCAGCAGGCCTGGGTGTCGTGAGGTAGATTCGAACGAGTCACACCGTCATTCCGGGGCCGCGAAGCGGAACCCGGAATGACGGCGGGGAGGCTTCACGCGCTCATCGGCAGTTGCAGCCGCGGCAGGCCCGAACGGCGCGCCAGCCCGAACTCCTTGAGCGAGATCACCTCCACCGGCTGATCCCGGCGCGCGACGACGACGCTGTTGTCGGGCACCGGGGTCCAGCTCTCGTGCTCCTTGTCGAGGGGCTCGGAGACCACGACCACGCCGTCCGCCGACTGGCGGTAATACATGCTGTTGGCCGCATCGTTGGCCGCGTAGCGGAAGGCGTAGAGGTCGCGCCCGTCGGCGAGCGCCGCGGTGAAGCGGAACGGATGCCCGTCGTCGATACCGCCGACGAGCTCCGTCACCCGCGCCAGCGCGCGGGCCGTCGCCGTGATCGGATCGCGCGGCTCGTCCGAGGCCATCAGGCCCTGGCCGAGGATCGCCAGGAACAGGGCCTCCGAATCGGTCGTGCCGTTGCGCGAGGGGTAGAGCTCGTCCGGGATCAGCGCCTCGATGGGGCGACGCAGGCGCGCCCAGTCGCCGACATAGCCGTTGTGCATGAACAGCCACTTCCCGCAGGCGAAGGGATGGCAGTTCGGCCGGGTGATCGGCGTGCCGGTCGCAGCCCGCACATGGGCGAAGAACAGGTGCGAGGTGAGGTGGCGGCAGAGGTAGCGCAGGTTCTCGTCCGACCACGCCGGCTGGACCTCGCGGAACCGGCCGGGCTCCGGATGGTCGCCGTACCAGCCGAGCCCGAACCCGTCGCCGTTGGTCGCGGCGGTCGATTCGAGCGCCTTGATGCTCTGCGAGACCAGCGAATGCGCCGGCTCGGTGATGTAATGCTCCAGCGGGATCGTGCGGCCTCGGTAGGCGATCCAGCGACACATCGATTCGGTGCTCCAGCCCGTGAGCGTTTCGTGTCACCGGCGCATCGGCGATGATCGTGGAGAATCCGCGTCACCTTGAGCGCAAAGTGGTGGCGGCGGGACCCCCATGGCATCTCGCCTCGTCCCATCCGCCTCCCTCATCCTGAGGTGCCCGCCTGGGCGGGCCTCGAAGGATGAGGAGGATGGATGGGAGTGGTGTCGTTGTACCCGGCGTTACACCCCGTGCGATTGCAGCCACGCCTCCAGCAAAGCCACCTGCCAGAGCTTCGAATTGCCCTTCGGCGTCAGCGTCCCATCCGGATCGGCGAGCAGCTTGTCGACGTAGGCGCGGTTGAACACGCCGCGCTCGCGCGCCACCGGCTTGTCGAGCATGTCGCGCACGAAGTCCATGAACGGCCCGCGAATGTGCTTGAGCGCCGGGACCGGGAAATAGCCCTTCGGCCGGTCGATCACCGCCGCCGGCACCACCTGCCGGGCGGCTTCCTTGAGGATGTATTTTCCGCCGTCGCGCACCTTCAGTTCGGCCGGGATCCGGGCGGCGAGTTCGACCAGCTCGTGATCGAGAAACGGCACGCGCGCTTCCAGGCCGCAGGCCATGGTCATGTTGTCCACGCGCTTGACCGGATCGTCCACCAGCATGATCTGCTGGTCGAGTTCGAGCGTCTTGTCGATGGCGCTGGCGCTCCTCGAATCGCCGAAGAAGCGGGCGAGGTAGTCGCGGCTGTAATCCGCGCCGATCAGGTCGGGCGAGAGGGCTTCCCGCATCTCCGCATGGTCGCGGTCGTGGTAGGCGCGGGCGTAGTCGGCGACCGGATCGGTCGAGCCCATCAGCTTCGGATACCAATGGTAGCCGCCGAACACCTCGTCGGCGCCCTGCCCGCTCTGGATCACCTTCACGTGCTTGGCCACCTCCTGCGACAGCAGCAGGAAGGCGACCGCGTCGTGGCTCATCTGAGGCTCGGCCATGGCGTGGATGGCGAGCGGCAGTGCGTCGAGGGTCTTCGAGCCGTCGACCACGAGCTTGGCGTGGTCGGTCTCGAACTCGGCGGCGATGATGTCGGAATACTTGAACTCGTCGCCCTCGACGCCGTTCACCGCGTCGAACCCGACCGAGAAGGTTTTCAGGCCCTTCTGGCCGTTGCGGGCGAGCAGCGCGACGATGACCGAGGAATCGAGCCCGCCCGAGAGCAGCACCCCGGTCGGCACGTCGGCGATCTGGCGGCGGGCGACCGCGGTGCCCAGCGAATCGAGCACCGCCTCGCGCCAATCGGCCTCGCTCATGCCGCGGTCGGCGTCGCGCGGGCTTATGACGAGCGACCAGTAGGTCTCCTTCCTCTGCGTGCCGTCCGGCTCCAGCGTCAGGATCGTCGCCGGGTGGATCTTTCGGATGCCCTTGAGGATCGTCAGCGGTGCGGGCACGCCCGCGTGCCAGCTCATGTAATGGTGCAGCGCCTCTCCATCGATCGAGGTGTCGACGTCACCGGCCGCCAGCAGCGCCGGCAACGACGAGGCGAAGCGGAAGCGCTTGCCCTTCTCGGCGTAGTAGAGCGGCTTGATGCCGAGCCGGTCGCGGGCGAGCACGACGCGGCCGGAATCACGCTCGTGCACCGCGAAGGCGAACATGCCGAGGAAGCGCTTCACGCAGTCCTTGCCCCAGGCATGGTAGGATTTCAGCACCACTTCGGTGTCGCTGGTGGAGAAGAAACGGTAGCCCTTCCCCTCCAGCTCGGTCCGCAAGTCCTTGTAATTGTAGATGCAGCCGTTGAAGACGAGGGTGAGCCCGAGTTCCGGATCGACCATCGGCTGCTGGCCGGCCTCGGACAGGTCGATGATCTTGAGCCGGCAATGGCCGAACACCACCGCGCCCTGGCCGTGGATGCCCGCGGCGTCCGGCCCGCGAGGGCTCAACACCGCCATCATGGCCCGCACCGCGCCGGCATCGGCCGGGCCGCCGAGGCTGATCTCTCCGCAGATTCCGCACATGCCGGTGGGTGATCCTCGTCGTGGTGGCGGGTCGCGCGAACTTGACCGGCAGAACGGGGGCGGGGCCGGGCCGTTCCCGAAGGGTCTGGAAAACTTCGCCGTCAGGCGCGCTCAAGCGATTTCCGAGCCAGCGCCGGATGGAAGCGCAGCAGCGCGGCGCCGATCGCCATCCAGGCGAGCACCACCAGCGGCCAGAGCGGGCCGGGCCAGCCGGGCAGCGGATAGAGGCTGTTGAAGAGCGGCCAGCCGAGCATCAGGCTCCCACCGAGCCCGACCGCGCACCAGCCCCAGGCCTTCGTGCGGGCCGCGAGCACGGCCTGGGCGAGGCCGACGCCCATGTAGACGAGGATCAGCGCCAGCGTCGCGACCGTGGCGAAGGCCTCGCTGAAGGCGCGCGGGCTCGTCCAGGCACCGAAGCCGACGAGGAAGATCAGCGTCAGTCCGCCGACGAAGCGCAAGGCGCGGGCCGGGACGCCGTGCGCCGGATCGAGCCGGGCGAAGCCGCTGCCGATCCCGCGCAGGCCCAACGCGTAGAGGACGCGCGCGGCCGCCGCTGCGGTGCCGAGCGCGCAGGCGAGCGAGCTGATGCCGGCAGCCGTATCGAGGAAGATGCCGTAGCCACGGGAGACGTAGCGGATCGCGAGCGTATCGAGGGGCGCCGGGTCGCGCGCCAGTTCCTCGATCCTGTCGAGCCCGTAGCCGAGCACCTGCGCGTAGGAGACGAGGCCGTAGAGAAGCGTCGCTGTCGCCAGCGAGCCGAGGATGGCGAGGGGAATCGCCCGGTGCGGGTCGCGGGTCTCCTCCGCCACGGTCGCCGCCCCCTCGAAGCCCGCGAGCGAGAGCACGGCGAACACCATGCCGTAGCCGAGTCCCGACAGGCCGCGCTCCGGATCGGGCCGCAGCGGGGCGGCATCGAGCGGCACTTGGCTCAAGATGACGACGGCGAGCGCCACGATCGCAAGCACGGCCACCGCCTCGATGACGAGCATCACCGTGGTGGCGAGCCGGATTTCGCGCCCGCCGAGTCCGATAACGCCAAGCCCCCCGAGGAACGCGAGCACGAGCCAGAGCCGGGGATGATCGAAGCCGAGATGCGCCAGCGCGACCGACAGGAAACCGCCGACCAGCGCCGTCGCCGAGGCCAGAAAGGCGAGGTAGGCGAGCAGCAGCCCCCAGCCGGCCAGGAATCCGAGCCGGTCGCCCAGCACCGCGCTCACGTAGGAGGCGGCCGAGCCCGCACTCGCGATGCGCCGGCTGAAGGCGACGAAGGACAGTCCGATCAGCGCCATCGCGGCGCCGCCGACGAGGAAGGCCAGCGGCGCCGCCCGTCCCGCCGCCTGCGCGGCGAGCGGCACGTTGAACGCCATGGCGAGCGTCGGCGCGATGATCGCCAGCGACAGGACGAAGGCCTGGAAGGCCGAGAGGGTGGGGCGGAACGTCGTCATGCGGGAATGGCTCGCAAGGACGGCGCCGCGGGGCAAGGCGAGGGAGGGATGACGCGTTGTGTTTCTCATCCGTCGTTCCGGGGCCGCGAAGCGGAACCCGGAATCCCGACTGGCCTCGACGCCGTGTGAAGCCGCGCATCACGGATGGATTCCGGGTTCGCTTCGCAACCCGGAATGACGGTGACGGTCGAATTCATGCTCTCTAAAAACAGATGGAGTCGATTGACGTGGGCCCCCACATCGCTTAATCCGCCCGCCTCACTTCGCGAGACAACCGGCAACGGAATCGACGATGCGCACGGGTCTTATCGTAACGGAAGCGCCACGGAACGGGCGGGCCTGATCGCAGGCCCGAAAGACCCGGTCGGTGGCGCATGCAGGGTCCCTTCGGGGCCCTTTTTTGTTGCCGAAACCCCTACGCCCCGAGACATGCAGACAGCGTCACAAAAAACGGATTGATGGAGGAGTCGATGAGCGGCGAGGTCATGACCGGAGCCCAGATGGTCATCCGGGCGTTCCAGGATCAGGGGGTGGACACCCTGTTCGGCTATCCGGGCGGCGCGGTGCTCCCGATCTACGACGCGCTCTTCGACGAGACTACGATCAACCACGTGCTCGTGCGCCACGAGCAGGGCGCGGTCCACGCGGCCGAGGGCTATGCCCGCTCCTCGGGCAAGGTCGGCGTCGTCCTCGTCACGTCCGGGCCGGGTGCCACCAACATCGTCACCGGACTGACCGACGCGATGCTGGATTCGATCCCGCTGGTCGCCGTCACAGGGCAGGTGCCGACGCACCTGATCGGCTCCGACGCGTTCCAGGAATGCGACACGGTCGGCATCACCCGGCACTGCACGAAGCACAATTATCTGGTCAAATCGATCGACGACCTGCCGCGCATCCTGCACGAGGCGTTCTACGTCGCGAGCCACGGGCGGCCGGGCCCCGTCGTCGTCGACCTGCCCAAGGACATCCAGTTCGCCTCCGGCGTCTACCGGCGCCCGAGCCAGAACGGGCACAAGACCTACAACCCGCCGGTCAAGGGTGACGCGGAAAAAATCCGAACCGCTGTCGAGCTGATGGCCTCGGCGCGCCGCCCCGTCTTCTACACCGGCGGCGGCGTCATCAATTCGGGGCCGCACGCCTCGAAGCTGCTGCGCGAGCTGGTCGCCGAGACGGGCTTTCCCGTCACCTCGACCCTCATGGGCCTCGGCGCCTTCCCGGCCTCGGACGACAAGTTCCTCGGGATGCTGGGCATGCACGGCACCTACGAGGCCAACCTCGCGATGCACGAGTGCGACGTGATGATCTGCGTCGGCGCGCGTTTCGACGACCGCATCACGGGGCGCCTCGACGCCTTCTCGCCGTTCTCGAAGAAGATCCACATCGACGTCGACGCCTCCTCGATCAACAAGGTCGTCAAGGTCGATGTCGGCATCCTCGGCGATTGTGCCGCCGTGC
Organism: Methylorubrum rhodinum; assembly: GCF_014199935.1. Lineage (GTDB taxonomy): Bacteria > Pseudomonadota > Alphaproteobacteria > Rhizobiales > Beijerinckiaceae > Methylobacterium > Methylobacterium rhodinum. The sequence continues at coordinate 50,329 of NZ_JACHOP010000029.1, forward strand.
TGGAGGAGATGCTGGCGCAGTGGCGCGCCCTGCCGAAGCAGCCCGACCAGGGCCGCATGGAGGACTGGTTCAACAAGATCAGCCGCTGGAAGTCGCGCGACTGCCTCGCCTACTGGCCGTCGGGCACGATCATCAAGCCGCAATACGCGGTGCAGCGGCTCTACGAGGCGTGCAAGGACCGCAAGACCTTCGTCACGACCGAGGTCGGCCAGCACCAGATGTGGGCGGCGCAGTACTTCAAGTTCGAAGAGCCGAATCGCTGGATGACCTCCGGGGGGCTGGGCACCATGGGCTACGGCCTGCCGGCCGCCATCGGCACGCAGCTCGCCAATCCGGACGGGCTCGTGATCGACATCGCGGGCGAGGCCTCGATCCTGATGAACATGCAGGAGCTCTCGACCGCGGTGCAGTACCGCCTGCCGGTCAAGATCTTCATCCTCAACAACGAGTACATGGGCATGGTGCGGCAGTGGCAGGAGCTGCTGCACGGCTCGCGCTACTCGCAGAGCTACTCGGAGAGCCTGCCGGACTTCGTCAAGCTGGCCGAGGCCTACGGCGCCAAGGGCATCCGCTGCGAGAAGCCGGGCGAACTCGACGCGGCGATCAAGGAGATGCTCGACTACGACGGGCCGGTTATCTTCGACTGCGTCGTGGACAAGACCGAGAACTGCTTCCCGATGATCCCGTCGGGCAAGGCGCACAACGAGATGCTGCTGTCGGACTATCTCGGCGAGACCGGGGTCGAACTCGGCGACGTCATCTCGGCCGAGGGCAAGATGCTGGTCTGATCGAAGCCCCTCGCGCACGAGGGCGACGGCCATGCACGGCTTGTCCCCGCGGGACGCCTTAGGGCGTCCCGCGCCGCAGCCCGAGAGCGGCGGCGAGGCGGGCGCCGAGCTGCGGCTTCGGCAGCGCGTCGTGCCGGCGCGGGTCGAGCCGCGGCACGGTGGCCGCGCGCGCGGCTGGCGCCATCTCGGAGCGCTTGCGCAGGAGCACGAAGAACTCGTCCTCGCGCGTGCGCGTCGGCTCCAGTGTGGCGCATTCGAACGGCAGCAGGCCGAGGCTCAGCACCTCTTCGAGCGCGACCGCGAAGCTGAACGGCGTGAACACCGAGCAGTGGACGTCGGTGTAGCTGCCGTCCCGTGCGATCCGCTCGACGGCCTCGAACGCCGCGGCCGGGCCGCCGGTCAGCGGGCGCATCGCCACCGGTCGACCCTGCCAGACGGCGCGGCGGTCGATCGCGCAGGCGCGGGCGAAATGCTCGTAGACGATCGAGAGCGGGGGCTTGCGCAGGCCGGCGAGACGCGCGGCGAGGAGCGCGCCGACGCTGGTGGGGGTGCGGAAGTGGTCGAAGGTGAAGCGCTTGTCCGGCACGATCAGGCAGAACACGCCGCCCTCGCGCAGGGTGGTCGCGGCCTCCGCCAGCCAGCCGAGGGGATCGGGGATGTGCTCGACGACGTGCGAGGCGACGATGTAATCGACCGGGCCGCGCTCGCCCAGCGCCTCGGGCAGGCCGCCCTCGCCGAGCACGATGTCCACGGGGACGATGCCGTCGATGCCCGAAGGCCCGAGCGTCGGGTGCTGGCGGTAGTGGTGGCGCAGGCCGTCGGTCGGCATGTGGTCGGCGTAGAGCACTTCGCCGCCCATTTCGCCGTCGCTCTTGAGGATGAGCGGGTGAGCGAGGGGTCCGATCTCGACGCCGGTTCGTCCGCGCGGCAGGACGAGGTTCAAGACACGCTGGCGCCGATCCATGGCGGGGCCGGTATCACGCCGCCGGGAGGCGGGTCCAGCATCAAGGCCGCGGGGGCGGCCGCCGGCGCTCGAGGCCGGAGCAAAGAGAGAAGACGAGGAACGCCCCGATGAACGCCATGAACACCCACTATCCCGAGCCCACCCGGATCGAGCCGGTCAACCGCCACACGCTCGCGGTGATCGTGGACAACGAGCCCGGCGCGCTCGCCCGCATCGCCGGCCTGTTCTCGGGCCGCGGCTACAACATCGAGAGCCTGACCGTCTCCGAGACGGAAGAAGCGCGCCACATCTCGCGCATCACCATCGTGACCACGGGCACGAACGCGGTGATCGACCAGATCAAGGCGCAGCTCGACCGGCTCGTGCCGGTCCACCGGGTCGTCGATCTGACGCTTCAGGGCCAGGCGCTGGAGCGGGAGCTCTGCCTCGTGAAGGTCGTCGGCCTCGGCGAGCACCGCAGCGAGGCGCTTCGGCTCGCCGCCGCCTTCGGCGCCCGGACGCTCGATGCGACGCTCAACTCCTTCGTGTTCGAGCTGACCGGCTCGACCGAGGAGATCGACCGCTTCATCCGGCTTCTCACCGTGATCGGCCTCGTCGAGATCTCCCGCACCGGCATCGCCGCCATGGCCCGCGGCTCCGAGCCGCTATAGGGCGCATTCGCGCCCAGCCGCTTCGGACGGCTCGCGCTGGAGCGGACGTCTCCAGCGCGATCGGCCCGCGCGGGTGCGACGATGGCGCCGAAGGCTCTCGGCGGAAGGGGTCGAGCGGATCGGGATGCGAGGTGCCGCGGACACCGCATCCGGGGTCGCACGAGACGGCCGCATCGGGGCCGATCCCGGCGCCGCCGGCCGGAAAACCGCTACAACCCGATCAACTCGGCGATCGCCTGTGCTCCCGCGGCCGGGGAATGCTCGCCCGAGGCCACCGACTTCTCGGCCTCGGCAGTGGCCTTGCGCACCTCGGCGGTGCCGACGAGGCGCTGGTGCAGGCGCTCGTGGACCAGCGCCCACATCCACTTCACATCCTGCTCGCGGCGCTTCTTCTCGATCTCGCCGGTGGCGGTGAGCTTCTGGCGGTGGTCCTCGATCTTGGACCACAGGGCGTCGAGCCCCTTGCCGTGCAGCCCCGAGATCGTGACCACCGGCGGCGTCCACGTGGACGACGGCGGCGTCAGGATGTGGAGCGCCGCGCGGTACTCGGAGGCCGCGGCGCCGGCGCGGCGCTCGCCCTCGCCGTCGTCGGCCTTGTTGACCGCGATCATGTCGGCGAGTTCGAGAATCCCCTTCTTGATGCCCTGCAGCTCGTCGCCCGCGCCCGGCAGCATCAGCACGAGGAAGAAGTCGGTGAGGTCGGCCACCGCCGTCTCCGACTGGCCGACGCCGACGGTCTCGACCAAAATCACGTCGAAGCCCGCCGCCTCGCACAGAAGCATCGTCTCGCGGGTCTTGGCGGCGACGCCCCCCAACGTGCCCGAGGAGGGCGAGGGCCGGATGAAGGCGTTGCGGTCGTGCGAGAGCCGCGCCATCCGGGTCTTGTCGCCGAGGATCGAGCCGCCGGTGCGGGTCGAGGACGGATCGACGGCGAGCACCGCCACCCTGTGCCCGGCCTCCGTCAGCAGCGAGCCGAGCGTGTCGATCGTGGTCGACTTGCCGACGCCCGGCACGCCGGTGATGCCGACTCGGATCGCCTTGCCGGTCTGCGGCAGCACGGCGTCGATCAGGTCGCGCACGCAGGCCCGGTGATCGGCCCGGCGGGATTCGGCCAGCGTGATCGCGCGGGCCAAGGCGGCGCGGTCGCCCGCGAGCAGGCGTTCACGGAGTTTGTCGATATCGGGCAGGACGGCGCTCATCCCGTCTTCATGCCGGGCGGACGCGCACGCGTCGAGGGGGGAGCGGGGCCGATCCTGCCCCGCCATGGTCAAGATCCTGCGCGAAACCCGCCGCCTTGCCGGGGGACGAACCACCCATGACATCCGACGCGACCCGCCGCTCCTTCCTGCGCCTCGCGACTGCGGCCGGCCTCGCGCCCACCCTGTCGGCCTGCGTGATGGACGGGCTCGCCACCGGCACGGTCGCCGAGACGCAATCGGCGCTCGACGTGAGCCCGGTGCTCCTGGTCGCCACCACCCGTAAGCCGGTCTCCGGCAACCCGCCGAAGGCGCCGTTCTTCGGCTCCGATCGCGGCCGGGGGCTGAGCTTCACCGAGGCGCGCATGTCGGCGCCCGACCGCTCGCTGATCGGCAAGGTCTCGGCGGTGGTCTCGGGCGATTGGGGCGTGCGCTCGGTCGGCGAGGTCACGACCGGCGCCGCGGCAGCCTCTGCCTTCGCGCAGGCCAGTTTCGGCCGCGACGTGCTGATCTACGTCCACGGCTACCGCGAGAGCTTCGAATCGGCCGCCGTCAGCGCGGCGCGGCTCTCCGACGGCGTGCGCTTCGCCGGCGCGTCCGCCCTGTTCACGTGGCCGTCGGCGGCGGCGACCTTCGATTACGGCTACGACCGCGAGTCGGCACTGTGGTCGCGCGACGCCTTCCAGGACCTGCTCAAGGCCTTCGCCTCGTCGCCCAGCGGCGGGCGCATCCACATCGTCGCCCATTCGATGGGCACGCTGCTGACCTTGGAGACGTTGCGCATGCTGCGCGCCGAGGCCGGCGAGGCGGCGGTCGCGCGGATCGGCGCCGTAGTGCTGGCCGCTCCCGACATCGACATCGACCTCTTCACCAACGGCGTCGAGCGGCTCGGCCCCGATGCCAAGCGCATCACCGTGATCTCGGCCACCAACGATCGGGCGCTCGAAATTTCCGGTGCCATCGCGGGCGGCATCGTGCGCGCGGGGGCGGCCGACCGCGAGCGGCTGGAGGCGCTCGGCGTGCGGGTGGCCGACGCTTCCGATTACGGCGGCGGCCTGTTCAACCACGACCTGTTCCTGACGAACAAGGACGTGCAGGGCGTGGTCAAGCGCGCCATCGCGCGGGGCAGCAATGGCGGTTGATTCAGAGGGCCTCAAGCGCCGGCAGCCGCCTCCGCGGCTTTGACGCACGCTTCGCTAGACGCCTCGGCCAAGGCCGAGGCCCGCCGCGCTCTTCGCGCACCGCCATTCGGAACCATCGCTCGGGTCCGAGCGACGGCTCCGCCGAAATCGTCGCGCGGCCAATCGACGAATCCGGTGCGGTCGGCCTACAAGCCGGCGGCTCCATCCTTAAGAGGCAAGCCCATGTTCACGCTCGAGATCGACGGCACGGCGATCGCGGTCATCAACGGCGACGAGGCGACCGCCCGCGACCTGTTCACCTGTGACGGCTTCAAGGAGGACATCCGCACGCTCACCGTCGACGGCAGTCCGATCTGGAACGGCACCTCCGAGCTGAAGGTGCGCCCGGCGAGCCAGGACGAGATCGACGAATTCGACGAGGCCATCGCCGCCGACCAGAGCGACGGCGATTTCGAGCCCGATCCGCAGCACGCGGGCGACGCGTCCGACGACGAGGAGGACGAGGCCGACATCGTGTTCCTCGTCGACATCGACGACGAGGACGAGGAGCAGGACGAGGCCTGAGCAGCTGAAATCCCCATCACCATCCTCATCCTGAGGTGGCGCCGCGAAGCGGTGCCCTCGAAGGACGGCTCCAGCGGATCGCGCGATTTCCGGAGCCCTCCTTCGAGGCTCAGCCTTCGGCCGAGCACCTCAGGATGAGGAGAATGGTTGGAATGAGCGCGCGTGATCCGCTCACCACCACGCCCTGCCGGCCCCGAGCGGCGGCAGGCCGAGATGCGCCGCGACCGAGGCGCCGATGTCGGAAAAGGTCTCGCGCCGGCCGAGCGGACCCGGCGCGATCCCCGGCCCGAAGGCCAGGACCGGCACCTGCTCGCGGGTGTGCTCGGTGCCGTGCCAAGTCGGGTCGTTGCCGTGGTCGGCGGTGACGAGGCAGAGGTCGCCCGCCCCCAGCGCCGCCCGGATGTCGGGAAGACGCGCGTCGAACGCTTCAAGCTCCGCCGCGTAGCCCGGCACGTCGCGGCGGTGGCCGTGCTCGGTGTCGAAATCCACGAGGTTGAGGAAGACGAGCCCGCCCTCCGGCAACTCGGCAAACGCCGCGAGCGCCGCGTCGAGGCAGGCGGCGTTGCCGCCGGGCTTGATCTCTTCGCCCGTCGCACGGTGCGCAAAGATGTCGCCGATCTTGCCGACGCTGACGATTTTTTGGCCCGCGGACTCAGCCACATCGAGCAGGGTGTCGGCCGGGGGCGCGACCGAAAAATCCCTGCGCCGTCCGGTGCGGCGGAAGCCGGTCTCGGCGTCGCCGAGGAAGGGCCGGGCGATCACCCGGCCGACGCGGTAGGGGTCGCAGAGCCTGCGGGCGATGCGGCAGGTCTCGTAGAGCCGCTCCAGCCCGAACGCCTCTTCGTGGGCGGCGATCTGGAAGACGCTGTCGGCCGATGTGTAGCAGATTGGCCGGCCCGTCCGGACATGCTCGGCGCCCAGTTCGTCGATGATCGCAGTGCCGGAGGCGTGCCGGTCGCCGAGGATGCCCGGCAGGCCAGCCTCGTCCACGAGCGCGGCGATCAGTTCCGGCGGGAAAGCCGGGCGGGTGTCGGGGAAGTGGCCGAACGCCTCCAGCACCGGCACGCCCGCGATCTCCCAATGGCCGGACGGCGTGTCCTTGCCGGCGGCCGTCTCGACGGCGTGGCCCCAAAGTGCCCGCACGGCGCCGACCGGCGCGAGGCCCGGCGGCACCCGGCCGGTGGCGCCCCGGCAGGCGAGGCCGAGGCCGAGCGCAGCGAGGTTCGGTAGCCGAAGCGGGCCGGTGCGCAGGCCCGGCCGGTCGCCGCGGCCCTCCGCGCAGGCCTCGGCGATGTGGCCGACCGTGTCCGAGCCCGCATCGCCGTAGCGGGCGGCGTCCGGAGCGCCGCCGATGCCGACGGAATCGAGGACGATGAGGAGGGCCCGGGCCATGGTCAGGCCGGGACCGGCTCGGCGGTGGTGGCCGCGTCGAGTTCGAACGCCGCCGCGAACAGGGTGCGGGTGTATTCGGTCTGGGGCGCCTCGAAGATCCGGTCGGCGGGCCCCTCCTCCACCACCTGTCCGTGCTGCATGACGAGCACGTAGTTGGAGAGGGCGCGCACCACCTTCAGATCGTGGCTGATGAACAGGTAGGCGAGACCGCGCTCGCGCTGGAGGTCGCGCAGCAGCGTCACGATCTGCGCCTGCACCGAGCGGTCGAGCGCCGAGGTCGGCTCGTCGAGGACGACGAAGCGCGGGTTCAGCACGATGGCGCGGGCGATGGCGATGCGCTGGCGCTGGCCGCCGGAGAATTCGTGCGGGTAGCGGTCCATCGCCGCCGGATCGAGGCCGACATCGGTGAGCGCCTTGGCGACCCGCGTCCGGCGCTCGGCGGAGGACTTCACCTGCCCCTGCACCTCCAGCCCTTCGGCGACGATGTCGCCGACCGACATCCGCGGCGAGAGCGAGCCGTAGGGGTCCTGGAACACCACCTGCATGTCCTTGCGCAGCGGACGCATCGCCTTGGCGCCGTAATCCTCGATGCGTTGTCCGAGGAAGACGATCGGCCCCTCGGATTCGGTCAGCCGCAGCAGAGCGAGGCCGAGCGTGGTCTTGCCCGAGCCGGACTCGCCGACGACCCCCACCGTCTCGCCGGCCCGCACCAGAAGCTTCACGCCGTCGACCGCCTTGACGTGGCCGACGGTGCGCCGGAGCAGGCCTTCCTTCAGCGGGAACCACACCTTGAGCGGCCCGGCCTCCATCATCCACTCGGCCTTCGGATCGACCGGATTCGCCCGGCCGGAGGGCTCCGAGGCGAGGAGGCGCCGGGTGTATTCGTGCTGCGGCCGGGTGAAGACCTCGGCCACCGGCCCCGCCTCGACGATGCGCCCGCGCAGCATCACGCAAACCTCGCCCGCGAGCCGCCGGACGATGCCGAGATCGTGGGTGATGAACAGGATCGCCATGCCGAGCCGCTCTCGCAGGTCGGCGAGCAGAGCCAGGATCTGCGCCTGCACGGTCACGTCGAGCGCCGTCGTCGGCTCGTCGGCGACCAGCAGATCGGGCTCGCAGGCGAGCGCCATGGCGATCATGACGCGCTGGCGCTGCCCGCCGGAGAGTTCGTGCGGATAGGCCCCGAGCCGCCGCTCCGCGTCGCGGATGCCGACCAGATCGAGCAGTTCGAGGATTCGCTTGCGCGCCCCGCGGCCCTTCAGGCCCCGGTGAATCTCCAGCACCTCGCCGATCTGGCGCTGGATGGTGTGGAGCGGGTTGAGCGAGGTCATCGGCTCCTGGAACACCATGGTGATGTCCGCGCCGCGCACTTTTCGGAGTTCCTTCTCGGGCAACGTGAGTAGGTCGCGGCCCTTGAAGACGATCCGTCCGCCCGGATGATGCGCCGCTCCGTCGAGGAGCCGCAGGATCGACAGGGCCGTCACCGACTTGCCCGACCCGGATTCGCCCACCAGCGCCAGCGTCTCGCCCTTGCCGATGGAAAACGACACGCGGTCCACGGCCAGCGTATCGCCCTCGCGGGTGCGGAAGGCGACCGAGAGATCCTCGACGGTCAGAAGGGTGTCGCTCATCAGGCCCCGGCAGGATCAGGCGGACCGCCGGGCCGTGCCGGGCCTCGGGCGGAATTCAGGCGGTTGCCCCAGGTTATAGCGCGCGGGCCGACACACGCGAATCGTCCGCGGCGACGCGGAGCGCCGACGGTTTGTGTGCAATGCACCAGAAACGGCTACGCATCCGCGGCCGGCGTCCTAGATGAGCCGGCGTGCCCCGTCTCCTCGCCCTGATCCCGCCGGCCCTCGCCGCCGCCCTGGCCCTTGCCGATCCGGCCCGCGCCACCGCCTCGCCCGAGAGCGAGACCGTCGAGCAGGCGCTCTGCCGGCTGATCGAGGGCTCGGCCAGGGCCCAGAACCTGCCGGTGCCGTTCCTGACCCGGCTGATCTGGCGCGAGAGCAGTTTTCGCGTGGGCGTGGTGAGCCCGGCGGGAGCGCAGGGGGTGGCGCAGTTCATGCCGGGCACGGCCAGGGAGCGCGGCCTGACCGATCCGTTCGACCCGGAGCAGGCGATTCCTCACGCAGCCCACTTCCTGTCCGACCTGAAGCGCCAGTTCGGCAATCTCGGGCTCGCGGCGGCGGCCTATAACGGCGGGCCGGGCCGGGTCACGAACTGGCTCGCCGGCTCCGGCGGGCTGCCGGCCGAGACGCGGGCCTACGTCATCGCCATCACCGGCCGCCCGGCGGAGGATTGGCGACCCAACACCACCGTCGAACTGCCGGAGGGCGACGACAGGAAGACGGGCGAGAAGCCCGCGGACAAGCCGCCCGCGCCGGAGGCCGAGACGCAGAGCTGCCTTCAGGTCACCGCGGCACTGCGCATCCCGTCCCGCGGCGACCGCTTCGCGCTCGCGATCGAGGGCGGGCCGGCCGCGCCCTGGGGCATTCAGCTCGCCGGCAACTTCTCCAAGTCGCTGGCCCTGTCGAGCTTCCAGCGGGCGCGCACGCGCTATGCCGGCGTGATCGGCGAGGTGCGGCCGATGATCATCGGCACCCGCCTGCGCTTCCGCGGCACGCGCACGTTCTACCGCGTCCGCATCCCCGCCGAGACCCGCGGGGCGGCCGACGGGCTGTGCCAGAAGATCCGCGACGTCGGCGGCGCCTGCATCGTGCTGCGCACCTGAGCCGCGTCTCATCTTTCGCCGCGACCGCGCCATGAATCCGCCGCGCGGGCCGCGTCAATCTCAAGGTCACATGATCAAAGCGTTCGTCTCCCTCGTCTCGCTGATCTGCCTGGGGCTCACGACCGTGGGCCTGAGCGGCTGCTCGCCGCTCGCGCTGTTCGACGCGCTCGGTCCCCGCGACAAGGGCGGGCGGCTCGCCCTCGCGGACGCCGCCTACGGCGAGGATCCGCGCCAGCGCCTCGACGTGTTCGTGCCGAGCCAGCCGCATGACCGGACACCGGTGCTGGTGTTCTTCTACGGCGGTTCGTGGAACAGCGGCAGCAAGGCCGATTACGCCTTCGCCGCCCAGGCGCTCGCCGCCCAGGGCTTCGTGACCGTGCTGCCGGATTACCGGCTCTACCCACAATCGCGCTTCCCCGACTTCCTGGAGGACGGCGCGGCGGCGATCGCCTGGGTGCGCGACAACATCGCGGCCTATGGCGGCGACGCGCACCGGATCGTGCTCGCGGGCCACTCGGCGGGCGCCTACAACGCCGCCATGCTGGGGCTCGACACCGGGTATCTGCGCCGGGCCGGCGTCGATCCGCGGTCGATCCGGGCGGTGGCGGGCCTGTCCGGCCCCTACGACTTCCTGCCCTTCGACCAGAAGACTTCGGTCGACGTGTTCGGCCAGGCGCCCGAACCGACGGCGACCCAGCCGGTCACCTATGCCGGCCCGCATTCCCCGCCGACCTTCCTGGCCACCGGCGATGCCGACACCGTGGTCCGCCCGCGCAACACCGAGAGCCTCGCGGCCCGCCTGCGCAGTGCCCGCGTGTCGGTGCAGGAGCGGGTCTATCCGGGCCTCGATCACGCGGACACGCTGCTCGCCCTCTCGGTCACCTTCCGCCGCAAGGCTCCGGTGCTCGCCGAGATGAGCGCCTTCCTGCACCAGCACGCGGGCGCCAAGCGGCTGACCACACTGACGATGCACTGAGCCCCGTCTTGGGACGGTGCCTCACGCCTCGGGGATTGCCCGCGGCCGCCGGTCCGGCCCGATGGCCACGAAGGTGAACAGGCCCTCCGTCACCTTCATCGTAACCTCTCCCTCGCGCTCCCGCCGCCAGACCTCGACCTGGATCGCCATGGAGCTGCGCCCGGTGCGCACGATCCAGGCATAGAGGCTCACTTCGTCGCCGACGAAGACCGGGCGGTGGAAGGTCATCGCCTCCACCGAGATCGTGGCGCAGCGCCCGCGCGCCCGGCGGGCCGCGACGTTGCCCGCCGCCAGATCCATCTGCGCCATCAGCCAGCCGCCGAAGATGTCGCCCGCCGGGTTCGTGTCCGCCGGCATGGCGATCGTGCGGATCACCGGCGCGCCGCGCTCGGTCGGCGGGTCGGCAGAGGGGGCGGGAGGGGCGTTCGCGTCGCGCGTCATCGGCGGCTCGGGCTCGTCGGTCATCGCCCGAAGCGTAGCAGGACATACGCCACGCGGCATCCGGACGCCGATCGCTCGAATGCGAGGGAAGCCGTTAACCGATCTTTAACCTTCCGATTGCCCCCGCCGGCGCGCTGTGAGAGCTTGTTAACGTGAGCTTAAGAGTTCGGGTCGGGTCATGCGTAACGAGTTCGCCCAGCGTCGCTTTTCCACCCTCCGCGCCGTGCTCGCGGGCCTCGCGCTCGCTGCCGGCCTCGGCGTGACGGGCGCCGCGGCCCAGGCGCTGCCGGCGGTGGGCCTCTCGGCGACGACCACGGGGGCGGCCCGGCCGATCGCCGCCTGGGCCGAGTTCTGCGAGCGCTACCCCGGCGAATGCGCCGTCGACCGCACAGAGACGGCTTCGGTCACCCTCACCCCGGCGCTCTGGCAGACGATCAACACGGTCAACCGCCGCATCAACCGGGCGGTCGATGCGGTGACCGATCTCGATCACTGGCGCTCCGCCGACCGCTGGGACCTCGCCGAGGACGGCCGGGGCGATTGCGAGGACTTCCAGCTCCTCAAGCGCCGCCTGCTGGTCCAGGCCGGCCTGCCCCGCCGGGCCCTGCGGATGACCGTCGTGATCGACGAGAAGGGCGAGGGCCACGCCGTGCTCACCGTGGTGACGAACCGCGGCGACCTCATCCTCGACAACAAGACCTCCGCGGTCCTGCCCTGGACCCAGACCGGCTACACCTTCGTCAAGCGCGAGAGCCAGGACGCGATCGGCTGGGTGGCGCTCGGCCGCGACGCCTCGCCGGTCACCGCCGCCAACCGCTGACACGAAAGCGTCCCGCTTCGGGACCCGAGAGCATACGGGCGCGTTATCCGGTCTTAACGGGTCGGCGGCCAAGGTTGACGGAAGGTTTCCGGCCTGCCGCGCGGCACCGGAAAACCGATGTCTCGCCTACGGTTCGCCGCCCATGCGTCGCGTTCTTCCCCTCGCGGTCCTCGCCCTCGCGGTCCTCGCCCTCCTGGCCGCCCCTCCGGCCTGGGCCGACGAGAGTGCCGCCGGCCCGCGCCACGCCGCGTGGCAGTCCTGCCTGGACGTGTCCTTCGCCGAGCAGGCCCGCACGACCAGCCGCAGCTACGCGGCGACGAAGGCGGTCTCGAACTGCCGCGAGCCGGAAGAGGCCTATCTGTCCGCTCTCTCGACCTCGCCGATGCTCGACGGCGAGGACGTGGCGCGCATCCGCCCGTCGCTGATCGCCCGCGCCCGCGAGCGGCTGATCGGCCTGCCGCGCCTCAGCGCCCTGTAACGGCATCTCGTCCGCTCCCCGGCTTCCGGGCGGGTCGGATCGGAGCGACCGGGCCCGGACTCGGAACCGTGTCGGCGATCCCGTTGCATCCCCGGACCGGATCGCGGACAGACGGCCGATGATCGTCCGCCCGCGGCCCAACCTCCTCACCATCCTGTTCGCGATGCGCGGCTCGATCCTGCCGAAGGTCGCGCCGAAGGTGATCGCGATCACGGTGCTCGCCTGCCTCGTGGTCGGGCTGGAGCAGCGCCACGCCGCGTGGTTCCCGGTGACGGCGGGCATTGGGCCCTTCACCCTGGTCGGCCTCGCGCTCTCGATTTTTTTAAGCTTCCGCAACGGCGCCTGCTACGATCGCTGGTGGGAGGCGCGCCGGGCCTGGGGCACGCTGATCGTCGAGATGCGGGCGCTCGCCCGGCTGATCCCGGCATTGCTGCCGGAGGCCGGGCAGGCGCAATTGCGCCGCCGCTCCCTCCGCCGGGCGGTGGGCTTCGCCCACGCGCTCCACGCCCGGCTGCGCGATCTCGACGAGGCGCGGGCCGCCGAGCCGTGGCTGCCGCCGCAGGAGGGCCTGCTGCTCGCCGACCGCCCCAGCGCCGCCGACGCGGCGCTCGCCGGCCTGACGCACGACCTCGCGTTGGCGATGCGGGCGGGTGCGCTGGGCGAGGTGACGTTCTCGACGCTGGAGCAGAAGATCGCGAGCCTGTCGGCGATCCAGGCGGTCTGCGAGCGCATCCAGGGCACGCCTCTGCCCTTCGCCTACACGCTGCTGCTCTACCGCACGGCTTGGCTCTACTGCCTGCTGCTGCCGTTCGGGCTGGCCGGCTCACTCGGCTGGTCGACGCCGGTGGTGGCGGCGCTCGTCGCCTACGCCTTCTTCGGCCTCGACGCGCTGGGCGACGAACTGGAGGAGCCGTTCGGCACCGACGCCAACGACCTGCCCCTCGACGCGCTGCTCCACGCCGCGACGGCGCCGGTCCTGGACGCGCTCGGCGAGAGCCGGCCCGAGCCGCCGCGAGCCGAGCGGTTCACCCTGCGATGACGGCTTCTTCCCACCTATCCCCCTCATCCTGAGGCGCGGAGCCGAAGGCGAAGCCTCGAAGGAGGGCGGGGAATGGGAGAAGCCGCCCCTACGCCTTCGGCTCGCCCCGCGCTATCACCAGAGCCGCGCGCGACGCCTCCAGCTCCGAGACCAGCGCCCGCGCCTCCTCGATCTTCAGGCTCAGCGCCTCCAGAATCTCCCGCCCTTCGCCCGAAAAGCTGCGCACGGCGTCGCCCGCCTGGGTCAGGGCGATGCCCGACGCCGTGACCGCGGCGCCGTACTCGGCCTGGACCCGGTCGAGGCGCTTGAGCTTGAGATACATCGGCACCACGCAGGCGCTCGTCGCCACCAGCGCGACGAGCAGGATGCCGTCAACCAAGGAGCCCATCGCCCCCCTCCTTCTCGGGATTGATCGCCTCCTCCACCCGCAGGACGTAGGCGCCCTGCGATTGGCCGGCCCGGCACCAGAACAGCGGCCGGTCGTTGCCCTCGAGCTTGATCCGCGTCGCGGGCGTCGCGTCGAGCTCAATCACCTGTCCCACCTTCAGCCCGGCGATCTCGCCGAGCGTCAGGTGGCGCTCCTCCAGCACGGCGCGCAGCTTCACCGCGGTCTTCTGGACTTCGGCGGTGATCTGCTGCGCCCAGCGCGGATCGCGGGCGGCGGATTCGCCGGTCAGCACCTTGCCGAGCGCCGGGCGCAAGGGGTTCAGCACGGTCTGCGGGATGATCAGGAACATCTCGCCGCCGCGGTTCAAGGCCTGGAGCAGGAACTTGGCCTGCACCGACTTGTTGGAGCGCCGCCCGATCACGGCGAACTCCATGCGGGTCTCCATCCGCTCCAGACGGAACGGCGTCTGCGAGACGAGGCCGAAGGAGGATTCGAGCGCCTTGCCGACCTGCTCGAACACCATCTGGGCGATGCGCAACTCGATGGCGGAAAAGCTGCGCTCCTCCTCCACCGGCGGCTCGGAGCCGTCGGAGCCGAACAGCACCTCGACCATCGTGTAGATGAAGTCGCGGTCGAGCCCGACCAGGATGTGCCCGTCCCATTCCGGCGCGTGGAAGATGCCGACCACCGCGTTGGCGTCGTAGGCGTCGAGCATCTCACCGAAACGCCCGCTCTCGACGCCGCTGAGCGAGTAGAAGGTCGAGGACGAGGCCAGATGCTTGGCCGCGTCGCTGCAGGCGGTGGCGAGCCGGTCGAACACCACGCTCAGCATCGGCAGCCGGTCGAGCGACAGGCCGCCGGCCTCCTGGATGCGGGTGCGGATGTCGGTCGCGGGCCTTTGGGCCGCCGCCGTGAGCAGCGCGTCGAGGGCGGAAGCGGGCTTGGGTGCCAGCGCCTCGGCCGAGGCTCGAGCCGGCTCGCGATCCAGGGCGCGCGCCAGTTCCTGGGTCGATCCTTCAGCCGGCACCGGCGCCGGCTCCTGCGCGGCGGTCAGCGCGTCCTCGAACGCGGGCGCCTCGGTCCGAATGGGCTGGTCCACCGACTGGTCCACCGTTTCTTGCACCGGTCCGTCCCCTTACGCCGCGGCCGGGGCGCGGCCGCCCGGCACGGTCGCGGCCTCGACCTCGTCGATGGTCGGGCGGTCGGAGCCGGCGATGCCCTTGCGGCCGTGCTCGATCGCGACCTGGGGCAGCGCGCCGTTCATGTAGGCGATGAGGGTCTGCTTGATGATCGTGTAGGGGGCGCACTGCTTCTCGCGTACGCCTTTGACCTTCACGGCGAGCGGGGCGAGCATGCCGTAGGAGGCGAACACGCCGATGAAGGTGCCCACCAGCGCCGCGCCGATCAGGCCGCCGAGGATCTGCGGCGACTGATCCAGCGCGCCCATCGCCTTCACGATGCCGAGCACCGCCGCGACGATGCCGAGCGCGGGCAGCGCCTCGGCCACCGTGTTGATCGCCGCGTAGGGCTTGAGCTTGTACTTCTTGTGGGTGCCGATCTCCTCCTCCATCAGCGCCTCGATCTCGTGGCTCCGGGCATTGCCGATGAGGATCAGACGGCAATAGTCGCAGATGAACAGCACCAGATCGGGGTGCTTGGCGACTTCGGGAAAGTTTTTGAAGATCTCGGACTCGGTCGGGTTGTCGAAATGCACCTCGACCTCGTTGCGCGGCTTGGTCTTCAGCTCGCGCATCAGGGCGTGCAGCAGGCCGAGCAGCGAGAGGAAATCCTGGCGCTTGGGCCCCTTGCCGGTGAAGGCCTCCATCGTCGCCTTGCCGGAATCCATCACGACCTTCAGCGGGTTGGCGATCACGAAGGTGCCCGCCGCCATGCCGAAGATGATGACGAACTCCCAGGGCTGCCAGATGACGATGAGGTGGCCGCCCATGGCCACGAAGCCGCCGAGCATGGAGCCGATGGCGATGACAAGGCCGACGATGATTCCCATGGCACTCGTTCCGCGGACGGCCGGCGACGGAAGTGCGGCCCTTGGGCCAGGGGAATAGGCAGGCAGGCTTGCGCGGGGCTTTGTCGGCAGGGTGATCGGCCGAAGCGGGATCAGGGGCGCCGGACGGATGCGATGCGGGGTTCGTTGCGGGTCACTCTTGAGCCGGAACGAAATCGGCCGTCACGGATTTCGTGTCGTACCGCACGATCGATTGCAGAACCCTGTTGGCGTCGAAATTTAGGATTTCACTGGACAACGATGTAAATAGTTGCGGCGAATACGCAAGTCGCCAGTTTGTTGAGCTAATTAGCTGTTTATCTCTATAAACTCCGAAGCTCAGCTCAAAATGATCTACTTCATAAGAGCATGCTTCTATGACCGCTGTGCCACTACCTCGATATTTATAGCTCGCACGTATTTCTTCTCTCGTTGTCTCTCTGTTCTGAAATTTCTCGCGCGTATGATCCATGTCGAAATCATGCCTGTCGGTCTTTAAATCATGATTGATGGGAATATTGTACTCATACGATATTTTTCTCTCACCGGCATCAAGCCTAGCAATTTGTTCCATCGCAAATCCGAATTTCAAAGTCGTCTTGGTATAGTGATTTCCAGGCTGCGCGTTCGATACGGCGACGGCTGTCCCATTCGGATTGCGATACAGCTGGATGGGCGGCAACCTCATGACGCTCTCGGTCGCCAACGAACCGCTGGACATACGATTCATGGCGGTGCCTTCTGGCCTCATTTCAATCGGCACTGTGGAGTATTTGATTTTGTCACAGTCCGCCGATTGGGCAGCTGCCGCC
Organism: Methylorubrum rhodinum; assembly: GCF_014199935.1. Classification (GTDB taxonomy): domain Bacteria; phylum Pseudomonadota; class Alphaproteobacteria; order Rhizobiales; family Beijerinckiaceae; genus Methylobacterium; species Methylobacterium rhodinum. Next base: position 66,718 of record NZ_JACHOP010000029.1, read on the forward strand.
CCGCCTAGGGCCAGGGCAAAGCATATCGTCAAACAAGCACGCAAGCTTACCTCCCGCGCATCGACCGGCAACCTGGAAAAGCACCCATTTGGTCCGATGTCAATCAGACACGATACGGATCACAACACGGTGACCAAGCCAGGATCGGAATTACGAGAGTATAAGTTATCCTCATATTGAAGTAGAAGCTGTGCAAGAGTGGCTGCTTCGGCTGATGCGAGCAAAGACATGCTCGATCCGCCATCCGTATCGGTCGTCGGAGAAGCCGGTCAGCCTGAGTAGTGCATGTCGCGACGGTCATGCCCGCCGCCTCAGGGAGCCGGTCGGCCGCTCAAAGCGCAATCGGGTCACGTGGATATCGATTCGGCAAGCGCGCGACACCACAATCTGGGAGGCCGTAGGCGATCCCCAACTCGGTCGTCAGTCCTCCCGGCCGGGCAAGTGAGCGCGGACACAAGCGTTGGCATCCGAGGCGCGCCGAGAAACACCGGCCATCGCTTTGCGTAACGGCCCGCCTTGGAGGCGGGCGCCCAAGCGCATAACTGAGGCTCGTCATTCCGCCACCGGAGAACCTCCTTGTCCCAAGACGGCCCGCCCCAGATGCACGCCACGACGATCCTGATGGTCCGCAAGGGCGGGCGTGTGGTGATCGGCGGCGACGGGCAGGTCAGCCTCGGCCAGACCATCGTGAAGGGCAACGCCCGCAAGGTCCGGCGGCTGGCCAAGGGCAGCGTCATCGGCGGCTTCGCCGGCGCCACCGCCGACGCCTTCACCCTGTTCGAGCGGCTGGAGGGCAAGCTGGAGCAGTATCCCGGCCAGCTCACCCGCGCCTGCGTCGAGCTGACCAAGGATTGGCGCACCGATCGCTACCTCCGCCGGCTGGAGGCCATGATGCTGGTGGCCGACAAGGAAGTGAGCCTGCTGCTCTCCGGCTCCGGCGACGTGCTTGAGCCCGAGAGCGGCGTGATGGCGATCGGCTCCGGCGGCAACTACGCGCTCGCCGCCGCCCGCGCGCTCGAGGACGGCGACCTCGACGCCGAGGCGATCGTGCGCAAGGCGATGCGGATCGCGGGCGACATCTGCGTATATACGAACGGCAACCTCGTCATCGAGACGCTCGACGCGGGTTGATTTTTTCAACGCTCACCGCCGTCATCAACTCAGTTCGTGGCGACCTGTCGTTTTTCGGCGAAGGCGTCGCGCAGGCGCGCGTTTGCGATGACGATGAGGCGCCGCATGAG
>NZ_JACHOP010000030.1 GCF_014199935.1 Methylorubrum rhodinum
CCAGTCAGCTACCCGGATCTCGCCTTCCGGCTACCCATGGCCACCGCCATGCAGTAACCTCTCAATTGGCTCGGTTCAAAATACCGGTCAGGTCAGGTGAAGTCCCGGGCGAGTTCGCTCTTCCCGGATCCGGGCGGGCCAACGAAGACCACGTTTGGGAAAGCCGCGTGCACCCGGCCCTGGAGCAGGCCGATCAGGCGGGCGATCCCCGGCGCGGCCCAGGGGCTGCGCTCGACCAGGTGCCGGCCGAGTGCCTCCAGATTCGGCATCGGGCGCAGCGGCAGGGCGCGGCCGACGATGGCGGCGGCCTGGCCCGGAACCTTCTTCTTGCCGGCTGGCTCCGGGATCACGACAAGGCTGGGGGCGTGCGCCCGTTGAAGGATCCCGTCGAGATCGAGGTCGCCGTCGTCGCTCGCGGCCACCGTCGGCACCGGGGCCTGCGGCGCGGCCGGGGCGGCGCCGGCGGGGAGCTCGTCGGGCGGGGCGGCGACGTCCGCGATTGTGTCGAGAAGCTGACGCGCCGATCCCCGCCCCATGCGCCAATCCGCCTGCAGGTCGGTCGCCATCGGCTGCACCGGGAGATCGCGGCTGCAGAGCGAGGCGACGTGCAGGAGCGTCACGAAAGTCTCGCGCAGCGGCACGGGATCGGGCAGCCCGGTGTGGAGGTGCGCGAAGATGTGGTCATGCACGATCGCGACGGCGCGCCCGGCGGCCTCCGGGTCGCCTAGGAAGGCGGCGTAGAGCGTCGCTCGGTCGGCGACCTCGCCGTACGAGTCCTCGGCCGTCAGGTCGGGGAAGACCGCCTGGATCTGCGCAAGGGCGAGGCGCTCGACCGCGACGGCACGGGCCGCCGTCGGCTCCAGGCCGAACATGTTCAGCGCGACGTGGAGACCATCAGGGAACGTCGGGGCGGCGGGGGAGTGGAGGACCTCGCGAGCCCAGAGCTTGGCGTCCTCGATCGGGCTGGCGTCGATCGGCTGCGCGCCGGTCAGGACCTCGTCGAGCGTGGCCGTCCGGGTCGGCGGGATCGCCATGGCGCGCCGGTGGCGGGCCTCGCTCTCGCGGTAGGTCTCGATACGGGCGCGGCGACGCGCATGGCGAAGGACGTCATCGGTCATCGGGGAACTCGCTGGAAACGGGGGCACGCGGGCGGGCGCCGAGCTCGGGGCTCAGGCGGCGGCGGCTATCCGTTTCAAGAAGCGAGCGACGGTCACGGGGGCGATCCCTTCGGTGAGGCTCGCACCGTGGCAGGCGGGGACTCCCGAGGCAACCGGCGATCGGGGGCGTGGTGAAGATATCCCTGGGCTCCGTGGCCGGGCCCCGTCCCGTCGCGAATCGCCGCGCGGTGCTACCCTCGCCCGAGAGGCAGCGGAGGGACGGGCGATGCAGAGCGAGGCAGAGCGGCACCGGGCGGCGTGGGCCTTCTACGGGATCCCGAGGCCGGCCCAGGTCGCCTTCCGGCGCCGGGTCGTCGAGGCTCGGTGCGAGGAGCCCGAGGCACTCGCCGCCTTTGCGGCGGTCGGGGTGTCCAACACGATGCGCCCGCCCGTCATGGTCTACGACGACGTCGCGGCCGCGCTCGCCGCGTTGCCCGAGGCCGGCCGCCCGGCGATCGAGGTCGGCCTGTTCGGGCAGGCGCTCACCGCGCCGGGGCCAGTCGCCCTGGTGCGGGAGGCCCTCGTCCGCGGGCGCGCCGACGGGCTCGACGACGGGCAGCTAGCCGGCGGGATCCTGGTCGTCCTGGAGAGCTACGGGCTCCTGCAGCGCGAGGCGGCATGATGGGCGAGCTGACGTTGTGGGTGTGCTGCGGGGCGATCGTCGTCCTCTCGGCCGCCATTTTGTTCACGGGCGTGTTCTTCACGCTGGAGCGCACCGACCACGAACTCGCGCGCCTGCGCGACGCCACCACCCCGACGCGGAAGGGCTGACCGTGAAGGACCTGACGATCCCCATGCCTGTCCACGACGGCTACACCGACGCCGACCTCGCGCGGTTCTGCTGGTCCCCCGGCCTCTACACGGGCCGGTGTCGAGACTGCCGGGAGCGCGCCCTCGGCGAGAAGCGCTTCCAGCGTTGCCGCACCTGCGCGGTGGCGGCCCTGCGTGCGGTGGAGGCCTACCCGCCGTCCCCCACGGATGCCTCCGCCCCGGTCACCCGCTTCGCGGTCCGGGACGCCGCGTCGGGCCTCCTGTTCTGCAACCACTCCATGCACCCGGCCCGCAAGTCCTGGGACGGGCTGGCGACGGCGCAGGTCTACCTCAAACGCGAGGCGGCCGAGGCGACGGCGCAGCAGGCGCGCCAGAGCTGGGCGCAGCTCCGGCCCTACCATCCGACGCTCTACCCGGAACGCCTGGAGCCTGAGGTGGTCGAGGTCGAGCTGAGGGTGGTGGCATGACGTACCGAACCGAAAACTGGTGGGTTCGCGTCGAGGGGCCGACCGATGGGTCAGGACCCCACAGCTTGCCGAGGTGTGGTTCGAAGACGGCGCGGTGGGACACCTGCGGTTCATGGGGACCGAGGAGCTGAACCGTTCCGGCCCGGCGGAACTCGCGGAGGTGCGCCTGATCGAGCGCGTGCTTCCGACCGGGCGCACCGCGGAGGTCCAGGCCCTCGCCGACGCGATGTGGCAGCTACTCGATGACATGGGCGCGGAGGGGACCAGCGTCTGCGCCGTCGCGAAGGCCTCGGCGCGCATCGCCTACGAGCCGTTCCGGGTCGGCGCCGACGGCGAGGAGGCGCCCGTCGACTACCCTCTTGAGGCGGCCGAGCGCCTCCGAGAGGAAGTCCGAGAGGAACTCAGGCGGGAGCTCAACCGCCCGATGACGTTCCTGCCGTGGTCCCTGGAGCCCGTCTCGCCGCTGATCGAGGTCGAGGGCTAGTCGACCCCGTCGCGCCAGTCGATGCCCTCGGCCTCGAAGGCCGCGATCCGCGCCTCCAGGTCCTCCCGGAGGTAGAACGCGGCCGCGGTGTCGTAAGGCATCACGAGTCGGAACCGCTCGGCCAGCTCGGCCGCGTCGGCGGCGATCTCCCGGACGCGCTCCGGGCTCACCCCGGGGGCGTGACGGCCGGCACGCGCCAGCCAGTAGTAGATGTCGTAGGTGCCGCGGAGCCTGCCGTAGGGGGCGGGGTGCATGGCGGCCTCCTAGCGCTCGGACGCCGCGGCGGCGTCCTCGCCGAGGGGAACCCCGGCGTAGAGCGCCTCGAACCGGGCAACGTGCTCGTGCCCGAACGCTCCTCGAAGCAGGCACTCCCACTCGATCGCGTCGGTCTGCGGGGCCGACTTCGCGTCCGCGAGGAGGCGGCAGGCCAGGCGCAGCTGCCGCTCGGTGACGGGCTCGCCGGCGGTGCCGGGGATCGGGACCCCAGCGTTCGACATGTCGATGTACCAGTCGTCGGAGGCGTCCCCGTCCTCCGAGAGGGCGGCCGCCGCGATGGCCTCGGCGAGGTGCTGGCGGTCCCGGTCGGTCAGGGCCGCGAAGACGGCGGCGGCGATCTCGTAGCGGGTGGGCATCCTGTGGGCTCCCTGTGGGTTGCGTCACGCGCAACCTCGGGCCCCCGACTTGCCGGGACCTTAACCGGCCACAGGCGGCGGAACGGACGGTTAACCGGACATGGCCAGGACCGGCGCCGAGGGCGTGACCTGGATCGGGATACGCCACCCAGTGCAGGGTGCCGGATGGTCCGCCGCGGCGCTCGAATCCGGGCGGGCCGCCCGGCAAGCGTGCAGAAAAGTCCGCCCGAAATCCGCCCGAGAACGAGAAAGCCCCGGACGTGGGGTCCAGGGCTCCGGGTCTAAGTGCCTGTGCAGGCTATAGGATATTGGTAGCGAGGGAGGGATTTGAACCCCCGACACAAGGATTATGATTCCTCTGCTCTAACCAGCTGAGCTACCCCGCCACCGACGCGAAGGGCGCGTGCGGCGTCCTCCGGTGGGCGGCGATATAGGGAGAAGGCGGCGGGGGTGTCAACGGCCTGCGGCGCTCCGGCCGCAGGTTCTTCGTGGACCCCCTTGCCCCCGGGAATCAGAGCGTCTGGCCGAAGATCTTGGCGACCTGGGGAATGTCCTTGTCGCCGCGGCCCGAGAGGTTGAGCACCATCAGGTGATCGGCGGGCTTCGTCGGGGCGAGTTCGGCGACCTTGGAGAGGGCATGGGCCGGCTCCAGCGCCGGGATGATGCCCTCCAAGGACGAGCAGAGCTTGAACGCCTCCAGGGTCTCGGAATCGGTGGCCGAGAGATAGGTGACGCGGCCCGCCTCGTGCAGCCACGCATGCTCCGGGCCGATGCCCGGATAGTCGAGGCCCGCCGAGATCGAGTGCGCGTCGGCGATCTGTCCGTCGGCGTCCATCAACAGGTAGGTGCGGTTGCCGTGCAGCACGCCCGGCTTGCCGCCGGTGAGGGAGGCCGCGTGCAGGCCGCTGGAGACACCATGCCCTGCGGCCTCGACACCGAAAATCTCGACCTCGCGGTCGTCGAGGAAGGGGTGGAACAGGCCCATGGCGTTCGAGCCGCCGCCGATGCAGGCGATCAGCGAATCCGGCAGGCGCCCTTCCATCGCCAGCATTTGCGCCTTGGTCTCGTGGCCGATCACCGACTGGAAGTCGCGCACCATCGCCGGGTACGGGTGCGGGCCCGCCACCGTGCCGATGCAGTAGAAGGTGTCGGCGACATTGGTGACCCAGTCGCGCAGGGCCTCGTTCATCGCGTCCTTGAGGGTCCGGGTGCCCGACTGGACCGGCACCACCTCGGCGCCGAGCATCTTCATGCGGAAGACGTTCGGGGCCTGCCGCTCGACATCGACGGCGCCCATGTAGACGACGCATTTCAGGCCGAAGCGGGCGCAGAGCGTCGCGGTGGCCACGCCGTGCTGGCCGGCGCCGGTCTCGGCGATGATCCGCGGCTTGCCCATGCGCCGGGCGAGCAGGATCTGGCCGAGCACGTTGTTCACCTTGTGCGAGCCGGTGTGGTTCAGCTCCTCCCGCTTGAAGTAGATCTTGGCGCCGTTCCCCTTGGGCGCCTGACTCCGAAAATGCTCGGTCAGGCGCTCGGCGTAGTAGAGCGGGCTCGGGCGGCCGATATAGTGGGTGCCGTAGCTCTCCATGTCGGCCTTGAAGGACGGATCGGCCTTGGCCGCCTCGTAGGCCTTCTCGAGGTCGAGGATCAGCGGCATCAGCGTTTCGGCGACGAAGCGACCGCCGAAGATACCGAAGCGGCCGCGCTCGTCCGGCCCGGTGCGGAAGGAGTTGGGTGCGGGGTTCACGGTCACGGGATACGGTCCTCGGCGGGCATCGATACTCTGCCCGCGTGCTAGACCCATGGGAAGCCGGCCGCAATGCGGCGTCCCGTGCTTCGCGCGGCGACGCTTTACACCCTCGGACGGCTCTCTCAGACCCGGCCGCGGGCCGCGGCGATGAAGGCGGCGATGCGGGCGGGGTCCTTCTCACCCGGCCGCACCTCGACGCCGGAGGACACATCGACGGCCGTCAGGCCCGTGCGGGCGAGTGCCTCGGCAACGTTGGCGGCGTCGAGTCCGCCCGACAGCATCGTGCCGGCGGGCAGGCTCGCCTGCGCCAGCAAGTCCCAATCGAACGACACGCCGTTGCCGCCGGGGAGCGTCGCGCCGGGCGGGGGCTTGGCGTCGAGGAGCAGGCGGTCGGCGACCGCGGCGTAGGCGGGCAGTGTCGCGAGATCGTCGGCGGTGGCGATCCCCACGGCCTTCATCACCGCGCGTCCGGTTCTGCGATGCACCTCCGCGACCCGCTCCGGGCTCTCGCGGCCGTGCAACTGGATCAGGTCGGGATCGACGGCCTCGGCCGCCGCCGCCAGGAGGGCGTCGTCTGGGTCGACGAGGAGGATCACGCACTCGGCCCGGCCCCGTGCCCGGCGGGCGAGGCGCCCGGCCGCGTCCAGGGCGAGATGGCGCGGGCTCCTTGGGAAATGCACGAAGCCGACGAGGTCGGCTCCGGCCTCGAGCGCGGCGTCGAGCGTCGCCTCGGTGCCGAGGCCGCAGATCTTGACGCGCACGTTCGACATGGGAGCGAGTGTTTCGGGCCTCAGCGGCCGGCGGGTGCCGGCAAGGCGGCGTGGGTGCCGGCCACGCCGTAGCTCGGCTCGGCGGCAGGAGTGCCGAAGGTCTTGAGGGTCGCGGCCTCCTTGGCGAGGCGGTCGGCCTCGCGGCGGTGGTAGCGCGCCCGCTGGCGGGTGCCGCTCTGGCTCAGCCAACTGCCGATGCCGCCGACCACGACGCCTAGCGCGACCGCGCCGAACAGCACCGCGTAGAGCGGCAACACGGCGCTGAACAACGGCTCGGGCGAGAACGGATCGAACGACAGGGTCACGGTCTCGCGGTTGGCGACCGCCAGCAACACCACCACGACCGCGACCGGCACCAGCACCAGGGCTTTGAGGAAACGGATCATTCCACCATGTCTCCGACGGATCGGTCCCGCCGCCCGGCCGGCCCGATCCGGTCAGGCGCCGGGCCGGGCCGCCGCGGGAGCCTCGACGGCTCGGACGGCGCGATCAAAGGGTTTACGCGCCCGACCGATCCCGGCCGATGCGTTCGCGGGGAGAGGTAGGGCGCGCAACCGCGGCCGTCACGGGGCGACGGGCGCGGAAGGCTTACGCCTCGGCCCGCTCCTCGCCGATCCCGGCGCGGTTGAGGCGCAGCCGCATCTCCTTCCCGGTCTTGAAGACAGGGATCGCCTTCTCGGACACCGCCACCGATTCGCCGGTGCGGGGGTTGCGCCCACGCCGCGCCTCGCGCCGCTTCACCGAGAAGGCGCCGAAGCCGCGCAGTTCCACCCGGTCGCCCTGGGCCAGCGCATCGGCGATGGTGTCGAGGATGGCATTGACGAGCGTCTCGACGTCCCGCTGGTAGAGATGCGGGTTCTGCTCGGCGATCTTGAGCACGAGTTCGGATTTGATCATGCGGCAATCTTCCGGGTGCGGAGTGGGCGCGGCACGGCGATCCGGCTCAGGGAGCCGGGCGCCAGAGGGCGAGCAGGCCGCCCTGCCCTATCGCGGTCGTCTCGGCACCGAGAGCCCGCAGGCGCGCGGCGAGCCCATCGAACCCGGCGAGGTCCGCGGCGGTGCCGAGCGACGACCACAGCGTGAGGCCGCCCTCGGCCTTCGGCTTCCAGTCGCGCACCGGCAGATCCTTCTGGATCTTCCGCTCCGTCTCCAGCCACGCCACCGCCTTCCGCTCGTCGCCGAGTTCGTCCACGAGCTTGAGCGGCACGCTCTGGCGCCCGCTGAACACGCGCCCGTCGGCCACCGCGTTGAGCTGCTCGTCGCTCATGCCGCGGCGCTGGGCCACGAGCCCGCGGAACCAGCCATAGGTGTCCATGACGATGGCCGAGAGCGCGGCGCGCGCCTCCGGCGAGGTCGGGGCGAAGCCCGAGGGTTCGGCCTTGAGCGGCGAGGATTTCACCGTCTCGACCTTCACGCCGACCCGGTCGAGCAGGCCCGACACCTCGGGGTACTGGAACAGCACGCCGATGGAGCCGACGAGCGCCGTCTCGCGGGCGACGATGTGGTCGGCGGCGATGGCCGTGATGTAGGCACCCGACGCCGCGGTGCCGTCGACGAAGGCAACCACCGGCTTCTTGTCGGCCAGCGCGCGGATGTTGCGGTAGAGTTCCTCCGAGCCCGTCGTCGTGCCGCCGGGCGAGGAGATCGAGAGCACCACGCCCTTGACCGAATCGGACTTGCCGACGCGTTCGATCAGCTTGCGGGTCGCGTCGCTGCCGGCGATGAAGCCGCCGATGGAGATCCGGGCGATCTGGTCCTGATTGACCGCGAAGAAGCGCCCCTCGCCGATCCGGGCGCGGTAGCCGACCGCGCCGACGGCGACGACGAGGGCGCCGATGCCGACCACCCGCCACAGGGTGAGCTTGCGGCGCAGGCGACGGCGGTCGATCAGAAACTCGGCGTCTGCGGCCATCCGACGGTCCACTCCCTGGCGTTCGGCCTCATCCGGGCCGTATCGCGATTCGCCGACCGTGAGACTGCGCCACGGAACGCTGAACCGCACTTGTCCATTCGGGCGATCCGCGCCGATCTCCGGGGACGACGTCTCGGCCAACTCTTGGCCAAGTCCTTGACGCGCCTGGATTCGGGCGGGCCGCTCGACCCTGCGGCCGTGTTTAGACCCGGCGACCGAGGGGCGGCAAGGGGCTGTCCGGCGCGGGCGGGTCTCAGCCCGGCGGTTCCGTGTCGCGGCGGGCGTAGATCTCCTCGACGTAGCCGTCGCGCAACCAGAACGGGTTGCGGCCGAGGCGGCGGTAGCCGCCGTCGCGCGCGACGAGGTTGGGCACGATCCCTTGACGGAACGCCTCGGTGTTGGCGGCGGCCGCCTCCTGATTCACCGAGTAGAACAGCGGCGCGATCTCCCGGATGCGGGCCACGTACATCGCGGCGGCGTCCGGCGGCATCTCGGGGATCGAATCCTGATTGATGACGAGGTCGTAGCGCGCGTCGCGATGGATCTCCCACCACGGCAGGACGCGCAAGCGCGCCTCCGGCTCGCCGGCGAGCGAGACGGACAGCCCGGCCTTCAGAAGGAACCAGCCCTGGAGCACGTTGGTGAAGGGCAGGTCGAGGATGGTGTAGCTCCGGCCCTCATCTCGCAGGAACCACGCGAGGCCGCCGAAGCCGCCGCCGATCTCGGCGAGCCGGGGCCCGGGATTCAGCCCGCGGATGCGCCAGGCGGCGTAGGCGTGGCTGAAGGCGTGCTCGGGGAGGATCTTTTCGCGCAAGCGCACGCCGTAGGGGGCCCCGACATCGGGAAAGACGAGACGGAAGCCCAGAGCGGCCTCGATCCGCTCGATCTTTCCGACGCGCTCCAGGGGACGGGCGAAATCGCCCTGCTCGGGGCAGCGCACCGGCTCGACCCCGAGCGCCTCGGCGAGCCGCAGGAGCCGGTCGCACCAGGCGGCGGCGAAGATCTCGGGGGCGTGGCGGGCGAGCGTCGCGGTGGTACGGCCCATGGCGATGCCGTGGGCGAGGTGCGACTGGAACAGGGGTGCGAGCAGCGCGGCGAGCGCCCGCGCGTCGCCCGCGCGGAGCGCCGTGTGGAAGGCCGAGAAGCCGGTGCTGCGGGCCGCCCACATCCCCTCCTCCGCGGCCTCGGGCGCGGCGGCGGCGGAATGGCGCCACGCGGCGATCAGGCGGGCGGCGATGGCCTCGTCGTCGGGGCCGATGGCGGGGGCAGCGAATGCCATCGGCGGCAGGGCGCCGACGGCCCGGTAGGGATAGCGGAAGGTCGAGGCCCCGACGATGCCGCCGCCGAGCGCGCCCGTCGGCGCCGGAAGGCGGTAGGCGCGGGATTCGCGGCGACCGAAATGAACCCAGTGCTCGGCCGCCGAGGCGATGTGGCCGGCCTCCACCGCCATGGCGACGTCGGCGTTGAGATCGAGATAGAGGTCCGCGTCGAAATCGGCCGGGAGGGCGTCGGCGCGGCGGCGCGGTTGGACCAAGCCGGCGAGCCGCGCGGCGAGGCTTTTTCCTGCCGCGGTCACCGGGCGGTCATCCTTCGACGGTCCAGGCACGCGATCCTCTCTCCGGCTCACGGGGCTACCGCGCTGGGTCCCCTCCCCCTTGTGGGGAGAGGTTCGGGGTGGGGGTGGTTCAGGATTGAGCGCGACGGTGCCCTCCGCACCACCCCACTTCCTACCTCCTCCCCGCAAGGGGGAGGAGAGCGCCCTCTTCTGGTCCCTGCAGCGGGTAACGCAAAAAGAAACGGCCCGAAAAGCGGGTCTCCGCTCTTCGAGCCGTCGGACGGGAGAGGGAAGGCCCCAGGTGAGAACCTCGGGGCGCTTCGTCTTACTCGTCGTCGCCGCCCTTCTTCTTGTTGAAGGCGGCGCCGAGGATGTCGCCGAGCGAGGCGCCGGAATCGGCCGAGCCGAACTGGGCCATCGCCTCCTTCTCCTCGGCCACTTCGAGGGCCTTGATCGAGACCTGCACGCGGCGGGCCTTGCGGTCGAACTGCACCACGCGGGCATCGACCTTCTCACCGGCGGCCCAACGCTCGGGGCGCTGGTCGGCACGGTCGCGGGCGAGCTCGGCGCGGCGGATGAAGGTCTGCATGTCGGTGTCGACGAGCTTCACCTCCAAGCCCGAATCCTTCACCTCGACGATCTCGCAGGTGACGATCTGGCCCTTCTTGATCTCGCCGGCTTCCGCGAAGGGATCGCCGCCGAGCTGCTTCACGCCGAGCGAGATACGCTCCTTCTCGACATCCACGTCGAGAACCTGGGCGCGCACGATGTCGCCCTTCTTGTACTCCTCGATCACCTGCTCGCCGGGACGGTTCCAGTCGAGATCCGACAGGTGGACCATGCCGTCGACGTCGCCCTCGAGACCGATGAACAGGCCGAACTCGGTCTTGTTCTTGACCTCGCCCTCGACCTCGGAGCCGACGGGATGCTTCTCGGCGAAGCCGTCCCAGGGGTTCTGCAGGGTCTGCTTGAGGCCGAGCGAGATGCGGCGCTTGACCGAATCGACCTCCAGGATCTGCACCTCGACCTCCTGGGAGGTCGAGACGATCTTGCCCGGATGGACGTTCTTCTTGGTCCAGCTCATCTCGGAGACGTGGATCAGGCCCTCGATGCCCGGCTCCAGCTCCACGAAGGCGCCGTAATCGGTGATGTTGGTCACGCGGCCCTTGAGCTTGGCGCCCTCCGGGTAGCGGGCGGCGATGCCCTCCCACGGATCGGCCAGAAGCTGCTTGATGCCGAGCGAGATGCGGTGCGTCTCGTGGTTGATCTTGATGATCTTGACCTTGACCGTCTGGCCGATGGTCACGACCTCGGACGGGTGGTTCACGCGGCGCCACGCCATGTCGGTGACGTGAAGCAGGCCGTCGATGCCGCCGAGATCGACGAAGGCGCCGTACTCGGTGATGTTCTTGACGACGCCGTCGATGACCTGACCCTCTTCGAGGTTGGCCACCAGCTCCGAGCGCTGCTCGGCGCGGCTCTCTTCGAGCACGGTGCGGCGCGACACGACGATGTTGCCGCGGCGGCGATCCATCTTGAGGATCTGGAACGGCTGGGGCGTGCCGAGCAGCGGGGTCACGTCGCGCACCGGGCGGATGTCCACCTGGGAGCGCGGCAGGAACGCCACGGCGCCGTCGAGATCGACGGTGTAGCCGCCCTTGACCTGGTTGAAGATCGTGCCGGTGACGCGCTCGTTGGCCTCGAACGCCTTCTCGAGCTTGACCCAGCTCTCCTCGCGCCGCGCCTTGTCGCGCGAGATGACGGCCTCGCCGAGCGCGTTCTCGATGCGGTCGACATAGACCTCGACCTCGTCGCCGACGGCGAGGTCGCCGTCACGGCCGGGGCCGTTGAATTCCTTGAGGGCGACGCGGCCTTCGGTCTTGGCGCCGATGTCGATGACGGCGACGTCCTTCTCGATCGCGACGACGCGACCCTTGACGACCGAACCCTCGGTGATCTCGTGATTGAGGAAGCTTTCCTCGAGCAGGCTCGCGAAATCCTCGCGGCTCGGCTGGGAAACGTTCAGACCAGCGGACATTCTCTCTCCTAAGGGCCCCCCACGGGAGGCCGCGCCGACGGCAAGTGTGGCATGGACCCCCGTCACCGCCGGCCGCCGGATGGAACGATCCGGTCGGGCCAACCTCCTCGCGGAGGGCCGACGCATGCTGAAACAAGCGATGGCCGAGGGCCGACATCCCCGCCGGGAACGAGAGTGGGACCGGGATGCGCTGAGGGCACCGGCGATCCTGACGTTGCCGAAAAGGAAATCGGCGCGAGCGATAGCCGATCCGGGTCCGGGGTGCAACGCCGGGTCGATGTGGCGCGCCATCCTCCTCGTTCCGTGCCCGGCCGCAGGACGGTCCTTACCGATCCATCCGCCGATCCGTGCGGATTCCACCCGATCGATTTCACGGAGCGTAAAGACGGTCGCGGCTAGGGTGCCGCACGGTCACGGTAGGCGAAACACTCACGTCGACCGTCGACCGGCGGCAGCGACACACGACGAAGACCGGACAGCGTGGGAGACGGCAGGCTCATCGCATTCGCCATGCGGGCGATCTCCGGGAGCGCGCCTCGTCGGGCGCCCTTCGGCTCCGATGTGCATGGGGTCGCCGTGGTGGAATTCTCGCTCGTCGCCCTGCCGCTCTTCGCCCTCATCGCCGTGATCCTCGAAGCCTCGCTGATCGTCTTCGCCCAGCACCGCCTCGACGTGTCGACGGAACGCGCCGCGAGGCTTCTGCGCACGGGCACGTTCCAGGCCGGCGCCACCGGCGACGATCCGGTCGCTCGGCTGCGCACGGCAATGTGCGGCGGGGGCTTCAACATGTTCCGCTGCGCCGACATGCGGATCGACCTCACCCGCACCGAGAGCTTCGTCCCCTCGCAGATCGCCGCGCCCTACGATCCCAAGACCTTCGACTGGTCGGCGGGTTTCGGCGCGCGCTTCGATTGTCCGGCGGGCAACAGCGTGGTGAGCCTCCGGGTCGCCGTCCCGGTCCTGCGCCCGTTCCGCTTCCTCGACTTCACCGGGCAGGCGATGCCCGGCGGACGCCAGCTCCTGACCTCGACCATGGTGTTCCGCACCGAGGGCTTCGAGGACCGGTCGTGCTAGCGCATCGGCCACCAGGGTGGGGCCCGGTCGCGCGGATGGCGCGGTCCGAGGGCGGGGCGACGGCGGTCGAGTTCGCCTTCGTGACGCCGCTCCTGATGCTGCTGTTCATGGCCGCGATCGAGATCCCGCGGGCGGTCGCGACGCAGAACCGCCTCGCTCAGGCCACCACCGCCATGGCGGACCTCATCTCACGCCAGGACCAGACCCGCATCGACGACGTGTTCGCCGCCGCCCAGGTCGTGGCCGCGCCCTACAACCTCGCTGGCGTCGGGATCGTGCTGACCGCCGGCGGTGTCTACCAGTCGGGCAGCAGCTTCGTCGCGAAGGTGTGCTCCAGCGTGCAGCAGCGCGACGCCGCCCGCGAGATCGGGTCGGTCATCGGGGCGCCGCCCTCCGGCACCGCCTCCAAGGGCGACCGCTTCGTCATGGCGGAGACGCGGCTGACCTACCGGCCGCTGTTCTCATTCTTTCCCGTCCTCAACGGATTGACCTTCACCGGCAAGACCGTGTGGCCCGTGCGCGAGGGCCAATCCTACAACGGGCAGGCCGAGATCGTGCTGCCCGGCGGGCAGCCCTGCCCGCGCTGAGCGCGCTCCGGCGACGGGGATGCCGATGCGGATCGTCTTCGGGCGGCGTCGGCCGGCACCGCCTTCATACACTCTTCACCATGCCGGAATGGAAGGCGGAAAGGCGCGAAACACAGGGGGTCGCAATCGCAGCCCGTTAAGCGTCGGCCCGTAGCCTCGGGCCGACGGATCTGCGGAGCTAGCGGTCGCGATGGCGGCTCGGACGAAACACGACGACGGCCCACGGCATGCTTGGTGGCGGGTGGCCCGGAGCATCCTGTCCGACGGCGCCTCGCTGCGCCTCCGCGCGGTCGCGCAGGCCCTGCGCCTGCGCCGGGCGAACCAGGGTTCGGTCGCCGTGATCTTCGGCCTCTCGGCCACCGCCCTCGTCGGCATGGTCGGCGGGGCGGTCGACTACGCCCGGCTCGTTTCGCAGCGGAGCAATCTCCAGAACGCGGTCGATGCCGGCGTCATGGCCGGCGGCAACGCCCTCAAGCTCGTCGTCTCGAACACCGATTCCATCATCGGCCTGACCACGCAGACCATCCAGACCGAAGCGAACGCGAGCCCGGCCTCGCCGGTCTCCGTCCAAGTCAGCGTCGCCGCCGACAAGACCAGCGTCGCCGCGCGGGCGGAACAGACCGTACGGCTCATCTTCGGTCCCTTCGTCGGCATGGGCACGATGGCGATCTCGGCGCAGGCCAAGGCGAGCGTCGTCGGCAAGATGCGCCTGTGCATGCTCTCCCTCGATCCGTCGGCCGCGGGCGCCTTCTCCGTGCAGCAGAAGGCGCAGGTCACCGCCTACGATTGCGCGCTCTATTCCAACTCGTCGGACAAGTCCGGCATGGTCGGCCGCAACGCCTCGATGGCCCGCGCCCAGACGATCTGCTCGGCCGGCGGCTTCGAGAACCAGAGCGCCAACTTCACGCCCAACCCGCAGACCGGCTGCCCGGTGATCTCCGATCCGCTGCGCGACCGCCCGACCCCGCAGATCGGGCAATGCACGCTGCTCGCGGCGATCCTGAGACTCCTCGACGTCGCCACCGGCCCGAGCAAGGGCGTCAACGTCATCGCCAGCAACGTGACGCTTGAGCCGGGCACCTATTGCGGCGGGCTGAAGATCACCAAGAAGGCCGTGGTCACGCTCAAGCCCGGCATCTACGTGATCAAGGACGGCCCGCTGATCGTCGACAAGGAGGCGACGCTGACCGGCAACGACGTCGCCTTCTTCTTCACTGGCAACAATGCCGGCCTGCTGTTCGACAAGAAGACCACCATCAGCCTCGCCGCCCCGACCACGGGCCCGATGGCCGGGCTGCTGATGTCGGAGGATTCCTCCGTCGTTCTGCCGATCGATCCGGTCGCTCTCGTGGACACCCTGCTCGGCGACGTCATCACGCCGACGCCGCCGCCGCTGGTGACGCCGACCCAGCCGATGCGGATCTACCGCATCATCAGCGACAACGCCCGCACCATCCTCGGCACCATCCATCTGCCGCACGGGCGCCTCGTGATCGACTCCTCGAAGCCGGTCGCCGATTTGTCGGCCTACACCGTGGTCGTGGCCCGCCAGATCAACCTTTACGAAGGGCCGAACCTGTATCTCAACGCCAACTACTCCGGCACCAGCGTGCCGGTGCCCAAGGGCGTCGGCCCGGTCTCCGGACGGCTCCTGCTCAGCCAATGACCGGGATCGAGGACGGACCGCATCGACCGGAGGCGATCATGAACAGCCACGCATTTCCGCTCGCGGCCGTCCCGCCGTCGGCGCCCCAGGTCGGGTCCGCTCCCGGCGGGGACGAGACGCTGCTCGCCCTCATCCTCGACGATTCGGAGATGAACAACCTGCTGCTCGCCCGCGCCCTCGCCCCGATCGCGGGCTGCCGCGCGGTCGACTTCACCCGGCCCGAGGACGCGCTGGCGTTCCTCGTGGCGAACGTCGCACAGATCGGCATCGTCATCACCGATTACGACATGCCGGGCATGACGGGCCTCGAATTCATCGCCGCCGCCCGCAACGTGCCGGGCTTCGCCCACGTGCCGGTGGTGATGGTGACGAGCCTCGACCAGCAGAGCCTGCGCCGGGAGGCGCTGCAGCGCGGCGCCACCGATTTCCTGGGCAAGCCGACCGACCCGGTCGAGATCCGGGCGCGGGTGACCAACCTCCTGCACCTGTCCCGCGCCCACCGCCGCGAGCAGGAGCGCTCCGCCATCCTCGCCCGCGAGGTCGCCGCCGCGGTCGCCGTCTGCGAGGCGCGCGAGCGCGAGATCATCGCACTCCTGATGCGGGCCGCCGAGCACCGCGACACCGATACCGGCGACCACATCGCCCGCGTGGCCGCCTACGCCACGGTGATCGCGCGCAATCTCGGCCTTCCGGACTCCGAGGTCGCCCGCATCGGGCTGGCCTCCACCATGCACGATGTCGGCAAGATCGGCCTGTCGGATTCTATCCTTCTCAAGAACGGACCGCTCTCGGCGGAGGAGCGGAGCGAGATGCAGAAGCACGCCGACCGCGGCCGGCGCATCCTCCAGGGCAGCTCGTCCGAGGTGGTGCAGCTCGCTGCCGAGATCGCCGCCAGCCATCACGAGCGCTGGGACGGCACCGGCTATCCCTCCGGCCTGAAGGGCGAGGCGATCCCGCTGGGCGGGCGCATCGTCGCGGTGGCCGACGTGTTCGACGCCCTCGTCTCGGAGCGGCCCTACAAGAAGCCGTGGACACCGGACGCCGCCGCCGCCTTCCTCCAGGAGAATGCCGGCACCCATTTCGATCCGGCCTGCGTCGCCGCCTTCCTGGCCGGCTGGGACGACGTGCGGACGCAGTGCCACGCCTTCGCGGCCTGAACCGGACGTTCCGCTCCATGCGCGCCGCCTCCCTCAACCCGCTGCGCTCCCTGGCCGGCCGGCTCGCCTTGATCGTCGCGGGGGCCGTGGCGGGGGCGCTGCTGCTGGCCACCGGCCTGTCGGCGTGGCGCGAGGTCGAGCGCTACGCCGCCGACAAGCGCGAGGCCCTGCGCATGACCGCCCAGGTCATCGCCGCCGCCGCCGCCGGAGCGACGGCGCGGGGCGACGAGGCCGCGGCGCTCGCGACGCTCCGCGCGGTCGCGGGCGACGGCGCGGTGGTCTACGCGGCGATCGAGGGCCAGGGCGGCATCCTCGCCGAGCAGGGCATTGGCCTGCGCCTCTCCGAGGACATCGACCTCGACCAGGGCCGGGTCTCGCCCCTCGACCTGATGACGACCCGCACCCTGCGCGTCTCGGTTCCGGTGATCGAGACTGCCCGCGAGGTCGGGCGCGTCGTGATCGTCTCCGATTCGCGCGACCTTGCCGCCCGCATTGGCGAGGTGGCCGGGACCGCTCTGCTCGCCGGCCTCGTGGCCCTCGGCCTCGGGCTCGCCGTGTCACTGCGGCTGCAGCGCTCGGTCACGCGCCCGCTCGCGGCGCTCGCCCGCACCATGGACGGCGTGCGCCTGCATCACGATTACACCCGGCGCGCCGACATCCACGGCGGCGACGAGGTCGAGGGATTGGCCAAGACCTTCAACGCGCTGCTCGGCGCGGTCAACGAGCGCGACCGGGCCATCGCCGAGCACGGCGCCGGCCTGGAGCGCGAGGTCGCCGCCCGCACCGTCGACCTGATCGAGGCCAAGCAGGCGGCGGATGCGGCCAACGCCGCCAAATCCACCTTCCTGGCCACCATGAGCCACGAGATCCGCACGCCGATGAACGGCATGCTGGTGATGGCCGAACTCCTGGCGAACGCCGAGCTTCCGCCGCGCCAGCAGCGCTACGCCAAGGTCATCGCCCGCTCGGGCCAGTCGCTGCTGGCGATCATCAACGACATCCTCGACTTCGCCAAGGTCGAGGCGGGCAAGCTCGAGGTCGAGCGCATCCCCGTCAATCCCCGCGACGTGGCCGACACCGTCGTGACCCTGTTCGGCGAGCGCGCCCGCTCCGCGGGCCTCGACCTCGCCGCGAAGGTCGCGCCCGACGTGCCCGCGAGCCTGCTCGGCGACCCCGTGCGCCTCGGTCAGGTGCTCGGCAACTTCGTCTCGAACGCCCTCAAGTTCACGGGCGCGGGCCACGTCCTCGTGCGGATGGAGCGGGAGGGCGACGTCCTGCTGATCGCCGTCTCGGATACCGGCATCGGCATCCCGCAGGACAAGCTCGGGCAGATTTTTTCCGCCTTCTCCCAGGCCGACCAATCGACCACTCGGCGCTACGGCGGCACGGGCTTGGGCCTCTCAATCGCCGAGCGGCTGATCGCGGCGATGGGCGGCAGCGTCGGCGTCGAGAGCCGGATCGGCGAGGGCTCGACCTTCTGGGCGCGCATCCCCATCGAGGGCGCCGTGCCGGCCGAGCCGCCGGCCCGTATCGGCGCGGGCCTGCCCGACGGGATCAGGCTCGGCGCAATCGGCGGCGCGACCCGCGCCGTGATCGAGGCCGATCTCCTGGCCGCGGGCTTCCGGCTGGACTGCGGTGCGGGGGCCCACCGCATCGCGCTGGCCTCCGAACTCGCTGCGCTCGGCCGGCGCCCGGATCAGATCGCCCGCATCGTCGCCCTGGTGCCGATCGGCGATCCGGCCGGGCCGGACCTTCTGGAGCGCGGCCTCGCCGACGAACTGATGCGCTGGCCGCTCGTCCAGTCCGAGTGGCGCCCCGTGCTGGCGGCGCTCGCCAGCGGCGCCCCCTTCGCCACGCCGGCGGCGCCCGCCCAAGAGGCAAGCGACCGCTCCGCCGCCCTCCCCTCCTTCGCCGGCGCGCGGGTGCTCGTGGCCGACGACAGCGCGGTCAACCGCGAGGTCGCCACCGAGGCCCTGTCGCGGCTCGGCGTCACCGCCGTGACCTGCGTCGAGGACGGCGCGGCGGCCGTCGCGTCGAGCGCGTCGGAAACCTTCGACCTGATCCTGATGGACGGCAGCATGCCGGTCCTGGACGGCTTCGCCGCCGCCGCCGCGATCCGCGCGCGGGAGGCGGAGACCGGCGCCGCACGGGTGCCGATCGTGGCGCTCACCGCCCATGTCGTCGGCGACGGCGCGCTCGCGTGGCAGGCGGCCGGCATGGACGGGATGCTGGCCAAGCCCTTCACGCTCGCCCAACTCGCCGCATTACTCGCGCGCCATGTCGCCGAGCAGGAATTCGCGGAGCAGGCCGCGCCGCCCGAACCCGAGCCGGAGCGGGCGGTCCCCGTCGGCGCGCTGCTCGACGAGCAGACGCTCGCCAATCTCGACGAACTCGGCGACGGCGATTTCGTCGCCCACGTCCTGCGCCTCTACGCCCGCCAAGCCCCCGGCGCCCTCACCGACCTCGAAGCGGCGCTGGCGAGCGGCGACGCCCCGGCCGCGGCCCGCGCCGCCCACAGCCTCAAGTCGATGAGCGCCAATATCGGCGCGGCGCGGATGAAGGACACCGCCGGCGCGATCGAGGCCTCGGCCCGGGCCGGCGACGCAATGGGCGACGCGACGGCGCTGCCGGCGCTGCTCGCCGAGACGCTGGTGGCGCTCGCGGCCCGGATCGGGGCACCGGAGATGCGGGCGACCGGGACGGGGGACTGAACCCGTTCGAGGCCGCCTGGCTACCTGAGCGTGGGCCTCTTCCCATAAGGGGGGAAGAAAATGCCTCAGCCGACGCCCGCGAGACGTGTAGAGGCGCGGTTGCGCGCGAGACCACATCCTTAATGCACCCGGCACGAAACGCCGACGCGGCCGCCGCCCGGCACCTTGAGGCACCGGCCGACAGCCGCGCAACGAACGGTTCAGCGAGAAGACGGCGCCCCCGTCAGACCGGCATCCCAGCCGGCTCGAACAAAAAATCGTCCACGGACGGAATCGTCACGGCGAGGCTCGCGCCGTAACTCGCCTTGGACAGGCGCCAGGGACGCTCGGCGCGGGCGCGGATCGCCTCGGAAGGGCGCAGGCGGCGCAGACCGCCGTCCTCGTCCATCTCCTCGATGGTCAGGAAGCCGTAGACCTGGAGGCGGGAGGCGATCAGCTTGGTCTCGCGGTCGCCGGCCGGCACCCGCAGGCTGCCGGTGGCGTAGACCGCGTCCATCAGGCTGCGCTGGTCGGCCCGCGAGCGGCTACGCGGCCCTGCCTCGCCCTCGAACCCGCCCAGGCCCGTCGCTCGCATCGGCGCCGGACGGCGGAAAGGAATGACGTTGTCCGAACCCGCAACGCTACGCATACGCAGAAAGCCTCTCGTGTCGCCACAAGCCCCCGGCCGCAGCGCTCTGAGGCGCCCTGCCGGCCGGTGCGCAGCATTCGACGAAACGGCTTAATGCCAGCTTAGCCATCGCGACCCGGAGGGTCGCCGGAAGCGTCCCGAAACGAGAGCGGGCTACCGGAGGGCGACGGTGAAGGCGCCCTCGGTCTTGGAACGGATCTCGTCCTCGGTGACGCCGTCGGCGAGCTCGACCAGCGTCATCCCGCCCTCGCCCTTCTTGTCGATGGTGAAGACGCCGAGATCGGTGATGACCATGTCGACCACCTGGGTGCCGGTGAGCGGCAGGTCGCAGGACTTCAGGAGCTTGGGGGCCTCCGTGCCGTCCTTGTTCCTGGCGACGTGCTCCATCACCACGACGACCTTCTTGACGCCGGCGACGAGGTCCATGGCGCCGCCCATGCCCTTCACCATCTTGCCGGGGATCATCCAGTTGGCCAGATCCCCGTTCTGCGCGACCTGCATGGCGCCGAGGATCGACAGGTCGATGTGCCCGCCGCGGATCATCCCGAACGAATCGGCCGAGGAGAAGTAGCTCGTGGTCGGCAGCGCCGTGATGGTCTGCTTGCCGGCGTTGATGAGGTCGGGGTCCTCCTCGCCCTCGTAGGGGAACGGACCCATGCCGAGCATGCCGTTCTCGGACTGGAGCTGCACCGACATGCCGTCGGGGATGTAGTTCGACACCAGCGTCGGGATGCCGATGCCGAGATTGACGTAGAAGCCGTCCTCCAGCTCCTTGGCGGCGCGCTCCGCCATCTGCTCGCGGGTCCAGGCCATTGTTGCGGTCTTTCCTCGTTGGCACCATCGGGGCGACGCGCCCGGACATCAGGGGGCTTGCGTCACGCGAAAAGGCCTCGCGGCCGAGTCTCGAAGAAGAATCAGATCTGGCCGCCGCCTGCGGCCGCCGCCGCTTCCGGCTCCTTGCGCTTGCGCACGGTGCGCTGCTCGATGCGCTTCTCGCGGGTCGGCACGTGGATGATGCGGCCGATGAAGATGCCCGGCGTGTGGATGTGGTCGGGGTCGATCTCGCCCGGCTGGACGAGGTGCTCGACCTGCGCGACCGTCACCTCGGCGGCGGTGGCCATCATCGGATTGAAGTTGCGCGCGGTCTTCCGGTAGGCGAGGTTGCCCTCGGTATCGCCCTTCCAGGCGTGGACGATGGCGAGATCCGCGAACAGGCCGCGCTCCATCACGTAGTGCTCGCCGTCGAACTCGCGCACCTCCTTGCCCTCGGCGACCTTGGTGCCGACGCCGGTCTTGGTGAAGAAGGCCGGGATGCCCGCCCCGCCCGCGCGGATGCGCTCGGCCAAGGTGCCCTGCGGGTTGAACTCGATCTCCAGCTCGCCACCGAGATACTGGCGGGCGAACTCCTTGTTCTCGCCGACATAGGACGAGATCATCTTCCTGACCTGACGGGTCTCGAGCAGCTTGCCGAGGCCCACGCCGTCGATGCCGGCATTGTTGGAGACGACGGTCAGGCCCTTCACGCCCGATTCGCGGATCGCCTCGATCAGCTCGTCCGGGATGCCGCACAGGCCGAAGCCGCCGCACATGACCGTCATGTCGTCGCGCAGCAGGCCGCTGAGCGCCGCCTTCGGGTCCGGATGTACCTTCTTCATCGAAACCGTCCTTCCGTCATCGTCCCGGCGGCACCGCCGCGGTCATGTCTGCGCGGCGGGTTGCCCCCTCGGTCGGTGCATGCCGGGGATGTGCACTGCAACAGAGCGTTCGTCAAACCGGCGACGCAATTGCCGGCAAGGAACGGCGCCGGGGGCGCCCGGAGAGGTGCCAGGACGCTCTGCCGACGAAACGCTGCATATCCGGCTCTCGCCGCCGCCTGTCGTGGGACAAGCCGTCGGCGAGCCGCTAGGACTGTTGCCATTGGGGATTTCTCCGCATCGACTGGCGGCACCTTTCGCGAGACGTCTTCGGAGCGCGCACGGCCCGTCTCCACCGATCCGACCGCTCGCGATTCGTCGCCCCTGTTCTCGGAGTATCATGTCGCCGCGCCGTACCCTCTCCGCCGTCGGACTCGGGGTCCTCGTCGCCGGGCTGGTCGCGGCCTGCCTGCCGTGGACCGTCGAAGCGCCGGGCGTGGCCCGCTTCGTCGGTCGCGGCCTTGAACGGAGCTGGGGCGTCTCGCTGAGCGCGAACGGCGCGACCGAGATCGTCCTGCTTCCCCTCCCCCGCGTGACCTTCGCGCGCGTGCGCCTGACCGAGGGCGATGCGGACGGCGCCGTTCTCGCGTCCGGCGGGCGGCTCTCGCTCCAGCTCGACACCGCCGCGCTCCTGACCGGGCGCGTCGCGGTCGAGTCGCTGACCCTCGACGGCGCCGAGATCCGGCTGCCCGAGAGCCCCGACGACACCCGCTGGCGCAACGCCGCCGAGCGGCTGGCGGGCGGGCTGGCCGAGAACGGCGCCCATCCACGCCGGCTCGTCCTCACCCGCGCCACCGTGATCGGGCAGGATCCTCGCGACGGCAGCCCGCAGACCGCCCGCGATGTCGAACTGACGGTGGCGTGGCGCGCGAGCCTCGCGCTCGCGGGCAGCCTCACGTGGAACGGCGCGCGGACGCAGTTCGCCGTCGCGGAGCTTCAGCCGCGCGCCCTCCTGGCCGGGGAGACGAGCCCGTTCGCGGCGAGCCTCGCATGGCCCGCCGGCTCGCTCGCCGCCGAGGGCAGCGGCAGCATCACCGACGACGGCGTCAAGGCGACCGGCACCGGCAGCCTGCGCATCCGCTCGCTGAGTGAGACCCTGGCCTGGACCGGCGGCGACGTCGCCCTCGCGCCGCTGGCCGAAGACCTCTCCGTGGAAGGCGCCTTCGAGGCCGCCTCCCGCGAGGTCCAGTTTCCGAACGTCAGGGTGACGACCGGCGGCAACGTCCTCGAAGGCGCGGGCTCGGCCGGGTTCGGACCGGGCCGCAACGCCGTCCAGGCGACCCTCGCCGCCGAGAGCCTCAACCTCTCTCCCCTGCTCGCCGGAATGCTGCGTCTCACCGGCTTCGACGGCGGGGATTCCCAGGGATGGCGAGGGCGATCCCTCGCGCTGGCCCCCCTCACCAGCGGCGACCTCGACCTGCGCATCTCCGCGGGCAGCGCCCGGATCGGCCCGGTCCCGATCACCGATCTCGCCTGCGGCGTGATGGTGCGCGAGAGCGGGATCGAGGCCTCCCTCGGCCGGGCGGGCCTGCGCGGCGGCACCGTGAAGGGCCGGATCGTGCTCGCCTCCGATGCGGGCGACCGCGCCCTGACCCGCGTCAAGGCGCAGGGGCATGTCGACGGCATCGATCTCGGCGCCCTGATGAGCGACCTCGGCGGCACCGCCTGGGTCCAGGGCGCCACCCGCGGCAGCCTCGTGCTGGAGGGCTCGGGGCCCGACGCGGGCACGCTCGCCGGCAGCGTCGCGGGCCGCATCGCGCTCCGCAGCGAGGACGGCGTGATCGCGGGCCTCGATCTCGCCGACGTGCTACAGCGCAGCGGCGCCGCCGCCCCGGGCACCCTCGCCCGCCGCAACGGCCGCACGCCCTACGAACACGCCGCGCTGTCGCTGCTGTTCTCCGACGGCGTCGGCGAGGTGGTCGAAGGCAGCTTCGCGTCGAATGCCCTGATCGCCTCGCTCAGCGGCCGCCTCGACCTCGCCGGCCGCCGCGTCGAGGCGCGGGCCGACGTGGCGCCGCGCGCGGCCGCTTCCGAGGGCACGCCGCGCCACGCCGCCTCGTTCGAGCTGTCGGGCCCGTGGGATGCGGTGAATGTCGGCCCGGCGATCCTGGCCCGCGCGGCGGACGGCACCGCCGCCCGCTTCCGCCGGCCGGGCTCGGACCTGCCGCTCGGGATCAGGGCCTACGCGCCGGGTTCGGCACCGTGAGGGTCCGGCGTCCTCGCCGACGGCCTGCAGAAACGCACGTCGCCCGCCCGCGCATTCCCTCGCCCCGCAGGCGGGGTGAGGGCTTGGGCGAACTCAGGAATTCCCGCTCGGCGCGCTCGTCTGCGAACCGCCCTTCGCCTTCTCGAAGGCGCGGCGGATCAGGTCGTTGCCGACCTCCATCGCGGCATCCAGCGCCCGCTGGGTCAGCGTTCCCTCGGCCACCGTCTCGCCCGCGTAGAGGGGCTGTTCCAGGGCCAGCGTGTCGCCGCGGGTGACCCGCAGGCGGGCGACCTCGCGGCCCTGCTCCACCGGCGCGGCGAGCGGGCCCTGATAGACGACGCGGGCCGAGACCTTTTCCGACGAGCCCCGCGGCAGCAGCAGCCGCACCGGCTTCTTGGCGACGACCGGCACCGAGCCCTTTTCGCCGCCGAACACCGAGACGTCCGCCACCGTCTCGCCCTGCGAAAAGACCTGCCGCGGCTCGAAGGCGCGAAAACCCCATTCCATCAGCTTGCGGGTCTCGGCGGCGCGGTCGCGGGCGGTCTTGAGGCCGGAGACCACCATGATCAGGCGCTGGCCGTTCTGCACCGCCGAGCCGGTCAGCGCGTAGCCGGATTCCTCCAGGTAGCCGGTCTTGAGGCCGTCGGCGCCGATGTCGAGCGTCAGCAGCGGGTTGCGGTTCTGCTGCTTGATCTTGTTCCAGGTGAACTCGCGCTCGGAGTAGATTTTGTAATACTCCGGATAGGTGTCGATGATGTGCTGGGCGATCTTGGCCATGTCGCGCGCGGTGACCTTCTGGTCGGGCGCCGAGTAGCCGGTGGCATTGCGGAAGGTCGAGCGCGTCATGCCGATGTCCTTGGCACGGCGGTTCATCATGCCGGCGAAGGCTTCCTCGGTGCCAGCCATGTTCTCGGCGATGGTGATCGCCGCGTCGTTGCCCGACTGGATGATCAGGCCGCGCAGCAGATCCGACAGCTTGATGCGGCTGTTGACCTGGGCGAACATCGACGAGCCGCCGCCGCCCGCGCCGCCGCGGCGCCACGCGTCCTCGGTCACCGTGAACTCGGTGTCCATGGTGAGCCGGCCCTCCTTGAGGGCGCCGAACACGATCTCCGCCGTCATCAGCTTGGCCATGCTCGCCGGGGAGAACAGCTCGTCGGCGCCCTTCTCGAACAGCACCGAGCCGGATTCGGCATCGACCAGGATCGCGTGCGGGGCCGCCGTCTGGAAGCTCTGGGCGTCGGCCGGGCCCGAACCGAAGGCCAGGGCCAGCATCGCCGGAACCGCGAGGAGCGCCGTCCGGAACCATCGCCTCAACATGATCGCCTCTCGCCGGGCGCCCGCCCCTTTCGCGAAGGACGCGCCCTGAGTGAAAACAAGCGTGACCTTAACTTGGTTCGGTGACGTTTTCGAAGCGCAAAAGCGCGCGCCTCCCCCGCGGATCCCGCGTGTCCCTGCCCGTCGTCGCGCTCGTTCCGGGAACCGCCCGATCCGATATGAAGCTCATGGATTTCCACAGCTTTCCTTGAAGCCCGGCGGAACTCGCGGCGGCGGCCGACCCGTGGCGGATCGTGCCGCTCGCCGGCACCTTCGAGGTCGTCCAAGAGGTCATCCAAGAGGTCGGCTACCAGGACGGCCGCGCAACTTGGACGACCCGGACGCTGAACGCGCGCGAACGCAAGCTCGGCCCCGGCCGCAGGCTTCTCGGCGGCACCGACCGGGCGCACGGGCTCCACCGGGGCCTACGCGCCGATGCCGGATTCGTCGACAGGCTGCCGGCGCAGGCCGAGGCGCGGCGGCGCGCGAACCATCCCCGCGGCGCCCGCCGGGCGGCTCAAGGCCGGAAAATCGGCCTAACGTCGTCTCGCAGGCGGGACGGAGGTTCGGTATAGCCGTGCGATGGAACTGATCGCCACCACCCAGGCCCTCGCCGAGACCTGCACCCGCCTCGCCGCTCAGCCGTTCGTCACGGTCGATACGGAGTTCATGCGGGAGACGACCTATTATCCGAAACTCTGCCTGATCCAGATGGCGGGGCCGGACGGCACGGCCTGCCTCGTCGATCCGCTGGCGCCTGGCATCGACCTGAAACCCTTCCTCGACCTGATGGCGGACGAGGGCGTGGTGAAGGTGTTCCACTCGGCCCGCCAGGATCTCGAGATCGTCTGGCTGATGGGCGGGCTGCTGCCGCACCCGTTCTTCGACACGCAGGTCGCCGCGATGGTGTGCGGCTACGGCGATTCCGTCTCCTACGAGCAGCTCGTCAACGACGTCGCCAAGGCGCGCATCGACAAGTCGTCGCGCTTCACCGATTGGTCGCGCCGCCCGCTCTCGGAGGCGCAGCTCGCCTACGCGCTGTCCGACGTCACCCACCTCGTCACGATCTACCAGGTGCTCGCCGCCGAACTCTTGAGCACCGACCGCGGCCTGTGGCTCGACGAGGAGATGGCGGTGCTGACCTCGCCGGAGACCTACCGGGCCGATCCGGCCTTCGCCTGGAAGCGGCTGTCGGGCCGGATGCGCAAGCCGCGGGAGATCGCGGTGCTGATGGAGGTGGCGGCCTGGCGCGAGGCCGAGGCGCAGAGCCGAAACGTGCCGCGCGGGCGCATCCTCAAGGACGAGGCGGTGATCGACATCGCCACCGCCGGCCCCCGCAGCGTCGAGGCGCTGGGGCGTCTGCGCACGATCCCGGCTGGCTTCGAGCGCTCGCGCACCGGCGGCGAGATCCTGGCCGCGGTCGAGCGGGGCTTTGCCCGCGACCCCTCGCAGATCGCCCTGCCGGAGCGGGCGCGGACGCGGGGCGGCAACAACGGCGCCCTGGTCGATCTCCTGAAGGTGCTGCTGAAGGCGGTGGCCGAGGCCGAGGGCGTCGCGCCCAAGATCATTGCCACCGTCGATGATCTGGAGGCCCTGGCCGAGGACGGGACCGACGACCTGCCGGTGCTCCAGGGCTGGCGCCGCGGCCTGTTCGGCGAGAAGGCTCTGGCGCTCAAGGCCGGGCGCATGGCGCTCTCGGTCGAGCGCGGCCGCGTCGTCGTCCGGGACGTGCCGGAAGCGTAGAGCATCGGCCCGAAGGTGGAATTCGGCTGGTCGGAAAAAGCCGAGGCGGCACAAGAATCGAGCGCATCGTTATGGATACGAGATCCAGCACGATGCGCTGGGCGTCCGGCCTTCCGCGGGTCAGCCGCGCGAGACATTCACCGAAAAGCCGTGCGGCGGCCCCTTGCCCCCTTGGCGGGGCTGACCCGATGCCGTACCTCGGGATCAACAGGCAATCTTGTTTGCCTCTTGATCCCGTTCTGCGTAGCGGCGCGCGCCCATGTTCGAGCCGAACGAAGTCCTGCAGGTCGCAAGCGGACGCGGCACCGTCTCGGCCGAGGGCGTGGCGACGGCCAAGGTGCGCTACAAGCTGGTCATCGAGCGCCGCTCCGGCTCGGTGACGGCGCACGGGACGCTCACCGGCACCTACGCGGGCCTGCGCCCGATCTGGCTGGTGCCGGATTCGGTGCTGACCCTCAAGAACGGGCGCACGGTCGCGATCTCGATCACCGACCTCGTCGGCGACACCGCCGAATTCGAGGCGACGGAGCCGGTGCCGCTCGTCTGAGTCCGTCTGCGAAGTCCGTCCTCTGCCGATGACGGAGCACGCCCTCCCCTACCGCCCGCCCTACGACTGGCCCCGGCTCGCGGCCTTCCTGGCCGACCATGCGAGCCCCGGCGTCGAGGCGGTCACAGACGGCGTCTACGCCCGCACGTTCCGGTTCGCCGACGGGTTCGGCACCCTGCGCGTCGCCCCGGCCCCGGACGCGCCGAGGATGTGCGTGCGCTTCCAGGCGCCGAGCCTCGATGATGCAGCGCGCGGCACGGTGCTGGCGCGGCTCCGGGCCATGCTCGACATCGATGCCGATCCGGAATCGATCGCCCGCGGTTTGAGCGGCGATCCGTCGATGTCCGACCTCGTGCGGCGGCGGCCGGGCCTGCGGATGCCCGGCGCGTTCGATCCGTTCGAGCTGACGGTGCGGGCGATCCTCGGGCAGCAGGTCTCGGTCGCGGCGGCGACGCGGCTCGCCGGGCGCCTCGTCTCCGCCTTCGGCACGAAGCTTCCCGCGGAGGCGACCGCCCCCGGCCTCACCCACGCCTTCCCCGAGCCGGCCCAACTGGTCGAGGCGGACGTGTCGCTCGTCCTCAACATGCCGCGCGCCCGCGGCCGGGCGATCCAGGGGCTCGCCGCCGCCATCCTCGACGCGCCCGGCCTGTTCGCGCCGGAGCCCGATCTGGAGACAAGCGTGGCGCGGCTGACGGCATTGCCCGGCATCGGCCCGTGGACGGCACATTACGTCGCCATGCGGGCGCTGGGGCAACCCGATGCCTTCCCACCGGGCGATGTCGGCCTGATGCGCGCCCTCGATTCCGGCACCGGCCGCCCGAGTCGCGCCGGTCTTCTGGCGCGGGCCGAGGCGTGGCGGCCGTGGCGGGCCTACGCCGCGCTCCACCTGTGGGCGGAGGACGCGGACCGCCGCGGCGCGGCAACTCCGCCGACCTGATATTGTTCAACGACTTAGCCGGGATGGCGCGCTCTCGCGGCTTTTCGGGAACGGCCGCGGTTAACGCCCCGTTTACCATGCCAGGGCACATTCTGCCGAGCGCAGGAGGAGCCATGACCCGACGAGCCGGCCGTAGTTTCGACGTCCTCAGCGAGGCGCAGATCGTCGCCGGCCGCACCGCCGGCCGCCGCGTCGCTCCCCAGCTTCTCGGTCCCGCGGAGAACCCGCGGCCGATCGCGCAGCTCCTCGACACGATCCAGCACGTCGCCGAGGCGGCGACCGGCGAGCGCAGCTTCCTGCACGTCCCGCCGACCGGGCGGCGCTGAGCCCCTCCGCGTGGCGGTCCTCGTCTTCACCCGGCTACAGGACCACCCGCGGGAGACCTACTTCGCCACCAGCGGCGCGCTCATCGTCGGGCGCATCGACTGCATCAGCGCCGCGCCCGGCACGGAACAATGGTCCTGGGGTATGAACCTCGACATCGGCGGCCTGCCGTTCCGCCGCGGCGGCGTCGCCGAGGACCGGCCGAGCGCGGTCGCGGCCCTCACCGAGGCCTGGGGCGACTGGAAGACCTGGGCGGGCCTGCGCGACCTCGACGCCCTGGAGCCCTGAAAGAACTCACGCCGCCGGCGCGGCCTGCCCGAGATTCAGCAGCACGATTTCCGGCGGCACGCCGAACCGGACGGCGACCTTGCTGACGCCGAGCCCGCCCGAGACGACGAGGTGGCGCCCGTCCTCGACGACGTGGCCGTAGGCGTAGCGCTCGCGGGGCGAGCCCGCGAGCACCGGCGAGACGCCGAACAGGCGGATCTGCCCGCCGTGGGTGTGCCCGGACAGCGTCAGCGACACCCGCTTCGGCACTTTGGGAAAGATGTCGGGCTCGTGCGCCATCAGCAGGACGGGCGCGTCGTCGGTGATCTGTGCAAGGGTCGCCGGGATGTCGGCGAGGCTGCGGCGGTCGCCCATCGGCAGGAACGGCTCCTGGTCGGCCAGTCCCGCGAGCCAGAACGGGCGCCCGTTCTTGATGAGGCGGAGCGCATCGTTCTCCAGAACCGGGATGCCGCGCGCCTCCAGCAGGCGGTGCGATTCGACCGGCCCGCGCCGCGCCTCCATCGCCGCGCGGTCGTCCCACCAATCGTGGTTGCCGAGCACCGCGTAGGTGCCGAGCGGCGAACGCAGACCTTCGAACAGCCGGACGAGATCGGGTAGCGGCACCCGCTTCCACGTGACGGTGCGGGAGGCCGGGTAGTCGCCGAGCAGCAGGACGAGGTCAGGCGCCAACGCGTTCACCGCGTCCACGATCTCGGCGGCGCGGTCGAGCGGCATCCACGGCTCGCAGACATGGATGTCGGCGATGATCGCGACCCGCAAGGCGAGCCCAGGCGTCCAGCCCGGCGGCGTCAGCGCGTAGGGCGTGACGGCGAGCCGGAAGCGCGGCTCGATCACGAAGGCGTAGGCGCCGGTCGATGTGCCGAGGCCGAGCGCGGAAGCGCCCAGGCCCGTCAGCACCTGCCGTCGTGTCGGGAGGATCAGCATGCCGCCAGAGCCACCGGCCCGGCGGCTGCGTCAAGCCTCGCTTCTTACTCTACGGGCTCGTCCTCGTGGACGATCCGAAACGCTTTCCCGGTTCCGGCCTTCGCGCGGGCCGCCTTCACGGCGGCGGCGTTGACGTGCACGGCGGCGGCGAGCGCCGGCAGGGCCACGGGGCGGAAGCTCTCGCGATCCTCGGTCACAGACACGCGGGCGGCGGAGCCCGAATGCATCGCGAACGACGAGGTGCGGCTGGGGGCGTACATGAGTCCTGTCCTGGTTCGATGGCGGGACGGCCGGGGTCGGCCGGTTCGACTCGAGATCCACCCGGCCTCGGTGCCGGGCGTGGCCCCACTGAACAATCCGTTTTTGGCGAGATTGCGAAGTCGGCGACACAGTGATTGATCCGGTCACCTGAACGGAAGCTTAAGGTTTCGGCGGAGGCTGATTTTCTGGCAGGCCGAGGAAATGAGCAGGCTCGCGGCGGCGCCTTTGTCCTGGCCTGATACTGCTTTGCAACAACGGCGATCTTGCAACGCACTCAGCAGAATTTTACCGGATGAAGGCGCTGCTTTGGCCGTGTCGCGGGTGACGCAACGCATTCAAAATTCGATTGCGGCCGGCGATGCCGCCGACAGCAGAAGCCAAATCAAATCTCTCGGCCGTCATTCCGGAGCGCCGCAGGCGAATCCGGAATCCACGACTGGCCGCAACGGATGTAGGGCCGCGCATCACGGCTAAATTCCGGGTTCCGCTGCGCGGCCCCGGAATGACGGCCGGGATGCCGAAAAGAATCAGGCCGCCGGCATCGGCTCCAGCCCCTCCTGGACGATCCAGGTGGCGGTGCGGTCGAGTGCCCGGCGCAGGCGCTCGAACAGGGTGTCGATCTCGTCGGTCTCGATGACGAGCGGCGGGCAGACCGCGATGCGGTCGCCCATCAGGAAGCGGACGATCAGCCCTTCGTCCTGGGCAAACGCCACGCAGCGGGCCGCGACCCCGGCCTTGGGCGGGTATTGGCGCTTGTCGCCCTTGTCGGCGACGAGTTCGATGCCGCCGATCATGCCGATGCCGCGGGCCTCGCCGACCAGCGGATGGTCGGCGAGCGACGACAGCCGGGCCTGGAAATGCGGCGCCTTCTCGGCGGCGCGCTCGACGATGCGGTCGCGCCGGTAGATGTGCAGCGCGCGGTTGGCGACCGCGCAGGCGACCGGATGGCCGGAATAGGTGGTGCCGTGGCCAAAGCCGCCGAGCTTGGCGCTCTCGTCGAGCATGGCCCGGTAGAGCGGCTCGTCGATGCTGATGCCGCCGAGCGGCAGGTAGCCGGAGGTCAACGCCTTGGCGAACGACAGGGTGTGGGGGCGGATGCCGAGCGCCTCGGAACCGAACCACGTGCCGAGCCGGCCGAAGCCGCAGATCACCTCGTCGGCAACGAGGCGCACGTCGTAGCGCTCCAGCACCGGCTGGATCGCCGCGAAGTAGCCCGCGGGCGGCACGATGGCCCCGCCCGCCCCCATCACCGGCTCGACGAAGAAGGCCGCCACCGTCTCCGGGTCCTCGGCGATGATCTGCGCTTCGAGTTCGTCCGCGAGACGCTGGGAGAACGCCTCCTCGCTCTCGCCGGCCTCGGCGCCGCGGTAATGGTGCGGGCAGGCGGCGTGGAGGAAGCCGGGGATCGGTAGGTCCCAGTCGGTGTGGTTGGCCGGCAGGCCGGTGAGCGAGGCGGTCGCCACCGTGACGCCGTGATAGCCCTTGCGGCGGCCGATGATCTTCTTCTTGCGCGGGCGCCCGAGCGCATTGTTCATGTACCAGAGCAGCTTGATCTGCGCGTCGTTGGCCTCGGAGCCCGACGAGGTGAAGAAGATTTTCGAGGTCGGAACCGGCATCAGCTCCTTGAGCGTCTCGGCGAGTTCGATCGCCGGATCGTGGCTGCGGCCCGAGAACAGGTGGGCGAAGGGGAGCCGCCCCATCTGCTCGGCGGCGGCCTCGACCAGTTCCTCGTTGCTGTAGCCGAGCGCGGTGCACCACAGCCCGGACATGCCTTCGAGATAGGGGCGCCCGTCCGAATCGTAGACCCAGACCCCATGCCCGCGCTCCAGTACCAGCGAGCCGGTCTCCCTGAAGGTGGAGAGGTTGGTGTAGGGATGGATCAGGGTCTCGACGTCGCGGGCGGCGATGTTCGACAGCATGGCGGCGGACCGGCGGCTTCGCCGACGGGAACGGCCGGCACGCCCGCCACACTAACGGCGGCAATGCCGCTCAGGAAGGCGCCGCACCCGCGCACGCCGCCCGGATAAGTTTCGCCGATGCTCGACCCCGCCGCCATCGTCGCCACGCCCGCCCCGGGCCGGGAATGCGGCCCCTGCACCCTGTGCTGCAAGGTCTACGACGTGCCGGCCGTCGAGAGCCCGGCCGGGCGCTGGTGCCGGCACCTCAAGCCCGGTGCCGGCTGCGGCATCCACGCGAGCCGGCCGGACCATTGTCGGGCGTTCCACTGCCTCTGGATGACCGAGAGCTGGATAGGGCCGGAATGGCGCCCCGACCGGGCCAAGATGGTGCTGAGCCTCGACCCCGTGACCCGGTTCATGAACGTGCAGGTCGATCCCGGGCAGGCCAACGCCTGGAAGCGGGCGCCCTACCACGACCAGCTCAGGCGCTGGGCGGCGGCCTCGCTGCCGTTGCGCCGCTACGTCCTCGTCCATGTCGGCCCGGCGACGACGGTGGTGCTGCCGGACCGGGACGTGCCGCTCGGCGCGTTCGGCCCAGGCGACCGGCTGGTCGCTCGCGAGCGGATGGGGCCGGTCGGACCGACGGCGGATGTCGAGAAGGTGTCGGCATGAGTTTCAGAGCCGCATCGGCTTTCTCCGACAAGCCGGTTCCCACCTTTCGGGCCGATGCCTCAGGCCATGCAGCGGCCGGGCACCATGCGGCGCGCCTCGGGGCCGGCGAGCGAGCTGATCGGCGTCTCGCAGCCCTCGCGGGTCAGGCGCTTGGGCTTCGCCGGCATCTCCTGCACTTCGCGGGTCGGCGCGGCGGGCTTGACGCGATCGAGCGGGCGCGGCGCAGTGGCGAGGTGGATCGGGCTGATGGCGGTGTCGTAGGGGCGCAGGCCCGGCAGCGGCGCGGCAACCGGCGCCTCCAGGGAGACCCGCGGCGCGGTGGCCGGAGCGGCCAGCGCGTCGGCGCCGTGGCGCACCATCGGCAGCGCCAGAAGGGTCAGGATCGCAGCAGGACCAGTCACGCCGAGAACGAAGCCGGGCCGAAGCATCTTTGCGATCTCCGAAGGGGAGCTTGACAGGATGTCGGCACAACGCGGCTGCGCGTTCACCGGTTCCTTCATTGTCCCGCTTCGATGCAGAACAGTATTTCGCACGTTAACCGATCGGCGATTCGCGGGGCGCGGGGCCGGCCAAAGTCCGCCGGAGCGTTGCGAAAATGCCGCGCGAGCGAAAAAAGCGCGCGATCAGGCCCCTTACCGGAACCCTCCCCCCGGCGAACCGTTGGACAGGCAACCCGGCCATCTGGTCCTCCCCGCATTCCCCTTGTGCATCGGCCGGAACCTTCTCAACGGGTCGGACAGCAGTCCGGCCCGTTTTTTCGTGGGCGGACGGGCGGCTCGGCACCCGCTTTCTGTCATCATCCACCGACGTCATTCCGGGGCGCCGAAGGCGAGCCCGGAATCCACCCGCGATGCGCGGAGCCCGGCTTGAGCTGAGCCGCCGCGGCCAGTCGTGGATTCCGGGTTCCGCTCCGCGGCCCCGGAATGACGGCCGAGGTGTTGTTTGCGCCTTGAGAGATGCTGAAAACGCACGAAGGGCGCCGCTCCCCGGAGCGGCGCCCTTCGTTCAAACCGCCGGATTAAAAAGTCAGGCCGAGCGCGCCTCGCGGCGGCGGGCGCTCTGCTGGAAGAACAGCGCTTGGCTGATGACCGCCGAGACGTTGGCCGGCTGGAACGGCTTGGCGATGAGGAAGGCCGGCTCCGGGCGCTCGCCGGTGAGGAAGCGCTCGGGGTAGGCGGTGATGAAGATCACCGGCACCTCGAAGGTCTTGAGCAGGTCGTTGACCGCGTCGAGGCCGGACGAGCCGTCGGCGAGCTGGATGTCGGCGAGGATCAGGCCGGGGCGCTTGCTCTCGGAGGCGATCTTGATCGCCTCGGTGCGGGTGCGGGCGACACCGATGACGTTGTGACCGAGCCCCTCGACCAGGGCCTCGAGGTCCATCGCGATCAGCGGCTCGTCCTCGATGATGAGAATCTCGGTCGCCATGTCGGCGGCGAGCTCCCGGCCGGCCTCGTCGACGAGGTCGCGCACCTTGGCCACATCCACGTCGAGGATCACGCCGGCATCCTCCTCGGAGAAGCCTTCGAGGCAGGAGAGCAGAAAGGCCTGACGCGGCAGCGGTGTGATCTGGCCGAGGCGCACTTCGGCGGGGAGATCGTGCTGCACGTGCTCGCTGTGGCCGTTGACCGAGAGCGAATTCCAGATCCGGGTAAAGACGCGGAACAGGTCGGCCTTGACGTTGGTCGAGCGGCCCAGGGTCTCCGGCTCGTTGACCAGCGTCTCCAGCGTGGCCGCGACGTAGGCATCACCCGCCACCTGGCTGCCGGTGAGCGCGCGGGCGTAGCGGCGCAGATAAGGCAGGTGCTGCACGACCAGTTGTGCTGTCGACATGGATTCCCCTGAGCCTCTGCGCTCTTCGTCGTTATCGATGCGCCGCTAACGCGGCGGCGCCACGTCCGTTCCTGATACGCTGCGGAACCGAAGCCGGGTGTCAGCGTTGCTGCTGCAGCCATGACTCATGTCAAGCCGCAAGACAATCGCGGCGAGTCGCTGCGGCCTGAGGGGATCGACCGAGGATGACAGAGGACGAGCCGGCCGGCGCGCTTCCCGGCGACCGGCCCTGTGCCGCGCGCGGCGGGCTGAGCGATCAGACCCAGCAGCGCATCGGCCATCAACTGCGCGCCCTCTACGATTCCGTCCTCGAACAGCCGGTGCCCGACCGGTTCCGCGACCTGATCGCGCGCCTCGACGACGGCAGCCCGAGCCCGGACGACATCGGCAGCGCCTGATCAATCCCGCCCGAGCATCGATCGGCCGATCGCGAAGACCCGCCCGTCGCCGAGCAGGTAGGCGGTGAAGCCCTTGGGGAACAGCGGCTCGAAGGCGGCGTCGCGCACGTTGAGCCCACCCGCATAAGCACCGAAGGCCGGCATGACGAGGCGGTGCCCATCGCTGATGAAGCAGCGGCGGCGCACCGAGCGCCCGCGCATCGAGACCTTGCCGCAGGGATGAAGGTGGCCCGCCACCTCCCCGGCTTCCGCGCCGGCCAGCGGCTCGTGGCGCAGGGTCAGGCCGCCGATCGCAAGCGTCTCGCAGTAGCGCCCGCCGACGCCCTCGCTCACCGCGGCGTCGTGGTTGCCGGCGATCCAGACCCAGTCGCGCCCCTCCTGCAACGCGGCGACCATCGCCCGGTCGCCCGGCTCCATCCGCTCGGGGCCGCGGTCATCGTGGAAGGAATCGCCCAGCGCCACGACGCAGGCCGGGTCGAGCCGCTGCACCACCTCGTGCAGTTGCACCAGCGTCTCCCGCGTGTCGTAGGGCGGCAGGAATTGGCCGGAGCGGGACGCATAGGCCGAGCCCTTCTCCAGATGGAGATCGGAGACGACGAGCGTGCGGTGCTCGGCCAGCCACAGGGCGCCGCTGCGATCGAGGCTCACGGCTTGCCCCGCCAGCGACAGGTCGGTGCCCTTCACGGTCTTCTCGAGTCGTTGGCTCTGGGCCAAGGTCGCATCCTCAAACGGGTCTGGAGGGGCGACGACTTCAGCCGAGCGCTTCCTCAAGCAACGCGGCTTCGGCCTCGGCCAGGATGTCGTCGGCCCCCTCTCCGTAGACCCGCTCGCGCCCGATTTCGAGCATGACGGAGACGGAGAGCGGCGAGACCCGGTCGAGGGATCGGTGAATGATTCGCCCCCGGATGCGCCTCAGCATCATGCCGAGGCGGGTCACGTCGAGGAGTCCGGTTGCCGCATCCTGCCGCGCGGCGCGTAAGAGCAGGTGGTCGGGCTGGTGGCGGCGCAGCACGTCGTAGATCAGGTCGGTCGAGATCGTCACCTGACGCCCGGTCTTCTTCTGGCCCGGAAACCGCCGCTCGATCAGCCCGGCGATCACCGCGCATTGGCGGAAGGTGCGCTTCATCATGGCGGATTCGTCGAGCCACGCCTCCAAGTCGTCGCCGAGCATGTCCTCGTCGAACAGGGCTTCCATGAAACCGGGCGAGAGGGCGATGCGCTCGCTCACGTCCTTCGTCATCCAGATCGCGATGCCGTAATCGTTGGCGGCGAAGCCCAGCGGGCGCAGCCCCGCGCGCTCCAGGCGGCGGGTCAGCAGCATGCCGAGCGTCTGGTGCGCGAGCCGCCCCTCGAACGGGAAGGCGGTGAGGTAGAAGCGGCCCGTGCGCGGAAACGTTTCGACCAGAAGGTCGCGCTCACCCGGTAGCACCGAGTGGCGGCGCTGCTGCGCGAGGTAAGTCGCGAGTTGGGGCGGCAGCCGGTCCCACTCGAACGGGTCGGCGATGATCGCCCGCACCCGCGCGGCCAAAAACGTCGAGAGCGGGAATTTCGAGCCGGCGTAAGACGGAATCGCCGGATCGGTGCCGGGGCCGGCGCGGGTGGCCATGCACTCGTCCTCGGCCAGCCCCTCGAAGCGCAGCACCTCGCCGGCGAACAGGAAGGTGTCGCCCGGCGTCAGCGTCTCGCAGAAGTCCTCCTCGATCTCGCCGAGCACCCGGCCGGTCTTCGGCAGCACGGTGCCGGGTTTTCCGCGCAGATGCCGCGCGAGCCGGACTTTTACATGCGTGGACTCGACGATGGTGCCGACATTCATGCGGTATTGCTGCGCCACCCTGGCGTCGCGCACCCGCCACTTCCCATCGGGTCCCTTCAGAATCTTGGCGAAGCGCTCGTAGGCGCGCAGCGCGTAGCCGCCGGTCGCGACGTAATCGACCACCGCCTCGAACTCCTCCCAGGACAGGCCGGCATAGGGGGCGGCGGAGACGATCTCGTCGTAGAGGTCGAGCGGGTCGAACGCGTCGGCGCAGGCCATGCC
Organism: Methylorubrum rhodinum; assembly: GCF_014199935.1. Taxonomy (GTDB): domain Bacteria; phylum Pseudomonadota; class Alphaproteobacteria; order Rhizobiales; family Beijerinckiaceae; genus Methylobacterium; species Methylobacterium rhodinum. The sequence goes on from NZ_JACHOP010000030.1 coordinate 36,434, forward strand.
CAGCACGTGTTGGGCCAGCACGTCGGGGGCGCCGAGCCGCGCGTCCGGCGTGTCCTGCGCGGCCTCCTCGACGGCGTCGAGGGCGGCACGGCATTCCAGCATCTCGAAGCGGTTGCCCGGCACGAGATAGGCCTTGGACGGCTCGTCCATGCGGTGGTTGGCCCGGCCGATCCGCTGCATGATCCGGCTCGCCCCCTTCGGCGCGCCGACATTGACCACGAGATCGACGTCGCCCCAGTCGATGCCGAGATCGAGCGTCGCTGTGCAGACGATCGCCCGCAGCTGCCCTGCCGCCATCGCGGCCTCGACCCTGCGGCGCTGCGAGGCGTCCAGCGAACCGTGGTGCAGGGCGATCGGCAGCGTGTCGTCGTTGAGGTGCCAGAGTTCCTGGAAGGTGTACTCGGCCTGGAGCCGTGTGTTGACGAAGACGAGGACCGTGCGGTGGGTGCGGATCAGGTCGTAGATCGCCGGCAAGGCGTGCTTGGCGGTGTGGCCGGCGAGCGGGAGCGTGCGGCCGATGTCGAGCATGTGCAGATCGGCCTTGGCGCCGCCGGTGGCGACGACGAGGTCGGCCATCGCAGGGGCTCCAACCCCTCCCCCCTCCGCGGGGGAGGGTGGCCCCCGGAGGGGGTCGGGAGAGGGGAGCGACGCTTCCGAAGATTTCGCGTCGATGGCGGCCAAGCGGAGAGGTGGTTCCCCTCTCCCGGCCGCTCCGCGGCCACCCTCCCCCGCAGAGGGGGGAGGGCTTTTTTGGGTTTGCGCCACCAAGTATTTCCGGAGCTCGTCCGGCTCGCGCACGGTGGCCGACAGCCCGATGGCCCGCAGCCCCGGCGCCAGCCGTCGCAGCCGGGCCAGCGCCAATGCCAACAGATCCCCCCGCTTCGACGTGACGAGCGCGTGAAGCTCATCCAGCACCACCGTCCGCAACCCCGCGAACAGCGCTTCCGCCTCACGGTGCGCCAGCAGCAGCGAGAGCTGCTCCGGCGTGGTCAACAAGATATCCGGTGGGCGGGCGATCTGCCGGGTGCGCTTGTGGGCCGGGGTGTCGCCGGTGCGGGTCTCGACCGTGACCGGCAGGCTCATGCCGGCGATCGGCGCGTCGAGGTTGCGGGCGATGTCGACGGCGAGCGCCTTGAGCGGCGAGACGTAGAGGGTGTGTAGGCCCCGCTTGCCCCGCCCCGCCTCGGACAGCTCGACGAGGCTCGGCAGGAAGCCGGCCAGCGTCTTGCCGGCCCCGGTCGGCGCCACGAGCAGCGCCGAGCGCCCGGCCCGCACCGTCGCCAACAATTCGAGCTGATGCGGACGCGGCTGCCAGCCGCGCTCGGTGAACCATGCGGAGAAGCGCGGCGGGAGATCGGAGGGGGACACGCCGCTCAGGTAAGGCGCCGTGTCCGGCCCGTCACCCGCGTCACGCCAGCGCCATCAGGAACCGGTCGATGAGTTCCAAGGCCCGCTCGGTGAGTTGTCCCGGATAGCGCACGAACACATGGCAGCCGCCGGCATAGACCGCAGTGTGGCCGCCGTTGCCGGCCGCCGCCCAGCGGGCCGACATGTAGAGCGTGTCGTCGAGGAGCGGATCGCTGGTGCCGACGGTGAAGAGCGCGGGCGGCAGGCCCTTCAGCTCGGCGTAGAGCGGCGACACGTCGGGACGGCGCCGGTCGATGCCCTCGCGGACGTAGTCGTCGGCGAAGCGCTTGAGGTCGGTGCCGTTGATGACGAGGCGCTCACTCCCCCAGAGCCGCACGCTCGGGGTCAGGCCGAGATCGTAGAAGCCGGCATTGAGGTTGGCGCCGCGAAAGGCGCGGGTGAGGCCGTGCCGGTCGCGCAGGCGCAGCAGCACCATCACGGCGAGATGCGCGCCGACCGATTCGCCGCCGATGGTGAGCGCAGTGACGCCGAGCTCAGTGCGGCCGGGCCCGGCGAGCCACAGCGCGGCGGCCTCGCAATCCTCCAACGCGGCCGGATAGGGATGCTCGGGCGCGAGGCGGTACTCGACCGAGAGGCAGACGAAGCCGCAGGCGTCGGCGATGCGCTCGAGCCACGGGTCCTGCTCGTCGGCCGCGCCCCAGACCCAGCCGCCCCGGTGGATGTGGAGATAGGCGCCGCGCGCCTTACCCTTCGGTCGGATGACGCGCAGCGCCAGCGGGCCGCCGGGGCCGTCGATGGTCAGGGTCTCGGCCCGGGCGCTGCGCGGCATGGCCGGGGAGGCCTTGGTGCCCTCGCGGCGGCGGGCGCGCACCTCGGCGATCGGCAGCGACCACGGGTCGGGCTGCGCGGCGTGAGCGGCCACGATCTCGGCGTTGAGCGCCTTGGTCTCCGGATCGATCGTCGCCGGGTCGAACAGGGCGTGGTCGATCATGGGCCTTTCTCGGGTTTGACGTCGGCAGCAGCCCGCCATCTTGAGCGGAACGGGCCGCGGTGCCATCTGGCAGGAGCCGCGAATGCGTCCAACGACGGGTGTGGGCGCGCGGTTTCACACGGCTGTGGCGGCGGAGCAACGCCGCGACGGGCCGGCGGGCGGGATGCAAGGACCGGAACGGCATGATCGGCGATCACGATACGCGGCGCGGCTTGCCCCCGGGTCAAGGCGGCTACGCCGACCCGCGCACCAGCGCGCCGCGCCACCGTTCGGCCCTCAACCGCTTCCTCGGCGGCTCGCCGATGGCGGTGGCGGTGAAGCTGCTGTTCCTGTCGGTGCTGGTCGGCGCCGTGATGGCGATGCTCGGGCTGACGCCGGGCCTGCTGTTCTGGCATCTCTACGACCTGTCGCGGAACCTGATCGATCTCGGCTTCGAGACCTTCCACGATTTCGGCCGCTGGGTGCTGGCGGGCGCGGCGATCGTGGTGCCGATCTGGTTCATCGCGCGACTGCTCTCCAGCTCGCGGGAGCGCTGAGCCTCTATCCTCGCCGCCGTCATTCCGGGGCGCCGTAGGCGAACCCGGAATCCACGACTGGCCTCGACGCATCGTACGGCGTTGCATCACGGGTGGGTTCCGGGTTCCGCTGCGCGGCCCCGGAATGACGGCGTCGCAGGGTGTGGCCGCGCCTGCGACGCGGAACCGATTGCGCGGCGATCTGGTACGGTTCTAAGAAAGCGGCTCGACCCGAGTGTCGATCCAAGTCGCCAGCCTCAAAGAAAAATCAGACCGAGGACGCGCCGTGCAGACCAGCTTCTCCCCCGAGCAGCTCGCCGATCCCGCCATGGCGGCCTCGGAAAAGATCCTGCGCACCTGCGTGCATTGCGGCTTCTGCACCGCCACCTGCCCGACCTACCTTCTCCTGGGTGACGAACTCGATTCCCCGCGCGGACGAATCTACCTCATCAAGGACATGCTGGAGGGCGGCAAGGCGGCGAGCCGCGAGGTGGTCAAGCACGTCGACCGCTGCCTCTCGTGCCTGTCCTGCATGACGACCTGCCCGTCGGGCGTGCATTACATGCACCTCGTCGATCACGCCCGCACCCATATCGAGAAGACCTACAAGCGCCCGCTCAGCGACCGGCTGCTGCGCTCGGTGCTCGCGTTCGTGCTGCCCTATCCGAACCGCTTCCGCCTCGCCCTGCTCGGGGCCAAGATCGGCGCGCCGCTGCGCCCGCTCGTGGCGAAGGTGCCCCGTGTCGGCAACCGGCTCGCGGCGATGCTCGACCTCGCCCCCGCCGAGCTGCCCAACCGCAACCCGACCGACCGGCCGGGCGTCTTCCCCGCCGATACCTCGGCGCAGGAGGTGAGCGACCTGTTCCAGACCGGCCGCGATGCCGGGCCGGGGAAACGCCGCGGCCGGGTCGCACTGCTGCGGGGATGCGCTCAGAGCGTGCTGCGGCCGGATTTCAACGAGGCGGCGATCCGCCTGCTGAACCGCCACGGCGTCGAGGTGGTGCAGCCGAAGGGCGAAGGCTGCTGCGGGGCGCTGACCCATCACATGGGCAAGGAAGACTCGAGCCACGGCCACGCCAAGCGCACGATCGACGCCTGGATCGCCGAGATGGACGGGGAGGGCCTCGACGCGATCGTCGTCACGGCCTCCGGCTGCGGCACGACCATCAAGGATTACGGCTTCATGTTCCGCGACGACCCCGCCTATGCCGAGAAGGCTAAGCGGGTGTCGGCCATCGCCAAGGACGTGACGGAGTACATGGCCGGGATCGGCCTGCTGCCGCCGGTGGAGGACACCGACCTCGTGGTGGCCTACCACTCCGCCTGCTCGATGCAGCACGGGCAGGCCATCCGCACCGAGCCGAAGACGTTGCTCAAGAAGGCGGGCTTCACCGTGAAGGACGTGCCGGAGGGCCACATCTGCTGCGGCTCTGCGGGCACCTACAACATCCTCCAGCCGGAGATCGCCGGGCGGCTGCGCGAGCGCAAGGTCGCCAATATCGAGCGGATGCGGCCCGATCTGATCGCCACCGGCAATATCGGCTGCGCGACGCAGATCGGGAAGGGCACGGACATCCCCATCGTCCACACCGTCGAACTGCTCGATTGGGCGACCGGCGGCCCCCGCCCCGAGGCGCTCGACCGGATGCGGCCGGCCTCCGTCGCGGCCCCCGAACCGGTGCCGGCGCACGCCTGACGGGCGCACCGGCGCGGCGCTTTCGCCCAGGGATGGCGGCAGGGCTTCCTTGACCTCGCTGCAGGTGCGAATTAGGCCGCAACCAGCCCCGGCACGAGATCGTTTGCATCCCCGATGACAGAAGAATCCACAGCGCCGCCCGTCGTTCTCCTCGTCGAAGACGACGGCCTGTTGCTGATGGAGGCCTCCGACACCCTGTCCGAGGCCGGCTTCGACGTCCTCGAAGCCCCCCACGCCGATCGGGCGCTCGCCATGCTCAGGGACCGGCCCGACGTCGAGATCCTGATGACCGATGTCGACATGCCGATGGGCTCGATGGACGGTTTCGCCCTCGCCCGCGTCGTCGCCCACCGCTGGCCCGAGATTCCGGTGCTGATCGTCTCCGGCATGGGCACCCCCGGCCCCGGCGACATGCCGGAGGGCGCGAGGTTCATCCCAAAACCCTACGCGCCGACTATGCTGGTACGGACCCTCAAGGCCTGCCTCAAGCGCGCGGCCTGATTCCCGCAAATCCACGGCCGTCATTCCGGGGCCGCGAAGCGGAACCCGGAATCCACCCGTGATGCGCGGTGCCCGGCTGGAGTCGAACCGTCGCGGCCAGTCGTGGATTCCGGGTTCGCCTGCGGCGCCCCGGAATGACGGTGCGGTGAATCGAAGGGCGCGTGGATGCGGCGCCGGCCGTCGCCGCAGCCCTGTCTGCGCACCACGCGGGGTTTCACCGAACCGCGTTTCGCGGCAGAAGACCGGCCACAGCGCGATTGTCAGGTCGAACCATGAGCCCGGAGCCCAAGCCCTACCGCCTCGCCACGCAGGCGGTCCATGCCGGGGCCGCCCCCGATCCCGCCACGGGCGCGCGGGCGCAGCCGATCTACTTCACCAACGGCTTCGTGTTCGATTCGACGGAGCAAGCCGCCGACATCTTCGCCATGCGCAAGACCGGCTTCTCCTACTCGCGCGGCTCGAATCCCACGGTCGCCGCGCTGGAGCGGCGGATCGCCGCCCTGGAGGGCGCCAAGGCCGCGGTGGCGGTCTCGTCCGGCCAGTCGGCCGTGCTCCTCGTGATGATGACGCTGATGCAGTCGGGCGACGCCTACGTCGCCTCGCCGCGCCTGTTCGGCGGCTCGCTCGGCCTGATGCGCCGGCTGGAGGGCCGCTACGACCTCACGCCCCACTTCGCCGCCGACCTGACGCCGAAGGCGTTCGAGGCCGCGATCACGCCGGACACCAAGGCGATCATCTGCGAGTCGATCGTCAATCCCTGCGCCACGGTGATGGACATCGAGGGCATCGCCGCGGTCGCGAAGAAGCACGGCCTGCCGCTCGTCATCGACAACACCCTGGCCTCCCCGGCCCTCATCCGCCCGATCGAGTACGGCGCCGACATCGTCGTCCACTCGACCTCGAAGTTCCTCGGCGGCTCGGGGCAGGTGATCGGCGGCATGATCTGCGACGCCGGCACCTTCGATTGGGCGTCCAAGGGCTCGCGCTACAACCTCATCAACGATCCCTGGCCCGATTACGATGACTTGATCGTCAGCCAGCGCTTCCCGGAGATCTCCTTCGCGGTCGCCTGCCGCCTGTTCGGCCTGCGCGACCTCGGGCCCGGCCTCTCGCCGATGAACGCGTTCCTGACGCTGACCGGCATCGAGACCCTGCCGTTGCGCATGGCCCGCCACTGCGCGAATGCCAAGCAGATCGCGGCCTTCCTCAAGGACCATCCGGCGGTGGATTGGGTGAGCTACCCGGCGCTTCCCGGCCAATCGGGCGAGGCGCTCGCCCACCGCTACTGCCCGCAGGGGCCGGGCTCGATCTTCACCTTCGCCCTGAAGGGCGGCGAGCCGGCGGCGCTGAGATTCATCGCCGCCCTCGAACTCGTCTCACACCTCGTCAACATCGGCGAGATCAAGACGCTCGCGATCCACCCGGCCACCACCACCCACCGGCAGCTGCGCCCCGAGGAGCGCGCGGCGGCCTGCGTCGGGCCGGAGACGGTGCGCCTCTCGATCGGCCTCGAAGATCCCGAGGACCTGATCGCCGACATCGAGCAGGCGCTGGCCAAGGTCGGGTGACGCCGTGGCCCGCCGCCGCCTCCTTGCCGTGTTCGCCCTCGCCGGGCTCGGCGCGAGCGGCGTCGTGGCCGCCGACGCCCTCCAGATCGGCCGCACCGAGCCGCTTCTGGTGCCCGAGCCGGAGCGGGCCGACCGCATCCTCGTGGAGAAGGCGGCCCGCCGCCTGACGCTGCTGCGGGGCGAGACCGTGCTCGCCACCTATCCGATCTCGCTGGGCTTCACGCCGACCGGGCACAAGACCCGCGAGGGCGACGGGCGCACCCCGGAGGGCACCTACGCGATTGCGTATCGCAACCCCAGAAGCGTCGCCCATCTCTCGCTCAAGGTCTCCTACCCCTCCCCCGCCGACGCGTCGGCGGCGCAGGCGCGCGGCGAGTCGCCGGGCGGCGACATCATGATCCACGGTCTGATGAACGGATTTTCGTGGGCCGGCCGGCTGCACCGGATGATGGACTGGACGCAGGGCTGCGTCGGCGTGACCAACGCCGAGATGCGGGAGATCTATGCTCGCGTCGATACCGGCACCCCGATCGAGATCAGGCCGTAATGCGCTCGAGCCTCAGGCTCGGCACCTTCTACCCATCCCCCTTATCCTGAGATGCCCATGCCAGCGGGCCTCAAGGGAGGGCTCGAGGGAACACGCGACGCGACCGGGGCCATCCTTCGAGGTCGCTGTGCGGCACCTCAGGATAGGGGCGGGCAATGGGTCCTCGCTCCCTCACGGGCTTTTGACGGGAAGCGTTCGGCACAGAGACAATCCGGAAACAAGTCGTCTTGGCCAGACATGGGTCTAACTTACTGTCTCCAAAGGAATATTAAACTTTCGTAATGCGGCAACGATGGCGATGTCGCGGTCGTTCCCCGGCGTCACTCAAGACCGAAGGAGGACAACCATGCGATTGAAGCTCGTTGCTGCAACGCTGCTGACCCTCGGGACCATCGCCGGGACGGCGGGGACGGCCGAGGCCCGTGACGGATGCGGCCCCGGATTCCACCGTGGCTGGTCGGGCTGGTGCAAGCCGAACTGGCGGCCCTACGCCTATCGCCCGGTCTACTACGCCCGTCCCGTCGTCTACGGCTACGGCTGGCGCCGCCCCTGGGGCTATCGTCATGCCGGCTGGAACCGTCCCTGGGGTTACCGTCACGTCGGCGGCTGGGGTCGCCCGTGGGGCTATCGCCATGTCGGATGGCGCGGCGGCCACGGTGGCTGGCGCGGCGGCTGGCATCACCGCTGGTGATCGATCGGCGTCGGTGCGGGCGAGCGTCCGCACCGGCGCCATTTTCGGGCGGCTTGCCCGCGGCGCTCCGCCCTCCTATGGCAGGCGCCATCCCGTCCCGTCTGCCCGAGAGCCCGTGTCCCGTCTCACCACCCGCGCTCCGGCCAAGATCAACCTGACCCTGCACGTGCTCGGGCGCCGCCCCGAGGACGGCTACCACGTGCTGGAGAGCCTCGTGGCTTTCGCCGAGGTCGCCGACGGGCTGACGCTCGATCCCGGTCCCGACCTCACGCTCGCCGTCGCAGGCCCGACGGCCGGCCCGGCGGGGCCCCTCGACGACAACCTCGTGCTGCGCGCCGCCCGCCATCTCGCCGCGGGCGTGCCGGGCTTGAGGCTCGGCGCCTTCCATCTCCACAAGGAATTACCGGTCGCGGCCGGGATCGGCGGCGGTTCGTCGGATGCCGCGGCCGCACTCCGCCTGCTCGCCGAACTGAACGCGCTGTCCCCCGATCACCCGGCCGTCGTCGCGGCGGCGCGGGCCACGGGGGCCGACGTGCCGGTCTGCCTCGATCCGCGCGGCCGGATGATGCGCGGCGCGGGCGAGGCGGTCGGTCCGGCCCTCGGGTTCGAAGGCGTGCCGGCTGTGCTGGTCAATCCCGGCGTGCCGGTCTCGACCGCGCCGGTGTTCAAGGCGCTCGGCCTCGCGGTCGGGCAGACGCTCGACGGCGCCGAGCATCCGGTCATCGCGGCCGGGCTGGACGCCGACGGCGTGCTCGCCGCGATCATCCCGGCCCGCAACGATCTCGAACCGCCGGCCCTCACCGTGGCACCGGTCATCGGGGAGGCACTGGCGCTGTTGCGGGCGCAGGATGGCTGCCGCCTCGCCCGGATGTCGGGCTCGGGCGCGACGGTGTTCGCGTTGTTTTCGGATGCGGCGGCCGCCGGGGCGGCCGCCGGCGCGATACGGTCGGCACGGCCGGACTGGTGGGTCGAGCCGACGCGTCTCGCCTGAGCGCGGATCGACGCGCCGTCAGTGATCGGTGCCGGGCCGGTTCGGGCGCGGTGCCTCGCCGTGGGCCTGGGTGAAGCTCGACCGCTGCGGGTCTTTCTTCGCTTGCGCCACCCGGCCCCGCTGCCAGATGGCGAAGGCTGCGACCGCCACGATCGTGACGACGGCCAGCAGCGGAATCAGCACGTCGTTCGACATGGCCGTTACCTCCGATGATTGTGTTCCGGGGGAAACGGCGGCGCCCGCGAAAGTTCCGCGAGCTTGAGTGTTGCCGCGCTCCGCGAAAAGATCAGATTTCGCTTGCGCGCTCTGTGTGAGAGCAAGCGTGAGCGATCGCGGTCCCGGCTTGTTTGTCGCACCCGGCGAGGCAACGCCGGCGCCCCGTCACAGGCTGCGCGAGAAGACCAGCGGCCCGCTGTTCGCCCCGCCCCGTCCATAGGGAGACGGGCTGTGCGACGGGCGGCCGTAGACGGTGGGCGTGCGCGTCCTGCCCACCTCCTCGGCCAGGGCCTTGATCAGGCCTTCCGAGACGGCGCGGGCGGTGGCGAGCACCTGCTGGTTGGTCTCCACCACGGCGGCGAAGCGCTTCTGGGCCAGCTTCAGCGTTTCGAGCTCCTCGGGCGCGAAACGGGCGAGCGCGATCGCGTTGGCCTTCGCCGCCTCCAGCCCGGTCGTGTAGGCGGCGGCGAATTGCGCCTTGGCGGGAGCTCCCGTCATCGCCTCGGCGATGCGGCCGGCCCGCACGCCCTCGCTCTCGCGGACGAGCGCCGCTTCGAGATCGCGCATCACGGCGAGCAGACCCTTCAGGAAGGTCAGCGACCCGGCGCGGTCGGTGAGGCGCAAAGGGGGACCAGGCTGGGTGTCAGCGACCGCCACGGCCGGCCTCCTGCATCCGCATCATCTCGGAATAGACTTGGTTGCTGATGCCGACGCCGCCGCTCTTCACGATGGCGTTGGCGTATTCCTTGGTCAGCATCGAGCGCCAGACGCCGCCGCCGTTGCCGTTCTCGCCCAGCGGCCCCTCGGTGCCCTCGCTCTGGGTCATCCGCTCCAGGCTGTCCTCTAGGAACATCTTCTCGAACTCGTTCGCCGTCTTGCGCGCCTTGGCCGAGGCTTGGGTCGCCGCCTGGGCGGTGTCCATCGTGTTCGTGTCGGTCTTCGACAGCGATTGCAGCAGGTTCTTGCCGACGCCGGCGGCGGCGGAGGCCGCGAAGGTCGCGAGAGGCAGCATGGCTTCGGTCCCCTATCCTCGAAAATCACATCAGCTCGATGTCGGCCTGGAGCGCGCCGGCCGTCTTGATCGCTTGCAGGATCGAAATCAGGTCGCGCGGGCCGACACCCAGCGCGTTGAGGCCGTCGACCAGTTCGCGGAGCGTCACGCCCTCCTTCACGAGAGCGAGCTTGTTGCCGTCCTGCGTGTCGACCTTGACGCCGGTGCGCGGCACGATCGCGGTCTGGCCGTTCGAGAGCGGGCCCGGCTGGCTCACCATCGGCTGCTCGGTGATCGTCACCGTGAGGTTGCCCTGCGCGATCGCCACCGTGGAGACGCGCACGTCGCGGCCCATCACGATGATGCCGGAGCGCTCGTCCACGACGACGCGGGCGGTCTGGTCGGGCTCGACCTTCAACTGCTCCACCTCGGTGATGAGGCGGATCATGTTGCCCCGGTACTTCGACGGGATCTGGAGCGTGATGGTGGCCGGGTCGATGGGCTCCGCGGTGTCGGCGCCCATGAAGTCGTTGATCGCCGCCGCGATGCGCTTCGAGGTGGTGAAATCGGGGTTGCGCAGCGACAGGCGGAGCGAGCGCGCCTCGTTGAGCTTGAACGCCATCTCGCGCTCGATCAGCGCGCCGTTGGAGATGCGCCCGTTGGTCGGCACGCCGCGGGTGATCTTGGCGGCCTCCCCCTCCGCGGCGAAGCCCGCGATGGCGACGGAGCCCTGGGCCAGGGCGTAGACCTCGCCGTCGGCGCCGAGCAGCGGCGTCACCAGCAGCGTGCCGCCCTGGAGCGACTTGGCGTCGCCGAGCGAGGACACCGTCACGTCGATATGGGTGCCCTGCGTGGCGAAGGGCGGGAGGTTGGCCGTCACCATCACGGCGGCGAGGTTCTGGGTGCGCATCGTGGCACCCCGCGTGTTGACCCCGAGCCGCTCCAGCATCGCCTGGAGCGACTGCTTGGTGAACGGGATGTTGTTGAGGGTGTCGCCGGTGCCGTTGAGGCCGACCACGATGCCGTAGCCGACGAGCTGGTTCGAGCGCACGCCCTCGATCGAGGCGAGGTCCTTGACCCGCGACAGGGCGGCGGCGGGACCCGGCATCGCGGCCATGAAGATTGCGGCCATGAGGCTGGCGAGGACCGCCTTCAGGCGGAACGGGCGAAGGCGCTGCGGGAGCGGCATCGGGTGTCTCGGGACCGGGTTCGGCATCATGCCGGGTCCACCTGCCAGGGCCGTGCCAGCCGGGCGTTTCGTGCAAGCCTCTGACGATATTGGATTTATCGAGAGCTGGTGCGCGTCCGCCCGCGCCGCCCGCCGGGCCGTTTCCTGCCGGGGCGGCAGGATCTGCCGGGGCGTTTACCCGCGCTTAACCCTGCGTGCCGATTCTCGCGGCTCTCTTCGAACGGGCCGGATCATGCGCGTCGACACACGCTTTGCCGCCGCCGCCGCGGGGGCCGCCTCGGGCCCGCGCCGGGCCGCCGCTCCGGGCGCCTTCGCGCCGGAGGGGACGGAACCGCAGCGCGCGAGCACGGCAGGGACCGCGCAGACCGGCATGCTCGCCGGCCTCGACGCGATCCTCACCCTGCAGGGGCAGGAGGGGGCGGACACGCCGCAGGAGCGCCGCCGCCGCTCGGTGCAGCGCGGGCACGACCTTCTCGACGGTCTCGACCGCCTGAAGGCCGCCCTGATCGGCGGGCGGGTGGCCCATGCGGACCTGCGCGCCATCGCCGGGCGCCTCGCCGAGCGCATGCCGGAGAGCGGCGACCCGCGCCTCGACGGGCTCGTCGCCGAGATCGAACTGCGGGCGGCGGTGGAACTCGCCAAGCTCGATGCGGCGCGGACCGCCTGACGCCGGTCGCCGCGGAACGGCTCAGTAATAGTCGGGGCGCGGACGATAGTAGCCGTAGGGCCTCGGGCGGCCGTAGCCCCCACCGTAGCCGTAGGGACCGCCCCGCCTCCTGTAGGAGCCGTCGGGACCGATCTGGTTCATCACGCAGACGCCCCTCCAATTGGGATGGAAGCCGGGGCCGCAATAGCCTGCGGTGCGCTCGATCAGTGCGCCGTCGGTTCCGGTGGCGAGGGGAGCGGGGCTGAGGGGAGCGGCCTGGGCGCTGCCCATGAAGCCGAGGCTGCCGGCGACAACCGCAGTCAAGGTAAACGCCTTCGCGTGCATCATCGTACGATCTCCTTTCCGTTCGGACCGGGACGGCCGGCCCTCAAGCAAGGGTTACGGCGATCAACGTGAACGGCACCGTTACGATCCCGTCCGCCTCCCGCACGCCTTTTCCCGGCGTTGACGCCCCCGCCCCGATCCCCGACAAGGCGCCCCGGGGTGAGCGCAGGCGCCCCCAACGCCTGGAAGGTCGTCCGCCCGCCCGCGATGCTGTTCAACTCCTTCGTCTTCCTGCTGGCCTTCCTGCCCGCCGCGCTCGTGCTGCACGCGGCGGCCGAGCGCTTTCGGCCGGACGCCCGCCTGCCGCTGCTCGTGGGCCTCTCCCTCGTGTTCTACGGCTGGTGGGACTGGCGCTTCCTGCCGCTGCTCGTCGCCTCGATCGGGGTCAACGGGTGGATCGCACGAGCCCTGCCGCGCCGGGCCGACGGCTGGCTGTTTCCGGCCGCGCTCGCCGGCAACCTCGCGGTGCTGGCGGCCTTCAAGTATCTCGGCTTCCTCGCCGACCTCGCCAACCTGATCCCGGGCATGGGCCTGCCGCACGTCGACCTCGTGCTGCCGCTCGGCATCTCGTTCTTCACCTTCCACCACATCATGTACCTGACCGACCTGCGGGCGGGCCGCGCCCCGGCCCTGGGGCCCACGAAGTACGCCCTCTACATCGCCTTCTTCCCGCAGGTTCTCGCCGGCCCGCTCGTGCGCTGGAGCGAGATCGTCCATCAGTTCGACGAGCGTCCCTATCGGAGGCCCGACGCCGCCGAGCGGATCGGGCGCGGACTGATGCTGCTCGTCGTCGGCCTGTCCAAGAAAGTCTTCTTGGGCGATCCGCTGGCGGCCACCGTCAACCCGGTGTTCCAGGCAGCCGCCGCGGGCCATGCGGTGACGACGGCCGAGGCGTGGCAGGCGACGCTCGGTTTCACGTTCCAGATCTACTTCGACTTCTCCGGCTACACCGACATGGCGCTCGGCATCGCGCTGCTGTTCGGCATCGTGCTGCCGCAGAACTTCGACGTGCCCTACCGCGCCACCTCGCTGCGCGACTTCTGGCGGCGATGGCACATGACGCTGTCACGCTTCCTGCGCGACTATCTCTACATCCCGTTCGGCGGGAACCGGCGGGGTGTGGCGATGCAGGTCGGCGCCCTGTTCGCAACCATGACCCTCGGCGGCCTGTGGCACGGGGCGGGGCTGACCTTCGTCGCCTGGGGCGCCGCCCACGGGCTCGGCCTCGGCGCGGGCGTGCTGTGGCGCCGGGCCGGCGCGCGGATGCCGACGTTCCTCGGCTGGACGCTGACCGCGCTCTTCGTGGTCCTGACCTGGGTGCTGTTCCGCGCGACCTCGTTCGAGGCGGCGCTCGCGATCTACAAGGGGCTGCTCGGCCTCGCGGAGCCCGGCTCCGGCTTTAAGTGGCGCACGATCCTGTTCGCCGCCGCGGTCGCGATCGTCGGTCCGAGCGCCTGGGCCGCGATCCACCGCCTGCCGCCGAACCGTTGGCTCGCCGCGGCCTTCGCCGTCCTGTTCGTGATCGTCCTGCTCAAGATCGGGGACGATGCGAACTACGAATTCATCTACTTCCAGTTCTGATCATGATGGCGCGCATCTCCGGCAGCGGCACGGAAGGGGACTGGGCGGGTTTCGCGCGGCTGTTCCTCGCCGTCGCTGCAGGCCTTTTCCTCGGATACCTGGCGCTCGCCTTCATCGTCGATCCCTACGACAGCGGGCGCTCCACCCTGCTCTCGGCGGGCGCCGTGCGCCAGCAGGGCCCGCGCACGGCCGCCGCCCTGCGGGGCCGCGATCCCGCCTTCTCGGGAGCCGTCATCGGCAACTCGCACATCCAGTTGATCGAGCCCGCCCGCCTCAGCGCGGCGACCGGCATCCCCTTCGTGCAGTTGTCGGTGCCGGCGACCGGGCCGGGCGAGCAACTCGCCCTGATCGGCTGGTTCCTGCGCCATCATCCGCGACCCGACGCTCTGGTCCTGTCGATCGACGACCTCTGGTGCACCGACGACCCGGCGCTGCCCAACGACAAGCCGTTCCCGTTCTGGCTCTACGGGCCGGACACCCTGTCCTACCTGCGCGGCCTGCTGCGCTGGCCGGTCGCCCAGGAGGTCTTCGGGCGGATCGGCTGGCTTCTCGGCGCGCGGCGCAAGACCGCGCGGGCCGACGGCTTCTGGGATTACGAGCCCGACTACATCCGCCTCGGCGACCTCGACGGCGAGCGCTTCCGCGTCGCCCGCGAGACCCCGGCCCCCGATGCGGCCGATCGCGGCAAGGCCGGTCCCGGATTTCCCGCGGCCGAACGGCTCGGCGCCGTGATGGCCGCCCTGCCGCCCGAGACCCCGGTCGTGATGGTGTTTCCCCCGGTCTACGCTGCCGGCGCGGCCCGGGTGGGCACGCCGAGGGCGCGGGCCGAGACCGCCTGCCGCGACGCGATGCGCGCGGCGCTCGCGCGCCACCCCCGGAGCGCGGTCGTCGACGGGCGGCAGGACCGGCCGGCCCTGCACGACCCCACCCTATTCTTCGACCGCACCCACTACCGCCACGGCCTCGCCCGGCCGCTGGCCGACGACATCGCGGCAACCCTGAATGGTCTGCGCTCGCGCGCCCCGCACGCTTCCGAACCGTGACGTGTTTGCCGCATCGCCGCGGGCAATTCACATCCCGGCGTGCCCAGCGGCATCCGCGCGTTGTGGAGCCTGCCGTGCTCGATTATAGCCCTGCCCGAGATCGCCGCTGACCGGCAGGGAGCGCGAGGGCGTAAGAATGGCGAAGGTCACGATCGAGGACGGCTATCGGCCCTCCGACGACGAGCCCTTCATGAACGAGCGGCAGCGGGAATATTTCCGGCGCAAGCTGCTCAGTTGGAAGAGCGAGATCCTGCGCGAGGCGCAGGACACCCTCACGGCGCTTCAGAGCGAGAACGAGAACCATCCGGATCTCGCCGATCGCGCCTCCTCGGAAACCGACCGCGCCATCGAACTCCGGGCCCGAGACCGCCAGCGCAAGCTGACCAGCAAGATCGACTCCGCCCTGGCCCGCCTGGAAGACGGCTCCTACGGCTTCTGCGAGGAGACCGGCGAGCCGATCTCCCTCAAGCGCCTCGACGCCCGCCCGATCGCCACCCTGTCGCTCGAAGCGCAGGAGCGCCACGAGCGCCGCGAGCGGGTCTACCGCGACGATTGAGGCCGCGCCGGGTACCGCTTCTTGTGTCGCGTCGGCTGTTCCGAAAGCCGGTTTCCACCTTTCCGGCCGATGCCCTAGCGATGGCTGGCGTCGAGCCTCAGGAACGAGCGCACCGGCCCGAGATCGGTGGCGGAGCGCGTATCGACCGAGAACCGCCCGCGCACCGGCACCGCGCCGCCATGGCTGCCCGCATCGATCCCGGCCGACACCCGCCCCGACACGCGCAGGCAGGACGAGGTGCCGGGGATGCGCGCGAAGCCCGCGCCCTGCTCGGGACAAGCCTCCATCGGCGCCTCGGACGGCAACGGCGCCCGCTCCAGCCCGAGCGCCGTGCCCGGCGCCGACACGAGGCATAGGCCGACGATGGCCCGCCGCACCGATCGCTTCATGGTCGAGATTCCCCTCGGCTCGCTGGCCGCATTGTAGCGGACGGGTGTTCGTCCGGGATAGCCGGCTGAACGGCCCTCAATAATGCGGAGGCGGCGGTTCCGGGGCGCCGCTCGCAGTGCGGAAGGCGGAGTCCTCGACCTGCTCCTGAAGCCGAGCCAGCTGTCGCTTGAGCCGGTCGATCACGGTCCACTGCTCCGTGATGGCCGCGTTCAGATCCTCGATCACCGCTTCCTGCTCGGTGATGCGGATTTCGAGGCGCGCGAGGCGGTGGGTCTCGGACGGCATGTCGCTCATCCGCGGACCATGCCCGCCGCGACCGAGGACTGACAAGTCTCGGGAGCCGATCTCCGAGGCTCCGAACTCGGGTTCACGGTGCCGTCGCACCGGGTCCGAATCTCGGCATCGTCATTTCGAAGCCGCGTAGCGAAACCCGGAAGCCACCCGCGATGCACCGCCGGGGCGTGCGGTCGACGCCCGTCGTGGATTGCATGCCTCCGGATCCGGGTTCGACGGCCGGAGGGTGTTCCGGCGCGTCTTCGGTGAAGATATCGACTTCGATTCTGAGCCCTGAGCCGATCTAGGCCGGTGCCGCAATGCCATTCGTGTCAGGCAGGCATTCCATGCAGTGGACGCAAGCCTGCGAGCCGATGCGCCCTCGCGCAGTAAAGACGAAGCGAGCCGAAAGGAGCCGAACCACATCGCGCGCTCCGCCGGGCGAGACGAAGGACGTCGCAGGAAGAGAAGTTTCTTCGGAACTTCGCCGCAACATTGTGAGAACGACCGTCATGGCTGCGTCCTGCACCCTCTGAACCCGGGTGCTTCGCGGAGTCTCGCGAGGTCGCCGCGCGAACGACGCGATATGCGGCCTGCTTCTCATGACGCGGAAATTTCTCGGAAAATTGCCCGCATCCGGTCCGTCTTCCGTTCAAGGGTCGAGCCCCAGGCTCCGCCGGACGACGACGAACGGGCCCATGACCGACAGCCTCCCCACAGACCGACACGCGGTCATTCTCCCCGCCCTGTGCTGGGGCAGGCAGCATTCGGACTTCTATGCCGTCACCGCGGACATCACCGCGCAGGGCATCGGCTTCCGCTCCGCGATCGTGCCGGAGATCGGCATTGCGCTGACCTGCAGCATTCGCTTCGTCGGCACGGTCGAGACCCGGATCGTGACGAACGGCCCCAACACGTTCGGCGTGCGCCTGTCGGTGCCGCGGGAGCGGGCCGCCGCGATCGCGCGGACGATGTGGGCGCTCGCCCGGGAGCAGGATCATCCGCTGGAGGGGGACCGCCGCCATCGGCGGATCGCGCCGCGGCGCCGGGACGTGCTCGTCACCCTCGGCGACGGCCGTGCCGTTCCGGGCCGCCTCGTCAACGTCTCGGCCTCGGGCGCCGCCGTGGCGCTCGCCCGGCCGATCGAGGTCGGCGAGAGCGTCACCCTTGGCTCCACTGCCGGACGGGTGGTGCGCCGCTTCGCCGAAGGCATCGGCGTGGTCTTCGACGCCGCCCTCGATCCGGCCCTGGTCGATCCCGGCATCCGCCTTTAGCCACCCGGCGACCCCGCATCCCTCGCATCCTGCGGCGCGACGGTCTAAACCGGCTCCGATCCCGTCATCGAGCGTCCGAGGCCTCCGTCGTCAGACCCGGTCGCGCGATCGGAAGGGCCGGAGATCCTCTCTCGCCCGTGTCAGCGGCCGGATGCCAGCACCGTGACCGATTACGTGAAGAAAATCCTCTCCGCCCGCGTCTACGACGTGGCGATCGAGAGCCCGCTCCATCCGATGCCGCGCCTCACCAAGCGGCTGGGGCGGCCGGTGCTGCTCAAGCGCGAGGATCTCCAGCCCGTCTTCTCGTTCAAGCTGCGCGGCGCCTACAACAAGATGACCTCGCTGTCGCCCGACCAGCTCGCCCGCGGCGTGATCTGTGCCTCGGCCGGCAACCACGCCCAGGGCGTGGCGCTCGCCGCTGCCAAGCTGGAGGTGCGTGCGGTGATCGTGATGCCGCGCACAACGCCGGCCATCAAGGTCGATGCCTGCCGGGCACGGGGCGCCGAGGTCGTGCTGCACGGCGACGCCTTCGACGAGGCCTTGGCGGAAGCGCGGCGCCTCGAAGCGCAGTGGGGCCTCACCTTCCTGCATCCGTTCGACGACCCGGAGGTGATCGCCGGCCAAGGCACGATCGGCATGGAGATCCTGCACCAGCATTCGGGGCCGATCGAGGCGATCTTCGTGCCGATCGGCGGCGGCGGCCTGGCCGCGGGAATCGCCTCCTACGTGAAGTACCTGCGGCCCGAGACCCAGGTGATCGGCGTCGAGCCGGATGACGCCGCCTGCATGAAGGCGGCGATCGAGGCGCGCGAGCGGGTGACGCTGCCGACGGTGGGCCTGTTCGCCGACGGCGTCGCCGTGCGCCAAGCCGGCGAAGAGACGTTTCGGATTTGCCGCGCGCTTTTGGACGATGTGATCACCGTCGATACCGACGCGATGTGCGCCGCGGTGAAGGACGTGTTCGACGACACCCGCGCGGTCTCCGAGCCGTCCGGCGCCCTGAGCCTCGCCGGCGCCAAGGCCTGGGCCGCGAAGAACCCCGGCACCGGCACGCTGGTGGCGATCTCGTCCGGCGCCAACCTCAACTTCGACCGCCTGCGCCACATCGCCGAGCGGGCCGAGATCGGCGAGCAGCGCGAGGTGCTGCTCGGCGTCACCATCCCCGAGCGGGCGGGCGCCTACCGGGCCTTCATCGCGGCGCTCGGCCCCCGCGCCATCACCGAGTTCAACTATCGCTATGCACGCGGCTCGGACGCGCGCATCTTCGTCGGCGTCAACCTGCCCGGCGGCCTGCCCGAGAAGCGCGACCTCATCGCCGCGTTGGAGCGGGACGGCTACGCCGTCACCGACATGAGCGACAACGAGATGGCCAAGGTCCATGTCCGCTACATGGTCGGCGGCCGGGCCACGGGGCTCGCCGACGAGCGGCTCTACCGCTTCCAGTTCCCGGAGCGGCCGGGCGCGCTGATGAAGTTCCTCGACGCGCTCGGCGACGGCTTCAACATCAGCCTGTTCCACTACCGCAACCACGGTGCCGATTACGGCCGGGTGCTGGCCGGCATCGAGGTGCCGTCGGCCGAGCGCGCCCGCTTCGACGCGGCCCTCGACGCGCTGGGCTATCCCTGCATCGACGAGACCGACAACCCGGCCTACCGGCTGTTCCTCGACAACGGCGTCGAGGCCGGACGCGTCGAGTCCCGTTGAGCGTGGCTCGGACGCCGCTTCCGGCGCGGGCGATCCGGCCTTACCCTGACGGAGCTGGCCCTCGCCCGCCGGCTCGAACGGAACGGAGCGATCCGCCGATGCGCACCCTCCTTTGCCTGGTCGTCCTCGCCCTGCCGAGCGCCGCCGCGGCCGAGCCTCAGCCCGTACCGCGGGAGCGGGCGCCGGTCCGGCCGCTGCTCGACGAGCGCTTCACCGAGGCGGCGCAGAGGCAGGCCGAGGAATCGGCCGCGCGCCAGAACGAATTCGACCGGCGCATCGCCGAGCGCAGCGCCCGCGCGGCCCGTTCGATCTGCAGCGGCTGCGGTAGTGCCGGGACCGGCTCTGCCGGCCGCGTGACCCCGCCGGGTACGCGGCGCGCAAACGCTCGCGAGAGTGCCGAGGTCGGGCTCCCGCACGATCCGGCTCAGGCCCCGCTCGACTGAGGCCGCTCTGCCGCTCGTCAGGCCGCGGTGGCCGGTGCCGAGCGGAACAGGGCGGCGCAGCCGGCGTCGCGGTGCATGCTCAGGATCGAGGCGCGGTCGATCTCGGGATTGGCGGCCAGCACCCGGCGCACGTCCTCCACCACGCGCTCGTAGCGCTCCGCGTCGTAGTTCTTCTCCAGCGGGCTCACGGCGATATAGGCCTCGACCACGAGAACGCGCTCGGCGCGCTCCTTCGTGACGTCGACGGCGATCCAGGCGGCTTTCACGAGGCGGTTGGCGGCAAGCATGGGACGACCCTCCGATGCCGCCGCGTGCTCCGGCGGCTTATCGAGTGTGATCATGGACCCGGCCGGCCACGGTGCCAAGTTGTTTGGCCGCAATGTCCAGGGCAATCGTTGGCGAAGATCGCTCCCCGTTACTGCTCCTTCCGCGGCCGATTGCTGATGGAAGCGGGTCGGTCGCCTCGGCGGCGCAACGATTTGAGGAGACGCGGCCGCCCCAGCCGCCTCGCATCCGAATCGCCGCGATGATCTGCATCGGACGGGTTCGAGAGACGCGTTCCACCGGTCGAGGGGAACACGCCTCTCGGTCGGCACCCGAGCGCGTCGCCCTGGACAGCACATCCAGAACGCCGCGCCAAGATCCTGTGCCGCATCGGTTTTTTCCGAAAGCCGGAGGCCGCCTGACGGGCCGGTGCTCTAATTGTCGGCCACCAGCCGCAGCATGCCGAAACCGCCGATGCGCGACCAATCCTGCGTCGCCGGGAACTCCGTCGCCGTCCCGGCGGAACGATCCTTCAGGTTGCGTCGCGCGATCCAGCGCACGACCTTGTTGCCGTCGTAGCGGCCGGCGGTACGGCCTTCCCGGCGCTGGAGCCAGCGCGGCAGTTCCTCGATGTCCCGGATCATCTTGTTTCCCCCTCGAAGCCGTCCGCCCCGGACAGGCATACCCTTGGTCATCCAGAAGGCCCCGAACCGCGGCAGCATGGTCAACGGGTGCAGGAGGCATCGGAGTTCGGGAGGTTGCATCCTCCAAATTGGGTAAGTCCGGTAAAAACGACCTGAGGTTCGAAGCGCCCCGCTTGCGAGGACTGCGCAGGACGCGCCGAAACGGGCCGGCGGCGGCGCCCGCGCACCGATCCGGCCCACCGACGGCCTGCTTCGATTCGCAGCTTGACCGCGGATGCGCCGCTGCGCACGAGGGTGGCATGTTGACCCTCGTTCGCATCGCGGCCTGGATCGTCGCGGCGGTTCTCGTCTTCGTGACGCTGTCGCCGATCGAGGCGCGGCCGGTCGTCGCCTCGCCGCACCTGGAGCGGGCCGCCGCCTACGCCGTATTCGGGTTCCTGCTCGCCCTGTCCTATCCCCGCCGCTGGTGGCTGGCGATGGCGGCGAGCGTCGCAATGGCCGGCCTCCTCGAACTCGCGCAGGGTCTCACCGCGAGCCGGCACGGCCGGTTGTTCGATTTCTCCGTGAAAGGCAGTGCCGCGATCCTGGGGGTGGTCGCGGCGCAGGTGCTGCACGCCCTCCTGGCCCGCCGCGCCGCCCGGTGACGACGCGACCGTCCCGCCCCGGACGACGGGTCCGGGGCGAAGGCCGGCCTCAGGCCGCGCCGTTGGCCGAAGTGGTGCCCACGCCGGTATAGGCGAAGCCGTGCTTCTCGGCCTCGGCCGGGGTGTAGACGTTGCGCAGGTCGACCAGCACGGGGGCGTTCATCAGCCCCT
>NZ_JACHOP010000031.1 GCF_014199935.1 Methylorubrum rhodinum
GACACCACCATCACCGCGGGGTGGAGCAGCCCGGTAGCTCGTCAGGCTCATAACCTGAAGGTCGTAGGTTCAAATCCTACCCCCGCAACCAAAATAAGCCCGCAGAACCAAGGCCCTGGCCTTCGTTCTGCGGGCTTTTCCATGTCTCGACACCGACTTCTACGCGTTCCAACGCATTCCCGAGATTTTACAGGGACTTGCCAATTCTTCCTGCCATCCCTTCCATCCCTCGCCAGAAACTCCACGGCACATGGATGGCACATGAAAACAGGGTGGAGCTGGTAGTGGAAATCTAAGAAATGCCGTCGAGGCGCATCCCATTTGGGCCGTCCGCCCTCGGCTCTGGCCGCAAGGCTCCCTGTCTACGCCCTTTGCAACTTGACGAATGACCCTGACCCAGCAAACTATTCTGCGCTGAGCGCAAGTTTTTCGGGCATCCTGAACCCTGAGGGAGGGTGGATGCCACGCCTCGCAAACGCTTCACGAACGAACAGATCGCCTTCGCCCTTCTGCAGGCGGAGAACGGCGCCTCGATGGACGAGGTCTGCCGGAAGATGGGCGTATCCGAGCCGACCTTCTACCGCTGAAAGAAGCAGTTCGTCGTCGGGGTCGTTTCCCTTGGCGTGCCGGAGATCCGACGGCTCAAGCCACTGGAGGACGAGAACAGCGAGCTGAAGCGGCTGGTCGCCGATCTGACGACCGGCGCGGTGCCGGACCCGGCTTGGGCCCCGTCGGAACCGGCGGGCGCCTCATCGCGGAGTGCGCGTGAGCGGTTCGGTCGAGGCGCGCGTCGCGGGGCGCAGGACGGCGTGGACGGCCATGCCGGCGAGCATCGCTGCGACGAAGACCGCCACCGGCAGCGCTCCGGTCGAGAGGGCCGCGATCGCCGGGCCGGGGCAGAAGCCCGACAGACCCCAGCCGATCCCGAACAAAGCCGCGCCGAGGAGCAGCGGTGGGTCGATCCGGGTCTTGCCCGGCTCGTGGAAGCGCGCGTCGAGCGCCGGACGGCGCAGGCGCCGGGCCAGGGCGTAGCCCGCCGCCGAGACCGTCACCGCTCCGCCGAGCACGAAGACGAGGCTCGGGTCCCAGTCGCCCGCCACGTCGAGGAAGCCGCGCACGCGCGCCGGATCGAGCATGCCCGACAGGGAGAGGCCGAGCCCGAACAGGAGGCCGGAGGCGAGCGCCGCCGCGGCCCGCAGCCTCGCCGCGAGCGGCCCGCTCACGACATGACCCGCACGAGGGCGACCGTCAGGATGCCGGTGGCCAGGAAGGTCAGCACGGCAGCCAGCGAGCGCGGCGAGAACCGGGCGAGGCCGCAGACCCCGTGGCCGGAGGTGCAGCCCGAGCCGAGCCTCGTGCCGAAGCCGACCAAGACGCCGGCGAGGGCGAGGACGGGCAGGCCGGCCTCGATCCGCATCGACGGCCACGCGCCGGTGAGCCCCGCGAACGCGACCGGCCCGAGCCCCAGCCCGGTCACAAATGCCAGATCGCTCGCCCAGCGCCCGTCGGGGGCGCGGGCGAGGCCGGCGACGATGCCGCTCACGCCGGCGATGCGGCCGTTCAGCAGGATCAGCAACGCCGCCGCCGCGCCGATGAGCAGGCCCCCGAGAAGCGAGGGCAGGTAGGTGAGCATGAGGCGATCCCTCGCAAGGTCCGGGGGGAGCCGCCGCCGAGCCACGTCGCCGGCCACGGCCGCGCGCAGAGGTAACGCGGGACAATGCGCGGAACAAGGCTTGCCAAAGGCGGAATTATCGGAAATTATCGTTATAAGACAGATACTTAGCGAAGAACATGCTCTCCTTCGGTTCCCGCGCGCAGCAAATCTTCTCCCGCTTTCCGGCACGGTGGGAAGGCTTTTCCGGCGCCTCCCGCCGGCACCGGGCGAACTGAGTGCGGCCCGGCTTCGCGACCCGGATCCACCGACGAGAAATCCAGCCAGAGGACACGATCATGGTCAGTGCGACGATGCTCCCCGGCGATCAGGTCGTCTTCGACCGGCTCGACCTCGCCGAGGCGCTGGGCATCTGGCGGAACGCCAGGGGCCGGGTGGTCGGCATCCACGGGCAGCCCGGGCGGGCGCCCACGGTCGACGTCCAGTTCGAAGGCCACGAGACCCTGCACGGCTACCTGCCGGACCTGTTCCGACGCATCCACTGACCGCGCCCCACGCCTGACGGACCGGACGACGACGGCCATGACCCGCACCGATCACCGCCGCAGCGCCGGCAACGCTCCGTCCCGCGCCCGCTCGTCCCGGCCGGAGGGCCGGCGATGACCACCGCGCTCGCGTTCGCCCCGCCGCTGCGGGCGACCAGCCGCAGCACCGCGGAGGACGATGTCTGGGCGACGATGCGGGCGGAGGCCGAGGCCGCGCTCATCGAGGAGCCGCTCTATGCCGGCCTCGTCCAGGCGACCGTGCTCGACCAGCGCCGCCTGGCCGCGGCCCTCGCCCACCGCCTCGCCCATCGCCTCGGCGACGGCGACCTGTCGCGGCTCACCGTGCGCGACCTGTGCCTGTCCGCCTTCGAGGCCGATCCGCAGGCCGGGAGCCACGCCGTGCGCGACCTCGTGGCGATCCGCGAGCGCGACCCGACCTGTCGGCGCTACATCGACCCGTTCCTGTTCTACAAGGGCTTCGCGGCGCTGGAGGGCTACCGCGTCGCCCACTGGCTCTGGCACCAGGGCCGCGCGACGCTGGCGCTTCACCTCCAGAGCCGCATCTCCGAGGTGTTCGGCTGCGACATCCATCCGGCGGCGCGGATCGGCTCGGGGGTGTTCATCGATCACGCCACCGGCGTCGTGATCGGCGAGACCACCGTGGTCGCCGACGATGTCTCGATCCTGCAATCCGTGACGCTCGGCGGCAACGGCAAGGAGAGCGGCGACCGCCATCCGAAAATCGCCCGCGGCGTGCTGCTCAGCGTCGGCGCCAAGGTGCTCGGCAACATCCGGGTCGGGGAAGGCGCCAAGGTCGCCGCCGCCGCGGTGGTGCTGCACGAGGTGCCGGCCCACACCACCGTCGCGGGCGTGCCGGCGCGGGTCGTCTCCCGCCTCAAGCCCGGCGAGGAGCCGGCCCAGAGCATGGATCAATCCTTCGGCTTCGGCGACGGGATCTGACCGGCGCGACCCGATCCGGCGCCTCGGATGGAAATCCGTCCCAAGACATCGTGGAATTCCGTATTAAGGAGAATAATTTTCCACTAGTTGCAGCTCTTGGGGAAGTAGTTTTTCCATTATAGCCTTACAATAGAAGCTTGTCATCCGGATCGGCGAAAAATGAGAAAAGCATTCTATTGACGGTGACGCAACCGGTCTTCTAGGTTCGCGGCGCATCGTCGGCCGACACAAGTATCCGCCGGCGATTGTCAAATGTCCGACAGTCCTGGTCGGCCGCATTCCTTGCGAATGTGGTTCCGGCGCGCGCGTTCGGCCGCGCCGCCGCCCTCGCATGGGCACGGGCCTTCAGCAGAATTCGATCAACGGGAGACGACGACAGATGAGTGGACCGGGCCTAAGCGTGAGCGCATCCGCCGCGCGCAATCTAGCGACCGCGACCGTCACCTCGGTCCAGAACGTCGCCAACACCCCCCGCTTCCTCCTGCGCCTGCTGCCCTTCGTCGACGTCGCGGGCGGCGTCTACCGGGTGAACCGCCGCGCCGTGGTGCTGGCCAAGCCCGGCCGCATCGATCTCGCGAGCGAGGACGGCGCCCGCTCGGTCCGCCCGGGCTCCCTTCGGTCCGTGCCGCTGTTCAGCCGCCTGGGCGACGCGGAACTCGCCGCGCTCTCGCAGAAATTCACGGAGAGCCGGCACAAGGCCGGCGACGTCATCGCCGAGGAGGGCTCGTCCGGCCGCAGCCTCGTCGTGGTGACCGACGGCACCGTCGAGCTGACCCTGTCGGGCCCCTACAAGGGCCGCCTGCGCCAGGGACTGGCCACCCGCGGCGACTATTTCGGCGACGACGCCCTCGTCGGCACGGCCGGCCCGGCGCCGGCGGTGAAGGCGCTCTCGGCGGTGACGCTGCTGACCCTCGACCGCGCCGCGATCGAGGACGAGGGCATCCGCTCGCGCATCGACCAGTACCAGGAGGAGCGCGACCGCCTGAAGGGTCACGCCAACTCCTACGGCGAGCAGGGCATCGAGCTGCTGGCGGTCCATACCGGCGAGCCGCGCCTGCCGACCACCTTCGTCGATTACGAGATCGATCCGCGCGAGTACCACCTCTCGACGATCCAGACGATCCTCAACACCCACACCCGCGTCACCGATCTCTACTCCAACGAGATCGACCAGCTGCGCGAGCAGATCCGCCTCACGGTCGATGCCGTGAAGGAGCGCGAGGAGTGGGAGCTTTTCAACAACGCGCAGTTCGGCCTCCTCGGCGAGGTTTCGGGCCGCCAGCGCATCCCGACCCGCTCCGGCCCGCCGACCCCGGACGACCTCGACGAGTTGCTGACGCTGGTCTGGAAGAAGCCGGCCTTCTTCGTCGCCCATCCCCGCGCCATCGCGGCCTTCGGCCGTGAGGCCACCCGCCGCGGCGTCCCGCCGGTCGTCGTCCACCTGTTCGGTGCGCCGTTCATCACGTGGCGCGGCGTCCCGCTCGTTCCCAGCGACAAGCTGCCGATCGACATCGATCCGGTGACGGGCGCCCAGACCACCTCGATCCTGCTGCTGCGCGTCGGCGAGGGCGAGCAGGGCGTGGTCGGCCTGCAGAAATCGGGCGTGACCGGCGAGATCGAGCCCGGCCTGTCGGTGCGCTACATGGGCATCAACGACCACTCCATCGCTTCGCACCTCGTGACCCGCTACTTCTCGGCCGCCGTGCTGGTCGAGGACGCCATCGCCCGTCTCGATAACGTGCTGCTGGGCAACTACCATGACTACGCCTAACGCACCCGCTCTCGGTCTTCCGACCGGCAGCGCGGGCGATCTGGCGCACGCCGATCTCGTCGGGCGTCTCGCCCGCGAGATCACCAGCCAGGGACAGGCGTCGAGCGCGCCGTTCCAGCCCCACCTGCCGCAGACGCCTCAAGGTCCGCAGGGCCTGGAGAGTCTTCCCTCCGGTTCCGGGCCGCCCGCGCTGCCCGGCGCCACCTTCGGCGTGCCGTCCGCGCCGTCGGGCGCCCTCACCTCGGGCGTCCAGCCCGATGGGGCGGCGCTGGCCGCCCGCTCGTTCGGCGCGCCGCCGGTCGGCCTGCCCGGCCTCTCCGGCCCCTCGCACGCCAACCCCGTCGGCGCGACGCCCGCGCCGGCGAGCGCGAACTTTTTCGACGTGGCGGCGATCCCCTCGGTGCACCCGCTCCCGAACCAGAACCGGTTTCCGGAATACTTCGTGCCGAGCGTGCCGGACGTGGCCGCCACGATCCCCGGCGGCCATAACCTGCACCGTCAGGTCGCGGCCGACCATCCCCGCGCCAACGGCTTCGCCCACGCGCTGGCGCCGCACCTCGTGCCGCGCGATCCCGGCAAGCCCGGCGGCAACGCGGCGCAGGAGCATTTTTCGCGCACCGGCAGCTTGCCGCATCCAAGCGCACCGGCGCCCGACAACACCGGCGACTATTACTTCCTGAGCCCGGCACCGCCGCCGGCAAGAGACAAGAAAAGCCACGCCCAGCCGCGGGTCGAGCCCTCGCGCCATCACGGCCCCGCCCCGCGGGTGACCTCGCACGGATCGGTGCCGGCGGGTGCGCCGTTCGATGTCGAGCACATCCGCAAGGATTTTCCGGCGCTGCACCAAAGCGTGAACGGGCACCGTCTGGTGTGGCTCGACAACGCGGCCACCACCCACAAGCCGCAGAGCGTGATCGACGCGACCTCCGAGTTCTACGCCCGCCACAACTCGAACATCCACCGGGCGGCGCACACGCTGGCGGCCCGCTCGACGGATCTGTTCGAGGGCGGGCGCGAGAAAACCCGGCGCTTCCTCAACGCCCCGTCGAAGGACGACATCGTCTTCCTGCGCGGCACCACGGAGGCGATCAACCTCGTGGCCAACTCCTACGGCCGCGCCAACATCGGGCCGGGCGACGAGATCATCGTCTCGACGATCGAGCACCACGCCAACATCGTGCCCTGGCAGCTCCTGGCGCAGCAGACCGGCGCCACCATCCGGGTGATCCCGGTGGACGACCGGGGCGACATCATCTTCGAGCAATACGCGACGCTGCTGTCCGGCCGCACCAAGATCGTCTCGGTGACGCATGTCGCCAACGCCCTCGGCACGGTCAACCCGATCCAAGAGATCATCGCGCTGGCGCATGCCTACGGCGTGCCGGTGCTGGTCGATGCCGCGCAATCGACGCCGCACATCCCCATCGACGTGCAGGCGCTCGACGCCGATTTTCTGGTCTTCTCCGGTCACAAGGTGTTCGGCCCCACGGGCATCGGCGCGCTCTACGGCAAGAAGCACCTGCTGGAGGCGATGCCGCCGTGGCAGGGCGGCGGCCACATGATCGAGGACGTCACCTTCGCGAAGACCGTCTACAAGGGCGCGCCGGAAAAGTTCGAGGCGGGCACGCCCGACATCGCCGGTGCGGTCGGCCTCGGCGCGGCGCTCGACTATCTCGAGAGCGTCGGGCTCCCGGCGATCTCGGCCTACGAGCACGATCTCCTGGAATACGCGGAAGGTGGCTTGGCCGAGATCAAGGGCCTGCGCCTGATCGGCACCGCCCGCCACAAGGCGAGCGTGATGTCCTTCACGATCGATGGGCTGAAGAACGAGACGGTCGCCCACCATCTCGACGCTCACGGCATCGCGGTGCGCTCGGGGCATCACTGCGCCCTGCCGGCGTTGCGACGCTTCGGCGTCGACCAGTCGGTGCGGGCCTCGCTCGCCTTCTACAACACCCGCGAGGACGTGGACGTGTTCCTGGCTGTGCTCCGGACCCTGCCGCGGCATTGATGCCGCGGCTCCGGCCCCATGCGGCCGGTGACGGTCAACGTCATCGGCCGCCGCTCGGCATCCGGACCGGCGCCCGGTCCCGAGCCCTTTCGGGCCGAGGATGCGCTTCCCGGGTTCAGAAATCGCGCTGGATCCGGGCGCGGATCTGCACGACGTCCTCGCTGGTCTTGGTGCGGACCGGGTTGGCGAGGGTGTTGACGTAGGCCGCGTTCTGGAACGGGGCCTTGCTGAGGTCGAGCACCCGACCGCTCTGGACGCCGTATTGCGTGTAGATGCCCTCCACGCCGATATCGAGATCCTTGACCGGCGACCAGATCAGGCTGCCGCCGACCACGACGCGGTAATTGTCGCGCAAAACCTGATTCAGGGCGAAGAAGCGCGTGCCGGGCGTGCCGGGCCCGGCGCCGATCAGGTCGTAATAGGAGCCCTGCGCCGCGCGCGAGCCGCGGGCGAAGGCGAGTTCCCCGTAGGAGGCGAACAGGGCCGAGCGCCACTCGGGCGACCAGTAATGCAGCATCGAGGCCACGGCGGTGAAGCTCGTGGACAGTTCGAGCTTGCCGGTGAAGGGGTTCAGCACCGCGTCGTTGAAGTACTGGCCGAAGGCGGAGCCCTGGATCGACGAGGTGTTGCCGATATAGGAGCCCGTATAGGCCGAGTAGCCGGTATAGAGCTGCGCCCCCTCGCCGTAGGCGCCCTGGAGATAGAGCGTGTCGCCCGGAGCCAGGAACGGAAGGTTGATCTTCAGGCCGCCTTGGACCGCCCAGCCGTAGCGGGTCTCGGGCCGGTCCGGCGTCACGGCCACGGCCGCCGTCTCCGCGCCCCCCGCGGCGCTGGCGAAGCCGCCGGTGTTCACCTCGTGCAAAGCGGCCGAGAGCTGGGCCGAGCCCCAGGCCGAATCGTAGCGCAGGGTGCCGACGAAGTCGGGCATGCGCGAGCGCTGGATCATGTCGGCGAAGGCGTAGCGGGTCGGCGCGCCGAAGGCGTCGTAGCCGATATAGACCGGTGCCGGCCCCACCGTGGCGCCCGCCTGCGTGCCGCCCGGAACGTAGAGCGGTGTGCGCCGAAAGACCGGATCCTCCATCGACAGCGTCGCGGTGAAGCCGTCGCCGAACTTGCCCGTGTAGGCGAGCAGGTTGGTGGAGCCGAGGTTCGAGTTCATGGTCGAGGCGATGAACTCGAAGTCGTGAGCGTAGAAGTCGAAGAACGAGGACGCCCGGCCCGCCGTGATGCCGGCGAACTGGATGAAGGCCTTGTCGGTGTTGATGTAGTTCTGGTTCCGGCCGAAGGCGTCGATCCCGGTCGCCTGGAAGGCGTTGCCGATGCGGTTCTGCGTGCCCGAATGCATGGTCGGGATGCCGGTGCGGCTGCCCGCGTCGAGGCGCAGGAAGGCGCGCAGCGTCCCGTAGCCGGTCTGCGTGCGGGCATCGACGTTGAAGCGCAGGCGGGTGATGAAGCCGGCCAGATCTCCCGGCCCCGTCCCGGAGCCGGGATTGCGGCTGTAGGAGGTCTGGTAGCCGTACTCGGCCCGCGCCCGGCCCGAGATGCGCAGGCAGGTGTCGGTGCCGGGAATGTAGAAGAAGCCCGCGCCGTAGGCGGTGCAGACCCGGACATACTCGATCGGCACGGCCTTGGCGGCCGGCAGATCGGCGGCGAGGGCCGCGGATAGCGTGGCGAGCCCCGCCGCCGACGTGAGCAGGATCGTCTTCAGGATAGGCACGTCTGGTTCCCCCTCTGGTGTGTTCGATGCCGTCGATCGTGTCGAGGGCCGCCCGTGCCGGGTGGCGTTCGGGCATGGCTCCGCCGTCCCCGTGGCTCGGGGTTCTTTTTTTTGTTTTTTCAATAGTGCGACGCTCTATTCAGTTTTCGGCGCCGCAGGTCCCGTATTCGGATCGGACGGGACGCACGAGGCGCCCGCCTTCACCTTTCGAGACCGTAAGGGGCCGGCCGCCGCTCCGGTCTCTTCAGAACACCCACAGCCGCTCGGCCGGGCATTCGAGCCAGTGGGGGCCGGGTCCCGCGCGCCGGTCGGACAGCACCCGGATGGTCTGGCCGGCGCAGCGGAACAGGTGCTCGAACTGGTTGCCGAGATAGATCGAGGTCTCGTACTCGGCCGGCACCCGGTTCTGGCCGGCGCCGTCGGCGATCCGCACCGCCTCGATGCGGATCACGCCCTTGGCCTCGCGCCCGACGCCCGCCTGCTCCGCCCCGTTGCGCAGGCTGCCCATCAGGCGGTGCCCGCCGATCGACACCAGCGCCTGCCCGCCCTGATGGCGCTCCAGGGAGAGCGTGAGCGTGTTGTTGGTGCCCATGAACTCCGAGGCGAACAGGGTGGTGGGGCGCTCGTAGAGATCCTCCGGCGTTCCCGACTGGACGAGCCGCCCGCCGTCGAGGAGCACCACCTGATCGGCGATGGCGAGCGCCTCCGCCTGGTCGTGGGTGACGAAGACGGCGGTGATGCCCAGCCGCTTGATCAGGCTGCGGATCCAGATCCGGGCCTCCTCGCGCAGCTTGGCGTCGAGGTTCGACAGCGGCTCGTCGAGCAGGATCACCGGCGGCTCGTAGACCAGCGCCCGGGCGATGGCGACGCGCTGCTGCTGGCCGCCCGAGAGCTGCGAGGGATAGCGCCCGGCGAGCTGGCCGAGGCCGACGCCGTCGAGCGCCGCCTGGACCTTGGCGGCGAGGTCGGCCTTCGACACGCCGCGCAGGCGCAGGCCGTAGGCGACGTTCTCGAACACGGTCTTGTGCGGCCAGAGTGCGTAGGACTGGAACACGAAGCCGAGGTCGCGCCGCTCGGGCGGCAGGTTGATCTTCGCCGCCGCGTCGTAGACCGGGCGGCCATCGATCCGGATCGCGCCCTTGGAGGGCTCCTCCAATCCGGCGATGGAGCGCAGCAGCGTGGTCTTGCCGCTGCCCGAGCGGCCCAGCAGGCAGACGACGGAGCCTTCCTCGAATTGTGCGTCGATCCCCTTGAGGACTTCGACCGTGCCGTAGCGCAGGTGCAGGTCTTCGATGGCGAGCTTAGGCATGACGCTTGTTCCCGAGGGCGAACATCAGCCCGAGGCCGACGAGGATGAGGGCGAGGTTGACGGTGGAGAGCGCGGTGACGAGGTCGACGGCGCCGGTGCCCCAGAGCGAGACCAGCAGCGAGCCGATCACCTCCGTGCCGGGGCTGAGCAGGTAGACGCCCGTGGAGTATTCGCGGACGAAGGTGACGAAGATCAGCACCCAGGAGCCGATGAGGCCGGCCTTGATGAGCGGGAGCGTCACGTCGCGGCTGACCTGGGCGGGGCGGGCGCCCACCACGCGGCCGGCCTCTTCGAGTTCCGGCCCGATCTGGAGCAGCGAGGCGCTCACCAGCCGCATGCCGTAGGCGAGCCAGACCAGCGTGTAGGCGAGCCACAGGCTGAACAGGGTCTGGCGGAAGGGCTGGAGCACCGGGGTGAACAGGAACAGCCAGAACATGGCCAAACCCGCGATCAGGCCCGGCATGGCGCGGGGCACCAGCACGAGGTAGTCCATCAAGGCCGTCCAGCGCGAGCGCCAGCGGTGCAGCGCGAGGTTGACCAGCGCGTAGAACCCGACCGAAAGCGCGCCGCCGACCGAGGCGATGAGCAGCGTGTTGACGATGCCCCGCACGAGGTTGGGGTATTCCATCAGCTCGCGGAAATGGGCGAGCGTCAGGTTGTCGAGGATGCTCACGCCCTCGCCCCAGGTGGAGAGGAACGAGCGCAGCACCAGCGCGGCCACCGGCACGATCACCGTGACGCCGAGCCAGACCCCGATCAGCGCCACCGCGGGCCAGCGCCAAGCACCGATCGAGAGCGGCCTCTGCGCGCTCGCCTTGCCCTTGACCGCGACGTAGCGGTTGGCGGCGGCGAGCAGTTTGCGCTGGGTGTAGACCAGCGGCAGCGTCACGAAGATGATCGCCACGACGACGACGGCCATCAGGTCGTAGGAGGGCGTGCCGAGCTTGTTCGTCAGCTTGTAGAGGTAGGTCGCCAGCACGATGATCCCTTCGGGATCGCCCAGCACCAGCGGCAGGCCGAACAGTTCGAAGCCGAGGAAGAACACCAGCACCGAGGCGTAGAGGATGCTGGGCATGATCATCGGCAGGCTCACCGTCACCGCCACCCGCAGGGGGCCGGCCCCGGAGGAGCGGGCCGCCTCCTCCACGTCCGAGCCGAGCGAGCGGAGCGCCGAGGACGCGTAGAGGAACACGTGAGGCACGTGGGTGAGCCCGGCGATCAGGATCAGCGAGGTCTTCGAGTAGAGATACCAGGGGATGAAGCCGAGGAGGTTCTTCGCCCAGACGCTGACGATGCCGACGGGCCCGAGCGCCACGACGAAGCCGAAGGCCAGCACCACCGAGGAGACGAACATCGGCACGAGCACCAGCGGCTCGATGAAGCGGCGCCCCGGCAGGTCGGTGCGGACGATGAGGAAGGCCATGATGCAGCCGAGCGGCACCGCGATCGCGGTCATCCCGGCGGCGATGACGGCCGAGTTGATGAAGGCCGCGCGAAAATCGTCCTCCTCGAACAGGACGAATTCGTAGGCCTGGGTGGTGAGGTGGCTCGACGGCTGGAAGAACGGGCCGCTGAGGAAGCTCTGGTAGACCACGAGCCCGACGGGCGCGAGGATCAGGAGCGCGGTGACGAGCACCACCGCGATGCGGAAGGGGCGGGACATCGGGATACCTTCCGGTCAGTTGGCGAGGAGCGCCCGCTGCCACTGCTTGAGGAAGCGCAGCCGCGTGATCTGATCGAGGTAGGTGAGCAGCTCCGGCCCGACCCGGATCGGCTTCAGGGTGACTTCCGTGGCGCCCGGCAGGCTGGCGATTCCGTGGGTGGCCTGGAGGTCGTTGCGCACCGAGGTCATCGCCCGCTTGGCCAGCTCGACCTGACCGTCGCGGGAGAGGATGAAGTCGAGGAACAGCTTGGCGGCGTTGGGGCTCTTCGCCTTGGCCGAGACGAAGGCGATGCGCGACATCACCTGCGTGTAGTCCTTGGGCAGGACGTAGCTCAGCGTCGGGTCCTTGCGGTTGCGCTGGAGCACGTAGGAGCCGATCATGTTGTAGGCCAGCGTGTGCTCGCCGGAGACGACCCGCTCGATCATCGCGCCGGTCGAGGTGTAGAACTTGGCGCTCGCCTGCCCCATCGCCTTGACCGTGTCCCAGGTCGCGGTCGGGCTGATCTGGAAGTCCTGGGTGATGTAGAGGAAGCCGACGCCGGACCGCTCGGGATCGTAGGACGTCACCTTGTTCCTGAAGTCGTCCTTGCGGGTGGCGACCAGCTTGGCGAAGTCGGCGTGGCTGCGCGGCACCTCGGCCTGGGGCACGAGCCGGCTGTTGTAGGCGAAGACGATCGGCTCGGCGGTGGTGCCGTAGGCCTGGTCGCGCCACTTGGCCCAGTCGGGCAGGTTGCCTTTCTCGGGCGAGGCGTAGGTCAGCGCGTAGCCGTCGTTGACGAGCTTGATCTGGAGATCCATCGCCGAGGACCAGATCAGGTCCGCGGTCTTGCCGGCGGCGGCCTCGGCGACGTAGCGGCTGTAGAGTTCCGTCGAGTTCTGGTCGGCGTACTCGACCTTCAGTTTCGGATAGAGCGCCTTGAACTGAGCGAGAAGTTCGGAAACTTCCGCGGCGTCGGCGTTGGAGTAGATCGAGAGGGTGCCCTCGTTCTCGGCGGCCTTGACGATCTCGGCATAGTTTGCCGGATATCCGGCCGGGACGACCGGCTCGGCGCGGACCCCGGCGACGCCCAGCAGCGACAAGGTCAGCGATACCGCGATCCGTTTGTACATCGATGTTCCCCCGAAGGACGGCGCGTCTCGTTGCGGGCCTGTCGAGGGTCAAGCTATTTACATAAGCTGTCATCATCCTGACACGGGCCACCGCCGCCGGAAAAATGATGCAGCGGGGTCTCGTCGGGGGTGCCGTGCGGGTTCCGGACCCGCTCCGGGTGGAAAGGGCGGTCGGGTCATGCGGATCCTCATCGTGGAGGACGACGCCGCGCTGGCGCGCGGGATCGTCGCGGGCCTGCGGCTCAGCGGCTTCGCCGTCGATCACGAGGCGCGCGGGGCCGACGTGCTCGATCTCCTGCGACAGGAGTCCTACGCGCTGGTCGTGCTCGATCTCGGCCTGCCCGACCGCTCCGGCTTCGAGGTGCTGCGCGACATCCGCCGGGCCGGCATGATCGTGCCGGTCCTGATCCTCACCGCCCGCTCGGCGGTGGCCGACCGGGTCACCGGCCTCGACCTCGGGGCGGACGACTACCTCGCCAAGCCGTTCGATCCGGCCGAGCTGGAGGCGCGGGTGCGGGCGCTGGTGCGCCGTGGCAGCGGCCAGCCCGCCCCGGTCCTGACCTGCGCCGACCTCGTCTACGACCGCTCGGGCCAGGTGGCGACGCTCGCCGGCAAGGTGCTGCCCCTGCGCAAGCGCGAACTCGCCATCCTCGAATCGCTGATCTCGCGGGTCGGCCGGGTGGTGACCCGCGAGCGCCTGATCGCCGAGGTGTTCAGCTTCGACGACGACGTCGCCCCCAACGTCATCGAGGTCTACATCGCCCGCCTGCGCCGCCAGCTCGGCGGGGCGGGCCCCCGCATCGTCACCATGCGGGGGCTGGGCTACCTGATGGAGCCGGCGACGCCCGAGGCCGAGCGCTGAGGCCCGCGATGCGCTCACGCTCCCTGCGGGTCCGCGTCGCCGCCTTCCTGCTGGTGCCGCTGGCGGCGCTCGCGGTCACGCTCTCCGTCGGCGGGACGTGGTTCGTCCACACCTTCGTGACCAGCGCCTACGACCGGGTGCTGGCCGGCTCGATCCTGTCGATCGCCGAGCGGCTGACCGTGCAGGACGGCACGGTTTCGGTGGAGTTGCCGGCCGCCGCCTTCGGCATGCTCTCGAATTCCGAGCGGGACAGCATCTTCTACAGCGTCACCGACGACGGCACCTTCGTCACCGGCTATCCCGACCTGCCGCTGCCTACGACCCTGCCGCCGCCCGAGACCCTGGCCTACCGCGACGCCGTGTTCCGCGGCCAGCGGGTGCGCGTCGGCATGATGCTCAAGCCGATCTACGTCACGAATCACATGGCTTTGGTGCAGGTCGCCGAAACCACGCAGGGGCGCGACCACCTGGAGAGCCGCATGCTCACGGCGCTGACCGCGCTGGTGGCCGTGCTCTCGGGGCTCGGCGGCCTGCTCGTCTGGTTCGCGGTGCGGATGGGGCTCGCCCCCCTCGACGAGCTGCGCCGGGAGGTGGAGCTGCGCCGTCTCCGGCGCCGGGGCGACGTGCCGGCCTTTCCCGTGGCCGGCGTACCGCGGGAGGCGGTGCCGTTCGTCAGCGCCCTCAACGAGCTGCTGGCCCAGCTCAACCGCGCCATGGCGGTGCAGCGCCAGTTCACGGCAGACGCCTCGCACCAGCTGCGCACGCCGCTCGCCATCCTCAAGAGCCATCTCGCCCTGCTCGACCGGCAGCCCCCCGGCAGCCCGGCGTGGCAGACCTCCCGCGGCGACATCGGCGCGGCGGTCGGCCGGCTGGAGCGCCTGATCGCGCAGCTTCTCACGCTCGCCGCCGCCGAGGGCAAGGCGGCGCCCGCCGCCGACGCGCCCCCGGTGGACCTCGTGGCGCTCGCCCGCGAGGCCACCGCGGATCTGGCCGGCCTCGCCCGCCGCCACGGCGTCGAGCTGTCCTTCGAGGCGCCCGACCACCCGCGCGCGACCGTCGATCCCCTCCTCCTGGAGGAGATCCTGTGCAACCTGATCGACAACGCTTTGCGCTATGCCGGGCGCGGCGCGCAGGTCTGCGTGCGCGTCTGCTCGCCCGAGCCCGGCACCGCCTGCATCGAGGTGGAGGACGACGGCCCCGGCATCCCGGAAGCGCAGCGCACCCTGGTGTTCGAGCGCTTCCACCGCCTGGAGCGGGAGGGCGATCCCGGCGGCAGCGGCCTGGGGCTGTCGATCGTGCGCGCCTTCGCCGAGCGCCTCTCCGGCCGCGTGAGCCTGCATGACGGGCGCGACGGCAGGGGGCTGCTGACACGCATCACGCTCAAGGCGCTTTCGCCCACCGCCAAGGACGCGGTCACCGAACCGCTTGCCTCCGCTTGATCAGAGGAGGCCTCGGGCAGGAAAAAGGCAAGTCTTGCCGAAGTCCCGGCAAGTTCTCGCCCTGTGACAGGTTGCCGACAGGTTACCCGCCTATGCTCCCGGCAAAGACAAAGCGGGAGGGACGGATGCAGGTCACGGGGCTGTTGCATGGGGCCAAGCTCATGCAGTTCGCGGGTTTCCCCGTGGCCGAGGTGCTCGGGCCCGACGCCAGCGAGGAGGCGATCAAGGGCCTGATCGACCGGCGCGGCTCAGTCTTCGTCAAGCCGGTCTTCAAGGGCGGCGTCGGCAAGAAGGGCAAGGCGGGCCTGCTCGGCCGCGCCCGCGACCTGCGGACGGCGCTGGCCGAGAAGGAACGGCTCTACTTCGTCGAGCACCGCCACGGCAACGTCGTCGCCAAGGCCAACGGCGTCACCTTCGAGGGCGCGGTGCCGGCCGAGCACGAGGTCTATGTCTCGATCACCGACAGCACCCGCTACCGCGCCCCGACCATGACGCTGACCCACCGCGGCGGCGTCGACATCGAGGACCTCGACAAGAGCGAGGTGGCGCAGGTCCCCTTCGATCCGCTCACCGGCCTCAAGGCGTTCGTGGTCGCCAACGCGCTCTCCGAGCTGAAGGCGCCCAAGGCCCTGATCTCGCCGCTGGTGCAGCAGCTGCCCAAGCTGTGGGAACTCTACCACGGCTTCGGCATGACGACGCTGGAGCTGAACCCGATCCGGATGCGGCCCGACCGCAACGGCCGGCTGACGCCGGTGGCCTGCGACTTCAAGTGCGGCTTCGACCGCGACGATCCGCGCTGGCAGCGCCTCGGCCTGCCGGGCCACCTGTTCTCCCTCGACTATTCGGACTTCGAATCCGAGATCAACCAGCTTCGCACCTATCAGGGCCAGAGCGACGTCTGCGTCATCAACCCCGCCGGCACCATCCTGGCGCCGACCTTCGGCGGCGGCGCCAACTCGCTGGTCACCGAGATGCTGGGCGAGGACGCGATCATCTCCTCGGATTTCGGCGGCAACCCGCCCTACGAGAAGATGAAGCAGGTGGCCGCGATCTGCTTCCGGCACTGGCTGGCGCAGACCAACGTGCTGTTCGTCATCGGCGGAAAATCGAACAACACCGACATCTTCGAGACCTTCCGGGCGATCGCCGACGCGCTGCGCGAGCATGTCGGCCGGCACGGGCCGACGCCGCTCTACCTCGTGGTCGGCCGCGGCGGCCCCAACCTCGTGCGCGGCATGGGGGCGCTGCGCGACACGGCGGAGGCCCTGGGGCTGCCCTACCGCCTGTTCGGCTTCGATTCCGACATGAGCGAGGTCGTCGACTACGCCCGCCGGGCCGACCTCTGGATGCGCCGGGGCGGCCGCGAGGCGCTCGCCCGCGGCCTCGGGATTCCGGCCTCGGCGCGGCCGACCGCGGCGTAGGGCACGCGCGCGACTTCAAGAAGGTACACGGGGAGGACCGGGACGTGCACAAGCAGGGCATCGGCGGCTTCAAGTATTACGTCGGCATCGACTCGCTCGCGCAGATCGCGCGCCGCGAGGATCGGGTCTGCGTGCTCAACATCCTCGGCGGCGAGTCGAGCGACGTGACGCCGGTCGGCCACGCCTATTCCGGCGGCAACGTGGTGTTCGGCACCTCGCCCGGGCGCTCGGGACAGGTGCTGGAGACGCCGCTCGGCGACATCCCGGTCTACAACGACGTGCGCGAGGGGCTGGCGGCGGGCCATCGCTTCGATTGCGGCGTGGTCTACCTGCCGCCGTCGGGCGCCCGCGACGGCGTGGCGGAGCTCATCCGGGTCAACCCGGAGCTGAAGAAGATCTTCATCGTCACGGAAAAGCTCTCGGTCCACGACAGCCGCGAGATCCGGGCGCTCGGCCAGCAGAACGGCATCGACATCTTCGGCGGCAACAGCCTCGGCGTGGCCGACGCCCACCATCAGGTCCGCATCGGCGGCGCGCTCGGCGGCGACGCGCCGGGCGAGGCGCTGAAGCCCGGCTCGGTCGCGATCTTTTCCAATTCCGGCAACTTCACCACGACGATCGCCACCTACCTGCGCATGAGCGGCTGGGGCACCACCACGCTGATCTCCAGCGGCAAGGACGTCTACATCCAGTACGGCGCCCCGGAATTCGCCCACGCGCTCGGCAACGATCCCCGCAGCAAGGCGGCGGTGCTCTACGTCGAGCCCGGCGGCTACTACGAACGCGATGCCGCCTTCACCAAGCCCGTAGTCGCCTGCGTGGTCGGGCGCTGGAAGAGCCGGCTCACGCGCGCCGTGGGCCATGCCGGCGCCATGGCGGGCGGCGACGACGACGCGGCGGCCAAGGAGCGCTGGTTCATGGCCAAGTTCGGGGTCTCGGGCGTGTTCTCGCCCGAGGACCCGGTCGTCTCGAAGCGCGGCGCGGTCGTGACCAACATCGCCCACATCCCGGCCGCGCTCGGCGCGGTGATGGCGCAGAACGGCGTGCAGCCCGACTTCGCCCCCGAGAGCAACCTCGCTCTCAAGGCGTGGTTCGGCTCGAACGCGGGTCTTTCCCTGCCGGCCGACCTCGACCTGCCGCTGGTCGAGGCGGCCCAGCCCTACGGCGCGCAGATCGCGCGGATGAACCGCCAGATCGGCGTCGTCCTGCCGCGCCAGTCGATGAAGGACGCCTCCGGCGCCTCGCAGATGGACCCGAAGACCCAGGTCACGAACCTGCACGGGATGCCGATGCTGGAGGCGGCGCGCCTGCCGATGGAGGCCAACCTGATGCTGCCGCTCCTGCGCGAGCCCGGCGGCGCCAACGACCGGGCCCTGGTCAACGCCGCGGTGGCGGCCGGGGTCAACCTGCACGGCCGGCCCGAACTCGCCGCGGCGCAGGCCGCGCGGGAGGCCGGCAACGCCCCGAACGTGGTGCTCGCCGCCGCCGCGAGCCTCGTCGGCCCGCGCCGGGCGGAGAGCACGCGCCGGATCGTGCGCCGCCTCACCGACCGCTTCGCCGAGGCCGGCCTGACGAGCGCCCTGGATACGGGCTTCGACCACGGTTGCGTGGCGGCGGATGCCGAACTGGCGGCCCTCCTGACCGGCCCCGAGCCGGACGCCCGCGCCGAGGCCCTGCTCGCGGCGCTGCGGGCGCGGGGCGCCCGTTCGGTCTTCCTCGATCACCTCGCCGGCCTGCCCGGCCATCCGACGCGGGACGGCGTGATGGCCTGCCTGTGCCTGAGCCTCGCCTGGGGGCCGCTCCTGCGCAAGCGCATCGCGCGGCTCACCGCCGAGTGCCTGCCGTGGTGGCTCGACCTCTTCGCCGTGCTGCTCGGTGCCGCCGTGCCCGCGGACCGGCACGGGGCGGAGAGCTTCTGCGGCGTGGGCAACGCCGACCTCGCCGCCAGCCGCACGCTCGGCGAGATCGGCTGCCTCGCGCTGCTGGGCAGCGAGCCCGGCCCCGGCGACCTGTTCGTCTTCGAGACGCTGGTCGGCCTGCTGCTCTCGAACGGACCGGGCACCATCTCGGCGCAGGGCGTGAAGGGAGCGGTCTCGGCGGACGGGCCGGAGAATCCGGAGCGGGTGCAGATCAACAAGGCGATGATCGGCTTCCTCACCCATTGCGGCTTCGCGCATGGCGGCAACGGCTTCGAGGGGATCGCCTTCCTGATCGAGCAGTTTTCCGACAGCGGCCTCGCCGATCCGGGCGATCCCGGCCACGGCGTCGATCTCGCGGCCCTCGCCGCGCGCACGGCGGCGGAGTTCGCCCGCTACAAGGCCGACCGCAAGTCGGCCGGCAGCCTCGACATCCGCAAGATTCCGGGCGTCAACCACCCGGTCTTCAAGGACAAGCCGGTCAACCACGACCCGCGCGAGGTGTGGCTCCACGATCTGCTGACCGAGCGGGCTGAGACGAACGCCTTCCACGCCTACTACCGGGAGCTCGTCCGGGCCCTGTTCGAGGCGGGCGTCTCGCGCACCGTCTACTGCGTGAATATCGACGCAGTGATCGCGGCGTTGCTCCTGAAGATGCTCTGGCGTCCGTTCCGCGAAGGGGCGCTCTCCTCCGGGGCGCTGGAGAGCGCGGCCTTCACGATCTTCCTCTTCGCCCGCATGCTCGGCTGCGCGGCGGAGGCCGACGACCACCTCAATCGCGGCCGCGACATGGACACCCGCAGCCCGGCCTCCCAGTGCCGCTTCGTCGCCTGATCCGCTCCGCGCAGGGTCCGAGACCGAACGGCCGCATCGGATCGCGGGGACGCCGAACGTCCACGCGATCCGAGGATGGCGATCCGGCCCCGCTCACCCGGCGGGGGGAACGAGGACGTACTTGCCGACGAAGGGCTCGCTCTGGCTGTTCGCGCCGGTGCAGCCGTAGGGCCGTTCCCCGGCCGCCATCGTCCTGAACTTGAGGGTCGCCTTGCCGTTCAGCTTGATCGTGTAGCCCTTCTCGCTCGCGGCATGGCCCTGGTCGCCGTCCACGTGCTGCACGAGGCCGTTCTCGAACTGGCCGTCGATGGTGAGCGTCACGGGCTGGTCGGCGCGGTTGACGACCCGCAGCTCGGCGTTGGTGTCGGCGGGCAGGCGCAGCTCGGCGGGTGCGCAGGCGATCCTGCCGTCCTTCTTGTCGATGGTCAGTTCCATGACCGGCTGTCCGTCCGAGGCCGGCGGCGGCAGGGGCTTTCCCTGCGCCGAGGCCAAGGTCGTCGACAGCGCGAGGCACAGGGTGCCCAGCGCCCATGGCGCATGTCGCATGTGTTCGGTCTCCGGTCGGTCCGTGATGGTCCTTCGGGAAGAGCGGTGGCGCGGCGCGCGTTCCGGAACGCGACGCCTTACCGCGTCCACCGCCGCGTCAGTCGCCGCGGCGGCGCGTTCCGAGGGCGAGGAAGGCGAGCGAGCCGCCCGCGATCAGCCCCAGGAGGAAGCCGGCGCCGAAATCGCTGTCGTCCTCGTGCGTGCCGAGCCACAGGCTGCCGGCGGCGAGCGACAGGAGCAGGGTGACGAGGGCGGGATCGATCAGCCGGCGGAGGCGGTGCATCGCCCCGCTTAACACGGCCGCGACCGATGCTCCGAGCGCCCCGTCCTACGCGGCGGTCGATTCCGCGTCCTGTTCCGGCGTCTCCGCGGCCCAGGCGGCGGAGACGAGGAGCACGCCGAGCTGGCGCGGGTCGCCGCGCCGTTCCAGGCGCGCAGGGATGAAGGGATCGGTGACCCGGAACTGCAGGACGATCCAGCCGTCCTCCGCCTCCACCTCCGACAGGTCGAGAGCGGTCTCTGTCACGGTCGGCTCCTCGCCCTCCCTCCCCTGCAGGCGCGCCAGGGACCGGCCGGCGGCGACGACCCGCGCCATCGGTGCCGGCTGATCGACGGGGGCGACCGAGACGGTCCGCAGGACGAGCGTCCGGGCGGGTCCGGGGGGCGGACGAAGCGCCAGGACCGCGACCGAGCCGTCGCTCCAGCGTCCGTGCGGTTCGATATGCGACCATCCGCTGACGAACCAGAGCGGGCCGTGATCGTCGTCCGGACGCCGCGGAAGCGTCGGCACGCGCATCCTCCGGCGCAGCGTCGGCAGGCAGGCGTCCAGGGGCTGGCCGCTCAAGCCCGGATCCGAGCGGTGGAGCCGCTTCAGATCGAGGGCGAGCCAGTCGGTCCTCGATCGATCGGCGGGATGCTTGAGGCGCGCGCCTGCCTCCCGCCGCTCCAGCGCCGTCGCCCGACCGCTCGGACGGCGCCAGACGCGGGACGGCAGAGGCGGCAGGACGGTATCGGCGAGGAGGTCGAGGGTCTCTTCCAGGAGCCCGGCCAATCCGTGGCGCTCTGCGCTCGCCCAGAGACCGCGCCAGCGGATCCGTTCGCCGGCCAACCGCATCATCAGGTGGCAATCCGCCATCCAGTCGTGCCGCAACGGCTCCTCGAACTTGGAGCCGTGGATCGCCGCCTGCAGGAACACGTGTTCCAGAGAAGGCACGCGCACCGCGCGTCCGTTGAGCGTCTCGGCGTTCGCCCGCTCGAAGAACTCTTCCGCCAGCGCCTCGCTCTCGACGTCGAGGAGCGGGCGCCAGTGCAGGTCCAGCAGGCCGAACTCCCCCGCCGCGAGGGCGAAGTCGAGGCCGTGCATCGAGCGGTGATCCTCGACGTGGAACGTGCCCGGCGCGAGGCGCGGCGCGACGAAGCCGAGTTCGAACATGGTCTCGACCGCCGCGCCCGCGTGGTCCGGCGGGACGAGGATGTCGCAATCGGACTGCACCCGCAGTTCCATGACGCCGCCGAAGAGGACGACGAGCGCCGTGCCCTTGGTGAGCATGAACGGAACGCCGCGCTGCGCGAGCCGGTCGATGGCCGCCGAGCAGAGATGCCAGCGGGAGCGGCTGCGCAGCCACGCATGCCGCGCGATGCCGCGAAGGCGCGCCTTGATCGCATCGTCGGGCATGATCGCCCCGATGTGGTGATAGACCAGCGGCAGCAGGCGGAAGGACGTGCCGGCGACGTCGTTGAGGTCGATCCGCTCGCGCCAGCGGGCGAAGCAGGCGAGCGCCTCCGCGGGCGGGTCGAGGGCCGCGCGCAGCAGGAGTCGGTCGGACGGGTCGGGAAGCATGGTTGACGGCCTTCCGGTCTCAGGGCCGGGGCGAGGGCATGGGTGTCGAGACCGGTCCAGACCGGATCGGACCGGTCATTCCGAGGCGTCCGGCGCCGCCCCGGACCTGCGGCGCATGCTGTCGAGCCGGCGCTTCAGGACGAGGAGATGCTCGCTCCGCGCCGCGTCGCGGTGCAGGCGTCCGGCATTGCCGGCGTGGAGCCTGCGATAGGCGACGATCTCGGCCTGGTGGGCCGCGCGCAGGCCCGCATGGACGGCGCGGGCATACCAGTCGGGGAATTCCATCAGGCGATAGGACGGGTCGAACGTTCCCACCCGCAGGAAGGCCTCGCGGCGCACGAGGATGCCGATCTTGCTGACGCCGGCCTGCGGCGGGATCGCGGCGGCGGTCTCTCCGGTCCAGTCCGGGCTGACGAATTGCTGCACGGACCCGAAAACGGCGTCGAGACTCGGGTCGGCCGCGAGCGCGGCCGATTGCACGGCGAGCTTCGTCGGCGCCCACAGGTCGTCCGCGTCGTTGAAGGCGAGACAATCGCCGGACGCTTCCGCCACCGCGGTCGCGAAGGCGGCGGGCGCGC
This sequence comes from Methylorubrum rhodinum, assembly GCF_014199935.1. Taxonomy (GTDB): domain Bacteria; phylum Pseudomonadota; class Alphaproteobacteria; order Rhizobiales; family Beijerinckiaceae; genus Methylobacterium; species Methylobacterium rhodinum. The sequence continues at coordinate 22,135 of NZ_JACHOP010000031.1, forward strand.
CGCGATTCTCCGTCTCGATGAGCCGGATGCGGCCGGAGAAGCCGCGCAGCACCGCGCGCGTGCCGTCGGTCGAGCCGTCGTCGACGACGATGACCTCGAAGGGCGGCCGCGTCTGGTTCAGCACGCACTCGATCGCCGCCGCGACGTAGGGGGCGGCGTTGTAGGCGCCCATCAGGGCCGAGATCCGCATCATCGCCCCCGCCGCCGGTCGAGGGCCGACTTGAGACAGGCCATCAGGCCGTCGCGGGCGCCCTGGACGTCCCGGGTCAGGTTGGTGGTGTGCAGGCGATAGAGGGTGGTGTCGTGATCGACCGCTGCGAAGCGGAGGCCGGCCTCGCGGGTGCGCATGTACCAATCCCCGTCCTCCGCCTGGATCAGGTCCTCGCGGAACGGACCGATCCGGTCGAAGGCCCAGCGGCGGACGAGCAGCGATCCGAGATGCCAGGGCCGATGCGTCAGGGCGCGGCGGGGATCGTCGGGGGCGACCGGGACGCTGGTGTCGTTCACGACGACCGTCCGCCCCATCGCCACGGCGATCTCGGCGTCGGCCTCGAGGGCGGCCCGCAGGGCCTCCTGTCGTCCGGCGGTCCAGAGATCGTCGTGATCGAGGAAGGCGATGGCCTCGCCCGTCGCGGCGCGAAGGCCCCGGTTGCGCGCGGCGGCCGGCCCGGCATTGTCCTGCCGAAGGGCGACGATGTCACCGCCGAGCGAGCGGATCAGGTCCGGCGTGCCGTCGGTCGATCCGTCGTCGACGACGACGATCTCGTCGCCCTCGCGAAGCTCCGGACGCACGCTCGCCACCGCCTGCGCGAGCCGGTCCGCGCCGTTGAAGACCGGGATGACGACGCTCGTGCGCATCCTCAGGCCTCCGCCGCGACGCGCGTGCCCGCGGCCAGCCCGGCGAGCGCGGCCGGGGCCGCCGCGAGCGTCGGGCCCGGATCGAAGGCGTAGCACGGGACGCCCTCGATGGAGCGCGCGATCTCGTCGTAGGTCGCCTGGGCGTCGCCCGGCAGCATCGCCAGCGTCGTGGCGGCGAGTTCCCGCAGGACGGCCGACCGGCGCAGGGGAGCCAGGGCCGCCCGCGGCGCTCCGCCCCGGCGCGGCACGACGATCGCCCCGATCTCCGCATCGCCGATGACGCAGGCGCCGAGCCGGCCGAGATCGACCTCGCCCTTGACCTCGCCGCTGTCGGTCGAGAGGGCGTAGGAGGCCGACATGGTCCGCCGCAGGGGCTCGAACATGTCGGCGCGGATCCGGGCCGAACGATACAGGTTCACCGCCCGCAGCGACGGGGACCGGCGCAGGAGCAGGAAATCGTCGGCGACGTAGCGCCATCCGGCCTCGACGCAGGCCAGCGCGAGGCTGGTCTTGCCCGCCCCGCCGCGCCCGGCGATCAGCAGGCCGCCGTCGCCCAGCGCCACCGCCGCCGCATGCAGCGGCGTCAGGCCGGTGAAGGGGGCAAGGCCCTTGAAGGCGTGGAGGAACGGGCGCGCGGTCTCCCAGGACGGCAGGGCCTCGGGCGAGCGGTGCCAGACGAAGCCCCGCCGCGCCAGCCGGTCGACGTAGACCAGCTTGCCGCCGTAGGTGGGATCCCAGAAGCCGTAATGGCGCTGCGTGGCGGAGACGACCCGCTCGTCGCCGCCGGACGCCTCCGGAAGGCAGCCCTCCAGCACGGGATCGGGACCCTCGACGATGTCGAGCCACGCCGTCGGCTCGGCGCCGGCCGCGTCGCGCCGCCCGAAGATGTCGATCAGGTTCGCGAGGGTGCCGCCGGTCCGGACGCGAAGGCCGAGGCGCAGCGTGTCGAAGCCGAAGCAGCGCCGCTCGGCCCCCGCCCCGTCCTGTCGGCGCACGACGTGATCGAGGGCGGCCGACAGGCGGTCGGCCGCGTCGGGCAGGGAGGACGACACGGTATCAGCCGTGGACGACGTAGGGCCAGCCCGCCTCGCTCGTGTCGTGGACCGGATCCAGCAGCAGCAATTCCTGCATGTCCGAGAAGCTCTCGACCTGCGGCAGCGCCCAACCGCCGGTCGGCGCGGCCGGAGTCCACGCCCCGTGCGCGCGCTCCGCCGCCGGTCGGATCAGGCCGGCCGTCTCCAGTTCGGCGACGAACCGGTCGACCGAGGCCGCGAACGCCTCCGGCCCGGCCGCGGCGTGCGGCGCGAGCGTCGCCTGCACCTCGGACAGGTCGAACGACGCGCAGAGACCGAGCCAGATCTCGGCGGCCGATCCGGAAAGACTGTAATAGATCCCGGTTCCGAAATGCGCGATGACGATCTCGTCGTCGAAGGACTGATGGCTGACGAGGTTCGGTTCGGCCACATCGTAATGCATCGTCTCGTCTCGCTCCGATGCAGCGACCAACGCTCGTCGCATCCCGCTCGGGACGAGTGCGGCAGTGGCTACAATCTGTCAATTGTTATCATGGGTCGATGCAGGAGCATCGTCCAATGCGAGGTTGCGCCGTCGGTCCGGCGAGGCGCTGTCCGCTCGAGAGAGGCCGCAGCCGCGAAGGTCCGGCAGGCGGGCGGTGCCGTGCTGCATCGCGGACCCGCACCCCCGAGCATCCGTACTCTACGCAGCCCTGAGCGTCGCCACGAAGCGGCGCACGGTGTCGGACAAGGCCTCGCACTCCCCCGCGAGCTGCGTGGAGGCGTCGTGTCCGGAGGCGGCGGCAGTGCCGGTGAGGTCGGCGGAGCGGGTCAGGCCGTCGAGGGTGGCGAACACCTCGCCGCTGCGGCGCGCCGCCCGCTCGGCGTTCTCGGCGATGGCGCGGGTGGCCGCGCCCTGCCCCTCGACCGCGCCGGCGACCGAGCGGGTGATGGCGTCGAGCTCGCCGATGGTGCCGCCGATGCGGGCGATCGCCGCCACCGCCTGATCGGTCTGGCCCTGGATCGCGCGGATCTGCGCCTCGATGTCCTGGGTGGCGCGGGCGGTCTTGCCCGCGAGCGCCTTGACCTCGCCCGCCACCACGGCGAACCCCCGGCCCGCCGCGCCCGCGCGGGAGGCCTCGATGGTGGCGTTGAGCGCCAAAAGGTTGGTCTGCTCGGCGATGGTGCCGATCAGCGTGACGATCTGCTCGATGCGCTGCGCGGCCTCCGCCAGGGATCGCACGGTCTCGTCGGTCTGGCCCGCCTCGCCGGTCGCCCGGTTGGCGACCTCGGCGGCCTGGGCCATGTGGGCGCCGATCTCGCGCACCGAGGCCGACAGCGTGCCCGCGGCGGCGGCGACGCTGCGCACGTCGCCCGCGGTCTCCTGCGAGGCGGCGGAGAGGGCGGCGGTGCGCTGCGCCGTGTCGCTCGCCGCGTTCGAGAGATCCTGCGAGGAGAGGCGCAGGCGGGTGGCCGTCTCGGCGGCCTGCCGGACGAGGCGATCGACGCTGCCCTCGAACCGCTCGGCGAGTTCGTCGGCGGTGCGGCGGCGGGCGGCGCGGCCTTCCGCCTCGCCCGCCGCCTCGCGGGCATGGGCCTCGGTCTCGGCGGCGCGCGCCGCGTCGGCGGCGGCGAGCGAGCGGGCCGAGAGGGCGAACAGCCCGACGAGCTGCGCGCTGAGCCACGCCAGCACCGCCGTCTCCAGCACGACGATGACGGCGTGCAGCAGCACGCGGCCGAAATCGGCGCCGTCGGGATAGACCGCCGCCGGCAGCAGGAGGTTCAGCGTCAGGTGGTGCAGGGCGGTGGCCCCGGCGGCGGCGACGAGCACGCGCCAGTCGCAATAGACCGAGAGCACCGCGAGCGCGGCGAAGAAGTACATGTGCAGGTCGAGCTGCCAGGGATGGCCGGCCATCGCCTGGAGCAGCAGGGCGACCATGCCGATGAGCGCCACCGCGACCGTCAGGCGGGTGGCGAGCACCTCGCCCTTCAGCCGCCACGTCGCGGTCGCCGCGGCGGCGAGGCCGAGCGCCATCAGCCCCTCGGCCAGGGCCGCGCCGCCGCGCCAGAGGGAGATGCCGGCGATCAGCGGCACGTGGAGCCAGATCAGGCCGATCAGGCCGCGGCTCGCCGAGCGGCGCAGCCTGTCGAGATCGCGCGAGGCGGAGGCGGAAGCAGTCATGACGGGCGCTTTTCGGCGGGGGTGCAGAGGCCGAGGCCTCTCGGATCGAACAGGAGCCACGCACCCGCCGCACGCAGGCGGGTCTCGAAGCCGGGAACGGACGACCGGGCGACGACGAGGCCGGGCGGCCTCCCGGCCCGGAGTACGGCCCCGCCCGCCGCGACCGCGGCCGACAGGCTCTCGGCCGGGCTCCACCAGGGCGGGAACACGGCCGCCACCGGCTCGCCCGCCTTCGCCGCCGGCAGGCCGAGCCAGACGGAAGCCGTCAGGCTCGCGGCGAGCAGCGCACCCGGCAGCAGCCAGGGCGCCGGCTCGGAAGGGGCGACGGATGCGGGCATGGCCGCGGCTCTCGTTGAAGGCGGATCCCGAAATGGTTCCGCCGGAAACGCAACTTGGGATATTTTATTCGCTCGGCTTCTTAAGCCTCCGTTACCGCCCTGGTCAGTGCCGCACCGTCATCGAATCCGGCCCACGCAATTCCGGTGAGTGCTGCATCGATGTCGTCCAGGTTTCGGCGGGTCGCCCTCGGCCAACCGTCAGTTCTCGGCCGCCGGCAGGGTCAGCGTCACGGAAAGCCCCGGCGCATTGTCGCCGAGGCTCACGGAGCCGCCGTGGAGGCGCGCCACCGCGTTGACGAGGCTGAGCCCCAGGCCGAAGCCGGGGCGGGTGCGGGCGGCGTCGAGGCGCACGAAGCGGTCGAGCACGCGGGCACGCTCGGCCTCGGGCACGCCGGGGCCGTGATCGGTCACCCGCAGGATCACGCTGGTCCCCTCCCGCCGCGCCGTGACCGCGATCTCGGGCGCCCCCCCGGAGCCGTACTTGATGGCGTTGTCGATGAGGTTGGCGAGCGCTTGGCCCACCAGCTCCCGGTTGCCCTGGAGCGGCAGGTTCGGCTCGCTCTCGAAGCTAAGATGCAGGCCGCGCTCTTCGGCGAGCGGCTCGTAGAGCTCGGTCATCGCGCCCGCCACCTCACCGGCATCGAAGGCGGTGCCGGCGGCGTCGGGCGCACTGCCGGCTTCCAGGCGGGCGATGGTCAGGAGCGCATTGAACACCCGGATCAGCCCGTCGCCGTCCTCGACGATCCCCTCGATCGCGGCGCGCAGCTCGTCCGGCGATTCGGCCGTGCGCAGGGCCTCGTCGGCGCGGTTGCGCAGGCGGGTCAGCGGGGTCTTGAGGTCGTGGGCGATGTTGTCGGAGACCTCGCGCATGCCGCGCATCAGCTCGCCGATACGCTCCAGCATCAGGTTGAGGTTTTTGGCGAGGCGGTCCAGCTCGTCGCCGCTGCCCGAGACCTTGAGGCGCCCGTCGAGGTCGCCCGCCATGATGGTGCGGGTCGTCTCGGTCATGTCGTCGACGCGCTTGAGCACCCGGCTCGCCACGAACCAGCCGCCGACGACGCCGAGCACCAGCACGAGCGCCAGCGAGGAGCCGAAGGTGTTGCCGATGGCCGCGCGCAGGCGGTCGCTCTCCTCGGTGTCGCGGCCCACCAGCAGGCGGAAGCCCCCGGCGAGCGTGTAGACCCGCATGATCGCCCGGTGCTCCGCATGGTCGGAATCCGAGCCGCGACCGTAGGGGCCCGCGTACTGGCCGGGCGTCGAGAGTACCCCCACCGGCACGCGGTTGACGTTGCCGACGATGTGCTCGCCCGCCGGCGTGGTGACGAGGTAGAGCGAGGCGCCGGGCTCCTTGGCGCGGCGCTCCACCACGGCGATGAGGCGGCGCAGCCCCCCGGCCGTGTACTGCTCCGACAACCCGTTGATCTCGGCCTCGATGGTCGAGACGATCTGGTCGTCGAGCACCCGCCTCGCGTTCCAGGCGACGTAGCCGAGGCCGACGCTCGCCAGCACCGCGAACAGCACGAGATAGGCGAGCGACAGCTTGAACGCGGTCGTGCGGAAGATCTTTTGGAGACGCGCGAGAGGACCTTCGCGAAGGGGTTCCGCCGGAGCCGTCACGGCTCCTCCGTCCGCACCACGTAACCGGCGCCGCGCACGGTGTGGATCATCGGCCGCTCGAACCCGCGGTCGATCTTTCCCCGCAGCCGCGAGACGTGGACGTCGATGACGTTGGTCTGCGGGTCGAAATGGTAGTCCCAGACGTTCTCCAGGAGCATCGTCCGGGTCACGACCTGGCCGGCATGGCGCATCAGGTATTCGAGCAGGCGGAACTCGCGGGGCTGCAGCGGGATCTCGCGCCCCGCCCGGCTGACCCGGTGGGACAGCCGGTCGAGTTCGAGTTCGCCGACCCGGTAGGCGGTGGGCTCGGCCGCCCCCGCCGGACCGGCCTGGCGCCGGGCCAGCACCTCGGTGCGGGCCAGCAGTTCGGAGAAGGCGTAGGGCTTGGGGAGGTAGTCGTCCCCGCCCGCGCGCAGGCCCTTCACCCGGTCGTCGACCTGCCCGAGAGCGGAAAGAATCAGCACCGGCGTGGCGATGGCCTGCTCGCGCAGCGAGCGCACCAGGGAAAGCCCGTCGAGCTTGGGCAGCATCCGGTCGACGATCAGCACGTCGTAGGCGCCCTCGCGGGCGAGCGCGTAGCCGTCGAGGCCGTCGCCCGCGTGATCCACGGTGTGGCCGGCCTCGCGAAAGGCCTTGGCGAGATAGGCGGCGGCCTCGCGGTCGTCCTCGATGATGAGCAGGCGCATGACGTCTTGTGTCGATGATGGGCGCCGAACCCGACCGGGGTCGGGATCGGCGCGTCCGGCGGACGCCCGCCGCCGCGCGGTCGCGCGGGCGGACGGCAACGGATCGAGCCCGTCGCCGTCCGATGTAATGTGGCGCGCTCAGGAGCGGGAGGCGCCGACCGTCAGCTCGGGCTTGTGGTTGAGGGTCTGGAACACGACGCAGTAGCGCTCGGTGAGCTTGAGAAGCTGGTCGAGCTTCTCTTGGGGCGCGTCGGTGTCGAGGTCGAACCTGAGGCGGATCGCCCGGAAGCCGACCGGAGCTTCCTTGTCGACGCCGAGCGTGCCGCGGAAGTCGAGGTCGCCCTCGGCGCTGACCGTGCCGGCCTTGAGCGGGATCTCCAGCGCGGTGGCGACCGCCTTCACGGTCACGCCCGCGCAGGCGACGAGGGCTTCCAGCAGCATGTCGCCGGAGCAGAGTTCGGCGCCGGAGCCGCCGGTCGCCGGGTGCAGGCCGGCGACCGCCAGCGCGCGGCCGGTCTCGACCTTGCAGGCGATGTTGGCGTCGTCGAGTGCGCCCTTGGCCTTCAGGGTGATGACGGCGGAATCCGGATTCTCGCGGTACTGGCCCTTGAGCGGGGCCTGGAGAGCGCGCAGCGCGTTGGCGTCCATGAGGCTTCCTCTTGTTCTGGGAGGGCCGCGCCGGGCGCGGCCGTCCTTGGGGCATGGCTGTAGCGGGTTTCGCCGGCCCGGCAACAGGCCGGTCGCCCGCCAAGCGCCTCCGAGGAGCAGGCTCAGGGTCCGACGACGCGATCCAGGGCCCTGCCGACCGTGCGCCCGAACCATCCCCGTCTCGGCGGCGGTGCTTCGGGTGCGAGGGCGGCGCGGTAGATCCGCATCCGCAGGAGCTTCGGCGTGTTGTTGCCGACGCCGCCGGCGAAATGCGCGAGGCCGAGCCGCCGGGAGGGGTCCGCGTCGGCCTCGTTGCCGACCACGCGCAGATGCTTTCCCATCACGGTGCCGTCGAACAGGCCGTGCTTGACCATGACGTAGTTGGCGTTCGCCTGATCGTAGAACAACGGCGCGTTGCCGGCGGCGAACCACGCCTCGATATGGTCGAGGATCAGGCCGAAGGGCCTGCGCAGGGCCGCCATCGAGGCTCCGCCCAGGACGCCGGTGCTGATGCCGGGATCGGACGGCCGGACGCCGAGGCCGGGGTCCTGCAGGAACAGGGTGCGGCCCCAGAAGCCGTGCGGGCTCAGCAGGTGTCCCTCGGGCAGGGCGCAGATCCCCTGCACCGTGCGCAGCTTCCGCAGCAGGGGTCGCAGGTCGCCATCGCAGACGACGTCGGTGTCGAGGTAGAGCACCGGCCCGTAGTGCCGCAACGCGTCGAACCGGACGATCCGGTAGCGGGCATGGGTGTATTGCTGCACGTCGGCCGCCTCGACCTGCTTCACGGTGATCCGAAGGGTCTTGCGGAAGGCGGCGAGGTAGCGGGACAGGATCTCCTGCGAGGCCGCGTTGGTCAGCACGACGATGTCGCACCGCACCCGCGAGAAGGTGGCCAGGGATTCCAGAGCGACCGACAGCATCGCGAACTGCGCCTCGTCGCCGAAGGCGCAGAAGTAGATCAGCGGCTTGCTTCGCATCAGGGGCCAGCGGCGTCGCATGGCGGGCTCAGAACGAGCTGCCGCCGGCCAGTTCCGGCGTCCGTGCGCCGTCGCGCGGGCGCAGCGAGCGGTCGAGCGCCCCGAGAATCCTGCGCGTGGCGGCCTCGCTCGTCGGCGCGGACGGGTCGCGCGGCCGGGCGAGGTCGAGGGCGACGCTCTCGTCGAGACGGCCGGGCTTGGGGCGCATCACGATGGCCCGGTCGGCCAGAGCCACGGCTTCCGCCACGTCGTGGGTGACGATCAGCACGGTCGGGCGCACCTCCTCCCACAGGGCCAGCAGATGCCGGTGCAGGTCCTTGCGGGTGAAGGCGTCGAGGGCCGAGAACGGCTCGTCGAGGAGCAGCACCCGCGGGTTGGCCACGAAGGCGCGGGCGATCGAGACCCGCTGCTGCTGCCCGCCGGAGAGTTCCCGCGGCCAGCGCCGGGCATGCTCGGCCAGCCCGACCCGCTCCAGCGCGTGGAAGACGCGCTCCGCCCGCTCGCGCCGGGGCAGTTCGCCGACGCCGAAGCCGACATTGCCCGCGACATCGAGCCAGGGCAGCAGCCGCGGCTCCTGGAACACCAGCCCGACGCCGGGATGGGGCCCGGTGATCGGCTCGCCGTCGAGGGCGATGGCGCCCGCGCTCGGCCGGTCGAGCCCGGCGATGAGGCGCAGCAGCGTGGTCTTGCCGCAGCCCGACCCGCCGATCAGCGCGACGATCTCGGCGCTCTGAACCGCGAGGTCGATGGCTTCGAGGGCGCGGGTGCCGTCGGCGTAGGTCTTGGAGAGTTTTTCGATGTTCAGCATGGCGGGCGCAGCACTCGCACCGGAGGCGTCAAGAGTCGAACTCGGTCAGCATCGCGACGATGACCGGCCGGAGCACCGGCAGATGCACGGTGGCGATCTCCCACATGTCCCGTGAACGGATACGGTAATATTCGTGCCGGAGAAGGTTGCCGATCCGGATGATCGGCTGCCAATGCCCGTCGGGATGGCGCTCCCTGAGATCGGCCGGGAGTTCCTTGGCCGCTTCCGAGACGATCTGCACGGCGCGTTCGACCGCCCGCTCGTAGAGGAAGTTGCCCTGAATTTCCTCAAACGACCGGCCCCGCGTCGCCGTGACGATGCCGTCGATCTGTTCGAGGATGTGCCGAAGTCGGACCTCGGGTCGCTTGGCCGATGTCATCAGAAGACCCGGATCGCCTCGCGCTCGATGTGGGGCCGGAACACCGGCACCAGACCGTCTCGCGTCGAGTAGCCGACGGGCATGTCGGGGAAGGCCCGCTCTACCAGGGCGTAGGTCGCGTCATAGGCGGCCAGATCGAAGCTGGGCTCGTCGGCCGGATCGACGAAGAGGTCGATGTCCGAATCCGGGCCCGCCTCGTCGCGGGCGCGCGACCCGAACAGGAACAGGGCCGCGACGCCGCCGGCGCGCAGATCGGGCTCCACGGAGAGCAGCCGGCGGATCACGTCGTCCCGGGTCATGGCCATACCCTAGAAAATCCGACCGGGTTCGTCATCCGGCGCGCCGTCACAGCGTCTCCCGCGCGGTATCCTGCCAGCGCACCAGCGGGTTGGTCAGCGCCACGAGAGCCGTGTCGGCGAGCTTGCCGACGACGGCGAAGCTGATGATCGCCGCCAGGATCTGGTCGGGCTTGCTGAATTGCTGGCCGTCGACCAGCAGGTAGCCGAGGCCCTCGGATGCGCCCATCAACTCGGCGGCGACGACGAACAGGAAGCCGAGGCCGAGCCCGGTGCGGAGCGCCGTCAGCGTCGCGGGGAGCACGGCGGGGAGCAGGATGCGTCGGGCCAGGGCGAGGCGCGACAGGCGGAAGATGCGCCCGACCTCGACCAGCTTGCGATCGACCGAGGCGATGGCGCCGGCCACCCCCACGTAGACGGGGAAGAAGACGCCCACCGCGATCAGCGCGACCTTCGGCGTCTCGAGGATGCCGAACCACAGGATGAACAGCGGCACCCAGGCGAGCGAGGGCACGGCGCGGAGCGCCTGAAGGCTCGGATCGATCAGCCAGCGCAGGGCGGGAAGCGTCGCGGTCAGCGCGCCGATCAGGATGCCGGCGCCCGCGCCGAAGGCGAAGCCGAGCCCGACGCGGATCAGCGTCGCCTCGACATGCATCCACAACTCGCCCGAGGCCGCGAGCGACCAGAGCGCGGCGCCGACCCGGCTCGGCGGCGGCAGCAGGCGCCCGGTGGCGAGGCCGCTCGCCACCGCGGCCTCCCAGGCGCCCGCGAGCACGACGGGCAGGAGCAGGCCGAGCATCGCCCGCCCGCCCCCGCCCAGAAGCGCGGAGCGGCGGGGCGCAGCGGCCGGCGGCGCGGCAGTGCCGGAGAGGATGGCGGGGCCGCTCATGCGGGTCTGTCGAGAGGAACGGACATCGGGGCGGGCTATCACACCGGCGGTCGGCCGGGAAACCGATCAGCGCCGGGCGTCGGTCGCCATCCGGAGCGCCAGCCCGGCGAGCACAGTTCCCATCAGCCAGCGCTGCGCCAGGAGCCAGAGCGGGCGCCCGGTGAGGAACGCGGCGACCGAACCCGCCGCCAGCACGATCCCGGCGTTCACCGCCAGGCTCACCGCGATCTGCACGAAGCCCAGCGCCAGGGATTGGGCCAGCACCCCGCCCGGCTTCGGTTCGATGAATTGCGGCAGCAGCGACAGGTACATCACCGCGATCTTCGGATTCAGCAGGTTGGTCAGGAGCCCCATCGCGAACAGCCGGCCCGGCCCGTCGGGCTCGAGCCGGCGCGGGGCGAAGGGCGAGTGCCCGCCCGGCCGCACGGCCTGCCACGCCAGGAACAGGAGGTAGGCGGCGCCCGCGAGCCGCAGCGCGTCGTAGGCGAGGGGCACGGCGACGAGGAGCGCGGTGAGGCCCAGCGCCGCGCAGAACAGGTAGACGAGGAAGCCCGCCGCCACGCCGAGGAGCGACACCAGCCCGGCCGTCCTGCCCTGCACGAGGGTGCGGGAGACGAGGTAGACCATGTTCGGGCCCGGCGTCAGCACCATCCCGAGCGCGATCAGGGCGAAGGCGGCGAGATGGCCGACGTCGGGCATCGCCTCAGCGCCCCGGCGCGGGGTTGAACTGCGGGTCGAGCAGCGCGTCCACCGCCGCCGCGACGTCGGTGCCGGCCGGGATCACGCCGGCCTGCTGCAGGGCCACGCCCGCCGCCTTGATGCTCTCGGCCTGGGCTGGGCCGACAGCGGGCTGGCTCAGATCGGTGCGCTCGATCTGCTTGGCGATCACGGTGTCGGGCAGCTTCGTCGCCGCGACCAGCGCGCTCTTGAGTGCGTCCGGGTTGGCGATGGCGAAGGTGCGGGCCTGCTCGTAGGCGGCGATCACCGTCTTCACGAGGTCCGGGTGAGCCTTGAGAAAGTCCTCGCGCACGTCGAGCACGCCCCAGGTGTTGGCGGCGGCGTCCCGGTGGAACAGCACGGCGCCGCCCTCGATCTCGGAAGCCGCCATCATCGGGTCGAGGCCGGCCCAGGCGTCCACGTCGCCGCGCTCCAGGGCGGTGCGGCCGTCGGCGTGTTGGAGCAGGACGAGCTTGGCGTCCTTCTCGGTGAGCCCCGCACCCTGGAGCGCGCGGATCAGGAAGATGTGCGGATCGGTGCCGCGGGTCACCGCCACGCGCTTGCCCTTGAGGTCGGCGGGCTTGGAAATCCCCGTCTCCTTGCGGGTGACGAGCGCGGTCCATTCGGGGCGCGAGAAGGCGTAGACCACCTTGATCGGGTTGCCGTTGATGCGCGCCAGAAGCGCCGCCGCGCCCGCCGACGAGCCGAAATCGATGGCGCCGCCGTTGAGGAATTCCAGCGCCTTGTTGGAGCCGAGCGACTGGGTCCAGCGCACCTTGATGCCGCGGGGCTTCAACGCCTCTTCGAGAAAGCCCTTCTCCTTCAGGACGAGGCTGACCGGGTTGTAGGTCGCCCAGTCGAGCCGGATCTCGGCCGGGTCCGCCGCCCGCGCCGCTTGGGCCGCCAGCGTCAGCCCGAGGACGCCGGCAAGCGCGGACAGAAGGGTGCGGCGGTGCAGCATGCGGCTTTCTCCCTGACGATCCGGCGCGGTCTGTGCACACGCCTCCGGCAGCATGGCTAAAACAGCGCCGTTCGTTTCGTCAAACGAAAAATCCGCAGAACAGAACGATTGCGCTGCGCACAACCCGCCGCTGCCGAAGCCGGCGTAACATGCTAACGGAACGGCCATGTTCGATCCTGTGACCGCTCTGGAAAAGGTCGTCGACGGCCTCGATCGCGATGCGCGCGAGCCGACCAAGCTGCGCAGCCTGCTCGTGCCCGAACTCAAGAAGGTGCTGGAGGCCGGCCACAAGGACGCCGAGCGCCTGCTCCTGAAGGAGCGGGACGGGCTCGCCTGCGCCCGGCGCATCAGCCGGCTGACCGATGCGGTGGTCCGCGCGATCTACGACGCGGTGGTCTGGCGGCTCTACCCGAACGACAACCCCTCCACCGGCGAGCAGCTCGCGGTGATCGCCACCGGCGGCTACGGAAGGGGCACGATGGCGCCGGGCTCGGACATCGATCTCCTGTTCCTGCTGCCCTACAAGCAGACCGCGTGGTCCGAGAGCGTCGTCGAGGCGATGCTCTACGTGCTGTGGGACCTCAAATTGAAGGTCGGCCATGCCACCCGCTCGGTGGAGGAGTGCCTGCGCGAGGGCCGCGCCGACATGACGATCCGCACCGCGCTCCTCGAATCGCGCTTCCTGTTCGGCTCGCGCGCCCTGTTCGAGGAACTGGTGACGCGCTTCGACACCGAACTCGTCATCGGCACCGCCCCGGAATTCGTCGATGCCAAGCTGCGCGAGCGCGACGGGCGGGTGAGCAAGGCGGGGGCCTCGCGCTACCTCGTCGAGCCCAACGTCAAGGACGGCAAGGGGGGCCTGCGCGACCTCAACACCCTGTTCTGGATCGCGAAATACACCTACCGGGTCCGCGACCAGATCGAGCTGGTCCATGCCGGCCTGTTCACGGCGGACGAGTACCGGCTGTTCGAGCGCTGCGAGGAGTTCCTGTGGCGGGTGCGCTGCCACATGCACTTCGTGACCGGGCGGCCGGAGGAGCGCCTGTCCTTCGGCCTGCAACCGAAGATCGCCGAGCGCCTCGGCTACGGCGCCCGCGGCGGCCTGTCCGGCGTCGAGCGCTTCATGAAGGCCTACTTCCTCATCGCCAAGGATGTCGGCGACCTCACCGCCATCGTCTGCGCCGAGCTGGAGGCGCGCCACGCCAAGCGCACCCCGGTGCTCGACCGCTGGATCGGCCGCTTCCGCGACCGCTTCCGCGCGACCTCGATCGAGGCGGAGGATTTCTGGATCGACAACGGCCGGGTGAACCTGCGCGGCGAGGACGCGTTCGAGCGCGACCCGGTCAACCTGATCCGCCTGTTCTGGCTCGCCGACCGGCACAACCTGCCGCTCCATCCCGACGCGGCCCGCCTCGCCAGCCGCTCGCTCCGCCTCCTCACCCACGCGGTGCGGACGGACCCGGAGGCGAATCGCCTGTTCCTCGACATCCTCACCTCGAAGAACGCCCCCGAGACGATCCTGCGGCTGATGAACGAGGCCGGCGTGCTCGGCCGGTTTATCCCGGATTTCGGGCGCATCGTCGCGATGATGCAGTTCAACATGTACCACCACTACACGGTGGACGAGCACCTACTGCGCTCGCTCGGCGTGCTCTCGGCGATCGATTCCGGCCGGGTGCGGGAGGAGCACCCGCTCGCCTCCCGCCTGATCGACACGATCCACAACCGCCGCGCCCTCTACGTGGCGATTCTCCTGCACGACATCGCCAAGGGCCGCCCGGAGGACCACTCGATCGCCGGCGCGGCGATCGCCCGCAAGCTCGGGCCGCGCTTCGGCCTGTCGCAGGCCGAGACCGAGACGGTGGCGTGGCTGGTCGAGCACCATCTCCTGATGTCGATGACCGCGCAGAGCCGCGACCTGTCGGACCGCAAGACCATCGAAAAATTCGCCAGCGTCGTCCAGAGCCTGGAGCGGCTGAAGCTCCTGGCGATCCTGACGGTGGCCGACATCAAGGCGGTCGGCCCCGGCGTCTGGACCGCGTGGAAGGGCACGCTGCTGCGCACCCTCTACGACGAGACCGAGGTGGTGCTCTCCGGCGGCCATTCCGAGATCGCCCGCACCGACCGGGTGCGGCTGATCCAGATGGGGCTGCGCGAGCAGCTGACCGACTGGGACGCCGAGACCTTCGACGCCTACGCCGCGCGCCACGGACAGGCCTACTGGCTCAAGGTCGACGGCACGCGCCAGTACAAGAACGCCCGCTTCCTGCGCGCGACCGTCGAGGAGGGCCGCACCAGCGCCACCACCTACGAGACCGACCCGGTGCGCGGGGTGACCGAGCTGACGGTCTACTCGCCCGACCATCCGCGCCTGCTCGCCATCATCACCGGGGCCTGCGCGACCAGCGGCGGCAACATCGTCGATGCGCAGATCTTCACGACCTCGGACGGCTTCGCCCTCGATTCGATCTTCATCTCCCGCGCCTTCGAGCGCGACGAGGACGAGCTGCGCCGGGCCCAGCGCATCGCCATCGCGATCGAGCGGGCGCTCAAGGGCGAGATCAAGATCGCGGAGCTGGTGGCCGACAAGCACCCGAAGGAGCCGCCCAAGACCTTCCTCGTGCCCCCCGACGTGTCGATCGACAACGCCCTGTCGAGCCGCGAGACGGTCGTCGAGATCACCGGCCTCGACCGGCCGGGCCTGCTCTACGAGCTGACGACGGCGCTCAACCGCCTCAGCCTCAACATCACCTCGGCGCACGTCGCGACTTTCGGCGAGCGGGCGGTCGACGTGTTCTACGTCACCGACCTCACCGGTACGCGGGTGATGCAGCCCGACCGGCTGGCCACCATCCGCGCCGCAGTGATGGAGGTGTTCGCCAGCGACGTGGCGGCGCTCCGGGCGGAGGGGCTGGACGCGCTGGTGGATTCGCCGCCGCCGCGGGAGCAGTAGGCGAAATCGCCATCGCTCGAACGATGATTGGCCGTATGGCCGGGCGCGAAGAGCGCCCCGCGGAGCGGCCTCGGCTTTCAGCCGAGGCGTCTAGAGGAGCGAGAAGCCTAAGGCCGCGGACGCGGCCGCCGGCGCCTGAGGCCAGCAAGAAATTGGAGCGGCAGCGCAACGCTTGCCCAGGCTCGGTGCCGCTACAAACTTGATTTCGGCATTTGCCCGAATGATATCAGCGGCCATCCCGATACGAGAGCGCAACCGATCGCACGATGATGGCTGACGAGACGGAACACCAGAACCGGACGAACGGCGCCGAGGCGAGCCAAGAGGCCACACCGGCCGCGCAGGCCACGGTCCAGGGCGCGGGCGCCGATGCCGAGGCCTTGGCGGGCGCCATCGCCGAGCGCGACGAGTTCAAGGACCGGCTGCTGCGCACGCTGGCCGAGATGGAGAACCTGCGCCGCCGCACCGAGCGCGACGTGGCCGACGCCCGCACCTACGCGGTGACGAACTTCGCCCGCGACATGCTCAACGCCGCCGACAACATCCGCCGCGCGCTGGAGAGCGTGCCGGCCGAGGCCCGCAGCTCCGCCGACGGCGCGTTCAAGGGCCTGATCGAGGGCATCGAGCTGACCGAGCGCGATCTGGCCAAGACCCTGGAGCGCCACGGCGTGAAGGTGGTGGAGCCGCACGGCCAGCGCTTCGACCCGAACCGCCATCAGGCGATGTTCGAGGTGCCGAACACCGAAGTCCCCAACGGCACCGTCGTCCAGGTGGTGCAGACCGGCTACGTCATCGGCGACCGCACGCTCCGCCCCGCCCTCGTCGGCGTGTCGAAGGGCGGGCCGAAGCCGGATGCGGCCAAGGACAAGGCTACCGACGCAGTCTGATCGATCTCAGCCCCGCGTCGCGATCCAGACAACGTGACGCGGGCCGCTCGTGCCGCTGGCCGGGATGCGGGTTTCCTCGACCGCAAAACCCATCCGCTGGAGCCGGGCCTTGAACTTGCGGTCCGGCGTGCCGGACCAGACGCCGAGCACGCCGCCGGGCTTGAGCGCCCATTGCGCCCGCTTGAGGCCCCACTCGTCGTAGAGCCGGTCGTTGGCCCGTCGCATCAGGCCCTCGGGGCCGTTGTCGACATCGAGCAGGATCGCGTCCCAGGCCTCCGCCCCCGCCTGCACCAGCCGGTTCACATCGATCTCGCGCAGTTCCACGCGTGGATCGTCGAGGCAGCCGCGGAACACCTCGGCGAGCGGCCCGCGGGCCCAGGCCGCGACCGCGGGCACCAGTTCGGCCACGACGACTTCTGCTTCCGGTCCGAGCGCCCGCAGCGCCGCGCGGAGCGTAAACCCCATGCCGAGGCCGCCGATCAGCACCCTGGCATCGGGGCGCTCCGCGAGATGCGCGCAGGCGAGCGAGGCCAGGGCCTCCTCCGAGTGGCCGCGCGTGGAGTTCATCAACTCCTTGTTCTCGACCACGATCGAGAACTCGCGTCCCCGCTGCATCAGGTCGAGGCTCTTGCCGCCGCCGGGCACGGGCCCGGTGCCGAGATGGACCCAGGCGTTCATAGTGACCTGTTCATAGAGACGTTCTGAAGCGTGCGATGACGGTTCGCGAGCGCATCGTCCGGTTCCGAAAACCGGTGGCCGCGTTTCGGGACGATGCGCTGGACGCAACCCCGGCCGCGTCGACCGCGATTGCCCTTTACGAGGCCCCGCGTCTATCAGCGCGCATGGCCAAGCGCATCAAGTCTCTGCCGCAGCAACGCGGCTTCGTGAGTTTCGACGTCGTCTTCGCCGACGGCTCGCGCGCCTCGAACCGGCGCGTCCCGATGGAAATCCTGGGCGGCCTCGACGGCGACCTGCCGGCGCATCAGCTCATCGCGGAGCAGGAAGCCGAGATTGCCCAGAAGGCGGGCCGACCGCCACGCGCGATCGAGAGCCTGACCCGGTCGCCCCCGCCGATCCAGAAGCCCCTCGGGGCCGGCTGAGTCCCGGCCGTGCGCCTCGGCGGAGCCGAGGCGCACCCCGCCCCGCCGTATTCGATCGGGCGACGGCGCCGTCAGCGCGCAGTGACGTATCGGTCCATCAGGAACCCGATCGTCAGACTCGCGAAGATCCAGCCGCAGACATACAGATAATCGATGTGAATCGGCAGGTTGGGCTCGTATCCGAGGCGGACCCATTCGACGATCTGCACCATCGGATTCCATCTCATGATCGTATAGATATCCTCCGGCATGTAGCACGCCATGAACATGACCCCGCTGGTCATATAGAGAATAATTGTAATCAGCATATAGATCATGGCCCAGAACGGGAAGATCGCGACAATTCCAATGTTGACGACGCCGATGGCGATTCCCATCGCCATCGCGGCGACATAACCCGTCAGTGCCATGGTGAAATCGACCGGAACCGGATCGACACCGAAGGAGATCAGGAACGCGAGGATAACGCCGATACCCATGAAGCTGCTGACGATTTCGACCAGGGCACGAGCAGCCATCGTGTCGACGCGCTTGACTTGAGGAAACCAGGTCAATGATCTGTGGACGTTGTAACCTTTCAGCATCTCTCGGGAGATATACTTGAAAGCCAGGAATGGAACCGCGCCTGTCGCGACGAAGAGCAACGGCGAGTCCCCCATCGGGGAGTCGAGCCCTCGGTGCAACATGAGTCCGAAGATCACTATGACGTGCACGACCGGCCACATCATCTGGGCGAGGTAGCCCCAGTACGAGCCGCCGAAGCGGCTGCGCATGTCGCGCAGGATGAGGGCGCTGAGGACCTGCAGGTAGATGTCGGTCTGGGTCGGCCGAGCCGGGAGGGCGTGGGTCTGGGTGGTCATGGAGATCCGTCGCACGCAGGGGGGCGCTGCGGGCCTCATCGCCCGCAATCGTGCCGAAATCGAGGAGCGGGCCCGCTCGCCGTCGACCGCTTCGTCGTCAGACGAAGTGGCGGAAGACAACCCGCTCCTTCGGTTCCGGGTCGTCCTCCATCGAGGTCTCGCCGGTCGTCTGGACCAGCCCGAGACCGACGGTGGAGACGAGCAGGAGCGACAACAGGCGGAGGATCCGGTGCGCGTGGCGCAGCGATCCGCGCGCGGTGGCCCCGATGATGCGACGATCCATCATGCCCGTATCCCGCCCGCGCATCCGGTCGGCCCGGACGACACTCCGAACGATGCGGCCCGAGCTTGGCCCTTTTGTGGCAAGGGCCGGCTCGGCAGGGGGGGAGACGACGGGCGGACGCCGATCGAAAAAACATCCGTCGCTCGAACACGTTGGAAGCGCTGCTGCCGATGGGGCCAAGACGCCGGTGGGGCCAAGACGCCGGCGTGGCGCCGCCGGCTCGAAACCGGCGGTGGCCTTGGATGTCCTCTTCATGGGAGGACGGCGACTGAAAGCTTCGGGCGTCCGCGAGACCGATCGACCTCTCGGCTCGCCGCTGCCATTCGGTTCCTCGGACGGCAACGCAGAAGTGGGTGTCGGCGATCTCTTCACGCCGCACCGTCGGCATGGCGCCATCTCCGATAGGGCTGGCAGACGGCGGCTGATCGGCTATGGTCGCGCCGCTCCGCTACCCCTCTGCCGCCGCGCTCGGCCCGAGAATTGATTGATGTCACTGGACACAACAGCTGTGCCCTTCAAGCATCCGCGCGTCATGGGCACGCTGATCTGTAAAGATCCGCCAATCGTCCTCGGTGGCATGAACGGCCGCGCGCACGATTACCCGCTGAATTCGGCATCGCTCGACGCCTTCATCCGTCATGAGCGGCCGATGTACTACTTCTTCTGTCCTCAGTGGAGCTTCACGAACGCGGCCTATCTCAAGACGGCGGTGGCTGCGCTCACGGATCGCATGATGCGGTTCCCGCAGCACACCTACACCATCCTGGTGAACGATCCGATCGACCTCCCGACGGTTCGTGCCGCCCTGCCCGGGGTCGGGGTCCATGTCTGGAACACGAACTGCACCGCGGACCCGGCGGCGTTTTCCGGTCCGCCGGTCGAGGCGCTGGAGCCCGAATACGACGCCCTCTACAACGCACGGTTTTCGCCGTACAAGCGGATCGAACTGGCTGCCAAGGTCGAGCGTCTGTGCCTGATCTCGCGCGGATGGAACACCTCGCAGGTCGGAGCGCTGCGCGCGCTCGTTCCCGACGCCTACATCCCGAACATCGGCGAGAACGATCAGCCTCGGGTGCTGGCGCCGAAGGAAATCGCCTCGATCGCAGCCCGATCCCGATGCGGCCTGATGCTGTCCGGGATCGAGGGGCAGACGCGCGCCATCATGGAGTACCTGCTCTGCGGCCTTCCGGTGGTGACGACGCCGAACTACGGCGGTCGCGACCGTTTCCTCACGCCGTCCAATTCGCTCTTCGCCGGTCCCGATCCGATGTCCGTGGCCGCGACCGTGAGAATGGTTCCCGAGATCGGCTTCGACCGGCATGAGATCCGGGCGGAGGCTCTACGGGCCATGGAGAAGGAGAAGCGGCTCCTCGTCCAGATCGTCAACTCCGTGATCGAAGCCAAGGGAGAGCGGACCGTCCGGCTGGAGGAATTGCGCCTGCCCCACAAGACGTCGAGCGAGCCCAACCGACTGTCGTATTACTTCACGGAATTGGGGTACGAATTGCCGCCGCCCGAGGCGTTTGTCAGCGCGACGCTCTCAGCGGCTGTTTGACGGTCCGGTCTTGTTCACCGGCGAGCGTGGCCGAACGCATCGATGCGGCTTTCCGAGGGTCCGTTCTCGGCCCTGCGCGCCACGCCGATGCTCACCGATGATCAGGTCACCCATCGCGTCCATGACGTCCACGCGCTCGTCCTCGACCGAATGAACGCGGGGCGCCTCGCCCGCGGACCGCTTGTTGCAGCAGGATGACGGCGCGGAGGCGCCTGCGTCGAGCAGGGACGGCGCGGCACCGATCGCATCGGCTCCGTCAGAACCGTGCTGCCGGGAGACGGTGGAGGCGTTTCGCGAATCGGCCGGGACGTGTTCGTGCATATCGTCTGCGTCGAGAAAGCCGGTCTTCGCGACCTCGCGGACGGCCGAAAAATCGCCTATGAGGATGTGATCGACCGATGCCGCGGCACAGCCTCGGCGGACAACCTCAAGGTCGACGAGACGATCGTTCGTGCCGGAAGCCAAGGATGCGGCCGGCACGCGCGCACGACGTAAAGATCCCACTGCATCATCCTGTGCCTTGGGCAGCGCAGCAGAGGCCCACCATGGCAGGATCGAATTCGACCGGTCGCTCGGCGACCCTATCGATGGCCGACTTCAACGAGCGTGCGAAGCGCGCAGTGGCCAAGACGCCGACGATCGAGAAGCCGCCGGAGAAGCGCCGCAACGCACCCCGGCCGAGCAAGCCGCCGGTCGCCGCCAAGCCGGAGGGCGAAGCCGAGAGCGAGTAGACCGGCGGCGCGCACTCCGACCCCGGAACGGGCGGAAGCGCATCGTCGCGAGGCCGGCGCGATGACGCGCCGGTATCGGTTCGGCCTGGACGAAGAGCGTTCGGTGGATGTCGGGCGGAGATCTCTGTGCGCAGGGTCTCGGGCAGCCTCGTGGTTCACCGCGACCTCGCCCTTCGTCGTGATGCAGGTCTTCGGCTGAGATGTCGTGAGTTTGGCCGGAGACCCCGCCATGAAGCGTTCCCGCACCACCGGCCACCCGGCCGAACCGCTGCCCGCGGGTGCAGCCCCTGTCGCGCAGCCCGAGCGGAACGCGGCGGTCGATGCGGCCGTTACGGCTCTGATCTCGCTGGTCGCGGCCGTCGAGACGCAGCCGGCGGGACCGGCGGCGAAGGCATACCGGGCCGCGATCCGCCGGAAGGGCGAGGAGGCTGCCGCCGCGGGCGGGAGCGCGGTGCTGCGAGCCGTGCTGCGCCGCGTCTGCGACGCCGCCCCCGACCGCGCAGACCGCCGCGAGCGGATCCTGACCGAGGCGTGGGCGGGCCTGATCGCGGAGAAATCCTGACGGGCCGCGAAGGCACCGGCACCCACCCCGGCGGTCAGGTGCGGACGCCGTGCCGCCTCTCGCAAGTCTCGCCTTTCGCAAGTCTCGCCTCTCGCATGTCTCGCCTCTCGCGGCGCTCAACACACAGGATCGTCGACCATCGTGACCGGAGCGTCCCCGAACCCGCCCACGCCGTCCAGGCTCGCCGACGAGGCATCGCGCCCCGAAGAGGCGCAGCTCGCGCGGGACGTGGCTCGGCACTGCGCCGCGTTCCGCGAGCCGATTCCCAGGCTGGCCCTCCGGCAGGTCGCCGACACCCTGTTGCCGTACCTGATCCTCTGCGCGGTGATGCTCGGCATGGCCGCGAACGGCCACACACTCCTGACCCTGCCGCTGGCCGTGCCGGCGGGCGGGCTCCTGGTCCGGCTCTTCATCATCCAGCACGATTGCGGACACGGCTCGTTCCTGCCCTCACGCCGCGGCAACGACTGGCTCGGCCGCGCCTTGAGCCTTCTGACGGTGACGCCTTACGACAGCTGGAAGCGGGCCCACGCCCTGCATCATGCCTCCACCGGCGATCTCAGCCGCCGCGGCACCGGGGATATCCATACGCTGACGGTGCGCGAGTACCTCGCTCTGCCGCGTGGGAGCCGGCTCCGCTATCGCCTCTACCGCAATCCGTTCCTCCTGATCGTGCTCGGCTCTCCGCTCAACTTCCTGCTGCTGCAGCGGCTGCCCTCCGGCGTCGGGCTCCCGTGGCGGACGGCGTGGCGCGACGTGCTTGCGCTCGATGCGGTGCTCCTCGCCGGCCTCGGGCTGCTCGCGCTCGGGGTCGGCGGCGTCGGGCCGGTGCTCTGGGTGTTCCTGCCGGTGATCAGCGTCGCCGCCTGGATCGGGGGCTGGCTGTTCTACGTCCAGCACCAGTACGAGGAGACCGTCTGGGAGGAGGCCGGCGCCTGGGACTTTTACCGCGCAGCGCTGGGCGGCAGTTCGTACTACGTCCTGCCTCGCGTCCTGCAATGGTTCACCGGCAATGTCGGCCTGCACCACGTCCACCATCTGAACAGCCGCATTCCGAACTACCGCCTGCAGGAATGCCTGGACGCCCACGAGATCCTCGGTCGCGTCGGCCGCCTGACGCTGCGCGACAGCCTGGGCTGCCTGAACCTGGCGCTCTGGGACGAGGACGCGCGGAAGATGGTCGGATTCGCACGGGTGCGAAGGCTCCAGGCCGCCTGAAGCGGCGACCGTCGGCGGCCGCGCCTGCGACGCGAGCGGCGTTGCGTTCCGCCGCGGGCCGGGATCGGCCGGGGAGTGACGACAGGCCGGTCAGGCGCGTGGCAAGGCGATCACGCCCTCGCGGCCGAACCGCGATGCCGACCGCTCGGCGCCGCCACCGGAACCGAAGCTCGGCCGGGGCCTCGGACTTGCGGACCCGTCGGTATTCCGTTGAAGGTGCCTCGTGTCGCGCGAACGGGTGAACGTCATGGTCGGCCGTCGCGCTGCGACACGGAACTCACGATGAGCCAGCTTACGGCGGCCACCCCCCTGGCGACCCTCGCGACCGCCTTGGCCGGCCGAAGGCAGCGCTCCATCGCGGCCGCCGTCTGCCTCGCCTTCGGCGCCGTCACGCTGGTCCTGCTGCCGATCGCCGCCCGGCCCATGCCGCCGATGCCGGGCTTCGTGCCCGTCTACCAGTCGGCCCTGATCGCGGTCTACGGCCTGACCACCTACCTGTTCCTCGTCCAGTATCGCCGCCTCCAGTCGGTGCCGCTGCTCGTGCTCGGGGCCGGCAGCCTCTACGTGACGCTGATCGTCTTCCTGCAGCTGCTCTCGTTCCCGAACGTCCTCGCGCCGGGGCGCCTTCTCGGCGACGGCGCGGACACGACGACGTGGCTCTGGACCTTCTGGCATCTGGGACCGCCGCTGTTCGCGCTGCCCTACGCCCTCCTCGAAGGCGACGCGGAGGGCGGCCGGCACCCGGCGCGGGCCTCGCCGCGCCGCGCCCGATGGCTCGGCTTGCTCACGCTGGCCGGGACCGTCCTGGCCGCGGCGCTCACCGGCCTCGTGGTGACCCGCTACGTCCATTGGCTGCCCAAATGCGTGGAGGGGGACGATTACGGGCTGCTCACGACCTCCGGCATCGGCCCCGCGGTCGTGGCCGCGACCGTCCTCGCGCTGGCCGTCCTGTGCTGGCGGACCCGGCTGCGCACGGTGCTCCAGCTCTGGCTGGCCGTCTCGCTGCTGCTCCTCGTGTTCGACAACCTCGTGACGCTTCCGGGGGCCGCCCGGGGCACGGTCGGCTGGTTCGCGGGACGCATGGAGGCGCTCGTCGCCGGCTTCATCCTGCTGGGCGTCTACCTGCGCGAGATCGACGTCCTGCACGTCCAGGCCGAGGCCGCCGCCCATGAGCGCGAGGCCCGGCGGGCGGAGTTGCAGCTCGCGCGCGACAACCTCGCCCTGGCGCTCGAGGCGGCCGAGATGGGCGGCTGGGACCTCGACCTGCGCGCCGGCACCTCGCGGCGCTCGGGGCGGCACGACGCGATCTTCGGCCACCGGGAGCCGGTCACGGCCTGGACCGTCGAGACCCTTCTTGGGCACGTCGTCCCGGAGGACCGCGACGGGTCCGGGCCGCGATCGATGCGGCGGGGCGGACGGGGCGGCTCGACGTCGAGTGCCGCATCCGGCGGGCCGACGACGGGGCGGTCCGCTCGGTCACGGTGCGGGGCAAGGTCACCCGCGACGAACGCGGCCAGCCGCGATCGATGGCGGGCGTCGTCATGGACACCACCCGGCAGCGCGAGGCCGAGGCGCGGCTGAACCAGTCCCAGAAGATGGAGGCCATCGGCCAGTTGACCGGCGGGGTGGCGCACGACTTCAACAACCTGCTCACCATCATCGTCGGCAACCTCGACATGATCGTGCGCAAGCCCGACAACCCGCAGCGCGTGGAGCGGCTGGCCACCTCGGCGATGACGGCGGCGCGGCGCGGCGCCGAGGTCACCGAGAAGCTGCTGTCGTTCTCGCGACGCCAGGTGCTGCGGGCGGAGACGGTCAACCCGAACCGGCTGCTCAAGGACTTCGGGGCGGTTCTCAAGCGTGCCGTCGGGGAGACCGTGGAGATCCGCTTCGACCTCGATGCGAGCCTCGACCCCGTGCGGCTCGATCCGGGCCAGTTCGAGAGCGCGATGCTGAACCTCGCGGTCAATGCCCGCGACGCGATGCCGGGCGGCGGCGTCCTGACGGTGAGGACCTGCAACGGACATCTCGACGCCGACGAACTGCTGGACCGCCCCGACCTGCGGCCCGGTGCCTACGTGCTCGTCGTGGTCTCCGACACCGGACAGGGCATGGACGCGGCCACGCGCGGCCGCGCCTTCGAGCCGTTCTTCACGACCAAGGAGATCGGCAAGGGGACCGGGCTCGGCCTGAGCCAGGTCTACGGGTTCGTGCGGCAGGCCGGCGGACACGCGCAGATCAAGAGCGAGGCGGGCGCGGGCACCAGCATCGAACTCTACCTTCCGCGCTCCGCCGAGAAGGCCGTGGAAAGCCGCCCCGAGAACGCCCTGCCGCTGCGGCGCGCGGCCTCGGGCGAGGTGGTGCTGGTGGTCGAGGACGAGCCGGCGGTGCTGGAGATGGCGGTCGAGAGCCTGGGCGAACTCGGCTACCGGACGCTGACCGCGACGCGGGCCTCCGAGGCGCTGGACCGCCTGGGCGGCCCGGAGCGCATCGACATCCTGTTCTCGGACGTGGTGATGCCCGGCGGCATGAACGGCGTGCAGCTCTCGGTCGAGGCCCGCCGCCTTCGCCCCGGTCTCAGGGTGCTCCTGACCTCCGGCTATACCGGCACGGCGCTCGACGCGCATGCGGTGCCGGCCGACGTGCCGCTGCTGAGCAAGCCCTATCAGCGCGACGAACTCGCCGACAAGCTTCGGGTCGTCCTGGGCTGATCGGCGCCGGTCGCGCTGCCGGCCGAACCGGCCGACAGATGGCCGCGCCGGCGCTCACCGCGGCGGATCGCGGCCACGTGCCGGAGCAGGGGCGCGTCGCCGCATCGGGCCATGCTGCGGCGCCGAAGGCGGACGCCGCGCCGGCGGCGGCCTATCTCGGGGCGGCGTGACCGCCCCATCAACACCAGGATCGAGATTCACCCCGTGACGACATCGGAACAGACCGCGTCGAGCCATGGCCGCTACGCCTATTCCGCCCTGCCGGACCGGCCGGTCTACGACTGGCCCGGGGCCAGGCGCCTCGCGGTCTACCTCGCCCTGAACCTCGAGACCTTCGAGTTCGGCTCGGGGCTCGGCGCCGAGCTGGCGCCGGGCGGCCCGCAGCCGGACGTGCTGAACTACGCGTGGCGCGACTGGGGCAACCGGGTCGGCGCGTGGCGCATCCGCGACCTGCTCGATGACCTGGACCTCCCCGCGAGCATCCTCGTCAACAGCCGGATCTACCGGGACTGTCCCGGCCTGATCGAGGCGTTCCGGGCGCGGGGCGACGAGATCGTCGGACACGGGCGCACCAATGCCGAGCGCCAGGGCGACCTGCCGGAGGAGGAGGAGCGCGCCCTCATCGCCGAGGCGACCGCTTTGCTGACCCGCGAGGAGGGCCGGGCGCCCGCGGGCTGGCTCGGCCCCTGGATCTCGCAGTCGCGGGTCACGCCGGACCTGCTGGCGGAGGCGGGCTACCGCTACCTCCTCGACTGGTGCCACGACGACCAGCCGACATGGTTTGCCACCCGCGACGGCGGGCGCATCCTCTCCGTGCCCTATCCGCAGGAATTGAACGACATCCCGGCCGTCGTCGCCCGCAAGGACACGGGCCGGGCCTTCGCCGACGCCCTCCTCGACGGCTTCGAGGAGATGCGGGAGCAGTCGCGCAAGGCGCCGCTGGTCATGGGGATCGCGCTCCATCCCTACATCGTCGGCCAGCCGCACCGCCTGCGCCCGCTGCGCCGCGCCCTCGAACGGATCGCCGGGCAGCGCGACACGGTCTGGCTCACCACCGCCGGCGCCATCGCGGCGCATGCCGCCGAGCGGGCGGGGTAGCGGCCCCGCGCGCGTGTCGCTCGCTCGGCCGAAGCGGATACCAGGGAGATGCCGTCATGGATCGCAGCCAGGACCGTCAACCTGTCGCGCCGGCCCCGTCGCGGGGCGTGCTTCTCCTGATCTCGGCGGCTGCCCCGGGGGCCTCGACCATGCCGACCCGGCCCTCGGTCTCCGCCGCCGCCGGGACGCGGATCGACGTCGGGGAGCCGCGCTCGACGTGCAATGCGGGTCGGCCACCGCGCAGCGTGAAGGCGCCCGGCGCAGGTCGCCGCGATCAGGCCGCCAGCGGCTCGGGCTCCGCCACGTCCGCAAAGTCCGCCTCCGGCTCCCCCTGAAGCCGGGCCACCAGGGCCGCCAGCTCCTCGGGCAGGTCGGGATCGGCCTCGAGCCCGAAGGCCCGGTCGAGGGCCGGCGTCACGCTGCGCCAGAACGCTTCCGGCGAGAACGAAGGGTGCGCGTCGGAAAAAGCTGTCGAGGAGGCGGGCATGTCGTCCGAGGCACCGGTCGCGCGATACCGCTACGCTGCGCCGCGGCAGTTGAACCGGAGCTGAAAGCGCGGCCGTTCAGCCCCCCCGGCCTGCGTCGCGGGCGAGTTCCTCGGGGACGAGCGTGGCCGCGTCCTGCCGCGCCGTGATCGCCGCGAGGCTCACCGGCGCGTCGTCCCAGGCATCGATTCCGACATCGCAGGACCGGGTGGTATCGGGCAGCGTCGCATGCGTGTGCCCGAACAGATGGCGCGTGCCCCGCCACAGGCCGGGCCAGGCCCGGTGCGCGTAATGCGCCAGGAACAGCCGGCAGGACTGTCCGTCCGCCGCCCTCACGGTGACGCGGGCGCTCTCCACCGGCGGGTCGGCCCAGGGCAGGCGCAGCACCCGGTTGCTGTCGTGGTTGCCCCGCACCAGCCGCTTCACCCCGTTCAGGCGGTCGAACACCGCGGCGCAGTGCGCCGGATCGGCATGGCCCGCGAAATCGCCGAGATGCCACACCTCGTCGCTCTCCGAGACCACGGCGTTCCAGCGGGCGATCAGGGCCTCGTCATGCGCCTCGATGCCAGGATAGCGCCCCCCGCGCTGGCGCAGGATGTGGGCGTCGCCGAAATGCGTGTCGGCGGTGAAGAAGACGGCCATGCCGGGTTCGCACCGTGGTCTGAGCCGCGAGGTGGCGCGGCGGGGCGTCCGCGGCAAGGCGGTGCGCCGCCGCGGGGGTCAGTACCGGGTGGTGAGGGCGTTGAGCCAGTCGGGGGAGGCCTCGACGAGGGCGGTCTCCAGGGCCTTGTCGAGGCCGATCAGCACGGCGAGGCCGGTGGCGACGAGGATCAGCCCGAGCCCCGCCTTCAGCCCCTGCCCGAGCCGCATCATGCCGCCGCGAGCCCGCAGGATCACGCCGCGCGACAGGGTGCCGAGCACGAGGAGCGGCAGCGCCGCGCCGAGACCGAACGCCCCCATGGTGGCGGCGACGGCCGCCAGATCGCGCCCTTGCGCGGCGAGCAGCGAGGCGGCCCCGAGCGTCGGCCCGACGCAGGGGCTCCAGACCGCGCCGAGCAGGAGACCGAGTCCGAACTGGCCCGACAATCCCGCGCCGGGGCGACCGCCGAAGCGCCGCTCGATCGCGTCGACGAGGGGGCCGGCTGCGGCGGCGAGCCGCGCCTGGATCGGCGGCACCATCAGGACGAAGCCGACCGCGACGAGCAGTCCCGCGGCGACGCGGCGGAAAACGACGCCGTCGAGGCCGATGGCGAAGCCGAGCGTGGCCACGAACAGGCCGATCACCGTGAAGGACAGGGCGAGCCCCGCCGCGAGCGCCGCCGGCCCGAGCCGGTGCTCGGCCGCCGCCGCACCGAGCACCAGCGGCAGCAGCGGCAGCACGCAGGGCGACAGCACCGACAGCAGCCCGGCGAGCGCGGCAAGGCCGAGGTTCGCGATCACCGCCGGTCCTCGGACGCGGCGGCGCGGCCGGAGCCGCGTGCGGGCGAGAGGCGGGGGCAGCGGGGGCGGGCGGACATGGCGGGTACCCTATTCCTCGGAGGACCGGCCGGGCGAAGGGCTGTCGCGGCCATCCCCATCACATTCGCGTAGGCCGGAACGGAGGCACACCGGAAAATGCGGTGCCGAACGCACGCGCACCGGACGCCGACACCGGCTTCTGTTGACGCCGCGCCCAAGCCAGCCTATCTGAACGCCCAACGCCGAGCGCGGGGATCGTTCCACGGTCCTCCCGACGCGCACGAGGGCTAGTTCGCCCGTGTGGTCGCGGTCCCGGTGGGGGATAGTTTAACGGTAGAACCGCGGACTCTGACTCCGCTAGTCCTGGTTCGAATCCAGGTCCCCCAGCCACTTTTTCCTTTCAATCGCATAACGCGGTTTCCTCAGGCTGCCTCGAGGCCGGCTAGACGCTCGCTGTCCGACTGTTAGACAGCCTTCGTCCGTCGCCTATTCTCCAAGATCGAGCCGCTTGACGACGCTGCGGAGTTTCGGCTCCAGCCCCGAGAGCGCCCGGTCGGTGTCGAACCGTCAGCTCCTCGACGACGTCCGGCGCATCCATGCCGAGCATCATAAGCGCTATGGCTCACCTCGGGTGCACGCGGCCTTGCGCGCGGAGGGCCGAACAGCCAGCCGCGGACGGGTGGAGCGCCTGATGCGCCAGCATGGCATCCGGGCCCTGGCAGGGCGTCGGTTCCGACCCTGCACGACCGACAGTCGTCATGATCTGCCGATCGCGCCTAATCTGCTGAAGCAACAGTTCTCGGCCGCTCTACCCAACACGGTCTGGCTGGCGGACATCACCTACCTGCCCACCGGAGAAGGC
>NZ_JACHOP010000032.1 GCF_014199935.1 Methylorubrum rhodinum
CCGCCAGCGTTCGCTCTGAGCCAGGATCAAACTCTCAAGTTGAAGAGTTAGATCTCAGCTGATCACAACATAAACGGAGTGCTCACATCCGTGACCCTGGCGTTTCCACCAAAGCCCGGTGAGCTCCGAAACGTCGGTCAGCCTCATACTCTCACGGTTCAGCCTTCCAGCCGAACCCGCAAGGACATGAACAAGCCGCCCGCGTTTCTCTTTCTCGATATCTACTTGTCAAAGAGCGAAGAAGCCTACACCCGAAGTGCAACCTCCTGCTGCCGACGCGCCATCGTCCCGGTTGCCCGGCCCGATCAGCCCCGTCTTCAGCGATAGTACCGCGGCGGCCTCGTCGACCCGGCGATCGTGTCACCGGCAGGAGCCCCGTCCGAGCGGTCCGTGGCGTCTAGAGCCGGCGAACCGTCCTGTCAACCGTCATCCGATCGACACATCCGGGACACGAAGGACAGCGATCGTCCGATCCAGTCGCCCGGATCAGCCGTGCCGCTCAAACAGTCCCGAACACCTCAAGGCCGCCGCGCCACCGTGTGGTGGGCAGCCGCGCCCCGTCGGTGAGGTGCTTCTACGAGGGCCCGCCCGCCCCGTCAATCGAAAAAACGAGAAAAATGCGAAGGAGGCGGTCAGAGGCCTTTCTGGCGCAGTGGAAGGCCCATCCGAAAAGGGAGTGCGCGTCCTCAGGCGCGCGTGCCCCAGCGCTGGCCCATCCGGCTCGGGCCCGCGGCGTCGGCGCCGATCGCCGGGCCACTGGCACGGGCGGGATGGTGCTGCGATTCCGGCGCTTCCGTGCGCGACGCGATCAGGTCGGGCACCGCGGCCATCGCCTCGGTGCCGCGGCCTTGCGCGAACTGGCCGGCCTTGCGGAAGGTCCAGAGGTAGCCGGGCACCACTGCCTCGACCGCGGTCGGGACGATGCCGAGCCCCTCGATCGTGCGTCCCTCGGACTTCGCGGCCTCCGAGACGACGTTGTCGCTCTGGAGCAACGTGACCTGATCGCGGGTGAGCTTGAGGCTCGGCGGCAGAAGTCCGAAGGTGAGCGTGTCGACGATCTCCAACAGGCGGGCCTGGAGCCGGGCCGCGGGTTCGGGCAGGTCGATCACCGCGCGGCGGCGCATGATCACGTCGAGCATGTAGCGCACGAAGTATTCGAGCGTGTTCACCTCCGGCCCGCCGAGTTCGTAGACCTTGCCCCCCTCGGCGTTGCCGTCCACGGCCCGGGCGATCGCCTCGGCGACGTCGCCGACGAAGACCGGCTGGAAGCGCGATTGCGCGCCGGCCAGCGGCAGCGCCGGCAGGAAGGTGGCGAGCCCGGCGAAGCGGTTGAAGAAGCCGTCGCCGGGGCCGAACAGCAGGGAGGGCCGGAAGATGACGGCGTCGGGGCTGGCGCGATACACCTCCGCCTCGCCCGCCGCCTTGGAGCGGGCGTAGAGCGAGGGCGAGGCTTCGTCGGCACCGATGGCGGAGACGTGGATCACCCGCGCGCCGACCGCCGCCGCGGCCCGGGCGATGGTCCCGGCGCCCTCGGTCTGGAGCGATGTGAAGCGCTGGCTCCCCTGCTCCTGCAGGATGCCGACGAGGTTGATCACGATGTCCGAATGCTCGACCGCGCGGCGGACCGAATCGGGATAGCGGAGGTTGGCCTGCACGGCCACGATCTGGCCGACCTTGCCGAGCGGCTGCAGGAACAGCGCGAGGTCGGGCCGGCGCACC
The DNA here is from genome assembly GCF_014199935.1 of Methylorubrum rhodinum. GTDB lineage: Bacteria > Pseudomonadota > Alphaproteobacteria > Rhizobiales > Beijerinckiaceae > Methylobacterium > Methylobacterium rhodinum. Next base: position 1,720 of record NZ_JACHOP010000032.1, read on the forward strand.
GCGACGCGGATGCGATAGCCGCGCTTGGCCAGCGCCCGCACCACGTGGCGGCCGAGGAAGCCGGAGCCGCCGAACACGGTGACGAGCTGCGATTGCGGGCGCAGCGGCGCGCCCTCGTTGCCGGGTCCGGTGCTGGGGCTGCTCATGGCCGACGGAAAACCTTTTCTCGCGGAACACCGCGGGACCGGCATCACGAGACGGCCGCGCGGCCGACGGCCACGGCACGGGATCGTCGGCAGCACGCTCCTTAGACCAGTTTCAGGGCGGAGGGCAGTCGGTCGCGGGAAGGAAATCGGCAATCTCTCACGGGTCCGGCCCCCCTCCCCTTCCGGCCACGGTGCCGTGCGCCAGATCGGGATGGGGAAACGGGGGAATTCGTGGCTGAGGGCAGCATCGGGCGGGCGGTCGCGCTCTATGCGGCGCTCTATGGCGGGTATGGCGCGCTCTCGCCGTTCCTGCCGGCCACCCTCGCGTCGCGCGGGTTCGAGGCTTCGCAGATCGGGACGCTGCTCGCCGCCGCGATGCTGGTGCGGCTCGTGGCCGGCCCGCCGACCGGGCGGTTCGCGGATCGGCATGCCGCCGTGCGCGGGGTTCTGGCCCTGGGCCTCGCGGCGTCGGGCGGGCTCACCCTGGCTCTGCTCGGAAGCGGCAGCGTGGCGGTGCTTGTCGTCCTCGTGCTGATCCAGGCCGCTGCGAGCGCGGCGCTCAGCCCGCTCGCCGACGCGCTGGTGCTGTCGGTCAGGAACGGCGGGGCTGCCTATGGGCGCATCCGCGGCGCCGGCTCGGCCGCCTTCATCGTCACGACGGTGCTGACCGGATGGCTCGTGAGCCGCCTCGGCGACGGAGCGGGGCTGGCCGTCTGCGCGGTCCTGTTCGGTGCCGCCGCGCTGACGACGCTGCGGTTCGCGCCGACATCCTCCTCCGTGACGGGAGGGGCGGCGGGCGGCTTTCGCGCGCTGCTCGCGATCGGCGTCTTCCGCCGCCTCGTGCTGGCGGCCGCCCTGGTGATCGGCGCGCACGCGATGCACGACGCCTTCGCGGTGATCGCCTGGACCGGGGCCGGGATCGGGACCGGGGCGGCGGGCCTGCTCTGGGCGGAGGCGGTCGCGGTCGAGGTTTTCGTGTTCCTCTGGCTCGGGCCGCGGCTGCTCGAACGGATCGGGCCGGCCCGCGCGCTGGAACTCGCCGCGCTCGCCGGGGCCCTGCGCTGGGCGGTGCAGGCGCAGACGACGTGGTTGCCCGCGCTCGTCGCGATCCAGGCGCTGCACGGGCTCACCTTCGCGCTGCTGCACCTCGCCTGCCTGCGGATCGTCGCGCGGGCCGTGCCGGAGGGGCTGCGGGCCACGGCGCTCACCGTTTACGGCAGCTTCGGCCTCGGTCTCGCCTCGGCGCTGGTGACGCTCGCGGCCGGGCCGCTTTACGGCCGCTTGGGACTGCCCGCGTTCTGGGCCATGAGCGGGTTGAGCCTCCTGGCGGTGCCGGTCGCGTATCGGCTGCGGCGCGACAGTCGCCAGGATAAGGCGGGACATATATAGAACGAGAATGCGAAAAGCCGTGATGCCATGCCCGCCGTCGCCGACATCCTGATCCCGCTGGCGCTCGACACCGCCTACAGCTACGCGGTGCCGCCCGGCCTGACGCTGGCCGCCGGCGACGTGGTGCAGGTGCCGCTCGGGCCCCGCGAGACCATCGGCGTGGTCTGGGGCGTCGAGGAGCGGGCGTCCGGCGGAAACTTGCGGCCGGTGACGGGGCGGATCGAGGCCCCTCCCCTGTCCGACCCGCTGCGAAAACTGGTCGATTGGCTCGCCCGCTACACCCTGGCCCCGAAGGGTTCGGCGCTCGCCATGGCGTTGCGCCTGCCCGACGAGGCGGCGCAGCGCGAGACCTCGCGCATCGGCGTGCGCGCCTCCGGCCGCCCGGCCTCCCGGCCGACGACGGCGCGGGGCAAGGTGCTGGCGGTCGCCGCCGATGGGGCGGTGCGGGGCAAGAGCGCGCTCGCCAAGGAGGCGGGGGTGTCGCTCAGTGTGGTCGATGGTTTGATCGACGACGGGGCGCTGGAGGCGGTGGCCCTTGTGCCGGAGCCGGTGGCGTTGCCGCCCGATCCCGATCATCCGCGGGTGCCGTTGTCGGAGGCGCAAGCAGAGGCCGCGCGCAACCTGATCGCTCCCCCCTCCCCTTCCCCGGCCGAGACCGGCGGGACGATCCTCCTCGAAGGCGTCACCGGCTCCGGCAAGACCGAGGTCTACTTCGAGGCGGTGGCCGAGTGCGTGCGCGAGGGGCGGCAAGCGCTGGTGCTGATGCCGGAGATCGCGCTGACCGCGCAGTTTCTTGACCGGTTCGCCGGCCGCTTCGGCGTGCGGCCCGCGACGTGGCACTCGGGCATCGGTGGCAAGCGGCGCGAGCGCATCCGCGCGGGCGTGGCGTCCGGCGACGTCTCGGTGGTGGTGGGCGCCCGCTCGGCGCTGTTCCTGCCCTTCGCTAAGCTCGGCCTGATCGTGGTCGATGAGGAGCACGAGAGCGCCTACAAGCAGGAGGACGGCGTCCATTATCACGCCCGCGACATGGCGGTGGTGCGCGGGCGCTTTGAGCGCTGCCCGGTGGTGCTGGCCTCGGCCACGCCCTCGATCGAGTCGCTGGTGAACGCGCAGAGCGGGCGCTATCGCCACGTCTCGCTCCCCGGCCGCTTCGGCGGCCGCCCGCTGCCGGACATCACGGCGATCGACATGCGCCTGGACAAGCCGGAGATCGGCCGCTTCCTGTCGCCGCCGATGGTGAATGCCGTGAAGGCGACGCTGGCCCAGGGCGAGCAGGCGCTGCTGTTCCTCAACCGCCGCGGATACGCCCCGCTGACGTTGTGCCGGGCCTGCGGCCACCGCTACCAGTGCCGCAACTGCTCGACCTGGCTCGTGGAGCACCGCTTCCGCCGGGCGCTGGTGTGCCACCAATGCGGCTACGCGCAGCCCAAGCCCGAGGCCTGCACCGAGTGCGGCGCCTTCGATCACCTCACCCCCTGCGGGCCGGGCGTCGAGCGCATCGCGGAAGAAGCCACCGCGCTGTTTCCCGACAAGCGCATCGTCGTGTTGTCGAGCGACTTTCCCGGCGGGGCCGAGCGGTTGCGGCAGGAGTTGGAGACGGTGGCGGCGGGCGAGTGCGACATCGTCATCGGCACGCAGCTGGTCGCCAAGGGCCACAACTTCCCGCACCTGACGCTGGTCGGCGTGCTCGACGCCGATATCGGCCTCACCACCGGCGATCCGCGGGCGGCGGAGCGGACGTTTCAGTTGCTCCAGCAGGTGACGGGTCGCGCCGGGCGCGGCGAGCGGCCGGGGCGTGCGCTGGTCCAGACCTACCAGCCCAACCATCCGGTCATCGCCGCCCTGCTCTCGGGGGACGCCGAGCGCTTCTACGAGGAAGAGATCGGTGCCCGCGAGGCGGCGGGGCTGCCGCCGTTCGGGCGGCTGGCGGCGCTGATCGTCTCCGGGGAAGAGCGGGAGAAGGCGGAGGCGCACGGGCAGGCGCTGGCGCGGGCCGCCGATCCGCCGCCGGGCGTCATGGTGCTGGGGCCGGCGGAAGCCCCGCTGGCCCTGGTGCGCGGGCGCTGGCGGTTCCGGCTGCTCGTGAAGACCGAGCGCGGCATCGACGTGCAGAGCTATCTGCGCGACTGGCTGGCGCGGGGGCCCAAGCCCCGAGGTAATCTCAAGGTCGCAATCGACGTGGACCCGCAGAGTTTCCTATAAGCAGGCTCCCGCGCGGCCGGCGCGGGTCCCTCGCGCCGGCGCCATCTTGGAGGAGCGCCGCGCCTTGCTGACCTACGAGAAGAAGCCCGATTCCGCGATCGCCGAGATCGTCGTCGACGGCAAGATTTCCGACGAGGAGATGAACACGGTCATGGCCGCGATGAAGGCCGACCTCGACAAGGGCGGCAAGCTCAAGCTCTTGGAGGACGTGCGCGCCTTCGAGGGCATGGAGCCGGCGGCCTTCTTCAAGGACCCGCGCTTCGGCCTCTCGATGATGAAGGGCGTGAGCCACGTGGCGCTCGTCACCGACGCGACCTGGCTGCGGGCGGTGGCCGAGACCTTCGGCTTCGTCTCGCCGGTACAGATCAAGGTGTTCGAGCGCGCCCGGATCGCCGAGGCGCGCGCTTGGCTGGAAGCGGGCGTTTAAGGCTTTTACTGAGTTGCGCGGAACAAGACCGACGGTCCTGCTCCGCGCGTCCGGTGGAAGACCGCCGCCCCGCCGTCGCGGGGCAATCGATGATGCTCCTGATCATCATCGATTGATATTGAATAGGCGGGCGGATCACTCCGCCTGCGCGGTCCGCATGGTGTGACGGCGGGCGGTCCAGCGGCCGGTGCAGAGGCCGCCCGAGACACGCCACGTGCCGGAGCCGCCCCGCACCTGAAGCCGGCCCGAGGCAGTGCCGTTGGCCGCCGCCGTCGCGACGGTGAGGCCGACGCTGCCGTCCGACCCCACCCGGCCCGAGACCGTCGCACCGTTGGTCGAGGCGGTGGTGACCGGGCGGACCTGACCGTCCTGAACGCTCAGGGTGTAGCTGTACTGCGCCTCGCACAACCCGCTCTCGGTCACGAGCTGGACCGACCATGTGCCGTCGAACCCGCCTGCCACGGCCGGCGAAGCGAGCAGGGCAGCCAGGGCGGCCGACAGGGCGAGCTTGGACATGCGTGATCCGGTGCAGCGACGAGGGTGAGGTGACCGGATGCGCCGTCGCTCGCGCCCCGAACCATCGATCCGTGAGATGTCGGCACCATACGCGAACAAGAGGCGAGAATATGACGGCAGCCCATGGCTGGATTGCCGATATAGCGGCCCTCGTCGTGGAACTTTTTACGCGCAAGTCGCGCCGAAGTTCCGCGCATGCGTGATTTCTTTACGAACTGTGTTGAGGCTCGGGCGTCGGAGGTCGATCGAGGTCTGCGCGCCGTCTGATCGCCTGCAACTCCGTGTCGGGGGCGGCGAGGACAGTGCAACGGCCGACGTGGGATGCGCAGGTGCATCTCGGTTGCTTGATCGAGGACGGGAAGACGCCGCCGGGACGGAAGTACCGGAATCTGTCCGGTTCCGGATAAGTAGCGTCCCGGTCGGCCCTCAGTGCCGACACTGTAACCGCCGCGTCTTCCATGAATGTCGCGTGTTCACGGTGGAGCATCGGCATGCGCTCGTCTGATGCCGATCGGCGATGATCACGACGCATCGCCGATCGCCCGCGCAGAGAAGCGAGTCTTGGCGGCGGCGGCCGCCCGCCATGATGTGCCCCGATTTCTCGCTGTTTGGCTTGGAATCCGGACGGCCTCGTCCCAACCAAGTCCCTCATCCCGAACTGACGCGAAGCGGCCTCGAAGGAGGGGTCCGGAGGTCGCAGCGATCCCTGGAGGCCTCCTTCGAGGCTCCGCTTCGCTCCGCATCTCAGGATGAGGGTGAGGGTTGGAGGCATCGCAGCATCGGATCGGCTCCGACACGACGATCCGAGCCGAACAAACTCTCGAACCCCCGCAAAATCAGCTCGGGTGGAACACCACCTTCACGCAGCCGTCCTTCTTGTCCCGAAACGTCTTGTAGAGGTCCGGGCCGTCGGCGAGGTCGGTCGAGCGGTGGGTGATCAGGGAGGCGGTGTCGAACTTGCCCTCCTGGATCAGCTTGGTCAGCGGTTCGAGGTAGCGCTTCACATGGGTCTGGCCGCTCTTCAGCGTCAGGCCCTTCTGGACGATCGAGCCCATGTTGACGGGAATCGGCCCGCCATAGACGCCGGGCACCGAGACGATGCCGCAGGGGCGCACCGCCTTGATCGCCTCGGTCAGCGCGTAGGGCCGCTCCGTCGAGGTGAGTTTCTCCTGCAGCGTCGCGATCACGCCGGAGAGGCCGTGGCCAGCGGAAGCCTCCATGCCGACGCAGTCGATCACGGCGTCGGCGCCCTCGCCCCGGCTAATCTCCTTGATGCGCGCGAACACGTCGTCCTGCGCGTAGTCGATGATGTCGGTCGCGCCGTATTTGCGGGCGAGCGCGAGGCGCTCCGGCACGGTGTCGATGGCGATGATGCGCTCGGCACCCATGATCTTGGCCGATTGGATCGCGAACAGGCCGACGGGCCCCGCGCCCCACACGGCGATGATCTCGCCGCCCTGGATTTCGCAATGCTCGGCGCCCTGCCAGCCGGTCGGCAGGATGTCGGTGAGGAACAGGACCGACTCGTCGTCCATCCCGTCCGGCACTTTCATCGGCGCCACGTCGGCCATCGGCACGCGGACGTACTCGGCCTGTCCGCCCCAGTAGCCGCCGGTGATGTGCGAATAGCCGAACAGGCCCGCCGTGGTGTAGCCGAACTGGGCGGCGGCCATCTCGGCGTTGCGGTTCGAGCGCTGGCAGACCGACCAGTTGCCGAGCCTGCACTGGCGGCACTCGCCGCAATTGATGTTGAAGGGCACGACAATGCGGTCGCCCTTCCTGAACTTCGTGAAGCCCGGCGCGGTCTCGACCACCTCGCCCATGAATTCGTGGCCGAGCACGTCGCCCGATTTCATGGTGGGCATCTGCCCATCCATCAGGTGGAGGTCCGAGCCGCAGATCGCGCAGGATGTCACCTTGATGATGACGTCGCGCGAATCCTCGATCGTCGGATCGGGCACCGTGTCGCAGCGGATGTCGCCCTTGCCGTGCCAGCACAGCGCCTTCATGGAACGTCCTTCCCCGGATCGAGCCGCCATCCCGTAGGATGATCGCGGCGGGAACCCCGGAGGCGGACGGCCAAGTTCCTCGGCGGTGTTCCCTTGCGGGTCACGCCCGGCGGTCCGGCGCGACGCTGCGATACACCTGCGTGACGATCCGGACCGTGGTGATCGCCACGCATACGCCCCGGCCGACCCTCACCATCCGCGGGCGGGCCCTGCGCTCGACCGGTCCGACATGGGGCCCGAGCCGGACGAAGGGGGCGGTGCTGCCGGCGGGCGAGCGTCGCCCGGCGTCAGGCCTCCCGGCGGGCCTCGACTGGCTCCGGCGGGGCGACCCAGCGGGGCAGCGCCGGGCCCGCCAGGGTCACGCGGAGGAACACCGTGCCCCGGCAGCCCTGCCAGAGCGAGGCGGGGAGAAGCGCCGCGCCGTCGGTCCAGCGCCAGGTCGCGGTGCCATCCCCGTCGAGGGGGTGGAAGCCCGCCTCCAGGCGCGGGTCGTCCAGGGTGATGGCGCGGACCGCGCCGAGGCCGTCATCGACGGCGAGGGCGGCGAGCGCCACGCCGAGGCGGCGCGCGTCGCCCGCGCCCGGCAGCACATGGGCCGGCACGCTGGTCCGCGAGACGAGGCGCAGGTCGCCGGTCTCGGCGGGCAGGACGAAGCGGGCGGTCAGACCCTCGACATCGGGGCGCACGACCCGGTCCCCGGCCACGAGGTGCAGGTCGGCCATCGGCGCGGCCTCGATCCGCCAGCCGAGCGCCTCGGCCCGGTCGCGCAGGCGAACGCGCACCAGATCGACCACGGGGCCGTCCTCGTGGAACGGGCGACAGGAGGAGCGCGTCCCGTCCGGCCGGGCGTCCGGGGAGGCGCCGAGATCGGTGATATCGGCCTCCGCGAAGAAACGGCGGTTGCCGCAATCGAGATAGCTCTCCGCCGGCAGTCCCTCGGCCAGGAGGATGTCGTGGCTGTCGAGTTCGATGTGCCAGTAGGTGACGCGCTCGACCGCCTCCTGCGTGATCGTGGTGCCGTTGATCAGCCGACAGGCGGGAATCAGCACCTCGCCGAGCACGTCCACGGCGATGGCATGGGCGGGCGAGACCAGGAGGTCGCGCGCCGGACGCCCTTCGCCGAAGGCGTGGGCCGCGATGCGCACGGGGTAGGCGCTCGCCGGTTCGGGATGGCGGCGGGTCTCGACGGTGCGGTGGCCGATCCAGCGGATCGGGCGCGCCGCGCCGGAGGCGGTGACGGCGAGGTCGCCGACGGCGAGGGCCTCGACGGCCATGTCACCCCGGCTCGTGCGGATCAGGGTGCCGGAGGCGTAGCAGGTAATGCTCCATTGCGTGGTGCCGTCGGACGTGTCGGAATACTTGAACTCCGTGCCGATCTTGAACTTCGTCCCATCTTGATAATCTGTGTTCGTATAAAGATAAAGATTTTGACTGTTCAGATCGCGCCCCACAAGCCCATTCGCGACTCTGCCAAAATATTTTAGATTGATGACGGCGTTGTTGGACAACCGTGTCCCGGAAAAATAATCTGGAAAAATGTCGCCGAGTTGAGCACGGTTGTCGGGTGTCCCGGCGGAATCGTCGGTGTCGGAGATCGTATGAGCGTCGTTATACACGGCAAGCGTGTAATGATATCCATTCGACGTAAAGAGCGCGAAGCGGTGCTGGAATTTCTGCGTCGGACCCGACATGCGATGAATCCTGTTTGGTGCGCGAACAGTCGCCTGCGAGGCCGGGCTCGGCTCCCGTGACGAATTCCCATTGCGATGGGCGGGCCGATTCCTTGACAGGCCATCCTACCATGTGACCGGGGGGCACGATGTCGCCGCCGGAACACACGCAACGAAACAGGGAGCTGACGCTCCGATCGCGTGTATCGGTCGCATTCCGCCGTCGGCCGGCGGCGGCCTTTCGGTCCGAGCGTCGCGCGGTGAAGGCCATCGCTGGTCGCGGCGAGGTCGTTGCGGCTCCCGCATGCCCGAGCGCCGGCATGCGTGAAATCGTAAAGGTATCGGCGCAACTCTGGACTGGTCTGACTGCGCCGAACGCTGCCCTGGGTCGTCGTCGCATCCATGCCGAGCCGACGAACCCTCTCATCCCGCCCCGTCGAGATCAGATTCCATGCGACCGATATTCCGCTCCACCTTGCGCGCCGCGATGCTGGCCACGGCCTTCGCCGGCGTCAGCGCGCCCGCCCTCGCCTGCAACACCGAGCCCTATCTCGGTACGCTGTGCGTCTTCGCCTTCGATTGGTGCCCGATGGGCTACCTCCCGGCCGATGGCCGAACGCTTGCGATCAGGGAGTATCAGGGCTTGTTCGGGCTCGTCGGCTTCCGGTACGGCGGCGACAACGCCACCGTCTTCGGCATCCCCGACCTGCGGGGCCGCGTCGCGGTGGGCACCGGCACCGGTCCTGGGTTGACCGCGCCGGTCGCGCTCGCGCAGAAGTTCGGACAGCAGACGCTGCTCCTGAACGCGTCCCAGACGCCGCTCCCGCCGCATAGCCACGGGAGCGCGTTCACCCCGACCTCCGGCTCCCAGACGATCAACGTCCCGACCTCCGCGGGCGGAGCGGGGGTGAGCGTGAACACGACCGCCGTGACCAGCGCCAGTGCCACGACCCCGACCGTGGCGAACGGGTCCACGGTCTACCTCACCAATGCCGGAACCTTCGTGGGATCGAGCAACTCGATGAAGGGCCTCTACACGTCGACGGCCCCGGCCTCCGGAAACACGGCGACCATACCGGCGAAAGGCAACCCGGCCTTCAGCTTCGACGTGACGAGCGTCACCGGCGGCTCCGTGGCGGTGGCCAGTGCGAGCGCCCCCGCCTCCCAGCCGATTTCCACGCAGCCGCCGTCGATCGGGATGACGGCCTGCATCGCGGTCCAGGGCCTGTACCCCAACCGGCCGTGACCCGGGCCTCCGACCGCATCGCACCGAGCCGCGCGGACGATGGCGCGCGGTTCGCCGACGATGCTGCCCGGCCGTCCGGCCCGATCGTTGGGAGGCGGTGGGAGTCGCGGCCCTTGCCCGGGGGGACGCCGCGGCGGATGTCGGCGGCGTTCCGCCATCGGCCGAGCCGTATGACGAGGACGAAGGCCGCGCGGCCGGTAAAAACCCCCGGTTAAGGCTAAGCGACTATCACCGGTTCACGGTGTCTCGCGAAGCTTCCGGCCCCGTCGTCGCTTCGGCCCACGGCGGGGCCGGGCGCGTTCGCGACCGATGACGACCGAGCCTGGTGATGAAAGGAGCGCCGATGACCAGGGAACAACTCGCGACCGAACTCAAGCGCATGGCCTCCTCGCAGGTCAGCGACATCGAGCGCGCGGTGAAGGCGGGCCACAAGACCATCGCCCTGAACGAGCTGGCCGACCTCGACCGGCAGCTCAAGGCGCTCGCCGCCGCCCTCAAGGCGAAGCCCGCCGTCCGGGCCTGAAACGACGCCTGTACCCGCGTTTCGTCCGAGAGCCTCGGTTCTCGGACGACGCGCGATCCTCAGGCCGCTCCGCCCTCGGCGGCGACCGCGGAAAGCGGCGCCACCAGGGCCATCACGGCCCCGCTGCGGGGATAGCGCAGGCGGGCACTGCCGCCGAAGCTGTGGACGAGGCTGCGCTCGATCAGGCGGGAGCCGAAGCCGCTGCGGCTCGGCGGCGCCACCGGCGGCCCGCCGCGCTCGGCCCAGTGGAACCACAGCCATTCCGCGCCCGCCCGCCCGGCGATCCGCCAGCCGATGGCGACCTGCCCGGTCTCGTTCGACAGGGCGCCGTACTTGCCCGCATTGGTGCCGAGTTCGTGCAGCATCAGGGCGAGCGTGAGCGCCGGACGCGGGCCGACCGTCACCTCCGGCCCGACGATGCGGAAGCGCTCGGGCATACCGTCGCCGTGCAGCCGCACCGCCCCCTCGACGAGGCCGCGCAGGGACGCGCTGGCCCAGGCGCCCTGCATCAGAACGTCGTGCGCCTGGGCCAGCGCCAGCATGCGCGCGCCGAGCGATTCCGCCGCCGCCGGAAGCGAGGGCGCGTTGCGCAGGGTCTGGGTCGCGATCGCTTGCACGATGGCCAGCGTGTTCTTGAGGCGGTGCTCCATCTCCATCAGCAGCACGCCCTGGCGCGCCTCGGCCTGCCGCTGCTCGGTGACGTCGCGGGCGACGGCCAGGAAACGCATGGGTGGACCGGCGACCGGCGTCACCGTCACGTCCCAGCAGGCGGGTCCGGCGGCGGCCCGGAAGCGCGCCGGATGGCCCGCTCGGGCGCCTGCGAGCGCGGCCTGCGCCGCGGCACGGCCCTCGGGCGGGTCCCAGCCGTCGAGCCAGGACGCGCGGCCTCCCGTACCCATCCCGCTCCCGATCGCCCGCGGGTTGGCGGCGAGGACGAGACCGCTGTCGTCGAGCAGCGCGACGCCGTCCGGGCTCGCGCCGAAGGGGAGGAGGATCGCCTCGTCGGCCCCCCGGGGATCGGCGCCGAACCCATGCGGCACCGTGCCGGCGAGACCGCTGGCGACGACGCAGCCGGGCCACGCGTCGGGCGGCGTGCAGACCGCGTTCGCGTCGGAGCCGCCGCAATCGGCTTCGGATCCCGAGGAGTGCTCGATGTCGGTCACGAACGCCGCGTCACCGTAAGGTCGCTCGGTGTCGGCGAGCGCGAAGCCGCCGTCCAGGCCGGTCCGCATGACGATCCCCCTCGCGCTCACCCTCGACCCGCCCTCGGGTCGAGCCAGCGCGTCACGCGAGCCGGGATGTCCTCGTGGTCTGATGCCAGGGCTTCAACGGGGTGTCGGACCTGAGAAAAGTCCGCTTCTTGAACCCGCCGCGCCGCCATGCGAGCCGCGACTCGGTACGTATCTCACGCTAACAGATTTTTTCGCCTCTACAAGGCGGCGAAAGGTCAATAAAGTTTTCGCACGACGTGAAAACTTGAGCACGCCGCCGATCTCAGTCGTCGGCTCCTCACGCCGGTTTTCGAGGCCCGGGTCACCGATCGCGACTGAGCAGCAGCAGCCAGCCGGCGCCGAGCATCGCCACCGTCAGCCCGATGATGACGAAGACCGGGGTGCCGAGATCGATCAGCCGCGGCGCGAGCTGGGTCGCGAAGGCCGCCACGACGAGGCCGACGGCGACCCGCGCGGCGCCGCGCTCGATGCCGCGCACGAGCTTGTCCATGCCCTTCAGCTCGATCTCGACGGTGACGCGGCCCTGCTTGAGCCGCACCAGCATCAGGTGGATCAGCGTCGGCAGCTCGGAGGCCGCGCCGAACAGGCCGGTGCCGAGCGACTCGGCCTTGCGCAGCAGGCCGCGCAGGTTGAACTGCTGGCGCATGCTGGCCCGCACGGTGGGGCCGGCGGCGGAGAACAGGTCGAAGTTCGGATCGAGCTGGCGCATCACGCCGTCGGCGGTGACGAGGCCCTTGAACAGGATCGCCAGATCGGTCGGCATCGCGAGGTCGTTCTCGCGGGCCATGGTCATGAAGTCGGTCAGCACCAGCCCGAGATTGAGCGGAATCGCCGAATGGGTCTGGACGAAGTTCTGGGCCGACTGCTCCAGCTTGGTCAGGTCCGGATTCGAGGTGCCGGTCCAGTCGAGGAGCGTGGCCATCAGCCCGTCCACGTCCTGCTTGAGCATGGCGCCGATCAGGACGAGGAGCTGCTGGCGCCGCTTCTGCGACAGGCGGCCGACGATGCCGAAATCGATGAAGCCGATGCGGTCGTCCGGCATCACCAGCAGGTTGCCGGGATGCGGATCGGCGTGGAACACGCCCTCGATCAGGGCCATGCGCAGGAAGGCGTCGCACCCCTTCTGCGCCAGCGCCTTCTTGTCGGCGCCGAGCGCCTTGAGCGCCGCCGCGTCGTTGGGCGAGACGCCGTGGATGAACTCCTGCACGAGGACGCGCTCGGAGCACCATTCCCAGAAGATCTTGGGGATGACGATATCGTCGCGCCCCGAAAAGATCTCGGCGATCATCTCGCAGTTGCGGGCCTCGTTGAGCAGGTCGAGCTCGCCGTTGAGGCCGTTGGCGAGATGGCGCATCTGCTCCTGGGGCTGGTAGCGGGCCATCTCGGGCCACTCCGCCTCGACGATGCGGGCGCCGTGCGCCATCAGGCGAAGATCGGCCTCGATCACCTTTCGCAGGCCCGGCCGCAGGACCTTGACCACGACCTCCTCGCCCGAATGCAGGCGCGCCCGGTAGACCTGGGCGATGGAGGCCGACGCGATCGGCTCGACGTCGAATTCGGCGAAGACTTCCCCAGGCGGCGCGCCGAGATCGGCCTCGAGCTGCGGCCCGATCAGCGCCCACGGCACCGGCTTCACCTGGCTGTGCAGCTTCTCCAGCTCGTCGGTCCAGACCGGCGAGAGCAGGTCGGGCCGGCTCGCCAGGATCTGGCCGAACTTGATGAAGGTGGGCCCGAGCGTCTCGATGGCGCGGCGCAGGCGCTCGGGCTGGGACAGACGGGTGACGTCGACCCGTGGCGTGCGGCGCGGGATCAGCGGGATGTTGTGCAGCCCCAGCCGATCCACGACCTTGGTCAGGCCGAAGCCGATCAGAACCGAGGCGATCTCGGAGAGGCGCTGACGGTCGCGCGCGGCAACGAAGGCGGTCTTGAGCATTCGATCTCTGGAGCGTGCCGCTCGGCGTGTCGCGCGGGAGTAGCTCGGCCTCGGGCCGCCGGGCCGGCCCTCGCCGGAGCGCCCGCACAGGCCATGCCCATGGGGCTTTTTTGGGATGCCGCGCGGGTGCAGCCTCTATTCCTCGCCGCGCCGCTCCCGGCGCAGCCGCTCCCACCACGCGAGGCGCTCGCTGTACCGGGTCTCCATGCCGCGGTCGGTCGGCGCGTAGAAATGCTGCCGCCCGAGCGCGTCCGGCCAGTAATCCTGGCCGGAGAAGGCATCGGGCTCGTCGTGGTCGTAGCGGTAGCCCTCCCCGTAGCCGATGCGCTTCATCAGCCCGGTCGGCGCGTTCAGGATGGTGCGCGGCGGCGGCAGCGAGCCGTTCGCCTTCGCCACCCGCGTCGCCGCCTTGTAGGCATTGTAGACCGCGTTCGATTTGGGCGCGCAGGCGAGGTAGACCGTCACTTGCGCCAGCGCCAGCTCGCCCTCGGGCGAGCCGAGGAAGTCGAAGGCGTCCTTGGCGGCATTGGCCACGACCAGCGCCTGCGGGTCGGCGAGCCCGATATCCTCCACCGCCATCCGGACGAGGCGGCGGGCGATGAACAGGCGGTCCTCGCCGGCATCCAGCATCCGGCACAGATAGTAGAGCGCGGCGTCGGGGTCGGAGCCGCGCACCGTCTTATGCAGGGCGGAGATGAGGTTGTAATGCCCCTCCTGCGCCTTGTCGTAGATCGGCGCCCGGCGCTGCACGAGCGTCTGGAGCGTCTCGGCGTCGAGCGTCTCGCCGGGGCGGGCCGAGCGCCAGACCTCTTCGGCCAGCGTCAGCACGGCCCGCCCGTCGCCGTCGGCCATGCGCACCAGTGCGGCGCGGGCCTCCTCGTCGAGGGGGAGCGGCCGGCTCTCAATCTGCTCGGCCCGCGCCAGGAGGCGCGCGAGCGCCGCCGGATCGAGGGCGCGGAAGAGAAGCACGCGGGCGCGGGAGAGGAGCGCCGCGTTCAGCTCGAAGGACGGGTTTTCGGTGGTGGCGCCGACCAGCGTGACGGTGCCGTCCTCCATCACGGGGAGGAAGGCGTCGAGCTGGGCGCGGTTGAAGCGGTGGATCTCGTCGACGAAGAGCAGCGTGCCCCGGCCCGTGGCCCGCCGCCGCCGCGCCGCCTCGAACACCTTTCGCAGATCGGCGATGCCGGAGAAGATCGCCGAGATCTGCTCGAAATCGAGATCGGTCTCGTGGGCCAGGAGCCGCGCCACGGTGGTCTTGCCGGTGCCGGGCGGCCCCCAGAACACCAGCGAGCCGAGCGACTTGCCCGCGAGCAGCCGGGTCAGCGCCCCGTCCGGCCCGGTCAGGTGCTCCTGGCCGACCACTTCGGCGAGGCGGCGCGGGCGCAGCCGGTCGGCGAGCGGCCGCGGCGCGCCCGCCTCGAGACCGGCGGAGGCGAACAGATCGGACATGCCCCGCATCAACACCGCCCGCCCCCCGTCGGCAAGGGCCCGAGTCCCGCGTGGCGCACGATTGCCAATGGCACCATGCAAAGGCGGCTTGTGGCGCGCCGACCCGCATGCTAGGGCCCACCCGTCCTCGCGACACCTCTGCGGAGAGGTGGCAGAGCGGTTGAATGCACCGCACTCGAAATGCGGCATGCCTGCAAGGGCATCGGGGGTTCGAATCCCCCCCTCTCCGCCAGTCTTGCTGAAAGCTCAATCGTCACGGTAAGTTGCTGACCCGCAACGTGTTCGTACGGCCCGACTGGTACATTCGGGTGGTACATATGCCCTTACCGATGGCACGTCCCTGGAAGCATCCCGACAGCGGCATCTACTACGTCCGCAAGGCTGTCCCGGCTCATTTGCAGCCGCTCGTCGGCCGATCCATCGAGAAACTCAGCCTCCGCACGAAGGATCCCCAGGTCGCCCGCGCCCGATTCGCTGATGCGATCCGCGAGATCGAGGCACGCTGGGCGACGCTCGTAGCTGGCCCGCGGGTGCTGAACGAGCGCGAGGCGCACGAACTGGCCGCCCCGGCCCACGACCGCTGGATCGCCCTGCACCGCGACAACCCGAGCCAGAATTTCTGGCGCACCGACCTTTTCGCGCGCCTGTGGCAGCCCCGCCGGGTTGGGCTGTGGGGCCGTCCCGACGTCGTCCACCAGGTTCTGCACGGCGCCTACGCCGACCGGGGCGAGGACGACATGGAGGCGTGGTGCCTCAGGCAGGCCGACTTCCTGATCGCGAAGAAGGGCCTGCAACTCGACGCCGACGGGCGTCGCACGCTGGCTCAGGCGGTCTCTGCGGCGATCCAGCGCGCGAGTCTGACCCTCGAACGGCACGCGCTCGGCGACGTGGCGGAGACGCTGCCTGAGCGTGCACCGCCGGGTCGAGCGCCCGCGCCGCGCCCGGCGCCGACGGCAAAGGTCTTATTTGACGATCTCGTGAAGGGGTGGGCCGCCGAGCGCAAGCCGGTGGAGAAGACGGTCTACGACTGGACACGGGTCATGCAGCAGCTTGCCGTGTTCCTCGGCGACGACGATGCCACACGGGTCACAGCCGACAAGCTCGTCGCTTGGAAGGACAGCCTCGTCGCATCGGGACTATCCGCGAAAACCATCCGGGAGAGCCGTTTGGCGCCGGTTCGGGCTGTGTTGCGCTGGGGTGTCGACAACCGACGGCTCCCCGAGAACCAGGCCGAGCGCATCACCATCAGCGTCAAGCAGAAGCCGGGTCAGGGCAAGCGCGGCTTCAAGGACGCCGAGGCGGCGCAGATCCTCGCGGCGGCGGCGAACGAGCGCGACCCGGTCAAGCGGTGGGTGCCGCTGGTGTGCGCGTACTCGGGCGCTCGGCTGTCGGAGGTCTGCCAGTTGCGCGTGGAGGATTTCAGCGAGGTCGACGGCGTCGCGGTGATGCGCTTCGATTCCGAGGCCGGCTCGCTCAAGAACATCGGTTCGGAGCGCACCGTGCCCCTGCACTCGGCGCTCATCGCCGCAGGCCTCCTCGAGTATGTGCGCGGGCGCGGGGGCGGTCCGCTGTTTCCCGACCTGCCACCGGACAAGTTCGGCAAGCGCGGCGGCAACGGGACGAAGATCCTTGGGCGATGGGTGCGCAGTCTCGGGTTAACCGACACGCGGCTCGCACCAAACCATTCCTGGCGGCACCGGTTTAAGACGCTCGCGCGCAATCACGGTCTTGCCGGCGATGTAACCGATGCGATCACTGGTCACGCGCACCGTTCGGTCGGAGATCAGTATGGCGAGTATGACATCAGAGCTATGAAGAGGGAGCTCGAAAAAATTCCGCAGATTTTGTGAGCTTCACTAAACGAGAGGGGATTCGAATCCCTCCGTCTCCGCTATCTACCATCAACCCGAAAAGCGTGTTTTATCTCAATTAGTTGTCGCCTGTCTAAAATCCATTTGTTCCCGATCTGTCCCCGCAGAATGGCTCTGGGGGAAACCCTGAGCGTATGCGGGCAGTCTTCGTCTGGGTTTGCTGTCCTGAACCGACGGACGCCTATCGATGGACGCGTGTGAGCAGATCGGCACGGTCCATTGTCGCGCGGTTGACAGCGTCATCCTCATCCTCGTCGCCCCGATGCCGCGGCGAGGCAAGCTCGGATAGGCAGGGGGACTGCCGAACATTCTCGATGTCACGGCGAACCGCGCCCGGGGAAAACTCCCTCAGCGTGGCCGCACAACGCTCCCTGTCCAGGGATGCCGGCATGAATCGGCTATCCTGGCGCCTAGTCGAATGCGGGACGGGACTTGGCCGGTGCGAGAGATCGAGAATTTCACCGACGACCGGCTGAACGCCTGGTGCATCCATTGCGGCACGACAATCGCCGACGTCAGGAGCAATCGGGACCATGTCCCGACCAAGTCGTTCTTGACGAAGGCGCTCCGTGAGCTCGGCGCCGAGTATGACCGCGGCGTGGGCGACGATTGGGGCTACCTGCCGCAAGTCTCCATCTGCCAAAGCTGCAATTCCAGCTTTTCGCCGGACGAGAACTACCTCCTCTGCGTCCTACACGCGGTCATGGCTGGCAGCCTCTACCCCGATCCAGCGAAGCATCCCGAAGCGGCGACCATCCTGCGCAGCAACCGGCATGTGGTCCGTGACCTCAAGCAAAAACCGGATGGACAGCTCTCCCTGTTCGATGACCTCCTGCCGTTCACCCTCTATCCTGACATGGACAAGATACGTGGAGTCATCGTCAAGAACGCCCGGGGACACGCCTATCACGAGATCGGGGAGCCGCTGCTCGAAGCACCCGACCATGTCGCGTTCGTCCCGCTGGAGCGCCTGAGCCCCGAGCAGCGGGAAGCCTTCGAGTCCGCAGGCACCGACGCGGACCTTGCTGTCTGGCCGGAGGTCGGCAGCCGCATGACCCTCAATCTGCTCGACGGGAAGGCCATGGTCGGCGGCTGGATCATGGTCGAACCCGGTCGTTACCGCTACGCCATCGACTGGTCCGGCTCAGTGACGGTGAAGACAGTCATCTGGGAATACCTCGCGTCCGAGACGCGTTGGGACCGATAGACACAACTTGACAACTTCCTGCAGGCAAGCCCTGCAACCATTGCCGTCGCATCACCTCGGAGGGTTAGGCGAAACGACGGCGAGATTCCATGGCACTACATTCGATCTTGACCGCTCGCCGAGAGGGTGTCCGTGGTGTCTCGGTCGCCTTGCCTGTTTTAAGGCAGCGACTCTGGGTGATCGAACGAACGTTTGGTTGGATTGGTCTTTGCCGCAAGCTGTCGCGCGGTCACAAGGTCGCCGATGTGCGGATAAGTCATCATTCTATGCCGGTACATGGCTGTCCGCGGCCATTTCCTGAACCTCACCAAAGCTCAGCACGCTATGGTCAGGCTCATTCAGGTCGGAGTTCGCCCGCGATCCTGCTCGCGGTCTCGGCTACCTTCCGACCTGATGCCAGCTCGCACTCCCAAACCACAATCACTTTCCAACCCCGTGCCTCGAGAAGATCGGTTGCCCGTGCGTCGCGTGTCGTGTTTCGGTCGAACTTCTCCATCCAAAATGCCGTATTACTTTTTGGAATAGTCGCGATCTTGCAGCCATGGTGCCGATGCAAAAACAGCCATGGACAAAAATTACTGCCTTATACCGTGGCAAAACTATATCAGGCCTGCCTGGTAGGTCGTTACGGTTTAGCCTGAACCTAAATCCTAGGGCATGAAGTGCGCGCCTGATACTGACCTCGATCGAAGTATTCTTAGAACGTATGCGCGACATACGCTCTGAACGCTCCGTTGGGCTCAGGAAATCTACCAAGGAGTCATCTCTTTAATGAGCGGCCTTACGTGCCGCGGTTAACTCGTAGAATGGGTAGCCGCGGATGAACTCGCCAGGGCTGTCAAACGTCTTGTATAGACACTGGTGGTTGCCCAGACTCTTTACCCGCTCGGCCAGTTCGGCGGCACTCGCCGATAGCCCCAGGGCAGAAAGCTCTGAGGCGGTCACGTTCGGCACCTTGTGGATGAACCAAGTCAGCAACGGCTCCCGATAATCCGTACCTCCCGCTTTGAAGTGCCGGAGATACTGCGATGCCAGGATGACGCCCGTTCCGAACTCTCGACCCTGCAGCAAAAGCTTGCGAAGGATGTCGAACTCGTACCGCATGATGTTGTCAGCCTCGTCTACCAACAGGTATGAGTCAATTGCCCTCAGCTGCGGGTCCTGACCGATGAACGGCCGCTTTGGGGTCCTCAACATGTTTTCGTAGAACATGTTCAGCATGACGGCGACAAGCATGTTCTTGCTGTGGTCGTCTTGGCCGAGGGCATCCAGAGCAATCACCACGACGCCGTCTAGAAAGATATCAAATGGCACCGTTTTAGATTGATTTACCTCGAAGATTTCCATGTCGAGCATGTCGCCAATGATCGACATTGGCGAATCCGGCTTTCCGTCCACAATCTCATCGTATGCGGTATGCACGTCCCGTAGCGTTGGGGCGAGGCCGGGAGCCATGCCGTCGTAGGCAGCTTTGACGGCGCGCTTCAGCTTGTCGCGCTGCACGGTGCCGATCCCAGCATAGATCTTGCCGAGCACGTCGGCAAAGAATCTGAATCGATCGAACCAAGGGGTAGGAGCATCGCCGCTCGTTCGGATGTCGAACAGGTTCAGCGGGATGCGGTGCGGGCGCACCACCCGGGCCCCCGTGGCGGCCACGAAATCATCGCTGCTGTAGTCACGCTTGTAGTCGAAGATAAGGAAGCGTGGTCGATGCCCCCGGTTCTCTAGCTTGGAGGATGTAATTTGTGTGATAAGCGACTTCAGTAGCTGGGTCTTGCCCGTGCCCAAATCGCCCACTATGCCGATGTTCAGCTGATTAAGTCTGGTATCGGAGATATTCAGCTTTAGGTCTCTGGGCTGGAAGCCGTCAATCGTCCTGCCCACTTCCAGCTCGATGCCTCGTCCAGCAAAATTCGGCACATCCGCCTCACCAGTCGGCTCGGGCTGAAGATCAATTGCTTGTTGGTCGGCCTCCGGCTTGTCGCCTCCCGAAACCGCGAATTCCCCGACTGATTGGGTGGGAGCGATTGCCCCAGCCAACTCGCGCACGTTGGGCTGATCCGTGCCAGCCGAGGTGCTCACGGCTACCTCTTCGACTGGGCTGGGCATGAGCTGCCAGTCGCCCAAGCGCGCCCGAACCATGTCGTAGAACATCATGGGATCGCCCGCTGCGACCTGACCGGCGTCGTCTTTTCCGATGACAATGGTTTCATCGAAGCTATCACCGTCGAAGTCCCGCGGCTTGCTCGAAGGGCTGTCGTCGAGGACGATCAGGCGCCCGCGAGAATCGATCTCGACGCAGTCGCTCCCGTCCAATATCGCCTTTGCAATCCGCTCATGGAATCCGGCCCATCGGGCACTGTGGCCGACAATATTAGGTTGCTGGCTGTAGACACGTAGGCCGAAACTAATCATAGATAGAAGCAGATGCTGGTAGGCGAGCGCCCATAGCGTGGGCTGGCCGTCGCAGATTTGCATGGCTGACAACAACACGGAGAGTGCCTTCGCCTGCCCGAGAGCCTCGGTCGCCTCTCCTGCGCCGAAGCGGGAGTTAGGGCGACACTTGACCTCAACTGGCGTGACCTTGACCCGCACTCTGCCGCCGGAGAGGTCGATCCCTAGAACGATCAGGTCGGGCCTAAGCTGTGCAAGATCACCACGGTCCGAGTTTACGGCCCGAGCGAGATCACCGATGTACCCCCGGAAGGGATCGACAGGTACGAGAATCGCGATCGTCGGATCCTCGGCGGTTCCACCAAGGACCGGGAGCAAGCCACCACACGTGCTTTCAGGACTGCGGAAGCAATCCTGGAGCAAGCGTGCCCCGACAAACATACCAAGATCCCCGGTCGCACCTGCGTCGTCGCCGGCCAAGCCTTTGATGGTTGGGATGCCTCGTCTGGCTACCTCTAGTAGTATGTCCTGCAATTTAGCCTGATCGAGATTACCACAGCCGGGAAGCCGCGCGAGTGCGTGCGAGAGCGCATCTCGATCCGCGTCGGTCACCTGCGATATGAGGTAGTAGCCGTTGGTGTCGCCGGCCCGATGGGAATAGGAAGGAAGGTCGAAGTCCCATAGGTACGCCCCTTCTAGCCAGTTCCCAAGAAAACATGCAGGGTCAATGGCCGACGAGGACACGGCGACGAAGTCCGCCCGACGCTCCTTCAGCATGTGCTGAACCTCGTGCACGTTCGGCGCGAACTGGAGGCCGGTTCGAGCGGAGCCTAGGTTCTCTACGGACGAGAGCAGGGCCGCTACCTTGTCGGCCAGTACCTCGCCCGTTGGCTGAGGTGCCGTCGACTGCCGAGACTCAGCCAGAAAGGCACCTGGCAGCTGTCGCCGTACGCGGTGCCTTAGCACCCCGCCCGCGCCGAGCGGCGTGCGCCCATCCATGCGCTCGGAGCGAGGTTCCGACATGTCGAGCTGAGCTATGATGCCGATGTCTGGGACCGTACCGACTGGCTGGCCAGAGTACCACTTGACGCTGTTGGCGGTGTCTTCCGACAAGTTGGAGATCGTGGCGTCGTCGGGACGCGCATCCTGCCGTCGATCGTCGAATACCTCGACGAAGCGCGGCCCAGCGGCGCGGTTTCTCGATCGTTTGCCTTCCTCCTGGAAGCGGGCAGTGCACCAGTCGACGAGGCCCTGGTTGCAGGCCTCCGTGGCGCCGCTGGCACTCGAGACCGCGACAGTCACGACGGGCTTCGCTGCGAACAAGTCGGAGACATCGTCAAGCGCCCGCATAACCTGAGCGGCGCTGAAGCCCGTGGAAATCCCGCCGACGTTGATGCCAAAGGCATCACCGAATGGCGCGTGGAGGGAGCGGTCAGGCAGCTTCTCGAGCTCGCGCCCGTTCCATAGGACAGACCAATAGTCGGTACCGTTCTCCACCGCGATGTAGTCCACTTGTTCGGAACCGGCAGGGGATCGGAGGTGAAGGGTGAGGATGTCGGGTGCGCAGTCCGGGTCCAGGATGCTGGCAGCTGGGCATGGTTTCCCTGCCTCGTCTGCTTCCGCAAGAAAACGCTGCGCCACGACATGCCACCCAACGCGCAGCGGATGCATTGGCGAGAGCAGGATCGCAACCGGTTCGCGTGTGAGGCTCCGGCCGCTCGGATCCAGCGAAGTGACAGCAACAACGTCCGACCAGCAGGCGACCTCCGGGTCCGACATAATCCAGGATTGGTAGGCATCCACGTATTTTTCGACAACGGACGCGAAGTCCACGTCGCGCAGGGCCCATTCGCCGAGCCGCGCTGTCTCGAACACACCAGACTGGTCGCCATCGCCTCGAACCCGGAGCGCAATCTGCTCGCGCGCATCGAGAAAGTCGGCAGGCGGGGTGAACTCGGCGGGTCCGGGGCGTGGATCCTGGATGAAGGAACCGCGGGATAGCATCGGTCCGCCGCCGATGCCCCATTCCGGCGGCGCCCAGTGATCGCCATAGTCGTCCGCCAAAATAATGGGTTGGTAGGAGGCCCGCACGGTTTCCGGAGCGAGAAGCCAATCCTGTAGCATCGTCGACCGAACCGCACGGTTCACCGGAACGACTGTTTTCACGTCGAAGCTTTCCAGCTGCCGCCGGTTCGCCTTGATGAGGCGCTCGAACTCGCTGCGGCAGCCCACGACGGGCACATCCTCGCAGGTGACGAACGTCCGGCATGTCTCACGCGTAGGCGCGCCCTTCTTGCCCGGTCGTGTGAAGCTTAGGTCGATCTGGCAATTTCCCTCGGCCTCGATTTCCGCCCGATACATCTCCGGAGTGCCCTTCCGGAGCGGAACGGGTGTCGGAAGGCCGGCCTTGCCGTCCGCCTGATCCACAGTGACCTGAGCCGATGAGGCAAGGACAACACCGGGCGACACAAAGACGAGAAGCTCGTACCGGCCGGTGCCGGGCAGGCTCATGCTTGTCTCCCAGTCCGCTGCCCCCCTGCTGGAACGCTTGATCGGCTTCCGCGGAGGCGAAAGCTTCCTTGCAAGTCGGCAAGCGATGAGGACACCGGGCTGCCAGCCGGCCAGCGACACCACCTTCAAGGTTCCGGGCTTGAACCCGTCGGCGACAGCCTTGTACGTCATTGGCAGCTTGTGCGCCGGGGGCGTCGAATCGACGAGCGCATCGTCGCCGTCGGCCCCTACCGAACCGACCAAACCGTTTCCGGCTGCGGGCGTCCGGCTGACCTTGATGATCGCGCCAATCGGGTCTCCACCCTTCGTCTCGAACTGCAGCTCGACTGGGCCCGAGACGACGGCAGGAATGGCCTTGCCGAACGCCGCCAGCGCATTCGTACAGGTCATCGTAATGTCGCCGGCGAGTGACGGCTCCTCGGATAGGAGCTCGGTCCACTTCTCCACGTCCAGCGCTGACCACCAGCCAGGAGCCGCATTCAATTCTAGTTTGCCCGCAGGACGGTAGTAAGCCGGGGTTGCCCGCTCAAAGGCGGTGACAACATCGCACGCCGAGCGGATGTGCTCTAGGAAGCCGGAGAGATGCTCTTGGTCCTCCTCTCTTGCACCATCGGAAAGCCGCTCGACGCTCCGGCGGAACCCCTCTGACATCGCTTCCGCGATGCTCTTTAGAGTTGCAGCCTGTTCTTTGGCTGCCAGATTGCCAGCACGGGTCGGCGGCACGCCGCACGCAAGGCTGACCATCACGCCGGGCCTAGGCTCCAGGGTGGGCTCAATGGAGAAGAGCCTCGACAACAGGCGCCACGAGCCCTCACGGGGTGTCGTCGAGGCGGACTCCACCTCGTCGGCGGCCCTTGCCGCGGCCTCGACCAGCGCCCTACCGTCCTCTGTTTCCGCCTCGCGTACGCCGGCCTGAACGAGGCCCTGGAGAACTAGGCTCTGGATGAAGCCGTCCTCCCACCATGCCTCGAACGTCGCATTGCCGCCGTTGTTCGGCTCGGCGACTCCAAACTTATCGGTGGTACTGCCGACAGAGAGGATGCTGTGCTCACCCGGTGGGATCAATGCCACGAAGCTTGCCAACTGCGGCAAGTTCCGAAGGTCCAGGAGATGATCCTCGTCGCACCACCCCGACGCGCCGATCGACGGGTTGCCGGAAGGGAGCTGGTCTCGCGGCACCTGCAGCAGGAACGGCAGGTCGGCCCCTGCTACGGCACCAGGGCGGCTTACGAGATTGTCAAAGACCTGACACATCAACTCGTGGGGCGGGCCGAGAAAGATGAGCCGTACCTCGCGAGGTTCGCCAGGCGATGATACGGTGCCGATCTGGGCCCTGATGCGGTCGGCAAGGGCGGATGCTAGCTTGTTCATGCGACACCCCCGTCGGGGCTGACTCTTCGAAACGGCGGGACCAGTAGCATGCCGCTCTCCGCGTCGGGGCTGTCCAGGACAAGACCAAGCATCCGAAGCTGGTGCCCGAGTTCATTCTGCGGAATGTCCCTGTGATCCATGGCGACGCCGTAAGCCGCGAGATGCTGCGCCAAACGGTGAACTGACCGTGGCCCTGCGGCGCCAGCGAGCGAACAGTGGACTAGTGCAATCGTTGCAACGGGACCTAGCGAAACCACCCATGGGCTGCGGGAGTAAGATCCTCGCTTTCTGAGGAGGTAGCCCTGATCGTAGCCCCTGAGACGCGGATTGGCCGTCTGACGCTGCTGCAGGCTGTAGGTCACGAACTCATCGACGTTCGAGCCAATGCCCTTCCGGCACAGGAGTGTCCTAGTCTCACGATCGAGTAGTTCTTCGACGGACGCCCTTATAGAGGAGGCTGCGGCACCAGCGAAGTGCTCCCTGATCTGCGTGCAGGTTTTGGCGAGGCCGTCGGCCGAGCCGAGGAGGTCCGCGGGCGCGACGCCGGCCTCCGCGAGCGCCCATAGGGTCGCGTTGATGCCAAGTCTGGCCGCGAGATAACGAGAAATGCTGTCCCGGATGCCCGGCAGCGGTTTGTTCGAGAGCGGTAGGAACGAGAACCGTTCGGGGAACATACGCGTGCGCGCCTCGCCCACGGAACTGGGGCCTTTTCCCTCGAGCGCCTCGGAGAGGCACGACCAGACACGGGCGTGGAGCTCGCAAAGCCACATGACATGGGCGACAGTGCCGAGCCGCAGCACGGCCTCGAGCAGGCTCGTCCATTGTCGCCTCGTCAGCATCGGCTTGGATGCGATGATCGACTCAAGATCCTGCACGAACTGTCTTGCAGGAAATGCTCCTTCCCCGGCATCAGCGCATAGGGGCATCTCGTCGTGTGGCGGAAGGTAAGTCCAGACCGTCTCGGGAAGCCAGGCCTCTACCTCGGTCTGGAGAAAGCGGGCGAAGACGTCGTCGCCTTCCCCAACCGCAAGGGCGTCGAACAGGCGCCGCCAAGTCGACTCGGCAGCATCTTGGTTGGCAGCGCCCAGCCAGATCATGCGGCGAACCAGCGTGCCCGGCGTCCAAGGACTACCCGCGAGACGGGGAGCGCCGGAAAATAGGGCGAGCTGAGGCACGAGCGGGGTAACCTGCAAGAAGCGCTTGGCAGATTGGCTGGATCGCTTAGGACTTTCGAGCACCGAGTTGAGCAGGGTGTCGAAAGCGTCTGCGTCGAGCGTACCGGCGTTAGACCCTGGCTTCCTCTCGCGGGCTCTCCTGATCAATCCCTGAAGATAGGTGCCCTGGGTCGGCACCGAGCGCTCGCTGGCGTTGGGCAGGCCGATTACTCTGTAGAGCGATGAGAGGACGACCTCCGACGTGGCGTATTCCGGGGCTGGGGTCATCGCGAGTGCCCCCTCCGAATACCGGGGGTGGGACTTGCCCCAGGGCGCCTCCTTGAATTCCGAGAGGCTCACCGCCGTCCGCTCCCTGTCACGATGCCGAAGCCGGTTCGCCGCTGCTCGACGGTCACGCCATTGCCAAGGCGAATCTCCGCCCGGCGAAGGACGGCCGCGTCCCTAACGATCGGGCCGGCAAGGCGAGCGCTCGTCGTATCGAGCAAGGCGAGCACTGACCGTGGCAGGGAAGCGGCGGACATTCCCCGTTCGATGTCCTTTATGGCCTTGAATAGGTCGTAGGTCAGGGCGACGTCCTGGGCTGAGCGCCCCTCTCCCACCTCTAGAAACCGTAGCGGGGCCGCTGGCCGGCCCTTGGCCTCGCCTTGTGCCGGCTGCACGTGCCGACGGGGGACGATGAGTAGCGCCTGAGCGTTGGAAGGCGGCAGGGGCTGGCCAAAAGTGGTGGTCAATGAAATCTCGAACTCTTGATTATCATTAAGCAGCATCTCGATCTCGCGCGCGACCTCGTAGACACCGTCCTCCCGCTCGTCCTCGATTACATTCTGGAACTCTCGAAGAACCTCTGCATCCATTACCGTCGAAGTACGGACGCCGATCGAGCGGCGGACCAACCGGCAAGAAAAGTCACGCAGGAGCCGCTGCACGCGGGTGGCGGTCGCTGGGCGCTTTCTCCGGACGTCCTGTCGCGAGAGGTACGTGTCGAGACTAGCCAGGCGGCGCAGCAGCTCGCCCTCCATTGTTGTAAGAATTCTCGACTTCCGGACATGCTCAAAACCTTCAGCGACCGAGCGGCTGAAGCGTGCATCAATGTCGCGTAGCTGATAGGTCGTGCTACGATTTACATCGATCGAGGTGTCTGGCTTTGCCAGGGCAGGGTCGAGAAGGCCAGCGAAGCTGTCGAGCACGCTCTCTATCATAGCTGGTAGGTACGGCAGCCGCCTAGAGGCTAGAAACCATTGCAGGCCCATCGCAGTATTGTCGTCCTGAAGCCCAAGTTCCTTGATATCCTTTAGCAATCCCAGACCGGCCTCCCGATCCCATTGATGAAATAGTGCGTGATGGTACTGCGCGGCGACGAGCTCGAAGATGGCAGATGACGTTCTGGTCGACGGCTTGGCGCCGCGAAGCGCCTGATCGTCTGCGGCCATCAGACTCGCCGCCCAGGCGCATGGCGGCAGGTCGGACGCGCGGGATTCATGGCGGTGCCCGGCGAGCAAGTAGGAAAAGAGCGAAAACAGGTCGCGGAAGCTCCACCGCTTGCCGCTTCCAAGCTCGTACCAACGCAGCATTTGGAGCAGCGATGTCTCCTCGCGGGTATGCGAGAGCTGCTCGCGGCTCGTACAAAACGGACAGCGCGGGCCAGCTTCGCACGAGCCTGCTGGCGGCCAAAGGTCGGCGTCGACGGCACGCCGGAGAACCTGTACCGCGGGCGGTGGATCGCCGCCTTCGGTGGCAACCAGCAGGGACTCCATGTCCATCGGCCAAACGGCGACCGCCGGATACTCCCCTAAAGGCCAGCACGACGGCGCGTCCGGGAGGAGGCTGACCGAGCGAGTGACCTTCTCCAGCAGCACCCGCATTACCGATTGCTCGGCCTCGGCCGCCGCTATGAGCGCGTCGTCGAGGACACCGCGGTTCACGCAACACAAGTAAAGCCCGGTAGCACCGTCCGCACACGCGGCTTCCAGCTCGTCCAGCAAAAGGCTCGCCGGGGTCTTCCCGGTCGCGCCGGCGACGCTAGAAGCATCCTGCACGATAGACAGGTTCAGGCCCTCGCGAGCCGGCCTACTGAATGCACCTGCATCTACGGTGACTAGACGGGGTACCTTGCCGGCGGCCGGCCTGAAGAACGTCGCAAGCTCCGCGACCAGTGCGCCTTCGCAGCTAAGCGCGGCGTCCAACCAGCCCATCGTCTTCTCGATCGCCTCGGTCTTGCCGTTGCCAGGCCCGCCTACGAGCAGAAGCACGCGCGGCACAGACGGCGACGCGCCGCCGACCTCGCCGCACCATTGCTCTAGCTTGGTCAGCAGGTTGGTCCTGAATACATGCTGGCCCGGCCGGCCGCTCAAATCGTCGAACGGACGGCGCACACCACCTGAACGGTTGCCGGCCCATTCTGAGAGCTGCGCCGGATACCGCGCTGTCGGAGGCCGTGCAGTCATACTTACTTACCCACTACTTTGGTCTGCCGCTCTACTTGCGCGCCAGCGTGAGTGCGCTCGAACTTCTCCAGTGCCCGGGACACCGCCACCCCGATTGCCCGTGCAAGGAGTGGTGGTACCGCGTTCCCAACCTGTGTGTAGCGCGGGCACTCCCGAGTGCGCCGGTTGCCCCCGGTCGTGAACTTGCCCCTGAATCTGAACCAGTCGGGGAACGATTGGAGTCGCGCGCTCTCCCGCACGGTGAGAATTCGCGGCTCAGCGTAGTGCAGGACATCGTCCGGCATAGTCGTAATCGTTGGCGCAGGCTCGGAAGGCGACATTGGGTGGATCCTATGCTTCTTCAGGCCGAACAGGGATCGATCATCGTCGTTCATGCGAACGCCGCGCTGGCAATTTTGCAGAATCTTTTCATACCTTAGGCGAATCTCGTCGCGGTGGTTTGCCAGCCGTAGGCTGTCAGGCGCGTCTTCTGCACCGCGTCGCATGAACTTCTGGTACGCCGTCGCTGCCACGGCTGGTGTTGCCTGAAAATAGCCGCCGGGCGACTGCGGGTCGGTGCACTCGACCAGCGGACGGTTCCCGATCTCCAGGTCGGAGATGGCGTCCGCGGCGCTCACGGCGTCGCCAAGCTCGAAGTCGCGCAATTGCTCCGCTCGTGCCTCTTCTATTAGGTCGAACACATGCCCGACGCTATCGAGCGGCCAGTGAGAGAGATCCTTGCGGAGCCCGATGGCGATCAGCCTCAACCGCCTCTGCGGCACGCCGAATCGCGACGCGTCCACCAGCGTCGCCCGCACCTCGTAGCCAACGGCATCGAGGTCGATCGCGAGCCTATCGTAGAAGGAGCGACGGCGACGCTGCCGCATGTCGGCCGCCTGAGGCAGGGTGCCGGTGCCATGGGCATATTGCATACCCGGAACGTTCTCTAGGATCAGTGCGGCGGGCCGCATTAACTTCACGGCCTCGACATACTTTTCAACAAGCAGGTTGCGCGGATCATTCTCAATCCGTTGGCCCGCGAGGCTGAAGCCCTGGCAGGGTGGCCCCCCGGCAATGATGTCGACGGACCCGCGCAGCTCCTCGAGATCCGCATGGTGTCGCTCCAAGAGCTCGGCAACGCTCCACGCACGCCGCTCGAGCCAGGACGGCCAGTCGAACCGGACAGACTCCGGTGCGCCGTCCTCGACGAAGTTTGCCGCAAAGGACTCGAATGCCATAGGGTCGTGCTCGATCGCGAAGAGGCCACGCATGCCTGCATCAGCCAGCCCGAGCGACAAACCTCCACAACCAGCGAACAGGTCGACGAAATTACGCGCACGGGCGCTTGTCACTCGCGAAGCCCTTGATGCTTTCCGCCGAACCGGGCCTGCGCGGCGGAGTGACGGCAAAACCCCTTGCAAGTCGGATCCGGCATTGGTCCCTACTGGCCGGAATAGCATCGAGGGATGTGAGCCGCCATCACCCTGTGGTGTCACCGACCTTGTCGTCAGGTTGGGCCAACCCCGAAGGCCTTGCCCGACGGGAGGTCACCAGAGGGTATTGAAATCCATGTTAACAACTTCGCAAAGGCTGGCGTTGCTCGCATCTTCTCCGGCAAGGCGCCTCCTGACCGCCTTGCACTTCGCAGGAGGCTGCTCTTCGGCGCGCGGTTAGGGGTGGTTCAAAAACGATCTGTTAGTCCTGCCGGATGAACGCCCCATAGCCTCCAGCGGCCACGGTTGTTGAGCCAATCCGTTTCTGCCTGGCGGCGCGGGCCAAAGAATGAGACAAGCGGGTAGGAACCCGGGGAAAAAACGAGATGGTTGATGTGGACGCCAGCCGGGATGGTGATTGGGACGCGGCCGATAGTCCGTCGTTCGTCGACGTGTTCGCAGGATGCGGAGGCCTGAGTCTCGGGCTCAAGCGCGCCGGATGGCGCGGTCTATTCGCGATTGAAAAAGACGCGTTCGCCTTCGAGACTCTATCCACTAATTTCCCGGTCGGCGAGGGTAGGCTCTCCTATAACTGGCCCAAGATAATTGAGCGCCGGCCTTGGGATATCGCAGAGCTGCTCGAAAAGAACAGCGAGGAGCTTACGCACCTCGCGGGCACTGTCGACCTGCTCGCCGGCGGACCGCCTTGCCAAGGCTTTTCTCATGCGGGCAAGCGCAGGCCTGACGACCCCCGCAACCGGCTTTTCGAGGCTTACCTCAAGCTGGTAAGCATTTTGCGGCCCAAGGTCGTCCTGATCGAGAATGTCCGCGGCTTCACGACGGCCTTCGATATCGTGAAGTCAAACGGCATTGGGAACTTCGCCAACGCCCTGCGCGACCGGCTCGCACCAGATTACCACATGGTAAGCGCCATCATCCGGGCTGACAATTTTGGAGTACCACAGGCGCGCGCCCGCTTTTTCCTTATCGGTTTGAGGCGCGGCCAGGGACGGCCTGACCGAGTCCCGAGCTTCTTCGACGACATGATCGAGGGCCGCGATGCCTTCCTAGCTGCCCGCGGCTTTCCGCGTCGGCCGACGGCCAGGGACGCCCTAAGTGACTTAGAGGTGAGCTACGCAGGTACGAAACCATGCCCAGAATGTAAGGGCTTTGACGCAATCTCGTACCGCGGTCCACGCAGCTCCTATCAGGTTGCGATGAGAGAGGGGTTTAACGAGCCGCCGGGTGATACCAGACTGGCACGGCATCGCTCTGACATCCGGGACCGCTTTGCTGCCATCATCCAAAGCTCGAACGAGGACGGTCGGTTAAACGTCAACATTTCCCGCGAGCTGCGACGCGCGCACGGGCTGAACAAAGTAGCCATCCGGGTGATGGACCCCTTTTCTCCCTCTCCCACCATTACCAGCTTGCCAGACGACCTGCTGCACTACGCGGAGCCACGTACGCTTACAGTGCGGGAGAACGCCCGGCTCCAGAGCTTCCCCGACTGGTTCTCGTTTCGAGGCAAATACACAACTGGTGGAGAGCGCCGCGCCCTCGAGGTGCCTCGCTTTACGCAGGTCGCGAACGCGGTCCCGCCCTTGCTCGCGGAGCAAATCGGCTTATGCCTTCGCGGCCTGCTCGGCCTCGAACGCAGCGACATGTTCTCGGAGGGCTCGGCAGATCTCCCCGAGCGCATCCTTCTGCGCGCGTAGCTTTCCCCGAAAATCGACCATCCACTGGTCGTCGATGACAACAGGGTCGGCTCCACGCTTGGCGGAACGGAGCGTTACTGTACCGTCCTGCGCAACGTCCTCTTTGGCGTGGGCAAGCGTGTTTCGATTGCCTATAATGTCAACAGAAAAGGCGGAGAAGACTTGCAGCGCGCCGTCCGGTCTCGCCTTGAGCACGCCAACAACGCGGTTGATCGCCTGACAGCGCTTCGCCGACCCGAACACCTCTGTGTTCGGGAGCAGGGCAAGAATGTCCCCCCCCTCGACGAGCTTCTCCAGTCTGCTAAGACTCCCGCGCCCGCCTTCCAAGAGTCGAGTGAGTGTCCGCTCTGCATGGCTTTGTACGGCGGGATCGCCACTTGCGAAGACGCTTTCGAGCACCTCCTCCATCATCATGTCCATTTCGGCAACCTCAGCCATGGCAATCCCGCGCATGTGGTTCAGGTCGACGGCCTTGCCGATGACAGTGTCGGCCAGTCCCTTCAGTGCGTCATCGAGTTCATCGCGGCGGGCTACGAATACACCGGCAACTTCTTGAGCAGCTAACTCGCCCAAGAGATGGACGCCCGGATCGGACGAGTAGAAAATCATATCAGTGAACCGCAGCTGTCTTCGCAGCAACTTGGCGGCCTTTGCACCGTTCACGTCCTGGGTTCCCAGATTGTAATCAACGGCTACAAGATTGAAATCCCTGCCTGATTTTCTCGCAAGGTCCCGCAGCCCTTTTGGCGACAGTTCCCCGTCAGAGGTAATTGTCACCTCAAGGGAGAAGCCGTTTCGCTCAAGGTGGTCGCGCAGGCTCTCGACCGAATTGCTGATTGTGTCCGGGTGATCGTCAACGACAAGCAGCTGGAATTGTAGCTTCACGACGGAATCCTGATCGTGAGGTGAGCGCCGTCGAGGTCGTCAGAGTATGATTCGCTCGAAACCTCTATTGTGCCATCGAGCCCCTCAATCACCTGCCGAACGTGGAATAGACCAAGGCCTGAGCCGTCCGTCGTCGTCACCCCCTTCTCGAAGGCGCGACTCGGCGGGTCGAACGCGGCAGGCCAACCGGTCCCGTCGTCGGCGACCTCCATTTCCAGCGTCGGCTTTGAACCTTTTGAGGTGGATAGGAAGAAGCCGATGGTGGTCGCGCCGGCCTTGGCGGCGTTCGCGACGAGGTTGTCGATTACGATGCCGATTTCGATAGGACGGAAGCGGCGCACAAATTGCCTACTGTCTGTCTCGACGGTCACCTCGATGCCCCTCGGCGCCCATAGATTGGAAATCGTTTCAATGTAATCGCGCACGTACACGCAAAGGTCAGCCTCCGTGTGCGACGATTGCTGCTTGTACCCGCCCTTCGTAGCGAAGCGGGCGGCCGTCAGGATCTGGCTATTGCGGAACGACACCTGCTCGAGGAAGCCGATCCAATCCTCCTTACTGAGCTGCGCCCCGCCACGAAGGCGTCCCATCATGCGCTTCACCCCCTGCTGGACGTCGGATGCATGCATGATGATCTGGTGGTGTAGGTTAAGGATCGTGTCCTGATCGAGTGACCCAGCCGCGACTAGAAAAGCGTTGCGCTCCTTCTCCTCGTGAAACTGGAGCGTCGCAACGGCCGCGGTGTTCTCCGCCTTAGCGGCGCGTGCTTCCGCCCGCCTGCTCGCTTCCCGCGCCTGAGCCTCAGCTACTTCCAGAGCCTTGATCCGTTCCCGGGCCTCGACGACCCGCTCCTGAAGTGCCCGGTCGCCAGTCCGGTCGGCCAGTAGCTCCAGCGCCTTGAGCGAGCTCTCGAAGGCCTCCGACTTCTCGTCAACAATCCGAACTAGCTCCGGGTTGTATTCTAGCAGCTCCACCCCTTCGGTGGCGGCAAGCCTCGAAACAAGTAGGCTGACGAGCGCGCTGCTCTCGTCCTTTCTAATTCTAGAAGTGTCGTCCGCCTCCTGGTCAAACTTGTCCTTCCAGGTAATATCAACGACGTAGCGCTCGAGGCGGCGAATGCATTTGTCGCGGATGCAAGTGACTAGCGCTTCCACGTTGGGCGTTTCGATCAGGCCGTGGCTTCTGCTGGTAACCTCGTCGAAACCGTCGACGCCGCGGATCTCCACCCGGCCGATTACATCACGACCGCCTAGGAAGCGGCGCTGCCCCTGCTGCTTGCGCCTGTTCAGGCCGAAGAAGTCATCGTCCTCTGTGCCGATCGGAAAGACGCGAAAGCCGTTCCGGAACAGGAATATGGACCCGAACTGGACCGAGGGCACGCCCATGCGGTGTGCAAAAACTATCTTGGCGCTTCGGTTTAAGAAGTATATGTCGGCCGTGAGCGCTGTTTCTTGCAACAGAGGGTATGGGTTAGACTCACGAATATGGTAAACCAAGTCACCTCTGTCCTCTAGTCTTGAATCTATCCACTTGCCGTCTTCGCTCAACCGCACTTGGATCAGGGTTGTGCGCCGGCGGAGCACGTCCATGATCGGATTCTCGATCCGGCCATTCACTATCAGCTTAAGGGCTTGTTCATCACGACGCTGGCGGTTCCACTCCTCATCCAGTCTGTCGGCCTCGGCTTCTCCTGGCGCGATGATCTCGACCTCGAAGGGTTTTGTGTCGCTACCGAAGGGATCGATGAGCTTGGTTAGCTCCCGCTTCAGCCTTTGGAGCTTATCGCGATCCCACGTCGCGCGCAGTCGCCTGATCCGCAGGATAGTGCCGGCGGCCCCGTGAGGGCGGATTACATCCGGCGGAAACCCGTCAGCTTCGCCAAGTTCAACCTCGACCTCGTCGAACTCTTCCTGCGAGTCCTGCTCGTAGCGTCGCCAGTCGACGTCGAGGATCTGGGTCACACCGCCTCTGGTGCGGCTGATCAGTTCGAGCTCCGAACCCAGCCTGTCGCATGAGAAACGGCCCACGCCCTTGGCACCTGCATAGGTCCGCGCTTTCTGACCGATTTTGTCGCGGTAGCCCTCGTCTTCGGTTCCCTCCCGTTTCGCCGAGTAAGCCACGAAGAGCCATTTCTGGAGAATGTCGGCATGCGTCATTCCCTTGCCGTTGTCGGCAATCGTAATCTCCTGGGGAGAGAAGGTGATCCTGACAGACTTGGCGTAGGCATCAAACGAATTCTTTACGAGCTCAAATATAGCGACGAAGTCGTCTGTGATCAGGTCGCGGCCGATTAGGTCCTTCAACCCGGTGCTAATCCGGAATGTCGTCCGCACTGAAGTTATGCAACCTCTCGTCGCTGGTTCAGGCGTGGCTCCGAACCTGTCTCAGCGGTGACCATAGCGGGATGTTGCACAGCGGGGAACAAGCGGTTCAAACGAATCCCGTCTGATCTTTTCCCGGGCTCGCTTCTTGCAGCTCAGACCGCGTCGCTCACCCGCATAGGATGCCGCAAACCGATTATAGGACTATATTCTTGACTTTTGGAGTGTGTTCAGCCACATTAACCAGCGTCGGCTGGCGAACCGGCGAATGTCAACGCCGCCGCGAAGCACACAATCAGGAGAGTCCCATGCCCCGACTACCCAGGCCCTTCTTGCGGTGTCTACCCGGCCCGTCACCTCATCAAAACCGGCATCCTCACCCAACTGCGACCTTCACACGGGGCCCCCTTTCGGGGGCCTTCGTCGTTTCAGAGCTTCTGTGATGACCGCGTATTCACAGGCTACTCGTAACAGTCAGCTGCGCTCAGCCTCGGAAACTCCGCTCGCTCCTCAGCTCCCCGCATTCGTGCTGTTCGGTCAAGCCGACGGCAGACCTCGCGCCGCATGGTTCGACGCTGCCGATGCCGATGCCGCCACCGCCGCGGCCACAACCATGCGGTTGCGCGCCCTGCCGATCACTGAGGCCGCTGGCCGCGAACTCGCCGGGCAACTCGCCCGGGGGCGTGTCCTGCCCAGCGGTCGCACCCTCGTGCCGTTCGCAAAGCGCGACCTCTACGCCCGGCTGATCGCGCTCGCAGGCGAGGAAGCCGGGCTCGCCGTCGCAGCGGGCCGTCGGACCGATCCGCCCGGCGCCGACGACACCCCGTCCGCGGATTCGACAGCGGAAGCTGATCTTCCCGCGGTGGAGGAAGGCGGCCCGGCGGCCTCATCGGGCGAGGAACGGCCGTCGGACGAGGAGGAGGCCTCGGGGCTTCCCGCCGAAGATCCGGCCGACGCGCCGACTGCGCCGCGCCCGGGCGCCCACCTGTTCGTCGGTCAGCCCCGCCCGGGGGACCGCAGCGAGATCGGTCTGGGCAGCATCGTGCTCGCCCATGAAGGACCCGACGACGGCTGGTGGGAGGCGGAGGTCATCGGGGCCAACGGCGGGACCTTCTCGCTGCGGTGGCGGGACTATGACCCGATGGCCTTCCCGACCATCCTGCGCACCGCCGACGAGCTCGCCCTCCTGCCCCCCGGGGCACCCTAGCCGCCCGCGAGCCGCGCCCGGGCCGCTCCCAGCCGCCCGGGCACGCCATCAGTGCCGCGCCTCGCGCGACCGCCGCACGGACTGTGCCCCCAGCCACACCCCGAGGTTCCCATGACCGCCGTCCTCGACGCGGAGCGCGTGCGTGCGCTCAACGACATACTCCGCCGCACACTCAGTGGCGGCACCCTCGTGCTCACCACCGGGATCATCGCGCTCGGCCGCGAGCGCCAGCAGATCGTGCTCGACGCCATCGCCGCCTTCGACCGCTTCGACGCCGACAATGACCCACACGGGGAGCACGACTTCGGCGCGGTCGAGGCCGCGGGCGAGCGGGTGTTCTGGAAGATCGACTACTTCGACCACGCCGAACGCTGCGCCTCAGCGGATCCAGCCGACAGTAGCGTCACGCTCCGCGTGATGACTGTCATGCTCGCCTACGAATACTGATCTGAGCATTGTCAACGGCTGCCGAGCCCCCGCTCATTGGGCCGTCAGCCGGAGGCGACTGGTGACAGCAAGACAAAGGGATAAAGAGGATGAAGTATTTTGCCGCTGCAATCATGATGGTTTCGGCTACTCCGGTTCAGGCCGATGTTTACAGATACACATGCCGGGTCGATGGAAAATCGCTCACTGTGCGTATCGATGACGCGCGGAAAACCTTGCGATGGCGCAACAAGACCTACGCGATTACCGTCCAGGAAGACTGCGCCAAGTTCGGCTGGCGAGCGACGCGGCCGGGCGAAACCTTCGATTTCTGCACCGCCACGCAAGGCTACGCGGACTTCCAACAAGGCGACCGGCTGATCCAGTGCGATCAGGACCGCTGAAGGGTGGCGACCATGAGCCTCCCCTGCACACGTCGCAGCCGGATATCGGCGCGAAACGGCCGTGAGGCGGACGGATCGTCCCGACCCGCACCGCATCACCTTGACCAGAAGCATGCGAAGCAGGGGTGCCGCATGGCGAGACGCTGGACAAGGCTCGTCATCGCAGTGATGCCATTCTTGACGGTCGGGGGAGACGCCTGGGGGGCCGACTCGGCCGCGACGGCGCCAGCACGTCCTTCGGTACTCTCTATTACAGGCGACGCTGCCCCGCCGCCGACACGGGCCGTGTGGGGACCGACCGGCCGAGGGTCAAACGTACGCTACGGCGAGCCCGGCGATGAGCCGGACGTCGAGCTGCTGTGCCTGTCCGACCGCAAGATCGAGCTGCGGGTGTTCGACCCGACCGGCAAGAGTGAGCGAAACCGGGTCAAGCAGGTGCGGCTCGTCGGGCTCGGCGCCGTACAGGCGGAGGAGATCGACCTCGTCCCCATCGACCGGCTGGTGATCACAATGTTCCTCGACGGCGGCAGCCTCGCGCTCACTGCCCTGCTGCTCGACCAGGATTTCGAGGTGTTATTCCCTGGGGCACGCCTGCCGGTGCGCGGCGCGGGGGCCTCTGCGCGGGTGCGGGATCTCCTACAGAGCTGCCTCGCCGGCCAGCCGGACGGTGCGCCGTCATCGAGCCCGCTGCCGGCACCTGTGCCTGCCGCGCCAGCGGCCGGCGCACCTGCGCCTGAGGGGCCTGCAGGGTCGGCGGCGCGCTCCGCCGTAGACACGATCCACGCCGGGCGGTGCCTGGAGCTGAAGGTCGACGGCCGGGATCGGCCGTGCAACGGCGACATGCGGCTCAAGGATGACGGCGGGGGCACGGTGGACATCATCACCGGCTACGGCGGCGAGCGAGGCGCGGCCATGACGGCAGTCGATTTCGAGATGCGCCAGACGGCGGATCTTGAGAACGCCTACGGCTACGCGTTCCGGGTGAGTGCGCTCCGGTTGATGACCTTCGACGCGCCGGAGACGCGCACGGTCTGGGCGGCAACTGGGCTGTGCCAGATGGTCAAGCCTAACCCGGTCAAAGTGGGCGCCAGCGCCGTGCAGCAGGACATCGTCGTGATGTGCTCGGCGGTGCCGTCCGACGGCCGGGCGCCGGTGAAACGGATCGACTGGAAGTTTGTGTTCTGAGGCTTGTCGGCGCCGAGCGATGATCGCTGGATGTGGCGTCGTCCGACACAGAACCGGACGCGTGATCGAAGTGAAACCGCTCGGGAGCGTTTCGGCGAGGGCGGGCTAGGCCGGATGAGGACGTGCGGGATGGACTGGTTCGAGCGGCTGACCGGGTTCCGGGAAGCGGATCACAAGGAGACGCAGGCTCGGCTATGCATTGTCGACGGCCGGCTTGTCCATGAAGGCTCTGGCGAGAGCTACGCGGTGGGGACACTGACGCTACCCTCCCTGGCAGAGCTTCGCACAGCGGCAGCCGGTGTTCATCGTCCTGGCCGGCTGCGACTCTCCATCGTTGAGGGTGATGCGCGCGACTTACACCGGGCGCCGGAGAATCGCGGTGCGCTGTTCCAGGTCGCCTCGCAGTTCAACATGCTGGAGATGGTTGGGCCGGACGTGACCCCGGAGGACGGTGTCGCCGGCTACGCCTACGACCGCACGCAGGGGCCGGCCTGCGCCATGGCCGCGGGCGCAGCCACGATCTACCGCAACTACCTCGTGCCGGTCGCGGGCGAGATCGGGCAGACGGCGGCGCGCCAGCTCGACGGACTTGCCGATCTTGGAGGTGCGCTCGCGCAGCGGCTCGGCACTGAACGGGCGGCTTTGTGGGCGATGCGCAATGGCTACGCGCTACCGACACGGACGAGTCTGGATGCCATTGCCGCGTATCTGAGCGCGGCGGACGAGGACACCCTCAACGACCTGCGCGGTCAGCTGCGGCTCGGCCTGCACCGGGACGTCGAGGTCACTGACGGGCCAGCACCGCGCCCGCTGGTTAGCCAAATCTTCTGCTCGGCGCTGCCGGTGGCATACGCGCGCCTGCCAGCCGTGTCATGGACCTCGTTCGCCCGCGTCGTGCTGGAGGCGGCTTACGAGGGGACTTTGTTGGCCGGCGTGCTGAACGCGGCACGCGGCGCCTCGGACCGCGTGCTGCTAACGCGGCTCGGCGGCGGCGCCTTTGGCAACGCGGACGCATGGATCGACGCGGCGATGCTGCGGGCGCTGCGGCTCGTGGGTGACCGCGACCTCGATGTGGCGGTCGTCAGCTACGGGTCGCCCGCACCGGGCCTTCGGGCTCTCGTCGAACATTACCGCGCCGGGGCGGCCAGAGAGCCCCAAGGTGCGTGACCTCATAGCTCGCACTCGGCCACGCCCATCAGAATGCTCTCAACCTTGGCGGCGAGATCTTCCCCGGTCACCGCCTCCGGTATCGTGCCGATCGCGGCCAGCGCCATCGTCAAGGACGTGGGGCCTAGGAAAGCGCGCGCCTCCCCCACGGCGGCGGTCAGCAGCAGGCTAGTCATTTTCAGCGCGTCCACCCGGTGCGGCGTGCCGTCCGCGAGCCAATCCCGCAGTTCGGTGCGCGCCGCCAAGGTCGCCCAGGTGGGCCGTCCGAACGCCCCCGGCTCGTCCTGCAGCTTGACCCTGCGGGCGCGGGGGGCGGAGGCGCCGGCCCGGGACGGCGTACGGACCGTCGAGCGCACGGTCCGCTGAGGTTTGCGGGTGGTCGACTTGGTGGCTTGGGTCATGCGGATCTCCTGCCCGGGTAGGGAGTGTGATTGCGTTTAGGGGTCGTTCTGCCAGGCTCGAGTACGGCGAGCCGTTCATGGTCTTCGATGGAAGGCCGAATGGGAGGAGCACGCGATTGCGAGGCCTCGCCGGTTTCCCGTCCCGCCCCTCTCACCAGTGGAGGTCGTGCACCGCCTCACCGCTTGTGTTGGCGCCGGCGATCAAGCGCAACAGCTGACGCTCATCAGCTGAGGTTGGGATCATGATCATAGTAGGTGGTCCTCGTGTTAGAGCGCGCTTGGGGCGCGGTGTGAATTTACCGAAGTCGTCACGCTCGTGAGATCGGGCGCGGACCAGCACGGCCAACCCGACCGAAGCCGCGCGATCCGATCCGCAGGTTTCAACCGATGCTCGCGGGGGCGTTCGACCTGCGCCGCTGCGGCAGCGGCGGCTAGAAGGCCATAGGCGGGCTAGGCAAATGTGGCGCGAACCTCCGGTTCGCGACCGCTCGCGCTCATCGCGATGAGCGCAAGCGTCGGTAAAGCGTCGCTTGTCGCATGAGGAACAAGCACCGAGGCTGGCCAGCCATTGTCCCGTGATGGCGGTGACGGCCATCCCCATTTCTATTTTATTATGGTTTGACATACACTTCCAACAACACTCACCGCCGTCACCGCCGTCACGGGACGGTGGCTGGCCGGGCGTGAGCCCAACCAGCCCCAGTGCGTCAGTCCCGCAGGCGCAGGCCGACCCAGAAGTTGCCCTGTCGCGTCTTCTCCGAGCGGTGGCCGAGTTCGAGCAGCCGAGCCTTCAGGCCCGCCATCCCGAGCACCTTCTCACCGGCTTCCTCGCACCAGGTCCGGAAGTCGGCGTGCAGCGCCGCGGCCGGCGTCCGCGCCCCAGCAGCCGTGCCAGTGCGCTCGCGCAGCCAGCGCCGCACGTGGTCGGCCCCGTGCCGCCACTGCGCCGTTGCCTCGCGCACCGCCCGCGGCGGCTCGAGCCCCTCCCGCTGCCATGCGCGGCAGCCCGCCAGCGCCCAGTTGAGGATGCCAGGCCCCTCCGCCCGCAGCTTGGCCGGCAGCTCGCGGTCGATCCGGCCCTCCGGCACGGCCACGTCGAACGGGATTACCCGGATGCGCCGCCAGAACGCCTCGTCGGTGGCCCGGACCTTCGGGAACTCGTTGGCATAGAGCCAGAGCGTGAATTGCGGCCGGTACTCGAACGGCTGGCCGTAGAGGTGCCGGGCCGTGATCGGATCGCCGCCGGTCATGCCCTTGACCCGCGCCTCGTCGAACTGCTGGATGTGATTGATCTCGCCGGCCGTGACGAGGCGCATCCCGTCCAGCCGGGCGAGGTCGGCCGGGATGGGTTCGTGGCGCTTGACCGTGAAGGTCTCCACGCCCGTGTGGCAGGCGTAGCCGCCGAGCAACTCGCGCAGCAGGTTGGCCAGGGTCGATTTGCCGGAGCGGCCGCAGCCCTTGAGGTAGAACAGCACTTGCCCGCTCACGTCGCCCGTCAGCGACATGCCGACGGCCCTCTGGACGAACGCGATCGCCTCGCGGTCACCTCCGAGGCTGTCATGTAAGAACTGGCGGAACAGCGGGCACGTCGCCTTCGGGTCGTGGGCGACTGCCGCCCGGCGCGTGAGGCGATCAGCCGGATCGTGCGGGCGCAACTGGCCGGTGCGCAGGTCGAGGGTGCCGTTGGCCACGCACAGCAGCCAGGGCTGAGCGTCGAAGGCCTCGCCCGGAACCTCAAGGCGCCCCTTTGCCAGCCCGACCATGCGCTCCAGCGCCGGCTTGGACAGGCTGTGTCGCACCCAGGCCTCCCGGCGGGTCTTGTCGCCGGACCCGTTCAAGTGCGCCGCCTCCGCTGCGATCGCCCGAGCGGTCTCCTCGGCTAGCCGCAGCGCGAGCGTATCGCCGCCGGGGCGCCAGACCCCAGCGTCATAGGCGAGGACACCACGGCCCGGCACGTAGGCCACCGCGTCGCGATGGCGGCGAGCGAAGCGGTCGGCGTTGTCCGCGTCGGTCTCGCCGAGGGCGGCGAGTGCGGCGGCCAGCGGGTCGGCCGCCGACGGCGCAGTGTCGGACATAGACTGCCCACCACCATCCGCCTCAGCCCGCGGGATGCGGCGCGGTTGCACCAGACCCGCTCCCAGGCCGCTCTCAACCGTCCGGGCGACCTCGTCCGGCGCGAGGCCGATGGCGCGCCCGGCCTCGATGAGCTGGGCGCGGGCGGCCCCGACGTCGAGGCCACCCCCGCCGCCGAGTCGCCCGATCTTGTACGCCGCGGTGTTCAGCGCGGCGTTGCGGTGCCCGGGTCGGGCCTGGCGCAAGCGGCCGAGCTCGCCCGTGACAGCGGCCGCGGCGTAGGCCGCGCTCCGCTGGGATGAGGGCTCGGCGTCGGTCGCGGCCGGCGCGGCGGCCGCGTTCGTGGCGGACGTGGGCCGCTGGTTGATCACCGCGACGAGCCACGCCGGCGCAGGGGTCGGTGCGGCGAGGTCGTCGAGGCCGCGCCCCGACACGTAGGCATAGCGGTGCCCGCTTGGGTGGAGGCTGCCGGCCGCCACGACGTACGACCCGTCAGCGCGCACGTCGAGCCCGGAGCCGAGGCGCCCTACGGAGGAGCGGGCGGCGCGGCCGTCGAGGGCTAGATAGATGTGCCGGCCCCGCGCCGTACGGACTTCGATCGTTTTGGGCAGGCGCCTGTGCGTGCGTTCTAGGGCGCGCAGGCTGGCCTCGCCCGCCGGGCCATCGACGTCGAGCACGAGGAGGTCGGACACACGGCCAGTGAGCAGGCCGTAGTTGGCGTGCGGGTGCTCGGCAGCGTGCGTGCGCAGCACCATGCGCTTGTCGGAGGCGGCGTGGAGGCCGCCGACGACGGCGGGCTCCTTCGATCTGTGGCGGAGGGGCAGCACGGGCTTGCCGCGCCGCAGCCAGCGCATGGCGCCGGCGGCGGCTTGCGGCAGGCCGCCCGCGGGCTGGGAGCGGTTAGCGCGCATCGGCGGACTCCGCGAACATGTCGGCCATCGGTTGGTGCAGGCGAGCCTCCGCCCAAATGCGCTTCTTGACGATCTCCGCCACCTCAGACGCCGTCATCACGGGAGTCATCGTGCGGTCGACGAGGAGATCGCAGATGCGGTGCCAAGTCGCGAGCGTCTGCGCGTCGAGGGTGGCGGCGAAAGCCTCGGGTGCGACGTGGTCGAGGCGGGCGGAGACGAGATCGGGCACAAGGGGGCCGATCAGAGCGTAGTCGCGATCGCTCGCGGCATCGACCTGCTCGGCGAGAGAGTACCAAGCCTCCATGATGAGTTCCTCGACGAACTCCGCCCGCGCTTCCGGCTCGGCTGGAACGGCGCCAAATTCCGCCTTCAATACGCCGACCATGACGCAGAACGCGGTGTAGGCGCGATCGAGGCCACCGCATCCCGGCTCGCCCGTTGCCGAGCCGGCGGCGCCGAGGCCGAGTGACGAAGCTAACGTCGGGCAGGCCTCGTCGCTCACAGTTGCGGACTTGTGCAGGCTCATGAGGTGCGGGACCCGGTCGGGGAAGCCCTCGCACGTCGTCGGCGCGGGATCGGGTAGGCGGACAGTCTTGTGCCGGCCAAGATTACGAGAGCTGTGGCGGGACGTTTGGGCGTGGGTCTGCTTACTGGGCATGTCGAAATCCAACGATGGGGTTGTTTGGAGCGACCCCGCGCGGACAGGACGCGCGGGGCGATGGAGCTGGCTCAGCCGGCGCGCTTGCGCTCGCCCGCCGCGACGAGGGCGACAACGGCGTCGCGGTAGGACCACTGGTCGAGGCCGACCCAGCCGGGCTCGTTCTCCGGGGGACGGAGCGGGGCGGGGAAGGTTTCGTTAAGGATCAGATCGCCGATCTCGAGTTGCTCGAGGCCGAACTGCAGTCCGAGGCCGATGAGGCCGGGGTAGTCGATCACCACCGGCGCATCGCCGGTATAGCTGATGCGCCAGCGCAGACCGCCGCTGAGGCGATCGACGAGGCGCTGACGAACGTTGTACATAAGCATGGCTGTAGGCCTCCAACCCCTCGGGAAGAGGGGGGAGCAATTCTATCAGCTCACCGACAGGGACGTGGTTCGCACAAGCCCGGCGAACCAGTTTCAAGTGATTGCTATAACTACAGAATTGCGTCCAGAAGCTCGTCTGGCAGTGGGAGAATCGATTGCCTTACCGGAGCGATCGGCTGCGTAGCTCCAAGTGCGAGGAGCTTGTAACCTCGCTGTTCGAGTTGCCCGCGCACGAACTCGTACTGCCCGAAGATCCGCGTCAGTCCCTGTAGATCGCGCGACTGAGCCAGAAGCCCCGTCGCGAAGCGAGCACCCTTGGGATCTCGAGGCCGGAAATGTCCGCCCCCGAATTGGCCAAGCCAAACGAAACCGGCCAAGAAATCCCCATCATCCTTCTTGCTGTAGGCCGCGGTTCTCCCTCTCAGCCCTTTGTAATGGCGCCTGACTGTCGCGTACTCGGCGCTGCCCGGTTTGTTATCGAAGATGCGGGCCGCGGTACTCCACCCGCCTTTAAGCTTGGAACCCTCTACCGGCTCGAAGCGCAGTGATATGTCGTAGAGCGGTGCATATCTTCGTTGTTTGATCCGCCCCCATGGGAGTGGTCCGCCCTGAGGTATGGCCTGCGGGCCAGGACGAGGACGGACAGATGGGAACGAAGCGGCACAAGCCGGAGGA
>NZ_JACHOP010000033.1 GCF_014199935.1 Methylorubrum rhodinum
TCACCCGACCGGCTCCGCCGGCCAAGCTACCCGTGGAGCAAAGGCCGACCCTGCACTAACTTCGAACTTGGACCACCTCGTGGGGGCAGATCACCCCCTTGCCAAGTGGGCGGGGTATTACCCCGCACAGCTTGCATCTTCCGATGTTGCCCTCCGCTCCAGCTTCCCAGTCTTACCTCTGCCCCTGCTGCTGAACCTTACTGACCCCTCCGCTCCCGCATCGCCTGCCCGCTTCTGTCTCGCCCTTCCCACAGCCCAGCCTATCCGCTTCCTCCATACTTCATAATCGCCCCGCTTATCGTTCGGCTTGTTTTAATGACCCTCATCTTCGCTCGTGATTTTATGGTTGCCGGACTGCGCAGCTTGTCCAAAGCTTCCAGCATCGAAGCCTATGAAAACCATCAACCGGAGCCGGGCGGCCTCATCAACAGCGGCGAAGCCGGGACTGGAGCCACGCGCAGCGCATTTGCGCGAGCATGGCGAGGACCCGCCTGTTGATGAGGACGGACGGGTCTGGTCCGCTCAACCATCAAAGGCGGCGGTCATGGCAGGCACGAGGCGAGCGGATCAGGCCCGTTCGTCCAGGTAAAGAAATTTTGACAATCTTTGCCATTCTCTGGCATCCTAATTTGAGGAGGCCCCATGGCGACAATGAACGTATCCCTCCCCGATCCGATGAAGGATTGGGTCGAGG
Source organism: Methylorubrum rhodinum (assembly GCF_014199935.1). GTDB lineage: Bacteria > Pseudomonadota > Alphaproteobacteria > Rhizobiales > Beijerinckiaceae > Methylobacterium > Methylobacterium rhodinum. The sequence continues at coordinate 695 of NZ_JACHOP010000033.1, forward strand.
CCCAGGCCCGGACAGGCCGCTACAGCAATGCCAGCGATTATGTGCGCGACCTCATCCGCCGCGACCAGGAACGCAATGCCAAGCTTGCGGAGTTGCAGGCGCTTGTGACCGAAGGCATCGAGAGCGGTATCAGCACCCGCACGAAGGACGATATCCGGCGGCTGTCCATGGAGACGGCGGCGGCGCGCAAAGCGTGACCTACCGGACCACGGAAGCCGCGGACCGCGATATCGCGGACCTCTATGCCGACGGCGAGGCGCAGTTCGGCACACGGCAGGCCGAGCGCTATCAGGACGGTCTCTTCGATCTCTTCGACCTGATCGCGGACAATCCACGGCTTGCGCGCGAGCGGACCGAGTTCACGCCGCCGCTCCGTCTTCATCCCTATGGCGCGCATCTTGTCGCCTACACGCTCGACGATGCAGGCGTGCTGATCGTCCGCATTTTGCCGGGCCGCGCGGACTGGGAGCGCTGGCTTTCCTAAGCTTGGCAATACCGCAAAAAAACTTCGAAATTGATGGCGCCGCCCCTTACACTGGTAATCGCAATCACCAGCTTTCTCATTAAGGCTGCCTAAAGTCTGTGAATATATTCCTTTACTAGGAATTCGTTTCAAGATAGACTTTGGAAACGCCCGGAAAATAGGAAAGGAGGTGCGTTATGACTGATTTTGGTGACTCCAGGAATAAAATCCTTCAAGGCTCGGGCGACGAAAAAAGTGTGCCGGCGTCGATGGCGGATTTCGACGAAAACGAGTTCCGCTCCCACCTCAACGGCCTCGATATCTCCGACGAGCAGGCCTCCGAGCTGATGCGCATCGTCTAGGATATTATGCGTATGTGGGTCGAGATGGATTTGCCCGCCGATAGTTGTGGGCAGATTGTCGAAAGCATCATCAATCCGATTCGGGACGAATCCGATTCGCTAGACTAGACAAAGCAACAGGAGATCACGCCAAAACCTAGGAGGCCGCATGCCCGCGCAAAGAACGAGAAAGCCCGTCATTCCGAAGAGTAAATCTGTAATCCAGGAGACGAAGCTCGCGTTCATCTACGGGCGCGTGTCTTCGAAGAAGCAGGTCGTCGCGGGCGACGGCCTCAACTCCCAGCTCACCGCCTGCCTAAACTACTCGCAAAGCCGTGGCTATGAGGTCTGCGGCACCTTCACGGACGATCTGACGGGCAGCGCGAGCCGCAGGCCCGGCCTCGATGCGCTGCTCGAAGTCATGCGGTCCGACCGGACGAAGCGCTACCGGATCGTCTTCGACCATATCAACCGTTTCAGCCGGGATATGTACCTCTACGGCGATTTGCGGCGCATGATCGACGAGATGGGCGGGACGCTGGAGTCGCCGCACATGGTCTATGGCAACGACTCCACCTCGCGCCTTGTCGAGAACATGAGCGTCGCCGTCTCCGACTATCAGCGCAAACACAACATGGAGCAGACGAACGTCCGCATGCGCTCGCGCCTGGAAAACGGCTATGCCGTGTTCTGCGCGCCTGTGGGCTACCGCTACGGCAAAGCTTCGGGCCATGCCGGGAAGGTGCTGCTGCGGGACGAGCCTGTCGCGTCGGTCGTCATCGAAGCGCTGGAGGGGTTCGCGAATGCGACCTTCGGCAACGCCGCCGACGTTCACCGCTTTCTGGAGGCGCATCCCCTCTTCCCCAAAAGCCGCAAGGGCAAGGTCCCGCACCAGCGCGCGGGCGATATCCTCCGCAATCCCGCCTATGCCGGGCTGGTCGGGTCGGAGTGCTGGGGCATCCCCTTCCGCAAAGGCCATCACGAGCCGCTGATCAGCGTCGCGACCCACCAGCGCATCCAGGACCGCTTGAACGGCAAGGAGCGCCTGCCGTCCCGGAAGAACCTCTCGGACGACTTCCCGCTGCGCACCTTCGTCATGTGCGACGATTGCGGGGAGCCGCTAACCGCCTGCTGGTCGAAGGGCACCCATGCCCGGCACCCGTATTACCTCTGCCCGAGAAAGCCGTGCGCCTCCTATGGGAAGTCGATCCGCCGCGATGTGATCGAGGGCGAGTTCGAGGCCCTGCTCCGCACCGCCGAGCCGGACCCGCGCCTGTTCGCAATGGCAACGGCCATGTTCAAGGAGCTGTGGGCGCGCAGGGCCGCGAATGGTCAGGCGCGTAAGAAGGCGCTGAAAGAGGAGCTGGCCCGCGTCGAGCGGCAAATCGACGATACCGTGCAGCGGATCGTCGAAATCAGCGTTCCGGCGGCGCTCCGGGCGCTTGAAGAAAAAATCGGACGCCTAGAAAAAGAGAAGCTGCTGATCGCAGAGAAGATGGCGACCGCGACGATGCCGCAAGGAGCCTTCGACCAGAGACTTAGAACGGCGCTCGGCTTCCTCGCAAGTCCTTGGAAACTCTGGACTTCGGGGCGGATCGAGGACCGCCGCGCGGTCCTAAAACTCACCTTTGCCGACCGCTTGCGCTACAAGCGCGGCGAGGGATTTAGAACGGCAAATCTGTCCTTACCGTTCAAGGTGTTAGCCGATTTTTTGTCCGGTGAAAAAGTGATGGCGCGCCCGAAAGGATTCGAACCTCTGACCCCCAGATTCGTAGTCTGGTGCTCTATCCAGCTGAGCTACGGGCGCCTTTTTACTGTCCTGCCATCCTTGTCGGATGGTTCTCCTCTTGCTTTTGGTCGGAGTGGCAGGATTTGAACCTGCGACCCCCACGTCCCGAACGTGGTGCGCTACCAGACTGCGCTACACTCCGATGCCGCCCCCGAGGGCCGGCGAGCGGGCTTATAGCCGGCACTTTCCGGGGTCGCAAGCGACTCTTCGCCGTTCGGGCGGTTCTTTTCGCGAAGGGCTCGGAGCCGCGTCGCGAAAAGAACCGGGCGGGTGTCGATGCCGATGGCCAAGCCGGCGGACGAACCCTCGCCGCTCGGCAGGCTCCGCTCAGCGAATTTCGGCGATCTCGAAGTCGTGGTCGTTGACGGTGACCGTGTCGCCCACGCCCTTGCCGGTCAGCGCGCGGGCGAGCGGCGCGACGTAGGAGATCGAGCCGGCATTCGGGTCGGCCTCGTCCTCGCCGACGATCCGAAACGTCTGGCGGGTGTCGTCCTCGCGCAGGATCGTCACGGTCGTGCCGAAGCGCACGGTCTCACCGTCGGGCGCCTCGTCGACGAGCTGCGCCGAGTTCTTGCGCAGGCTCCAGTAGCGCAGGTCGCGCGAGACGCGGGCATGAGCCGCCTTGTCCTCGGGCGAGAGGCCGGCGAGTTCGGCCTCCAGCCGCGCCGTCTCGACCTCGATCCGCGCGAGGCCCTCGGGCGTGACGAAGTTGGCATGGGGGGAGATCGGCCGGTCGGGCAGGTCCTCGAAGGCCTCGCCACCCTCCGGCTCACGGACGAATGCTCTGCTCATGAGAGCGCCAATGCGCAGGGCCGGGCGACGGTTCCGCCTCCGAGGTCAGGCGACCGCCACGACCGTGCGTCCGCGCACTCGGCCGGCCAGCAGCGCCTCGGCGCGTCCGCCGGCCTCCTCCAGGGGCACGGTCGTCGTCATCGCGTCGAGGAGCGCGAGGTCGAGGTCGCGAGCGAGCCGTGCCCAGGCGGCGCGGCGGGGTGCGAGCGGCGTCGTCACGCTGTTGATGCCCAGCAGCGCGACGCCGCGCAGGATGAACGGCGCCACCGAGGAGGGCAGGTCCATGCCGCCGGCATTGCCGCAGGCCGCGATCGCCCCTCCCCCCTTGGTCATCGCGAGCGCGTTGGCGAGAACCCGGCCGCCGACCGCGTCGATGCCGGCGGCCCAGCGCTCCTTGGCGAGCGGGCGCGGCTCGCCGCCGAGCGCCTCGCGCTCCAGGATCTCGGCCGCGCCGAGCTTCTTCAGGTAATCCGCCTCGTCGCCGCGGCCGGTCGCGGCGACGACGTGCCAGCCGGCTTGTCTGAGGAGGGCCACCGCCACCGAGCCGACGCCGCCGGCCGCGCCCGTCACCAGGGCCGGGCCGGATTCGGGGGTGAGGCCGTGACGCTCCAGGGCCAGGACGGACAGCATCGCGGTGTAGCCGGCGGTGCCGATCGCCATGGCGCGGGCCGGCGACAGGCCCTCGGGCAGGGGCACCAGCCAGTCGCCGCGCACGCGGGCCACCTCGCCGAGGCCGCCGAGATGGGTCTCGCCGACGCCCCAGCCGGTCAGCACCACGGCGTCGCCCGGCTTGTAGGCGGCGTGCTCGGAGGCTTCGACCGTGCCGGCGAAGTCGATGCCGGGGATCATGGGGAAGCGGCGCACCACCGGCATCCGGCCGGTCATCGCGAGCCCGTCCTTGTAGTTCAGGCCCGAATGCGAGACCCGCACGGTGACGTCGCCGTCCATCAACTCGGACGGTTCGACGTCGCGGAGCGCCAGGGTCTGGCCGCTCTCCGCCTTCTCGATCACCCAGGCCCTGAACGCCGCCATGCTCCGCTCCCCCGATCTCTGTCGGGGAAGGGAGCTACGGCGTCGCCGAGCCGATTCAAGATCGATCTGCTTTTCTTGATGGCCTCAAACGCCGACGGCTGCAGCCGCAGCCTCGGCTCTCGCCCCGCTCGCCGCCTCGGCTCGAAGCCGAGGCCTGCCCAAGCGGAGCGCTCTTCGCGCCCGGCATACGGCGGGATCAGTAGCCGTCGTAGACGCTGCCGCGGGAGAAGCCGAGGCCGACCGAGATGTCGGCGGCCGACGCGCCGGCCAGCCCGAAGGCGTCCGGGATCGAGCCCACACCGAGCGGGCCGTAGCCGGGGCGCGGGCCGTAGGCCGGGGCGGCCGCCGGCACCCAGGCGGCGCGGGCGGGCTGGACCAGCACCTGGCGCTGCGTCGTGGCGTAGACCGGCGGCAGGGTCTGCGGGATCACTTCGGCGGGGCGCACCAGCACCCGGCGGGTCTGGACGGCGTATTGCGGCGGGGTCGTCACCCAGCAGCCGACGAGCTGGCCGTACGCATCGGTGCTCGTCTGCCAGCGGCGCCCGCCGGGGGCGACCAGCACGCGCTCGGACACGGTGTCGTAGACCGGGGGCGTCGAGCGGTAGACCGTGCGGGCGGGCTGGACCAGCACCTGCTCGGAGACGGTGTCGAAGACCGGCGGCGTGGTGACGCGGCGGTAGCACTCGGCGCTGACGCAGCCGCCGCCGGCCTGGGCGGGGACGACGCTGGCCGACAGGGCGGCGAGCGCCGCGGCGAGGAGGGTGGGGCGGAGGGACAAGGCGGCCATGAAGGGGTCCTCGGCAAGACGCGTTACTTGAGGTCTCGAGTGCCGCGACCGAATCCGGCGCGCGCTCCTCTCGACGCGACAAGTGCAGCCAAGGTTGCGTTCCGGACAAGCTCGATCGTCGAAGACAGTAAAATTAACCAACGACTCAGACTACGCAGACCTTTCCGCCATCCCTCGACTTTGCCGGAACCGGCCGGGCCGCTCGCGGAATGCCGGAGAAGGCGACGTTGCGGCCTTGGGATCGCGCCGCGGGCGCACCTGAGTCTTTCGCCGGGCGTCCGGGCGGTGCCCGGCCCTCGCCGTCCGGCGGCGTTCGGCCCCGAGGCCGGGTTGCTTGGCCAAGGACCTTGACCAAGAACCTTGGCCAAGGACACGGCCAGTGCGTTCCAACTGCGCTTGTCAGGCCATCGGCCAGGGTCTAGAGCGCTTGGCCGACCGGGCGACGGCGGCGCCCGGGGCGCGGACACCGTCCCGCGAAAGGGCAGCCGGCCCGGTACCGGGCGGCGCCCCTCGCGGCGCGGGAGAGGATTGCAGGACCGAACGGCCCATGACCTACGTCGTCACCGACAACTGCATCAAGTGCAAGTACATGGACTGCGTCGAGGTGTGCCCCGTGGATTGCTTCTACGAGGGCGAGAACATGCTCGTCATCCATCCCGACGAGTGCATCGATTGCGGCGTGTGCGAGCCGGAATGCCCCGCCGAGGCGATCAAGCCCGACACCGAGGGCAACCTCGAGACGTGGCTCAAGGTCAACGCCGACTACGCCAAGTCCTGGCCCAACATCACCCAGAAGAAGGACGCGCCGTCCGACGCCAAGCAGTGGGACGGGGTCTCGGGCAAGTTCGAGGCGCATTTCTCCGCCAATCCCGGCTCGGGCGACTGAGCCGGCGCTTCCGGCCTTACGCCTCAAACGCGCCTGGCCGGCCCCGCTTCGGGGCCCTGCCCTGCTTTCGTCATCCCCCGCGGATACGCGCCCGACGTGCCGGCAATCCTTTGATTCGCCGGCCATTCGTGCTATACGAATGATCGCCGTCGCTCACGCCCGATGCGCTTCCTTCGTCACCGCCCCGGCGGGTTCCATCTTCCTGGAAACGAGGTTGGCTGCGATCGACCGCCGGAAGCATCTCGCTCCCGGCGCGTTCCTTCGTGCGGTGTGGGCAGCGCGACCAGTGCCCGGGAACCGGCAGGCCTTCGGATCGGGGCCGTCGGAACAGGCGTGCGCCGGGTGTCCCGCCCCGGAAGCGACGAGCGCGGGCGAGAGACCCGCGTGGATTACAGTGGAGGCTCATTCCGCATGACCACAGCCAAGAAGACGACGGCAGCAGGCCGCCAAGGCTTCAAGACCGGCGAGGCGGTCGTGTATCCGGCGCACGGCGTCGGGCGGATCACCGCGATCGAGGAGCAGGAGATCGCCGGCTACAAGCTCGAACTGTTCGTCGTCTCCTTCGAGAAGGACAAGATGGTCCTGCGCGTGCCTACCGCGAAGGCCAACAGCGTCGGCATGCGCAAGCTCGCCGAGCCGGAACTCGTCAAGAAGGCCCTCGACGTGCTGACCGGCCGCGCCCGCGTCAAGCGGACGATGTGGTCGCGCCGCGCCCAGGAATACGAGGCCAAGATCAATTCCGGCGACCTGATCTCGGTGACGGAAGTGGTGCGCGACCTCTACCGCTCCGAGGCCCAGCCCGAGCAGTCCTACAGCGAGCGCCAGCTCTACGAGGCCGCCCTCGACCGCGTCGTGCGCGAGATCTCCTCGGTGAACAAGATCACCGAGACCGAGGCGCTCAAGCTGATCGAGCAGAGCCTCGCCAAGTCGCCGCGCCGCGCCAAGGCCGACGCGGATGCCGAGGCCGACGGCGAAGAGGGTGACGTGGAGGAGGCCGCCTGAGGCGGTCGCCGGACGGGCCAAGCGTCCGGACCATGTTTCGCGCGTGTTGTTGAGAGGGTCCGGTGCAAGCCGGGCCCTTTTTTCATGCCTCCTGAGCATGCCTCTTGAATTTCTTGTGATCGGTTCCACGCGCTCGCAGGGAACCACCCCGGCGGTCGATTGTTGTGACTGAGCCACGAATGGCCCGACCCGGGTGCGTTCGCGTCCGCACCTGCGGGCTCTTAAAGCGAACGGCATCGTCCCGCGGTCCGATCCAAAAACGCTCACGAGAGAGGCGGGCATGGCAGAGATCGCGGGGATGCGGCGTCAGTTCGTTCGAACAGCGATGGAGGCGCCGTTCCTTGCGCGGGAAGAAGAGCGTGGGCTGGCGGTGGCCTGGAAGGAGGCCCGCGACGAGCGCGCCCTGCACCGCCTGATCTCCGCCCACATGCGCCTCGTGATCGCGCTCGCCGGCCGCTTCCGCCATTACGGCCTGCCGATGGCCGACCTCGTCCAGGAGGGCCATGTCGGCCTGATGGAGGCCGCCGCCCGGTTCGAGCCGGAGCGGGACGTGCGCTTCTCGACCTACGCCACGTGGTGGATCCGCGCCTCGATCCAGGACTACATCCTGCGCAACTGGTCGATCGTGCGCGGCGGGACGAGTTCGGCCCAGAAGGCCCTGTTCTTCAACCTGCGGCGCCTGCGCGCCCGGCTGATGCAATCGACCGAGGAGCAGGTCGGCTCCGAGATCCACAGCCGCATCGCCACCGCCATCGGCGTGTCGCGCGAGGACGTGGCCCTGATGGACGCCCGGCTGTCGGGCCCCGACATGTCGCTGAACGCCCCCGTCGGCGAGGACAGCGACGCCTCCTCCGAGCGCATGGACTTCCTCGTGGACGGCGCGGCGCTTCCCGACGAGACCGTCTCGGCACGGGTCGATGGCGAGCGCCGCCTGATCTGGCTGCGCCAGGCCCTCACCGTGCTGTCGGAGCGCGAGCTGCGCATCCTGCGCGAGCGCCGGCTCGCCGAGGATCAGGCGACCCTCGAAGCGTTGGGCCATCGCCTCGGCATCTCGAAGGAGCGCGTCCGCCAGATCGAGAATCGCGCCCTGGAGAAACTCCGCCGGGCTCTGGCCGAAAAATTCCCGCAGGCACCGAGCAGCGTGTACGCCTGAGCGGGACCTTGATCGGAAGGGGCCGTACCTGCGGGTGCGGCCCCTTTTTCATGGGCGATGCGGATGTCCGCATCGAAGGATCGCACCGGCGGTTTCCACCCCACGCCGTCATTGCGCGGCGGAACCGAGGCCATACGACGCTCCGCATTCCCCGAAAAAGGCGCGCGCCGCGCCGTCTTGGCGGCGCGGTCTCGCTCTGCCCGGAACGGTCGCGCTCTGGATTGCGTCGCCAATGACGGAGCGGTTTTGCTTGCCGCCGTCGCGAGCGATGCCAAAAAAATCAGGAGGTGAGCACGCGGTCCACCATCCGCCCCCGCCCGGCGGGGCGGCGGGCATCGCGCGAAGCGGTGGCGAGCACCGCGGCGAGGCGCTTGGTGGCGAAGTCGATGAAGCTGCGGGACTTGGCCGGCAGCAGCCGCGAGGTGGTGACGAAGTAGACCGGCGTCGCCGGCAGGGTCCAGTCCGGCAGGACCCGCCGCAGGCGCCCGCTGCAGACGTCGCTGTCGACGTTGATGACGTTGGCGGTGGTGATGCCCTGGCCGGCGACGGCGAAGCGCCGGGCGAGGCTCGGCGAGTTGCAGGAGATCGGCCCGCCGACGGTGATCGCCACGCTCTCGCCGTGGCGGCTCAGCGACCACGTGGCGCTGGTCCCCTGGGTGGGCACGATGACCTGATGGCGCTCGAGGTCGAGGGGGGCGACCGGCTCGCCGCGCTCGGCGAGGTAGGACGGCGCGCCGAAGATACCGTTCTCGACCTCGGCGACCTTGCGTACGATCAGCGAGGTCTCCCGCGGCTCCTCGATCGCCACGGCGAGGTCGTAATTGTCGCCGACGAGGTCCACGGGCGCGGGCTTGAGATCGACGTGGACGTGGATGTGCTCGTGCTGGGCCGAGAACTCGGTGATGACGCCGGAGAGATGGCGCAGAACCCAGAAATCCGGCGGCGCAGCGATCTTGAGGAAACCGCTGGGGCCCTTGGCCACCGCCATCATGTCGTCGAAGGTGCGCTGCGCCTCGTCGACGAGGCGCGAGACCTGGGCGAGATAGGCCTCGCCGTAGGAGGTCAGCGCCAGCTTGCGGGTTGTGCGGTCGAGCAGCCGCAGGCCCACCGCCGATTCGAACAGGGTGATGCGCCGCGACAGGGACGAGATCGGCATGCCGAGGGCAACCGCCGCCTGACTGAAGCTCTTGCGGCGCGCGACCTCGACGAAGAGGGCCATGTCGCGCAGCAGTTGAGGATGCGGCATTTTTCCGCGGTCCATCCACTCGTTCCGTGATCGACGCCCGGCCGGTTGCCTGCAGCCACGCGTAAATCCCCCTTGCGCCTAACGCATACCGGTTTCAACGAGGCTCGGCCATCGGATGTCCGTTCGGAAAACTCGTTTCAGGATCTGGGATAATTTCGGAGGGTGAACGGATTGCAACCGGAATAACTCGACTTCGTCCGGATCGTCGCCGAGCGACGGCGTCAGGTGAACAGGCTCGACACGCTCGATTCGGTGGCCGTACGCCCAATCGCCTCGCCGAGCAGCGGCGCGATCGAGATCACGCGGATGTTGCGGGCGAGCTTGACCGCCTGGGTCGGCTGGATCGAGTCGGTGATGACGAGTTCCTTCATCCGCGAGGCGCTGATCCGCGAGACCGCCCCGCCCGAGAGCACCCCGTGGGTGATGTAGGCCGACACGTCCTTGGCGCCCGCGTTGAGCAGGGCTTCCGCGGCGTTCACCAGGGTGCCGCCGGAATCGACGATGTCGTCGACGAGGATGCAGGACTGGCCCTCGACGTCGCCGATGATGTTCATCACCTCCGACTCGCCCGCGCGCTCGCGGCGCTTGTCGACGATGGCGAGCGAGGCGTCGATGCGCTTGGCGAGCGCGCGGGCCCGCACCACGCCGCCGACATCGGGCGAGACCACCATGCGCTGGCCGGGCGCCAGCCGCTCCTTGATGTCGCGCACCATCACGGGGGCGGCGAACAGGTTGTCGGTGGGGATGTCGAAGAAGCCCTGGATCTGGCCGGCATGGAGATCGAGGGTGAGCACGCGGTCGGCCCCGGCCTCGGTGATGAGGTTGCAGACGAGCTTGGCCGAGATCGGCGTGCGACCCGAGGTGCGCCGGTCCTGCCGGGCGTAGCCGAAATACGGGATCACCGCCGTGATGCGCCGCGCCGAGGAGCGCCGCGCCGCGTCGATCATGATGAGCAGTTCCATCAGGTGATCGTTGGCGGGGAACGAGGTCGACTGGACGATGAACACGTCCTCGCCGCGCACGTTCTCCTGCAGCTCGACGAAGATCTCCATGTCGGCGAAGCGCCGGACCATGCAGCTCGCGAGCGGCAATTCGAGATAGGACGCGATCGCCTCCGCGAGCGGGCGGCTCGCATTGCCTGCGATGATCTTGATCGACGACGTCATGCCGGGCGTCTCTCGGCTCTCTCAACGGGCGGAACGCTCACGACGAGGCACGTCCGGGACCGCGCCGCAATCCGGTCGCGCGGGCTCATAACAGCGGGGCCGCTTCGTCACAACAGCTTAGCGGAGCGAAGCTGTTGTGAGGTTTTCGGCGGGCCTCGATCGCCGGCGCCCGCCTCCGCGGGCGTGGGCTTCGCTCCGCTCGACGCCTCGGCTGGCGCCGGGGCCCGCTGTGCGCGGCGCTCGTCGCGCCGGGCATGCGGAAGCAGGACGATCGCTTCGCCCGTTTGGGCGACGCCCTCACGGCTCGAGCAGGCGGTGCAGGTGGACGATGAAGTAGCGGGTCTGGGCGCTGTCGACGGTGGCCTGGGCCTTCGAACGCCACGCCTTCTGGGCGGAGGCGTAGTCCGGAAAGATGCCGACCACGTCGAGATCCTTCAGGTCGCGGAAGCGCACCCCCGAGACGTCCTCCAACTCGCCGCCGAACACGAGGTGGAGCTTCTGGTCCGATTCGATCGCCGTGGTCACGGGGCCTCTCCTGCCGCAGGGCTCGGGGCCACGGGAAGGCACGAGCCGTGCCGCGTCGGTCGCAGAGGCCGGGGAGCGGGTCAAGCCGCCCCGCATCGGGAGGGGGTTGCGTGCTCGGACGTCGAATGCCTCCCTCTCGTCGGCTCGGCGACCGCAGGAGTGCCCATGTCGGCTCGCGAAGAAGAGGCCCTCGCCTGGACGGTGGAGGAGGCCTGCCTCAATGCGTGGCCCTTGCCGTGCCAGCGTCTCGTCGGCGGCTACCTGCTGCGGGCCTCGGGCGGGCCGTCGCGGCGCCCGAACTCGGTCAATCCGCTGCGGGGCCACCGGGCCGAGCCGGAGGCGGTGATCGCGGCCTGCGAGGCGGCCTATGCCGGGCTCGGGCGGCCCGCCCTGTTCCGGGTGCCGGAGATCGCCCCGGACCTCGACGCCTCCTTGGAGCGGCGGGGCTACACCGCCTTCGGCCGCTCCCTGACCCTGCTCGCCGACCTCGCGGACCATGCTTGGCCGCCCGACCCGGAGGTGACCCTGGCGCCCTCCCCCGATGCCGACTGGCTCGCCGCCCGCGCCGCCCTCAACGCGGCCGATTCCGAGACGAGCCGCGTCTACGCGGAGATGATCCGCACGATCCTGCTGCCCAAGGCCTTCGCGGCGATCCGGCGCGACGGTGCGGTCGCCGCCATGGCCTACGCGGCGCTCGACCGCGACCTCGTGGTGATCGAGTCGGTCGGCACCCTGGAGGCGCTGCGCGGGCAGGGCCTCGCCCGCCGGGTCGTCGCCGCGCTGCTGCGCTGGGGCCGCGCCGAGGGCGCCCGCGCCGCCTGCCTGCAGGTGGTGGCCGACAACGCCCCCGCCCGCCGGCTCTATGCCGGGCTCGGCTTCGCACGCGAGCTTTTCTCGTACTCGTACCGAAGCCGCGATCCGGCCTGACGGCGGGATCGGCGATCGCGCTTGACCTGCCGCGCCGGGCGGGCCGTATGGGCCGGTCGTTGCCGGGAGTGCCAGATGGTCCGCGCCTTTGTCGTCGTCGCCGCGTTCGGTCTCGCGCTCGGTCCGGCCGCGGCCGCCGAGTGCAGGGGCACGACCCAGGCCGATCTCAACGCCTGCGCCGATTCCGACCTCAAGCGCGCCGACGCGGCGATGAACGCGGCCTATGCCCGGCTGATGAAGCGCATCGGCCCGCAGGCGCAAGCCGGCCTCAAGGAGGCGCAGCGCGCCTGGCTGCCCTACCGCGACAGGACCTGCGATCTCGAAGCGCTCGGCACGACGGGCGGCTCGGCCCAGCCGATGGTGCGCGCGGGTTGCCTCGCCGCGCTCACGCAGGAGCGGACCAAACGGCTCGCCGGCTATCTCGCCTGTGAGGAGGGCGACCTCGCCTGTGTCGGCAACCTCGCCGAGTGATCCGAGACCCGACGCCCGCGCCCTCCCCCGCCGATCCCGCGCTCCGGCCGGTCGTCGCCGGCCTCGTGGCGCTCGCCGTCGCCATGGGGATCGGCCGGTTCGCCTTCACGCCGCTGATGCCGCTGATGATCCGGGACGGCAGCCTCGATGCCGCCACCGGCGCCGAATGGGCGGCGGCCAACTATGTCGGCTACCTCGTCGGCGCGCTCACCGCCGCGTGGTTCTCCGACGATCCGCGCCGCGGCCTGCGGCTCGGCCTCGCCGGTGTCGCGGGGACGACGCTGGCGATGGCGGGGACCGGCAACCCGCTCCTGGGAGCGGGCCTGCGGGCGGCGGCGGGCGTGTTCAGCGCCTGGGCCCTCGTCTGCGCCAGCGGCTGGTGCCTCGCCGAACTCGCCCGGCACCGGGCCGAGGCGCGGGGCGCCTGGATCTATACCGGCGTCGGCCTCGGCATCGCCCTCGCCGGCATCCTGGCCTGGCTTGGCGGACGCCAGCCGGCGGACCGGCTCTGGCTCGAGCTCGGGCTGATCGCGGCGACCGGCGCGTGGCTCGTGTGGGGATTTTCGCGCGGCGCGAGTGGGGCCGGAGACGCGCCGCCCGCCGCCGCGGCCCCGGCGGAGCGCCGGGGCGGGCAGGCGGCCCTCGTGATCTGCTACGGCGCCTTCGGCTTCGGCTACATCGTGCCCGCCACCTTCCTGCCGGCCATGGCGCGGGCGCTCACGCCCGATCCGCTGGTGTTCGGGCTCGCATGGCCGCTGTTCGGGCTGGCCGCCGCCCTCTCGGTCGCGGGCGTGGCCCGGTGGTTGCCGAGGGCGCCGCGCCGCCGCGTCTGGGCGGTGGCGCAAGGCGTCATGGCGCTCGGGACCGCCCTGCCCCTCATCGTCCCGTCGCTCTGGACGGTCGCCGCCTCGGCGCTGCTGGTCGGCGGTACCTTCATGGTCGCGACCATGGCCGGCCTCCAGCTCGCCCGCGCGACGCATCCCGCCGACCCGACCCCCCTCATCGCCCGCATGACCGCCGCCTTCGCCGCCGGCCAGATCGCCGGCCCGCTCATGGTCCGCGCGCTCGACGGGTCTGGCGGGGATGCCCTGGCCTGGACCGGGGCGGCGGCCACGGTGGTTCTGTTGGGGACGGCCGCGTGGCTGTGGCGCGAGGCGTGACGTCAACGATGCGCTCGGCGACGTGCGCATCCCCTCGCCCCGCTTGCGGGGAGAGGGCCGCGACGACCCTGTCGTCGGCGCGGCAAGGCGGCAGCCGAAGGTGAGGGGGCCGTTCAGGACGGATCTCAACCGGAGTCGCCCGTCACCACCGCTCCGGCTTCACCTCGCTTCCTGCATCGACGACAGGGTCCATGAAGGCCTCTGCCCGCGTGCGGGTAGAGGGGGCCCGGCTGAGCCCATGAGTTCAATCGGAAGCGTGTGATCCGGCCCGTCGAAATCTCGGCCCGCCGCCTCAGAACAGCGACCCCTGCCGCGCCGCGGGCGCGGGCTCGGCGGCCTCCGGCCTCGGAGCCGCCTCGGGCGCCGGCTTGCGGGCGGCGCGCTTCGGCTTCGCCGGGGGCGGCGGCGCCGAGCCCTCGGGCACGGCGGTGATGGCGCCGTCGGCGAACTGGAGCTGGAGCCGGGCTGTGACCCCGGCGGCCTCCGCCGAGCGGATCGGCAGGCCGGCCTCGTCGCGCACCAGGGCGTAGCCGCGGGCCAGCACCGCCCGGTAGCTCAGCGCGCCGAGCATCCGCTCGAGGCCCCCGAGCCGGTCGCGGCGGCGCTCGAGTGCGCGGAGCAGGGCGGTGCGCGGGCGGTGGTCGATGCCGGCGAGCCGGGTGCGGGCCTCGGCGAGTGCGATGGCCGGCGAGCGGCGGGTCAGCCGGTCGGCCAACCGCGCCAGGCGCTCGCGGGAATCGCGGGCGTTGGCGGCGAGCGCCGGCCGCAGCCGCGCCTCGGCGAGGTCAAGCCGCTGGCGCTTGCCGGCCAGGAAGGCGTCCGGGTTGGGGATCGCCCGCACGAGTGCGCGGAAATCCGAGCGCTCGCGCTCGATCCGCCGCAGCACCGTGCCGGCCTGCCGGGCGCCGAGATCGTGGATCTGCGCCAGCAACTCGGCCCGCACCGGCACCGCCATCTCGGCCGCGCCGGTCGGCGTCGGGGCGCGCCGGTCGGCGGCGTAGTCGATCAGCGTGGTGTCGGTCTCGTGGCCGACCGCCGCGATCAGCGGGATCGCGCTCTCGGCGGCGGCGCGCACCACCGCTTCCTCGTTGAAGGCCCACAGATCCTCGATCGAGCCGCCGCCGCGGGCGACGATCAGCACGTCCGGCCGCGGGATCGCCCCGCCGGGCGTCAGCGCGTTGAAGCCGCGGATGGCGGCCGCGATCTCGGGCGCGGCCCCCTCCCCCTGCACCCGCACCGGCCAGACCAGGACGGGGCGCGGAAACCGGTCGGCGAGCCGGTGGAGGATGTCGCGGATCACCGCGCCCGTCGGCGAGGTGACGACGCCGATCACGCTCGGCAGGAACGGAATCGGCCGCTTGCGCTCGGGCGCGAACAGCCCCTCGGCCGCCAGCACGCGCTTGCGCTCCTCCAGCAGCGCCATCCAGGCGCCGACGCCCGCGGGCTCCATCGAATCGACCACGATCTGGTAGGAGGATTTGCCGGCGAACGTCGTGATCTTGCCGGTGGCGACGACCTCCAGCCCCTCCTTGGGCTTCTGGCGCAGCCGCCCGAGCACGCCCTTCCACACCACCGCGTCGATCTTGGCGCTGCCGTCCTTGAGCGAGAAGTAGGCGTGGCCCGAGCCGTGCGGCCCGCGATAGCCCGAGATCTCGCCGCGCAGGCGCACATGGCCGAAGGAATCCTCCAGCGTGCGCTTGAGCGCGGCGGCGAGGTCGCCGACCGACCATTCGGGGGCGTTGGCATTGAGGAGCGCACTGGGCGCGGCCTCCCCCGGCGGCGGAGGCGGCGGCACGGCGGCGGGACGCGGCGGGGGCACGAGCGGCATGCCCCGGACGCTACGGGACCGGGCCGGGCCGGGTAAAGGGCGCGGCGGCCACAGGTTGGGGAGGGATGTGGGGCGCCGCG
Organism: Methylorubrum rhodinum; assembly: GCF_014199935.1. Classification (GTDB taxonomy): domain Bacteria; phylum Pseudomonadota; class Alphaproteobacteria; order Rhizobiales; family Beijerinckiaceae; genus Methylobacterium; species Methylobacterium rhodinum. The sequence continues at coordinate 16,343 of NZ_JACHOP010000033.1, forward strand.
TCAACCCGCGGGCTGCAAGAAACCGATTCGAGAGAGACCTCCGTCCCTCCCTCAGATCAGCTGCATCACAATCAAGGCCGCCGTCAGCATCGGCGCGGCGGCGATCGCCACCGCCCAGGGCCAGGCCGGGACGGCGCGGGGGCGGCGGTTGTCGTTGGCGGCGCGCGGCGCGGTGCGGCGGGTCACCACGTAATGCGACAGCCGCACGGCCGTCGGCCCGGGTGGGGCGGGAAGCGCGGGGAGGGTCGAGTGGCGGCAGAGGGGCATGGCTTGCGTCAACGAGCGACCGGGCTCCGGCGTTCCGCCTCGCGCCCGCGGCTCGCACGGAAATCGACGCTTCACGCAAAAAATCACCAGAGCGAGAATTCGGTGGCGAAATCCGTGCTGCGCAGCGGGCAGTTCGGGGCCGGGCAGGCTGCCGCGGGGGCGAGCCCGAGGGTGCCGTCGCCTTGCGTCTCGAAGCGCAGGCGCACGGGCGCGGCGTCCTCGCGGGCATAGGCGAGCCGCACCTCGAAGCGCACGGCGTCGAACTCGGTGCGGTCGGCGTAGACGATGAGGTCGCGGGAGACCGCCTCCCCCGGATTCAGCTCGGACGGCTCGCTCGGCAGGTCGGTGGCGCCGGAGAACAGCACGCCCTGGCGCAGGATCGGGACCTCGGTCGCGCTCTCGCGGACGTAGTCGCGGGCGGCGTCCACCGTGGCGGCCCGGTCGAGGCTCCGGCGGAATTCCGCCTCGCGGGCCGCCGCGTCCGGGCCTGGCGGCGCGAAGCGGGTGCGCAGGCCGATCACCGTGTAGGTGAGGCCGAGCACGCGCACCCCCGCATGGCCGACATTGGTGCGCGTCACCGTCGAGCGGATCGCGACATGGTGGTCGCGCTCGCCGACCCGGACGAGGTCGGTCTTGACCGTCACCGAGGGCGGCTCGAAGCCCGGCTTGATCCGGGCCTCGTAGATGAAGGTGTAGACGCCCCAGGCGCCGGCCCCGAGGATCGCCAGCGTCTGCACCAGGGTGTTGGCGCGGTCGAGGCCGAGCCGGGGCTTCGGCCGCTCGGACGGGGGTGCGGGCATCGAGCCTCCTCCTTCTCGGCCACAAGCGCCGGCGACCGCCTTCGCGTTCCCGCGCGATGGCTCTTCCCCCGGGCGGCGATTTTTGGGAAGGGGTGGGACCATGAGCCAGACCCCTCTCAACATCCTGCTCGTCGGCTCCGGCGGGCGCGAGCACGCCCTGGCTTGGGCGATCGCGAAGTCGCCCCTGTGCCAGAGGCTTTTCGTGGCTCCCGGCAATCCCGGCACGGCCCGGCACGGCGAGAACCGCCCGGACCTTCAGGTGGCCGACCACGCCGCCGTCGTGCGGTTCTGCGAGGCGGAAAAGATCGGGCTCGTGGTGGTCGGGCCGGAGGCGCCGCTGGTGGCCGGGCTCGTGGACGACCTCCAGGCCGCGGGCATCCCGGCCTTCGGGCCGACGAAGGCCGCGGCGCAGCTCGAAGGCTCCAAGGGCTTCACCAAGGACCTGTGCGCCGAGCGCTCGATCCCCACCGCGGCCTTCGCCCGCTTCACCGATCTCGAGCCGGCGCTCGCCTACCTGCGCGAGCAGGGCGCGCCGATCGTCGTCAAGGCCGACGGGCTCGCCGCCGGCAAGGGCGTGACGGTGGCCGAGACGCTGGAACAGGCCGAGGCGGCCGTGCGGGCGATCCTGGGTGACGCGGGCGGCGCCCTCGTCATCGAGGAATGCCTGTTCGGCGAGGAGGCGAGTTTTTTCGCGCTCTGCGACGGCACCCGCGCGATCCCGCTGGGCACCGCGCAGGACCACAAGCGCGTCCATGACGGCGACCGCGGCCCCAACACCGGCGGCATGGGCGCCTATTCCCCCGCCGCGATCGTCACGCCCGAGATCGAGCGCACCGTGATGGAGGCGATCATCGCCCCGACGCTTCGCGGCATGGCCGAGCGCGGCACGCCGTTCTCAGGCATCCTCTATGCCGGACTGATGCTGACGGAGGCCGGTCCCAAGCTCATAGAGTACAACACCCGCTTCGGCGATCCCGAGGCGCAGGTGCTGATGCCGCGCCTCACCGGCGACCTCGTGCCGGCGCTGCTCGCCGCCGCCCAGGGCGACCTCTCCGGCGTGACGATCGGCTTCGATCCGGCCCGCGCGGCGCTCACCGTGGTGATGGCGGCGCAGGGCTATCCCGGCCCGGTCACCCGCGGCTCCGAGATCCGCGGCGTCGAGGCGGCGGAGGCCGAGGGCGGCGCCATCGTGTTCCAGGCCGGCACCCGCCGCGACGGCGACCGGCTGCTGTCCGATGGCGGGCGCGTCCTCGCGGTGACCGCGCTCGGCGCCAGCGTCGGGCAGGCGCAAGGCCGCGCCTACGCGGCGCTGGACCGGATCGACTGGCCGGAGGGCTTCTGCCGCCGCGACATCGGCGGACGGGCGGTCGCCCGCGAGGCCGCGGCCGAGACCCTGTCCGACTGATGGACCCGTTCGACCTCGCCTTCGCCGCCGCCCGCGAGGCGGCGGGGCTCGGCGAGGTGCCGGTCGGCGCGGCCGTGGTCCGCGACGGCACGGTGCTGGCGGTGGCCGGCAACCGCCCCCGCGCGCTGCACGACCCGACGGCGCATGCCGAGATCCTGGCGATCCGCGCCGCCTGCGCCGCGGTTCGCGACGAGCGGCTGACGGGCTGCGACCTCTACGTGACGCTGGAGCCCTGCCCGATGTGCGCGGGCGCGATCTCGTTCGCCCGCATCCGCCGCCTCTACTACGCGGCGAGCGACCCCAAGGGCGGCGGCGTCGAGCACGGCCCGCGGGTGTTCAACCAGCCGACCTGCCATCACGCCCCGGAGGTCTATTCGGGGTTTCGCGCGGGCGAGGCGGCGGCCCTGCTGCGCGGCTTCTTCGAAGGGCGGCGGAGCTGATCCGGGTCCGGTCCGCCGGAGGATCGGCAAGCAGGGCATAGCCGGACGCCGCCGCGCCGATGCGGCCCGGCATCGGCGCCCCATGCGGCGGGACGAACCGGGGCGCCGTCCCGCAGGACGCGTCGGGTGCCCGGATGCGCCGGCCGGTGCATCGGTGCAACACCGCCTTTTTCAGTAATCGATTCACGTGTTCGTTATGGAAAAATCAATTCGAAACGATTTAAGGATCAGTCTTTCAGGTGGGGGATTCCATGGTAAGGGCAACGCTGGCCGATATCGCTGCGTGCTTCAAGCTCATTCTCGGTCGAGAACCGACCCCGGAAGAGATCGGCATCCATACGAAAGCGCATCTCGGCAACGATCTAGCCGACGTGCTGAAGAGCTACTTGGAATCCGACGAGTTCCGCAGTCGAAACATCGTACAGATCATCAGGCCGCAGCCCGACAGGATGTGGACCCTCACCTATTAGAGCAGGTCCGACGGCGTGGATGCCGGTCGGTTGAGAGGGGGGACGTCACGAAGAATGCAGGGACGGGGCGATCCGCCCGGATCCGGCGCCGGATCGGGGGCGCCGGTCGTGTGACTGGGCGACCGCCCCTGACGACCGGACGCGCTTGACGCGACGCGCTCTTCGGCCGAAAACTTCATTTGTTAATTTCGATCGGGGTCGAGCCTGTGCGATATGCGTCTGTGAGCCGTCCCGTGGCCGCGGCCCCGGTGACGGGCGCGCCGTCGTGACCGATCGTGACGACGGCGTTTCCGGTCTGTCGAACTGTCCGAGGTGCGTGAGGGCGGCGCGCGAACCGGCGCGGCGAACGGCCCGTCAAGAGCATCGGCCCGAAAGGTGGCCGCCGGCTTTCGGGCCGATGCGGCACGGGAAACCGGCGCATCGTCCTGGACCCGGGATCCTGGACGGTCCGCTATATCGTTGTGTCGTCAAGATTTTCATCCGCGGTGTCGGGTTTCCTTCCGGCGCGCCCTGCCCTAAGTCCCTCCCATGCCTCGCCTCGTGACCTACACGATCAGCGACCGGGAGGACGGGCGGTTCGACGTGACCGCCACCATCGAGCCCGACAAGGTTTTCCGGCGCAGCGGCCTCGCCACCTTGGCCGAGGCCGAAGAGTGGGTGGACGGCCTGCGCGTGCTGATGGCCGCGCTCGGCGCTCCCGTCGCGCAGAAATCGCCCGACGAGCCGGTCGCGGCGGCCCGGACCACCCCTGCCCGCCGCGGAGCCCGCTGAGGCCGACCGATCCCGGATCGGCGCGGGGTCGGCCGCGACCGGGGCCGCCCGTCCAAGTCCTGCGGCGGCGGGATCGAACGCGCCCCCTGTGCCGCTCCGCCGGGTCGACGGGACCACCCCGCGAAGACGTCTGGTGAAGACGCGTCGGAAGGGGCATCGCCGACCCGCGACAGGTCGGCGGGTTTCAGGGTATCTGGTTGTCTGCGACAACTGGAGACCCGCCCATATGAACGTCGTTGCCGGTAGGGAATCCCTTGCCGTCGCCTTCAAGCTCGGCGGGACGGTGCGGATCGGCGCGAAGGCGTTCGAGGTGGGCGACCTGATGGTGATGCTCGAGGCGATCCGGCGGACGGGTTCGATCAAGGGCTTCGCCGAAACCCTCGGCCTGTCCTACCGCGCGGCCTGGAACCGGTTGCAGGCCTGCGAGACGGCGCTCGGCCGACCGATCGTGCGCAAGACCCAAGGCCAGGGCTCGGAACTCACCGAGTTCGGGACCACGCTCGCGGAGGCCTTCGCCTCGGCCGCCTCGGGCGTCGGCGCGAGCCTCGAGCGCGAGACCCGCGCCATCGAGCACCGCCTGCGCCGCCTGCTCACCGGCCAAGCCGGCGCGCTGGCGCTCGCGGCGAGCCACGACCCGCTGCTGCTCGACGTGCTGCACGCGATTCCGCCCGAGCACGGGGAGATCCGGCTGTCGGTGATGGGAAGCAGCGCGGCGGTGCGGCTGCTGCTCGCGGGCGGGATCGACGTCGCGGGCTTCCATTGCGGCGCGCTCTCCCCCGAGCAGGCGGAGGCGCCCTTCTCCGGCGTCAACGCAGCCGCCGGGTTCGCGGTGCATCCCCTGTTCGAGCGCGAGCAGGGGCTTCTCCTCGCCCCCGGCAACCCGCTCGGCATCCGCACCCTGGCCGACCTGACGGCCGGGGGCGTGCGCTACGTGAACCGCCAGCCGGGATCGGGCACGCGGCTCTGGTTCGACCGCATGCTCGCGGAGGCCGGCCTCGCACCGGCCCGGATCCGCGGCTACGAGGTCGAGGAGTTCACCCATCAGGCGGTCGCGGCCATGATCGCCTGCGGCGCGGCCGATGTCGGGCTCGGCGTGCGGGCCGCGGCCGACCGGCTCGGCCTCGACTTCCTGTCGGTCGGCTGGGAGCGGTACTACCTCGCCGCGAGCCGGACGCTCGCCGCCCCGGTCTTCGACGAGTTGATCGCCGCCGTCGGAGCGCGCGCCGCGGACATCCCCGGCTACCGCCTCGCAGAGACGGACATGCACTGAGCCCTTTCCGGTCGCCGCTCCCCGAACGCGGACGACTGGAACAATTTCGCGCATTTGCCGCAGGAATGCGCAACTTCGTGCTTGACGCGCGTCCGGGCCGGCGGGATATTTCTCGATAAGAAAGGTCAATTCCTTTCAAGAACCATCTGGGAGGTGCGCCGTGCAGGATCCGCGGGTCTCCGCCATGTTCGGCCGCGACAGGGCGGCGGCGATCCTGGCCGTCGTCGTCGTCTGGCTGGTCTACGCCTTCACCTTCTGGACCATGCGGGACGCCATCGCGGCCGCCGGCCTCACGGGGCTGATGGTCGGTGTGGGCCTCTGCGTCGTGCTCCTCAACACCGCCGCGGTCGCCGCGATGATCCGCCATTACGGCGAGGACCGCGCCGCGATCTACGGGATGGACCTGTACTATCTCGATCAGCTGCGGGCCCTGCGCCGCAAGGGCGAGGTCTGACCATGGCCGATTCTCCCGCTCGCAAGCCCCAAGGTCGTACCCCCTACGAGCCGCCGGCCCAGTCGGTCGCCGGGCAGATCTTCGACGCGCTGCTGATGCTGGTGCTCGTGGTCATCACCCTCTACCTGCCGCTGCTGCTCAAGCTCGCGGGCGGGGGCACCACCACCAGGACCGTCGAGAACCCGACCTGGGAATCGCTCGGCCAGAACGCCGTGATGGCGGCGCAGTGGGAGAAGCTGGACTTCACCCCCGAGAAGGCCGCGACGATCATCGGCACGCGCTTCGACTACGCCTTCAACTGGGGCGCGATGGCGTTCACCGCGCTCATCATCGTCGGCTATTTCGTGTTCCTGTTCCGCACCTCGGACAAGCAGTACCGCGACGTCATCGCCGAGCGGTTCGACGGGCCGCCGCGCCCCTGAGGTGGCCGGCGGCCGAGGCCGCCCGACCCCTTTCTCCGAATCCTTTCAAAGACTGCGAAAGCCGGGGGACCCTGCCATGGTGGCCGTGATGAACTGGGGCGCCTGGGCGGTCGCGGCCGTCCTCGCCCTGTGGATGGGCATCGACCTCTGGCGCACCAACCGCGCCTACGACGAGAGCTTCCTGCTCTCCTCGGAGGAGGGCGAGATCGTGGATTCGGACGTCGGCGAGACGGCGGCGAGGTCGTGATGACGAGCACCCTGCAACCCGCCACCACGCCGCCGGCCCCCGCCGCCGCCGCGGCCCCTCCGGCCAAGCGGATCGCGCTTCTGCGCGTGCTGGGCCCCGGCCATGTCTGGGCGCTCGGCGTCGGCATCGTGCTGGTCGGCGAGTTCATGGGCTGGAACTTCGCCGTCGGAAAGGGCGGGCCGATCGCGGCGCTCGCCGCCTGCTGGCTCGCCGGCATCCTCTACACCTGCGTCGCGATGATCGATTCCGAGATCACCTCGACGGTCGCCGCCGCCGGCGGGCAATACGCCCAGGCCAAGCACATCATCGGGCCGCTGGCCGCCTTCAACGTCGGCCTCTACCTCGTCATGGCCTACACCATGCTGGAGGTGTCGAACGCCATCGTCACCGGCGACCTGATCGAGGCCTTCGCCCACAGCCTGCAGCTGGAGGGCACGGTCGACAAGCGCGCCTTCATGGTGCTGACCGTGGTGGCGCTCGCCTTCCTCAACTATCGCGGCGTGCTGGCGACGCTCACCCTCAACCTCGTCATCACCGCCGCGGCGTTTGCCGCGATCGTCGTGCTGTTCGTGGCCAGCGAGCCCTGGGCGCCGGGCGCGGTGCTCCAGCACGAGAGCCTGCTCGTCGGCCTGCCCTACGGGTCGCTGGGCATCCTCGCGGCGATGCATTTCGGGCTGTGGTTCTACCTCGGCATCGAGGGCACGACCCAGGCCGCCGAAGAAGTGCGCTCGCCCGCCCGCGCGCTGCCGCTCGGCACCATGACCGGCATGATGACCCTGCTGATCGCCGCCACCCTCACGTGGTACGTCTCCACCGGCCTGATGCCGTGGGAGTATCTCGGCCAGGCCGTCACCCCGCTCTACGACGCGGCGCGGCTGACCGGCAGCCGCTGGCTGGAGCTGTTCCTGTTCCTCGGCACGCTGTTCGCGACGGTGGCCTCGGCCAACGGCTGCATCAACGACGCCTCGCGCGCATGGTTCGCCATGGGCCGCGACCGCTACATGCCGGTCTGGTTCGGGGCGGTGCATCCGACCTACCGCACCCCCTACCGGGCGATCGTGTTCTTCGTGCCGATCGCGATCCTGTTCGCGATCTCGACGCCGCTGGATCAGACCATCACGCTCTCGATCCTATCGGGGCTGCTCGGGTACACCCTGATGGCGATCTCGATCGTGCTGTTCCGCCGCAAGTGGCCGCTCGGCTCGATCCAGCGGGGCTACGTCCACCCGCTGCACCCGCTGCCGGCGATCCTGCTGCTGTGCCTCTGCACCGTCACCTACCTCGCGGTCTTCTTGGGCTACGGCACGCAACTGCTCGCCATGATGGCCTTCTACATCGCGGCCTCCGCCTGGTTCGTGCTGCACCGCTACAAGTATGTCCGCCGCGGCGAGCAGTTCACGATGCCCTGGCCCAAGCCCAAGGGATACTGAGCCGATGCTCGGTGCGCTCGCCGCCCTGGTCGCCCTGGCCGCCGCCGCGTTCTGCTGGCGGCAGGGCCGGCGCGCGGCGGCGTGGCGGGCCGGGCTTTTGTCAGGATGCACGGCGCTTTTCGGGGCGCCGCGGCTCGGGCGCGACCGGGCCGGGTTCGCCACCCTCGACGCTGTTCGCGACGGGATGCCGGTCGCCGTGCGGTTGATCCCGGAGGCGCTGGTGCATCGCCGCCTGCCGCAGCTCTGGCTCTCGGTGAGCCTGCGGTGCCCGCTTCCCGTGAGTGCCACCCTCGATGTGCTGCGCCGGCCCGCGGGCGTCGAGTTCTACGCCCCCGCCGACCTGCCGCTGCGCCTCGATCCCCCGCCCGGCTGGCCCGCCGACACGCTGGTGCGCGGGACAGGGGGCGCCGACGTTCTTTTGCGGCAGGCCGAGCCCATCATCGCGAAAATCCTGGCCGACCCCCGCGTCAAGGAGGTGCTGGTGACGCCCCGGGGCGTGCGCCTCGTGGTGCAGGCGGCGGAGGGCGCGCGCGGCGCCTACCTGCTGCTGCGCGGCAGCCGGTTCGACCTCGACGGCATCCCGCCTGCGCTCCTCGACGAGACGTTCGCCGGACTGCATCGCCTCGCCCGCGCCCTGTCGCAGAACCCGGAAAAGATCGTCCATGCGCGCGCCGCCTGACCCGCGCCACGTCCTGATGGTCGCGGCGCTCCTGCCCGGCATGGGCCATGTCTGGACCGGGCGCGCCGCCCGCGGCTTCGGCTTCGCCCTCTTCGCCATCCTCGGCGGATGGCTGACGGCGAAGTTCGCGGCGCCGGAAGCGAGCTTCGTCGGCCGCCACGCCGGCGGGTTCTTCGTCTGGGCGCTCTCTCTGACCGACGCCTATCGCGGCGCCCGGCTCGACCGGACAAGGTTCGAGCGGGGCGTTTGATACGGGATCGCTACGGAGCGATCTCGTTGCCGGTGTAGTCGATGGTGCCGGACGGGCCCTTCTTCCACTCGTAGATCACGTAGTCGGGCCGGGTGATGTCGCCCTTCTTGTCATAGGCGATCTCGCCGATGGCGGTGGCGGTCGGCTTGCCCTGGTGCAGGTAGGCGGCGAGTTTTTCGCCTTCGGTCGAGCCGGTGGCCTCGACGGCCTTCGCCAGGATCTGCACGGCGGCGTAGGCGTAGAGGGTGTAGCCGTCCGGCTCGATGCCCTTGGCCTTGAAGGCCGCGACCACGTCCTTGGCCGCCGGGTTCTTGCGCGCGTCCGGGGGGAAGGTGACCAGCGTGCCCTCCGCCGCCGGGCCGGCGATGGCGACCAACTCCTTGTCGACCATGCCGTCGCCGCCCATCAGCGGCGCCTTGAGGCCCTGGTCGCGCATCTGACGGATGATCAACCCGGCCTCGGTGTAGTAGCCGCCGAAATAGACCAGATCGACGCCGTTCTGCTTCAGCTTGGAGACGAGGGCCGAATAGTCCTTCTCGCCCGGATTGATGCCCTCGATCATCGTCTCCTTGCCGCCCTTGGCCTTGAACACCTTGAGGGTCTCGTCGACGAGGCCCTTGCCGTAGGGGGTCTTGTCGTGGACGAAGGCGACCTTCTTGCCCTTGAGCTTGGTCGCGAGGTAGTCGCCGGCCATGGCGCCCTGCTGGTCGTCGCGGCCGCAGGTGCGGAACGTGCTCCACATCCCGCGCTCGGTGAACTTCACGTTGGTCGAGCCCGGTGTGATCTGGATGATGCCGGCATCGAGATAGACGTCGGAGGCCGGGATCGAGACGCCCGAGTTGAAGTGGCCGACCACCATCTTCACCCCTTCCGAGGCGAACTTGTTGGCCACCGACACGCCCTGCTTCGGGTCGGAGGCGTCGTCGCCGGTGGAGAGCTCGAACTTCTGGCCCTTCACGCCGCCGGCCTTGTTGATGTCCTCCACCGCCTGGACGACGCCGTTGCGCACCTGCGCCCCGAAGGCGGCGCTGTTGCCGGTCACGGGGCTGCCGACCCCGATCTTGATCTGAGCCTCAGCGGCCCCGCTCAGGCCGAGGCCGAGCGCGAGGCCGGCCAGGAATGTGAAACGCTTCATGGTGTCCCCCCGAAAATCGACAATCACGGCCGCCCGGCCTGCTGCGATTGGCCTTCTTTGCGTTCGCGCCACGTGAACGGCCCGGTGCGGGCGTAGAGCCAGCGGTACTGCGTCGTCATCTGCCGCGCCCGCGTCAGGCGGAACGCCGCCGAGCCGACGGCGAGCACCACGAGCGCGTCGATGGCGAAGTAATGTGGTGAGAGCAGCGTGCCCGAGAACAGCGCGAAGTGGATGAAGCGCACGGCGGCCGCCACACCGAGCAGGGCCGGCAGGCAGGCGAGGTAGGGCCGCCAGCCCCGCGCCACGGCGCGCGCCGCCATCCAGCCGGCCCAGCCGCCCATCGCCACCGTGACGAGGAGGAAGGGCAGGATCGAGTCGGACTCGTGCAAGAATCCTTGGACCGCGCCTTGGAACACGCCTAGACCCCCTCCCCCACGCTCGCCACAGGGGCGTGGCCGCCCTCCAGATAGGCGGCCTTGATCGAGGGATCGTCAAGCAATGCGCGGGCCGGGCCGCTCAGGGTGATGCGGCCGTTGACCAGCACGGAGCCGCGGTGCGCCAGCTTCAGGGCGTGGTAGGCGTTCTGCTCGACGAGGAAGATCGTCATCCCCTCCTCCCGGTTGAGGGCCGAGATCGCGGAAAAAATCTGCTTCACGACGAGCGGCGCGAGGCCGAGCGAGGGCTCGTCGAGCATCAGCAGGCGGGGCCGGCTCATCAGGGCGCGGCCGATGGCGAGCATCTGCTGCTCGCCGCCCGACATCGTGCCGGCGCGCTGGCTCAGACGCTCCTTGAGGCGTGGAAACAGCGTGCAGACTTTTTCCAGGTCCTGCGCGAAGTAGCGCCCGCCGTGCAGTGCGGCGCCCATCTGCAGGTTCTCCTGCACGCTCATGCGCGGGAAGACGCGTCGCCCTTCCGGCGACTGGGCGAGGCCGAGCCGGGCGATGGTGTGGGTGGGCTGAGCGGTGATGTCCTCGCCCGCGAAAGAGATCGAGCCGGAGCGGGCGCGCGGCGCGCCGAACACCGTCATCATCAGGGTCGACTTGCCGGCGCCGTTGGCGCCGATCAGGGTGACGATCTCGCCCTCGTTCACGTCGAGATCGACGCCGCGGAGCGCCGCGACGCTGCCGTAGTACGCGGAGACGCCGCGCAGGCTGAGGAGCGGGACGCTCACGGGCGCGCCTCCTCGGCCACGGGGATCGTCAGCCCGACCTCGGCATCGACAATAGCCACCTCCTCGTCCTCGACGCCGAGATAGGCGGCGATCACCTTCGGGTCCTCGCGGATCTCCCGCGGCGGGCCGTCGGCGATCTTCTTTCCGTAATCGAGCACGACCACGTGGTCGGAGATCTCCATCACCACCGCCATGTCGTGCTCGATCAGCAGCACCGAGGTGGCGTGGTCGTCGCGGATGTGGCGCAGGAGCCGGGCGAGGTCGGCCGATTCCCGCGGGTTGAGGCCGGCCGCCGGCTCGTCGAGGCAGAGGAGTTCGGGGCCCGTGCACATGGCCCGCGCGATCTCCAGGCGGCGCTGGTCGCCGTAGGGCAGGTCGCCCGCCGGATCGTCGGCACGGTGCAGAAGGTCGATCCGCTCCAGCCATGCGCTCGCCTTGGCGACCGCTTCGGCCTCCGCCCGGCGGTAGCCCGGCAGGCCAAGCAACCCGAGCAGGGTGTAGCCGGAGGCGCGCATCAGCGGGGCGTGCTGGGCCACCATCAGGTTCTCCAGCACGGTCATGCCGGAGAACAGGCGGATGTTCTGGAAGGTGCGGGCGACCCGCGCCCGGCGGTTGACCGCGTGGTTCGGCAGCCGCTCCAGGAGATGCGCGGCGCCATCCGTATGGCGCAGCGTCAGCATACCCTCGCTCGGGCGGTAGAAGCCGGTGATGCAGTTGAAGACGGTGGTCTTGCCGGCCCCGTTCGGGCCGATCAGCGCGGTGATGTCGCTGCGGCGCGCCCGGAACGAGAGATCGTCCACGGCGGTGAGGCCGCCGAAGCGCATGGTGAGGTGATCGACGGTGAGGACGGCGTCCGGGTCGTCCGGGCGGCGGGTCGCCATCAGCCGTGGCCCTCGCGCACGAGGTCCTTGCCGATGGCCTTGCGCCGGCCCAGCGCCACGGTCGGCATCCGGTCGGAGATGAGGCCGCGGGGGCGCCAGATCATCATCGCCACCATGGCGAGACCGAACAGGAGGAGCCGGAACTCGTTGGGGTCGAAGCCCTCGCCGAACACGGCCTTGAGGAAGCCGAGGTTGCGCAGCAATTCCGGCCCGCCGACCATGGCGACGGCGGCCACCGCGACGCCGAGCTGGCTGCCCATCCCGCCGAGCACGACGATCGCCAGGATGATCGCGCTCTCGAGGAAGTTGAAGCTCTCCGGGCTGACGAAGCCCTGGCGCACGGCGAAGAACGAGCCGGCGAACCCGCCGAACATGGCCCCCAGGGCGAAGGCGGTGAGCTTGGTCTTGGTGGTGTCGATGCCCAGCGAGCGGCAGGCGATCTCGTCCTCGCGCAGGGCCTCCCAGGCGCGGCCGATGGGGAGCCGGCGCAGCCGCAAGGTGACGAGGCTGGTGATCAGCGCCAGCACCAGGATCAGGTAGTAGAGGAACACGATCCGGTGCATCGGATCGAAGGTCAGGCCGAACAGCGCCGAGAATCCGTCGGGCCCGGCCTTGAACGGCACGCCGAAGAAGGTCGCTCGCGGGATCGAGGAGATGCCCGCCGAGCCGCCGGTGACGTCGGTCCAGTTAATGAGGACAAGGCGGATGATCTCGCCGAAGGCCAGCGTGACGATGGCGAGGTAGTCGCCGCGCAGCCGCAGGACGGGGAAGCCCAGCATCACCCCCCACAGGCCGGCGAACAACCCGGCGAGCGGCAGGCAGACCCAGAACGACAGCCCGAACACCGTCGAGAGCAGGGCGTAGGAATAGGCGCCGACCGCGTAGAAGGCGACGTAGCCGAGATCGAGCAGGCCGGCGAGGCCGACGACGATGTTGAGCCCCCAGCCGAGCATCACGTAGGTGAGGATCAGGATGCCGAGATCGATCCAGTAGCGCGCGGGCGAGAGGCCGCCGCTGGCGAGCGCCGCGATCAGCGGCAGGAACAGGGCGAAGCCCACGAAGAGCGGCAGACCGAGGCGCGACAGGCGCTGGCCGGCATTGGGTTCGGCGCCGACCGCTTCGGTCGCCTGTTGCGGCGAAGGGGTGAGCGACGCGCGCCGCTCCAGCACGAGGCGCTGGACCAGCCGGACAGTGAAGACCGCGGCGCACAGGCCCGCGACGAGGCCCCAGCGGGGCGTCAGTTCGAGACCGTCCGCGCCCAGATCGGTGCGGTGGCTGACGATCGGGATGCACAGGCCGAGCGCCACGAGGGCGAACAGGCCGGCATCCTTGAGGATCGCGGCGGGCGGCGTGGCGGCGGCGGCCATCAGACCTTCTCGACCTCGGCCCGGCCGAGCAGGCCCGAGGGCATGAAGATCAGGACGATGGCGAGGATCGAGAAGGCGGCCACGTCCTTGTACTCGATGGAGAAATAGGCCGACCAGAAGGTCTCGATCAGCCCGATGATCAGCCCGCCGATGACCGCGCCCGGCAGCGAGCCGATGCCCCCCAGCACGGCCGCGGTGAAGGCCTTCACGCCGGGCACGAAGCCGTCGGAGAACGAGACCACGCCATAATAGAGCAGGTAGAGCAGGCCTGCGACCGCCGCGAGCACCGCGCCGAGCACGAAGGTGAGCGAGATGGTGCGGTCGACGTCGATGCCGAGAAGTGCTGCCATCTTGCGGTCCTGCTCGCAGGCGCGCTGCGCCCGGCCGAACGGCGTCCTCTGGACGAGGTACCAGAAGCCCAGCAGCAGCACGCTGGTCACCGCCATGATCAGGATCTGCTTGTAGGAGAGCGTCACGGCGTAGCCGTCGCGCTCGAACAGGGTCAGCCCGCCGTCGAGCATGGAGGGCAGCGCCTTGTTGCGCGCGCCTTGGGCCACCTGCACGAAGTTCGACAGGAAGATCGACACGCCGATGGCCGAGATCAGCGGCGCCAGCCGGAACGAGCCGCGCAAGGGGCGATACGCGATGCGCTCGACGGAGAAGCCCCACAGCGCCGTCAGCGCCATGGTGATGACGAGCACCGCGAGGAAGGCGAGCGCCACCGAGGAGATGCCCAAAGCCGTCAGCACGAGGAAGCTGATCAGCGCGATGAAGGTCGAGACCATGAAGACGTCGCCGTGGGCGAAGTTCACCATGCCGATGATGCCGAACACCATCGTGTAGCCGATGGCGATCAGGCCGTAGATCGAGCCCAGAGTCAGGCCGTTGATGAGCTGCTGTACGAACACGTCCATGCGGCGGCGGTCTCGGGTCTCTCGTGACGGTGGCGCCCGGCGCGTCGCCGGAAGGTGCGTCCCGGCGACAGCCGGACCCCGCGCAGGGCGCGAGCGTAGCCGCCGGAATCGCCTACGGGAAGGGCCGTCCTGCGGCTTCCGCGTGGCGGTGTCCGACCGTCGTCCCGGCGGCGGCTTACAACGGCGGCAAATTTGCCTTGATTTGAGTGATCTTTAAGAAAACGGAAACACATCGAGGGGTATTCGCCGTAATTGGATCACGATATCAGGAGTCAAGAATATGTTCCGGCTTTCATCCATCCGAGGAAAGCTTGGGGCCTGTTTCGGGGTCTTGGTCCTTCTGGTAGTTTCCTTCGGCGCGTTCTCGCTGTGGGAGTTGCGCCAGGTCAACGAGGCCGCCCGGGAGCTGCGCGATCATCGTTTGCCGGTCACGCAGATCCTCGCCAAGATCCAGGTCGCCGTCCTGCGGTTGCGGGTGAACGGGGGTCGCCTCATCACCGCCGACACGCCCGCGCTGCGCGCCGAGGTGGCGGAGACGATCGCCAAGCGCATCCGCGAACTCGGGGAGTTCCGCGAGGCCTTCCTGCGGCAGCCCTCCACCCCCGAGACCGCCGCCCTGTTCGCCAGCTTCGAGGCGAAGTGGCAGGCCTACACCGCGCTCCAGGCCGAGGCCATCGCCCGGGCCAACGAGGGCGACGTCGTCGGCGCCCAGCGGATCTACAACACGACCATGTCGGCGGGCAGCAACGCGACGCTGGCGGAGCTCCAGAAGCTCATCGACGCGAACGAGACGGACGCCCGCCTCGCCGGCAGCGCGGCGGAGGCCGCCTACGAGACGGCCAACTTCTCCACGCTGCTCTTCATCGGTGTCGCGTTCCTCCTCGCGGTCGGCGCCGCCGTCGGGCTCGGCCTGAACGTCGCCCAGCCGCTGCGCGCCATGACGGCGACGATGGGGCGCCTCGCCGCGGGCGACGCCACGGTGGCGATCCCGGCGACCGGGCGCCGCGACGAGATCGGCGCCATGGCGGCGGCCGTGCAGGTGTTCAAGGACAACCTGATCCGCACCCGCGCGCTGGAGGAGGAGACCGCGCTCGCCCGCGCCGACGCGGAGGTGCAGCGCCGGGCGGCGACGCGGGCGATGGCCGACGGCTTCGAGCGGGCGGTCGGTGGGCTGATCGACGGCGTCGCCGCCGCGGCGTCCCAGCTCCAGGCGACCGCGCAGGGCATGGCCGGCACCGCCGACCAGACCGCCCGCCGCTCGCTCGCGGTCGCGGCTGCCGCCGAGGAGGCCGAGACCAACGTCACCACCGTGGCGGCGGCGGCCGAGGAACTCGGCTCGACGGTGAGCGAGATCGGCCGTCAGGTCGACGGCTCGGCCGCGCTCGCCCAGGCCGCGGTCGGCGAGGCCGGCCAAAGCGCCGCCCTGGTGAAGGAACTGAGCGGCGAGGTCGCCCGCGTCGGCGACATCGTCACGATGATCTCGGCCATCGCCGGCCAGACCAATCTTCTGGCGCTGAACGCCACGATCGAGGCGGCCCGCGCCGGTGAGGCGGGCCGGGGCTTCGCGGTCGTCGCCTCGGAGGTGAAGGAGCTTGCCGGCCAGACCGCGCGGGCAACGGAAGAGATCACCGCCCAGATCGGCCGCATCCAGTCCTCGACCGGTCAGGCGGTGGCGGCGATCGACGGAATCGCGGGCCGCATCCGCGAGATCAGCGGCATGGCGACCGGCATCGCGGCAGCGGTGGAGGAACAGGGCGCGGCGACGCAGGAGATCGTGCGCAACGTCGCCCAGGCCGCCCTCGGCACGGGGGAGGTCACCGGCAACGTCGCGGGTGTCGCGACGGCGGCGGAGGAGACCGGGGCGGCGGCGAGCCAAGTGCTCGCCTGCGCCACCGAGCTGTCGCAGCAATCCGAGCGGCTCGGCGCCGAGGTCGATCGCTTCCTGGCGGGCGTGCGGGCGGCCTGATCCCTTTCGGGCGGGCTCGCTACTCTCCCCGGCTTTATCGAACTGATCGGGGAGGCCGCGCACAACCGAGCTTGCGCGTGGCCTCCTTCCTGCTTCACTCTTCTCCACGAGGAGCCGGCCGATCGGCACAAGGCGGGCCTGTGGAGAGATCCGATGAAGTCCACCCGGCTGACGACCCTGATCTTCGTCGGGATGGTGCTCGGCATCCTCGTCGGCTACCTGTGCAGCATCACCTGGCCGGACCCGCAGACCGCCAAGGAAATCTCCGGCTACATCGCCCTGATCTCGGACATCTTCCTGCGGCTGATCAAGATGATCATCGCGCCGCTGGTGTTCTCGACGCTGGTGGTCGGCATCGCGCATATGGGCGATACGGCCTCGGTGGGGCGCGTCGGCGGCAAGGCGCTGCTGTGGTTCGTCGGCGCCTCGTTCTGCTCGCTCGCGCTCGGGCTCGTCCTCGTCAACCTGCTGCAGCCCGGCCACAACCTGAACCTGCCGCTGCCCGATACGGGCGCGGGCACCGGGCTCAAGACCGCCTCGCTCTCGCTCAAGGACTTCGTCACCCATCTCGTGCCGAAGAGCGCCGTCGAGGCGATGGCCAACAACGAGATCCTGCAGATCGTCGTGTTCTCGATCTTCTTCGGCGTCGGCCTCGCCGCGCTCGGCGAGAAGGGCAAGGCGCTGGCGCACGGGGTCGAGCAGCTCGCCGAGGTGATGCTGAAGGTCACCGGCTACGTGATGAACTTCGCGCCCCTCGCGGTCTTCGCCGCGGTGGCGGCGACGATCACGACGCAGGGCATCGGCGTGCTCGTCACCTACGGCACCTTCCTCGTCGAGTTCTACCTCAGCCTGTCGGTGCTGTGGCTGATGCTGCTGCTCGCCGGCGCGCTGCTCGTCGGCGTGAACGGCCTCAAGCGGCTGATCGGCCTGATCAAGGAGCCGTTCGTGCTCGCCTTCTCGACCGCGTCGAGCGAGGCGGCCTATCCCAAGACCCTGGCCAACCTCGAAAAATTCGGCGTGCCCAACCGCATCACCTCGTTCGTGCTGCCGATGGGCTACTCGTTCAACCTCGACGGCTCGATGATGTACTGCACCTTCGCGGTGCTGTTCATCGCCCAGGCCTACGACATCCCGCTCTCCTGGGGGCAGCAGCTCACCATGCTGTTCCTGCTGATGGTGACCTCGAAGGGCATGGCCGGCGTGCCGCGGGCCTCGCTGGTGGTGATCTCGGCCACCTTGGCCCAGTTCAACATCCCGGAAGCGGGCCTGCTGCTCATCATCGGCATCGACCAGTTCCTCGACATGGGCCGCTCGGCCACCAACGTGCTCGGCAACAGCATCGCCACGGTGGCGGTGGCCAAGTGGGAGGGCCAGCTCAGCGAGACCGACCAGAGCCTCGACCGGGAGATCGGGGCGGGCCCCGCGACGGCGGCCGCCGAGTAGAGGTGTTTCGCGGATGCCCGCCCGGATCGCTCTCCTCTTCGCCCTCCTCTTGGCCCTCGTGCTCGCGGCCAAGCCGGCCGCCGCGGTCGAAGTCCTGACCGGGACGCTGCGCAAGGCCGCCGAGACCGGCGAGGTGGTGATCGGCTACCGGACCAGTTCGGTGCCGTTCTCGTTCGAGGAACGGGGCCGCGGCCCGGTCGGCTACGCGCTCGACCTGTGCCGGGAGGTCGTCGAGGATATCGGCCGGGCGACCGGCCGGGATGTCCGAACCCGCTTCGAGCCGGTGACCTCGGAGAGCCGCTTCGACGCGCTGACTTCGGGCCGGATCGACCTCGAATGCGGCTCGACCACGACGAACGCCGAGCGGCGCAAGATCGTGGCCTTCTCGCCCGTCACCTATTTCAGCGCGACGAAGCTCTTGGTGAAGCGCGATTCCGGCATCGGGTCCTATCGCGATCTCGGGGGCAAGCGCGTCGTCGTCACCGCCGGCACCACCAACGAGGCGGCCCTCCGCACCATGCTGGCCAAGGCCCGCGTGAGCGCCGAGATCCTCACGGCAAAGGACCACGGCGAATCCTTCGCCATGGTGCGGGACGGGCGGGCGGACGCCTTCGCCACCGACGACGTGCTGCTCTACGGCCTCAAGGCCGCCGCGGGGGCGGACGGCGCGGTCTTCACGGTGCTGCCGGAAAAGCTCTCGTTCGAGCCCTACGCCCTCGCCTTCCGCAAGGACGATCCGGCGCTCGCGGCTTTGGTCACGGCCACCTTCCAGCGGCTTGCCGAATCGCGCGAGCTGCGCTGGACCTACGACAAGTGGTTCCTCAAGCGGCTGCCGAACGGCGAGCGCCTCGACATCCCGATGTCGGACGACCTGCGTACGAGCTTCGCCGTGATGGGGCTGCCGGACTGAGGGGCTGTTCGACATATCTCTTCGAGATGAGGCCGACTCGGATGGGTAGGATGAATCCGTCAAGCGGGCTCTGAGAGAGCCACCGAAGCATCGGGGGGAGACGGCATGGCGAAGGCACCCGGCACCACGGCCAAGCGCGTCGCCAAGCGAGTGGCGAAGGCCGCCGCCGCGGCGTCGGCCGCGCCCGAGCCCGCCGCGGCTCCCCCGTCCGACGGGCTCGCGGTGGCGACGGTGCGCACCATCGCGCTGGAATCCGGCCGGACGCGCTCCGAGCACGATCTCCTCGGGAACAGCGAGGTGCCGGCGGACGCGCTCTGGGGCATCCACACCAAGCGGGCGGTGGCGAACTTTCCGATCACCGGCGTGCCGGTCGGCCACTTTCCGGACCTCGTGCGCGCGCTCGCCCTGGTGAAGCAGGCCGCCGCCCGCGCCAACCGCCGGCTCGGCTACCTGCCCGAGGACAAGGCGAGCGCCATCGACGCGGCCTGCACACGGGTGGCGACCGATCCGGTCTACGCCGAATCCTTCGTGGTCGACGCGATCCAGGGCGGGGCCGGCACCTCGACCAACATGAACGCCAACGAGGTGATCGCCAACGTGGCGCTGGGCCTGATGGGGAGGAGCCCCGGGGACTACGCCGCGCTCCATCCCAACGACGACGTCAACATGGCCCAGTCCACCAACGACGCCTACCCGACGGCGCTCAGGCTCGCGGTGATCTTCGCCACCGCGCCGCTGGTGAAGGCGCTCGACGACCTCGCCTACGCCTTCAAGGGCAAGGCGGTGGAGTTCGCCGACGTGCTCAAGATGGGCCGCACCCAGCTCCAGGACGCCGTGCCGATGACGCTTGGCCAGGAATTCGACGGCTTCCACGCCACGATCAAGGAGGACGTGGCGCGGCTGACCGAGATCGTCGGGCTGTTCCGCGAGGTCAATCTCGGCGCGACCGCCATCGGCACCGGCATCAACGCCGACCCGCGCTACGCCGCGCTCGCCGTCGAGGAGCTGTCGCGGCTCGCCGGCCAGCCGATGGTGCTGGCCTCCAACCTGATCGAGGCGACCTCGGACCTCGGCGCCTTCGTGCTGTTCTCCGGCACGCTCAAGCGCGTCGCGGTCAAGCTCTCGAAGATCTGCAACGACCTGCGCCTGCTCTCCTCCGGCCCCCGCACGGGGATCGGCGAGATCCGCCTGCCGGCGGTGCAGGCGGGCTCCTCCATCATGCCGGGCAAGGTCAACCCGGTGATCCCGGAGGTGGTCAACCAAGTCGCCTACATGGTGATCGGCCTCGATCTCACCGTGACGCTCTGCGCCGAGGGCGGGCAGCTCCAGCTCAACGCCTTCGAGCCGACCATCGGCTTCTGCGTGCTCAATTCCCTGCGGATGCTGACGGCGGCGATCGACACCCTGACCAAGCGCTGCGTCGAGGGCATCGAGGCCGACCGCGAGCGCTGTCGCAGCCTCGTCGAGGGCTCGGTCGGCCTCGTCACGGCGCTGGCGCCCACGCTCGGCTACGAGGCGAGTTCGCGGGTCGCCCGCCGCGCCCTCGCGGAGAACCGCCCGGTGGCCGATCTGGTGCTGGAGGAAGGCCTGCTCACGCGGGCCCAGCTCGATCAGCTACTCGAACTCGAAGCGATGACCCACCCGACCCGTCGGCAGAAGGCCGGGAGCGCGGGGTGATGAGTGGGCGCATGAGGCGGTGCCACGCAACCGAGGCCGTCAGGTACTCTCTATGAGAATGCGCTCCAAGGTTGTATGTATCTTCCATGGATGCGGAACCTGCCACATGCGAGCTTTGGGCCAACAGAGCGTGGACGCCAATCGACATCGATCGGGCGTTGACGATGCCCTCCGGGCGGCGGATGCGCTGCCGTGAATGTCATGGTGGCGTGCGCGCCCACAGGGCCGGTAAAGATGGAATGCGGGCCCATTTCGAGCATCTGATCGGCCATCCCGGCTGTTCGCTCGGCCATTATTTCGCCGGTACGAAATCGATGCATCCGAAGGCGCTCCGGTAGTCCCCTACCCCGCCGCCGAATCCGCCACCGCCTCCCCGTCCAGCACCCGGCGCGCCCGCTCCCGGTCGAGGTCGCCCTCCCAGGCGGCGACCACGACGGTGGCGACGCAATTGCCGATCAGGTTGCCGAGCGCGCGGGCCATGCCGATGAACCAATCGACCGAGAGCACCAGCACGAGGCCGATGGCGGGGATCGCCGGCACGGCGTTGAGGGTCGCGGCCAGGATCACGATGGCCGAGCCCGGCACGCCGTGCGCGCCCTTGGAGGTGACGAGCGAGACGCCGAGCACCAGCATCAGGTCACTGAGCGAGAGCGGCGTGTTGGTGGCCTGGGCAATGAAGACGACGGCGAGCGTCAGGTAGATCGAGAAGGCGTCGAGGTTGAACGAGTAGCCCGTCGGCACCACGAGGCCGACGGTGGAATCCTTGATGCCGAGATGCACGAGCTTGCGCATGATCTGCGGCAGCACCGCATCCGACGAGGCGGTGCCGAGCACGATCGTCAGCTCGGCCCGCAGATACCGCAGGAACTTCCACAGGCTGAGGCCCGACAGCCGCATCACCGCGCCGAGCACCCCGAACACGAACAGCGCGACCGCGGCGTAGAACAGGGCGACCAGCGAGAGGAGCTGCGTCAGCGAGCCGATGCCGTAGCGGGCCACCGTGTAGGCCACCGCGCCCATCACGCCGAGCGGGGCCACCCGCACGATCAGGCCCATCGCCTTGAACAGCACGGCGCTCAACGCGTCGATCATGTCCGTGACCGCCCGGCCCTTCTCGCCGCCGACCAAGGACAGGCTCGCCCCGAACAGGACCGCGAAGAACAGCACCTGCAGCACGTCGTTGCGGGCGAGCGCGTCGAAGGCGGTTTTCGGGATCACGTCGAGCAGGAAGGCCGAGATGCCCCCGCCCTGAAGCTTCTGGGCGTTGTCGGCGGTTTGGCCCAGGGCCTTGGCGTCGAGGCTCGCGACGTCGACGTTCATGCCGTGGCCGGGCCCGACGACCCAGGCCAGCACGAGGCCGAGCACGAGGGCGACCGTGGTCATCACCTCGAAATAGATCAGCGCCTTCACGCCCACCCGCCCGACCTTCTTGAGGTCGCCCGCGCCCGCGATGCCGTGGACGACGACGCAGAACACGATCGGCGCGACGATCATCGAGATCAGCTTGAGGAAGGCGTCGCTCAACACCTTCAGGCTCTTGGCGAATTCGGGCGCGACGAGCCCGAGCAGAATGCCGGCGAGCAGCCCCGCGATCACCTGCGCGAACAGCGACTTGTGGAGCGGCGTGCGCGCGGCCGGCAGCGTGGCGGCTGTGGTGGTCATCGGCTCGGCCCCCTTACGTCCCCGGCTCGGGCAGCAAGGGCGGTGCCAGGGCTCACACCAAGCCGGTGAGGTAGTAGACCCCGATCACGAAGAACACCGCCAGGGTCTTGATGATCGTGATCGCGAAAATGTCGCCGTAGGACTGGCGGTGGGTCAGCCCGGTGACGGCCAAGAGCGTGATGACCGCGCCGTTGTGGGGCAGCGTGTCCATGCCGCCGCTCGCCATGGAGGCGACGCGGTGCATCACCTCGAGCGGGATGCCGGCCGCCTGCGCCGCCTCGACGAAGCGGCCCGACAGGGCGCCGAGCGCGATCGACAGCCCGCCCGAGGCCGAGCCGGTGACGCCGGCCAGCACGTTGACGGTCACCGCCTCGTTGATCAGCGGATTCGGGATCGCCGAGAGCGCGTCCGAGATCGTCTTGAAGCCCGGCAAAGCCGCGATAACGGCGCCGAAGCCGTATTCGGTCGCTGTGTTCATGCCGGCGAGCAGTGAACCGGCGACGGCCGCCTTCGAGCCCTCGACGAAGCGGGGCGCGAGGTTGCGATACCCGAGGATCACGGTGGCGAGGATGCCGAGCAGCAGCGCGCCCTCCACCGCCCAGATCGCCGCCACCGCCTTGACCGGTACGGTGACCGGATGGGCGGCCATCTCCGGGGTCAGCGCCGCGCTCGCGGTCTCACCGTAGGTGGCGGTGATCCAGCCGAGCAGGAGCTTGTTGCCGATCCCGACGATGAGGAGCGGCAGGATCGCCACCATCGGGTGGATGACGACCTTGTCCTCGACCGCCTGCGGCTCGTTCGAATGGCCCTCGCCGTAGCCCTCGTCGCCCGCGCGGCGGCGGCGCCATTCGAGATAGGTGATGCCGAGCCCGAACACGAAGAGCGCGCCGATGATCCCGAGGACGGGGGCGGCGTAGGCGTCGGTCTTGAAGAACGAGGCCGGGATGATGTTCTGGATCTGCGGCGTGCCCGGCAGGGTGTCCATGGTGAAGGTGAAGGCGCCGAGCGCGATCGTGCCGGGGATCAGCCGCTTGGGGATGTTCGAGCGGCGAAACAGCTCGGCGGCGAAGGGATAGACCGCGAACACCGCCACGAACAGCGAGACGCCGCCATAGGTCAGGATCGCGCCGACCAGCACGATGGCGACGATCGCCCTACCCTCCCCCAGAAGCCCCGTCACGGCGCCGACGATGGAGCGGGCGAAGCCGGAAATCTCCACGAGCTTGCCGAACACGGCCCCCAGCAGAAAGACCGGGAAGTACAGCTTCAGGAAGCCGACCAGCTTCTCCATGAACAGGCCGGAGAACAGCGTCGGCACGGCGGCCGGATCGGTCAGCAGCACCGCGCCCATGGCGGCGACCGGCGCGAACAGGATCACCGAGAAGCCGCGATAGGCGATTCCCATCAGGAAGAAGAGCGCCGCGAGGCAGATCAGGAAGCTCACGTGCTCGACCCTCCGGGCAGCGGCGCGCGGGCCGTGCACCGGACCCATCTGGACGAAGCGCGGCCGTCTTCAATGGAGGGGCGCTTACAGAGTCCGATGCATCACCAGCGCATCGACCGGCCCGTGGGTGGGATGGCGAAAGACGCCCGGCAGGCGTCCGACCTCGCGCATCCCGAGGCCCGTCCACAGCGCCACCGCGCGGGTGTTGGTCGCGACGACGAGGTTGAACTGCATCATCGTGAAGCCGAGGCCCCGCGCCGTCTCGAACGAGTGCAGGCCCATGGCCCGCGCCACGCCCCTGCCTTGCGCCTCGGCCTTCGTCGCGTAGGTGCCGTTGGCGACGTGATCGCCGGCCCCGAGCTGGTTGGCGCGGAGGTAGTAGGCGCCGAGCACCCTGTCCCCGTCCAGCGCGACGTGGACGTGATGCGCCGGCGCGAACCAGTAGGCCAGCGCCTGCGCCCGGTCCCAGTCGCGGGGCAGCGCGAAGGCCTCGCCGGCCCGCAGGATCGGCTCGAGGATCGCCCAGATCGCGTCGTGGTCATCGGGCGTGGCGGGGCGGATGGTGAGGTCGGTCATCGCGGCGGTTTAGGATCGGACGGCTTTTTCTGTCCTCCCGTGTCGGCAGGCGGCATCATCCTGTTCGGCTTGATCAAGCATGAGCGTTGTGTCGATGAGCGGCAGCCCGCCTGAGTCCTCTCTTGAGGGGCGGTGATCGAGTCAGCACGATGCGCAGCGATAATTTCTTCAATCATCTTATGATACAGTGCGGGTTAATTGATGAAAGGTAGGATCGTGCGTAGTTTTTGCAAAGTTCCAGTCATTGTGTTGCCTTTGTCGCTCGCCGGTTGCGGCTCAGTGGTTTTGATCGAAGCAGAACTCATTCCCCCGAATGGAGGCCGGCCAGAGCTCTGTCTGCAAAATTACAAGCGCGATTTCATGATGATGGCAGATGAAGCCGAGAGGACGGAGGCGCGTCGAAAAATGGGTGAATGTGTTCGCCGATATGAAGCTCAAGGCTACAAAGCCAAGCTGCCTTGGGATTGATGTTTGCGACACTGCAGCGCGACGTGGGCTCTGATGCGCCAAATTCTCGAATGTAATTCGATGTTGTGATCGAAATATTTCATCTAAGGCAGATCGGCCTTCCTACCCACCCCGCGAAGACGCCTCCGGCAGCGTCGCCGCCCGCGCATTGCTCTCCCCCGCCCCCGGCCGAAAATCGATCCGCCCCCAGCCCGGCAGCTTCAGCGCCGGGCGGCGCCAGTCGAGGCCGGCCACCGCGCCGAGCAGGTTGATCTCGAAGCCGTCGACCCAGCCGATCGTCAGCCCGGCATAGCCCTGGAGCGACAGGCGCAGGCCCGTGTGGCTCGGGGTGATCTCGAGGAAGCGGCCCGGCGGGGTCCAGTCCTTGCCGAGCGCGGTCGGCGGCAGCGGCACGTCGTTGTCGGGGATGGCCGCGACGACGTGGGCCGCGAAGGTGTTCGAGTTCGGCCCCGGCCACGCCCGGTACGAGCCGAGGCTGCGATGCGGATAGTCGGCCACCGCGGCGCGGATCGCCGGGATCGCGCGGGCGGCCGCCTCGCCGTCGAGGGCGAGCACCGGCTCCGGATCGTTGCCGAACCAGCGCCCGTCGGGGGCGTAGGCGTCGGTGCGCACCGGCGGGCCCCAGCCGACCACGTCGTAGCGGGTGTAGCGGGGCGCGTTCGCCTCCTTCGTCACCACCCAGCTGTGATGCGCAAAAATGCCCCGCCAGCGCCCGACCCGGGCGGCGTAGACCCGCACCATCGCCTCCGGCGCGGCCGAGGCCGGCGGCAGGATGCCCGCGCTCGACCAGTCGGCCGAGGACCAGCTCTCGGCGCGCCCGCCCTTCGCGCTCCACCACAGGGCGTGGGTCGCGAGCGGCAGCAGGAAGGCCAGCACGAGGACGACGAGAAGGACGAAGGTGGCGAGGCGCAGGCTCGCGAGCAGGGCGGCGGTCATGTCCCGCGCATGTTGCCGCGGGCCGGCCACGGTTCAAGCGGCGCGGGGCCGCCTGCGGCGGTTCGCCGGCTCATCGTCGCGCAGTCCGTGCGCGCCCGCACGCGGAGCGCGAGTGCGGCTTTACGGCAACGCTTGCCCGCCCGCGTATCGCCGCCGCCGAGTCCGCGCTTGTAACAAGGTCACATCCGCGCGATGAAACATTATAACATGTTGAGCGAGGCAAGATGCGATCGGCGGCGAGGCGGACGGGACGGGGCATGCTGCTGGCCGGGACGATCCTGTCCGGCGGGGCGGTGCCGGCGCTCTCCCAGCAGGCGACGACGCTCGAGGAGCTGAGCGTCGCCGCGAGCCCGGTCCAGCCGGCGGCGAGGCCCGTGGCGGGCGCCCTCCCCCCGCTACCCACCCGGACGCCGACCGGCGTGCTGCCGGTGGTGACCGATTCGTTCTCCTCGGTCACGGTGGTGACGCGCTCCGAGATCGAGCGCTCGCAGCCGACGCAGCTCGGCGACGCCCTGTTCGACAAGCCCGGCCTGTCGGCCTCGACCTTCGCGCCCGGCGCCGCCTCGCGCCCGATCATCCGCGGTCTCGACAACACCCGCGTGCGGATCCAAGAGAACGGCGTCGGCATCGGCGACGTCTCGGAGCTGTCCGAGGACCACGCGGTGCCGATCAACCCGATTGCCACCGACCGCATCGAGGTGGTGCGCGGCCCCGCGGCGCTCCGCTACGGCAGCCAGGCGATCGGCGGCGTGGTGGCCGCCGAGAACAACCGGGTGCCGACCTTCATCCCCGTCGGCGGCATCGCCGGCCGGGTGACGACGGGCTATTCGAGCGTCGACAACGGGTACAACACCGCGGCCAGTGTGGATGCGGGCTCGGACAACGTCGCCGTCCACGCCGACGGCTTCCGCAGCCAGGGCGACAGCTACAACACGCCCGCCGGCATCCAGGCGAACTCGCAATACCGGTCGCAGGGCGGCGCGGTCGGCATCTCGGTGATCGGCGACCGCGGCTTCGTCGGCATCTCCTACAGCCATTACGACGCGCTCTACGGCATTCCCGGCGGCGGCTCGGCGGAGCGGCGCGTGTTGCTCGATCCGGTGCAGGACCGGCTCCTGGCGCGGGGCGAGGTCCGGCCGCTCGAAGGCCCGTTCGCGGTGATCCGCTTCTGGGCCGGCGGCTCG
This sequence comes from Methylorubrum rhodinum, assembly GCF_014199935.1. Lineage (GTDB taxonomy): Bacteria > Pseudomonadota > Alphaproteobacteria > Rhizobiales > Beijerinckiaceae > Methylobacterium > Methylobacterium rhodinum. The sequence goes on from NZ_JACHOP010000033.1 coordinate 42,982, forward strand.
GTCTACAAGCACAACGAGAGCGGGCTGGAGGACGACGGTTTCCGCACCATCGGCTCGACCTTCAAGAGCCGCGAGGTCGAGGGCCGGGTCGAGGCGCAGCACGTGCCGGTCGATCTCTCCTTCGGCGTGCTCACCGGCGCGGTGGGCGTCCAGTCGGACCGGCGCGTGCTCGGCACCTCCGGCGAGGCGGGCGGGCTCCTTGCGCCGACCGATGCGCGGGCCAACGCCCTCTACCTGTTCGAGGAATTGGCCCTGCCCTCCGGCACCCGCTTCCAGGCGGCGGGCCGCATCGAGGGGACGCGCGCGACCGGCACGGCGACGAATTTCCCGGGCGATTACCTGCCCGGCCCGGTCGATCCGCTGGAATACGACCGCCGCCGCCGCTTCGCCCCGAAGAGCGCGAGCTTCGGCGTGCTGCAGGACCTGCCCTACGATTTCGTGGGGAGTCTGACCGCGTCCTACGTCGAGCGCGCCCCGTCCGTGCTCGAGCTCTACTCGCGCGGGCCGCACGAGGCGACCGAGACCTTCGAGATCGGCGATCCGAACCTGAAGCTGGAGCGCGCCCGCACTCTCGAACTCGGCATCCGCCGGGCGGTGGGCCCCCTGCGCCTCGATGCCACCGGCTACATCACCCGCTACACCGGCTTCATCTACAAGCGCGAGACCGGCACGTTCTGCGGCGACGAATTCTCGACCTGCGGCGCCGAGGACGAGCTGCGCCAGATCGTCTACACCCAGTCCAACGCGCAATTCTACGGTGCCGAGATCGGCGCGCAGCTCGACCTGATCCCGGTCGGCAACGGCTTCATCGGCGTCGACGCGCAGTACGACTTCGTCCGCGCGCAGTTCGACAACGGTGGCTTCGTGCCGCGCATCCCGCCCCACCGGCTCGGCGGCGGCGCCTACCTGCGGGCCGACGGCTGGTACGCGCGGGTGTTCCTGCTCCACGCCTTCGCCCACACCGAGACCGCGCCGATCGAGACCCCGACGCCGGGCTGGGACGATCTGCGGGCGGAGATCAGCTACACCAAGCCGATCGATCCGGCGGTGTACGGTGCCAGCGAGATCACGCTGGGGCTCCAGGGCCGCAACCTCTTGGACGACCGCATCCGCAACTCGGCCTCCTTCAAGAAGGACGAGATCCTGCTGCCGGGCCGGAACCTGCGGCTGTTCCTGACGGCGCGGTTCTGAAGAGGCACCGCCGTCATTCCGGGGCCGCGGAGCGGAACCCGGAATCCTCCCGTGATGCGCGGCGTCACGGGGCGTCGTGCCCAGTCGTGATGGGGTGGACGGCCCCCGACGGCATCGTGTGTGCCAGATTGAGGTCGTTGCAGATCTCAAGCGAGGAGGCCGTCCATGGAGCAGA
>NZ_JACHOP010000034.1 GCF_014199935.1 Methylorubrum rhodinum
GCTCACCCGACCGGCTCCGCCGGCCAAGCTACCCGTGGAGCAAAGGCCGACCCTGCACTAACTTCGAACTTGGACCACCTCGTGGGGGCAGATCATGCTCACTGCTCACCCCATACAGACCTGCAGCAGTCCCTTATAAAACGGGATCTAAAACCGCCAGACAAGAGCTAGCATATACAGCCACGTTGCCTCGTCAAAGTACGTGAATTGAGACGATATAAGTGGATTGCTTGTGGCATAGCTGCGTAGGACCGCAAACAGCGCAGCACTGGCGCAGAGAAAAGATATCGTTTCCACAATCGGGACGCCAATCAGCCGAAGCATGGCAGAGCCGATCAGGATCATTGCCGTTGTTCGGATGAACCGAACGATGACTGCCCGTGAGTTATCGCGATCCGAAGGCATAAGGCCTTTGACGTATGGCAGCTAATGGCCTTTTTGTTCCATCAAGGGGCAGAACATAATTAATTGGCCGCAAGGATTCCATGTGAATGGATGGACTAGAGTATTAGTATATCATCAGGATTCAGCCAGCGGCCCCTTTGTCGCCAGACTGCGCTGCGATGGCGATTCGTGTCAGGGAGAATGTATGCGTAATTCGGTCGATATTAATGAGATATTTATGGCAACTTGGCGGAGCAGGGCCTAGATTTAATTCGTCAACTCGCTGCGCGGGAGCGCGTCATGTCCGTCTTTCAGAAGCATTGCGATATTTGTCGGCAGGATCGTAACTATCTGTATATGACGTTGGGCCTGGCCTTTTGGGGGGCCCTGATCGTAGCTACGCTCGTGATCTCTATGATTTCGGCTTTGTTGTCGTAGCATTAACAAGGGGGCGACACTTCAAGCATATTGCACTGACCCCGGCTTCTCAAGCTTATTTAAATTTGATAATTATATCATTAACACGTAATTTTTGAAGTTACCGGTCCATACTATAGCTAATTATCCTTAGGCGACTCCATAAAACTTATCAAGTACCGCCTGATAGTCGCATTTTTATAATTGATCGTTGAGTTTGCGCGAATTTAGGTTGGCTAAATTCATGGCGCGAGGTCGTAATTGGGCAAGTAGGTAGCGAACTGCTACTGACAGTCCTTCGAAACTCCTCATAGGATCAAGCGTCCGGGCCTTGGCCCTGCCAGATTACTGATATCAAGACCCCGCTTCCCCTCTCGAACCCTTATGCGGAAGGGTGCAGGCTCCGGCGATATCCGCGTCACGGGGCCTCCCATGCTCACCTACCGCTCGCCAGCCGTCGACACCGCCGCCTTGGGAGACCGCCTCGCCCGGGCGCGCCTCACGGGCGAGTTCGCGGACGTCGACCTCTCCGGCCTCGACGACCTCGACGTGGCGGAGGACGTGCGCGACGCGGCGCTAAGGAGGCTCGGTTGGACGCAGGTCGGCTACGCCCTGGTCGGCACGCATCCCGCCGTCGCGCGGACGCTGCGCCTCGACGTCCCGGTCGTCGCCCCGCTGATGCGCGAGACGATCCTTGAGGGTTCCTCGCCTCTGCGGCTGCCGCGCGGCGTGCTCGGCGCGAGCGTCGGCCTCGCCTTCGTGCTCGGGCGCTCGTTCCCGTTCTCGGACGAGGAGCCGCTCAGCGCCCGCAACGCTTCCGAGGCCTGCCTCGCCTGCCGGATCGACCTGCACGTGCTCGGCCGGCGCACCCTGTCGCCGCCTCTCCTCGACGAATGTTCCGCCACCGCCGACCTCGGGCTCGATGTCGCGCACGTGGCCGGCCCCTGGATCGAGGGCTGGGCCGCGACCGACCTCGCCGCGACCGAGGCAAGTCTTGCCATCAATGGCCACGCAGTCGCGCGCGGCCACGGAAGCGACGTCATGGGCGACCCGTTCGCTGCGGTGGCCTGGCTGGCGCGTCGGCTCGCCGAACGGGGCTCGGGCTTGAGCGCAGGTGACCTCGTTTCGGTCGGCGGCAGCACCGGCTTGGCGCAGGTTTTGCCGGGCCAGACACTATCGGCCCGGTTCGGCGACCTCGGCACCGCCTCGCTCGACCTGCGCTGAAAGCCCGGGCGCTCTTCGGCGCGGTCGGTGCCGGGCTGCCGGCGTACGGAGGTGCAGGGGCCATAAGGGGCCCTCATACGTTGCTGGGTGACCGGGCGCTGCCCGAAGCGTAGAGGCCTGTCGCATCTCGTGCTCCCCGCAGGGCCGCGGCGGTCTCCGGGTCCCGGAGCTTGCGCGCCACGCAGGCCAGCGCGTTCAGGTGATTGCCACCCTCCGTCGTCGGTAGGAGGAGGAGGAAGACGAGGTCCACCGGCCGCTCGTCGACCGCGTCGAAGTCGAGGGGCTCCCTCAGGCGGGCCAGCAAGCCGAACGGCTTCCTGACCGTCTCCAGCCGCGCGTGCGGAAGCGCCACGCCGTCGCCGACCCCGGTCGAACCGAGCCCTTCCCGGCGGACGAGGGCCCCGAGGATCGTGTCGGCGTCGAGGTCGAGCGACTGCGCGGCGCGACGGGCGAGATCTTCGAGGAGAGCGGTCTTACCGGAGGCGCGCAGGCCGTGGACCACGTCCGACGGCGCGAGGATGTCGTCGATGGTCATCGCGTCGGCCGGCCGCATGCGAGGCTGGACTTCAAGGGCTCGTCTCCGTCGCCGCCGGCTTGGCGTCGGTCGCCGCGCGCAGCTTGAGGTTCGGTTCGTCGTCGGGGGCGCGCAGGCGATAGCCGACGCCGGTCTCGGTGAGAAGGATGCGCGGGCGCTCGGGGTCGGCCTCCAGCTTCTGCCGGAGCTGGCGCATGTAGACGCGCAGGTATTGCGGCTCGGAGGAGGCCGAGACCTCATGCATGAGCTGGGCGTGGGTCAGCACCTTGCCGGCATGCAGAACCAGGACCCGCAGGAAGTCGTACTCGCGCGGGGTCAGCTTCACCTCGGCGTCGTCGACCTTGACCACGCGGCGGACGAGGTCGACCGAGAGGCCGTCGACCCTGAAGACGGGCCGCTCGCCCCGGGCGGCCAGTTGGTGGCGCAGGGCCGCGCGCAGGCGCGCCAGGAGCTCCGCCATGCCGAACGGCTTGGTCACGTAGTCGTCGGCGCCGAGGTCGAGCGCCTCGACCTTGCCGCCCTCGTCGTCCCGGCTCGACAGCACCACGACCGGCAGGCCCGGATGGCTCACCCGGATCGCCCGCAGCAGGTCGTGCCCGCGCATGTCCGGCAGGCCGAGGTCGAGGATGACGAGATCCGGGCTTTCGCGAGCCAATATCTCCAAGGCGGTGGCGGCATTGGCCGCCTCCAAGATGGCGTAGCCCTGGGTGGACAGGCCCATGCGCAGAAGCTTGCGGATCGGCGGCTCGTCGTCGATGACGAGGATGGTCGGACTCATGCGGCGATTTCTCTTGGCTTTGTCCGTGCCGGGACCGGGAGCGTCACGGTGAAGGCGGCCCCCAGCCGGTCGCGACGGTTGCCGGCGGTGACGGTGCCACCCATCGCCTCGACGAACCCGCGGGAGATAGCGAGGCCGAGCCCGGTGCCGGCCCGGACGTGGTCGCTCTTGCGCACCCGGTAGAACTTGTCGAACACCCGCTCGACGTCGCCGTCGGGCAGGCCGAAGCCCTCGTCGAGCACCTCGATGCGGACCGTCCGGCCGTCGTGCCGAGCGCGGACCGTCACGGTCGAGCCCTCGGGCGCGTACTTGGCGGCGTTGTCGAGCAGGTTGACCAGCACCTGCTCGAACAGGACCGGGTCGAGGTCCAGCGTCGGCAGGTCGGGATCGATCTCGACCGCGACCCGGTGGTCGGCCAAAATCTTCTGGGTCCGTCGCAGGGCGGTGTCCACGGTCTCGGCAACGTCCTGGGGGGCGAGGTTCGGGGTCACGGCGCCGGCCTCCAACCGCGTCATGTCGAGAAGGTTGACGATGAAACGGTTCAACCGCTCAGATTCTTCGATGATGGTCGCCAGGAGCTCGGCCTTGGACTCGGCCGGAAGCGCTGCGTCGAGGTCCCGGAGCGTGCTGGCCGAGCCGAGCACGGAGGCCAGCGGCGTCCGCAGGTCGTGGCTGATCGAGGTGAGGAGCGCCCGGGCCAGCCGGTCGGTCTCGGCGGCGCGCTCCGCCCGGTCGAGATCCTCCACGAGGCGCACCCGCTCGATGGCGAGCGCGCCCATGTCGGCCAGCGCGTCGAGGAGGCGGCGACCCTCCGGCGTCAGCATCGGGCCGGTCCCGTCCGCGTCGAGGCCGATCACCCCGATGGTGCCACGGCCCGTGCGCATCGGCAGGAACAGGCGCTTGGCGCCGGGCAGCGTGTCGGCGCCGCGCCCGGCCGGGCGCTCGTTGTCGAAGGCCCATTGCGCGGCAGCGAGGTCGGCCTCGTCGAGCATGTCCTCGGGCGGGTAGCCGGCCCGGACGGTGACGACCTTGCCGTCCGGCAGTAGCAGCACGACCCGCACCTTCAGCATGGCGGCGACCTGGGCCGAGGTCGCCCACAGCACGTCGTCGAGGGAGGCGCAGGCCGCGAGCTTGCGCGAGAAGCCGAACAGACGCTCCGAGGACTTGGCGCGCGCCTGGCTGACCACCGCGGTCAGGCGGGCGCGGGCGGCGAGGTTGGAGACCACGACCGCCACCACCGAGAACAGCACGAAGGCCGCGACGTTGGTCGGATCGGCGATGGTCAGGGTGTAGACCGGCGGAAGGAAGAAGAAGTTGTAGGCGAGCGAGGCGGCCACGACGGCCAGCAGCGAGGGCCCGAGACCGAAGCGCACGGCCACGCCGACGATGGCGGTCAGCAGGAACAGGTCGGCATTCTCGACCCCGGCATGGGGCTGGAGCAGCAGGGCGAGCGCGAGCCCCAGCCCCGTCGCGCCGAGGGCGAGGAGGTAGGAGCGGAGATCGGCGGATGGGGTCGCGGCCGTGGCGACCGCCCGCGTCTGCGGGCCCGCGACCGGAACCGCCTCGCCGGGCACCACGTGCACGCTGATGTTGCCGCTGCGGCGCACGAGGTCATGCACGACGGAGCCGTTCACGAACTCGAACCATTTCGAGCGCGCCGCCTTGCCGACGACGATGTGGTTGACGTTGGCCGATTGCGCGTAGGCGAGGATGTCGTCGGCGATGCGCCGCCCGCCCGGCAGGGTCACGGCGTCGCCGCCGAGCCGGTCGGCCAGCCGCAGCGTCTCGGCGACGCGGTCGCGTTCCGCCTCGGTGAGCGAGGCGGCGCGCGGACCCTCGACCACCAGGGCGGTCCAGGGGGCGTGCAGTCGGTCGGCCAGCCGCTTGGCGTAGCGCACGAGCCCGGCCGAACGCGGGTCCTCGCTGACGCAGACCAGGACCCGTTCACCGGCCGCCCAGGGACCGGGAATCGCGTTGGCCCGCATGTGGCTGAGCAGCTCGTCGTCGACCCGGTCGGCGGTGCGCCGAAGCGCCAGCTCGCGCAGAGCGGTGAGATTGCCGCGGGAAAAATAGTGCTTGAGCGCCCGCTCGGCGTTCGTCGGCACGTAGACCTTGCCGGCCCTCAGGCGCTCGATCAGGTCGTCGGGATTGAGGTCGACCACCTCGATGTCGTCGGCCCGGTCGAGGACCCCGTCCGGCACGGTCTCGCGCACGCGGATGCGGGTGATGGAAGCCACCACGTCGTTGAGGCTCTCGACGTGCTGGATGTTGAGCGTGGTCAGGACGTCGATGCCGGCGTCCAGCAACTCCTCGACGTCCTGATAGCGCTTCGGGTGGCGCGAGCCGGGCGCGTTGGTGTGGGCGAGCTCGTCCACGAGCGCGATCTGCGGCCGGCGGGCGAGCAGCGCGTCGAGGTCCATCTCCTCCAGCACGGTGCCGTGATAGGGCACGGCGCGGCGTGGGATCACCTCGAAGCCGTCGAGCAGGGCTTGCGTCTCGGCCCGGCCGTGGGTCTCGACCACGCCGACGACCACATCGGCGCCCGCCTTGAGCCGGGCGCGGCCGATCGTGAGCATCTCGTAGGTCTTGCCGACGCCGGGCGCGGCGCCGAGGAAGACCTTGAGCCGGCCGCGCGTCCGCTCCTCCCGGCGCGCCGCTTCGAGCAGCGCGTCGGGCGAGGGGCGGTTCGGATCGCGGCCGGTCTCGGGCATGATGGCTCTTTTAGCGCTTGGCGAGGTCGTCGAGCGCGAGGTTCAGCGCCAACACGTTGACGCGCGGCTCTCCGAGAATGCCGAGCGTACGGCCCCGGACCTGGGCGGCGACGAGTTCGTTCACCTGCTCCTGCGAGAGGTTACGCGCACGCGCCACCCGCGGCACCTGGAAGAAGGCCGCCTCGGGCGAGACGTCGGGGTCGAGCCCCGAGCCGCTGGTCGTCACGAGGTCGACCGGCACCGGCTCGCCCGGGTTCTCGGCGCGCAGCGCGTCGAGGTCGCCCTTCACCCGCTCGGCCAGCGCCGCGCTGGTGGGACCGAGGTTCGAACCCATCGAGTTTGCGGCGTTGTAGGGCGCCGGCACGGTCTTGCTCGCATCGGCCGGGTCGGCCGCGGTGGTGGCCGAGGGGCGGCCGTGGAAGTAGCCCTCGCCGGTGAAGCCCTGCCCGATCAGGCTGGAGCCGATAATCTTGCCGTCGCGCTCGATCAGGCTGCCGGCGGCCTTGGCCGGGAAGACCGTGCCGGCGATGCCGGTGACGGCGAGCGGATAGGCGAGGCCGGTGACCGCCGTCAGGGCGACGAGCAGGACGAGGGCGGGGCGAAGGTGGTTCAGCATGGCAGGTCTCATGACAGGATTTCCCGGGACCTTCGTTCAGGCGAGGTGGAGGGCGGTGACGGCCATGTCGATGACCTTGATCGCCACGAAGGGGACGAGGACGCCGCCGAGGCCGTAGACGAGGAGGTTGCGGCGCAGGAGCGAGGCGGCCCCGACCGGCCGGTAGGTCACGCCCTTCAGCGCGAGCGGGATCAGCGCGACGATGACCAGCGCGTTGAAGATGATGGCCGAGAGGATCGCGCTCTGGGGCGAGGACAGGCCCATGACGTTGAGCGCCTGAAGCTGCGGGTACAGAGTCAGGAACATCGCCGGGATGATGGCGAAATACTTTGCCACGTCGTTGGCGATGGAGAAGGTGGTCAGCGCGCCCCGCGTCATCAGCAACTGCTTGCCGATGCCGACGATCTCGATGAGCTTGGTCGGGTCGCTGTCGAGGTCGACCATGTTGCCGGCCTCGCGGGCCGCCACCGTGCCGGTGTTCATCGCCACGCCGACATCCGCCTGGGCCAGCGCCGGGGCGTCGTTGGTGCCGTCGCCGCACATCGCCACCAGCTTGCCCTCGGCCTGCTCGCGCCGGATCAGCGCCAGCTTGTCCTCCGGGGTCGCCTGGGCGAGGAAGTCGTCGACGCCGGCTTCGGCCGCGATGGCGGCGGCCGTCATCGGGTTGTCGCCGGTGATCATGACGGTGCGGATACCCATGCGGCGCAACTCGGCGAAGCGCTCGCGGATGCCGCCCTTCACGATGTCCTTCAGGTAGACCATGCCGAGCAGGCGACCGTCCTTGGCCACCGCGAGCGGGGTGCCGCCCGCCTTGGCGATGTCCTCGGCGATGGCTCGGATCTCGGTCACGATCCCTGTCTCGGCCTCTGGCCGGACGGCCAGGGCGAGGTTCGAGCCGCGGCTCGCCATCGGCTGTCCGGTCACGGAGGCGATGACGGCGTCCACGGCACCCTTGCGGATCGACGCGCCGTCGAGGTCGACGCCGGACATCCGCGACTGGGCGGTGAAGGGCACGAAGGTGGCGTTGAGCCCAGCCATGTCGCGGGCGCGGATGCCGTACTTCTCCTTGGCCAGCACGACGATGGAGCGGCCCTCGGGGGTCTCGTCGGCGAGCGAGGCGAGCTGCGCCGCGTCGGCGAGGTCCTGCTCGGAGACGCCGCGCACCGGCCGGAGCTCGGTCGCCTGACGGTTGCCCAGCGTGATGGTGCCGGTCTTGTCCAGCAGCAGCGTGTCGACGTCGCCCGCGGCCTCCACGGCCCGGCCGGACATCGCCAACACGTTGAAGCGCACGAGGCGGTCCATGCCGGCGATGCCGATGGCGGACAGGAGCGCGCCGATGGTGGTCGGGATCAGCGTCACGAACAGCGCCACCAGGACGATGACCGGAATGGACCCGCCGGCGTAGCTCGCGAAGCTCGGGATCGAGGCGACCGCGAACACGAAGACGATGGTGAGGCCCGCCAGCAGGATGTTCAGTGCGATCTCGTTCGGCGTCTTCTGACGGGATGCGCCCTCGACCAGCGAGATCATGCGGTCGACGAAGGTCGAGCCGGCGGCCGCGGTGATGCGGACCTTGATCTCGTCGGACAGCACCTGCGTGCCGCCGGTGACCGCCGAGCGGTCGCCGCCGGATTCGCGGATGACGGGGGCCGATTCGCCGGTGATGGCGGCCTCGTTGACGGAGGCGACGCCCTCGATGACCTCGCCGTCGGACGGGATCAGGTCGCCGGCCTCCACGAGGACGACGTCGCCGACCTTGAGCGAGGTGCCCGGCACCATCTCGAAATCGCGGCCCTGGCCGGTGAGGCGCTTGGCCTGCATCTCGGTGCGGGTGCGGCGCAAGGAATCGGCCTGGGCCTTGCCGCGGCCCTCGGCGAGCGCCTCGGCGAAGTTGGCGAAGATCAGGGTGAACCAGAGCCAGAGGACGATCTGGCCGGAGAAGAACAGGTCGCTACCCCCGGTGACGAGGTCGCGGAGGAACAGCACGGTGGTGAGCGCCGCCACCACCTCGACCACGAACATGACCGGGTTGCGGATCATGGCGCGGGGGTCGAGCTTCCTGAGCGAGCCGACGAGCGCGGGCCCGACCAGGGCGGCGCTGAACAGCGATGAGGTCTTGCGGGACATGGCAGGGGGTGTCCGAAGGGGATGAGGCGGCCCGGCACGCGACCGGGCCTTTCCGGTTCAGGGTCAGGCGGCGGCCAGCGCCGCGGCGGTCATCAGGGCGAAGCCGCCGAGCAGGACGACACCGAGCAGGGCCAGGACGAGGTCCGAAGTCCGTAAGGAGCGTGACGGGCCGCGGTGGTGGCGACGGCGGAGCACCGGGTGGTGGTGCGGCAGGCGCCGGGCGGGGAAGGCGCGGGACATCTCAGCCCCCCGTCCCGAAGGTCTGGCCGGCCGAGCCCGCGAGGTGTTCGACCACCGGGCCGAGCGCCAGCGACGGGAAGAAGGTCAGGCCGCCGACGATCAGGATGACGCCGACGAGCAGCCCGACGAACAGGCCGCCATGGGTCGGGAAGGTGCCGGCCGAGGCCGGCAGCGTCTTCTTGGCCGCGAGCGACCCGGCAATCGCCAGCGCCGGGACGATGACAAAGAACCGTCCGACCAGCATGCCGAGGGCGAGCAGGCAGTTGTAGAACGGCGTGTTGCCGGTGAGCCCGCCGAAGGCCGAGCCGTTGTTGGCCGCCGCCGAGGTGAAGGCGTAGAGGATCTCCGAGAAGCCGTGCGGACCTGCGTTCGCAGGTCCCGCGAGCCCGGCCGGCAGGACGGTGGCGAGCGCGGTGCCGCCGAGCATCATCAGCGGTAGGCAGAGGATGGCGAGCATCGCCATCTTGACCTCGCGCGCCTCGATCTTCTTGCCGAGATATTCCGGCGTGCGCCCGACCATGAGGCCGGCGACGAAGATCGCCACCACGACGAAGACCAGCATCCCGTAGAGGCCCGCGCCGACGCCGCCGACGATGATCTCGCCGAGCTGCATGTTGATGAGCGGGATCAGGCCGCCGAGCGCCGTGAACGAGTCGTGCATGGCGTTGACCGCGCCGCAGGAGGCCGCCGTCGTCACGACCGCGAAGAGCGCCGACGCTACGATGCCGAAGCGGACCTCCTTGCCCTCCATGTTGCCGCCGGTGAGCCCGAGGCCGTTCAGCACGGAGCTGCCCGCCGCCTCGCTGGCGTAGGTGACGGCGACGCCGGCCAGGAACAGCGTTCCCATGGCGGCGAGGATCGCCCAGCCCTGACGCTCGTCGCTGACCATGCGGCCGAACACATTGGTGAGCGCGGCGCCCAGCGCGAAGATCGAGACGATCTGCACGAAGTTCGAAAGGGCGGTGGGGTTCTCGAACGGGTGGGCGGCGTTGACGTTGAAGAAGCCGCCGCCGTTGGTGCCGAGCATCTTGATCGCGACCTGGCTCGCCACCGGGCCGACCGCGATGGTCTGCTTGGCGCCCTCCAGGGTCGTGGCGTCGACGTAGGCGCCAAGGGTCTGCGGCATGCCCTGCGAGACCAGGAACAGCGCGTAGACGAGGCAGATCGGCAGCAGGACGTAGAGGGTGCAGCGGGTCAGGTCGACCCAGAACGAGCCGACCGTCCTGGCCGAGGCGCGGGAGAAGCCGCGGATCAGGGCCACGGCGAGCGCGATGCCGGTGGCCGCCGAGAGAAAGTTCTGGTGCGTCAGCCCCAGCATCTGGCTCAGGTACGAGAGCGTGCTCTCGCCGCCGTAGTTCTGCCAGTTGGTGTTGGTGACGAAGCTCGCCGCGGTGTTGAAGGCGAGGTCCGGCGCCACCGCCGCCTGCCCCATCGGATTGAGCGGCAGCACGTCCTGCAGGCGCAGCACCGCGTAGAGCAGCACGAAGCCGAGCCCGTGGAAGGCGAGCATGGCGAGACCGTAGCCGAGCCAGGTCTGTTCGTGGCGCTCGTCGATGCCGGCGACGCGGTAGAGCCCGCGCTCGACGGGGACGAACACAGGCGAGAGCGGGGTTCGCTCCCCGTTGAAGACGCGCGTCATGTACCAGCCGAGCGGCTTCACGAGCGCGAGGACGACCGCGCAGAACAGCGCGATCTGAATCCAGCCATTGGCATTCATGGATGTGGTCCGGCAGGGCCGCTCAGAACCGCTCGGGGCGGACGAGGGCGAAGGTGAGGTAGACGAGGAGCCCGGCCGTCACGAAGGCGCCGAGGGCGAGGTCGAGGGTCATGGCGGTGCCTCAGAGGCGTTCGCAGAGCGTGGCGTAACCGGCGGCCAGGCCGAAGAAGGCAAGGGCTCCTGCGAGGAAGACGATGTCGAGCATGATGCGTCCCGGGTCCGTTCGGCCCCTCGGGCGCGGACACTCCGCGACCGAACCTGGGCCGACCCCGAATGTGGACGGGAACCGCGTTAGGGTTCGAGACGGAAAGGGAGGCGATCCTATAAGGAACTCATTAGGATCGGCCCGATTCCAGGGCTCGTCCGGGGCCTTTGGGGCCTGCCTTCGGACGCCAGGCGGCCTGCAACTCCTGGCAGGCGCCGGGGGCGTCGACGAGCATCGCCCTCGGACAGGCGGCGCGCCAGAGCGTGCGGTCCACCTGGATCACGCCGGTGTCCGCCTGGCCTGCCCCCATTTGGTAGCCCGGGTTCGAAGTTAGTGCACCGTCGGTCGCATGACGATGGCGGGGCGAGCGGACGGCGCCGATCCGCCTGGCTCTGCGGACCGGACGACGACCTCCGGCGCAGGCGGCAGGTGACCCAACGACGAGCGTGGCCGGGTGCTGTTGTAATGCGTCCGCCATCGCTCGATCACGGCGCTGGCCCAGAACACGGCAGGCGAAGCGTTCGGACACACCGTGTCGGGCAACGACACGGTCGACACAAGCCCGGCGGCGAGCCGGGCTCAGACGTTTCCCGAGGTGGCCTCCTTCAGGATCAGCTTCGCCAAGGTCAAGTTGGAGATCGCTCGATGACGGCGCTGGTTCTCGGTTTCCAGAGATTTCAGCCGCTCGGCCTGATCGGCTTTCAATCCGCTATACTTGGAACGCCAGCGAGAATACGCCACCTCGATAGATCGAATGGCTTCAGCCACCTCCCGTCCCTGCGAATTCAAAGCATCAGCCCGACGCAGCTTGGCGACGATCTCTTCGGCGGTATGTTTTTGCCGTCCCATGATGACATCCGCGACATGGCTCAAAGCCATACCTCGGGGATGACCAGGTTTCAGGGGGCAGGCCGAGCCGACGCTCGACAACGCCCCGAGCAGCGTTCATGCCCGCACGTGCCGGGACGGATCGGCCGGACACGCCTCATGCTCACGACGACCCGCCATTCGATCCAGCTCGCGGACGGGGATGCGCGCTATCGGCTCGCCGCGTGGCAGGACGTGATGAGCCCCTCCGGCGAGGTCCGGATGACCCCGGAGGAGGCCGAGCGCTTCACGACGAAGGCCCACTGGCGCCAGATCGGCTCCGTGCTGGTCGGACATGTCAGCGCCGGCGACTTCAGGCTCGTGCGCGACCGGGCGATGGCCGAGCGCATCGGCCTCGACCACGTCTTCATCAACGTGTTCCTGGCCGGACGGGGCGGCGGCGTCTGCGGACGGCGGCGCATGCGCTTCGAGCCCGGCGCAATGTCGATCACCAAGCTGTCGAGCCCGGCCGATTACCGGCTCGAAGGCATCACCCTCACGGCCCTCGTCGTGGCGCGCCGGGTGCTCGAAGCCGCGATCGGACCGGTCGCCCCTTTCGACGGGCGGGTCTACCCGGGGAGTTCCATCGAGGCGCGCCTTGTGGGGGCGCATATCGATGCGCTCCTGGCGCTGCCCGATCCCCTGCCGCGGGCCCAAGCGACGGTCGCGAGCCGCAGCACGCTCGCGCTGCTCGCCGGCTGCCTGCGCGGCGAGCCCGTACAGGATGAGGCTCAAGCGAGCGAGCCGCTGGATACCGATCTCGAACTCGCCAAGAGCATCCGGCGCTACATCCGGGACCGGCTGGCCGATCCGGATCTCGGACCGGACCTGATCTGCCGGGACTTTGCCGTGTCGCGCACCCGCCTCTACCGCCTGCTGCGCGAGAGCGGGAACGTCGCGAGCACGATCCGTCGGCTGCGGCTGGCCCGCGCCTACGGCGAGATCGCGGCCGGCCGATATGCGGGCGCCACCCCGGCGGTCATCGCGGCCCGGTCCGGGTTCCGGCAGGAGCGCAGCTTCCGCCGCGCCTTCATCGAGGAGTTCGCCGTCTCGCCCACCGCGCTGCAGGCGCAGGTCGGTGCCGGGTCCCTGCCGCCGCTGCCGGCATCCGGTCCGGTGATCGCGGAGTGGTTCTCCGAACTCTGACGGTGATCCGGTCGGCTCCGGCGGGCTGGTCTGAAAAAGGACGGTCCTCGGCCCGCGATCGTGCGTATCCGGCGCCGTGTGCGGACAATTCGTGCCAATCCGACTGGTTCTTGCAGCAGGTTGTCCGTGTCTGGCCTCGACGCGTTGACGGTCCTTCGTGCATTACACACGGCTGAGCTTCTTCCTCTCTCTCCGAGAAGCGCCATGGCCACCAAGAACGCCTCGACTACAGCCGACGGCACCACGCAGGCCAACGGCTTCAGTTCATCGTTACCCGCCCACACCATCATCTCGGGCGACGGCCGCTACGTCGTCTTCCAGAGCAACGCCACCAATCTCTTTGGCACCGACGCGAACGGCACAGCCCTCGATATCTTCCGCAAGGACCTGACCACCGGCGAAGTCATCCGCGTCAACGAGACCGCCACCGGCGTCCAGGCCAACGGCGGTAGCACCAACGCCACGATCGCGGCCGACGGCCGCTACGTCGTCTTCCAGAGCAACGCCACCAATCTCTTTGGCACCGACGCGAACGGCATATCCCTCGATATCTTCCGCAAGGACCTGACCACCGGCGAACTCGTCCGCGTCAACGACACCGCCGCCGGCGTCCAGGCCAACGGCGGTAGCACCAACGCCACGATCGCGGCCGACGGCCGCTACGTCGTCTTCCAGAGCAACGCCACCAACCTCGCCGCCACCGACGCGAACGGTACGACCGCCGACATCTTCCGCAAGGACCTGACCACCGGCGAACTCGTCCGCGTCAACGACACCGCCGCCGCGGTCCAGGCCAACAACAGCAGCACCTTCGCCGCGATTTCGGCCGACGGCCGCTACGTCACCTTCCAGAGCAACGCCACCAACCTCGCCGGCACCGACGCGAACGGTACGACCGCCGACATCTTCCGCAAGGACCTGACCACCGGCGAACTCGTCCGCGTCAACGACACCGCCGCCGGCGTCCAGGCCAACAGCGGTAGCACCAACGCCACGATCGCGGCCGACGGCCGCTACGTCGTCTTCCAGAGCAACGCCACCAACCTCGCCGGCACCGACGCGAACGGCACGATCGCCGACATCTTCCGCAAGGACCTGACCACCGGCGAAATCGTCCGCGTCAGCGATACCGCCGCCGGCGTCCAGGCCAACAGCAATAGCACCAACGCCACGATCTCGGATGACGGCCGCTACGTCACGTTCCAGAGCACCGCCACCAACCTCGTTGGCGGCGACGGCAACAATACGAGCGACGTCTTCGTCAAGGACATGGTGACCGGCGAACTCGTGCGCCTCAGCAACGCCGACGGCACGCCGAACGCCGCGAACGGTCCTAGTACGAGCCCCTCGATCTCGGGCGACGGCTCGCGCGTCTCCTTCCAGAGCAGCGCCAACAACCTCGTGGCCGGCGACGGCAACGTCCAGCAGGACGTGTTCGTGGCCGACAATCCCGTCTGCTTCGCTGAAGGAAGCGCGATCCGGGTCGTGCGCGACGGCGCCGTGCGGGACGTGGCCGTCGAAGCCCTGCGCGTGGGCGACCTCGCCGTCACGACTTCCGGCGCGCACCGCCCGATCCGCTGGATCGGTCACCGCCGCCTCGACTGCGCCCGCCATCCCGACCCGGCCAGGATCCGGCCGGTGCGGATCGCGGCGGGTGCCTTCGGTGAGGGGCGGCCTTCCCGCGATCTCCGCGTCTCGGCCGCCCACGCCATCGCCGTCGACATCCTCGGCGCGGTGCTGATCCCGGCCTGCCGCCTCATCAACGGCACGACGATCACGCAGGAGGCGGTGGAGAGCGTCACCTACTGGCACGTCGAACTCGACGAGCACGACATCCTGCTGGCGGAGAACCTCCCCGCCGAGAGCTATCTCGATTGCGGCAACCGCCGCTTCTTCGCCAACGCCGACGCGACCGATCTCGCCGCGACCCCGGACACCCGTCCGGAGGGCCCGCTGCCGTTCTGCCGCCCGTTCCACGAGGACGGCCCGCTGGTCGATCTGGTGCGCGCCCGGCTCCAGGAGCGGGCCGAGGCGCTCGGCTGGCACCGCGTCGAGGAGATTTTTGCGGGATTGCACCTCGTTGCCGACGGAAGCGTGCTCCACCCCGATGTGGAAGGCCTCACCGCCCGTTTCGTCCTACCGGCCGAGGCCCGCGACGTGCGCCTCGTTTGCGCCGTGAGCGTACCCGCTCACGTCGTGACGGGCTCGACCGACGCGCGTCGGCTGGGTGTGTCCCTGGCCGCGCTCACGATCGACGACGGGCTGACAGGGGCGCGCGCGGTGGCGTTGGACGATGCCCGCCTCGATGAGGGCTTTCACGCGTTCGATCGCGGTGCGCGCTGGAGCGACGGTTCGGCGGTTCTGCCCGCGTCCATGTGGGCGGGTTGCCAGGGAACGGTCTTCCTGCGCATCCGGCTGTCCGGACCGGCCTTGCCGCGCTGGGTCGGGGTGGCGGAGACGGCCTGTTCGATCGAGCGCGCCGGGCTTCGGAAACGCGCCTGAGAGTGAACACACGGCGATCCGTCCCTTGGAGAACGTCATGGCCCGCACCTGACCCGCATCGAGCGTGCACGAGATGCGCGCGACGACGGTGTCGGACCCAGGGCCCGTGCCTCGACGGCGACGTCGCGGGCGCTGTCGACGCCGTAGGTGTCGGCGCCGCCGCGACCGTCCGGGACGTTGTTGTCCGCGCTCTCGCGCAGCGTCTGCCCGAACTCCTTGCCCGTGGGGTTGAGGGCCTTCGTGCCGGTGGTCGTCGCGAACTGGATGGTCTCGACCTCCTGCCCGGCGGCGAGAGCCCAGGACAGGATCGCGACGACGACGTCGGTGCCGCCTCGCTTGATCGACAACGGCGCCGAATTCGTCGGCCGGTCGAAGCCGCAGGAGCCCCCTTTCGAGGCGCTGCTGCCCGATCCCGGCATCAAGCACCGCTCCACCCGCCCCTGTCGGCCGCAGACCGATGGGAAAATCGAGCGCTTCTGGCGTGGCCTGGGCGAGGACAGGATCGACGGGACCACCTTCGAGAATGCCGATCATGTCTCGCGCGTGCTTCTGCGATACATGAGCTCCCGCAACGAGATGCGACCGCATCAAGCCCTCGGCGGCATCGCCCCGAAGGCTCTCCTCGACACCCTGGTCGTCAACGGGCCACCCCGCCGCGATCCACGAATTGCCGAGCATCCACAGTTTGCGACGCGTTCCGAGAACGCGCTAAGAACCCCCGTCGACTGAGTGGCAACTAGGGTTCCGGGTGGCGGTCAGGGCCATCGCTGGTCCGAGCGTTGCGGACACCGTGGCCCATCCCACGGCTGCACCCGAGGGACAAAAGCCCAGAGGCGGAGACGTCGAGACCCGTTACGGCCCATTCCGGGCACGGAGGTCTCATGTCGTTCGCGCCGTTCGTCCTCGTGGTTTCGGCCGCCTTCATCCACGCCGTCTGGAACCCGCTCTCGAAGCGGGCGGCCGAGGCCGGCCCCAGCTTCGTGTTCGCCTACAATCTCGTCAGTTGCCTCGCCTACGCCCCCTGGGTGATCGGGCTTCTGCTGCACGATGGCATGCCGTGGACGTGGCTTGCCGTCACGGGCATCGTGCTCAGCGGGCTGATCCACCTCGCCTACAGCCTCTGCCTTCAGCGCGGCTATCAGGTCGCCGACCTCTCGGTGGTCTATCCGACGGCGCGGGGAACCGGGCCCCTGCTCTCCTGCCTCGGCGCCTTCCTGTTCCTCGGCGAGGCCGCAGCTATCCTGAAGATCCTGGGATTGCTCGCGGTCGTCCTCGGCATCGGCCTCATCGCGACGCGGGGCGATCGGGCGGCCTTCCGTCGTCCGGGCGGGCAGGCCGGACTCCGCTGGGGCGTCGCGACGGGGGCCCTCATCGCCCTCTACACGGTGGTGGACGCCTACGCGGTCAAGGAACTCGGGGTGCATCCCGTCATCCTCGATTGGTGCTCGAACCTCCTCCGCTTCCTCCTGCTCACGCCGTTCGTGCTGCGGAACCCCGCTCACGCCCGCGCCCGGATGGCGGGGCGCTGGCACTTGGCCGTCGCAGTCGGCCTGCTGTCGCCGCTCTCCTACATCTTCGTGCTGATGGCGCTGGAGCGGGGCGCGCCGCTCAGCGTCGTCGCACCGGCCCGCGAGATGTCGATGATGGTCGGCGCCCTGCTCGGCATGGTGGTGCTGCGCGAGGCCGTGGGGCGGTGGCGGCTCGTCGGATGCGGCGTACTGATGCTCGGCGTCGTGCTGCTCGGGCGAGCCTGACCGGCCGCTCGCCCTAAACCCCGGATGGGCTCCCGCAGCCCCTGCTCCGCGGGAGCGATCGCCGGCCGGGCTTGCATCGACGATCGCTTCGACGTCCCACGTTCGCACGGAACGCCCCCGCCCCGGCCCCGTTACCCTGGCCATCAACCCTGGAGGAACGGGCATGCGGATCATCGCGACGGCATCGGCCATGACGGTCGTGACCCTACTGAGCGTCGGGACGGCGGAGGCGAAGGGCTGCATCAAGGGGGCGATCATCGGCGGCGTCGCCGGGCATTACCTCGCCGAGCGGGGCGTGGTCGGCGCGGTCGCCGGGTGCCTGGCCGGACGCGCCCTCGCGAACCGACAGGCACGGCGCCAGCGCGAGATCGATTACGGGTCGCGCGTCCAGCCCCGCGGCGCGGGCTACGGCGCCCCGCAGGGCTATCGGCAGCGCAGCTACGGCTATTGATCGATCGCGGGGGCGTCGCTGCGGCGCCCCTTTTCCTTTGAGGCAACACTCTTGCTTCGTGCGCCCTGCCATGGCCCCCTGACGGGCCGATGCGGGGACCACGATGACGACGCCTTCGACCGCGCTCGACAAGAGCCTCAACGCCTTCCATCTCTGGGGCATCGCCGTCGGCCTCGTCATCTCCGGCGAGTATTTCGGCTGGAGCTACGGCTGGGCCCAAGCGGGCACGCTCGGGTTCCTCGTCACCACGGTCGCGGTCGCCGCGATGTACGTGGCCTTCATCTTCAGCTTCACCGAACTCACCACCGCGATCCCCCAGGCCGGCGGGCCCTTCGCCTACGCCTTGCGTGCCTTCGGGCCGACGGGGGCGGCGGTCGCCGGCTACGCCACGCTCATCGAGTTCGTGTTCGCCCCGCCGGCCATCGCGCTCGCCATCGGGGCCTATCTCAACGTCCAGTATCCGGGGCTCGACCCGAAGCACGCCGCGCTCGGCGCCTATCTCGTGTTCATGGGCCTCAACATCGTCGGCGTGCGGATCGCGGCGACGTTCGAACTCGTCGTCACCGTGCTGGCGGTGGCCGAACTCCTCGTGTTCATGGGCGTCGTCGCCCCGGCCTTCAGCGTGTCGAACTTCGTGGCCGGCGGCTGGGCCGGGCAGGACACGTTCAGCCCGGCCGCGCTCGGCGGCATCTTCGCCGCGATCCCCTTCGCGATCTGGTTCTTTCTCGCCATCGAGGGCGTCGCCATGGCGGCGGAGGAAGCCAAGGACCCCAAGCGTACGATTCCGATCGCCTACATCACCGGCGTGCTGACGCTGACCGCGCTCGCCTTCGGCGTGATGCTGTTCGCCGGCGCCACCGGCGACTGGAAGGCTCTGTCGGACCTCAACGATCCGCTGCCCCAGGCGATGAAGCGCGTCGTCGGCGAATCGAGCGGCTGGCTGCACATGCTGGTCTGGCTCGGCCTGTTCGGGCTCGTCGCCTCGTTCCACGGCATCATCATGGGCTATGCCCGCCAGATCTTCGCGCTGGCGCGGGCCGGCTTCCTGCCCGCCCTCTTCGCCCGGGTGCATCCGCGCTTCCGCACGCCCTATCTCGCGACGCTCGCGGGTGGCGTCGTCGGCATCGCCGCGATCTACAGCGACAGCCTGATCAGCGTCGCCGGGCAGTCGCTCACCGCCAGCATCGTCACCATGGCGGTGTTCGGCGCGCTGACCATGTACGTCGTCAGCATGCTCGCCCTGTTTCGGCTGCGCCGCAGCGAGCCGTCGCTGGCCCGGCCCTACCGGGCGCCGCTCTATCCCTACGCGCCGGCCTTCGCGCTCGTGATGGCGGGCATCTGTCTCGCGGCGCTCGTGGTCTACAACCCGCTGATCTTCGCGATCTTCGCCGCCGTGATGGTCGTCTCGGTCCTGCTGGCGCGCCTCCTGGGCAAGCCTGCGGCGGCAGGCCCGGTGTCGGCCCTCGATCCGGCGCTCTAAACCCGACCCATGCACATCGGCATCCTGGAAACCGGCCATCCGCCGGAGCGGCTCGGCGGGCGCTTTCCCTCCTACGGCGCGATGGTCGAGGCCCTGATCGGCGACGGCCATTCGTTCGAGTGCTTCGACGTGACCGCGGGGCGCTGGCCCGCGGCGCCCGATGCCTTCGAGGCCTATGTGATCACCGGCTCGCCGGCCTCGGTCTACGATCCGACCCCTTGGGTCGCCGACCTCCTCGCCTTCCTGCGCGACCTCGACCGCTCGACCAAGCTGGTCGGCCTGTGCTTCGGCCATCAGGCGCTGGCGCAGGCCTTCGGCGGCCGGGTGGAGCGTTCGGACAACGGCTGGGGCCTCGGTCTCCACGCCTATGAGGTGATCGAGCGCGCCCCCTTCATGGACGAGGGCGGAGCGATCGCGATCCCCGTGAGCCATCAGGATCAGGTCGTGGCCCTGCCCCCCGGCGCGCGGGTGCTGGCGGGCAGCGCCTTCACCCCCTACGGCGTCCTGGCCTACGCCGACCGCCCCGCCCTCTCGTTCCAGTGCCACCCCGAGTTCCGCCCGGACTACGCCCGCGCGCTGACCGACGGCCACCGCGCGGGCGCGCAGAACCCGGCCCTGGTGCGCGACGCGCTGGCCTCGCTGGAGGCGAGCGCCGACAACGACCGGGTGGCAGACTGGATCCGCCGCTTCCTGAACGATGAGGCCTGCGGCCGAAGACCGGTGCACCCGACCGTCGAAGCGCTCGACCCCTCATCCTGAGCCTGTCGAAGGAGCCATTGGTCTTGGGCGTAGAGGGGCGCGTCTTGCGATGCTGCACACCGTGCCGCTCGCAGGCTGCCTCGAAAGCGTCGGCTGTGAAGCAGGAGCCGCGGTCGGTGAGCCCGTGGGGGACCCGGAAGGGCAAGGCGTCGAGTGCGTCCGTGCAGAAGGCAACGGCCGAGGCCGTGGTCGCGTCATCCTTGACGGCGAGGTGCACATAGCGGGAGGCGCGGTCGAGGGCGACGGAGAGGGAGCGTTTGCGGGGGGAGCCGTCGCGGTCGCGGAGCTTGGGCAGGTGCTTCACGTCGACATGCACGAAGCCGACCTCGTCGTCCTTGAAGGTGCCGTGCGGCTTGCGGGTCTGCCCGGACGGCAGCAGCCGGTCGAGACCCTCCGCCTTGAGGATGCGATCGACGGCGTCCCGGTTCAGGTGCGGCAGGAAGTGGCTGACGACGAAGGTCAGCGCGTCGAGGGGGAAGCCGGTGGACCGGCGGAGCGCGCGCACGATGGCGCGCTCCTCATCGCTGGCGCGCCAGGGCAGCTTATGGGGTCGCGCCGAGCGATCCTGACAGGCATCAGGGCCGCGTTTGCGCCACTTGCGGATGGTCTTCGGTGGAAACGCCGTACGCTTGGCCGGCACGCCGGAGTTCTCGTTCGAGCGGGCGATCTCGGCGCGGACAGCCGGGGTGGTGCGGGCCTGGGGATGGATGGCGAGCATCAACTTGTCGGCGATGAGCACCTCGGCCTGCATGTCCGGCGGGAGACGGTCGGCCCCGACCAGATCATGGGCCTGACCGCCGCTGAGGCAGAGCCCGACCGGGTTGCCGAGCGCGTCGACCGGCGCGTGGATCCTGGTAGTCAGGCCGCCGCGGGTCCTTCGACAGGCTCAGGATGAGACGGCCGATGGCTTGGTCTGACCCAGCTTTTTTTGGGCGCCGGCACTATGCTGATGCGCACGCACGATGGTCGAGTCGATCATCGCATACTCGTTGTCGGCGTCTGCGCAGAGATGCCGGAACCCCCGCTCCCACACGCCCGACTGCGGCCAGCGACTGAAGCGGCGCTGCACCTTGACCCCGTCGCCGAAGCGCTCGGGCAGATCGCGCCAAGCAACACCTGCCCGATAGCGGTACACCACCGCCTCAACGAAAAGGCGGTTGTCCCTGGCCGTCACGCCGACCGAGCCGAGCCGGCCTGGAAGCAGATCCCGGATCCGATCCCATTGATCGTCACGAAGGACATAGCGGCGCATCGATCGGCTCCAAATCGCCGACCGCTTGAATCAACATCCCGCCCAAAGCGGAACCCTCGAAATGACGACAGGCCCTATATCGTTCTCGCGCCATTTCTGTATTGTTTCGGTGGTCGGCTCGTGCGGGTAGGCGTCACGGCGCTGGTAGTGGCCTATTGCCGGGCAAGCATCACGGCAATCCCTGTCCATACGCAGCACATTCTCGACCTGCCTTCCGTCAAGAATTTCATAGAGACGAAGTGGGTCGTCGATCAGTTCGGCTTGCTCAATCGCTGATTTGCTGAACAGAGGCGCGTATAGCAAGGCCGAGAACTTGTATCGACTCTACCAGCTCGTCTCGGTGATCAGCATTCTCGGATCTTCGACGACGTCATGGCTTCGGGCGAACGAATCGATGCTGTTGCACATGTGGTTTCGGATGCAGGCAAGATTCATTTCGTGCATCAAATACGCAAGCCGCAGATATAGTCTTATCGATGACTACGAGATTGTTGGTGCGGGCGGTCGGGGTCGAACCGACACTCCTTGCGGAACCGGATTTTGAGTCCGGCGCGTCTGCCAATTCCGCCACGCCCGCGCCGGCTTCGCTATACAGCGAACGATCAGCGCGCGCAACCATCAAGCTTTGACAGCGGGTATTTTTCGGCGAGAAGCCGCGACATTTTTCAGAATTCTGCCTTTGAGTTTCGACTTTCGAATATTAATCGCAGCATTATCGATGTTGTTTTTCAAGCGCCGGCCATGAAACTTCTCGATCATCTCGCCGCTAGTTCAGCAATTCACTGCTATTTGATAAATATTAGCCCCTTTCAGCAATCACATGCATATATATGTGTGTCACAGGCAGTAACAAGTGTGTATATGGCTATCGCGGTCGAATTGAGATTTCATTCTTCCGGAATTGTGTTAATCAAATCACGAGTTGTATTGCCAAATAGATAATCGGTCGGTTTGAGCTGCTTGCACTTGTGAACCCGTTCGTAGGGAAGCGCGGCACCGGGCATGCCTTTACAGTAGCCAACACCACAGTTGCCGCAACCCTCGATTTCCAGACTGCGCTGACCGCTGCCCTCGTCCTTGATGATCGTGACATCGCGATCTTGAAGCTGTGCTGATTCGTCGGGACGTAAGCCCGTATTGCCCATAAATAATACGTATTCATGGACCTGCTCGCAGACCTCACGCCAACGTTTCTTGGGTGGGCTTTCGCTCGTTCCCGCGTGGCTTCATAGAGCAGCTTGTATTCTTCGAGGGAGAACCACGCCTGATACTCGATTTTACTCGGAGTTTTGTACGATGCTGACATATCCGGCAGCGCTGAAATCCATACCTTGCAGTTGGCCGTTTTGATACCTGCCGCAGGGTGACATTTCTGCCGTGGATGGCCGCAGGTGCTGGTTTTTTTAGTTTGTTAATCTTATTATCTGTAATAGAAATCTGCAGGTCAATGAGATATTATTGTACGGGTCTAGAAGCGACTTCGCACAAAGGCTTATCGCCGAAGAATGGCAGGAGGTGTACACGTATGCGCGCGGATTTTTGCTCGACGTAATCGGCGTTGCGCTCGCCGAACGTGATGATTTCGTATTCGTGCAGCAAGGCTTCGGTGGCTTGCCGGAAGGTCGGGCCGGAGGGCGTTCGCCTGCGCTGCCTGTCAGACGGTGTGTCGGTTTCGACATTGGAAGGCTGGACAGGATTGTCCAGCATTTGGCCGCCGCGTCGGTCGTGTCCCTTGACATGGTGGAGCTCGCTGAGGGCCACCACGATCACCGGCCAGGGCCGGATCGATCAGGCTGCCAGGGTGGGCAAGCCGACGAGGGGATCATCGCCGATCGCAGCGATGCTTTCCAGGGTCATGTTCCGCAACCAAACAACTAGTGGAATGGCTTGGTCAGCCCGACTCGGATGCGCTCGTCGGCCGGAAGCGCGGTGCCGCCGTCCGCGCTCGCCGACGGGAAGGCATTCAACTGGTCCGGCGTGAAGTCGAGGACGGCGACGTGCTCGCCGAGGAGGGCGACGGCCTCGACCGGCACGGCGATCGGGCGGCTGCCGAGCCCGAGGAGCCCGCCGAACCGCACGACGACGTCGATGCGACCTTGCGGGTTTCGCACGATCGCGGCTACGCGGCCGAGCACGGGCTGGGCGGGCACCGGCTCCAGCACCCGCCGCCCGATGAGATCCCCGACCCGCACCGGCTGGGGAAACCGGCGGGCGGACTTCTCAGACAGGGTGAGCGTCCCGGGCGCGGCCGGCGTGTCGGCGGCGGCGCCCGCGGCGCAGAGAAGGCCGATCACCAGGATCGAGGCATAACGCAGCGGCATGCGGCCCTCCGTGACGGCCGTCGGCGAACTGGGTGACGGCCCGTCCGCAGACCGGCCGATCATCGTCCGGACGGGTCATTTCTGGCAAGCGGCCGTCCCTGGCGAAACGATGACATTTGAGCATCGGGAAGATCAGAAAACGTCATCAATCTTCGCTCGGCAGCGATGGTAACCAAGCGGGGCCACCGGACGAAAGGACCGTCATGAGCGCCTCGAATCCCATTGATGCCGCCCCCGGCGGCCGACGCCTTCATCCCTGGCCGGTCCGGATCATGCATTGGATCAATGCAGGAGCGATGATCGTGATGATCGGTTCGGGCTGGGGCATCTACAACGACTCGGTCATCGTCCACGGCCTGTACTTCCCGCAGGCCGTGCGGATCGGCTCGTGGGCGGCCGAGAGCCTGCTCTGGCACTTCGCCGCCATGTGGGTGCTGGCCCTGAACGGCCTCGCCTACCTGATCTACGGCTTCGCGACCGGACGGTTCCGCGAGCGGCTGCTGCCGATCCGGGTCGCCGACGTGATCGCGACCGTGCGCGAGACCCTGCTGTTCAAGATCGCGCACGACGACCTGACCGTCTACAACGCGGTCCAGAAGATCCTCTACATCGTCGCGATCCTCGCGGGCGTGCTGCAGGTGATCACCGGCCTCGCGATCTGGAAGCCCGTGCAGTTCTCCGGGCTCGTCGAGCTGTTCGGCGGCTTCCAGGGGGCGCGGCTGGCGCATTTCCTCGGCATGGCCGTCCTCGTCGGCTTCCTCGCCGTCCACGTGACGCTGGCGCTGCTCGTGCCACAGACCATCCGGGCGATGCTGACCGGCGGCCCGCGCCTGCGCGCACCGGGCGCGGGAGGTTCCCGATGAGATCGCCGTTCCGTCCGAAGGTGCTCCCGGATCCGCGCATCCTCGACGACCACGGGCCGGAAATTCGCGCGCTGGAGCGGCGCGGCTTTCTGCGCGGCGGGCTCTCGCTCGGCGCGCTGACGATGCTGACGGGATGCGACGTCGGCGATTCCACCGCGATCGGCAAGGCGCTGCGGGCGGTCTCGTCCTTCAACGACGGGGTCCAGGCCGCGCTGTTCGATCCCGACAAGCTCGCGCCGGAATATCCGGAAAGCATGGTCCTGAAGCCGCCGCGCTTCAACGCCTACTACCCGATCGAGGAGGTGAAGCCGGTCGACGGCGAGACCTGGCGCCTCGAAGTTGCGGGCCTCGTCGAGAGCAAGCGCCCCTGGACGCGCTCCGACATCGCCGCGCTGCCGGAGAAGGAGATCATCATCCGTCACATCTGCGTCGAGGGCTGGGACTATATCGGCCAGTGGTCCGGCGTGCCCCTGCGGACCTTCCTCGAACGGATCGGCGCCGACCTGAAGGCCAAGTACGTGTCCTTCCTGACCGCCGACGACTATCCGAGCAGCATCGACATGGCGACCGCCCTGCACCCGCAGACGCTGCTCGCGACCAAGTACGCCCGCGAGACGCTGCCCGACCCGTTCGGCTATCCCCTGCGCCTGCGCACGTCGACGAAGCTCGGCTTCAAGAACCCCAAATGGATCACCGCGATCGAGGTGGGCAACGTCTATCGGCCGGGCTACTGGGAGAGCCGGGGCTTCAACTGGCACAGCGGCCTGTGAGCGGGGCGGGCGCCCCCACGGCCCGCGGCGTTCCGGCTCCCAGCTGCGCCGTCGGCATCATGGCCAAGGCCCCCCGGGCCGGCCGCTCCAAGACCCGCCTGTGCCCGCCCCTGACCGGTGAGGAGGCCGCCGCGCTCAGCGGCGCCTTCCTGCGCGACACCGCCTCGAACGTCCGCGCTGCCGCGCGGCTGGCGCCGATCGCGGCCTACGCGGCCTACGCGCCGCTCGGGACCGAAGCACTGGTCGCGGCCCATGTCGGCGACGGCACCCAGCTCGTCCTCGCCGACGGCTCGCCGCCGATGCCCGCGCGCGTGCAGGGCTTCGGCCGCTGCCTGCTCCACGCCGTCCAGGGGATGCTCGATGCCGGCCACGCGGCGGCCTGCGTGCTCAGTTCCGACATCCCGACCCTGCCGACCCGCCTCATCGTCGCGGCGGCCCGCCACCTGCTGAGGCCCGGCGACCGGGCCGTGCTCGGCGCCTGCGACGACGGCGGCTACTACCTGCTGGGGCTCAAGGCGCCCCATGCCGAGATGTTCGCCGACATCGCCTGGAGCACGGATTCGGTGGCGGCTGCGACCCGGGATCGGGCCCGGGCGATCGGCCTCGACCTCGTCGAACTCGACCCCTGGTACGACGTGGACGACGCGCCCTCCCTCGGCTTGCTGCTGGCCGAGACCGGGGGCTACGCCGCTCCCGCGACGCGGGCTGTGATCGACCGGCTCGGCCTGCGGGAGCGGCTGGCCGAGAGGGCGGGCGCGGCATGACCTCGCCGATGGCGCGTCTGACCGGGCTCGGCGTCCTGCTCGTCCTGATCACCCTCGGCGCCCTGTCGCTGCACGTGCCGGGTGCCGATACCGTCGGATCGGTCGAGCGGGCCAACGTCTTCGTCGGCGTGCTGGCGCTCGGCGTCGGCGTCTACCTCCTGGCGGTCCGGTTGGTGCTGAAGGCCCCCCTTCCGCCGCGGGCGTTCTGGCTGATCCTGGCCGTCGCCGTGCTCCTGCGGGCGATGCTGCTGCCCTCGCTGCCGTTCCTGTCGAGCGACATCTACCGCTACGTCTGGGACGGGCAGGTCCAGGCGGCGGGCATCAACCCCTACCGCTACCTGCCGGTCGATCCGGCCCTCGAACCCTTGCGCGACCCGGCGGTGTTCCCCTGGATCAACCGGGCGAGCTACGCGCACACGATCTACCCGCCCGCGGCGCAGGCCGTGTTCGCGCTCGTCGGCCAGGTCACGGCGACGGTGACGGGCATGAAGCTCGCCATGGTCGGCTTCGAGGCCCTGGCGGTCCTCTGCCTCCTCGGGCTCCTGTCGCTGGCGCGGCTGCCGCGGGAACGGGTGCTGATCTACGCCTGGAACCCCCTCGCCCTGTGGTCCTTCGCCTGCGACGGCCACGTCGACGCGGTCGCGGTGGGGCTCCTGGCCCTCGCGCTCCTGTGCCGGGCGCGGGCACGGGAAGGGCTCGCCGGCGCCGTGCTGGCGGCGGCGGTGCTCGTCAAGTTCCTCCCCGTGGCGGCGGCTCCCGCCTTCCTGCGCGGCGGCCGGTTCTGGCGTCCGGCGCTGGCGGGCCTCGCCGTCATCGTCGTCCTCTACCTGCCCTACCTCTCCGCGGGCCCGCAGGTGTTCGGCTTCCTCCAGGGCTACGGCGACGAGGAGGGCTACCGCTCCGGGCAGGGCTTCTGGCTGCTGGCGGGTCTCGCCCACCTCGTGCCGCTGCCGGACGGGGCCGGAATGGCCTACCTGATCGGCGCGGCGGTGCTGCTCGCCGTGCTCGCCCTGCGGATCGCCCGCGCGCCCGCGCTCGGCGGCCCCGCGGCGACCGTGGCCCTGTGCCGGGACACGGCGATCCTGACCGCCTGCACCACCGCGGCGGCGAACCCGCACTACGCTTGGTACTACCCCTGGCTTGCCGTGCCGGCCACGGTCGCGCCGGTCCCGGCGGTGGTCTGGCTCTCGGCCGCGCCCGTGTTGTTCTACGTCGACCCGTTCAACGAGCGCTTCTTCTGGCCCGGCCTCGTCTTCGTGCCGGCGATCGGCCTCGCCCTGCGCGACCTGTTGCGGGCCCGGGCCCCGACTCCCATCCGAGCCCTTGAAGGACAGCCCTGATGTCGGCCGCACCCGCCCTGAAGGACCCGCGCCGCTATTTCGAGGAGGTCGGCCGCGCGCGCGCGCCCGAGGCCGAGGCGCCGCCGGTCTGCCTCTACCTGGAGGTGACGAACCGCTGCAATCTCCTGTGCGAGACCTGCCCGCGCACCTTCGAGGAGCTGGAGCCCCCGGCCGACATGAGCTGGGCGCTGTTCACCAGGATCGTCGATCAGGTGCCGGACATCGCCCGCGTGGTGCTGCACGGGGTCGGCGAGCCGATGCTGGTCGCCGATCTGCCGCGGATGATCCGCTACCTGAAGGACCGCGGCACCTACGTCCTGTTCAACACGAACGGCACGCTGATGCGGGAGAAGCGCTTCCAGGAGCTGATCGACAGCGGCCTCGACGAACTGCGCGTCTCGCTCGACGCGGCCGACCGCGCCTCCTACCTGCGGGTGCGCGGCCGGGACTTCTTCGATCGGATCGTGCGCGACGTCGGCCGGTTCGTCGCCTACCGGAACCGGATCGGCGCGGCCAAGCCCGCCGTCTCGCTCTGGCTGACCGGCATGAAGGAGACGGTGGATCAGCTCCCCGCCTTCGTGCGGATCGCGGCCGCGATGGGCGTCACCGAGGTCCACCTCCAGCGCCTCGTCTTCGACGAGGCCGGCTACGGCATGGCCCGGGCCGACCTCTCGCTGTTCGAGTCGACGCAGGGCGAGGAACGCGCCGCGATCGAGGCCGCGCAGGCCCTCGGGCGCGAACTCGGCGTAAGCCTCGACGCCTCGGGCGCCACCGAGCCGGGCCTGAGCCTCAAGCGCCAGGACGAGGATCAGCCCTGGGCCACCTGCCGGCGGCCCTGGTCGCTGATGTACTTCACCGCCCACGGCCGGGCGCTGCCCTGCTGCATCGCGCCCTTCTCGGCGCGCGGCTACGGGAACTACACGCTGGGCGACGCCACCCAGCAGAGCCTGCGCGCGATCTGGAACAGCCCGGCCTACCGCGACTTCCGCACGTCCCTGCTCTCCGACGCGCCTCCGGCACCCTGCCGGAACTGCGGGTTGCGCTGGAGCCTGTGACCCCGTGCAACCCGTGAGCGTCGTCATCCCGACCCTGAACGAGGCCGGCACGATCGGCGACGTGGTCCGCGAGATCCCGCGGGCCTTCGCGGGCGACGTCGTCGTCGCCGACAGCGGCAGCCGCGACGACACGGTCCGCATCGCCCGGGCGGCGGGCGCGCGGGTGATCGACGCGGGCCGCGGCTACGGCCGGGCCTGCGCCCGCGGGGTCGAGGCCGCCGATCCGACGAGCCGCGTCATCGTCTTCATGGACGGCGACGGCGCCGACCGCGGCGACCTCATCGAGCGGATCGCCGGCCCGGTGCTCGCCGGCGAGCGGGACTTCGTCCTCGCCTCGCGCACCCGCGGCGAGCGGGAGGCCGGCGCCATGCTCTGGCACCAAGTGCTCGCCGGGCGTCTGGCGGGATGGGGCATCGGGGCGCTCTACGGCGCAAGCTACAGCGACATGTGCGCCTTCCGCGCCATCGACCGGGCCGCGCTCGGTGCCCTGAACCTGCGCGAGACGACCTACGGCTGGAACATCGAGATGCAGATGCAGGCGGCCCGCGCGGGGCTGCGGATCGCCGAGGTGCCGCTGCCCTATCGCCGCCGCGCGGCCGGCGACTCGAAGGTGGCCGGCTCGCTCGGGGGCACGCTGCGGGCGGGCAGCCGGATCGTCGCGACCTTCCTGCGCGTCGCGGCGACGCCCGCGCCCGTGAACCCGCGGCCGGGGCCATGAGGGAGCCATGAGGGAGCCATGAGGGAGCCATGAGGGAGCCATGAGGGAGCCATGAGGGAGCCATGAGGGAGCCCTTCGCACTCGCCAACTACCTCAGCCGGTGGATCCCGACCGTCCGCCACGACCTCGCCTCGTCCGATTCCGAGACGACGCGGCTCACCGACCTCCTCGACCTCGCCGGCCCGGACGACCGCGACCGCTGGCACGGGCTCGGCTTCGGCTATCTCGATCCGCGCGGGGCGGCGTGGCTGCGCGCCGCCGTGGCCGCGCGTCACGGGGGGCTCGGCACCGACGACGTGCTCTGCTGCGCCGGGGCGCAGGAGGCTCTGGCCTGCGTGACCGCGGCCCTGCTGACGCCCGCCGACCACGCCGTGGTGGTCCTGCCGATCTACCAGCCCTCCGAGGAGGCGGTGACCGCGCGCTGCGCCGCCAGCGGCGTGCCGCTGCGGGAGGAGGCCGGGGGCTGGCGCCTCGACGTCGCCGAGGTCGCGGCGGCGCTGCGGCCTGAGACCCGGCTCGTCCTCATGAACATGCCCAACAGCCCGACCGGGGCGGCGCTCGATCCGGAGACGGCGGCCGATCTCGTCGCGCTCTGCCGCCGCCGCGGGCTCTGGCTCGTCGGCGACGAGGTCTACCGGCACACGCCCGCGAGGGGCGGAACGCCTCCGGTCGCCGATCTCTACGAGCGGGGCGTGTCGATCGACAGCCTGTCGAAGGGCTTCGGCCTCGCGGGGCTCCGGGTCGGCTGGATCGCCTGCCGCGACCGCAGCCTCCTGGCCGCGGCGCTCAACGCCAAGAACCGGATGTCGAGCTGCCTCTCGGCGGCGAGCGAGGTACTGGCCCATATGGCGCTTCGCGCAGACGACCGCATCCCGGCCCGCAGCCGCGCCATCGGCGAGGGGAACCGGGCGCGCCTCGACGCCCTCGTCCTGCGGCACCCGGACCGGTTCGAGCCCGGCCCGTCCGACACCCTCGCCTTCGCCTTCCCGCGCTACCGCGGCCCCGAGGGCGCGGAGCGCTTCGCCCACGACCTCGCCCGCCGTGCCGACATCCTCGTGCTGCCGTCGAGCCTGTGGCGCTCGCGGCTCGGGCCCGTTCCGACGGATCGTCTGCGGATCGGGCTCGGCCGCCTCGGCGCGCCCGCGGCCCTCGACGCGCTCGACGCAGACCTGCATGCGACCGCCCCGCGGCGCGCGATGGCCGGATGATGGGAGCTACGCGCCCTCGTTCGTCCAGCCGTAACGATCCAGCGCCGCGAGCAGGGCGGCGATCGGGGGCGAGGGCCGGCGGCCTCCGATCGTCACGACGCAGACCTCGCGGGTCACGGCCGGATCGACGAAGGGCACCAGCGCGAGGCCCGGGACGGTCGCCGAGAACGCGGGCAGGAAGCACACCCCCATGTCGGCCGCCACCATGCTCTGGATCCAGTCCTCGCGCTCGCTGCGGTGGGCGCGGCGGATGCTCACGCCGCGCTCCGCCAGCATCTGCGCGAGCCGGTCCCGGTACTCGCAGTGGATGCGCTGGAGGTAGGTCTGACCTTCGAGGTCGCCCGCCGCGACCGCCTCGCGCCCGGCGAAGGAATGGGTCGGCCCGCAGGCGATGACGAACGGCTCGCGGTAGAGCGCGCGCGCGCGGTGGGGCGGCTCGAACCCGTCCGGATCGGAGATGATCGCGACGTCGAGGTCGCCGGATCGCAAAAGATCCTTCAGCGCGGACGACACGCCCTCGATCAGCGTCAGCTCGACGCCCGGATGCGCGACGCGGAACGTGTTGAGGAAGCCGGTGAAGCGCACCGGCCCGACCGAGCACATCACGCCGAGCCGGATCGGCGCGCCCTTGAGGCGCAGGAAGCTCTCGGCCGTGCGCTTGGCCTGGCTCGCCTGCACGATCATCTCGCGCAGGCTCGGTTCGAGCAGCCGGCCGAGATCGGTGAGGTGGATGTTGCCCCGCTCGCGCGACACGAGCGGGCCGCCGAGTTCGTCCTCCAGCTTCCGGATCGCCCGGGTGAGCGCCGGCTGCGTGACGTGGCAGGCCTCCGCCGCCCGGGTGAAGCTGCGCGTCTCGCCGAGGGCGAGGAAGTAGCGGATCTCGTGGAGTTCCATGGTCTGGCCTGTTCGGGAGGCCTCGCGCGGGGGCGGCCGGGGGGCGCGGACCGCGGGGGGCGGAAGCGGGGAAGCCTCGCGGAGCCTGCCGCTCAGCAGCCCGTGCAGATCGCGGTGCGCACGAGGCGGTCGAGGCGCATGTCCAGGGCGGCCAGGGTCGGCGAAGTGCCGCGGCGCGCGTCGAGGGCGGCGCCCGGCGGCTTCGTCGTGCCGCCGGCGGACACCTGCCGGACTTGCGTCGAGGCGGAGAGGGTCGGCGCGCGGACCGGCTCCGAGGGACCGGCCGCGAGGGCAAGCGGAGCCGGGCCGGTCAGGGCGAGGGCGACGAGGAGGCTGCGGAGGGTGGCGGTCACGGCGTGTCTCCCGATGTGGACACGGGAGGTTTCGTCGCCGGGAGCGGGGCGTTACGCAAGGGATGCGTCCCCTCGTGCGGCGGCGCACGGGGTGCCCGGCGCCGCTCACGCTCCCGGTTCGGCCCAGGCGGCGAGGCGCCCGTCGGCGATGGCCTCGCGGGCGCAGGCGTAGCCGAGGGCGGCGGTGCTCTCGAAACTCGACCACGCCCGCAGGTCGACGCCCGAGAGCGCCGGCTTCAGGACCACGCTCGCCCGGCTCACCGCCATCATCGTCTGGGCGTCGCTCGAGACCGTGGCGGCGCGCAGCAATAGAGGCGCGATGGCCGGCATCGCCTCCGATGCGCCGAGCCAGCGCCGCAGGGCGCGTCCCCGCCAGGTCCGCGCCGGCACGGCCTGGAAGGCCATGTCGCTGCCGACGTCCACCGCGAGCACCGGCCCGCGGCCGGTCCGCGCCATCACGTCGGCGGGCAGGTTGTTCATCATGCCGCCGTCGACGAGCACGCCCTCCTGCGTGCAGACCGGCGGCAGCAGGCCGGGGATGGCGATGCTGGCGCGCAGGGCTGCGGCGAGCGGGCCCCGGCGATGGACCATCGCGCTGCCCGTCGTCAGGTTCGACGAGACGCAGAAGAACGGGAGCCAGAGGTTCTCGATCGATGCGCTCCCGAAGCGGTCCGCGAGGCCGGCATCGACCTTGGCGCCCCGCGTCAGGGCGAGGTAGGGCAGCGTGTAGTCGTTGAGCGGGTTGCGGCCGACGAAGGATTCGATCGTCCGCTCGCGGATCTCGGACAGCGCCCAGCCCATGGCGAGGCTCGCCGCGACGATCGCGCCCATGCTGGTGCCCCCGACCAGATCGATGGACAATCCGGCCTCGTCGAGCGCCTGCAGCACGCCGAGATGGGCGAGGCCCCGCGCGCCGCCGCCGCCGAGCACGAGCCCGCGGGCGCAGCCGCTGACGATCCGTGCCAGCCGCGCGAGGTCGGCCGGCCGCGATTCTCGCACGTGGATCGCGAGGGTGGTCGGCAGGGCGGCGACGTCCGGATGGACCGGGCGCGGCAGGGCGGCGGCGGCGTCCTGGCGGACGACGAGGTCCATGCGCATCCAGTCCGAGGCCGCGGAGCGCGCGAGGTAGACCGCCGCGCCGGGCCGGGGCGGCGCGCCAGGATCGGCCAGCAGCAGGACGTGGTCGGCGTGGCGCAGGCAGAGCTGACACCACGGGCAGTCGATCTCGTGCGCGACGAAGACGGTGCGGGCATGCGCCGCCTCGTAGGCGTGGAACCACGCCGCGTCGGCCTCCGGCGGCCACGCGTCGAG
The DNA here is from genome assembly GCF_014199935.1 of Methylorubrum rhodinum. Classification (GTDB taxonomy): domain Bacteria; phylum Pseudomonadota; class Alphaproteobacteria; order Rhizobiales; family Beijerinckiaceae; genus Methylobacterium; species Methylobacterium rhodinum. The sequence continues at coordinate 32,763 of NZ_JACHOP010000034.1, forward strand.
GCAGCCGGTCTTGCCCGGAAGGACGGCGTCGAGGGCGGCGGCGAGGTCGCGTCCGAAGCCGGCCGGGGCGGGACCCTCGGTCACGGCGAGCACGGCGAAGCTGCGCGGGCGATCGTCGAGGGGCTTGGCCTCGTAGACGGCGCGCAGCCGCTCGGCGAGCAGGCGGCCGAAATAGAGGAGGGTGGCCGGGTGGCGGGAGACCACCGCTTCGAAGGCCGGTCGCGTCAGGTGGAGGAGATGGGAATCGCGCAGGGCGGTGGCCGTGGCCGAGCGCGGCGCCGCCGAGAGCAGGGCCATCTCGCCGACGATCTCCGGCGGGTGGAGGCGCGCGATCCGGCGGGTCAGGCCGCTGCGCGGCTCGCGCGTCGAGATGCCGACGCTGCCCGAGACGAGGCAGTAGAGCCCGTCGCCCTCCTCGCCTTGCTCGAAGAGCGGCCGCCCGCCGGGCACCGCGAGCGAGACCATGCCGGCGGCGATGTCCCGGGCCGAGGCCTCGTCGAGTCCGGCCAGGAAGGGGATGTCGCGGGGGCTCATGCCCGGTCGGCCTTGAGCTGGAGCGCGGCCCGCGCGTAGCCGCCGTCCGCTCCGTCCACGAAATGCACGTGGTCGCCCCGCATCACAGAGGGCGTGATGCAGGTCACCACCGCGGCGTCCTGGCGGGAGAGGCCGAAGCGCAACAGGCCCGCCGCGCGCGCGACTTCCAGTGCATGCTCGATCGCCTCGGCGGTCGCCACCGGACAGGCGATCGTCAGGCGCAGGCCGTCGTCGTACTTGCGGAAATCGGCGTTGGCCGCGACGTGGCGGCGGTAGCGCCGGGACGAGAAGCCGGCGACGGGCAGCCCGGTCCGGAACACCGCATAGGAGACCAGGGACGCCAGGAGAAGGACCGCGCGGCGCAGGCGGCGCGACCCGAGCAGCGGCCCCGCGGCGGCGGCCCGGACCGCGAGACCCGACCAGGGATCGCGGATCGAGGGTCCCTGCGGCGGAAGCGGGCGCCCCATGTCCGGGCTCGCCTCGACCAGCGCCAGCACCGCGTCGAGGGCGGCGCGCAGGGAGGCCGGTTCGGCCCCCGGCTCCGGCGCGACGACGGCCGAGAGGACGATCCCGTCTTGAGGCGCCACCGGCTCGAACCTGCAGGACAGGCCGGTCAGGTCGGGCCGCGCCCCCGCCGGAGCCGGCGCCAGGGCGAAGGCGCCCGCCTTCGTCATCGCGTCGGCGAGCGACAGGCCGCCGCCGGTGAACATCGCGTAGTCGACGTGCTCCGAGGCGGCGTAGCGCGCCACGCGCAGGTCCGCGCCGGCGGCACGCAGGGCCGCAGCGGGGATCAGAGCGGCGCGCAGGTCGAGACCGAGATCCTCGCGCACCCAGGTCACCGTCGCGGCGAGCGCGCCCGCGACCGCCTCCCGATCCGGCGGGGCCACGAGCAGGCTCGCCCCGTCGCCGCCGAACACGAAGCCGAACGGCGCTCCGCCCAGGGCGTTGCGCACCGCCGCGATCGCGGCGACGCCCGCGACGTTCACCGCGTGGTAGCGCCCCCGCGCGATCGCGCCCGTCGAATCGAAGATGTCGCAGTGGGCGATCGCCCAGGAATCCGGGACGGGGACGTAGCGGCCCCCGTCGAGGACGTCGGCGAACCGTTCGAGCCTCGGCAGGCCCGCGTAGGAGAAGGGCGGCCCCGACACGGCGCCGGACCCCCGCTCGGGTGCATCGGCCGGGACCGTCATGCTGGTGCGGGCGCCTCCGCTCGATCCCGACACCCTACACGCAAACCGGCCGGGGCGGGATGCTACCGGCTCGATCCCTTGTGATCGCCGTACATCATCTCGGAATCGTCCGCGAAGGGCGAGTAGTCTCTGACCCTCTCCACCGCGATCAGCGCCATCATCTTCCCGTTGGGAAGCTTGACGACATTGAACTTGCGGCCGTTCTTGTCGGAGGCCACCGCGACCGACGCCTGCATCGGCGCGAACGGGGACAGCTCGAAGTTCGACCCGTAGGCGTCGATCGATCCGAGGGTCTGGCCCAGTGCCGGGCCCACCGCGGCGCCGACGAGAGCCAGCACGATTGCCGTACGCTTCATGTCCGGTCGCTCCCTGCATCGTGAGTGCGGGCGGCCGCGCCGGGGTCGGTCGCGCCATCCCGCCTCGCCTCGGCCTTAGCGGCCCGCGACGGCCTCCGTACAATGCCGAATCGGTATCGACGCGATGAGGAATCCGCGCGCGCCGCGCGTCGGTCGCGTCCGTCGGCATCGACACGATGACCAGACGGCATTGTGCGTGCCGCGCGGCGCGTGCCATCACCCGGAGGCAGCCCAGCTCCGGCGCGGTCGTCATGCCTCCGGTCGTCATCCACCGCGCGCCTCCGTCCACGCAACCGCCCCGCTCAGGCCCCGCCGTCGATCAGCGCCAGAACCTCGCGCGCCGTGTCGTGGCGGGCGAAGGCGGCGGCCAGAGCCGCGGCCCGCTCCGCGTAGCGGGCCGAGCCGAGCACCGCGTCGACCGCGCGACCGATCTCGGCCGTCGTCGGGCGGTTGCTGGCGAGGTTCACGCCCGCGCCCGACCATCCGATCCGCGCGCCGATCTCGCCCTTGTCCTCGGTCAGCCCGGCCGAGACGAGCGGCACGCCCGCCTGGAGCGCCGTCGAGACGCTGCCGTAGCCGCCGTTGGTGACGAGCAGGTCGACCTCGGGCAGGATCTCGCCGAAGGGCAGGAACGAGGCGACGCGGGCGTTGCGCGGCACGGCGATGCCGAGCGCCTCCACGGGGCGCCCGCCGGTCGTGGCGACAACGAGGAGGTCGTCGCGGTCGGCGAGCGCCAGCAGCGTCGGCTCGACGAGTTCGCCGAGGTCGTGGTTGGCGAGCGTGCCCTGGGTGACGAGCACGACGCGCCGCGCCGGGTCGCGCCGGGCCCACCAATCCGGCGCGCCGACCGTCGCGGGCGGCGGCGGCGGGGCGCCGACGAAGCGCAGGTTGGGCGGCAGCGGGCCGTAATCGTACTCGAAGTCCGGCACGCTCGCCTGGATGAACACGTCGGGCAGGGTGATGATCGACTGCGTGAGCGAGGCCGGCAGGCCGGGCAGGCCCGCCTCGGCGAGCCGGGCGTCGGCGGTGCGCCGCACCGGATCGGTGAAGGCCATGTCGACGCTGGCGCTGAGTGCGGCGTAGCCCGCGGCCTCCTCCGGGCTGCGCGCGGGCGGCAATCCGAAGCCGAGCGGTGCGCCGTCGGACCGTTCGAGGAAGAGGAAGCTCACGTTGTAGACGAGGATCCTCGGCCGCGGCGCCGGATCGAGCAGCAGGGGCAGAATGCCGAGCACCATGCTGCCGGCGACGACGACGTCGGGCCGCTCCTCGGCGATCAGGGCCTTGAGCCGCGCGGCTTGGCCCGGCATCGCGTCGATGAAGCGTCGCTCGAATTCGCGGCGCGAGCGCTCGGCCCCGGCCGGGATGTCGGTCGCGCGATACTCCGGCTCGCCTTCCGCGACGAGGCCGGCGAAGCGCAGGCCCGCCGCCCGGACCCTGTCCGCGAAGGCGGCCCCCGTCACGAACAGGACGCCGTCGCCGCGGGCCTGCGCGAGGCGGGCGAGCGACAGGAGCGGGTTGACGTGCCCCGTGAGGGGCGTGGCGACGAACAGGACTTTCATGGCGGCTTCCTTCGGGCAGGGCCGCCGGCGGCGCAGGTGCCGCCGGGGCCGGATGCCCGTCGTTTCGCCCCGCCGCGGCCGGCGTTACGGCGAGGCCGCGCGACCCGGCGCGCCGCGTGAGAAAGGGCACGCGCCGCGGTAACTTCGCCGGGCCGGCGCCGAATGACCGGGCGTGAACGTCGTCCCCGGTCCGCCCGGGACCGTCTTGAGGAGCATCCGCACCGTGCGTGTCGTCGTCGACCTCAACCGATGCCAGGGCTACGCGCAGTGCTGCTACGCGGCACCGCGCCGCTTCGAACTGCGCGGCCACGAGATCCTGTTCTACGACCCCGCCCCACCCGACACCGAGCGGGCCGAGATCGAGCGCGCCCTTCAGGCCTGCCCGGTGCGGGCCATCAGCCTCGCCTACGAGGACATCGATCCCGAGGCGGGGCCGGGCGCGGGGCGGCCATGAGCGGGGCCATGAGCGGGACCATGAGCGTGGCGCCCGAACCCGCCGGCATCGTGATCGTCGGCGCCTCGCTCGCCGGCCTGCGCGGCGCCGAGACCCTGCGGCAGGCCGGCTACGACGGCCCACTGACGATCGTCGGCGACGAGCCCTATCTGCCCTACGACCGGCCGCCCCTGTCCAAGCACGTCCTGGCGGGCGAACTGGCGCCCGACGCGACGCAGCTCCCGAACCTCGTACCCCTCGACGCCCGCTGGCGCCTCGGCCGACCCGCGATCACTCTCGACCCCGGCGCCCGGACGCTCACCCTGGCCGGCGGCGCGGTGCTGGGCTTCGACCGCCTGCTCGTCGCCACCGGCGCGCGGGCACGGCCGTGGCCGGACCCGGCGGGCGCGCGGCTCGCGGGCGTCCACACCCTGCGCGGACGCGACGACGCGGCCTCGCTGCGGGCTGACCTGGCGCGCGGTCCCGGCCACGTGGTGATCGTGGGCGCGGGCCTGATCGGCTGCGAGGCGGCCTCCTGCTGCCGCGACCTCGGCCTGCCCGTCACGCTCCTCGACCCCAACCCGGCGCCGCTGGCCCGCTCCCTGGGCGCGGTGGTCGGCGGCGTCCTCGCCGCCTGCCTGCGCGACGCGGGCGTCGATTTCCGGCCCGGCACCCAGGTCGCCGCGCTGGAGGGCGACGAGGCCGTCCGGCGCGTGCGCCTCGCCGACGGAGCGATCGTCGCGGCCGACCTCGTGATCGTCGCCCTCGGGGCAATGCGCGCGACCGGCTGGCTGGCGCAGTCCGGCCTGCGGGCCGATGTCGGCGGGGTGACCTGCGACGGCTTCTGCCGGGTCCTGGCCGCCGACGGCGCCCCCGTGCCGGCGGTCTACGCCGCGGGCGACGTCGCGCGCTGGCCCATCCCCCTCTACGGGGGGCGCCTCGTCAGCGTCGAGCACTGGGGCAACGCCGTCGAGCAGGGCCGGCACGCCGCGCGCAACATGCTGGCCGCCCCGGGCGACCAGCGCCCCTACGCGCATCTGCCGGCGTTCTGGTCGAGCCAGTTCGGCATCAACGTCAAGGCCGTCGGGCTCACCGAGGGCGCCGACTCCCTCGCGGTCGTGCAGGGCTCGCTGGCCGCACGCCGCTTCCTCGCCGTCTACGGCCGGGCGGGGCGCAGCATCGCCGCCGTCTCCTTCGACGAGGCGCGCTGGCTGCCGGCCTACGCGGAACGTGTCGCGGCGGGCGCGCCGTTCCCGCCGATCCGGCAGGCCACCGACCAGCCCGCGATCGTGCGCCACCCGCCCGGCTTCCCGAAGGCGCGCGGATCTGGGGCGGGGACGGGCACGACGGGAGGCCGGCATGGCTGACGACACGCTGTTCGCGCAGGTGCTCGACCCGGCCCACCGCGCCGACCCCTACCCGCTCTACGCGCGGCTGCGCGCGACGCCGGTCGCCCGCCAGAGCGACGGCAGGGTCGTCGTCAGCAGCCACGCGGCGATCCGCAGCCTGCTCCACGATCCCCGCCTCAGTTCGGAGGATCTGCCGCCCTCCCGGCGACCGCGCACCGGCAACCCGATCCGGGACTGGTTCCTGAACCCGATCAAGGACCGCATCGCCAACGCGCACCGCCCCCTGATCTTCCGCGATCCGCCGGACCACGACACCCTGCGCGCCTTCGTGATGGCCGAGTTCGGCATCGAGCGGGTCCGGGCACTGCACGGCCGGGTCGCCGGGCTGGTCGACGAGCTGATCGAGCGCTGCCGCGGTCGCAGCGAGGTGTGTCTCGTGGAGGATCTGTCCTACCCGCTGCCGGTGGCGGTGATCTGCGACCTGCTCGGCGTGCCCGAGGCGGACGAGCCCCAATTCCAGGCCTGGGCAACCCAGCTCGCCACGGCGCTGGAGCCGGACGCCCGCGCCGACGAGACGACCCGCCGCGCCAACGCCGCGACGTTCGACGCCATCGCCGCCTACATGCGGGCGCTCATCAAGCAGAAGCGCCGCCATCCAGCCGACGACATGCTGAGCGGTCTCGCCCGGCCCGCGCCGGGCCGGGGGCGGATGGGCGAGGTCGACCTGATCGCCACCGCGATTCTGCTGCTGGTGGCCGGCCACGAGACCACCGTGAACCTGATCACCAACGGGATGCTGACCCTGCTGCGCCACCCCGCCGAGTTGGAGCGGCTGAAGGCCGATCCCGAGCGCGCGCCACGGGTGATCGAGGAGCTGCTGCGCTACGAGCCCCCCGTGCACTTCCGGACCCGAAAGGCGCTCGGCGCGATCGACATCGGCGGCACCGTGATCCCCGAAGGCACGCCGGTCGTCCTGCTGTTCGCCGCCGGCAACCGCGACCCGGCGCGCTTCCGCGACCCGGACCGATTCGATCCCGACCGCGACGACATCGAGCATTTCGGCTTCGGCGGCGGCCTGCACTACTGCGTCGGCGCCCCGCTCGCCCGGATCGAGGTGGAGATTGCCCTCGTCGCTCTGTGCCGCCGCCTGCGCGACCCGAAGCTGCTGGCCGACCCGCCGCCCTACCGCCTCGGCGCCTCGCTGCGCGGTCCGGAGCGGCTCGGCATCAGAATCGCGGGGATCTGGTGAGGATCTCCGGCGGCCGACGGTCGGGTGCGCGTCTCAGGCTGGGAGATAGGCGGTGTGTTCGATTACATCGAACGCGTCTAGATGTTTGGTTCCGGCATGTGGTGTGACGGATCGATCCTGAACCGTTCGGGCTTTTTGGTCCGGTCTTGGCACCAGCTCCGCCCTGTTTTCATGTGCCCATCATGTGCCATGGAGTTTTTGGCGAGGGATGGGAGCCGGTCGTAGGGAGGCAGGTAAGTCTCTGTAAAAACTTGGGAATGTGTCGTAACGCGTGGGACGCGATGTCAGAACGCAGAAAGGCCCGCGCGAGGCGGGCTATCTGGTTGATATTGTTCTTGGATTTTGGTTGCGGGGGTAGGATTTGAACCTACGACCTTCAGGTTATGAGCCTGACGAGCTACCGGGCTGCTCCACCCCGCGGTGATGGTGGTGTCTGGTGGGGCCGTCCGTGGGGTGAGCGGATATCGACGCGCTCGGACAGCGGGCGATCGGACGGCCCCGGGGGCCCGCGATCGTGGCGAGGGAATGGGGTCGGGTGTGAGGTGATCTTGTGCTGGGCAGGCCTGGCGGCGACCGACTCTCCCGTGTCTTGAGACACAGTACCATGGGCGCTGGTGCGTTTGACGGCCGAGTTCGAGATGGGATCGGGTCCTGGGCACACCGCTCAGGCCACCAGGCCGGCGCAGCACAAGATTTTTGTCACTTTGGGGTTCGGCAAGCAGGACCGGCGGCGCGTGCCGGCGGTGGTCTTCGATCGTGTTGGTGTGTGGCGTCTGACGGCATCCGCTTGGCAGCGGCTGCCGGTCAGTCTCGGACACGGATCATGAGAGCGATCAAGCCGATCGGGCGATTAGTACCG
>NZ_JACHOP010000035.1 GCF_014199935.1 Methylorubrum rhodinum
GCTCACCCGACCGGCTCCGCCGGCCAAGCTACCCGTGGAGCAAAGGCCGACCCTGCACTAACTTCGAACTTGGACCACCTCGTGGGGGCAGATCAATGTCCGGTCCACTCGGGCCGCATTCCCGGTCTGCCTGGTCGCATCCTGATCTCAGGCATGGGGATCGTCGTAGCGCTGCGGTCCGTCACTGGTGAGGTGATCTTGTGGCGCAAGCGGGCCGCCCGCGCTTCCGTTCGCCGAAACATCGAACCGGGTGCGATTCCGCCGATGCCGTCAGATTGAATATGGTCATCTGTTGCAAAATTGCCGGTTTGACGGAGCGAATTCAACGCGCTTAGTCAACGGGCTCACCGTTTGACGAACCTTTGACGCAGTGTGTTCGTGACGGCGGCCGCCCGAGCGAGACTTGCCAGACCCGTTCCGCCGAGACCGCCATGCCTTTCCACCGAACCCTGCGAACCCTCGTTGCCGGGCTTCTCGTGATCGCCGCCTCCGTGGCTCTCGCGAGCGAGCCCGAGGATGTCGCGACAGCTTGGCGTCTCCTCGACTACATCGCCGTCGATTACCGCGAGGCCGTGAAGGACGGCGCGATCGCCAACGACGCCGAGTACAGGGAGATGACGGAGTTCTCGGCGAGCGCCCGCCAGCGCATCGACGCGCTGCCGGCCTCGCCGGCCCTGGCCTCCCTCAGGGACAAGGCCGCCGGGCTGGAGCGCGCCATCGTGGGCAAGCAGGCACCGGAGGAGGTCGCGCGGCTGGCCCGCGAGGTGGCGAGCACCCTGATCGCCGCCTATCCCGTGCCGATCGCGCCCGCGCAGGCGCCCGACCTCGAGCGGGGGCGGCAGGTCTACGCCCAGCACTGTGCGAGCTGCCACGGCGTGACCGGTGGCGGCGACGGACCGGCCACGATCGGAGCCGACATGGACCCGCCGCCGATCGCCTTCTCCGACGAGGACAGGGCCCGCGAGCGCAGCGTCTTCGCGCTTTACCAAGTGATCGAGCAGGGGCTCGACGGCACCAGCATGCCGAGCTTCGCCGACACCTTGAGCCCGCAGGACCGCTGGGCGGTCGCCGCCTTTGCCGGCACGCTCGCCTATCCGCCCGACGCCGTCCCGGCCGGCGAGCGGATCTGGAAGGCCGACGACGCGTTCCGGGCCACGATGAGCCTCGACCGCCTGATGGCCTTGCGGCCCGCCGAACTCGCGGCGCAACGCGGCGAGACCGACGGCAAGGCGCTGACCGCCTATCTCCGTCATCGCCTCGCGGAGGCGGCCGCGCCGTCGGGTGGACATCTGACCCTCGCCCGGCAGCGACTGAACGAGGCGCTCGACGCCCTTCGCGCGGGAGACGGCAAGCGCGCGACCGATCTCGCCCTGTCCGCCTATCTCGACGGGTTCGAGCCCCTGGAGCCGGCCCTCGCCGCCCGCGACAACGCGCTGATGGTGCGGATCGAGGAGGCCATGATCGCAGTCAGGGCCGGAATCGCCGAGGGCGTCGGGCCGGACGCGGTGGCCGTGGACATCGGCAGGCTCGATACCCTGTTCGGCGAAGCGGAGGCGAAGCTGTCCGAGGGGCCATCCTCCGGCTTGGCGATGCTGCTCGCCTCTTTCGCCATCCTGTTCCGGGAGGGTCTGGAAGCGCTGCTGATCGTCGTCAGCATGCTCGCCTGCCTGCGGAAGGCGGACAGGCCCGACATGGCACGCTGGGTCCATTACGGGTGGGGCCTCGCCCTCGTCGCCGGCGCGGCGACCTGGGCGCTCGCCACTTGGATCATCACCATCAGCGGCGCCGGCCGGGAATTGACCGAGGGGTTCGGCTCCCTGCTGGCCGCGATCGTCGTCGTCTGGGTGGGGATCTGGATGCACGGCAAGAGCCACGCGGGGGCGTGGCAGAGCTACATCCGGGACCGCCTGACCGGTGCCCTGTCGCGGGGCTCGGGGTTCTTCCTGCTCGGTCTCGCCTTCCTGATCGTCTATCGCGAGGTGTTCGAGACGATCCTGTTCTATGCCGCGATCTGGAACCAGGGCGAGGCCGGCACGGTGCTGGCCGGCGCGGCCTTGGCCGTCCTCGCCCTCGCCCTCATCGCATGGATGATGATCCGCTTCGGCATGCGTCTGCCGATCGGCCAGTTCTTCGGCGCCGTCTCGATCCTGCTGGCCGGCCTTGCGGTCGTGCTGATCGGCAAGGCCGTGGCGGCGTTCCAAGAGGCCGGGTCGCTTCCCGTGCTGCCCCTGTCGGGCTATCCTCGGATCGAGATGCTCGGCCTCTATCCGACGCGCGAAGGCGTGGCGGCTCAGATCATCCTGCTCGTCATCCTCGCGATCGGCTTCGTCTACGCGCGCCGGTCGGACAAGCACCTTCCGGCGGAGCGGCGATCCTGAATCCGGCCCGGCGAGCGGCGCAGCAGGCATGTCGTCGCCGCCGGTCAAAGCTTGAGCGTTGCCGTTCGCCATGCCGATGCGGGCTCGATGGCGCGCACCTCCAACCGAGCCCCTTACCCCGCCCGGTTCTCGGGAGCGGGGTTTCTCGTGCCGGCGGTGTGCCCCATCGCTACCTGGGCACTTCGAGTGAGGCGTGTGTGTTCTGCTGCTGCTGGGGCCGGGATGTGGAGCGGCTTCGGCCCGCGCCGGCGCCGCAGCCAGCGCACGACCGTGCGCAGCCGCTCGAACAGGGCGGGATGGCGTTCGAGCGCCGCCTTGGCCGAGGCGGCGGCGTGCTCCCCGGCGAGCATCAGCCCCCCGCGCAGGGTCGCGGCCTCGGCGATCTCGAACAGCGGGCGCTCCTCCGGTCGAAAGCCCGCCTTGTAGGGCTGCGCGCCGACGGTGAAGTCGAAATAGGTCAACCCTTCCCGGCGCGCCCACACCATGATGCGCGAGGCGATCAGCAGACCCGGCGCCGTGGCGCGCCACGCCCCGCCGGCCATCGCCAGCAGCACGCCGTGGAAGGCCCCGCCATGGACGAGGCCGTAGGCGGTGGCGATCCATTCGCCCTCCGCCCGCAGCCCGAACACCCGCACGAGGCCGGTTCCGGGCTCGGCGAGCGCCGCGGCACGGTAGAAGGCGATCATGCCGGGCTCGTCCAGGGGTTCGAAGCGACCTATCTCGCGGAACCGCTCCCGGCGCTGCGCGACGAGCACGTCGAAGAGGTCGGCGACCTCCGCCGCGTCCGTCGCGGCGACGAAGCGGACGTCCGCGTGGCGGTCGAGGCGCTTGCTGCGCCGCATCAGGTCGCGGTGGGTCGAGGCGCTGCACACGCGCTTGAGCAGGGTCTCGGGGTCCCCGTCCAGGCCGAAGCCGGATCGGGTGAGCGCGAGCGGCCGGGCGCCGGCCACGAGGGCGAGCGGATTCGCGACCGGGCCGAGATCGCCGGGCAGGCGGGTGAGGCGGATCAGGTCGGCCCGCGGCAGCACGGCGCGCACGGCCTGCCAGATCCGTTCGGCTTCGGCGGGGGACGGCGCCGGTCCGGGAGCGACGACCGGCGCGGCGTAGTCGCAGACGCCGAGATCGAGCGCCTCGACGATCCGCACGCCCCGGCGGCGGCGGTGCGCCAGCGGCAGCAGCAGAACCGGATGCCCGCCGCGCCGGACCTCGACGACGAGGGGCTCGGCCCCGCGCGCGGCGCTCAGATGCGCGACGAGGGCCAGGACCCACTCGATGCGCTGGAAGGCGGTGCAGGCACCGGCCTCCTGCAGCCGGCGCCAAAGGGGGGCGAGGCTCGCGAGATCGCGATGAAGCACCGCCTCGTAGGTCGCGGAGCCGGCGCTCGCCTGAAACACGAAGTCGGCCACGGCATCGCGCGGACGGATCGGGACGGCCTCGACGCTCACGGGACTCTCCTGGACAACGGCAGGGCGATTCGGAAGGCAGAAGGGCGAGGCGCCACGGGCTGCGTCGCCGGCCGCAGCGCCGCCCGCCAACTCCAGGCGAGCACGACGACCTCGGAGACCGCGACCCCGGCCATCGACCAGGCCGGCGAGGCGAACGCCACGAGGGCCGCCACCGCGGCCATGCCGAGGGTGGCGCTCGCCAGCGCCATGGCGGCGAGTTCGGGAAAGGCGCGGCGCGTCTCGATCAGGGTCTTGGGCGCGGCATAGAGCATGGTGAGCAGCACCGTCGACCCGACCAGCCCGGCGATGAGGCCGAGCGGCTCGCCCGCGAAGCGGTCGGCGAAGAGACGATGTTCGACCGCATCGAACAGGAGGGCGAGGCCGGCACCGTAGGCGAGGCAGGCGGCGGCGAGCAGGGCGGTCGCCGCGGCGAGCACGCGGCGCAGGCGCCGGGCCTCGCCCGCCGCGATGAGGCGCGCCATCTCCGGCTGGCACAAGTTGACCACCACGGTGCCGAGGAGCCGCAGCGGCGAGAACAGCACCAGCACCGCCGCGATCGGCGCGTAGGCGGCGGGGCCGGCGAGCCCTGCGATCAGGAGCATCTGTCCCTGCGCCTGCACGTTGGCGGTCGCGGTGCCGGCCACCGACCACGCGAGCGAGCGCCACAGGCGCCGGTAGCGCCGCCATGCGTGGCGGGGCGCGATCCGCATCCGTTCGCGCAGGGCAAGGAGCGCCACGACGAGGCCGAGGGCGTGGGCGGCGGCCAGCAGCCACAGGCTGTCCCACAGGAGCGCGTCCGCGCCACCGCGCATCAGGACCGGCGCGAGCATCGCCGTGCCGCCCAGCGTGAAGGCGAGATCGCTGAGGCCCGCGACATCGGCGCGTCCGCGGGCGAAGAGCAGGTTGCGCAGGAAGCTCCGCAGCGACCACGCGGCGACGAAGGCACCGGCGGCGAGCGCGCCCCTCCCGACGAAGGGAGCGAAGGCGGCGGCCGTCCCCAGCGCCAGCCCGAGGCACAGCGCGAGCGCCCCCGTGCCGAAGGCGACGGCCTCCGCCCGCGCGCGCCGCTCGGAGCGCGCCTGCGGGATGAAGGTCAGGGCCGGAACGCCCGCCAGCGCCCGCACGAAGGTGAGCGCGACGGCCCCGAGCCCGAATACGATGGCGAACAGCCCATAGCCGTGGGCGGACAGGGCCCGCACCAGGGCGAGGTTGAGCCCGAGATGGAACAGGCTCTGCAGCACCTCGCCCCCGAGCATCACGACGAAGCGGCCGGCGAGGCGGTGGAGATCGGCGCGGGTCATGGCGCGCCGCGCATCGGCGACGTCGATTCCCGCGTCCAACCCGCGCCCTCATCCTGAGGTGCCGCGCCAGCGGCCTCGAAGGAGGAGTTCAGGGATCGCGCGTCTTCCGGAGGCCTCCTTGGAGGCTCCGCTTCGCTTCGCAGCTCGGGATGAGGGCGCGGGTGAGACGCGGGATCGGAAGCGTCGCGCCCGGAACCGCCTGAACCCGAACGCTCCCGCACCAGCGCCCCGATCGCCCGCCGCGCCGCATCCTCCGTGAACAACGCCTCGTAGCGCCGCCGCCCGGCCTCCGGAAACCCGCGCCACGCCTCCGGCGCCGCGACGATCCGGGCGAGTGCCTCCGACAGGACCTCGGGCCGATCGGGGGGCACGCACCAGCCGGTGCGGCCGTGCTCCACCACCTCGGCGAGACCGCCGATGGCCGAGACCAGCGGCGGGCGCCCGTAGGCCATCGCCTCGATGGCCACGCGCCCGAGCGATTCCGGCAGGCGGGACGGGACGGCGACGATGTCGGCCCAGCGGTAATGCGGATCGGGATCGGGATCGAACGGCCGGAGCGTCACCCGCCCGGCATGGGCCGATCCGGCGATGCGCGCGGCCAGCCGCCGCTCGCGCTCCGGGTCCTCGAAGGCGCTGCCGACGATCCGCAATTCGATGCGCCGGGCGATGTCGGCCGGCAACGCGTCGAGGGCGTCGAGCAGCACCTCCTGACCCTTGATCCGGCTGAGGCGCCCCAGCATCAGCACCCGCAGGGCCCGCGTCCCGTCATAGGTCTGCGTCAGCGCCGCGGGCGGGCCGGCGATCCCGTTGTGGATCACCCGCGCGGGGATCGAGGCCGGCAGGGCGAAGGCGGACCGCGTCGCCTGCGAGTTGAACACGATCTCGGCCCGGCTCCAGCGAATCAGCCCGCGCAGGACGGTCAGCGCCGGTCCCTGGGGGATCTCGTGCACGTGCACGATCGCCCTGCCCGGAAAGAACCGGGCGGCGAGGAGATGGTCGGCCACCACCGCGGTGTTGACGTAGACGAGGTCGGCCCGCGCGAAGCGCCGGACGGCGCGCCCGAGCGCGATGGGCAGGGCGAGGAGGCCGAGCGTCGCGAGACGCCCAAGGCCCTTCCGGCGCAGCACCCACAGATGTGCGTAGTCAACCCGCGTCGCGAAAGCTTCGAGGAACGGTACGATCGGTCCCACTCTGGGCAGGACCACACTCAAGTCCGCGTCCGGAAACGTTTCGCGTAGGGCACCGACGGTTTCGATGAAGCTTCGGTCCGAGCCGTAGAGTTCGTATCCCTGATGGATGCAGGCAATGCGCATGGGGTCACTGCCCTCGACTCGTCCCGTTTCGGCACCGATCCGGCGCCGCTGACGGGGCCGGAGCAAGCGGCGGGCCCGCGTCCGATGGCGGCGGGCGCCGGCCGCCCGGCCGTGGCGATTCTCGGCACCCGCGGCATCCCGGCGGCGCATGGCGGCTTCGAGACGCTGGCCGAGCGGCTGGCGCAGCACCTCGCCGCGCAGGGCTGGCGCGTCACGGTTTATTGCCAGCACGAGGTCACGACCCTGCGGCGGCGCTTCAGCTCCACGACCTGGCGGGGGATCGAGCTGGTCCATGTCCAGGTCGCGCAGACGGGCGCGCTCGCGACGCTCGCCTTCGACGGGCACTGCGTGCGCCACGCCGCGCAGCGCGACGCGGCGTGCCTCGTGCTCGGCTACAACGGCGCCCCGTTCCTGCCGTGGCTGCGCCTGCGCGGCAGAAAGATCCTCACCAACATGGACGGGATCGAGTGGCGCCGGCCCAAGTGGAACGCGGCGGTGCGGGCCTATTTCTGGGTCGCCGAGTGGATCGCCGCCTGGACCTCGCACCGGCTGATCGCCGACCATCCGGCGATCGCCGACCACCTCGCCACCCGCCGCCCGCGCTCCGCGATCGCCACGATCCCCTACGGCGGCGACCCCGTCGAGGCGGCCCCGACCGCGCCGCTCGACGCCCTCGGGCTCGCGCCGGACCGCTACCTGCTCAGCGTGGCGCGGATCGAGCCCGACAACTCAATCCTGCCGATCGTGCGCGCCTTCTCCCGCCGCCGCCGGGGGCTGCGCCTCGTCGTGGTCGGCTGCCTCGACGCGGCCAACCCCTATCACCGCGCCGTGCGAGCGGCGGCGGGCGACGAGGTGATGTTTCCCGGCGGCCTCTACGATCCGGCGATCGTGCGGGCGCTGCGCTTCCACGCCCGTGCCTACCTGCACGGCCACCGGGTGGGCGGCACCAACCCGTCGCTGGTCGAAGCCCTGTGGGCGGGCAACGCCGTCATCGCCCACGACAACGTCTTCAACGCCTGGACCACCGGGCCGGGCCAGTTCGCCTTCCGCGACGAGGAGACGCTGGAGGCCGCGATCGACCTCGCTTTGACCCGGCCGGAATACCTCGCCCCCGCCCGCAAGGCCGCCAGGCGGCGGGCGGCGGAGGCGTTTCGATGGTCGGACGTGCTCGCCCGCTACGAGGCGGAACTGCTCGCCCTGGCACGCGACGTGGCGCGGGCGGAGGGCCGGAGCGAGCCGGACGCCCGCGCGGTCGGCGGGACCGCGCCCGCGCCGCGCTCCCGCTGAGATGCCGACCCGCCGGACCATTTTAGCCGCAGCGCTCGGTGCGACCCTCCCGGCACGGGCCGCCCCGGCCGCTCCCCAGCTTCGGCGGGGCATCAGCCTGTGGCCGTGGTTCTCGCTCACCAAGGAATATCCGGCGCCGCGCACCGACTATGCGTGGCCGCCGTTCCAGGACCAGCGCCCGGTGCCGAAGCGGGCCGACCTCCGGCGCCTGAGAGAGGCCGGCTTCGACTTCGTGCGGATCCCGGTCGATCCCGGGCCGTTCCTCGCCTTCGACGGCACGCTTTTTCGCCGCCGGCTCCTCGACGAACTCGACGACGCGGTCGGGCTCTGCCTCGCGGCGGGGCTCGACGTCGTCGTCAACGTCCAGATCAACGAGGCGACGCATCACTGGAACTCGCGCCGGCTAATCGCCGACCGGCAGGCGCCGAACCTTGCCGCCTATCGCGCCCTCGTCGCCGAGATCGCCAGACGGCTCGACCCGGCGCGCACCGTGCTGGAGCCGGTCAACGAGCCGCCCCAGGCCTGCGGCTCGACCGAGTGGACCGCGATCCAGCGCGACCTCCTGGTGGCGGCCCGCGGGGCGGCTCCCACCCTGACGCTTACCGCGACCGGCGCCTGCGGCAGCATGGTGCCGGGCCTGCAGGCGCTCGACCCGAAGCTGCTCGCCGGGCTCGGGCCGCTGACTTACGTCGTCCACTTCTACGAGCCGTACCTGTTCACCCACCAGGGGGCGCCGTGGATGCGGGGCGAGCCGATCTACCGCGCGCTCAACGCGGTACCGTGGCCGGCGAGCGACGGCACGCTCGCCGCGACGCTCGCCGCCGTGCGCCGCCGGATGGCGCAGGATGCAGGACGCCCGCCCGCCGAGGCGCAGGCGGCCTATGCCGAGACCGAGGCCAAGATGCGGGAATATTTCGATGCCCGCCCCGACCGGAATTTTCTGGTCCACGGTCTCTCGGGCGTGCGCGGCTGGGCGAGAACCAACGGCATCGCCCCCGAAAAAATCCTGATCGGCGAGTTCGGGGCGCTGCGCAGCGACGCCCGCTACGTCGCGGCCGGCGCCGCCGACCGGGCGCGCTACATCCGGGATCTGCGCGAGACGATCGAAGGCTACGGCTTCGGCTGGGCCTACTGGAACTTCTTCGATGGGTTCGGCCTCGTCACCGACGACGCGACCCGTGCTTTCGATCCGGCCGTCGTCGCGGCGCTGGGGATGCGGATGCCGGGGTGAGGCTCACCGCCGACGCGGCATGAGCGGCCGGTAGAGCGCAACCATCATGATCGCGAACTTCGCCAGCACCGTCGTCTTGCTGGCGATGCTCTCCGAGGTGTTGAGCAGCAGCGCGAAGCCGAGCACCGGCAGGAAGGTACCCGGCCGGCAGCGGCGCACGATCTCGGCGACGAACAGCACCACGGCGAGCGTCAGCAGCGTCGTCATGAACACGCCCTGGTAGAGCACCATCCGGACGATCGGGTTCTCGATGCCCCATTCGAGCCCGTGCATCCGCCGCAGCGTCTCGACGAAGCCGGTATCGGGGCCGAATGCCAGATCGCGGAAGGGGATGCGGTCGATGAGCGCCAGCATCTCGATCCGGGCGTTGGCGCTGCCGCCGTCGGAGACGAAGCGCTCGGCGAGCTTGTCGAAGAACCCGCCGAAGGCGAGCGCGACGAGGGCGAGCGGCGCCATGGTGAGCGCCGAGAGACCGAAGGCGGCGGCCAGCAGCGGCACCCGGCCGGTGCGCAGCACCCTCAGGGTCGCGACGAGGACCGACAGGCCGCCGAGCAGCACGACGGCGACGATGGCCGAGCGCCCGCCGAAGGTGACGAGCGCCGCCGTCTGCAGCGCCAGCATCGCGAGGCGCTGCCAGGGCCGCAACTGCCCGCCGCCCGCGATCAGGGCGAGGACATAGGTCGCGGTGACCAGCGCGTTGACGAGGGGATGGCCCTGGAAGGCGGCCGAGCGCGTGTCGGTCGGGAAGGCCTCGCCGTCGAGCCGGTAGGGGAAGACGAGGCGGCCGGTGGCGAACTCCGCGAGCCCGAGACAGGCATTGGCGAGCATCACGCCATGCAGCGCCGTCTCCAGCGGCCCGAGTCGGGCGGGGGCGATGCGCACCAGCAGCATCATGACGAGGGCCGGACCGACGAAGGTGTCGATGGAGCCGGAGAGCCCGGTGCCGGAGCGCAGCGCGATCTGCACGAGCAGCGCCGTGCCGACGACGAGGAGCAGCAGGCTCGCGGGCGCATCGCGGGCGGTGCGCAGGCAGAAGCCGACGGGATCGCCGGACGAGACCATCGCCCAGAGGAGGCAGAGCGGCGCGAGATAGGTCGCCGGATGGACCTTGGCGGCCGCGCTTCCCGAAAAGCCGTCGTAGTTGACCCCGAGATGCCAGAGCACGCCGCCGGAGAACAGGAACAGGACGAGGAGCAGGAGGATCGCCGGGGCGGCGGACGCGTCGCGGGCGCGCGGACGGGCACGGTGGATCGGAACCGACCAGGCCGCGGACGGAATCTGCGGGGCGGCGGTCATCGTACCCGCGCCCTCACGCCCGCGTCACGATCAGGCTCGCCCCCACCGGGTGCCCGGCGAGCCCCGCCGCTTCGACAAGGTCGGCCACGTCGCGCTGGCTCGTCGCGCCGAGGCGGGCGACGAGGAGGACGCCGTCGGCGAGCGGCATCAGGCTCGCGGCCTGGGGGTTCTCGGTGATGGCGCCGCCGTCGACGATGACGAGGTCGAAGCGGCGGCCGATCTCGGCGAGGAAGCGCTCGCGGGCCTCGCGGCCGCGCTCGGTCGGCGCGCGCTTGGGACGGCCGACGCCGAGGAAGCGCACGCCGCTCGACGGCTCGCGGCGCATCACCGTGGCGAGCGGCTCGTCGCCGCGCAGCACGTCGAGCAGGCCCGGCGTCGCCTCCGGGCCGAGCAGGTCGGCCTCAATCATGAGGACCTGGAGGCCGCGCGCCTCGCCCAGCGAGGCCAGAAGCTGCGAGACGCGGCGCCGCTCGGTGCCGTCCGCGGCGGCCGAGGTGACGAAGACGCTGGTGGCGGTCCCGAGCGTGCCGCCGCGGATGCCCAGGAGGCGCGTCAGCGCCAGCGCGCCCGCGGCCTCGCGCGCGGCCTGCGCCGCCCGGCGGGCGCGCCCGCCGCGGCGGCGCGTCCCGTTCGGCACCGTGCCGATGACGGGCGCGCCGGTCAGGCCCTGGAGTTGCCCGCGGGAGAGGACGGCGGGGTTGGCGTATTCGCGCACCAGCGCCAGCCCGGTGCCGAGTCCCATACCGGCAGCCGCCGCCGCGAGCGCGAACAGCGCCGGCATCGGCCAGCTCTTCTCCTGCGGCGGGATCGCCTGCGTGACGACGCGGGCGTTGGTGGCGTCGATGTTGGCCCGCTCCTCGATCTCGCGGGCGCGGGTGAGGAACGAGGTGTAGACGCTGCGGCTCGCCTCGACCTCGCGCTCCAGCTCGCGCAGCTTCACCGCGGCCTGATTGGTCGCCGTGCTCTCGCCGCGCAGGCGGTCGAGGTTTTTCGCGAGCGCCCGCTCGCTCGCCGACGCCCGCTCGTAATCGGCCCGGGCCGACTGGGCGATGCGGGCGAGCTCCGAATTGATGAGCGTGCGGACGTCCTGCAACTGGGCCGTCACCGCGACGATCGACGGGTGGCGGGCGCCGAGCTGCGTGCGCAGGTCGGCTTGCCGCTCGACGAGTTCGGCGTATTGCGCCCGGAGCTTCCCGATGGTGTTCGACTGGATCGCCTCGTTGATCGCCTCCGGTGCGCCCGAGTTCCGGGCCCGCTCGATCTGGTCGAGGCGGGCCTTCAGCTCGGCGGCCCTGGCCTGGGCCGCGCTCAAGGACACGTTGATCTCGCCGAGCTGCTGCTCGGTGACGAGGCGACCGTTCGAGCGCACGAGGTCGTTCTTCGACCGGTAGGCCTCGGCGCGTTCCTCCGCCGCGCGCACGCGCTCGCGCTGTTCCTCTAGGCGGTCGGTCAGCGAGCCGGAGGCGCGCTTGGAGGCTTCGGTGCGTGCCTCGCTCTGGTCGGCGAGGTAGGCCGCGGCGATGGCGTTGGCGGTGCGGGCGGCCTTCTCGGCGGATTTGGCCGTGAACACGATGTCGATCACGAACACCTTGTCGGCGCGCTTCACCGCGAGGCGCTTGCGCATGTTGCGCAGGAGCCGGTCCTCGCGGTCGGTGACCGAATCCGCGGGCTCCGGCCAGCCGATCCAATCGCGCAGGTCCGAGACCAAGGTGCCGATCTCGCCCTTGCCGGTGAATTCGGGATCGGCGTCGAGGCCGGTGGCCGCCGCGGCGCGGGTCAGGACGCCGGCCGATTCGAGCACGCGCGCCTGGCTCTCGACCTGGGTGACGCCCCCGTCGGGGGCGACCATGGTCGGGTTGATGTCGTTCGTCAGAACCTGCCGGTCGCGCGGATCGATCAGGATCTGGGCGGTGGCGGTGTAGAGCGGGGGCGTGAGCGCGCAGGAGACGAGCGTGCCCGTCACGAGGAGGAGCGTGGTCCAGACGATGGTGGCGCGCCGCCGCCACAGGATGCGCCACAGGTCGCCGATCTCGGCGGTGCGGTCGATCTCGCCCATCGCCGCCGCGGGCGCCGTCAGCGCCAGGGCGCGGCCATGCGCCTCCCTGCTCTCGATCTGCAACATGACCGGTGACCGCCTCGGGACAGAATCCGCATCGATGGCCGTCGTGGCGACGGCTCGGGCGGCAGGCTGCAATCGGCGTGCGCGGCGATTCCGTATCGATTTCGTTAAGTAACGTCCCGTCGCGGGACGCTCAGCGCCCGTGCGGCAGGCGGGCGTTCGCGCCGGGGCCGGAGAGCGTCGCCTTGCGCTCCAGGCCCTTGTGCAGGTGGACCATTAGGGCCACGCCGAAGAGCGGGGTGACGAGGTTGACGATCGGGATCACCATCATCCCGGCGAGCAGGCAGCCGGCGAGGATCACCGTGAACCCGAAATGCTCGCGCATGGCGCGGGCCTCCGCCAGCGGCCGGAAGCGCCCGGCGGCGAGTTCGAAATACTCGCGGCCCAAGAGGTAGGCGTTGGCGCCGAAGAACGCGACGAGGTTCACCCCCGGCACGAAGACGAGGATCAGCGCCACGAGATTCACCAGCAGCGCCAGCCCGGCGAAGCGCACGGCCGACCACATCGCCGTGCCAAAGGGCAGCGCCCGGCCCCGCGGCTCGGCGGGGAAGTCGGTGTGCTCGACGATCTCGGCGACGTCGTCGAGGAAGAAGCCCGCGACCAAGATCGAGACCGCGGGCATCACGTAGGCGAGCGCCACGAACAGCCCGGCGCCTGCCAGGAAGTAGGCCAGCGTGTCGAGGAACGGGTAATCCGCCGAGATGTGGTGGCTCGATTGGAACGCCTGGATCAGCCGGGTGAGCCCGAACCACACCGCGACCAGAAGCCCGATCGTCAGCGCCAGCGACTTGATCAGGATGCCGCGCAACGCCGGGGAGAACACCTGGCGCAGAGCCGCGGCGGCGGCCTTCATGAGCATCGCGCCGTTCGTCTCCCGAAAACTGCCTCTTGCCGACCTCGCCGGGTTTCTCGCCGCAAGCGCCCACGAGTGCAAGTCCGGAAAAGCTCGGGCCCTCCCGCTCGATTGCCGCGTTGACACCCGACAGACGCCGGAGACACGCCATGACCCGACGCCCCTTCCCCCGCCTGATCCTGCTCGGGCTCCTCTGCGCGGCAAGCCCCGCGGCGGCCCACGAGGTCGGCGCCTGGGCCGGCGCCAGTTCGGCACCGGCCGAGCGCTCCGAGGTCGCGGTCGCGGCGTTCGACGGCAAGGCCTACGTCATCGGCGACTATAACGGCGCGACCGAACTCCTGATCTACGACCTCGCCAACGACCGCTGGAGCAAGGGGGCCGCGTTTCCCTATCCGGTCCATCACACCATGGCGGCGGAGCGGGGCGGGAAGATCTACGTGTTCGGCGGTTACGTGAACGGCTGGGACGCGAGCGAGAAGGTCTGGGCCTACGACCCGAAGACGGACGCCTGGGAACCCCGTGCGCGACTGCCGACGCCGCGGGCGGCGGGCGGCGCGACGCCGGTCGGCCCAAAGATCCACGTCGTCGGCGGCAGCGGCTCGGGCCGGGGCAACGTCACGACCCACGAGATCTACGATCCGGCGACGGACAGCTGGGCCAGCGCCGCGCCGTTGCCGACCCCGCGCGACCACCTCGCCGTACAGACGGTGGAGGGCCGCATCGTCGCCACCGGCGGGCGCATCGACGGGGATTCGTCGAAAAACCTCACGGCCAATCAGGTCTACGATCCGGCCACCGACCGCTGGAGCGACGCCGCCCCCCTACCGACCGCCCGCAGCGGCGTCGCCTCGGCGGTGTTGGGGCGCGAGGTGTTCGTGATCGGCGGCGAGTCCAGGGTGAGGACCTACGACGAGGTCGAGGCGTTCGACCTGCCGGCCAACCTCTGGCGGGCACTGGCCCGCCTGCCGACCGCCCGCCACGGCTTCGGCGCAGTGACCTATCAGGGCCGCATCTACACGCTGACGGGGAGCCCGCGACCGGGGGGCGACAAGTCGGGAACGGTGGAGGTGCTCGATCCGAAGGGGGCCGCGCCGGGACGCTGATTTTCCATGGTCCAGTCGCAGGCGTCGCCGCCGCATCCCCCTCCCCTCCGCGGGAGAGGGTGGGTCTCGCGTCAGCGACGGATGTGTGAGGGGAGCGACGGTGCCGCTTGTCCCCCCGCTCCGCGGGCACCCTCCCCCGCGGAGGGGTGAGGGTTTTTGGGGCGCGCTTGCCGCGGGCGGCGTCGCGTCCGACATCACCACCCTCCCTTCGCAGCCTCAAGAAGCGAATGCCCCCCTCCCCCGAACACGCCCGCTTCCGCCCCACCGTCCCGCCGCGCTTCGCCCCCCTCCCCTCCGCCCCCGACGTGGCGGTGATCGGCGCGGGCGCGGCCGGAATCGCGGCGGCGCGGCTTCTGATCGGGCGCGGGTTGTCGGTGGCGGTGCTGGAGGCGCGCGACCGGGTCGGGGGCCGCGCCTTCACCGCGGCGCTGCGCGGGCATCCGATCGATCTCGGGGCGCACTGGCTCCATGCCGGGCCGGTCAACCCGCTGGTGGCGCTCGGCCACGCCCGCGGCGAGCCGCTGCGGCGGGCGGCGCAGGACGGCCATCTCCGGGTCGGGCGCCGCCGGGGCCGTCCCGCCGAGCAGGCCGCGTTCGGCCGCGCCTTCGACATCGCCGACCGGGCGATGACGCTCGCCGCGGGCCTGCGCGCGGACGCCCCGGCCTCGAGCGCGGTCCCGCCGAGCCTCGGGCCGTGGCGGGAGCGGATCGGCCTCGTCCACGCCCTCGTCTCGGGGCGGCCGCTGAAAGAGGTGTCGCTGCACGATTGGCCGAGCCTCGAATACGGCGACAATTTCTTCATCGCCGGCGGCTACGGCGCGTTCATCGCCCGCCTCGCCTTGGACCTGCCGATCCGCCTGCGCGCGCCGGTCACCGCCATCGAGACCACCGGACCGGGCGTCACGATCCGCTTGGCGGACGGCGGGACGCTCGGGGCCCGCGCCGTGATCGTCACCGTGCCGATCCCGGTGCTCCAGCGCAGCCTGCGCTTCGAGCCGGCGCTGCCTGCCCGGACGCGCGAGGCGATCGACGGCTTCCTGTCGGGCACCTACGAGCACGTCGTGCTGCACTGGCCCTCGGCCCCGTTCCGCGGACGCGACCGGCTCGCCAGCCTCGTCGGCGGGCGCCACGAGCCGCCGGGGATGCTGACCCGGATCGACGGCACGGGTTTCCACTATTTCGAACTCGACGCCGCCTTCGCGGAGGCGGCGGACGCGCTCCGCTGCGGCCCGGACGCGGAGCGCCGCTTCGCCCGCGCCGTGCTGACCGAGCATTTCGGCGCGCGCGGCCTGCGCGACCTCGCGATGCCGGCGGTGACCGGATGGCGGCATGATCCCTGGTCGCGCGGCTCCTGGGCCGTGGTCCCACCCGGTCATGCGGGCGCGCGGACGATCCTGCAGGAGCCGGTGGCGGAGCGGATCTGGTTCGCGGGTGAGGCCAATTCCCGCCAGCAATGGGGCACCGCGGGCGGCGCCTACGAGGAGGGCATGCGCGCCGCCGACGCGGTCGCGGAGCGACTCGCCGCGCCGGCCCTGCGCGCCACCGCCTGAGGCGCTTGCCATCGGGGCACGATCGGTGCGAACCGCCGCATCGATCCACGCGGCGCCGATTCCGATCCGGGGTCGGAACCGGCGCGTCCGGCGGACGAAGGCCGTCGCGCGGGCCGACGGCGTCGAGGTTTCCTCGTCGCCGTCCGGGATGGGGCAAGGCGGGGGCGGCGATGAGCTGGATCGAGGCGATCGGCTATCTCGGCACGGGGCTGACCATCGCCTCGACGGCGATGAGCACGATGATCCCCTTACGGATCGTGGCGCTCTGCGCGAGTTGCGCCGTCATCGCCTACGGCGTCCTGATCGGCAGCGCACCGGTGGTGCTGACCGGGATGATCCAGATCCCGGTCAACGCGTGGCGGCTCCACCAGATGCTCCGCCTCGTGCGCCACACCGAGCGGGCGGCCTCCGGCGATCTCTCGCTCGACTGGCTCAAGCCCTTCGGCACGTCCCGGCGCTTCCGGGCCGGCGCGGTGCTGTTCCTGAGGGACGATCCGGCCGAGGAGATGTACCTGATCGAGAGCGGGCGCTTCCGCATCGCCGAGCACGGGCTCGACGTGAAGCCCGGCGACATCGTCGGCGAACTCGGCATGCTCTCGCCGGGCAACCGCCGCACCGGCTCGCTCGCCTGCGTCGAGGCGGGCTCGGCGCTCTGCCTGAGCTATTCCGAGGTCAAGCAGCTCTATTACCAGAACCCGGAATTCGGCTTCTACTTCCTCAAGCTGACGAGCGAGCGCCTGTTCCAGGCCGCGGAGACGCTGCGGGCGGAGAATGCCGGGACGGACGTGCTGTGAGGGTCACTCCGTCTGCCGCATGAAGGTGTCGGGCGTGCCCGTGCCGGCCTCGGCGAAGCGGATGTCGCGGGGCGCCCGCCGGGGCGTGTCGACCGAGAGGAACACCATCGGCTCCTCGAGGATCGCCGGTACGGAATGGACGACACCGCGCTTGAACACCACGAGGGTGCCCGGTCCGACCTCGAGCGGCGCCTCGTCGCCGAAGCGCATCAGGCAGCGGCCGGACAGGGCGTAGAGATACTCGTCGCAGGTGTCGTGCGAATGCGGCGGGGTGGGCCGGTAGACCCGGAACACCCGCGCGCTCGCCGCCGGGTCGTCGGTGAAGCGATGGTCGGCCACCATCGTGTCGGCGGTCTCGGGCAGGGCGCGCACGCCCGCGGCCACGTCGAACACCGCGTGGCCCGGGCTCCCGCCCCCGGACGTCGCCTCGCCCATCGTCTCGCTCCTGCCTCGTTTGCCGATGATGATGCCTTCACCGAGGGCCTGTGAGAAGAGTCCCTTGGAGAGGTCGCGCGGACGTGTTTCGCCATCGCCCGCGGGAATGGTACGAGTGCAAGCGTGGCCTTTATGGCCCAGGGGTCGAAGGCGGCGAGACGCCATGAGGGGTTACGAAGCAAAGGCGCAGGTCATGGCGGACGTCGCCACCGTGATCGAGCAGGCCCGCCGCGAAGGACGCGACCTCGCGACGGCGCTGCGCATCGCCCGTGTGACGCTGGCCTATATCAGCGGCCCGCAGCCCGACCCCGAGCAGACCCGGGCCCTCGAAGCCTTCGACCGGCAGCTGCGCCAGCTCTCGAGCTGAGCGCCCGTCCGGCTCTCCCTCTCTCCGATGGTTTTCCGATCCCCGCCCTCATCCCGAGGGGGGTGATGGGAGAAGCCGGTCGAAAGGGCGTCGAGACAGGCCCGCCTCAGCCCGCCTGGGCGATCAGCGTCACGGCGCCGAAGGCCAGCACGGCGAAGACCGCCACGGCCATCAGGACCAGCGCCGCCCGCGACTCGCGAAGTTCGTTCTCTTCCATGCCCTCAGCTTAGGCGCAGCCGCGGTGCCGGGGGAAGCCGGCCCGGCCGGTCGTTTCGCCGCGACCGATCCGTGGCGGGCACGACCACGAAGATATCCTCGCTGGGGACCGTCTCGGCCGGCGGGCGCCAGGGCAGCACGTTCCAGCGCCCGTACCAGTCGTCGGCCACCGAGAACGCGAAGCGGTGGGTCGGGTCGCAGGCATGGGTGAACGGGAACGCCGCCGGAAACGGGCCTCGTCGTGCGGAAAAACCGTCGGAGAACAGGCCCAGCACGGGCGCCGGGCGCGACAGCGCGTCGGAAGAGGCGGATGCAGACACCAGAGGACCCTTCGCGGGAAGAGAACGGGACGAGGCCCGCGGGGTGCGGGCCGTTGACCGCCTCACTGCAAGACCGGAGCCCGCCGCCCGGCGCGCCCCGGCAGGAGCCGGCGACGCCCGTGGACAAGGCGCCGATCCCCCTGCGGAAACGGGCTCGCCGGAGCCTCTGTCCCGGCTGGTTCGCCGGTTGCGGTGGTTAAGCCAATCCGTCTCCGACCGGGCTTCGATGTCCCGAAACGGGACGGGAGGCGGATCGGAGCGGCACGCCCGGCCCGATCCGGAACCGATGCCTTCCCTTCGACAGGATCTTCGATGCAGCCCGTCGCCGACGCGCTCCGGCGCCTCCTTCACCGCCGCTTCGCCACCCTCGGGCTGGCCTGCGCCCTGGCGCTGACGATGACGTGGTGGTTCATCGTCGCCCGCGGCGTCTGGCTCGCCATCGAATGGGCGACGGCCTGAGCGGCGCCCGGCGCAAGGCGCAGGAACGTTCTTTCTAGAGAACGCCAACGAGGGAGATGGTTCTCCCTCGCGCCGCCGGATCGGAAGAAGATCGTTCCGACGATGCCGACAAAGGCCTTGTCTATGCGATAGGAAGTCCTCGACCACCCCTGTCGATGGCGCTTCGGACCGCACCTCGTCAGCTTGACAACGTTCTTTAAAACGAACACTTCCTTCGTGAATGAGCGGGCCCTAGTGCCCGCCTCGCGGAGACGAGACGACGTGATTTCAGGCTTCTCGAACAGACCCGGCCGCGCCCCGCTCAGCCGTGGGGCGTTTCTCGGCCTCGCCCTGGCCTTCGGCGTCGTGGGCGGCGCGCGGGCGCAGAACGAGATCCTCAACGTTTCCTACGACCCGACGCGCGAGCTCTACCGCGAGATCAACGCGGTCTTCGCCGAGGAGTGGAAGGCCAAGACCGGCGAAACCATCACGATCCGCGCGGCCCATGGCGGCTCGGGCGCACAGGCCCGCACCGTGATCGACGGCATCCCGGCCGACGTGGTGACGCTCGGCATCCCCTCCGACATCGACGCGATCTCGAAGATCTCGAAGAAGATCCCCGCCGACTGGCGCACCAAGCTCCCCAACGAGGGCCTGCCCTACACCTCGACGGTGGTGTTCCTCGTGCGCAAGGGCAACCCGAAGGCGGTCAAGGACTGGTCGGATCTGGCCAAGCCCGACGTGAAGGTCATCACCCCGAACCCGAAGACATCGGCCGGCGGGCGCTGGAACTTCCTCGCCGCCTGGGGCTACGCCTACGAGAAGGAAGGCAAGGACAAGGAGAAGGCCAACGCCTTCGTCGGCAGCTTCTACAAGAACGTCCCCGTCCTCGACACCGGCGCCCGCGGCTCGACCGTGACCTTCGCCCAGCGCGGCCTCGGCGACGTGCTCCCGACCTGGGAGAACGAGGCGTTCCTCGTGCTGGAGGAGTTCGGCAAGGACAAGTTCGACATCGTCGTGCCGCCGACCTCGATCTACGCCGAGCCGCCGGTCGCGCTCGTCGACGCCAACGTCGACAAGAAGGGCACCCGCAAGCAGGCCGAGGCCTACCTGCAGTTCCTCTACAGCGACAGGGCGCAGGCGATCTTCGCCAAGCATCGCTATCGCCCGATCAAGCGCGAGGCCGCTAAGCCCGAAGACCTCGCCCTGCTGCCCGACATCAAGCTGTTCAAGATCGAGGATGTCCAGGGCTCCTGGGACGACATCCAGAAGCTGAACTTCGACAATGGCGGCCTGTTCGATCAGCTGAGCAAGCGATGAGCGAGGCCCCTCGCCCCAGGCGGCGCTTCCGCCAGCGCAGCGTGATCCCCGGCTTCGGGCTCACGCTCGGCTACACGCTCACCTGCCTCGGCGTGATCGTGCTGTTGCCGCTCGCGACCCTGGTGGCCAAGGCCGCCGGGCTCGGGCCGGCGGGCATCTGGGCCGTCGCCACCGACCCGCGGGTGGCGAGCGCCTTGCGCGTCAGCTTCGGCGTGTCCTTGCTCGCCGCGCTCACTGCCTCGATCTTCGGCGGCATCGTCGCCTGGGTGCTGACGCGCTACGACTTCCCCGGCCGCAAGCTCGCCGACGCGGTGGTCGATCTGCCCTTCGCCCTGCCGACGGCGGTGGCCGGCATCGCGCTCGCCTCCCTCTACGCCCCGAACGGGCCGGTGGGTTCGCAGTTGATCAAGGTCGGCATCGAGGCGGCCTACACCCCGGTCGGCATCTTCATCGCCATGGTGTTCATCGGCCTGCCGTTTGCCGTGCGGACCGTGCAGCCGCTCATCGCCGAGATCGACAAGGAGGTGGAGGAGGCCTCCGCCATCCTCGGCGCCTCGCGGATCGCGACGCTGACCAAGGTGGTGCTGCCCCCGCTGATCCCGGCGGTGCTGACGGGCTTCGCGCTGGCCTTCGCCCGGGGCGTCGGCGAGTACGGCTCGATCATCTTCATCGCCGGCAATTTGCCTTACGTCTCCGAGATCGCCCCGCTGCTCATCGTCATCAAGCTCTCCGAGTTCGACTACGAGGGCGCCAGCGCCATCGCGGTGATCATGCTCGGCATCTCGTTCCTGACGCTGCTCGCCATCAACCTGGTCCAAGCCTGGAGCCGGCGGAGGTTCGGCTATGTCTGAGGCCCTCGCCTCCTTCCCCGACACGCGGGACGATTCCATCCGCCCGCCGCAGAGCGTGGTGACAGAGCGGCCCTGGATCCGCTGGGGGCTGATCGCGGTGGCGCTCGGCTTCCTCGCGCTGTTCCTCGTGCTGCCGCTGATCACGGTGTTCGCCCAGGCGCTCGCCAAGGGCTGGGGCGCGTATCTCGCCGCCTTCACCGAACCCGACGCGCGCTCGGCGATCGTGCTCACGCTCACGGTCGCGGCCATCGCGGTGCCGTTCAACCTCGTCTTCGGCGTGGCGGCGGCCTGGGCCATCGCCAAGTTCGAGTTCCGCGGCAAGAACCTGCTCGTCACCCTGATCGACCTGCCGTTCTCGGTCTCGCCGGTCGTCTCGGGGCTGATCTACGTGCTGGTGTTCGGCTCGCGCGGCCTGTTCGGGCCCCATCTCGTCGAGCACGACATCCAGATCATCTTCGCGGTGCCGGGCATCGTGCTCGCCACCGTTTTCGTCACCTTCCCATTCGTGGCCCGCCAGCTCATCCCGCTGATGCAGGAACAGGGAACCGCCGAGGAGGAAGCCGCGCTGACGCTCGGCGCGTCCGGCTGGCATGCCTTCCGGACGGTGACGCTCCCCAACATCCGCTGGGGCCTGCTTTATGCGGTCCTGCTCTGCAACGCCCGGGCGATGGGCGAGTTCGGCGCGGTCTCGGTGGTCTCGGGCCACATCCGGGGCCTCACCAACACGCTGCCGCTGCACGTGGAGATCCTCTACAATGAGTACAACTTCGTTGCCGCTTTCGCCGTCGCCTCCCTCCTTGCCGGCCTCGCTCTTGTCACCCTCGCCATCAAATCCTTCCTCGAATGGCGCTACGCCGACGACATCGCGGCGGGCACACGGCGCCACTGACCGGATCGGCGAGGTCAACAATCTCGCGACCGCGATCCGCATCGAGGATCTGTCGAAGACGTTCGAGACGGCCGCCGTCCTGCACGACTTCAATCTCGACGTGCGGGCGGGCGAGCTGCTGGCGCTGCTCGGGCCCTCGGGCTCCGGCAAGACGACGCTGCTGCGCATCATCGCCGGGCTCGACTTCCCCGACCGCGGCCGCATCATCTTCGGCCGCGACGACGCCACGCGCGTTCCCGTGCAGCAGCGCGCGGTCGGCTTCGTGTTCCAGCACTACGCCCTGTTCAAGCACATGACCGTGGCGCAGAACATCGCCTACGGCCTCAACGCCCGGAAGCGGTCCGAGCGCCCGGAAAAGGCCGAGATCAAGCGCCGGGTCGGCAACCTGCTCGACCTGATCAAGCTCTCGGGCTTCGCCGACCGCTATCCCTCGCAGCTGTCCGGCGGCCAGCGCCAGCGCATCGCGCTCGCCCGTGCGCTCGCCGTCGAGCCGCGCGTGCTGCTGCTGGACGAACCCTTCGGCGCCCTCGACGCGCAGGTGCGAAAGGACCTGCGCCGCTGGCTGCGCGAGATTCACGACCGCACCGGCCAGACCACGATCTTCGTCACCCACGATCAGGACGAGGCCTTGGAGTTGTCCGACCGCGTGGCGGTGCTGGATCGGGGCCGGCTGGAACAGGTCGGCACGCCGGACGAGGTGCAGGAGAACCCGGTCTCCGCGACCGTGCTGAAGTTCTTGGGCGACACGATCGAGGTGGAGGCCATCGCCCAGAACGGGCAGGTGCTGGTCTCGGGCCGCGTCACCCCGCTGACGGCGCCGCAGGGCGTCTCCGGCCCGGTCAAGCTCTACGCCCGCCCCTGGCAGCTCCAGTTCGCCGACGCGGACGCCGCCCATCTCCACGGCACCGTGCGCTCGTCCTATCGGACGCAAGGCCGCCAGCGGATCGAGGTGGACCGGCAGGGCGCCAAGACCGTCGTCGTCGAGGCCTCCGACACCGCCCGTCTGGCGCAGGGGCGCGAGGTGGGTCTGCGGATCGTCGGGGGGTGGGTGTTTCCGTAGGGGGACGCGTTCCCATCCCCCTTGCAGGGAGGGGTCAGGGGTGGGGGTGGTGCAGAAGGCACCGGAACGCTCAATCCTGAACCAACCCCACCTCCGGCTCCTCCCCGCAAGGGGGAGGAGAGGCCCAGTCTTACGCCCGCCCGGCCTCTGCCGACAGCATGAGCGGATCGACCCCCAATCCCCTGAGCGCCTGATCGTACTTGGTGCCCAAGCCCGCCCCGAAGATCAGCTCCGGGTCGGCCGGGCAATTCAGCCAACCGTTTGCTAGAATCTCGTTCTCGAGTTGGCCCGCCTGCCAGCCGGCATAGCCGAGCGCCAGCACCGCGTTCGAAGGCCCCCGTCCATCGGCGATGGCGCGCAGAATCTCCACCGTCGCGGTCAGGCACACGCCCTCGTCGATCTGCAGCGTCGACTGGTCGATGTGGAAGTCGGCGGTGTGGAGCACGAAGCCGCGCTTGGCATCGACCGGTCCGCCCATCAGCACCGGCATGTGGCCGACCCGCTCGCGCAGGCGGATCGCGTCGGACTCGCTGGCGATGTCGAGCTGGATCAAGAGGTCCGGCATGCTGAGATCGGCCACCGGCTTGTTGACGATGATCCCCATCGCCCCGTCCGCCGAGTGGGCGCAGAGGTAGATCACCGAGCGGGCGAAGCGCTCGTCGCCGATGCCCGGCATGGCGACCAGGAACTGTCCGTCGAGATAGGCCGGATCTTTGAGGGAGGAGGCGGGGCTCTGCATGGACGCATGCTAATGCGCCCGCGCCCGTTGATCCATAAGGCAAACGCGCGCGATGCCGGCTCGGGCCCGCGCCTCGACAGGGGCTTGGGGCCCGGCTAACGCTAGCCGGGCACAACAGGAAATCCTGCCGGACAGGATGCGAG
This sequence comes from Methylorubrum rhodinum, assembly GCF_014199935.1. GTDB lineage: Bacteria > Pseudomonadota > Alphaproteobacteria > Rhizobiales > Beijerinckiaceae > Methylobacterium > Methylobacterium rhodinum. Next base: position 23,449 of record NZ_JACHOP010000035.1, read on the forward strand.
GAGAGCACGGATGACGATTCAGGTCGGCGATCACCTGCCCCAGGTCACCTTCCGGGTGAGCGGCCCCGAGGGCCCGCAAGCCAAGACCACCGACGATCTGTTCAAGGGCCGCCGCGTCGTGCTGATCGGCGTGCCCGGCGCCTTCACCCCCGCCTGCCACCGCAACCACCTGCCGGGCTACGTCGCCAACCGCGACGCGATCCTGGCCCGCGGCATCGACGCCATCGCGGTCACCTCGGTCAACGACGTGTTCGTGCTGAACGCGTGGCAGCAGCAGAGCGGCGCCGAGGGCATCGAGTTCCTGGCCGACGGCAACGCCGAGTTCGCCAAGGCGATCGGCCTCGACATGGACGGGACCGGCTTCGGGCTCGGCCCGCGCTCGCAGCGCTACGCCATGCTGGTGGACGACGGCGTGGTGCGGGTGCTGAACGTCGAGGATACGCCGTCGAAGGCGGAGATTTCGGGCGCGGAAGCGCTGCTGAAGGTGATCTGACGAGCGCTCTCTCCTCCCCCTTGTGGGGAGGAGCCGGAGGTGGGGGTGGTTCAGGATGGATTGCCCAGCCTCATCCGGCACCACCCCCACCCCTCACCCCTCCCCACAAGGGGGAGGGGAACGCCACGGCGCTACCCCACCCACCCGTAATCGCGCGCGTCCTTCGCCGCGCGATGAAACGCCAGCCGCCGGTCGTATTCGAGCGGGTTCTTCGGCTGCACCAGGGCGCCGGCCGGCACGTTGAGCCAATCGACCAGCCGGGTCAGCATGAACCGCATCGCCGCGCCCCGCGCCAGGATCGGCAGCGCCGCGACCTCCGCCGGCTCCAGCCGCCGCACCGCGTCGTAGCCCGCGATCATCGCGCCCGCCTTGTCGCGGTGGAACGTGCCGTCGGGATCGAAGCACCACGCGTTGAGGCTGATGGCGAGATCGTAGGCGAAGGCGTCGGTGCAGGCGAAGTAGAAGTCGATCAGCCCCGACAATGTGTCGCCGATGAAGAACACGTTGTCGGTGAAGAGGTCGGCGTGGATCACGCCCGACGGCAGCCCGACCGGCCAGGAGGCCTCCAGCACGTCGAGGTCGGCCCGCGTGCGCTCGGCAAGGCCCGGCGCCACCGTGTCGGCCTGCGCTTCCGCCTGCACGAAGAGCGGGCGCCACGCCCCGACGGAGAGGTTGTTGTCGCGCCGCATGGGGAAATCGCGGCCGGCCGCGTGCAGCCCGGCGAGCGCGGCGCCGAGCGCCCGGCAATGCCCGGCGTTGGGGCGGCTCAGCGAGACGCCGTCGAGGAAGGTCACGATGGCGGCGGGCCGGCCGCACAGGCGCCCGAGCGCCGTGCCGGCGCGGTTGCGCACCGGCTGCGGGCAGGCGAGGCCGGCGCGGGCCAGATGACCCATCAGGTTGATGAAGAACGGCAGTTCCGCCTCGTTCACCCGCTTCTCGTAGAGGGTGAGGATGTAGTTGCCGGTATCGGTGCGCAGCAGAAAATTCGAGTTCTCGACGCCCTCGGCGATGCCCTTGAAGGAGAGCGGGGCGCCCAGATCGTACTGGCTGAGGAAGGCGCGCAGCGCCTCGTCGGAAACGTCGGTGTAGACCGCCACGGTTGTCGCTTCGCGTCAGGATCGACAAAGGAAAGGGGCGCCGTGGGCGCCCCTTGGGATCGTCACCGGCAAAAGCCCGGCGTGTGGTCCAAAAAACTACTCGGCTGCCTCGCTGCGCAACTCGCGCGGCAGCGGGAAGGACATGTCCTCGACCGTCACCGAGACCTGATCCACCGTCACGTCGAAGCGGGCGGCGAAGGCGTCGATGATCTCCTCCACCAGCACCTCGGGGGCCGAGGCGCCCGCGGTGAGGCCGAGACGGCGGATGTCCTTGAAGGCGTCCCAGTCGATCTCTTCCGCCCGCAGGACGAGGCGGGTGATCGGGCAGCCGGCCCGCTCGGCGACCTCGCGCAGGCGCTGCGAGTTCGAGGAGTTCGAGGATCCGACGACGATCAGGGCATCGACCCGCGGCGCCACCTCCTTGACCGCCTCCTGGCGGTTGGTGGTCGCGTAGCAGATGTCGTCCTTGTGGGGGCCGTGGATCGCCGGAAACTTGGCCTTCAGCGCCTCGACGATGTGCTTGGTGTCGTCGATCGAGAGCGTGGTCTGCGTCACCCAGGCCAGCGCCTGCTCGGCCGGCGGGTTGAGCGCCTCGATCTGATCGATGTCCTCGACCAGCGTGATCGAGCCCTTGGGCAACTGGCCCATGGTGCCGACCACCTCCGGATGGCCGGAATGGCCGACGAGCAGCACGTGGCGCCCGCGCTTGTGGTGGATCTCGGCCTCGCGGTGGACCTTGGTCACCAGCGGGCAGGTCGCGTCGATGGTGGTCAGCCCGCGGGCGTCGGCGTTCTGCGGCACGGTCTTGGCGACGCCGTGGGCGGAGAAGATGACCGGCGCGTTGCTGTCGGGCACCTCGTCGAGCTCGCGCACGAACACCGCGCCCTTCCGCTTCAGCGTCTCGACCACGTACTTGTTGTGGACGATCTCGTGGCGGACGTAGACCGGCGCGCCGTAGATCGCGAGCGCGCGCTCGACCACGTCGATGGCCCGCACCACGCCGGCGCAGAAGCCGCGCGGCGCGCAGAGAAGGATCTCCAGCGGCGGCTTGTCGCCCGTCACGGCCGGATGCGGGACCCTGTTCGGGTCGGCGGTCAGGTTGATGGTATCGGCGCTCATGATCTCGCGGATGTGGAGAGGGGTGGCCGGGTCTGTCAACAGCGGCCAGCCCGAAAGCCGCGACAGGGCGAGACTGCCTGTCCGTTGCGCAACACATAGCACGTTCGGCGCGCGGCGTGACCCCCGCCCACGCAACACCGTCAAGCAACTCCCAACGGCAGCCGACCGAATCGAGCGGCAGCCCCGTATGGCCGGGCGCGAAGAGCGCCCCGCGCAGCGGCCTCGGCTTTCGGCCGAGGCGTCTAGCGGAGCGAGCAGCCTAAGCCCGCGTACGCGGGCGCCGGCACTTGAGGCCAACCCAAAAATGCCAAGTGACGAACGACACGCGAATCGCCCTCGCGACACCGGGCCTTGCGGGATAAGGGGAAGCTTCGTCCTTTAATCCCGCGAAGCGATCCAGGGCTTCCATGGCGAGCGCCGCGACCCACGCCAGCTTCCTGCCGCCGGTGCTGACCTTCCTGTCGGCGGCGGTGATCGGCGTGCCGATCGTGCGGCTGCTCGGGCAGAGCGCGGTGCTGGGCTATCTCGTCGCCGGCGTCGTCATCGGCCCGGCCGGGCTCTCGCTCATCGCCGAGCCGGAGACGGCGGCGAGCGTCGCCGAGATCGGCGTGGTGCTGCTGCTGTTCATCGTCGGGCTGGAGTTGGAAATCTCCCGCCTCGTCTCGATGCGCCGCGACATCTTCGGGTTGGGCACCGCGCAGCTCGCCCTGTGCTCGCTGGCGCTGGCAGGCGCCGGCCTCGCCTTTGGCCTGACGCCCGCCGCGGCCACCGTGGTCGGCATCGCGCTGGCGCTCTCCGCCACCGCGGTCGCGCTGCAACTCCTCGAAGAGCGGGGCGATCTCGGCAGCGCCTATGGCGGGCGCTCCTTCGCGGTGCTGCTGCTGCAGGACATCTCGGTGGTGGCGATCCTGGCGCTGCTGCCGCTGCTCGCCACCGCCGGCGCCACGCCGAAGGACGGATGGCTCGACGAGGGGCTGCGCTCGACGGCGCGCGCGGCGGCCGCGGTGGCGGGGGTGGTGGTGGTCGGGCGCTACGGCCTCAACCCGTTCTTCCGCCTGCTCGCCGCCGCCGGCGGGCGCGAGGTGATGACGGCCGCCGCCCTCCTCGTGGTGCTCGGCACCGCGATGGTGATGGAGAAGGCCGGGCTCTCCATGGCGATGGGGGCGTTCCTGGCCGGCGTGATGCTCGCCGAATCGAACTTCCGGCATCAGCTGGAGGCCGACATCGAGCCGTTCCGCGGCATGCTGCTCGGCCTGTTCTTCATGAGCGTCGGCATGTCGATCGACGGCGGGTTGCTCGCCAACCACTGGGCCGCGCTGATCGGGGCGACGCTGGCCGCCATCGCGGTCAAGGTGGTGCTGGTGGCCGGGCTGTTCCGGCTGTTCGGCTCGCCCTGGCTCGACGCCGTGCGCGGCGGCGCCGTGCTGGCGCCCGCGGGCGAGTTCGCCTTCGTGATCCTGCCCGCGGCCGCGGACCTGCGCATCCTGGAAGGCGACGTGCCCCGCTTCTGCGTGGCGCTCGCGGCACTTACCATGCTGGTCGGGCCGATCATCGCCAAGGGGTTGGACGCTTTCCTCGCCCGCCGCCCGGCCGAGGCGCTGCCGCCCTCGGATGTCGGCGACGTCTCGGAATCGGGCGACACCCGCGTCCTCGTCGTCGGCTTCGGGCGCTTCGGCCAGATCCTGTCGCAGGTGCTCCTGGCGGAGGGCATCAGCATCACCGTGATCGACAAGGATGTCGGCCAGATCCGCGCGGCGACGAGCTTCGGCTTCCGCATCTATTACGGCGACGGCACGCGGCTCGACGTGCTGCGCGCCTCGGGGCTCGCCAAGGCCGACCTGATTTGTATCTGCATCGACGATGCCGACGCCGCGACCAAGATCGTCGACATGGTCCACGAGGAATTCGCGAGCGTCCGCACCTATGTGCGCGCCTACGACCGCACGCATTCGATCGAGCTGATGAACCGCGACGTGGATTTCCAGCTCCGCGAGACGGTCGAATCGGCGTTGGGCTTCGGCCGGGCGACGCTGGAGGGACTCGGGCTCTCGGCGGAGGCCGCCGCGCGCCGGGTCGAGGATGTGCGCAAGCGCGATGTGGCCCGTCTCGTCCTGCAACAGGCCGGCGCGATGCCGGACGGCAGCGGCTGGCTGCGGAGCACCCCCGAGGTGCGCCCCGAGCCGCTCACCGCGCCGACGCGGCCCTCGCGGGCGCTCTCGGCGGAGACCCGCGGCCTGATCGAGACGCAGCGCCACGAGGCCGCCACCCGCGTGCTGGAGCCCGAGGATTCCGAGCGGGATGCCTGAGGCCAAAACGACGGGCGACGCGGGCGCGGCGCGCTTCGTCACCGGCTCGATCCTGCGCCACGTCGTGGTGATGAGCGGCACCGGCTCGGTCGGGCTGATGGCGATCTTCGCCGTCGATCTCCTGTCGCTGTTCTACGTCTCGAAGCTCGGCGATCCGGCGCTGACCGCGGCGGTCGGCTTCGCCTCCATCGTCCAGTTCTTCGCCATCGCGATCAATATCGGCCTGATGATCGCGGCCGGCGCCCTGGTCTCGCGGGCGATCGGGCGCGGCGACGCCGCGGGCGCGCGGCGGATCGCGACCTCGGTCAACGTCCACGTCTTCGTCGTCTCCGGGCTGCTGGCCCTCGGGCTCGTCGCCGTCCTCGATCCACTGCTGCGTGCGATCGGCGCCGAGGGCCACACCCTGGAGGTGGCCAAACGCTATCTCTGGATCAGCCTGCCCTCGAACCTGCTGCTCGGCCCCGGCATGCTGGCGACCGGCCTGTTGCGTGCGGTGGGGGCGGCGCGCGACGCCATGTCGGTGACGCTGGGCGGCGCCATCGTCACCGTCTTCCTCGATCCGGCGCTGATCTTCGGGCTCGGCCTCGGCGTCGATGGCGCGGCCATCGCGGTCTGCGTGGCGCGGCTCACCTTCGTAATCGTCGGCGTGCGGGCGCTGCAGCACCACCGGCTGTTGGAGCGCCCGCGCTTGGCCGCCGTCCTCGGCGACCTGCCGGAGGTGACGCGCATCGCCTTGCCCGCGGTGCTGACGAACCTCGCGCCGTCGGTGGCGAGCGCCTTCATCGCCCACGCCCTGTCCGGTTTCGGCCCCGAGGCGATCGCCGGCAACGTGGTGATCGACCGGCTCGCGCCCGTCGCCTTCTGCGGGCTGTTCGCGATGTCGGGCTCGATCGGGCCGATCCTCGGCCAGAACTGGGGCGCGGGCCGGTTCGACCGGATGCGCGGCGTGCTGATCCAGGGCGCGCTCGTGACGGCCCTCTACATCGTGCTGGTCTGGCTGGTGCTGGCGCTCGCCCGCGGACCGCTGGCCCGCGCCTTCGAACTGACGGGTGTCGCCGCCGACCTGTTCGGGTTCTTCTGCCTCGTGGCCGGGCCGGTCTGGTTCTTCAACGGGCTGCTGTTCCTCTCGAACGCCGCGTTCAACAATCTCGGCTTTCCCTTCGTCTCGACGCTCCTGAACTGGGGCCGGGCGACGCTCGGCACGATGCCGCCCGCGCTTCTCGGCGCAGCCTATTATGGGCCGAAGGGGGTGATCGCCGGCACGGGGTTGGGCTCCGTCGCCTTCGGGCTCGTCGCCCTGGTGCTGGCCTTCCGCACCGTCGGCTCACTGGAGGGCGGCAACCGGCCGGAGCCGGAGGCCGAGTCGGAAGCCAGGGAGGCTGCGCGCCACGAGACGGGCGCCCCGGCCCCCGCGCCGTCGAGCGGAATGCCGCTGTGATCGGTCGATTTCGGGCGTAACGAGCCGCTTTCCCTGTCGAAATCGCCGCGGAAGCCGGCCGGTGGCTGGTCAGGGTCGGTCCGATGGGACACACTTCGTATCGAATGCGGCCCACTCGCACGCGAAACCGGGGCCTCTTCGCGACGCGGCGTGAGGCGTCCGGCCATGTACACCATGTTCGACATCCTGCAGAGCCAGGGCGATGCCAACCTCCGGGCGTTCGGGCAGCAATTCGGCCTCTCGCCGGACCAGACCCGGCGGGCCATGGAAGCCCTGATGCCGGCCCTCACCCTCGGCCTGCAGAGCCAGGCCGGTGCCGATCCGCTGGGCATCGGCCGGCTGTTCGGCCTCGGAGCGCCGAGCGCGGCGAAGCCGGCCGACATGATGTCGGGCCTGTTCGGCTCGCCGATGCTGGCGCAGGCGGTGATCCAGCAAGCCTCCACCGCGAGCGGCGTCGGCGCGCAGGCGCTGCGCCAGATGCTGCCGATGATGGCCGGGATGATCGTGGCCGGCATCGTCCACCTGCTCCTCAACCCGCCCGTCGCGCCCGCGGCGGAGCCGGCTCCCACGGCGCCGAACTTCGGCAACATCTGGGCCGATTGGATGAACGGCCTGAGCGCCGTGGCCTCGGCCCAGGCCGCCCCCGCGCCGGCGAGCAAGACCGCCGCGACGCCGCCACGCCCCCAACTGCGCCGGGAGCCACCATCGAATCCGCAGCCCGACGCCACCAAGGCGTCGATGGAGGTGATCTCGCAGATGCTCCAGACCGGCGCCGAGGTCCAGGAGCAGAACGTCAAGGTGATGCGGGACGTGTTCGACGCCTTCTGGAACCAGAAGGACGCGCCCGCGGAGACGGGCGGGGAAGCAAAACAGCCGGGAAATCCCGCTTCACCCGCCGCGCCGTCGGCCGCCCCCAAGCCTGCGATGCCGAACCCTGTCCCGCCCCCCTCGGCACGGCGCAAGCCCGGGACGCGGAGTTGATTCTCCTCCCGTCTCGGACGGGTTACTGCGCGAGCGTGTAGTACTGCACGATCGAGTCGAACATGCCCTTCATCGCCGTGCCGAAGAGGGTCATGCAGGCCACCACGGCGGCGGCCATGATGGCGGTGAGCAGCGAGTACTCGATCATCGTGGCGCCGCGCGTGTCGCGGGCCAGCCGTGAGGCGGCGTCGTGCAGGCGGGTGACGAGGGGCGCGATGCGCCTGGTCGAAATCGGTCGCACGGCGCATCGTCCCGCAAGCGTGTCGGTTCGAACAACCTAACGATGCCGAGTTGAGACGAGCTTAAGGTGATCGCCGTGAATCCGGGCGATCACTCTGGGTTGATCAGCGAGATCACCCGCGCCATCGCACGCGCGGCCGCCATCCTCTCGAAGACCCGGCCATGAGCGGATGGCCGGGGGAGTGCTCATCGGAGGCTCGGCTCGGGTCCCGCTTCGCGATGACGGGTCGTCGCGAAACCGGAGCCGACCGGAAACGGCGTCACGCCTTGCCGGTTTCCTGGCGCAGGGCGTCGATGCGCTTGGAGGCCTCGGCCTTGTCGAGGTCCGGGTCGAATGCCTCGGGCGACTTGGCCTGTTCGGACAGAGTCTTGAGGTAGGACGCTTGGGCTCCCGTCATCGGCTCGCCCCCGGTGGTCCACTCGTTCGGGTCCTTGATCCGATTCGATGCGTCGGTCGGATCGACCTTCGGGTTCTCGGCCTGCTTCTCTTGCGTCTTGTCCTGCGACTTTTCCTGAGTCTTGGCGGTCATGGGGCACCTAGCGTGTTCATGGATTGTTCTGGAGAGGTCACCATGAAACGCGAGGCGGGAGGCCGGGTTCCGGCGAAAGGGCGCGGCGTCCGCGCCCTCCACAGGGGATGCGATCAGGCGGCCTCGGCGCGGGGCTGCACCTCGGCGGTGTAGTCGTCCATCAGCGTCTTGGTCAGTTCGGCCGGGGTGAAGCGGTAGGGGCCGATCTCGGAGACCGGCGTCACCTCGGCCGCCGAGCCGGTGATGAAGCATTCGGAAAAGCCCGACATCTCCTCGGGGCGGATGCGGCGCTCGACCACGCGGACGCCGCGGCGCTTGGCGAGTTCGATCACCGTCTGGCGGGTGATGCCGTTGAGGAAGCGGTCGGCCTGGGGCGTGTGGATCACGCCGTCGGCCACGAAGAAGACGTTGGCGCCGGTGCATTCGGCGACGTTGTCCTCCCAGTCGAGCATCAGCGCGTCGGCGTAGCCCTTGTTCTCGGCCCGGTGCTTCGAGATCGTGCAGATCATGTACAGCCCGGCCGCCTTCGAGGTCGAGGGAGCGGTGCGCGGGTCGGGCCGGCGATAGTCGGCGAGGTCGAGGCGGATGCCCTTCATCTTGGTCGCCGGATCGAAGTAGCTCGGCCATTCCCAGGCCGCGATGGCCAGATGGATGGTGTTCTTCTGCGCCGCCACGCCCATCATCTCGGAGCCGCGCCACGCGACCGGGCGGAGATAGGCGTCCTGCAGGCCGGAGGTGGCGAGCACATGGGCTTTCGCCGCCTCGATCTCATCGACCGAGTAGGGAATCGTGAAATCGAGGAGTTGCGCCGAGCGGCGCAGGCGCTCGGAATGCTCGCGGCTCTTGAAGATGCGCCCGCCATAGGCCCGTTCGCCCTCGAACACCGCCGACCCGTAATGGAGGCCGTGGCTCAGCACGTGGATCTTCGCATCGCGCCACGGCACCATGGCGCCATCGAACCAGATCGTGCCCTCGCGCTCGTCGAACGGGATGACGGACATCGCTCAAAAACTTCCTCTGCGCGGCCGCGCGCGGGCCGCGGGGTCGCATGGTTCAGGGCTGAAGACCGGCGCGCGACCGCGCGCAACGAGCGGAGGGCGGAGGGTGCCGGACGGGTTGACGGGTAGCAACGGGGCTGAGATATGTCAACAACACTGACTTATCTGGCTCGGGCCCCCGCGCCCTTGTCCTTCCCTTCGCCCACGCTTTCGACGGAAGGCTCCGACGCCGTGACCCGCGTGATGACGAGAGCGGCCGAACCGGTCCGGACCGAGGCCGAGACGGGGCAAGTCCGCGACAGCGCAGGACCGGTCCGCGACAGCGCAGGGCCCGTTCGCGACAGCGACGACCTGATCGAGCTGCTGTTCTTCGCCTATCGCGACTTCGTCGGCGATCCCGATCGGATTCTGGCCGAGTACGGCTTCGGCCGGGCGCATCACCGGGTGCTGCACTTCGTCGATCGCTATCCCGGCCTCACCATCGCCGAACTCCTCGATATCCTGCGCATCACCAAGCAGAGCCTGAACCGCGTGCTCAAGGACTTGATCGACCAGGGCTATGTCGAGCAGCGCACCGGCACCAGCGACCGGCGCCAGCGCCTGCTGTTCTGCACCCCGACCGGGCGCAGCCTCACCGCCGACCTCACCCGCGTCCAGGTGCGCCGCGTCGCCCGCGCCATCGAGGGGCCGGGGGGAGATCTGGGGAGCGGCGATCGGGAGTCGCGCATCGCGTCGGCGCAGGGCTTCCTCATGGCGATGATCGAGCCCGGCGACCGCCCCGCCGTGCGCCGCTTGATGGCCCGCCGCGCCGGGGTCCGCGCCTGATGTCGGCCTCGCCCGCACCGGGGGCGGCCCCGAAGGCCAGGGCCGAGCTGCCCGACCACGCTCCCCATATCCTCATCGTCGACGACGACCGCCGCCTGCGCGAGTTGCTCTCCCGCTTCCTGTCCGAGCAGGGGTTTCGCGTTACGGCCGCCGCGAGTGCGGCGGAGGCGCGAATGCGGGCGCAGTGCTTCGTGTTCGACGCGCTGGTCCTCGACGTGATGATGCCCGGCGAGAGCGGCTTCGACTATGCCCGCTCGGTGCGCGAGACCTCGCGGGTGCCGATCCTGATGCTGACGGCCCGCTCCAACCCCAACGACCGGGTGACCGGCCTCGAGATCGGCGCCGACGACTACCTCCCGAAACCCTTCGAGCCGCGCGAGCTGATCCTGCGGCTCAACAACATCATCCGCCGGCATGCCGAGACGCCGGAGCCGCGCTTCGGCGGAGAGGGCGCGGTGAGCTTCGGCCCCTTCACCTTCCGGGCCGAACGGGGCGAGCTGAAGCGCGACGGCGAGACGGTGAAGATCGCCGAGCGCGAGCGCGAGATTCTGGCGATCCTGTCCCAGGCCCGCGGCGGCGGCGTCGATCGCGAGACGCTGACCGGCAACGGGGGCTTCGCCGCCGAGCGCACCCTCGACGTGCAGATCAATCGCCTGCGCCGCAAGATCGAGCCGGACCCGGCCAATCCGAGCTTCCTCCAGACGGTGCGCGGCGTCGGCTACCGCCTCGTCATCGATTGAGATTGCCCATGGCGGGCTCCGCCGACACCACTCCGGCCCCCGCCCGGCGGGCCGGTGCCTTCGGCCCGCTGCGCCGGGCGTGGCGGCGCCTCGCCCGGCGCATCGGCGACGTGCTGCCCAAGGGCCTCTACGCCCGCTCGCTCATCATCATCATCGCCCCCGTCGTCCTGCTCCAGTCGGTGATCGCCTACACCTTCATGGAGCGGCACTGGCAGCTCGTGACGCGCCGCCTCTCGGCCTCCGTCACCGCCGACATCGCCGCGCTCATCGACATCTACGAGACCTACCCGCAGGACCGGAACGGCGAGACCATCGCCCGTATCGCGGGCGAGCGGCTGAACCTCGACCTCGACATCCTGAAAGGGGCTAAACTGCCGACGCCCGGCCCCCGCCCGTTCTTCTCGATCCTCGACGAGGCGCTCTCCGACGAGATCAAGCGCCAGATCCGGCGGCCCTACTGGATCGACACGGTCGGCCGCTCGAACCTGATCGAGATCAGGGTCGCGATCCCCGAAGGCGTGATGCGGATCATGGCGCGGCGCAGCCAGGCCTACGCCTCGAACTCGCACATCTTCCTCTTGTGGATGGCGGGATCCTCGCTGGTGCTGCTCGGCGTCGCGATCCTGTTCCTGCGCAACCAGATCAAGCCCATCCTGCGGCTCTCGGCGGTCGCGGAAGGGTTCGGCAAGGGCCGCGAGATCGAGTTCAAGCCGCGCGGCGCCCGCGAGGTGCGGCAGGCCGGCCACGCCTTCATCGAGATGAAGCGGCGCATCGAGCGGGCGATGGAACAGCGCACGACGATGCTCAACGGTGTCTCCCACGACCTGCGCACGATCATCACCCGCTTCAAGCTCTCCCTCGAACTCGTCGAGCAGACCCCGGAGGTCGAGGACCTGCGCCGGGACGTGGACGAAATGAGCCGGATGCTGGAGGGCTACCTGGCGTTTGCCCGCGGCGACCTCGCCGAGACCGCCGCGCCCACCGACATGCGGGTGATGCTGGAGGACCTGCGCAGCGACGTGGAGCGGCTCGGCGCCCATGTCGAGGCGGTGGAGCTGGATGGCGGCTCCGTCGTGACCGTGCGGCCCGACGCGATGCGCCGCTGCCTGTTCAACCTCGCGGCCAACGCCGCCCGCTACGGCGACACGGTGGCGATCTCCGGCAGGCGCGAGCACCGCGCCTTCCTCGTCGCCATCGACGACGACGGACCGGGCATCCCGGTCGCGAGCCGCGAGGAGGTGTTCAAGCCGTTCGTGCGCCTCGACGACGCGCGCCAGGATGCGGGCGGCTCGGGGCTGGGACTTGCCATCGCCCGCGACATCGCCCGGGCGCATGGCGGCGACGTCACGCTCCACGACGCCCCGCTCGGGGGGCTGCGGGCTCAGGTGCGCATCCCGGCATGACGCGGCCTGCACGATGCGGACTGGGCGCGGCTTTTGCGGCATCCCGGCGGAATCCGGCTTGGCGGGAGTTTCCTTGTGCGAAGGCGCGGTGCTAAGACCGCCTCCGCAATCTGTCTGGAATCGGGCCGCAACGCGGCCTCGACAACGCGAGTGACGTGGAATGAACCCGCTGGTGCCGCTCTCGGTCCTCCTGCTCCTGCCGATCGGCGCGGTGCTCGCCGTACTGTTCACCGACACCGGCATCGAGCCTCGCCTGTTCATCGACGCGGTGAAGACCTTCGTCATCCTGTTCGTCGTCGGCGGCGCGATCTCGTTCGCGGCGAGCAAGCTGGCCGACCGCTCGAACGCCTGATTCCCTTCCGAGATCCGTCGCCCCCGCGAGGCCTCGAAGCCTCGCGGGGGCGACCCTGCCGTCATCGGCACACCGGATCATACGTTCGAAAGGCGAAGACGAACCACCTCTCCCGTGCCGACGCTCCGGAAGCGTCGCTCTCGCCCTTGGGGCGATCGATGAGAGGATGACCGCCCCACGGAACAGCTTTCGTCCACGGCCCGCGCCGCCTCCGAAAGAACGGTCTCGATATGAGGCAGATGCGGACAATCTCAGCCTTTCTCGATTTTTCATGCATCCCAATCGCGTGATCGGACGTTGTTCGGCCATGCTTCGCCCCGGACGACAGGCGGCGGACGTCACCAAGACGGAGATGCACGAATGAAGATCAAGACCCTCCTGGCCGTCTCGGCCCTCGCCCTCGCGCTGCCGATGACCGCTCAGGCCCAGGGCACGCTGCGCGGTGCCGAGCGCGGCGCCCAGGACGGCGCGGATGCGGCCGGTCCGGTCGGCGCGATCGTCGGCGGCGCGGTCGGCGCGGCCACCGGCACGATCGGCGGCATCCTCGGCGTCGAGGACCGTCCCCGCTTCCGTTCCTATGTCCGCGAGCGCAACGTCCGCTCCTACGACTATGACGGGCGCGTGGCCGTCGGCACCGTGCTGCCGAACTCGGGCGTGACCTACTACGACGTGCCCGGCGAGTACAGCGTCAGCCGCGGCACCCGCTACACCGTCGTCAACGATCGTCCGGTGCTGGTCGACGGGCGTCATCGCATCATCGAGGTCATCGAGTAAGCGAGACCCGACGCGCGCCGCCGAGAGGCGGCGCGGCCCACCGGCCCCCGCGCGTGCGCGCCCGGGGCGGTTTGGGTTTGTGAAAGTGGAGCCCCCCAGGAATAGGGGTAGGTTTAACGGGGCGGTGGGCCACCCCAACAAACAAAATCGGGGTTGGAAAAA
>NZ_JACHOP010000036.1 GCF_014199935.1 Methylorubrum rhodinum
TCACCGCCCTGCGGGCGTGAGGGCACGCGGCACCTCGCACCCCGTCATAATCCGCGCCGAAACACCCAACCGCGTTCTCACACAGCCTCGGTGGCTTGCAGACCTTCAAGCCTGCAAACTTAGGATTCCGCTTGTTAGGAAGAAGCGGACCTATAAGTAGCGGCCACGACATAAGTAGATTTGTCTGAGTGCCAAAATAAGCGGGACGGCCTCACCGGATCGCCCCGCCTCGCCAGCGGAGGGCCTCGATCAGGCTTCGCATCGCCGGGGTGACCTGCCGATCCGGGTAGTAGAGGTAGCAGCCGGGGAACGGCGGGCACCAGTGATCGAGCACCTGAACGAGACGGCCGGCCGCGATGTCGCCGGCGACCTCGTACTCCAGCATGTAGCCGAGCCCGGCCCCAGCTCTGACGGCCGCCGCCGCCAGGTTTCCGTCGTTGGCGATCAACTGTCCGCTTGCACGGACCCGAACCTCCCGCCCCTCGCGGGCGAACTCCCAGGGCAGCAGGCCACCTCCGCCGACCAAGCGATAGTTCACGCAACGATGCACCTCCAAGTCGGCCGGCGTGTCCGGCCGCGGGTGGCGCGCGAAGTAGTCCGGGGTCGCGACCACCACCGTGCGCAGGTCGGGCCCGACGCGTACTGCGACCATGTCCCGCTCGACCGTCTCACCAAACCGGATACCGGCGTCGAACCCCGCCGCCACGATGTCGGTCAGCCGGTCGTCGACGTTCACCTCCACCGAGACGGCCGGGTTGTCGATGAGGAAGCGGGGCAGCCTTGGTTCGAGGATGGTCCGCGCGGCGTAAGGGAACGTCGTCAGGCGCAGGCTGCCCGACGGCTCGCCCCGCCAGTCGGCCAGCGCGTCGAGGCCTCGGACGACCTCGTCGAGGGCGGGGGTGACGGAGCGCAGCAGCCGCTCGCCGGCAGGGGTTGGGGCGACGCTGCGCGTGGTGCGCGCGAGGAGCCGCACGCCGTACCGCTCCTCCAGCGCCCGCATCGCGTGGCTGAGGGCGGAGGCCGAGAGCCCCATCTCGGCCGCCGCCCGGGTGAAGCTGCGATGGCGCGCCACTGCCGCGAAGGCCGCCAAATCGTCGAGTGTGCCGCGTCGCATTCCTGAGCCAAGCTCATGAGCCCTTGCGATCCATAGCCGCTAATCGCGGTGCCGGTCGCGGATTACCTCTCACCCCTCAACAGAGAGGCGTGACGATGGACCTGACGCAGTATCGGACCCTGGGACGCTCGGGCTTGGCGGCCAGTCCGCTCGCCCTCGGCACAATGACCTTCGGTGCGGGCCGTTGGGGCTGCGACGCGGCGGCCGCAGGCGCGATCCTCGACCGCTACGTCGAGGCAGGCGGCAACTTCGTCGACACGGCGGACATCTATTCGGGCGGCACGAGCGAGACGATGCTCGGCGACCTGGTCGCGGAGCGCGGGCTGCGCGCCCGTCTCGTTGTCGCGACTAAGTCCGGCTTCTCCCGGGAGCAGGGCACGCCGCTCGCCGGCGGCAACAGTTCCCGCAACATCCGCGCAGGCCTGGAAGGCTCGCTGCGCCGCCTCAAGACCGGCTGGATCGATCTCTACTGGACGCATGTCTGGGACCGGACCACGCCGCCCGAGGAGGTGCTGCGCGCCCTGACCGATGCCGTCACACGCGGCGACATCCTCTACTACGGCTTCTCGAACGCGCCGGCCTGGTACGCGGCGCAGATCGCCACCCTGGCTCGCTCCCACGGCTTGCCGGAGCCGATCGGCCTGCAATACGCCTACTCGCTGGTCGACCGCGGGGTTGAACTCGACGTGTTGCCCGCTGGCCGGGCGCTCGGCATGGGACTGGTGCCATGGAGCCCCCTGGCGGCGGGCCTGCTGACGGGCAAGTACGGACGCGACAAGCTCGCCGAAGCCGGCCCGGCAGGGTCGCTCCCGGACCGCGCGGGCGACGCGGCTGCTGGCGGAAGCGACGGGCGGCTGAACGGCGACAACCCATTCGGCGGCATGCTGTTCACGGAGGCCAACTTCGCGGTGGTGGACGTGCTGCGGGCGGTGGCGGAAGAGACCGGCCGCCCGATGGCACAGGTGGCGCTCGCCTGGGTCGCGCGTCGGCCGGGGGTCTCTTCGGTCCTCGTGGGCGCGAGCCGCCCGGAGCAACTCGTTCAGAACATCGCCGCGCTCGACGTCACGCTGTCCCCCGAGCAGCAGAGCCGCCTGGACGCGGCGGGGCGACCGCCAAGCCTCAACCCATACTTCATTTTTGACCTGCCGACGCCGACCATCTTCGGCGGGCAGACAGTCGAGGCATGGCGGGGCTCTCCGGCGTCCTGACACACCGGCATTTCTGATGGGATCGGAGTTCCGCTCCCTTGCGGACATTCGAAGACCAGCGGCTTAAGGTCCGGATGGGTCGAAAGCGGCTGCCATGACCAGTTCGCAAAAGGTTGACCCATAGCGGACTGATAGCGACGGTTCTCCTCCCCACACCTCTTCCGAACCGGTCCTGACTGCCGCCATCGACCCCGTGCGGGCCTTGAGAAGGTCCGCGATCAATCCTTACGATGAACTCATCGGCGGGATATCCGGCTGTACCTCACGCATCGTCCGCGATCACCATGCAGGCGATCTGCGTTGCATTTCGGGCGCGCTCAGTCCGGCTCGCCGAAGCGGATCATCGTCACAGGCCGGCTTCCGTCGGCGGCCGTTGCGTCAATCCAAATCAGCGCAAATGCCTGCTGGCCGCTTGCATAGGCGATACCGTGACGGCCGCGGCCTAAACGCGCAGTGAAATCTTCAACCGGCCGCCAACCCGTCTCCTGTGCACGCGCCTCGTACCATCGTGCCAGCACAGCGAAATCCGTGCCCGCCGGTGCCAGTAGGCTCAGCTCATCTCCCCGCCCATAGGTCGGCCTCAACAGATCCTGCGCAGACCCTGCCGCACGATTATCGAGTGCGGCGATCGTGTCACCGAATGCATATTCGGCCGGTCTGACGATCGGCGGGGGGGGGTCGGGCAGCCTCGTCGGCCGGATATTCGTGCAAGATGCTGCTATCATGAGTACAATCGATGCGATTGCAGCCCCGACGATTGTTTCGACAAATTTCAGCATTGCGTGCACAGGTCACAGAGAGGTGACAAACGGCCCCGTTGAACACCAGCCTTCTAGCCTTAGCTTTGAACCGGCTTCGGCGTTCGCGCCGAGGAGCACCGACGGGGCGGGCGTGCAGTGCCCCCCAATCGCCTGCCTCGTCGGCCCAAGCTCTAATGCAACCACGCTACTCGTTGGCCTTGATCCCGGTCAGTGTGGATCCAGCCGCTACGTCACCGCTGCTTCTAGGTCCGCTTTACTACAAAAAGCTTCGGCCAGTAATTTTACTTTTTCCATCGCCATTTTTCTTATGTCGTCCTGCGACTGATGCGTTTCAACATCAACCTGAACCACACCCTGCAAACGGCCATGATCGGTAATCAGTGTAAGATTGAAGCGCCCGGAACGACTTCGAATTAGAAGAAAGTGCGGCTTCATTGTCCATAACGCTGTGTCGGCTTGTGCAGCCATACGAGACAATGGAAGCTGAAGCCAATCGTTCCGGGAAGGGCTCCGCCAAGAACCCCTCCCGAATGGACGACTTACATGCGGTTCATCATCCGCCGCTTCATCATCTTCCGACGCATCATGCGCCGCTCCATCATCCGGCGCTCCATCATACGCCGCTGCATCATGCGGTCCCGCATCATCATCCGCTCGGAGCGGGTCATCTGCACCGGGGTCGCCAAAGCCTGATCGGTTTGCAGACCGGGGACGGCGAGGGGGGCAGCGGATACGGGCCCAGCGCCGAAGCTGAGGCCTCCTAGCATGGCTGCGGCGACGAGGCCGAGGGTACGCTTTTTCATGAGCTTCCTCCTGCGGAGACCGGCATTGCCAGCCTACCAGGGCAAAAGCCAAAAAACTCTACGTAAGTTCCTGAAAATGAATAATAATTTCCGATGCCTTAGCATTCAGGCACACTGAAACGGGCGCAAAAGCTGAACTCCGGCACCGCTCACGATCAACGGAGGCAGCTACGGACGCACGGCCAGGAAAGTTTCAGGCGAACGGGCAATGTATCCTACGCATTCCACCAGTTACCTCACCCAGCCGCGTCCGGCGGCTTACTCGTTGGCCTCGATCCCGGCCAGCGTCGCGGTCAGCTCGCACACCACGCCCGCAGGCGGATAGCTCAACCGCACCTCGCTACCGAACGAAGCCCATCGCCTTGTGCGGTCCATAACTCAGGTACGAGATAGGTCTTTTTAGGGTTGACCCATATCGGACTGATAGCGCCGGTTCTCTTCTCCACCCCTTTTTCGAACCGTCCCTGACAAGCGATTTTTGACCAGGCAGGCGACTTGGACAAATTGCCAGTTCGCATAAAAATCCATTATGGAACAGATCGGGTTTGATCTAAAAACGGCGGTAGCTTAAGCAACAAATCCAGCTACTAAGTCACGCCGCATGCAATAATAAACCAGATCGATGTCAGAGCTGACGCCAAGTTTTGATTTTATTGAATAGTGATAATTTCCAACAGTTTTGGGAGTAAGATTTAGATTATTGGCAATTTCCTCGGTGCTTTTAGCCTCTATGATGAGCCTCAATACCTCAAATTCGCGCGGTGAAAGTTTGTCAAACGAGGTTTTATCATCCTCAAGACGGCTCATCGCCAACGCCTTAGAAATTTCCGGGCACAACGCCGGGCGATGGTTCGCCACTAGTCGCACCGCGTCGATCAACGTTTCCGGGTCACTGCTTTTCGTGAAATAGCCGCCCGCGCCAGCTTTAAATGCCTGCAAGGCGATGCTGGCGTTTGCGTGCATGCTGAACACCAGAACCCGCGCCTTGGCGTCCCACTGGCGTAGCTGGCGGATCAAGTCGATACCGCCCCGGCCTGGCATGCTGATGTCCACGACCACGACGTCGGCCGCTGCCGTCTTGTAGAGCTGATAAGCCTCGGTAGCGTCGCCGCTCTCCGCCACCACCGACATGTCGGCCTCGCGCTCTAACAGTCGCCGGTAGCCTTCACGGACCACTGCGTGGTCATCGACGAGCATGACATCAATCACGCGGCCCCTCCTGTCGTGCTGGCCGGTTGCGCCGTGTGCGGGAAGCTGACCCGAACCTCGAAGCCGCTAGGTGCCCCCTCCCCCGCGTAGAAATCGCCATTGAGCGCAAAGATGCGCTCGCGCATGCCGATGAGGCCGACTCCCGAGTTCTGTCCCCGCACTGCCGTCCAGGTGGGGCCTGGACCCAAGCCGTCGTCGCGCACAGTCAGCTCGATCCGCTCGCCCGTCTTCCAGAGCCTAACATCGACGGTGCGCGCTTGGGCATGCCGAAGGGCGTTGTTCACGGCCTCCTGTGCGATCCGGTAGACGTGCGCAGCGGTGTCGATGGGCAGCCGGTCAAAGCGGCCCTCGTGGTGGAAGGAAAGGCGTGTGGTGTTGCCCGTCGCGCCGTTTTTGGTGTCGATCAGCTCTTGCAGACTGGCAACCAAGCCAAGCTCGTCAATCTCAGGCGGCTGGAGGTGGATCAGCGTCTCGCGGAGGGATCGCAGGGCCGTCGAACACATCTTGACCAGCTCGTTGCACTCCCGCGTCGCCTGCGGCACCGCTGGCCCGATCAGCTTTTGGATCGACCGGGCGACGACGCTCAGTGCCGCGACCTGTTGGGCAACATCGTCGTGCAGCTCGCGCGCGATATGCGCCCGTTCCCGCTCCTGTGCATCGACAAGCTGCCGGGCCAGTTCCGCCCGTTCGCGGGTCGTGGTCTGGAGCTTCCGGGCCAGCTCGTTGAACACCTCGGCAATGCGCGCCAACTCGTTTAACTCGTAGGCAGGTAGCGTCACCGTCAGGTCGCCGTTGCTTAACCGGTTGATCCCCGCCAGGATGTCGTCTGTGGGTTTCAGCGCATGATGGACCACCACGTAGACGAGTACGCATTGGGCCGCGATCATGGCCCCCCACACCCCAAGCATGCGCGACAGCTCAAGCCACCCACGTTCGGCGACCGCCTCCGGCGCGATGGTAGCCCTGATCGCGCCTTTTGCCTGCCCGCGTGAAGCGAGCGGCCTCACGATGTCGGTGTGTGATAAGAATAGCAGCTTGTATGCTCCGACGAACCAAAGAGGCGCGCGCAGCGTGCTTTGATCGATGCCGCTGCACAGCGAGTTGCCCACGCTGTTGTTCGGTTTCAGGAACTCGATGCACTGCCCCGACCGGAGGCTGTTTCGAGCGATTGCGTCCCAATCGGGAAAGCGGTCGGCCCGGTCGAGGGCTGTTTCAATCCGCATGAGCTGGGTGACAAGATGCTGTTCGATGCCCGCCGCAACCTCCCGGTTTTGGTCGGTCGCCTCTTGGGCGGTGTTGTGAAGGTTGAACAGCGCCGAACCGATTACGCAGAACAGCGCGACGAGGATCAGCCGCACCACCAGCGCCTGCTTGAGATCGAAGCGCGTGGGCCGTTTGGAGGGCGTCCCGCCTAACAGGGCTGGGCGGCTCATTGATTTGTCTCCCGCGAACCCGTCCAGCCATAGACCGCAGGCAACCGTTTATGAAGATTGGGCATTTTGCCCAAAGCATCACGTGCCATTTGCTGTATCGCACGCGTGCTGTCCTGCTTAATCCTGACCCACGATCACAAAGCTATGGGTAGGAACATGCAGATCTTATTCGCTGGCCGCGCGCGTCATTATTTGAATAAAGCTGCCGTTTTGCTTGGCATTGGTATTACGCTGTTTGCCGCGCCCATGCAAGCAGCTTTGGCCGAAGCTCCGATCAAGATCGCGGTCCTGTCAGCCACCTTGCAGAACGATCATGCTCAGTGGGTTCCGACAACCGACGCTGAGCGCAACCGGCTGATGAAAATCGAGGATATATTCAAGTCATCGCTCGAAGCATCCGGAAACTACGAATCCGTTCCAGTCAGCGCATCCATTCAGGAAAAAATCAATAAAGATCAGAAAATGGGCGAGTGCGGCGGATGCGAATTGACATACGGGAAGGAGGTCGGTGCAGATCAAGTGGCATGGATTGAGGTGCAGAAGGTTTCCGAGTTGATCCTGAATATCAACGTCTATATGAAGGACGTTCAATCAGGCAATCCCGTCTTTACCAAAAGCGTCGATTTGCGCGGCAACAACGATGAGGCCTGGAACCACTCCATGAAATTTCTTATCAAGCGATATCTGCTGGCCGCAGACACGCAGTAATTGTCCGTCTCGTTTCTTATAAAGCTAGGAATTATCGATGCCGCGTCCCCGCTCGTTCAACGATCTCGCCCGATCATGCTTTCTCGCTATAGCGGTTGCCCTGGTGTCATCCTCAGTCGGTGCGCAGATGCCGAGTTCGGAAGGCGCTGACGGGTCGGCGGATGCGGTCACGAACCTCAAGGCATATGCCGAATACAAAATGGGCCACTATGATACGGCCAAGGAAATCTGGGAGGGTCTGGCTGCGAAGGGCAACACGACCGCGCTGATTAACCTGTCCAACATGTTCACGCAGGGCAACGGCGTGTCGGCCGACGAAAAGAAAGCATTTAGCTACACCCAGCAGGCGGCCAAACTCGGTGACGCCCGCGCCCAGCATGATGTCGGCTTGGCCTACGAGAAGGGCAGTCTCGTAGACCGCGACATCGATAAGGCGGCCGAATGGCTGAGAAAGTCGGCCGAGCAGGACTATGCCGACGGACAGTTCGCCTATGGCGTTCTGCTGGCGACCGGGCGCGGGAAGGGCCTTAATAGCGTCAGCGAGGCCGACCGGGCCGAGGCCATCGCTTGGCTTAGAAAGGCCCAGGCGCACGGCCAGACCGAAGCAGCGGGCTACATCAAGGTGATTGAGGAGCAGAAAGCCAAACCAAGGGAGTAGCGGCGGTACCGAGCGAGTGTTTTTCGTCAAAAATCAAGATTTTCGCACCGCCTCCCGGTCGTTGCCGTTTCAAGGGTTTGTCTGGTTCAGAACTTAGGCTCAAATTAGTTCGTTTAGGGTGGACCCATACCGGACTGACAGCGCCGGTCTTCCTCCGCACACCCATAACGAACTGAACAGATGGGCTGCTATGGGTGGGGAGCGGCCCTCAGCCTCCCGGTTCGAAGCGGACTTTCAACCTCCGACCCAGCACCTTAGACCTGTCGAAATCCGAAAATCTCAGCTTGACCTCTCTAGATTCCGGAAAACCAGTTGTAGCCCTGATCTTCCCAGTAGCCGCCTGGATAATCGTTCGTCACCGTAATGGCCATGATGTGCTTCGGGTTCTTAAATCCGAGCTTCGTCGGAATGCGCAACTTGACCGGGAAGCCGTATTTTGGCGGCAGGGGCGCGCCGGCGTAATCCAGGGCGAGGATCGTCTGAGGATGAAGGGCGCTCGGCATGTCGATGCTCGTCCAATAGTCGTCACCGCAGGCGAAGCGGACGTAGCGTGCAGTCGTGTCGGCCCCGATCCGTTCGAGGAAGGTCCGGAACGGGACGCCCGACCATTGCCCGATGGCGCTCCAGCCCTCCACGCAGACATGGCGGGTGATCTGCGCTTCCTGCGGCAAAGTCCTCAGGCGGTCGAGCGTCCAGGGCGCCTTGTCGGAGACGAGACCGGCGAGTTCAAGTTTCCAGGTGGTGCCGTCGATTACCCGAATCCTGCTTGCCGGATAATAGGCGTTGAAGGGGAAGTCCGGGGTGATGTCCGCTACATCGAAGGTCGGGGCCAAGCGCGTGCTTCCGAAGAGGGCACCCTGGACGCGATCGTTGAGCCGCGAGATGCCACCGAGGACGCTCTCCACCTGCGGGTTGTCCGAGAGGTCACAACCGCCGAGCGCGAGGCTCCCCGCCGCAACGAGGCCTCCGCGGAGGAACAGGCGTCGATCAGCTCGGACGAGGTGCGTTCCGGGACCTGCGAGATCCGGTCGCGGACGGCGGAGAAAGCGATCGAGGGGCTTCATGGCTTCACCGCAGGGTTGCGACCGAAATGGATCTCTCGGCCGATGATCATCGTCGGCAGCGTCGTTGGGACCAGGACCACGAGGGAGAGGTGCACCGCCACGAAGCCGGCGATCCCGGCCATAGCGAGGAAATAGACGATCCGCGCCGTATCGTAGCCGCCCATCAGGGCCGTCAGAGGCGCGAACTGGACCGGCTTCCAGATCGCGAGACCGGAGAGCACGACGACGATCCCGATGAGCAGGACCGCGACGTAGAGGAGGCGCTGAACGGCGTTGTAGACGCCCGGGTCGTGGGGGAGCCGGAACCTCAGGGCCGCGGTCGAAATGGCCGCAGCGTGCCAGCAGGATGGTCGCCCCCAGGCTGCCGAATGACCCAACTCAGCCGCTCACCGCTTCAGATCCGGCGCTTGAAAGCGGATAAACGCTCAAGGCAGTTGTTTAGCGATCGTGATCGCTGGCTTGGTGGGTCGGAGACACCGGTTCGTCTGGCGCTGCGGGCTGAACGAACACGTCAGGTGCGGACGAGCCGTTGCCGCTAGATGATCCGGCGCGTTTCCTCGGCGGTCCACCGGCGCTTTCCGCAGCGCACTTAATGCGGTGTGCGCCATCCGCGCAGGTTTCACCCCGGGGAACCAAGGCCGCCCGGAACCGGTCGTGTGAGAGACGATCGTCCGACCGGAGAGACCATCATGCCCTTCATCGCGGCCCACGATGGCGCAAAGCTTTTTTTCAAGGACTGGGGACGCGGTCGGCCGGTCGTGCTCATCCACGGCTGGCCGCTCGATGCCGACATGTGGGAGTTCCAGCAGCGGACGGTCACCGAGGCTGGTTTTCGCACCATCGCCTACGACCGCCGCGGTTTCGGCCGCTCTGACCAGACCTGGGACGGCTACGATTACGACACCCTCGCCGACGACCTGAAATCCGTGCTCGACGCCCTCGATGTGCAGGACGTGGCGCTGGTCGGGTTCTCAATGGGCGGCGGCGAGATCGCCCGGTACATGAGCCGGCATGGCGGCGCCCGGGTCACTCGGGCCGCGCTCGTCTCGTCGGTGACGCCCTATATGCTCAAGACGGCCGACAACCCAGACGGCGTCGACCCAGCGGTGTTCGACGGCATGATCGCCGGGCTGAAGAAGGACCGCCCGAACTTCATGGCGACTTTCGCAAAGACGTTCTTCGGGGTTGGGATGCTCTCATCGCCGGTCTCGTCCGACCTGATCGAATGGACCGGCACCCTCGCGATGCGCGGGTCGCCGAAGGCGACGACCGCCTGCGTGACGGCCTTCGCCGAGACCGACTTCCGCGCCGACATGGCCGCGTTTCGCGTGCCGACCCTCGTGATCCACGGCGATGCCGACCGGACCGTGCCGATCGACGTGTCGGGCAAGGCCACAGCCGCCGCGATCCCCGGCGCCGAGTTCGTCGTCTATGACGGCGCGCCGCATGCCGTGCCGTTCACCCATGCCGAACGGCTGAACGCGGATCTGATCACCTTCCTGAAGGGCTGACCCGCGCTCCGCTCACCATTACCCCGCACACACAATCCGAGGTACCATGACGACGAGCCCGATCCTCCAACCCGTGACAATCGGCGATCTGCACCTCAAGAACCGCATCGTGATGGCGCCGCTGACCCGCAGCCGGTCTTCGACCGCGGGCGTACCGCCGGACTTCGCCGCCGATTATTACGGCCAGCGTGCCAGCGCCGGCCTCATTGTCTCAGAGGCCACTAATATCTCGCAGCAGGCCGTGGGCTATGCCTACACGCCGGGCATCTGGTCGGACGAGCAGATCGAGGCTTGGAAGCGCATCGTCTCGACGGTCCACGCCAACGACGGCTGCATCTTCCTCCAGCTGTGGCACACCGGCCGGATATCCCATCCCGACCTGCAGCCAGGGGGCGAACTCCCGGTCTCCGCTTCGGCGGTGAAGCCGGAGGGAACTGCCTTCACGATGGAGGGGATGAAGCCCCACGTCACCCCGCGGGCGTTGGAGACCGACGAGATCCCTGGCATCGTCGATGATTACCGGCGCGCGGCCGTGAACGCCAAGCGCGCCGGCTTCGACGGGGTCGAGGTCCACTCGGCCAACAACTACCTGCTGGAGCAGTTCGTGCGAGATTCGACCAACAAGCGAACCGATCGCTACGGTGGCTCGATCGAGAATCGTTTGCGGTTCCCGCTTGAGGTGGTCCGTGCGGTGACCGAGGCCTGGGACGGCGGAAGCCGCGTCGGCATCCGGTTGTCGCCCGCCACGACGCAGCCCGGCGAGACACCGCTCGATTCCGAGACGCATGCCACCTTCGGCGCCTATGTCGATGCGCTCAACGAGTTCGGCTTGCTCTACATTCACACGATCGAGGGCGTCACGCAGCAGACCCGTGATGTGCCGGACGGCGTCGATTTCCTCGACCTGCGGCGCCGGTTCGAGGGCGCCTATATCGGCAACAACCAGAACACCCTGGATCTCGCCGAGAAGGAACTGGCCGAGGGCCGCGCCGATCTGTTCAGCTTCGGCCGGCCCTACCTTGCCAACCCGGACCTCGTCGGGCGGCTGGCGAGCGGGGCACCGCTGGCCGAGGCACCCAAGCATTACTGGTACGGCGGCGGTGCGACCGGTTACTCCGACTGGCCGGGCATGGACGGGCCGGTACCGGTACGGCGCTGAACCGATCACGGAGATCGGCACGTCGCCGATTGTGACCGAGGCGACGGCCTGTATCGTGTGAGTGTCTTGCTGCGCGCGGGAGAGCGCTCGGCCAACCTCGGCCTTGCCGGCAGGATCGAACCGAGCGGCCGGTGTGTACCCCGGCCGACATCGGGCGTGGTTCACCACCACCAGGGGCAAGTTGCTCGAAACCGCGCTCCGAGCCTCCGAGGCCGCCAGATCGGTGAGTATGCGACGTGGCGCCGAGGATGCGCCCTCGGTCGCCTACAACCCGTGCCGACATGCGTGCCGGCGCGCCGCGTCGCTCCGGCACCGGGTCCAGGCGCGGCCTCGCGAGGGCGGCGTGCAATGACCGGGCATGGCGCGGGTTTCCTAGCCTTCGACTGAGACGCCCCGATCCTACCGATCCGAACCCAAGGTGTGGCGCGAGGCCGACGCTCGCGATCATGGTGGCGACGGGAGCCAGCGCGGCAAAGAACGACGACGTCGGATCACGCACCTCGACCAGAACAATGTCCCGGTCGTTCAGCCACCGAGCGGCGTAGAAGACCAGCCACGCCGCCCAGACCGCCACGCCGAGGAGGGAGAGCGCCTCGCCCACCCAGGCCGGCCCTAACCCGAGGCGCGCGGCTGCGCGCCAGCCATTGCCTAGTCCGCAGAGCCCCAGGACCATCCCGAAGAAGGTGGCCGGTACGCTGGTCCGCCGAAGCCAGGTGAGATCCCGCCGGTGTTTGGCCGAGCTTTCGTCCGCGCCGGATGCACCCGCCACGTCCGCCATGTCAGACAACCGTGGAGATCGCGCCGGGCGGACGCGTCAGGAGCGTCGCCAGCAGGCTGAGACCGTATCGCAGGGTCTCGACGTCGGGGGCAGCACCCAGGGAGACCCGGATGGCCTCGGGAGCGAGTCCGACAGCGAAGGCATCGCTTAGGATGACCGACAGCCCGAGTTGACGCGCATGCGCCCCGAACTCGCCGCGCCGCCACGGCTCGGGAAGCCGGAGCCAGAGGTGGTGCCCACAGGAATGCGCGCGGACGTCGAGCCCGCGCAAGATCTCGCGCGCGACCGCCTGCCGGAGGCCGTTCTCCTTGCGGATGGCCGCGACAACCGCGTCGAGTTCGCCTTCGGCGATCCACTGCGAGGCGAGCGCGGCCGTGAGCGGCGAGGCCATCATGTTGATGGCCCGCAGCTCGGCGGAGAGCCGCACCGCCTCGTTCGTCCCTGGTACCGCAACGTAGGCGATGCGCAGGCCTGGGCTGACGCACTTGGACAGCGTCGCGATATGCCACGTGATATCCCCGGCCAAGGCGGCGATGGGTGCCGGAGCGTCGGGCGGCAGTGCTCCGTAGGCGTCGTCCTCGATGATCGCGACGCCGTGCGCGCGTGCGACCTCGGCGATCCGCTCGCGGCGCGCCGTCGGCAGCGTCGCGGTGGTCGGGTTGTCCAGCGTCGGTACCAGGTAGAGGGCCCGCGGCGGCTCGGCCTTACAGCTCTCCAGAAACGCGTCCGGGTCGAGCCCATCCTCGTCGCAGGCGACCGGAATGAGGCGTGCGCTGCGGCGCTCGGCGGCCATGCGCAGACCTGGATAGGTCAGGGCCGGAACGCAGAGTGCATCCCCCGGCTTGAGGATGGCGGCAAGCACGGCGGCGAGCACGACCTGGGCGCCGCCTCCCACGAGGACCCGCTGCACCGGAAGCGGCCCGAGCCGCTGCCCGAGCCACTGTGCCGCCGCAGCGCGGTCGGTCAGGTTCCCGGCACTGTCTTGGTACTGCATGCGGTCGAGGAAGCCCGACGAACCTGCAAGCTGCGCCAGGCCTGTCTCCATACGCTCAGCAAGACGCGCCCCAACCGGCTGGGGCGGCATGTTCATGCTGAAGTCGACACTTCCGGACACGTCCGGCCGGCGTAACTCTGTAGGCGGCGATGTGGGTCCGCGAACGAAGCTGCCCCTGCCGGCCGTGGCATTAATCAAGCCCGTCCGGCGCGCCTCGTTGAAGGCGCGCGTGACCGTGGTGAGGTCGACGTTGAGCTGCTTGGCGAGAGCGCGCTGCGGCGGCAGGCGCACGCCCGGCGGGAGCCGGCCGGCGCGGATGTCCTCGGCCAGCGCCCTGACGATGGCTAGGTATTTCGGGCCTGCGTCGCCGGCGATTGTCGGGTTCCAGAATTCCATCGTTGACCCCTGCTCTCGCATCGTCGTATGCATACATGTGTCATGCAGGCAAGGCGAACGGTAGCTTTGTCTGGTCTAGCGCCTTTGGAGCAGCCAGCTTCAACCGCGAATGTATGGACCATTAAGCCATACATTTGGGGCACGCAAGGCGCCTCTTCATGCCGCCGGATGGCAAGCGGTTCAGGAACGTTGACGATGCAAAGGACGACTGATCAACCCCTCATGTCAGTCGGCTTGCGGTGCCGCTGCCCGCGCTGCGGCGAGGGGCGCCTGTTCGACGGCTTCATCGCCCTGAAGCCGCGCTGCGAGGCGTGCGGCCTCGATTATCGCTTCGCCGACCCGGCCGATGGCCCAGCCTTCTTCATCATGATGACGATGGCCTTCCCGGTCACTGCCTTCGGCATCTGGTTTGAACTCGCCTACGAACCGCCGCTCTGGATTCATGCGCTCGTGACGCTTCCGCTCCTCTTGCTGGCCTGCGTGCCGGTCATCCGGCCGCTGAAGGGGCTCTTCATCGCCAGCCAGTACATCAACAAGGCGGGAGAAGGTCGCCTGGCGACTTCGCCAGCACCCAACATGGGCCCTGCATCCGGGGACTGATCCTTGCGCTCCGCCGCGCGGTCCGTGCGGACACGCGCCCGCGGCACCGCCCGCTGCCGGGCTTGACGTGACTGCATCCTACCTCACGAGGACCGAGACGATGCTCCCCTGTTCCGAGGTGGTCGAGGTCTCCCTCCGGAAGCTGCGCGAGGACGGCCGGAACCGGACGTTTATCGAGCTTGAGCGCAAAGTCGGCACATTCCCGGCCGCCATCTGGACGCATCCGGACGGCAACATGCGGGCGCTCGTGGGGGCGCTCGCCGAGGTTCGTACACGGCTGGGCTGGGGCGAGGTCTCGCTGGCCGCGTGACCGCTGCCCCAGCCTCATCGACGGTTGTAATAGGTGACCAACATGCTGGCGAACGTTGACGCCCTGCTGCTTGCAAGGTGGCAATTCGGGTTCACGGTGGCCTTCCACATCGTGTTCCCGGCTTTCTCCATCGGCCTCGCCAGCTACCTTGCGGTGCTGGAGGGGCTCTGGTTGGCGACCGGACGGCAGGTATTCATCGACCTGTTCCGGTACTGGATCAAGATCTTCGCCATCGCCTTCGCCATGGGCGTCGTGTCCGGCCTCGTGATGTCCTACCAGTTCGGTACGAACTGGTCGGTCTACGCCGACAAGACCGGGCCCGTTCTCGGTCCGCTGATGGCCTACGAGGTGCTCTCGGCCTTCTTCCTAGAGGCCGGCTTCCTCGGCGTGATGCTCTTCGCCATGAGCAAGGTCGGGCCGCGGCTGCACTTCCTCGCCACGCTGATGGTGGCCATCGGGACCTTCTTCTCGGCGTTCTGGATCCTGTCCGTGAACTCCTGGATGCAGACGCCCCAGGGTCACGCGGTCAACGCGGCCGGCCAGTTCGTGCCGGCCGACTGGTGGGCCATCGTCTTCAACCCCTCGTTCCCGTACCGCCTCGTCCACATGGTCATGGCCGCCTACCTGACCACCGCGCTCGTCGTCGGCGCGGTCGGCGCCTTGCACCTGCTTCGCGACCGCGCCAACGAGGGCGCACGCACGATGTTCTCGATGGCGATGTGGATGCTCGCCGTCGTGGCGCCTCTTCAGATCCTGGCCGGCGACGCCCACGGCCTGAACACGTTGGAGCACCAACCGACCAAGGTCATGGCCATGGAAGGCCACTTCCAGAGCCACCCGGACGGGGCGCCGCTCATCCTGTTCGGCCTGCCCGACCAGGAGGCCGGCACGGTGCGCTACGCGGTCGAGGTGCCGAAGCTCTCCTCGCTGATCCTGAAGCACGGCTTGAACGAACCGCTGAAGGGTCTCGACAGCGTGCCGCGGGAGAACTGGCCGCCCGTGCCCGTGGTGTTCTGGTCCTTCCGGGTCATGGTCAGTCTCGGCATGCTGATGCTCCTGCTGGGCTGCCTCAGCCTGCTCGCCCGCTTCAAGGGCAAGCTCTACCAGTGGGCGGCGCTTCACCGCTTCGCCCTCGCCATGGGGCCTGCCGGCTTCGTCGCCGTCGTGGCCGGCTGGATCACCACCGAGGTCGGGCGCCAGCCCTTCACCGTCTATGGGCTCCTGCGCACAGCGGAATCGGCCTCGCCGCTCCACGCGCCTGCCGTCGCCGCGTCGCTCACCGCCTTCGTGCTGGTCTACTTCGCCGTGTTCGGGATGGGCATCCTCTATATCCTGCACCTGATGGCGAAGTCGCCGCACCGGGGCGAGCCCGGGATCGAGCCCGGGGCGCCGATCCGCACCGCCGGCATCACGCCCGCGCCGTCGGTCACTGCCGGCCGCTCCCTACACCCGGCGGAATGAGGAACGCATCATGCTCGCCAACATCGACTTGACGGTGGTCTGGGCGCTCATCATCGCCTTAGCAGTCTTCGCCTACATCGTCATGGACGGCTTCGACCTCGGCATCGGCATCCTGTTCCCGGCCTTCCGACCGGGGCACGAGCGCGACACGGCGATGAACTCCATCGCGCCGGTCTGGGACGGCAACGAGACCTGGCTGGTGCTCGGCGGCGGCGGACTGTTCGCGGTCTTCCCGCTCGCCTACGCGGTCATCATGCCGGCGCTCTACGCGCCCATCATCGCGATGCTGCTGGGCCTGATCTTCCGCGGGGTCGCCTTCGAGTTCCGCTGGCGCGACCCCCGCCACCGAGCGCTCTGGGACGTCGCCTTCACCGGGGGCTCGGTCGTGGCGGCGCTCGCCCAGGGCATCACCCTCGGCGCCCTGCTGCAGGGCATCAAGGTGGAGGGCCGCGCCTATGCGGGCGGTTGGTGGGACTGGCTCACGCCCTTCAGCCTGCTCGTCGGCCTCGGCATCGTATGCGGCTACGCCCTGCTCGGCGCCACGTGGCTGGTGATGCGGACGGAGGGGAGCCTCCAGCAGCGGTCGCGCACCTTCTCGCTCTGGCTCGGCGCAGCGACGGTCGCGGTGATCGCCGCCGTCAGCGCGGCGACGCCCTTCCTGGAGGGCCAATATTGGGAGCGCTGGTTCTCGATGCCGAGCGTGCTGCTCACCGCCCAGGTGCCGCTCCTCGTCGCGGTGGCGTCGTTCCTGTTCTTCCGCTCGCTGCGCGGGGGAGCGGAGAGAACCCCGTTCCTGCTGGCGCTCGGCCTGTTCCTGCTGTCCTTCGTCGGCCTGGGGATCAGCATCTTCCCCGACGTCGTGCCGGGCCGGGTCACGATCTGGGAGGCGGCGGCACCGCATTCGAGCCAGGTCTTCCTGCTCGTGGGCGCGTCCGTCCTGATCCCGGTCATCCTGGCCTACACGGCCTACTCGTACTGGGTCTTCCGCGGGAAGGTCGACGCGACGGGGTATCACTGATGGGCACCACCTCCGCTCCTGGACACCCCGCACCCCTGTGGCGCCGCCTCGTATGGTTCGCCTCGCTGTGGGCCGGCAGCGTCCTCTCGCTCGGGGTCGTCGCCGGCATCCTGAGGACTTGGCTGAAGGCGGGCTGACGCCCCGACCCCCCGATCACTCCAGGCCCAGAAGTCTGAAAACCCAGATGACCGTTGGCCTCGCCCTATAGGCTCCCGGAGGCGGTCGAGCCGCGTCACTGCCGGGTGCTTCAGATATAGGTCGAGGCCAGCGCCGGTGACCCTTCGAGCGCGTGCGCAAGCACTTCCAGGCCGTGCGTGATCTGCTGCCGGGTCGAGGGGCCGCCGAGACAGAGGCGCACCGCCTCAGGCGGTGTCCCTGCCACGCAGAAGGGATCGCTGCCGACCACGCCGAGCCCCGCCGACCGCCCCTGGCTGGCGAAGGCCGAGCGCGTCCAGCCATCCGGCAGCGTGATCCAGACGTGGAAGCCGTGCGGATCGGCGGTGTAGGTCTCGGCCGGAAGAAGCGAGGCCACGATGCGCTGGCGCGCGGCCGATTCCTCACGGACGAACTGCACGATGGCCTCCGCCGTGCCGTCCATGATCCAGCGCGTCGCGAGAGCGGTCGAGATTGGCGAGGCCATGACGGTCGCGGCTCGCAGCGCACCCGCGACCGGCAGGGCGGACCGGGCGCTCGGGGTGACCAGGAAGGCAAGGCGAAGGCCGGCGCCCAGGCACTTGGCCACTCCTGCCACGTAGTAGGTGATCTCGGGCGCGAGTTCGGCGAAGCTCGGCGGCGGTGCCGGGCAGATGCGCGCGTAGGCGTCGTCTTCGATGATGCTGACCGCGTAGCGCCGCGCCACCGCGATGATGGCCTCCCGCCGCGTGCGGGACAGGGTCGCGGTGGTCGGGTTCTGCAGCAGCGGGTTCAGGTAGATCGCCTTCGGCGCCACCTTGGTGCAGGCGGCTGCGAAAGCGTCGGGGTCGACCCCGTGCCGGTCCATGGGAAGGTCGACGAGGCGCAAGCCCAGATG
Source organism: Methylorubrum rhodinum (assembly GCF_014199935.1). Taxonomy (GTDB): domain Bacteria; phylum Pseudomonadota; class Alphaproteobacteria; order Rhizobiales; family Beijerinckiaceae; genus Methylobacterium; species Methylobacterium rhodinum. The sequence continues at coordinate 18,216 of NZ_JACHOP010000036.1, forward strand.
CGCCGCGAGGGCGCGGATGCCCGGGTAGGTGATGCGCTCGGCGCAGATGGTGTCACCCGGGCGGGCGACCTGACCGAGCACGCTGAACAGGGCACTGTGGGCGCCAGGGCAGATCAGCAGGCGCTCCCGGTTCGTGTCGACCCCGCGGCCCTTCAGCCATCTCAGCGCCGCCTCCTTGTCGGCGTCGGTCCCGCCGAAGCCCTGGTAGCGGAGAAGATTGGCAAGATCGCCGGACAGCTCCGAAAACGATGCCTGCATGCGGGCCTGCAGGGCAGGCGCGTCGGGCTCGGGCGGCAGGTTCATGGTGAAGTCGACCGGCCCGACTCGCTGCGCGGCGCTGCCTGAATGGGCAGTGCGGGTCGGATCGACCACGAAGGTTCCTTGGCCGACACGACCCTCGATCAGGCCGCGCTTGTGTGCCTCGACATACCCGCGGGACACCGTCGTGAAGTTCAGGTCGAGCGCCTCGGCCAGCGCGCGCTGGGTCGGCAGGCGCGTGCCGGGCGTCAGGCGCCCGTTGCGGATATCGTCCGCCAGCGCCTCCGCGATGGCCAGATAGTGCGGTTTGCCCCAGCGCTTGAGGTCCGGCGTCCAACTCCCGGCCATGACCTCATGAGGGCTCGTCGTCCCTCCACTCTTCGTCGCCTTCATCCGCTCCGCGCCTGCACCATCAATATACGATCAATGTTCGATTGTATGGCTAGCAAGCGTCATACCGCAATCATGCCTTGGGAGTGACGCTCACGCAATCCATACAATACGATCAATCGCAGTGCCTTGAACGTGCCTTTCGTGGTCACGAAATACGCAAGGTTTGCTCTTAAAACGAGCTTCGGCCGAATTGATGCTTGAAAGCGAGATTCGGATCATTGATCGCCTAATTGTATGCATATCACTTCGGCGCATTGACCGACACATTGATCGGCAGAGCTCTGGCACAACGCTTGCCATGATGGCCCCGTGACCGCCCGAAGCCCAGGCTGCCGCGGTCCAATCCATCGAGGAGTGAGATCCATGCCTGCCGTGAACCGCGAACATAACAAGAAGGGCGACTTCCTGGTCGACTACGAGGAGAAGGTCTTCGAGGACGTGAAGGCCGAGCCGGGCCAGAAGGCGCTCGTCACCTTCCACACCGTCGCGTTCGAGGGCTCGATCGGCCTCGTGAACCTGCTCCAGGCCACCCGCCTGCAGCGCAAGGGCTTCGACACCTCGATCCTGCTCTACGGCCCCGGCATCACGCTCGGCGTCCAGCGCGGCTTCCCGCGGCTCGGCGACGAGGCGTTTCCAGGCCACCTCAACTTCAACAACCAGCTGGAAAAATTCATGGCTGAGGGCGGCAAGGTCTATGCCTGCCGGTTCTCGACCCAGGCGCTGTACGGCCACGGCGAGGCCGCCTTCATCGAGGGCATCCGCATGATCAACCCCCTCGACGTGCTCGACTGCATCCTCCTGCACAAGCGCGACAACGCGGTGATCATCGACACCTGGACCGTCTGAGCGGGCCTTCGGGTCCGTCGACCAGGAGTCGCATCCGGCGGCCGCACGCGACGCGGCCGCCGTCACAGCCAGAGGATCACCCATGACAGAGAACCGGATCGTGCGGGCCGCCGCCGTCCAGATCGCGCCGGACCTCGACCGGCCGGACGGCACCCTGGAGCGCGTGCTCAACGCCATCGACGAAGCTGCCGGCAAAGGCGCGCGCTTCATGGTCTTCCCCGAGACCTTCGTGCCCTACTACCCGTACTTCTCCTTCGTCCTGCCGCCCGCGCTGCAGGGCGCGGAGCACCTCAAGCTCTACGAGCGGGCGCCCACCGTCCCGGGCCCGCTGACCCAGGCGGTCGCGGCCGCGGCGCGGCGCCACGGCGCCGTGATCGTGCTGGGGGTCAACGAGCGTGACCACGGCTCGCTCTACAACGCGCAGCTGATCTTCGACGCCGACGGGTCGCTCAAGCTCAAGCGGCGCAAGATCACGCCGACCTACCACGAGCGCATGATCTGGGGTCAGGGCGACGGCGCCGGGCTAGACGTGGTCGAGACCGCGGTGGGCCGCGTCGGGGCGCTGGCCTGCTGGGAGCATTACAATCCGCTCGCCCGCTACGCGCTCATGGCTCGTCACGAGGAGATCCACGCGGCCCAGTTCCCGGGCTCCCTCGTCGGCCAGATCTTCGCCGACCAGATGGAGGTGACGATCCGCCACCACGCCCTGGAGGCGGCCTGCTTCGTGGTCAACGCCACCGGCTGGCTGACCGACGAGCAGGTGGCCCAAGTCTGCCCGGACGAGCGGCTGCGTGGCGCCTGCCGAGGCGGCAACTGCACCGCCATCGTCTCGCCCGAAGGCAAGCACCTTGCCGACCCCCTCGGACCCGGCGAGGGCATCCTGATCGCCGACATGGACCTCGCGCTCGTGACCAAGCGCAAGCGGATGATGGACTCGGTCGGCCACTACGCTCGGCCCGAACTCCTGAGCCTCCTCCACGACGACCGTGCGGCCTCGTTCGTGCACCAGCCGGTCCGTTCAACGTCCGATTCCCGGAGCTTCGACCATGAGCAGCAGTCCGCTTCTGACGAACCAACCCTCGTGTCCGCCGGTCGTGGCGGGCTTGGTCGGGATGCCGACGGAGCGCCTGATCAACGCGTTGCAGTCCTACGGCGTTAGGCTGGCCGACAGCCGCGCGGGGGCCCCGAGCCGCCGCGGCGGAGCCGGACCCTCCGATCATAAGGCGATGACCATCGCGGGCCGCACCGTGATGGTGCCCGTGCACACCGAGGCGGCCTTCGACTCGCCTTTCCTCGTGCGCCGCCCGGACGCCGACGGGGTCTCGGTGATCGAGCACGACGGCGTGGTGATCGGGCAGGCGACCTTCCCAGGTAAGCCCCGCTTCTACGCGCTCTCGACCTTCGACGGCGTGCCCTACTCGAAGATCGCCGTGCTGCACGGGCTGGACGTGCTCGCCACCACCGTGCTGCAGACCTGCATCCGCTATCAGAGCCGCGCCAAGACCTGCCAGTTCTGCTCCATCGGCCAGTCGCTGGCGGCCGGCCGCACGGTCGCGCACAAGACGCCCGAGCAACTCGCCGAGGTCGCCCGGGCCGCCGTGCTCCTCGACGGCGTCCGGCACATGGTGATGACCACCGGCACGCCGAACGTCACCGACCGCGGCGCGGCGGTGCTGTGCGAGAGCGCCTTCGCCGTGAAGGCGGCGGTTGACCTGCCGATCCAGGCCCAGTGCGAGCCGCCCGACGACGACCGCTGGTTCGAGCGGATGAAGGCGTCCGGCATCGACGCGCTGGGCATGCACCTGGAGGCCGTCACTCCGGAGGTCCGGGCCAGGATCATGCCCGGCAAGGCGAGCGTGCCGCTGGAGCGGTACTACGCCGCCTTCGAGGCCGCGGTGCCGATCTTCGGTCGCGGCCAAGTCTCGACCTACATCCTTGCCGGGCTCGGCGACGCTCCAGAAGCCATCTTGGAGATGGCCGAGCGGCTCGTCGGGATGGGCGTCTACCCGTTCGTGGTGCCGTTCGTGCCGATCTCGGGCACGCCGCTGGAGAGCCACCCGGCGCCCACGCCGGATTTCATGCACGCCATCCTGAAGCCGCTGGCGGACATGCTGGCGCAAGCGAACCTGCGCTCGGCCGACATCAAGGCGGGCTGCGGGCGCTGCGGCGCCTGCTCGGCGCTCTCCACCTACGAGCGCGCGGGGGCGGCGGCATGATCTTTGACCCGGTGCCGCCGTTCCGGCCGAGCCACTTCAACGTGAAGTTCGCAGTCGCGCCTTGGGAGCGGCGCGCCTGCGCGGCCTTGCGCCGTCAGGTGTTCTGCACCGAGCAGGGCATCTTCGAAGGTGACGACCGCGATGCCATCGACGCGCACGCCATCCCGATCTGCGCCCTCTCGACGCTCGGCGGCGAGGCCGACGGCGTCGTCGGCACCGTGCGCATCCACGAGGTCGCGGAGCGGCCCGGCGAGTGGTGGGGCTCGCGCCTCGCCGTCGCCAGAGCGTTCCGCGGCACGGCCGCCCTCGGGGCCGGCCTCATCCAGGTCGCGGTCTCGTCGGCCCATGCCCGGGGCTGCACCCGCTTCCTCGCCCACGTGCAGGAGCGGAACGTGCCACTGTTCGAGGCCCTGCACTGGGCACGCCTCGACGCCGTCGACCTGCATGGGCGGGCGCATCACCTGATGCAGGCGGATCTGTCCGCCTACCCGCCGATGTACGACCCTGAGCACGGGCTCGTCACCTTCCGTAAGGCAGCGTGATGACGACCGCCGTCGACATCCAGGCGCTCGCCCGTCAGATCCAGGACGCGCGGGGCGTCGCGCACAAGCGCGATATCGACGCCGTGGTGGCACGGCTGGGGCTCGGAAGCCGGCACGCCTCGGTTCCGGTTGGTGACGACTGTGCTGCCATTCCCGACGGCGACGGCCACCTGCTGCTGGCCATCGAGGGATTCCTCGACAGCTTCGTCGCCGCCGACCCGTACTTCGCGGGCTATTGCGGGATCATGGTCAACCTCAGCGACGTGGCCGCCATGGGCGGGCGCCCGATCGCGGTGGTCGACGCCCTGTGGGGCCGGGACGCTGCTGAGGCGGACCCGATCCTGGCCGGCCTGTCCGACGCGGCCGCGCTCTACAGCGTGCCGGTCGTCGGCGGCCATACCAACACGCGCGCCGATGCCGGCAACCTCGCGGTCGCCGTGCTCGGTCGGGCGGGGACCCGCCTGCTGACGAGCTTCGATGCGACGCCGGGCGACGACCTCGTCGCGGCCATCGACCTGCGCGGACGCTTTCGCGAGCCGCATCCCTACTGGGACGCCTCCACCGGCGCGCCGGGTGAGCGGCTGCGCGGCGACCTCGCGCTGCTGCCCGGGCTCGCTGAGGACGGCCTGTGTCGGGCAGCCAAAGACATCAGCATGGCGGGCGTCGTCGGCACGGCGCTGATGCTTCTCGAATGTTCGAACGTCGGCGGCGTCATCGACCTCGACGCGATCCCGAGGCCCGAGCACGTTCCCCTAGCGCGCTGGCTGACGGCCTTCCCGAGCTTCGGTTACCTCCTCAGCGTCCACCCTGACCGCACGCCAGCCGTATGCGCGCGCTTCGCGGAACGCGGCATCACAGCCGCATCGATCGGCCGGCTCGACGCGAGCCGGGTCGCCCGGGTGTGCGATGCTGCCGGTGCGGAGGCCGTGGTCTGGGACTTCGTTGCCAACCCGCTCATCGGCTGCGGGAAGGATGGCGGGCGCGCATCATGACGGGCCTGCGCATCGCCATCCTGACCCACTCCATCAACCCGCGCGGCGGCGTCGCCCACTGCCTCGCGCTCGCCGAGGCCTTGTGCGCCCTCGGGCACGAGGCTGTGGTGCACGCGCCTGATCCTGCCTGCCGCGGCTTCTTCCGGAACGCGGCCTGCCCAACCGTGTCGGTAGCCGCTCAATCGGTCGGTGGTTCCACCGTTGACCTCGTGCGGGCCCGCATCAACGACTACCTGCGCCACTTCTCGACGCCGGCGGCCTGCGACTTCGACGTGTTCCACGCCCATGACGGCATCGGCGGCAACGCGCTCGCGACCCTGAAGCATCGACGCCTGATCCCGGGCTTCGCGCGCACGGTCCACCACTTCGACAGCTTCTCCGAACCGCAGCTGGCGGAATGGCAGGACCGCTCGATCCGCGAGGCCGCGCGCCTGCTCTGCGTCAGCCACATTTGGGCCGACTGGATCCGGGACGACCTCGGAGCCGAGGCCAAGGTCGTCGGCAACGGGGTGGACCTCTCGGTCTATCGCGCCGAACCGACCGAGGCGGACGCGGCCGTGCGGGAGCGCTGGGGCGTCGGCGCGGGGCCAGTGATCCTCAGCGTCGGCGGTTTCGAGGATCGCAAGAACACGCTGGGCATCATCGAGGCCTTCGCCCGGTTGCGCGCGCGCCACCCCCAGGCGCAGCTCGTCGTCGCCGGTGGCGCCTCGCTCCTCGACCACACCGCCTACCGTACGCGATGCCGCGCAGCCCTGGCATCGGCGGGCCTGACGGTCGGGCGGGGCTCGGCGGTCATCGAGACGGGCCCCGTTCCGCAGGCCGACATGCCGGCCCTCTACCGAATCGCCGACGCGCTGGCCTTCCCCTCCTGGAAGGAGGGCTTCGGCCTCTGCGTGCTTGAGGCGATGGCCTGCGGCACGCCCGCTATCGTCTCCCGGCAGCCGCCCTTCACCGAGTACCTGGCGGCAACGGACGCGCTCTTCGTCGATCCAGCAGACCCATGCGCCATCGCCGACGCCATGGCGGCGGCCCTTGTCTCGCAGGCTCGCGACCGGCTGCGGGCGGCGGGCCTCGTGAGGGCTTCCGCCCATTCGTGGCGCGCCTGCGCGGGACGTCACCTCGATGCCTACGCGGCCTGCGCCCGCACCCGACAGGAGTTGATCCATGCCTGAGATGCGTTTCCACGTCCGTTGGCCTGACGGCCGGCAAGAGGCCTGCTACTCGCCCTCCCTTGTCGTGAAGGACTTCCTCACGCCGGGGGAAAGCTACGCCCTCGACGACTTCGTCGAGAAGTCCCGAACGGCCCTCAACATCGCGAGCGAGCGGGTGCGCGAGAAGTACGGTTTCGCGTGCTCGTCCGCGATGGACCAACTCGCCCGCATCGAGGCCGCCGCGAAGCGGCAAGTGCCCGGTGGCCGAGTCACCGTCGAGTCCTTCGAATCCTGAGACGACGCCCCTGCCGGACCCTCACGGAGCCAAAGCCATGCCCCCCAAGACCCGTCACGTCCCCGTCGTCATCGTCGGCGGTGGCCAAGCCGGCCTCTCGGTCAGCTACCACCTCAAGCAGCGCGGCATCGAGCACCTCGTCTTCGAGAAGAACACCGCCGCGCACACCTGGGCGAGCCAGCGCTGGGACACCTTCTGCCTCGTCACGCCGAACTGGCAGTGCGACCTGCCCGGCCACCCCTACGATGGGCCGGACCCCGACGGGTTCATGAAGCGGGACGAGATCGTCGCCTACCTGAAGGCCTTCGTCGCAAAGGTGAACCCCCCGATCCGAGAGGGTGTGGCGGTCACGCGCGTCGAACGGCGCCAGGATGGCATCTTCTCGGTCCAGACCTCGGAGGGCGACTTCACCGCGGATGAGGTCGTCGTCGCCTCCGGCGGCTACCACACGCCGATCATCCCGCGCATGGCCGAGCGGCTGCCGGGCTCGATCACGCAGATCCACTCGAACCAGTACCGCAATCCGGGACAGCTGCCCGAGGGCGAGGTGCTGGTAGTGGGCTCGGGCCAGTCGGGCGCGCAGATCGCCGAGGATCTGCACCTCGCCGGCCGCAAGGTGCACTTGGCGGTCGGCGACGCGCCCCGCTGCGCCCGCTTCTATCGCGGTCGCGACGTCGTCACCTGGCTCGCCGACATGGGCTACTACGAGATGACCGTCGACAACCATCCGCTGCGCGACGGCGTCCGCGACAACACCAATCACTACGTGACCGGCCGCGACGGCGGTCGCGACATCGACCTGCGCCGCTTCGCCATCGAGGGCATGAAGCTCTACGGCCTGATGGAGGACTACCAAGACGGCAGCTTGCGTTTCCGGGACGACCTCAAGCGTTCACTGGACTCGGCCGACCGAACCTACAACGGCGTCAACGCTGCCATCGACAAATACATCGCCGATAACGGCATCGAGGCCCCGCCACAGGAGCACTACAGCCCGGTTTGGGTGCCGGGCGAACCATTCCTCAGCCTCCCGCTGGAGGGATCGGGCATCACGAGCGTCGTCTGGTGCATCGGCTTCACGCCGGATTTTCGCTGGCTGGACGCCTCGGTCTTCAACGGCGCGGGCAGCCCCAAGCACAAGCGGGGCGTCACGAGCGAGCCGGGCGTCTCCTTCATCGGCCTGCCCTGGCTGAACACCTGGGGATCGGGCCGCTTCGGCGCCGTCGGCCGCGACGCCGAGTACGTCGTGGGGGTGATCCAGAAGCGCCTCGGCACCGAGCGGCCCGCCCTGAAGTTCGCGGTCTGACCCGGTCTCGCTCGAGCCCCTTCCATGGCGGCATCAATCCGGACCGCTACGGTAGATCGAAGCCTGTGCCGTTCCTGCAACAAGATATCCCTTCGAGCGCCTCCGAAGCATTCGTCAGTAGACTCTTCGATGCTACGGTGCAGAATATAAGCATTGATGGAAATACATACAGATTGTATGTATTTCCATGCAATCAAAGTAGTCAAACATAACATCTCGCCTCCGTGCCCTTGCCACCGATGCTTCTCGGTGAACGGAAGCGGCTGGCCGATGCCCGAGAAGGAAATCGATGATGCTGAAGAAGTTCGCGACCGCGGCGGGAGCGTTCGCCGCCGTCACCTTGAGCGCGACCGCCTTGTACGCCCAGGCTACCACGATCCCCGGCGAGCAGGTCGGCCTTGCCGTCGGCGCGCCGCTGCCCGAGGGCATCTACGCCATCGACACCTTCATCTACCGCCGGAACGACACGCGGTTCTCGACCGATACCGCGATCAACGTGCCGGTCTTGGTCTGGTCGACGGGCTACAAGATCTTCGGCGCCAACATTCAGCCCCTGCTCGCTCAGCCGACGGTGTTAGGGTTTCCCAACAACCCGCCGGGCGTGCCGAACCGCGACTTCTCGGTCAACGTCGGCACCCTCGTCGGTTCGATCTTTGCCTGGGATCTGGGGGGCGGCTTCGGCGTCAGCTACCTAGCAGCGGTCCACCTGAACGACCTCAACGCCGGCCGTGCCTTGCCGCAATTCTCCTCCAATACCTACCGCCAGGGCTTTGCGGCCAGCTACACCGCCGATGGCTGGAACCTCACGGCCAACCTGACCCACAACTTCTATGACTCTCCGGGCCGGTTCGAGGGTGCCATCGGGCAGGCGATCGGCCCGCTCTACCTGGCCGACGCCCTCCTGCTCGATCTGACGGCGACCAAGAAGTTCGGCAAGTTCGAGATCGGCGCGGTGGCCTACGGGGTGACGGACCTACCGCTTGGCGGGGCGGACTTCGCCCGTGCCTCGGCGCAGGGTTACGCACGAGCCGGACGCTTCGCGGTCGGCGGCTTGGTCGGCTACGATTTCGGGCCGTTCACCGCGCAACTCATGGTCGCCCGCGACGTCGCAGTCCGGACCAACGGCACCGAATCGACCGACGGCTTCATCCGCCTCATCGCCCCGCTCTACACCCCGCCGAAGGCTGCCGCAGTCGAGCCGGTCGCGCTGGTGCGGAAGTATTGACAGCCGATGCCGCGGCCCCGGCTTCCTCTTGGGAGTGACGCCGGGAGCCCGACCGAGATCGAAGTGACCTCCTTCCCAAGGACTCCACTTCGACAGGGACCGGGTGGCCAAGTCTCGACAGCTATCGCCGCCTGGTCCCACCCTTTATCGAAGGAGAAGGCCTTTGAGTCTGCACATGAGGATCGAGGGGGTCGGTCAGCCCTTGAAGGATGATGGCCGCCATGTCCTGGGCATGCCGCATCTCTGCCCAAGCGGCCTGTCCGAGAACTGGCTCTGGAAGGAATTGGGGCACCGCCACTGGGGTTTGATCGCCAAGGCTTTCGGGAGAGCCGAGGCCGGATTCGGGCCGGCGGGCGAGCCGCCCGTCTACGCGGCGTTCCGGAGGATCTCCCTGCAGGGCGGCGACCTCGGAGGCGTTCGCGAGAACGACGTGTTGGACGTGCGCTCGATGGTGACGTACCTCTCGAAGACCCGGGTCATCAGCCGGCACGTTGCGGCGTGCCGGGACCGGCTGGTTGCAGACGTGGAGATGACCTCCGTCTTCGTGAGGCGCCAAGCCGAAGGCGTGAATCGTTCCATCGCTCGGATAAGGATCGAGGACCGGGGGCACGCCATGCCCGCTTCCGCGGCCCTGCTCGGCCAGCCCTCCATCACCGAGCACATCTTTTCGGGGGCTGTCGCGGCGCCGGACGAGCGCGAGCTCGGAACCCTGGTCGTCGAGCCATGCCCCCACCTGGACTTCAACGGGGCCGGCCTCTTGTACTTCAGCAGCTTCGTCGCCGCCGTGGATCGGGCCGAGTGGCGCTTTCTCGGCAAGCGCTCATGCAACTACGCCACCGGTGTCCGTCGAGCTTTGTTCCACGCGAACGTCGAAATGGGTGATCGTCTCTTGGTGCGGATGCTGGCTTCGAACGACGAGGCGAGTTGTTGCCATCGTGCCCTCCTGTCAACGGAGGATGGTAATTTGCTGGCGGAGGTAGTAACGCGCCGCGCTATGCTAAAATAAGATACAAGAAACTATTGCTGTCCCGCCGATTTTAGGCCAAATATATGGCAATTAGACAATGACTATCCAGATTGCCGAGCATTTAATTAGTCCTTGATTATCGCCAACTCCCGGCGGGCTGTTTTCGAGTTCTGCTAATACGTCAATAGCGGACCTTCTCGTGCATAAAGTCGGATGCCGCTAATGGCGCAGAGCCGAACAATCGGCGCGCGAACTCCTGACCGAGGTCGTGTGAGAACGCCGATCCGTCAGGCTTGGGTCGTTTGCGTGGAGCAGCGTGGCAGATCGAACTGGCGAGCCTCAGGCCCGGATGG
>NZ_JACHOP010000037.1 GCF_014199935.1 Methylorubrum rhodinum
CACGTTCCTCGACGGACATGCGGGCCCCCGTGCGGCGCAAGCGGGGTCAATCACCGATTCGGGGGCCGAGCGCACCCCGAGTGAGGCGATGGTGCACTACGCGCGCAGCCTCGCAGAGCAGCATGGCATTGCGTATCCCGCCAACCTCGCGTCGAACTTCGACGTATGCCGCCGCTTCCTCGATGCGCATGCACCGCAAGGGCAGCCGCGGATGTCCGAAACGCACCGGTCTGCGCGGAAGCTCAAGCCTTCAGCCGAGACATCGGCCATGCGCAGCCCGGCGGCGCGGACCCCACGAAAGGCGAAGACTCGTCGTCGCGCTGGGTAAGTCGTTTGGCGCGACCGACACCACGGATGTCACTTCGCCCAGCGAACGCCGGAGCCAGGCTCGGCTTCCGTCAACTCAGAGTCCTGGGCCATTTATGATTTTGCAACTTACGCTGATCGGGGTATTGGGCCTCTGGTGGTGCCCAGGAAAGGACTGGGAGCCGATTGTCAAATGACCTCCTATAAAAGATTTTTACTTGGCGCTTTCAGATAACTAAATGGCTGAGTCATATTTTTTGAAAGGCCTACATGATTGCATCGCGAAATTTTTAGATCTTTGTACGCGATTTTATCTATTTCAGCATGAAGGCGAGCGAGTGAAATACCACAGTCGAGAGTGCCATCAGCCCGTCGTTCTCGCCCGTATCGGCGGCCCACGCCCCCGCCAGCGTGGCCTGTCAACGCGTTGTGAACCTCCTCACTCAACCCCGCCTCGCGGCACGCGCGCTTAAAGGTGTGGCGAAACGAGTGAAACGTCTTGGCGGAGTGATCGACGACGTGCTCGCCGAGATAGCGTCCGAACCACTTCGTCCACGCCTTGGTCTTCGCATCGATGGGCGGAGCAAACGCCGGCCAGAGCGGTGCCGTGGAAGGATGCCGTTTCGTCCGGTCGGTGACCATGTCCACCATCCCGAGCCGAAGCAACTCGCGGTGGATCGGCACGGAGCGAGCGGATGAGGCCGTCTTTAGATTCTGGTCGGCGCCTTCGTTGGTGATGTCGAAGTACCAGATCCCGCCGTCGCCCTGCCGTACGTCCCCGATCTTCAGCTGCGCGATCTCGGTGCGGCGGGCGCCGCAAAATAGGGCAATCAGGGGGAACCAGTAGGCCGCCTCTCCGCGCCCGCCGGCGGGCCTCTCGCCGCGTGCAAAGACGGGCGAGGCGAACAGACGTTGCAGTTCGCCTGTGCTGAACGGCTCGTAAGGCTCTCGTTCGGCGGGAGCGACGTCGAAGCCGACGTGGAACGGGTTGGTCCAGGCTGAAAGGGCTTCGAAATGCCCGTCACGCTCGGCGCGCGCGAGCACGCCGCTGAGCAGCGCCAGGGTCTTGTTGATGGTTTGCGCGTTGCGCCGGGGGTACTTGCCGAGATCCTGCTTCAACAGTTCCGGCAGTGGCAGCCGTCCGAGCAGGGCCGGCAGCGCCTTCGGCAGTTGGACCAGAGAGTCGCGGAAAGCGCGCGCGTGCGCCTTGGTGATGGCGCTGATCGGCATGTCGCCGTGCAGCTCGACGAAGCGCCGCACCGCCCCTTCAGCCTCGGCAATCGAGGACGGTTGCGGCTTCCTCGCCCCGGCGCCGCCGGCTTCCGCCCACAGCCGCAGGGCGGCGGTCAGGGCCAAGCCCGTCTGTTCAGCCGGTCGCTGGGGCGTTGCGACATCCTCTCCGTCGAGGCGGGCGCGAATGCCGGCCAGGGCATCGCGCTGGGCTTTGACAAAAGCGAGTTCGAGTTGTCGCCAAGCGGGATCGTCCGGCGCGAGGACGATCCCCCGTGCCTCGACGGCGCGATTCACAAAAGAGCTCGTGGATGGGCCCGGTCGCATCTGCGCCGCCTGCTGCCGGGTGTAGCGATCCAGTTCATCCACGAGCAGGCGGTAGGCGCGCACGTCGTCCAGCGTCATGCCGAGACCGTCGTGCGGCGCCTCCTCGTCACGCGCCATGTTGAGGCCGAGGCCCTTCGCGCGGATGGCCTCGTCCTGGCCAAGGAGATGAATTTCGTGATCGCGTGCCAGGGCCGCGATCTGGTCCGCGCTGATGCTCGCGACCGGTCCGTCGCGCAGGAAGCACCTCGCTTGCTCGACGAGCCGCTGCGCCTCGGCAATATGGGCGAGGACCCGTCGATCGGCCGTCGGGCCGTCGTTGGTTTTCAGCGAACGGATGAGCTCGGTCTTGAAGCGCCCGATTCGCACATTGACGAGGACCGCGAGCGCGTCGGGCCAAGGCGGTGGCGCCGTTTTGCCGGCGAGGTCATCGGGCAGAGGAAAGCGAAACTCGTACCGGCCAGCACGGCGCTGAACGAACTTCATGCGGCCCATCGTACTTGGTCCCGTAGCATGCGAGTGTAGCACGCGCCGAGAGGCAAGCACCTGAAAATCAACAATTTCTGGGCTGACAACACGTTAAGCGCCAGCTGGCGCTCCCAAGGGGAATCGAACCCCTGTTTTCGCCGTGAGAGGGCGACGTCCTAGACCGCTAGACGATGGGAGCTTCCGGGCCGGCGAGGGGTGCTATAGCGAGGCCCCCGCGCCCGGGCAAGCCGTTTCCGGCGCTGCAGCGAGAAAAGTTCGGTGACTGACGATACGACCGTCCGCAGCCTCGTCGTCGAGCCGGGGGCCGCGCCCGAGCGGCTCGATCGCGTTCTGGCGCGGGGCTTCGCGGACCTTTCCCGCGCCCGCCTGCAGGCGCTCGCCCGCGACGGCTTCGTCCGATGCGACGACGTGGAAATCCGAGATCCGTCGCGAAAGGTCATGGGCGGGAGCCGGATCGAGGTCGTGGTGCCGGCGCCCGCTCCGGCAGAGCCGCGGGGCGAGGCGCTGCCGCTGACCGTGGTGCACGAGGACGACGACCTGATCGTCATCGACAAGCCCGCGGGGCTCGTCGTCCACCCGGCGGCGGGGCACGAGGACGGCACGCTGGTCAACCGGCTGATCGCCCATTGCGGCGAGAGTCTCTCGGGGATCGGCGGGGTGCGACGGCCCGGCATCGTCCATCGCCTCGACAAGGACACGAGCGGGCTTTTGGTCGTCGCCAAGAACGATCTGGCGCATCAGGGCCTCTCGGCTCAGTTCGCCGATCACGGTCGCAGCGGCGCCCTGGAGCGGGCCTATCTCGCCCTGGTCTGGGGCGTGCCCGAGCCGCGGGCCGGCACGATCAGCGCGTCGCTCGCCCGCTCGCGACATAACCGCGAAAAGATCGCCGTCGTTCGCGAAGGGGAGGGGCGGCACGCGGTGACGCATTACCGGGTCGAGGGGCTGCCGGGCGGGGACGGGCTCACGGCCCTGGTGCGCTGCCGCCTGGAGACCGGGCGCACCCACCAGATCCGGGTGCACCTGAGCCATCGCGGCCATCCGCTCCTGGGGGATGCGACCTACGGCGCCGCCTTCAAGACCAAGGCGGCCCGGCTCGGCGAGGCGCCGCGGGCGGCCCTGACGGCGCTCGGGCGCCAAGCCCTGCACGCGGCCGAACTCGGCTTCCTGCATCCGCGCACAGGCGAGCGGCTGCGCTTCGCCAGTTCCCTGCCCGAGGATTTTTCGCGGCTTCTGGCGGCCTTGGAGAGGTAGGTCCAACAAGGTGCGTTTCGGCACCGCGACGGGTGCGCCCGCGTGACACGTTAAACCCGGACTCCGCTTCGCGCGTTGGACCCCGCGTGAACAGCGTTGGTCGCTACCGGGCACGGCGGAACCCGTCTAAGATGGGATGCGGCGTGGCCGGCTCAAGAGAAGCGGCCGTGCTTGGAGCCCGCCCGATCAGGGGGGCTGTTGAAGGAGGTGCACATGGCCGGCGCACTGCCCGTGCTCGCCAACGAGGGAGGCCTTTCGCGCTACCTCGACGAGATCCGCAAGTTCCCGATGCTGGAACCCGCGGAGGAATTCACCCTCGCCAAGAGCTGGCGCGACGGGGGGGACCGCGATGCGGCCCACCGGCTCGTCACCTCGCACCTGCGGCTGGTCGCCAAGATCGCCATGGGCTACCGCGGCTACGGCCTGCCGATCAGCGAGGTCGTGTCCGAGGGCAATGTCGGCCTGATGCAGGCGGTCAAGCGCTTCGATCCGGACAAGGGCTTTCGGCTGGCCACCTACGCCATGTGGTGGATCAAGGCGGCGATCCAGGAATACATCCTGCGCTCGTGGTCGCTCGTGAAGATGGGCACCACCGCCAACCAGAAGAAGCTGTTCTTCAACCTGCGCAAGGCCAAGGGCCGGATCTCGGCCCTCGACGAGGGCGACCTGCGCCCCGATCAGGTCAAGTCGATCGCGACCTCGCTCGGCGTGCCGGAGCAGGACGTGGTCGACATGAACCGCCGCCTGTCCGGCGACACCTCGCTCAACGCGCCCTTGCGCGAGGAGGGCGAGGGCGAGTGGCAGGACTGGCTGGTGGACAACAGCCCGAGCCAGGAGACCGTGCTGGCGCGCGAGGAGGAGGGGCGCAACCGCCTCTCGGCCCTGCGCGACGCGCTCGGCGTGCTGAACCCGCGCGAGCGGCGCATCTTCGAGGCGCGGCGTCTGGCCGACGACCCGATCACGCTGGAGGACCTGTCCGGCGAGTTCGGGGTCTCCCGCGAGCGCGTGCGCCAGATCGAGGTGCGCGCCTTCGAGAAGGTGCAGGACGCGGTCAAGCGCAACCTCGCCACCCGCGAACTGCCCCGCGCCGAGGCCAGGGCCTGAAATCCGAGGTTTCGAAAGGACAAGTCCTTTCGTGGGTCCAGGGGAGAGCCCTGGTATCAAGGGAAACCGGGGCTCTGCCCCGGTGCCCCGCCAAAGGGATGATCCCTTCGGAATCTCAGGACTAATCCTTCCAGGCGTCGAAGGCGGCCTGCATGGCGCGGGTGCCGGCGTTGCCCTTCTCGAAGGTCAGGATCGCCCGCGTGCCCGAAGCGTAGGAGATCGGCAGGTCGAACCAGTTCTTGTGCAGCAGGAGGTCGGTGTTGCGATCGACGTCGCTCTTCAGCGACGACAGGCCGATCAGGAACAGGTTCTCGCGCACCCGAACCGGCAGGCCGGAGAGCGGCGAGCCGCGCGCCGTCTCCTCCTCCTTGGGCTGGAGCAGCCCGACATTCTGAACCGCCCGCTTGGCGCCCGAGCCGTAATTGGTGAAGGCCATCTCAATCGTGTGCGAGGCCGGCAGGGTCGCGTCGCGATTGCGGCGCATGGTCATCGCCAGCGTGAGCCCGGCCTCCGGATACTCGATCGTGGCGCGCAACACCGTCTGCAGCGGCTCGCCCTGCTCGCCGCTCACCGTGTCGAGGCGCCACACGGCGTGGCCGCCGATGGCGGTCGGCTGGGCGCGAGGATCGGACGCGTTCTCCTCGTAGAGCACGGCGCGCTGGGAGACCGTCACCTCCGGCTGCGTCGGCGACGCGCCGGGCGCGGCAGGCTTCGGGCGCGGCTCGGCCTCGCCGCCGACCCGGTCGGCGAACTTCGCGTCCGGCGCCTCGGCCGCATTCTCCTCCTGCGTCTCCGCCGCCTTGCGCTGCAGATCGGAGGGCCGATCGCGCAGGAAGAAGGCCGCGACCGCGATCAGCGCGATCACGCTGGCCAGCACGCCGCCGACGAACAGGTTGCGCAGGACGCGCGAGCGCCCGGAGGGCGGCGCCACCACGTCGATGCGCGGACGCTGGCGCCCGTTCGCGCCTTCGCCGGACGCGGCATCCTCGCCCTCGGCCGGCGGCACGGCGGGGATGACGCCGGCCGGCTCGGAACGCACCTCGGCGCGCTCCTCCGGCTTCGTCCGGCGCGGCGGCGGCACGAAGGGCTGCGCATCGACCGGCGGGCCGGGCTCGGGCAGGAGGTCGGCGGGCGGAAGGGCCGGCGGCAGAGGCTCGGGCGCGGGTTTCTTCGGAGGGGCCGGCTTCGGTTCCGCGGGCTTCTTGGCTTCTTCGGGCTTCTTGGCTTCCGCAGGTTTCTTGGTTTCCGGGGGAGGCGCCCCAGCTGGCTTCGCGGCCGCCGCAGGCTTGGCGGGCGCAGCCTTCGTCGGCGTGGGAGCGGGGCTCGCGGCCTGCGATGTCGCCTCGGCCACCGCCGGCTTGGGTCCGGGTTCGGCCTTGGCTCCGGCCTGAGCCGGTGGCGGCGCCGGCTTGGCGGCGGGCGTCGTCGCGGGCGCACTGCCGTACTCGGCCTCCAGCCGCCCGATCGCCGCGTCCAGCGCCTTGCGCTCCAGCTCGATGTCGGCTTCCGGCACCGGCGGGTCGAGATTGCGCAACTGCCCGATCAGGGCGCTGCGGGCTCGGTCGTAGACCGCCTTGCGAAGCGCGGGCGTGCGGTCGGGCAGGGCATCGAGTGCGCGCGCCAGCAACGGATAATAGTCGGCCATCGTGCCCTGATCCGCCTGTCCTGTCCGCCCGCCGCTTCGCTCAATCCTCGAAGGGGTTGTGCATCAGGATCGTGTCGTCGCGCTCCGGCGAGGTCGAGAGCAGCGCCACCGGGGCCCCGATCAGCTCCTCGATCCGGCGCACGTACTTGATCGCCTGGGCTGGCAGGTCGGCCCAGGAGCGGGCGCCCGCGGTGGTGCCGGACCAGCCCGGAATCGTCTCGTAGACCGGCACGGCGCGCTGCTGCTGCGCCTGGCTCGCGGGGAGGTGGTCCAAGCGCTTGCCGTCGATGTCGTAGGCGGTGCAGACCTTGATCTCATCGAAGCCGTCGAGCACGTCGAGCTTGGTCAGCGCGATGCCGTCGATCCCCGAGGTCCGCACCGTCTGGCGCACGAGGCAGGCGTCGAACCAGCCGCAGCGGCGCTTGCGACCGGTCACGGTGCCGAATTCGTGGCCGCGCTCGCCGATGCGCTGGCCGATCGCGTCGTGCAGCTCCGTCGGAAAAGGACCCTCGCCGACGCGGGTGGTGTAGGCCTTGGCGATGCCGAGCACGTAGCCGATCGCCCGCGGGCCGAGCCCCGAGCCGGTCGCGGCCTGACCGGCCACGGTGTTGGACGAGGTGACGAACGGATAGGTGCCGTGATCGACGTCGAGCAGCGCGCCCTGCGCGCCCTCGAACAGGATGCGGCTGCCCTTGCGGCGGGCCTCGTCCAGCAGGTGCCACACCGTGTCCTGATAGGGCAGCACCCGGTCGGCGATCGCGGTCAGCTCGTCGAGGATGGTCCGTTCGGCGATCTCGGTCAGCCCGAAGCCGCGGCGGAGCGCGTTGTGGTGGGCGAGCAGCCGCTCGATCTTCGGCGGCAGGGTCTCGGGCTCGGCCAGATCCATCAGGCGGATGGCGCGGCGGCCGACCTTGTCCTCGTAGGCCGGGCCGATGCCGCGCTTGGTCGTGCCGATCTTGGTGCCCGGCGCCCCGTCCTCGCGCAGGGCGTCGAGTTCGCGGTGCAGCGAGAGGATCAGGGTGGCGTTGTCGGCGACGCGCAGGTTGTCGCGGGAGATGGTGACGCCCTGGCCGGCGAGCCGGTCGATCTCCGAGGCGAGCGCGTAGGGGTCGAGCACCACGCCGTTGCCGATGACGCCGAGCGTGCCCTGGCGGACGACGCCGGAAGGCAGCAGCGACAGCTTATAGACGGCCTCGCCAACCACCAGCGTGTGGCCGGCGTTGTGGCCGCCCTGGAAGCGCACCACGATGTCGGCCTGCTCGGAGAGCCAGTCGACGATCTTGCCCTTGCCCTCGTCGCCCCACTGGGCGCCTACGACGACGACGTTCGCCATGCGGTCAGACCTGTCTCGCGTTCGCCGGAGCCCCGCCCCGGACATCGCGTCCGGGCCGGCAATCCGGCCACCTCGGTTTCGTGCCTCGGCCTCTCGCGAAGCCGGCAACCACCGTCCGGGCCGTATCGAAGCGCGGGCGCCAAGCGGTTGCGCACGCGCAAAAACCCCGGCGTGAGCCGGGGATCGAGCATGCGAGGCCTCTTCCGCGATATGAGCAGGTCCGTCAAGCGAAGCGGCCGTCCCCGTTGGGGACTGGCCGCCGCGCCGTCTGCATGGCTGACGTCTATCGCGCGTTGCCCGGCGGCTTGATGACGGGCGTCGAGTTCGGGCTCGGATCGGGAGCGATGGTCTTGATCTCGGGATCGATGCCGGCCGGCGGCTTGATCACGCCGTCCGACTTCTCGAGCTTGTCGCTCAGCGTGGAGCCGGTGGTGTCGCCTTCGGGCCGCACCTTCTCGGGCACCCGGTCGTTCGGGGCGGGCAGCTTCGGGTCGCCGTCCTGGCCCCGCTGGGGCACGGAGGGGTCCTGCGCGAACGCCGCCGTGCCGGCGGAGGCCGTCAGCAGCGCGACAGCCACGAACATCGTCTTTCCGAAAGTCATCGTATCCTCGGTCGGTCCTTCCCGAACCAACGAGGGCGCCCCGCCGCGCGTTCCTCTTTTCAGCTTCGCCGCCCCTCGGCGAAGGCGAAGTAGAGTTCGCGCAGGCGCCGCGCCACCGGGCCGGGCCGACCGTCGCCCAAGGTCTGGCCGTCGATCTCGACCACCGGCATCACGAAGGCCGAGGCCGAGGTGTAGAAGGCCTCCGCCGCCTCGGGCAGCTCGCGCGCGTTGATGAGCCGCTCCTCGAAGGCGAGGCCGGTCTCGGCGGCGAGCGCCAGCACGGCGGCGCGGGTGATGCCGGGCAGGAGCGCGTGCGAGAGCGGGCGCGTCACGATCGCCCCGGCCTTGGTGACGATGAAGACGGAGGACGACGAGCCCTCCGTCACCACCCCGTCCTCGACCATGAAGGCTTCCGCCGCGCCGGCCTCCGCCGCCTGCTGCTTGGCGATGACCTGGGCCAACAGCGCCACCGACTTGATGTCGCGCCGCTTCCAGCGCAGGTCCGGCACGGTGATCGCCTTGGCCCCGGTCTCGGCCAGCGGGTTGGCGACGATGCTTTTCTCTTGCGTGAACATCGTCACGGTCGGCGCGACGGCACCTTTCGGGAAGGAGAAGTCGCGCTCGGCCACGCCCCGCGTCACCTGGATGTAGACGAGGCCTTCCGTGAGCCCGTTGCGCGTTGCCAGCTCCGTCTCCAGCCGCTCCCATTCCTCGGCCGTGTGCGGATTGCGGATGCCGATCTCCGACAGCGAGCGGTCGAGGCGTGCGAGATGCGCGGCGTTGTCCACGAGCCGGCCGCCCAGCACCGCCGCGACCTCGTAGATCCCGTCCGCGAACAGGAAGCCGCGGTCCATCACCGGCACGCGGGCCTCGTCGAGGGGGAGGAATGTGCCGTTGAGGTAGGCGGTGCGGGTCATCGGAGGTCTCGGGCGTTCCGTCGTCGCCAGTGAAGCAGGTTCCGTGCTGAATGCCGCCCTACGCCGTCCCAAAAACCCGCGAAAAGATCGTGTCGACGTGCTTGAGGTGGTAGCCGAGATCGAAGCATTCCTCGATCTGCTCCGGCTTCAGCACGGCGGTCACTTCGGGGTCGGCCTTGAGCAGGGTCAAGAAATCGCCTTCGCCGCGCCAGACCGGCATCGCGTTGCGCTGGACCAGCCGGTAGGAATCCTCCCGCGAGAGCCCCCCTTGCGTCAGCGCCAGCAGCACCCGCTGCGAGTGGACGAGGCCGCCGAGCCGATCCAGATTCTTCTGCATGGTGGCCGGGTAGATCAGCAGCTTGTCGATCACGCCTGTCATCCGCGCCAGCGCGAAATCGAGGGTGACGGTGGCGTCCGGGCCGATCATGCGCTCGACCGAGGAATGGGAGATGTCCCGCTCGTGCCAGAGCGCGACGTTTTCGAGCGCCGGGGTCACGTAGCCGCGCACCATGCGGGCGAGGCCGGTGATGTTCTCGGTGAGCACCGGATTGCGCTTGTGCGGCATGGCCGAGGAGCCCTTCTGCCCCTCCGAGAAGAATTCCTCCGCTTCGAGCACTTCGGTGCGCTGCAGGTGGCGGACTTCCGTGGCCAGCCGCTCCATCGAACTCGCGATGACGCCGAGCACCGCAAAAAACATGGCGTGGCGGTCGCGCGGGATCACCTGGGTCGAGACCGGCTCGGGGACGAGGCCCATCTGCTCGGCCACATATTCTTCCACCCGCGGGTCGATGTTGGCGAAGGTGCCGACCGCCCCGGAGATCGCGCAGGTGGCCACCTCCTTGCGCGCCGCGATCAGCCGCTCCTTGGCGCGGTCGAATTCCGCGTAGGCCTGGGCGAGCTTGAGGCCGAAGGTGACCGGCTCGGCGTGGATGCCGTGCGAGCGGCCGATGGTCGGGGTCAGCTTGTGCTCGAAGGCGCGCCGCTTGAGCGCGGCGAGCAGCGCGTCGAGATCCTTGATGAGGATGTCGGCGGCCTTCGTGAGCTGCACGTTGAGGCAGGTGTCGAGCACGTCCGAGGAGGTCATGCCCTGGTGGACGAACCGCGCCTCCGGCCCGACGATCTCGGCCAGATGCGTCAGGAAGGCGATGACGTCGTGCTTCGTCACCGCCTCGATCGCGTCGATCCGGGCGACGTCGAACACCGCGTCGCGGCCCTTCTCCCACACCATGTCGGCGGCTTCCTTCGGCACGACGCCGATGTTGGCCAGCGCGGTGGTGGCGTGCGCCTCGATCTCGAACCAGATCCGGAACCGGCTCTCCGGCGACCAGATCGCGGCCATCTCGGGGCGGGAGTAGCGGGGGATCATGTTTGGGGCGCCTCGGCTCGGAGGAATCTCTTCGCGGGCGCCTAGCACGGGCCGGGAGTCAGCGTAAACGCGGACGGGCGGCACCTCTGTCGTGTCCGCAGGACAAGTCGCCCCTGCCACGCCATATGCGGTTACATCCGCCGTGAACGCCCACGAGATGCCGATGTCCGACCCGAAGCCCGCCCGCTCCTTCATCCCCCTCTCGATCGCCGTGCTGACGGTGTCCGACACGCGCACCCTCGCCGACGACAAGTCCGGCGATACGCTGGCGGCGCGGCTAACCGAGGCCGGGCATCGGCTGGCGGAGCGGGACATCGTGCCGGACGAGGTTGGGGCCATCCGCGAGCGGGTCGGGGCCTGGGTGCGCGATCCGGGGATCGACGTGATCCTCACCACCGGCGGCACCGGTTTTACGGGACGCGACGTGACGCCGGAGGCGCTGGAGCCCCTGTTCGAGAAGCGGATGGACGGGTTCTCCGCCATCTTCCATCGGATCAGCTTTGAGAAAATCGGCACCTCGACGCTGCAGTCGCGGGCGACCGCGGGGGTGGCCGGGGCGACCTACATCTTCGTGCTGCCGGGCTCGCCCGGCGCCTGCCGCGACGCCTGGGACGGCATTCTGGCGAGCCAGCTCGATTACCGGCACCGCCCCTGCAACTTCGTCGAGATCATGCCGCGGCTCGACGAGCACCTGCGCCGGGGCGCGGCGGCGGCGATCTGAGCGGTCGGGCAAGCGGCGCCGCGGCAAATTCCTGTTGCGCTGCAATGACAAAGGGGGCGGTGCGGTGCGGAACCTCGGCTGCGGCGGACGGTTGGTGTCCCGGTCAAGAACATCAACGACAAATCGGGAGACGCCCCATGAAATACGCCATCGGTCTCGCCGCCGCGCTCATCGTCGGCTCGGCCGCCCTGACCACCCCCGTCCTCGCCCAGAGCGGCAGCGGCGCGCAGATGACCGGCTCCAACGCCACCGGCGTCCAGCCCGAGGGCAGGATGAGCGGCAAGATGGCGGGCGGCGGCGGCCAGATGAAGTCCAAGAAGATGAAGTCCAAGAAGAAGAGCCGCATGTGATCGGCACGTCCCCGTAATCGGTCGCGGTCTCGCGTCCGGGGCGCCTCAGGGCGCCCCTTTTCGTTGTGGCCTTGCCGACCCGCAGGCATGATGCTTGCGCCCCTGCTCTCACGTCTCCCGTTCTCGTCCGGCTGCCTCGCCTGAGCGCGGCCGATCCCCGAAGAACCGGCGCCTTCGGCCGGTGGAGTCCAACGCGTGGCGTTCCGTTTGCTCGGCCCGGTCTTCCTCGCCCTCACGCTGCTGGCCGTGCCGGCGTCCGCTGCGCCGCGGGTCGATGCCAAAGCGCGGGCCTGGGTCGCCGACGTGGTCAACCGGATCGGCGCGGCCGACCGCGCGGCGGCGCCGGGGCGCGGCGGGCCGGTGACCCTGCGGGTGCGGATTGCCGCCAACGGGACCCTCGACGGGATCGAGATCGAGGAAGGCGCGCCGGCCCTGGCCGAGCGGGCGCGCCGGGCCGCGGAGGCGGCCGGGCCGTTCGCCCCGCCCCCGCCCGGCCTGCTGACGCTGGAAGGCTACACCGAGCTGAGCTTCCCGCTCAGGCTCCGCTGAAGATTCAAGCCACGTCGATCCGGCCGTCCAGCCCGATCACCCGGCCGAGGCCCCGCACGCGGTTGAGCAGGCGCTCGCCGTTGAGCGCCTCCCACTCCCGCGGAAGGCGCAAAACCACCTTGCCGTCCTCCACCGCCACCGGCATCCGGGCGAGCGGGCCGGCCATGCCGGCCGAGACCGGGAAGGCAACGCGCAGGAGCGCGCCGATCAGCCGGGCGCGGTCGAACAGGCGGGAGCCGGCCAAGCCCCGCAGCATCGGGCTCGCCTTTTCCGGGGCGACGCCCTCGTGGCGGAAGTAGCCCGACAGGGCGAGATAGGCCCGGCCCGGATGGTCGATGCCGGTGAAGGCGGCGTTGGCGATGACGTTGAGGCTCTGCTCGCCGCGGTAATCGGGATGCGCCCGCCAGCCGATGTCGGAGAGCAGGCAGGCGGCGTGGCGCAGCCGCCGCTCGCCCGCGGTCTCGGGCCCGTCGAGGGTCTCGATGAAGCGGTCGGTCCAGGCGCGCAGCTCCTCGCCGTGGCCGGGGGAGCGGGCGCGCTGCTCGTTGAGTTCCTGCGCCGAGACGATCAGCGGATCGAGCGCGCGGGTGTCGCGGTCGAGCTGCTCGAACAGCAGGCCCTCGCGCACGCCGCCGGCCGAGATCGCGATCTCGCGGGGGCGGCCCAGGCGGATGATCTCTTCGAGCACCACGGCGCCGTAGGCGAGCAGCGGGCGGCGCGCTTCCGAGATGGTCTCGACTTCCTGCAGCGTAGCTGCGTCGGTCGTCTCGACCATTTCGAGGAAGCTCAACTCGTCCGAGGGCTCGACCGTGTAGCCGTGCATGACGTGGAGCGGGTAGCCGCGGGCCGCCTGATGCAGCCGCGCCAGCGCCCGCCACGTGCCGCCGACGGCGTAGAAGGTGCGCCCGCGCAGGGTGTCGAGCTGCGGCTCGGCCTTCTTCAGGTGATCGCGCGCGATCTTTCGCGCTTTCTTGGGAGAATTCTCCGACAGGTCTTGGAGGGCCAGTCCCCCGAGCGGCATGGTCACGCCCTGGCCGACCGTGACGCCGTGGACATCGACGAGTTCGAGCGAGCCGCCGCCGAGATCGCCCACCACGCCGTCGGGCGCGTAGAAGCCCGAGACGACGCCGAGCGCCGACAGTTCCGCCTCGCGCCGGCCCGACAGCAGCTGGATCTCCTGCCCGAGCGCGGCCTGGGCCGCCTCCAGGAAGGCCGGGCCGTTGGCGGCATCGCGCGCGGCGGCGGTGGCCAGGACGAAGATGCGGCCGATCCGCATGGTGTCGCACAGGACGCGGAAGCGCCGCAGCGCGGTCAGCGCCCGCTGCACCGAATCCTCGTTGAGGCGCCCCGTCGAGAGGACCGAGCGGCCGAGCCCGCACAGGACCTTCTCGTTGTAGAGCGGCGTCGGTGCCCGCTGCAGCCCGTCATAGGCGACGAGCCGCACCGAGTTCGAGCCGATATCGATGATCGCGACGGGGGCGGTCGTGCTGTCGGTCATGGAGCCCGGCCGTCCGGCATCGTGGGCGAGCGTGAGGTGCGAACGGTACGGACCCATGCGATCCCCTTGCTAGGGCATCGCCGCGACGCGAGCCCGTCGGAGACGCGCCGGAGCGTGACTGCCCCGGCGCGGAGCCTATTGATCAGCGCATCGGCTTCGTCCGAAAGCCGGTACCCACCTTTCGGGCCGATGCTCAGGAGCGGTGGGCACGACGGCTGAGCGCCCGCGGGCTCGACTTCTTCGACGACTTGCCGCGCCCGGACAGGCTCGGGTTCGTCATGAAATACTTGTGCGCGTTGAACGGCTCTTCCCCTTCCGCGGGGCCGATCCGCTCGCAGGCACCCGACGCCAGTACACGCCAGCTCTGGCGGTTGTCGAGGAGGTTGGCCAGCATGATCTGGTCCAGCACCTGCTGATGCACAGTCGGATTGGTGATCGGCAGCAGCGCCTCGACGCGCCGGTCGAGGTTGCGGCTCATCAGGTCGGCGGACGAGATGTAGACGGTGGCCTTCGGGTGCGGCAGCCCGGCGCCGTTGCCGAAGGCGTAGACGCGCCCGTGTTCGAGGAAGCGCCCGACGATCGACTTCACCCGGATCGTCTCCGACAGGCCGGGGATGCCGGGGCGCAGGCAGCAGATGCCGCGCACCACGCAGTCGATCTGCACGCCCTCCTGGCTGGCGTCGTAGAGCGCATCGATGATCTGGCTGTCGACCAGCGAGTTGCACTTGATCCAGATCGCCGCCGGGCGCCCGGCCTTCGCGTGCGCGATCTCCTCCTCGATGTGCTGGAGCAGTCGCGGCTTCAAGGTCAGCGGCGAGACCGCCATGCGCTCCAACTCGGCCGGCTCGGCATAGCCGGTGACGTAGTTGAACATGCGCGACACGTCCCGGCCGATCGCCGGGTCGGCGGTGAAGAAGGACAGGTCGGTGTAGATGCGCGCCGTGATCGGGTGGTAGTTGCCCGTTCCCACGTGGCAATAGGTGACGAGGCGGTCGCCCTCGCGGCGCACCACCATCGACAGCTTGGCATGCGTCTTCAGCTCGACGAAGCCGAACACCACCTGCGCGCCGGCCTTCTCGAGGTTGCGCGCCCAGCGGATGTTGGCCTCCTCGTCGAAGCGGGCCTTCAGCTCCACCAGCGCGGTGACCGACTTGCCGGCTTCCGCAGCCTCGGCCAGCGCCGCGACGATCGGCGAGTTCGAGGAGGTGCGGTAGAGCGTCTGCTTGATCGCCACGACGTTCGGGTCGCGGGCGGCCTGATAGAGGAACTGCACCACCGAATCGAACGACTCGTAGGGGTGGTGGACGCAGAAATCCTTCTGGCGGATCGCCGCGAACACGTCGCCGCCGGATTCGCGGATGCGCTCGGGGAAGCGCGGGTTGTAAGGCTTGAACTTGAGGTCCGGCCGGTCGATCCCGACGATCTGCGACAGTTCGTTGAGGGCGAGCGTCCCTTCGACGAGGAAGATCGCGTCGGGGGTGATCTCCAACTCGTCGGCCACGAAGGCGCGCAGCTCCTCGGTCATGCCGGCCTCGACTTCGAGGCGGATCACCACGCCGCGGCGGCGGCGCTTGATCGCCGATTCGAAGTGCAGGACGAGGTCTTCCGCCTCCTCCTCGATCTCCAGATCGGAATCGCGCACGACGCGGAAGGCGCCCTGCGCCTTGAGGGTGTAGCCGGGAAACAGCCGGGCGGCGAACTTCACGATCACCTGCTCGATGGCGATGAAGCGCGCGGTGGTCTCGCCCTCGCGGTCGGGCAGGCGCACGAACCGGTCGAGCACCGCCGGCATGCGGATCAGGGCGCGAAGCGTCCGCCCGTCGCGGGGCCGCACCAGCATGAAGGCGATGGTCGAGCCGAGGTTCGGGATGAACGGGAACGGATGGGCCGGGTCGATCGCGAGCGGCGTCAGCACCGGGAAGACGTGGCCGAGGAAGTACTCCTCCAGCCACGCCAATTGCTCGGGCGACAGCTCCACCGGCTCGGCGAGGTGGATGCCGTTGTCGTTCAGCTCCTCGCGCAGCTGCCGCCAGCGATCCTGCTGGTCCAGTGCCAGCCGCGACACTTCGGCGCCGATCCGCACGAGCTGCTCGGCGGGGCTCAAGCCGTCCTGCGACGGCACGGTGAGGCCGGCGCGGACCTGATCGTGCAGGCCCGCGACCCGGACCATGAAGAACTCGTCGAGGTTGTTGGCCGAGATCGAGAGGAAGCGCAGCCGCTCCAAGAGCGGGTGGTTCGGGTTCGAGGCTTCCTCCAGCACCCGGCGGTTGAACTGGAGCCAGGACAGCTCGCGGTTGACGAAGCGCTCGGGCGAGTGGCGCAGGGCCCGGCCCGCCTCGATCACCGGCTCGCGGGCGGCCTCGGTGGCGGCGGGGTCGGCCCCGGCCTCCGGCTCGCTCGGCTTCTCGGCGGCCTTCTCGGCGGCGAGGATGCGCGCGGCGCGCGCCGTGCGGGCGCGCGCCGTCTCGCTGCGCACCCCCCGCTCGGTGGCCAGACTGGTCTCTTCGGTCTCCATCGCCTCGGCGTCCTGCACCAGAGCGTCCGACTCGGCTTCCGACAACGTGCGGGCTCCTCTCCGTTCCGATCGCGGCCGGCTCCCTAACATGGGCGCGGCGCGGCTGTTTGACAGTTTGATGACAGCGCGTCGGTCAGGGTGGCGCGCCGGTGTGCTCGGCCTCGCGCTGCGCCTCGTCGGAAAAAATCGTCATGGCGGCCCCGAGGTTGCGGGCGGGCATGCGGGGCCGGTTGACGTAGCTGAGGTGGATCAGCGTCTCGCCGAGCAAAGCCTTGAAGCCCGGCGTCAGCGTCGCCGGCAGGCAGCGGGAGAACGGCGCGTAGGCGGCCTCCGAGAAGCGCTTCTGCGCGTCGGCATCGCCCGCGAGGCGTTTTCCCACCACGCGAGGGGGCCCGCGCATGCCGCCGTCGGGCGAGAGCAGGAACTGGAAGGCGATCAGCGAGCCCTCGGTCCCCTTCGGCACCGTCCAGCAGCGCACGAACAGGGCGCGCAGGTCGGCCCAGTTGTCGATGCCGCCGGGCGGCACGCCCTCCGGCGCCGCCCGCACGGTCGCCGGCACGAGGGCGAAAAGGATCAGGAGGGCGGCCCGCCTCACCGTTCGTCCTCCGTTTCATCCTCCGATCCCGGCCCTTCTCCGCCGAGGCGGTCGAGCACGGCGAGCGCCAGCGGTTTGGAGATGCGGCGGCGCCGGCCGAGCGCGTCGCGGTCGAGTTCGGTCACGACCTCGCGGGCGCGGGCCAGCGACCTGTCGATGCGGAGCGCCAGGGCCTCGACCACGGAGAGATCGACCACGAGCTGGCGGTCCACGAACAGCTTGACGATCACCGCCTTGAGCAGCGCGTCGTCCGGCGGGCCGATCTCCGCACCCGGTGCGAGGCGCAGGCGCGAGCGCAGGTCCGCCACCTTCAGGCCGAAGCCGTCGACCGGGCCGGACGCCGTGAGCAGCACGGGAAAGCGCCGCTCGCGGGCGAGGTTGAGCAGATGGAACAGGGCGGCCTCGTCGCGGCCGGCCTCGCGGTCCACGTCCTCGACCACGAGGGCGCCGTTGGAGATCAGGTGGGCGACGTCGCTGCCGCCGACCTCCGCCGCCGACACGGTCCAGGCTTGCGCGCGGCTCGCCCAGATCGAGGCGAGATGGCTCTTGCCGCTGCCGGCCGGGCCCCGCAGCAGGAACACGGTGTCGGGCCAGTCGGGCCACGCCTCGATCAGGCCGTAGGCCTCCTCGTTCGACGGGCTGACCAGAAAGTCCTCCGCGCCGTAGCGCGGATCGAGGGCCAGGTCGAAGGACAGCTGCTTCGGGGGAGCGGTGTCGCGCATGGGCGCAGCATACACCGCGCCGCGTTTCGAGGCATACTCAGTCGCGCGTCGAGAGCTTGGGCGCCTCGGTCTCGCCGACCAGCACCGGCCCGTCGCCCCGGTAGATCCGGCTCTCCAAGTACCGTTCGATGCCGAAGCGCACGACCACGCCGATCGAAGCCGCGATCGGTACGGCCAGCAGCAGGCCGACGAAGCCGAACAGCGAGCCGAAGGCCAGCAGTGCGAACATCAGCCAGACCGGATGCAGGCCGACGGAATCGCCGACGAGCTTCGGCGAGATCACGTTGCCCTCCAGAAACTGCCCGACCACGAACACGCCGACGGTGAGCCCGATATGCAGCCAGTCGCCGGTGGGCCACCATTGCGCCAGGGCGACGCCGACGGAGAGCAGGAAGCCGGTGAGCGTGCCGACATAGGGGATGAAGGTCAGAAACCCCGAGATCATCCCGATCAGGACGCCGAAGTTCAGCCCGACGAGAAAGAGGCCGACGGCGTAGAACGAGCCGAGGATGAGGCAGACGAGGCTCTGCCCGCGCACGAAGCCGGTGACGGCGCCGTCGATCTCGCCGGCCAAGCGCCGCGCGGTCGGGCGGTGGCGCGGCGGCACCCAGCGGTCGAGCGCGGCGATCATCCGGTCCCAATCGTGCAGCAGGTAGAAGGCGACGACCGGCGTCACCACCAGCAGCGAGGCGATGGAGACGAGCGCTTGGCTGCCCGTCCAGAGCGACTTGAGGAAGGCGAGGAACCACGTCCCGCCCTGGCCGACCAGCGTGCCCACGGAGGATTGCAGCTCGCCCACCACCTCCTTGCCGCCGAGCCGCTCCAGCAGCGGCCCGGCCCGCTCGACGAGGATCGATTGCAGCCGCGAGACCGTGCCGGGCAGGGTGTTGACGAGCGCGGCGATCTGCCCGGCGGCCAGCGGCACGACGATGATGAGCAGCACCACGAAGCCGACGACGAAGCCCGCCAGGATGATGAGGGTCGCGGCCAAGCGCCCGAGGCCGAGACGCTCCAGCCGGTCGGCCAGCGGATCGAGCAGGTAGGCCAGCGCGAGCCCCGCCACGAAGGGCAGCATCACCTCGCGCAGCTCGTAGAGCAGGAAGACCAGGACCGCGAGGATCGAGAGCCCGATGATGGCCCGTGCGCGCATCGAGGCTCCTTCAAGGTTGTCGTCGGCGACCGGAGAGTGGGAAGCGTGGCCCGGCGGGTCAAGGCGTGGCGGCTGCGACCCAGAACTCTCAACCTGGGCGGTATGGCTGTTGCCGGTACGGCCCGATCGGCGATCCATCATCCACGGTCGTCATTCCGGGGCGCGCAGCGAACCCGGAATCCACGACTGGCCGCGACGCCTCGTGTAGCCGCGCATCACGGGTGGATTGCACGCCTCCGGCGCGCCCCTCCGGGTTCGCTTCGCGCCCCGGAATGACGGCGGTGTATCAGTTTGCGGATCGCCTATCCCTCACTGCCTGCACGGGATCCTCCCTTGCGATCGGCCGCGCTCCGGTCTCCGATAGGGGCGATTCCTCGAAGGGAGGCGGAGCATGACCCGGGAAGAATTCGAGCGGACCTACGATCTCGACCGGATCGACGACGCGGTGCTGGCGCTGCTGCAACTGACGCTGCACGATATCAACCGTGCCTGGAAGGGACACGATTGGGGCGCGCTCGGGCGGCTGCACGACAAGGGCCTGATCGGCGATCCCGTCGGCAAGGTGAAGTCGGTCTGGCTGACCGAGGAGGGGATGGAGCGCTCCGCGGCGTTGTTCGAGCAGCTTTTCGCCCGCCCCAAGGCCTGACGGCTGTGCCTGAGCGCGGTGCCTTGCGCCCGCGGCAGTGGCCAACCGCTTCGCGATGTGGCAGCGCATATCCATGAATCGTGGATGTGCGGCGGGATAGGGATGACGGCGCAGGACGGGAACGGGCTCACCTACGCGCAGGCCGGCGTCGACATCGACGCGGGCAACGCGCTCGTGGAGACCATCAAGCCGCTGGTGCGCGCCACGCGCCGGCCGGGGGCGGATGCGGAGATCGGCGGCTTCGGCGGGCTGTTCGATCTCAAGGCCGCGGGCTTCAAGGACCCGATCCTGGTCGCCGCCAACGACGGCGTCGGCACCAAGGTGAAGATCGCGATCGAGACGGGGCGTCACGCCACCATCGGCATCGACCTCGTGGCGATGTGCGTCAACGACATCGTCGTCCAGGGCGCCGAGCCGCTGTTCTTCCTCGACTATTACGCCACCGGCAAGCTGGTGCCCGGCATCGGCGCCGACATCGTCCGCGGCATCGCCGAAGGCTGTCGGCAGGCGGGCTGCGCGCTGATCGGCGGCGAGACCGCCGAGATGCCGGGCCTCTACGACGGCGCCGACTACGATTTGGCCGGCTTCTCGGTCGGCGCGGCCGAGCGCGGCACGCTGCTGCCGCGGCCGGGCATCCTGCCGGGCGACGCGGTGCTCGGCCTGCCGTCCTCGGGCGTCCATTCCAACGGCTTCTCGCTGGTGCGCCGGATCGTGGCCAAGTCCGGCCTCGGTTGGGACGCCGACGCGCCGTTCGCGCCCGGCCGCACGCTCGGCGAGGCGCTCTTGGAGCCGACCCGCATCTACGTGAAGCCGCTGCTCGCGGCGCTGAAGCGCGCGGGCGGCATCCGCGCGCTCGCCCACATCACCGGCGGCGGCTTTCCCGACAACCTGCCGCGCGTGCTGCCGGAGGGCGTCGGCATCGAGATCGATCTCTCCGCGATTGCCGTGCCGCCGGTCTTCGGCTGGCTCGCCCGCGAGGGCGGCGTCGCCGAGCCCGAGATGCTGCGCACCTTCAATTGCGGCATCGGCATGGTGGTGGTCGCCGCCGCCGACGCCGCCGACGCCGTCGCCGATGCGCTGACCGGGGCCGGCGAGGCGCCGGTGCGGCTCGGGCGGATCACCGAGCGGGGGGCGGAGGCGGTGACGTTCACGGGGCGGCTCGGCTTGTAAGAAACGCGCTTAGCCCGCCGCCGCATCTCCCTCCCCCCTCCGCGGGGGAGGGTGGCCCCCGAAGGGGGTCGGGAGAGGGGAGCCCGGCTTCCGAGGATTTCACGGCCGAGCGTGGCCAAGCGGAAGCGTGGTTCCCCTCTCCCGCCCGCTCCGCGGGCACCCTCCCCCGCAGAGGGGGGAGGGTTGTTCGCACGTTTGCGTCTCGCTTCATCGGACAGTTCATGAGCGCGTCACCCGCCCCCAAGAAACGCGTCGCGATCCTCATCTCCGGCCGCGGCTCGAACATGGTCTCGCTGATCGAGGCGGCCCGCGCCCCCGATTACCCGGCCGAGATCGTGCTCGTGCTCGCGAACCGCCCCGACGCCGCCGGGCTGACCCGCGCGCAGGCGGCCGGCATCCCGGCCCGCGCCATCGACCACAAGGGCTTTGCCGACCGCGCGAGCTTCGACGCCGCGCTCCAGGCGGAGCTGGAGGGCGCCGGGATCGAGCTGATCGTGCTGGCGGGCTTCATGCGCATCCTCACCGACGCCTTCGTCGAGGCGTGGGCGGGGCGGATGATCAACATCCATCCCTCGCTGCTGCCGCTATTCAAGGGCACCCACACCCATGCGCGCGCCCTGGAGGCCGGCATGCGCCTCCACGGCTGCACCGTCCACTACGTCGTGCCGGAACTCGATGCCGGGCCGATCGTCGCCCAGGCCGCCGTCCCGGTGCTGCCCGGCGACGACGCGGAGACGCTGGCCGCTCGCGTCATCGTGCAGGAACACCGGCTCTACCCGGCGGCGCTCGCCCTGATCGCCGGGGGAGGGGCGGCGCTGGACGGCGGCCGCGTGCGCCTCGCGGAGGCGGAGCGGGATCCGGGCGCGGCGCTGCTGTCGCTCTGAGGCCGCGTCGAACGCGTCTCAGCCCGCGGCGCGCCGGGAGGGAGGGGAGGGGGAGCTTTCGCCCGCCGCTTCTGTTGCCGCTTCTGTCGCGTTCTGGGCCCAGGGCACGGTGGCAAAAGCCCGCTCCAGATAGGCGATCAGCGCGCTCACCCGCGCCGGCCGCGGCAGGCCCGGCGGCATCACGAGGTTGAGCGCGATCGGCGGAGGCTGCCAGCCGGGCATCACCCGCTCCAGCCGGCCCGCCCGCAGATCGTCCCAGATCGTGAAGTCCGGCTGCACCGCGAGGCCGAGACCGGCCCGCAGCGCCGGCGCCAGCGCGTCGGCGTTGTTGGCCCGCAGCGGCCCCTCCGGCGCCACCGAGGCCGTGACGCCGGTCGAATCCGAAAAGTGCCAGCGGTCGGGCGTCGGCAGGTAGGCGTAGCCGAGGCAGGCGTGGCGCTTGAGGTCGTCCGGATGCTCCGGCCGGCCGTGGCGGGCGAGGTAATCGGGCGTCGCCACCAGCGAGCGGCGCACGCCGCAGAGCCGCCGCACCCGGAGTGACGAATCGGCGAGCGCGGCGATCCGCAAGCCGAGATCGAACCCCCCGCCGACGAGATCGACCTGCGCGTCCGACAGGTGCAGATCGACCGACATCTGCGGGTGGGCGGTCAGGAACTCCGGCAGCACCGGCGCCACGTGGGCGACCCCGAACGACATGGGTGCTGCCAGCCGCACCCGCCCCCGCGGCGCGCCGTTGGCGTCGAGCGCGCGCGCCTCCGCCGCCTCGCCCGCGGCGAGGAGGGCGGCGGCATCCTCGCGGGCGGCCCGGCCCGCTTCGGTGAGCGCGAGGCGGCGCGAGGTGCGGTGGAACAGCCGCGCGCCGAGCCGCGCCTCCAGCCGCGCCACCGCCTTGGAGACGGTCGCCTTCGACAGGCCGAGATCCTCCGCCGCGCGGGAGAAGGACAGACCCTCGGCCACCGAGGCGAACACCGCCCAGGCCTCGAAATCGGGAAGACGCGGCATGATGAAAATCCGAAACGATGCGTTTTGATCGTTTCTGTTTTATCGCGACTTGGCAAGGACCAGATTGGGCTCACGCGGATCGGCCACGATCCTTGAAAGGGAGTTCACCCCATGTCCGAGCACGGCCTCCACCACGTCACGGCCTTTTCCGGCCCGACCGCCCGCACCGTCGATTTCTACACCCGCGTGCTCGGCCTGCGGCTCGTCAAGAAGACCGTCAACTTCGACGATCCCGGCACCTACCACCTCTATTTCGGCGACGAGGCCGGCACACCGGGCACGATCCTGACCTTCTTCCCCATCGCGCACGCCGCCCCCGGCCGGGTCGGCATCGGTCAGGTGTCGGAGACGGCGTTCCGGGTGCCCAAGGTGTCGATCGGCGCCTGGACCCACCGCTTCGTCGCGATGAACGTGGCGCACGATGCGCCGGTGACGGTGTTCGGCGAGACGGTGTTGCGCTTCCGAGACCCCGACGGGATGCCGCTGGCGCTGGTCGGCGTCGAGGGCGCGGAGGCCGAACCGGCCTGGGCGGTGGATGACATCGCCCCCGAGCAGGCGATTCGCGGCTTCCACGGCGTCACCCTGCTCCTGCGCGAGGCGGGGCCGACCGCGGCGATCCTGACGGGCGTGCTCGGGCTCAAGGAAGTCGGCACCGAGGGCAGCGCCGTCCGGCTCAAGGGCGATGCGGCGTTCGGCGGCTTCGTGACGATCCGGGCGGTGGGCGACTTCCTGCCCGGCCGCCAGGGGGCGGGCTCGGTCCATCACATCGCCTTCCGCGCCGCGGACGACGCGGCGCAGGAAGCGATGGGGCAGGCGCTGCGCCGCGACCACGGCCTCGACGTCACCGAGCAGCGCGACCGGCAGTATTTCCGCTCGATCTACTTCCGCGAGCCGGGCGGCGTGCTGTTCGAGATCGCCACCGACGCGCCAGGCTTCTCGGTGGACGAGCCCACTGAGGCGCTCGGCACGGCGCTCAAGCTGCCGCCCTTCCTCGAGCCGCATCGCGGACGGATCGAGGCGGTGTTGCCGAAGGTGGCGTAGCCGCTCGGCCGTGCCGCCGGGTTCCCCCTCTCCCCGCATGCGGGGAGAGGCCTGCATGGACCTTGTCGTCCATGCAGGAAGCGAAGCGGCGGTGAGGGGGCGAGGCCGGATGGGACTTTTTCGTCGATGCCCCCTCACACCTCGGCTGCCGCCTCGTCGCGCCGACAACGAGGTCGTCGCGACCCTCTCCCCGCGTGCGGGGAGAGGGATGCGCGGCTCCCGGTCAGCATCGGCCGTAACACTCGGATTTCTCTCACGGAGGCCATCATGAACCCCAAAAACCTCGCCGGCTTCCAGCACCGCTTCGAGCCCGGCACCGACGCCGCCGCCCCGCCGCTGCTGCTTCTGCACGGCACCGGCGGCGACGAGAACGACCTGATCGGGCTGGGCCGCGCCCTCTCCCCCGGCTCGGCGCTGCTCTCGCCGCGCGGTCCGGTGCTGGAGAACGGGATGCCCCGCTTCTTCCGGCGCCTCGCCGAGGGCGTGTTCGACGAGGCGGATGTCGTGCACCGCGCGGGCGAGTTGGCCGACTTCGTGGCGCAAGCGCGAATCACCTACGGGATCGGCGCGCCGGTCGCGGTCGGCTTCTCGAACGGCGCCAACATCGCCGCCGCGACCCTGTTCGGGCACCCCGAGACGCTGGCCGGCGCCGTGCTGCTGCGGGCGATGGTGCCGCTCAAAGTGACGCCGCCCGCCGACCTCGCTGGCCGTCCGGTGCTGCTCCTGTCGGGCGCCCTCGATCCGATCGTGTCCGCCGACAACGCCGCCCGGCTCGCCGCCGGGCTGGAGGCGGCGGGGGCCGCCGTGACCCATACGGTCCAGCCGGCCGGCCACAACCTGTCGCAGGCGGATCTCGCGGCGGCGGGCGCGTGGCTTGCAAGGCTCGCGCGTGCCCGCGCCGCCTGACGGCGCGCCTTGGTTCCGGCTCGGCATCGTGCCAAGGCACGGCCGGGTCGAGATCGCCGAGGAGGGGCCGGTGTTCCCGTTCATGTCCAAACGCGGGGCGGCCAGCCTCCAACGGCGGCAGGCGGCGCAGGTCAAGAAGACCCTGAAGGCCGCGACGCGGGCGGCGCAGGGGGCGATCCGGCAGGCCGACAAGACGGCGAAGGCGGTCGTCCGCGACGTGGTGCAGGACGCCGCCCGCGAGGTCGGGCGGACCATCGCCCAGGCGAGCCGGCCGGCGCCGAAGCCCGTGCGGCGGTCCCCGGCGGGCCGCTTCGTCACCGTCGACGGCCTGCCCGTCCACGTCGTCGTGAAGGGCCGCGGCCGTCCGGTGGTGCTGATCCACGGCAACGGCACCATGGCGGAGGATTTCGCCATCAGCGGCCTGATCGACCGGCTGGCCACGCGCTACCGCGTCATCGCCCTCGACCGGCCCGGCTTCGGCCGGACCGAACGGCCGCGCGCCCGCATCTGGACCGCCGCAGCGCAAGGCGCCCTGATCCATCGCGTGCTCGACGCGCTCAACGCCGAGCGGCCGCTTATCGTCGGCCATTCCTGGGGGACGATCGTCGCGCTCGCGATGGCGGCCGAGCCGCGCCGGCCGCTGCGCGGGCTGGTGCTGCTCTCAGGGTATTACTTTCCGGAGAACCGGGCCGACGTGACGCTCGCCGGCCCGCTCGCCGTGCCGGGGCTCGGCGACGCCGCCCGCGCCCTCGTGCCCGACCGGATGAACCGGGCGCTGGCCGAACAATCGTTCCGCAAGGTGTTCTGGCCGCAAGCCGTGCCGGCGAAGTTCTCGGAGCGCTTCCCCGTCGAGGTCGCGGTCGCCTCGCAGCAGTTGCGCGCGGTCAGCGAGGACGCGGCGTCGATGAACGCCGCCGTGTCCCGTCTCCAGGCCGGCTACGGCCGCCTCGGCCTGCCTGTGGCGATCCTGACGGGCGATGCCGACGGCCTCGTCGATCACCGCACCCAGTCGATGCGCCTGCACGGGGTCCTGCCCGACAGCACGATCGCCGTCCTGCCCGGCCTCGGCCACATGATCCACCATGCCGGACGGGCGAAGGTGGAGGCGGCCATCGACGCGCTGATGGCGCGGGGCCTGCCTCGGGTTGAGGGGTAGGCGCGGGCGTAGGGCCTGAAACTCGATCAGCTTGACCCATGAGGGCTACTGTGGGTGGAGGCTGTGTGAAAAACTCTGCTGTTCTGATAGTCTCTGCGGGACGGTGGAGGCGGCTATGGCGCGTTTTGTTTGTGGTGCTGATCGCCA
>NZ_JACHOP010000038.1 GCF_014199935.1 Methylorubrum rhodinum
CATGGACGGCCTCCTCGCTTGAGATCTGCAACGACCTCAATCTGGCACACACGATGCCGTCGGGGGCCGTCCACCCCATCACGACTGGCCGCGACATTGTGCTGGGACCCCGCATCACGGGTGGATTCTCCGGGTTCGGCTACGCGGCTTCGGAATGAGGGCTCTGGCTGGCTGGAATACCGAGCCCGCCCACCCGAAAGGCCGCGCTGGCCATCCGTTCCAACCGACATCGAA
Source organism: Methylorubrum rhodinum (assembly GCF_014199935.1). Classification (GTDB taxonomy): domain Bacteria; phylum Pseudomonadota; class Alphaproteobacteria; order Rhizobiales; family Beijerinckiaceae; genus Methylobacterium; species Methylobacterium rhodinum. The sequence continues at coordinate 235 of NZ_JACHOP010000038.1, forward strand.
ATGAAACAGGCATCGATACCGTGATCCGTGCGACCGGCTTCACCGAGACGGCCCTACCTCCGGCCTCGCCCTGGCGCGACGAGGTGCGAGCGACGATGCGCCTGTCCGCGCCGCTCGTCCTCATCAACCTCGCCCAGCACGGGCTCGTCGCCTCGAACGCGGTCCTGCTCGGCCGGCTCGGGGCCGAGCCGGTGGCGGCGGGCGCGCTCGCCACCAGCCTCTACCTGCTGCTGTTCATCGGCGGCATCGGGCTGACCTCCGCCGTCGCCCCGCTGGTGGCCGAGGCCGCGGGCGGCGGCCGGGCCGGCGACGAGGGCGAGGGCGAGGTGCGCCGCACGGTACGGGCCGGTTTGTGGCTCGGCGGCCTGCTCGGCGCGGTGCTGATGCCGCTCCTGTGGCACACCGAGGCGCTGCTCGCGCCGCTCGGCCTGGACCCGGCCGTGCTGCGCGAGGCCGGCGCCTACATGCGGGTGCTGCAATGGTGGATGCTCCCCGCGCTCGCGTTCATGGTGCTGAAAGGCGCGCTCGCCGCGCTCCAGAGGCCGGGGCCGCCGCTCACCGTCAGTCTCGCCGCGCTGCCGCTCAACATCGCGCTCGGCGCCTTCTTCGCCTTCGGCCCGCCGACTCTCGGCATCGTCGGCGTGGCGCTCGGCACGGTGATTACCGAGTTCCTGGCGCTTGCCGCGCTGGTCATCGTCATCGGTCGCGATCGGACCTTGCGGCGGCATCGGATGTTCGCCCGGCTGTGGCAGTTCGACGGCGAAAAACTGGGCCGGATCGTGCGGGTCGGCGCGCCGATGGGTGTGGCGGGCGTGGCCGAGGCCGGCTTGTTCGAGGCGGCGACGGTGGCGATGGGCACCTTCGGCACGGTGCCGCTCGCCGCCCACGCGGTGACGCTGCAGATCGCCGCGACCTGCTTCATGGTGCCGAACGGCATCGGGCAGGCCGCCACCGTGCGGGTCGGGCGGGCGCTCGGCGCGGGCGATGCCGCGGGCTTACGCCGGGCCGGCGCGGTGGCGATCGGGCTCGGGCTGGCCTTCATGCTGGCCTGCGCGGCCCTGCAACTCGCCGTGCCGCGCACGCTGATCGGTCTGTTCCTCGATGCCGACGCGCCGGGCGCCGCCGCGGTGATGCCCGTCGCCGTCGGCTTCCTCGCCTTCTCGGCCCTGTTCGCTGTGTCGGACGGGGTGCAGTCGGTGGCGCTCGGCGCCTTGCGCGGCCTGCAGGACACGACAGTCCCGATGGTGATCGCGCTGACCGGTTACTGGGGCATCGGCGTGCCGCTCGGCGCGGCGCTGGCCTGGGGCGCGGGCTGGGGTGGGCAGGGCATCTGGGCCGGCTTCTGCGCCGGCCTGCTCGCCGTCTCGATCCTGCTCGTGGCCCGCTGGCTGCGGTTGAGCGCCCATCACCGCGTCTGAATCGCGCAGCCCCGAACCGCCCGCGCGCGCGCCGGTTCAGACCCCGACGAAGAACGGGAGCGGCAGGGCGCAATGGCGGCGAGCGACGACCACGCGGCAATCTACGAGGAGTTCAAAGAGGCCGTGAACATGACGGCCTCGGCGCTGGAAAAATTCCTGGAAAGCGACGAGAGCCGATCCGTCGGCCAGAAGAAGGACGGCGGCGAGGCGACCGGCCACCGGGAGGGCCGCCGCATCGTCGAGACCCTGCACAAGAAGAAGGCCGACCTGACCGACGACGACTACGTCCACATGAAGAAGGTCGTCGGCTACGTGAACCGCCACCTCAAGCAGGGTGGCCCGGACGACAAGGATAAGGTGAAGGATTCGCCCTGGCGGCTCTCGTTGATGAACTGGGGCCACGACCCCCTGAAGGATTGATTTTTCTTACGGGGCGCGTCGGTCATTCCGCACGCGGCGACGCGACCGAACACTCGTACCGTCATTGCGAGGCCGAGCCGAAGCAATCCAGCGCTCCGCATTGTCCGGGTAGGACGCGTCGTCGCAAACGCGTTGTGGAGCGCCGCGCCTCTTCTTGAAACCTCGCGCCCTGGATCGCTTCGGCTCCGCCTCGCAACGAAGGCGTGGGGCGGAGGCCGCGGCGATCAGCCGGAAGCGTGCATCAAGCCGCCCGCCGCCGCTCCGGATAGAGTCCTGCCAATCCCTCGTGGCTGGCCGCGCACACCCCGCGCTCGGTGATGATGCCGGTCACGAGCCGCGCCGGCGTCACGTCGAAGGCCGGGTTGGCCACCGGGCTGCCGGGCGAGACCACCTGCACCGTGGCAAAACCCCCGTCCTCGGTCCGCCCCGTCAGATGCGTGACCTCGCGGGCGTCGCGCTCCTCGATTGGGATGTCGCGCACGCCGTCGTCCAGCGTCCAATCGATGGTCGAGAACGGGAGCGCCGCGTAGAACGGCACGCGGTTGTCGAAAGCCGCGAGCGCCTTCAGGTAGGTGCCGATCTTGTTGCACACGTCGCCGGACGCCGTGGTGCGGTCCGAGCCGACGATGCAGACATCGACCGCGCGATGCTGCATCAGGTGCCCGCCCGCGTTGTCGGCGATGACGGTGTGGGGCACGCCGTGGGCGTTGAGTTCGAAGGCGGTGAGCGCCGCGCCCTGATTGCGGGGGCGCGTCTCGTCGACGTAAACGTGGACCGGCACGCCGGCATCGTGCGCCACGTAGATCGGCGCCAGAGCGGTGCCCCAATCGACCGTGGCGAGCCAGCCCGCGTTGCAATGGGTCAGCACGTTGACCGTGCCGCTCTTCTTCGCGGCGATCTCGGCGAGGATTTTTGCGCCGTGCTCGCCGATGGAACGGCAGCTTTCCACGTCTTCGTCGGCGATCCGGGCCGCCTCCGCGAACGCGGTTTTTTCTCGCTCCGCCTCCGGGGCCCGGTGTAGCACGGCGGCCGCGCGGTCGAGGGCCCAGCGCAGGTTGATCGCGGTCGGGCGCGTGGCGGCGAGCGTCGCGCAGGCGCGCTCGATCCCGGCCTCGCTCGCATCCGCCCGCATCGCCAGTGCCAGCCCGTAGGCGGCCGTGACGCCGATCAGCGGCGCGCCGCGCACCACCATGGTGCGGATCGCCACCGCCGCGTCGTCGAGGCTCGCCAGCCGCTTCAGCTCGAACGCGAAGGGCAGGCGCGTCTGGTCGATGACCGTCACGGCGTCGCCGTCGGGGAAGATGGTGCGGTAGGGCTGCCCGTCGATCTTCATGATTTGCCTCTCGCACGAAGCGATCTGCGAGGCCAGCCCCACGGGATCGTGACGTGTCACGCCACCGTCATCGACTGTCTTCGCCGCGGTTTCGCCCCGGCCGACACAGCATCCGACTGTGGAACGCACGACGTGTTGACCCGCCGGGACATGACAGCGACCCGATAATGCGCATTGTTGACGGTGCCGCTGCTCGAGGAAGGCTCGCGCCCCGCGGCGCTGTGACGGAGGCCCCGCGATGTCCGCGCATCTCGACGACGTGAAGAAATACGCCAAGAACCCGGTCAACGAGGCCGCGGTCGCGAGCCTGGAGAAGACCTACCGGCTGGTCCTGTCGAAGCCCGACACCCGCTACGTCGCCTGCTCCGACAAGGCCGAGCTGGAGACCGTGCGCAAGAACTTTTTGGAGAAGAAGCTCGGCTTGAGCGGTGACGATCTCGACGCCTCGATCAAGAGCGTCTGCGAGACCATGAAGGCGACGCGCTCGAAGTCGCGGCTGACGTTCTACTACCTGCTCGCCGAGCATCACGGGAAGCTCGATACGTTCGCGTGAGCGTTTCAAAATTCCTTCGGCGATTCCGCCTGCTCGAGGACACCATTGGCCGCGTGCCGTGACTTATGGGCGAGATCGCCGCGTTCGCTGCGCCAGAATCCGAAGCCGTTCTGGCGCAGGAGTTTTTTGAGAGCGGGTATGACGTCCGTCACGCCTCCGGTCTCTGGCAAATCCGCTGTCCTTTCGAGGATGACACGGAAGCGCTTTCAGGTGCGAGTTCAGAACACTTTTGTTCGTGGTTAACGAAAGCGTCCGAACTGCAGAACAGATCAAGCAGCCTTGACCCGTACGCGGTCATACGCGTAGGCGATCAGATCGACCTCGATATCGGCCGTCGTCTCGACCTCCAGCAAATCCTGGATCATCCCCGGCAGCTTTCGCCGCAGTGCGTCCAGCGTCTCGGCTTCGGTGACGAGTCCGGGCACGTCCGATTCGCGCACGAACCAGACGCCGGCTTCGTCGTCCCAGGCGCAGCGGATGACCACGTGCCGGTTCATCGGGAAACACTCATCATGACCGGGCGAGGATGACCGCGCGCCGGTTGCCGCGCAATTCCTCCCACCGTCATTCCGGGGCGCCGTAGGCGAACCCGGAATCGACGACGGGCCGCGACGGCTCGTGAAGCCGCGCATCACGAGTGGATTCCGGGTTCCGCTGCGCGGCCCCGGAATGACGGCAGAGTCTTTTTTGAGAATATCAGCGCGGCACCCGCTCGATGAACACGTCGATCGCCGCATCCGGTGCAAGACCGAGGCGGTCCCGGATCAGGCCGGGGAGGCGGCACATCAGATCCTGCATCGTCGGAGCTTCGCCGACGAGGCCGGGCACGGCCGAGTCGCGCACCACGTAGAGGCCCGAGGCCTGGTCCCAGCCGCAGCGGACGGTGATCGGTCGGCTCATGGTCGGCTCCTCTTCGGTCGCGGGGAGGGGGGACGACGCGGCGGTCTCCGCGTCGTCGTCGGGCGTCGGCTCAGAAGTGGACGGGTCGGACACGCTTCACCTGCGGGATCGCGGCGATGGCCTCCAGCACCTGCGCCGAGACCGGCGCATCCACCGCCACGAAGGCGATGGCGTTGCCGCCTTCCTCCTCGCGGCCGAGATTGAACGTGCCGATGTTCACGCCCGCCTCGCCCAGAACCGTGCCGAGCCGGCCGATGAAACCCGGCTTGTCGTGGTTGCGCACGTAGAGCATGTGCGGGGCGAACGCCGCGTCGATGTCGATGCCGCGAATCTCGATGACGCGCGGCTTGCCGTCGTGGAACACGGTGCCGGCGGCGTCGCGCGGCATGTCCTCGGCATCGACCGTGATGCGCACCACCGATTCGTAGTCGCTGGCCCCGCCCTCGCGCTTGATCTCGTCCACAACGATGCCGCGCTCCCGCGCGATGACGGGGGCCGAGACCATGTTGACGTCCTGCAGGATCGGCCGGAGCACGCCGGTCACCGCCGCGGAGGTGAGCGCCCGGGTGTTCATGCCGGCCACCGCGCCCTCGTAGGTGATGCGGATGCCCTTGATCGGCGCCTCGGTGAGCTGACCGAGGAACGAGCCGAGCTTTTCGCACAGAGCCACGAACGGCTTGAGCCTGGGCGCCTCCTCGGCCGAGATCGAGGGGAAGTTGATCGCGTTGGTGATGGCGCCGTTGACGAGATAGTCGGCCATCTGCTCGGCGACCTGCAGGGCCACGTTCTCCTGCGCCTCCGAGGTCGAGGCGCCGAGATGGGGCGTGCAGACCACGTTGGGGTGGCCGAACAGCGGATTCTCGGTGGCCGGCTCGGTAACGAACACGTCGAAGGCCGCGCCCGCGACATGGCCGGAATCGAGCAACGCGCGGAGCGCCGCCTCATCGACGAGGCCGCCGCGAGCGCAATTGACGATGCGCACGCCGGGTTTGGTCTTGGCGAGGTTTTCCGCCGAGAGGATGTTGCGGGTTCGGTCGGTCATCGGCACGTGCAAGGTGATGACGTCGGCGCGTGCGAGCAGCGCGTCGAGTTCCACCTTCTCGACGCCGAGTTCGACGGCCCGCTCGGGCGACAGGAAGGGATCGTAGGCCGCGACCTTCAGCTTCAGGCCGATGGCCCGCTCGGCGACGATGGCGCCGATATTGCCACAGCCGATCACGCCGAGCGTCTTGCCCGTCAGCTCGACGCCCATGAAGCGGTTCTTCTCCCACTTGCCGGCCTGCGTCGAGGCATCCGCTTGCGGGATCTGGCGGGCCAGCGCGAACATCATCGCGATGGCGTGCTCGGCGGTGGTGATCGAGTTGCCGAACGGCGTGTTCATCACGATCACGCCCTTGGCGGTCGCGGCGGGCACATCGACGTTGTCGACGCCGATGCCGGCCCGGCCGATGACCTTGAGGTTGGGGGCCTCGGCCAAGAGCTTGCCCGTCACCTTGGTGGCGGAGCGGATGGCGAGGCCGTCATACTGGCCGATGACGCGGGCCAGCGCCTCCTTGTCCTTGCCGAGGTTAGGCTGGAAATCGACCGCGATGCCGCGATCCTTGAAGATCTGCACGGCGGCGTCGGAGAGGGCGTCGGAGATGAGGACTTTGGGAGCGGGCATGGGAGCCTCCGGCTCTTGGCGTTCCTCGCAGAATTCCCGTTAAGGCCGGCTTCGCTTCAAGCACGGCCGTGCGGCGAGCGTTCTGTCGGAAACGCGAATGGGAAGGGGCGAGCGGGTTCGCCCCTCCCCCCAACGGAGCTCGGGCTTGCCCGAGATCCGTATCCGCTTGCCCAAGTCGGGCAGGCCCGACTTGGGTGGGGGAGGGTGCCTGCGGAGCAGGCGGGAGAGGGGGCGACGCTTCCGGAGGATTCGCGTCGAACGCGGCCAAGCAGAAGCGTGGTTCCCCTCACCCGACCCCCTTCGGGGGCCACCCTCTCCCGCGGAGGGGAGAGGGGTTTGCGTTGGAATCGTAGCGCTTGAGGCCTCAGGCCGCGGCGGCGGCGAGCGCCGCCTTCTCCTGGGCGTAGGCCCAGTCGAGCCACGGCGTCAGCGCCTCGAGGTCCGAGGCCTCGACGGTGGCGCCGCACCAGATCCGCAGGCCCGCGGGGGCGTCGCGGTAGGCGCCGAAGTCGAACGCGACCCCTTCCTTCTCGAGGCGCGAGACGATGCCGGCGGCGACCTTCTTCACCACGGCGTCGCCCTTGGCGAGTATGTCCGGGTCGGCGATCACGAGGCAGACGCCCGTGTTCGAGTAGGTCGTCGGATCGACGGCGAGGTGGCCGATCCAGGGCGTGCGGGCCACCCAGTCGTGGATCACCCGCGCGTTGGCGTCGGCCCGCGCGAGCAGCGCCGGCAGGCCGCCGATCGATTCGCCCCATTTCAGGGTGTCGATGTAATCCTCGACCGCCAGCATGGAGGGCGTGTTGATCGTGTCGCCCTTGAAGATGCCCTCGATCAGCTTGCCGCCCTTGGTGAGGCGAAACACCTTCGGGATCGGCCAGGCCGGCTTGTGGCTCTCCAGGCGCGCGACGGCGCGCGGCGAGAGGATCAGCATGCCGTGCGCGGCCTCGCCGCCCATCACCTTCTGCCAGGAATAGGTGACGACATCGAGCTTGTCCCACGGCAGCGCCATGGCGAAGGCCGCCGAGGTCGCGTCGCAGATCGTGACGCCGTCGCGGTCGTCGGCGATCCAGTCGCCGTGCGGAATCCTCACGCCGGCGGTGGTGCCGTTCCACGTGAAGACGACGTCGTTGTTCTTGGTGTCGATCGCGTCGAGGGCGGGCAGGACGCCGTGCTCGGTGGTGCGCAGGATCGGATCGATCCTGAGTTCCTTGAGCGCGTCGGTGACCCACTCGGCGCCGAAGGAATCCCAGGCCATGACTTCGACGGTCTTGGGGCCCAGCATCGACCACATCGCCATCTCGACGGCGCCGGTGTCGGAGCCGGGGACGATGCCGATGCGGTAATCGGCCGGGACTTGGAGAACCTCGCGGGTCAGCGCGATGGCTTCCGCCAGCTTCGCCTTGCCGGCGGCCGAACGGTGCGAGCGGCCGAGAACCGCGCTGGAGAGAGCGTCGAGGGTCCAGCCGGGGCGCTTGGTCGTGGGGCCGGACGAGAAGTAAGGCACGCGCGGACGCGCGGCGGGCTTTTGAGCCGTCATGTCATCCATCCTTCCAGATGATCGCCTCCCGTTGGGGGGAGGTGTCCCGCCGCCGGGAATGACCGATCTCGGGCCGCAACGCAAGCGGTGTTTTTCAGATTTGACGTGGTGTGTCGCGGCGGCGACAGGTCGAATGACAGTTCCGGCAAGATGTTCTTAAGAGATTATTCTTCTATCGCTCGTCGTCCCGCAGAAGGTCGGGCCGGCGCGCGCGGGTGAGCGTTCGGCTGCGTTCGTCCCGCCAGCGGGCAATCTGCCCGTGGTTGCCGCCCATCAGCACGTCGGGGATCGCGCGCCCCTCCCAGTCGCGGGGCCTCGTGTAGTGCGGGTATTCGAGGAGGCCGCCCTCGAAACTCTCCTCGACGCCGGAGGCGGGCTTGCCCATCACGCCGGGCAGCAGACGCACGCAGGCGTCGATGAGGACCAGCGCGGCGATCTCGCCGCCGGACAGCACGTAATCGCCGATCGACACCTCTTCGAGGCCGCGCCCCTCGATCACCCGCTCGTCCACCCCCTCGAACCGGCCGCAGACGATGACGGCGCCGGGCCCTCCGGCCAACGCCCGCACCCGTCCTTGCGTCAGCGGCCTGCCCCGCGGCGACATGAGCAGGCGGGGGCGGGGATCGCTTGTCGGCGACGCCGCGTCGATGGCCGCCCCGAGTACGTCGCAGCGCAGCACCATCCCGGCCCCGCCGCCGGCCGGCGTGTCGTCGACGTTGCGATGGCGGCCGAGGCCGTGCGCGCGGATGTTGCGCGCCTCCAGTTCCCAGGCGCCGCGATCGAGCGCATCGCCCGACAACGATAGCCCGAGCGGGCCGGGAAACATCTCGGGGTAGAGGGTCAGCACGGTCGCCCGCCAGGGTGAGGCCGTGTCGGTGTCAGCGCCGTCGCTCATGCCGCTTGATGGCGGGGGAGGCCGGGGCGGTCAATCGCGGGGGTACGAAGGGGATCGTCGTGTGCACCCGCGTATCCCATCCAACCCCCTCATCCTGACGCGCTCGCCTTGGGGGTCTCGAAGGAGGGCTCCGGGGATCGCGCGATACGGTGGAGCCCTCCTTCGAGGCTGCGCTTCGCTTCGCACCTCAGGATGAGGGGCTTGGTGGAATGAACCGGTCGAACCGCTTCGGCCGGAACGGTCGTGCCCCTTCCGGCCCCGTCGCGCTCTGGATCGCTTCGGCTCCGCTTCGCGACGACGGGTTTGGGTTTTCTGGGGGCCTGCGCTCAGCGGCGGGCCCTCGGCGCCCGGTGCCGCGACGGGCGCGATGTTCTCGGTCGCCGTTCGATGCGCCGCTCAGGCTCGTCCGGGCTCGCTGCGGGCGGCTCCCCGCCGCGCCTCATCGTGCCGAACGGGTCGGGCGATCCGAGCGGGATGCCGACCGTGGCGCCCGGCATGGCGAGCGCCGCCGAGCCGGTGTGGGCGAGCGCCAGGATAAGGACGGTGAGGCTTCGCATGGCCTCACGCTAACCCGATCCGAGGCAGGCCGTCTCCGGCCAGCCTGTCGCGGGGCGGCACGATCCGGGCCGCCGCGGGTTGTCCGCGGATGATCCGCTCCACCGTCCTCGCCCTCCTGCTCATGACGCTGCCGGCCGCCGCCGCCGAGCCGCTCGCTCCGCCCGGCGCCGATGCGAAACAATTCCCGAAGCCGGATCGGCCGGTGGCCGAGATCGTCGCGGCGCAATGGGCCAGCGAGAAGGAGCGCGACCGGGCCGACGAGGTCGGACAGGTGGCCCGCCTGATGCGGATCGGGCCGGGGCAGACGGTCGGCGATATCGGCGCGGGCAACGGCTACTACGTGATGCGGTTGAGCCCGGGGGTCGGGCCGCAGGGGCGTATCCTCGCCCAGGACATCACGCCGGACTACCTGGCCGATCTGGAGAAGCGGGTGGCCGAGAAGGGACTGGCGAACGTCACCGTGGTGCGGGGCGAATCGCACGATCCGCGCCTGCCGCCGGGCTCGCTCGATGCGGCCGTGCTGGTTCACATGTACCACGAGATCGACCAGCCCTTCGGCCTGTTGTGGAACCTCGCCGCGATGATGAAGCCGGGCGGCAAGGTCGGGATCGTCGATACCGACGCGATCCCCTCGCGCCACGGCACGCCCCCAAAACTCCTGCGCTGCGAATTGTCCGCGGTCGGCTATCGCGAGCTGTCGATGACGACGCTCAAGGGCGGCGTCGGCTATCTCGCGGTGTTCGAGGCGCCCGCCCCGGACAAGCGACCCGATCCCGCCGGCATCCGCCCGTGCCGGGACGAGGAAACGCGTAAACGCTGATCAGCCCGGATCGTCCGCGGGCTTGGGACCGGGCGGCGCGAAGAAGTCGTCCGGCGGCACCACGGTGATGCGCTTGGCCGCGATGTCGAGGTTCGGCACGAAGGCTTTGGTGAAGGGGAGCAGCGCACTCGGTCCCCCGGCCTCGGGCTTGATCTCCAGGAGGTCGCCACCGCCGTAATTCGGCACGGCGATCACGGTGCCGACCAGTTTACCCTCGGCATCCAAAGCGGTCAGCCCGATCAGATCGGTCAGGAAGAACTCGTCCTCGTCCGCCGCCGCGCCGAGGCGGTCGCGGGCGACCGCGAGGGTGAGGCGGTTGAGCGCCTCGACACTGGTGCGGTCACCGATGCCCTTCACCCGCACGATCAGCAGATCGGACGATCCGCCGGGCGCCGGTCGGGCGTCTTCCAGTTCCACCGTGCGGCCGTCGGGCAAACGTAGGGGGCCGTAGCCCGCGATGGCGGTCGGCTCGCCGGTATAGGATTTGAGGCGCACCTCGCCGTGCAGGCCGTGCGGACGGCCGAATTCGCCGAGCGTGACGAGGTCGGGATCGGGGGAGGCGGGCGGGGCCGGCTTGGCCTGCGCGGGCTTGCGTGCGGAGGTGACGGCCTTGGCCCCCAACGGCTCGGGCCGCGCGGGTCCGCGGAAGGAGGAGCCGGGACGGCGGGCCATGCGGGATGCCTCGACAAGAAGACCGCGAGAATAACCCTCCCCCCTCTGCGGGGGAGGGTGGCCCCTGCGTCAGCAGGGGTCGGGAGAGGGGAGCGACGATGCAAACGTAGCCGCGAACTTCATGAGGGCCGAGCCGTCGCTTGAAGCGTCGCTCCCCTCTCCCGCCTGCTCCGCAGGCACCCTCCCCCGCGGAGGGGGGAGGGTAGGGGTGTGCTTTACGCCGCAGCGTCCTCGGCCGGGGCGGCGGCCTTCTCGGCACGCTTGGCGGCGCGCTCCTTGGCCTTGTCGCCCGGCTCGGCCTTCTGCGGGTTGTTGCGGGCGGGGCGCTTGGCGAGGCCGGCGGCGTCGAGGAAGCGCAGGACGCGGTCGGTCGGCTGCGCGCCCTTGGCGAGCCAGGACTGGATCTTCTCGTTGTCGAGTACGATGCGGGCCGGATCGTCCTTGGCCTTCATCGGGTCGTAGGCGCCGACCTTGTCGATGAAGCGGCCGTCGCGCGGGGCGCGGGCATCGGCGACGACGATGCGGTAGTAGGGGCGCTTCTTGGCGCCGCCGCGGGTGAGGCGGATCTTGAGGGACATCAGTCGTTCCTTTCGGGGTCTTGCGTAAGATCGACGCTCTGGGCGATCGTCTGGTGATGCCGGATGACTTCCTTGACCACGAAGGCCAGGAACTTCTCGGCGAAATCGGGGTCGAGCTTGGCCTCGACCGCGAGGTTTCTCAGGCGTTTGACCTGACGCGCCTCCCGGTCCGGATCGGAGGGAGGCAGGCCCTTGCGGGCCTTCAGCTCGCCGACCCGCTGCGTGCAGCGGAAGCGCTCGGCGAGCAGATGGATCAGCGCCGCATCGAAGTTGTCGATGCTGTCGCGCAGGCGCGCGAGTTCGGGGTCGACCCCCTGCGCGGACAGGATGCTCATTTCTTCTTGCCCGGCAGGAAGCCGCCGAGACCCGGCAGCTTGGGTCCGCCGAGCCCCGGCAGCCCCGGCATCTTGCCGCCGCCCATGCCACCACCCATGCCCGGGGGCATCGGCGGGAGCTTGCCGCCGAACTGCTTCTCGATCTGCGCGATCTGCTCCGGCGTGGGCTCGGGCATGCCCGGCGGCAGGCCCATTCCCCCGGGCATCCCACCCGGCATGCCGCCGCCCAGCCCGAACATGTTGCCGAGCGCCGCGCCGATGCCGCCGCGCTTGCCCGATCCCATCGCCTTCATCATGTCGGCCATGGTCCGGTGCATCTTGAGGAGCTTGTTGATCTCCTCGACCTTGACCCCGGCACCCGCCGCGATGCGCTTCTTGCGGGAATTCTTGAGGAGGTCGGGGTTCTTGCGCTCCTGCGCCGTCATCGAGGAGATGATCGCGCGCTGGCGCTTGAACATCTTCTCGTCGAGGTTGGCGCCCTCGACCTGCTTCTTGATCTGGCCCATGCCGGGCAGCATGCCCATCAGGCCGCCGATACCGCCCATCTTCTCCATCTGGGCGAGCTGCATCGACAGGTCTTCGAGGTCGAACTTGCCCTTCCGCATCTTCTCGGCGGTACGAAGGGCCTGCTCGTGATCGATGGTCTCGGCCGCCTTCTCGACCAGCGAGACGATGTCGCCCATGCCGAGGATGCGGTTGGCCACGCGCTGCGGATGGAACTCCTCCAGCGCATCGACCTTCTCGCCGACGCCGACGAGCTTGATCGGCTTGCCCGTGACCGCGCGCATGGAGAGCGCCGCGCCGCCGCGGGAATCGCCGTCCATGCGGGTCAGCACGATGCCGGTGACGCCGAGCCGCGTGTCGAAGGCCCGCGCCGTGTTGACGGCGTCCTGGCCGGTGAGCGCGTCGGCCACCAGCAGGGTCTCGTGCGGGTTGGTGGCCGCCTTCACCTCGGCGGCCTCGTTCATCAGGCCCTCGTCGACCGTGGTGCGGCCGGCGGTGTCGAGCATCACCACGTCGAAGCCGCCGAGCCGCGCGGCTTCCATGGCCCGCCGGGCGATCTGCACCGCCGACTGGCCGGCGACGATCGGCAGGCTCTCGACCTCGACCTGCTTGGCGAGCACCGCCAACTGCTCCATCGCCGCCGGGCGGCGGGTGTCTAGCGAGGCCAGCAGGACGCGGCGCTTGTCGCGGCTGGCGAGGCGCCGGGCGATCTTGGCGGTGGTGGTGGTCTTACCCGAACCCTGCAGGCCGACCATCAGGATGGCGACGGGGGCGGGCGCGTTGAGATCGATGATGCCGGCATCGGTGCCGAGCATGGTGATGAGCTCGTCGTTGACGATCTTCACCACCATCTGGCCGGGCGTCACCGACTTGAGCACGACGGCGCCGACCGCCTTCTCGCGCACCTTGTCGGTGAAGTCGCGCACGACTTCGAGCGCCACGTCCGCCTCCAGCAGGGCGCGGCGCACCTCGCGCATCGCGGCGGTGACGTCGGCCTCCGTCAGCGCGCCGCGGCGCGTCAGCCCGGAGAGGATGCCGGAAAGGCGGTCGGAAAGGCCTTCGAACATGCGTCGCGATCAGCCCGTGCTACTGGTGAAGGCCGGCATTGGCCACGCGGCGGGCGCGCAACGCGTCCTCGAACGCCGCGACTGCGCGGGCGAACTTGTCCCGGCACTCGGCGTTGCAGAACCCGACCACGGCGCCGTTGTACAGCGTCAGCGCCTCGGGCACGATCGGCTTGCCCGACCAGGGGCAGAGATCGTTGACCGCATCCTCGATGCGCAGCGTCGGATCTTTGGCGGGCGCCATGGGCGGACTCGCAAGAGTTGCGTCTCCGAACACTCCTCAAGGAGATGTTCGTTTCCCGAACATCCGGCGACAACGAAAAACGCGCCCGAGGGCGCGGACGCGCTGTCGGGCGTTGACCTCCGGCCTCTCGGGCCGGTCGGCGGCTCTTCGTGACGTTCGAACGTCGAAATGAAGTTCGGGCGGATAGGCGCGATGGGAGGCCAAGTCAATCCCGGCGAGCGAGAGGCGAGGGCAATCGCGCGAAGCGAAAGCCTGAGCCCGCGGAGGCGGGCGCCGGCGATTGAGAGGCCAACCAAGAAGGTCAGGGCAATCGCTTCGGGCGATGGCCCTCACCCGGACGAGGGCCGTTTGCGAAGGCGTAACCTTTACTGATCGTTAAGCATAATCGGTCCAGATGGGCTCAGCACCGCAGGAGGTGCCGAGGACTTCCCGATGTCGGAACCCGCGCGACAGACTCCGTCCCACGACTCCGCCATCCGCACGCCTGGCACCGCCGCGCCCCTGCGCGACTGGCTCGCCGCCATGCGTGCCGCCGCCGGCGAGACCCGCGCCGCGGAGCCCGCCTCCGCCGAACCCGCCCTGCGCCCCCGCGTCGTCGAGCCGGCCCCGGCCGAGCCGGCCCCGGAAGCGCGTGCCCCGTCGCCCGACAAGATCGGCACCGCCTGGGCGCCCCGCCTCGTCACCGCCGCCAAGGCCGGTGAGGAGACCGACGACGAACTCGCCGAGATCATGGCCGAGAACATGATGCTCAAGGCCAAGCTGCGCTTGGAAGCCGAGCGCCGCGACGAGATTCAGATCATCCTGGCAGCCGAGCTGCGCGAGCTGCGCGCCCACATTGCCGAGGAGGTCGGCAAGATGGAGGACCTCCGGGCCGAGCGCGACCTGTGGCGCGCCCGCTGCGAGGCTTTGGCCTCGCCCCTGTTCCAGATCGGCCAGCGCTGAGCCGCACGCTCCATTCCGAAAAAGCGAAGGGCCGCTCCCCGGCGAGGGAGCGGCCCTTCCATTGTCGAACCGGTCGGCCCGACGAAACCTGTCGTGGTCCCGCGAATGCGTCAGGCGCAGACGAGGGAGGTAACGGTCCAGGTCGTGGTCGTCGGCGACGGCTGATGACAATGAGACACTGGATCACCTCCTTTCGTTCGTTGCTGGGAGCCCCAAGGTAGGGACGTTCTTCGGAGTCCGATAGCCCCCCCGGGGATGTGTCCGCTGCGTTGTCTCGCCGCGGTGCATCATAATCCTGAATGCTGCAATTGCACGCTGAGAACGCACAGGTGTGCCGATTGCAACCTTCTTGCTTTGAGTTGTAGCAGTGTTTGTTCAGATTATTAAAGCAGTTTGGCTGTGCGTTAGATATCTAACAGCTTATATTGTGGCGCTTGTGGTTGGGATGTCGATCGCAGGCGCTCCGATCTTCGGTCTGTCTGCGCCATTCGTTGCCGCGGTCGTGTTGATAGGTTTTCCGCAATTGTTTCATTTGACCGGAGCATTTTGGCTTTACTACTCGTTGTTACCTTCATTTTTCGCAATCATTGCCGCCGATCGACTCGGACTGATCATCTATCAACGACGTTATGGCAGAAGAGTCTTTCTCTCGCTGGTCGGTGGAGTGATAGGTGGCACGACGTCGACAACGATGCTCGCTTATTTTCTAAGCGCCAACGGATTTCCATCTTTTTCCTATGATACGATCTCCGACTATTTCGTGGTTTCGCTCTCTGGAGTTCCTGCCGGAATGTTGCTCGGCGCGCTGATGGCGGCACCCAAGGCAGGTCTCATTCGATCAAGGCAGTGTACGGGCCGCTGACCATGGTTCATGGTCTTTGCCCGACTTGGCGCTGACACGGCCCGTCCCCAGTGCCTAAAAAGCGCCATCGCCAGCATCGATGGCCTGCTCATGCATCCCGCCGCCGCCCCGCGCGCCTCCGACGAGAGCCTTGATCCGAAGGCGATGCGCGAACCGCTGCCCAACGCGTGGTACTGCGTCGGCCGGACCGCGAGCGTCGCGGGCGAGAAAATGCGGGCGGTGGCGCTCAACGGCGAGCAGGTGGTGCTCGGCCGGGGACGTGACGGCGCGCTGTTCGCGTTGCGCGACCGCTGCCCCCATCGCGGCATGGCCTTGTCGAAGGGGAAGTTCGACGGCGACACGCTGATGTGCCCGTTCCACGGCTGGCGCTTTTCCACCGACGGGCGCTGCCGCGACGTGCCGACC
The DNA here is from genome assembly GCF_014199935.1 of Methylorubrum rhodinum. Taxonomy (GTDB): domain Bacteria; phylum Pseudomonadota; class Alphaproteobacteria; order Rhizobiales; family Beijerinckiaceae; genus Methylobacterium; species Methylobacterium rhodinum. Next base: position 15,941 of record NZ_JACHOP010000038.1, read on the forward strand.
TTGTCCTCGCACGACGCCTCCGACTTCTCGCGCATCGCGGTCCAGCGCTTCCCGATCCGCGAGAGCGCGGGCTTCCTCTGGGTCAACCCGCATCTCGGCCCCTCCGACCCGGCCGCCGTGCCGGAGGTGCCCGAACTCGGATTCACGCCCGCGGGCAGCCTCGTGGTGGAGTTGGAGGTCGAGGCCTCGTTCGACCTGACGACGCTGAGCCTCGTCGATCCCGGCCACGTCGCCTTCGTCCACGATTCGTGGTGGTTCCGCCCCTCGAAGGAGCTGCGGGAGAAGGTGAAGACTTTTCAGCCGGTGCCGCACGGCTTCGTCATGACGAGCCACGCGACGACCAAAAGTTCGCCGGTCTATCGGCTCCTCGGTGGCGTGCCCGAGGTCGAGATCGAGTTCCGCCTACCGGGCGTGCGGCTGGAGCGGATCGCGGCGGGCGAGAAGCGCGTGGCGAACTACACCTTCGCGACGCCGCTCTCGGCCAACCGGACGATGCTGACCAATGCGCTCTACTGGAGCATGCCGGCCCTCAACCTGTTGAAGCCGCTCGCCCGCCCGCTGATGCGCCAGTTCCTGACCCAGGATCAGCAGGTGCTCCAGCACGCCCAAGCCGGGCTCGACCGCAAGCCGACCATGGTCCTGCTCGGCCAGGGCGACCTGCCCTCGCAATGGTATTTCCGCCTGAAGCGCGAGGTGCTGGAAGCCGCCCGCGAGGGTCGCCCCTTCGAGAACCCGCTGACCCGGCAGGAACTGCGCTGGCGCTCGTGAGGCGCGACGTCGGGTCCTGAAACTTTTGCCTCCCTCGTCCCGTACGGCGGCTGCGGCGCGTGACCCTGCCGCGTCTGGGCGAGGGAACAGCTCGCGTGCCGAGTCCGCACTACGTCGTCCGCCGCAGCCGCTCCGGCCGCTTCAACTTCACCCTCCTGTCCGAGCACGGCCGCATCAGCGGCGTGGTGGTGGTCCCGACCGAGAAGCTGTCGCGCGAGGAGATCGAGCGCAGCGCACGGGCGAAGATCCAGGCGCTCGCGGCCTCACTGGTCGCGGCCGTGGGCGCGCCGCCGGAGGCATGAGATGACGCTCGGCGAACACCGGTGAGGCCCCGCGCCGCGCTTGATTGCGGCCGCGCCCGGACCATCTCGGCCGTATGAAGAAGCGTGGCCTGCTCACGGTCGCCAGTGCGGCCACGGTGATGACGCTGGGCGGCGTCGGCTATGCCGCGCGGCGGCGCGGCAGCAACCCCTACTACCAGGGGCCGAAGAGCGACCATTTCGACGGGCTGCGCTTCCACACCCCGAACCAGCCGCCCGACAAGAACCTCTCGGACGTCGCCCGTTGGCGGATGAACGGGCGGCCCGAGGCGTGGCCCCGAAGCTTCCCGAGCCCGTTCCCGCCGGACAAGCCGCCCCGGCGCGTCGAGGGCTTGCGGGTCGTTCTGATTGGGCATGCGAGCTACCTGTTCCAGGTGGCGGGCCGCAACATTCTGGTCGACCCGGTCTTTTCCCGCCGCGCGAGCCCGGTGCGCTTCGCGGGTCCGAAGCGCGTCAACCCGCCGGGCATCGTCTACGGCGACCTGCCGCCGATCGATGCGGTGCTGATCACCCACAACCATTACGACCATCTCGACGGGCCGAGCATGGCCCGGCTCTGGCAGGACCATCAGCCGCTGATCGTCGCGCCGCTGGGCAACGACGCGATCCTGCGCGGCTACGACGACACCATGCATGTCGAGACCCGCGACTGGGGCGGCTCGGTCGATCTCGGCGCGGGCATCACCGCCCACCTGACCCCGGCCAACCACTGGTCGGCCCGCGGCGTGAACGACCGGCGCATGGCGCTGTGGTGCGCGTACCTCCTCACTTCGCCGCGGGGCGTGCACTACCATGTCGGCGACACGGGCCTCGGCGACGGCGCGATCTTCCGCGACATCCGCGCTCGCTTCGGGGTCCCGCGACTCGCGACGCTGCCGATCGGCGCCTACGAGCCGCGCTGGTTCATGCAGCCCCAGCACATGAATCCCGCCGACGCCGTCGAGGCTCTGGGCCTGCTCGGCGCCGAACAGGCGCTCGGCCATCACTGGGGCACCTTCCGCCTCACCGACGAGGGCATCGAGCAGCCGGTGGAGGCCCTCGCGGCGGCGTTGACCGAGGCCGGTCTGCCGCCGGAACGTTTCCCGGCCCTGCGGCCCGGTCGAGTCTGGGAAGGGTAAGGTTCGCGTCGCCGCGAGTGCCGCGAAGATTGAAAGTTGCGCCTGCGACCTCTCGGTTAACGGGGTGCTAAGCCACGTCACGCATGATTGCGGTGACGTCCCCACAATCCTCGGCCCCGCGATGCTCCGAATCAAGACATTGACTGCCAAGGTCATCGCGCTGGCCGTGATCGCGGTCAGCCTCACCTCCGGCGCCTTCTGGCTCGCGGCGAGCCACGAGATCTGGACGGAACTGGAGGCGCGGCAGGCGGAGGAGGGACGGCTGCACATCGCCACCCTGGCCCGGGTCTTCGCCGAGACGAACGGCGGGGCCGAACTCCGCTTCGACGGCCGGACCCTGGCCACGGCCCAGGCGCCGGACCTGTCCGGCCTCTCCGACCTCTCCATCGTCGACCGCACCGTCGCCTATGTCGGCGGCAACGCCACCGTCTTCGCCTACGACGGCACCCGCGACGCCTTCGTGCGGCGCATCACCAACGTGAAGAAGGAGAACGGCGAGCGCGCCGTCGGCACGGTGCTCGCAGCCGACCATCCGGCGCAGGCCAAGCTCCGGCGGGGCGAGACCTATGCCGGACCGGCCGACCTGTTCGGGCGCCGCTTCTTCACCGTCTACCATCCGACGCTCGACGCGGCCGGCAAGGTCAACGGCATCCTCTATGTCGGCATCGGAATCGAGCGCTACCACGATCTCTACTGGGGGGCGATGACCTCCATGGGCGGCATCGCCGCCTTGGTCGCCCTCCTGTCCTCCGTCGGTGCGGGACTCGTCGCGGTGCGGCTGTTCCGTCCGCTGACGGGGATCGCGGCCCGCACCGAGCGGCTGGCCCAGGGCGACCTCGACAGCCCGATCTACCACACCGAGCGCGCCGACGAGATCGGCGCCGTCGCCCGCGCCCTGAACGGGCTCGTCGCGACGAGCCGCTGGGCCCGCGACCTGGAATCCGAGCAGCGGGACGCCGCCCACGAGGAGAGCCGCCGCCGCACCCATCTCGACGGCGAAATCGCGCGCTTCCGCAGCGAGGCCGGCCGCAGCATGGCCGATGTCCGCGAACGGGCGCGAGCCCTGGGCGAGCGGGCCGGCGCCATGTCGGACCTGTCGCGTCGGGCGGAGAGCGGCGTCGGCAGCGCGTCCTCCGGCTTCCACGACACCGCGCTCCACGTCCAGGCGGTGGCGAGCGCGGCCGAGGAGCTGACCGCCTCGATCGCCGAGATCTCGGTGCGCATCGAGGCCGCCCGGTGCGAGGTCGAGGGCGCCGCGGGCGAAGCCCGGGCGACCGACGGCGGCATCCGCGAACTCGCCGGCAGCGTCCAGCGGATCGGCGACGTCGTCGGCCTGATCCGGGCGATCGCCGAGCAGACCAATCTCCTGGCGCTCAACGCCACGATCGAGGCCGCCCGCGCGGGCGAGGCCGGCCGCGGCTTCGCGGTGGTCGCCTCCGAGGTCAAGGAACTCGCCGGCCAGACCGCCAAGGCCACCGAGGAGATCGCCGGCCAGATCGGGCAGGTGCAGCAGGCGACCGATGCCGCCGTGGCGGCGATCCGGCGAATGTCGGAGCGGATGGGCGTCATCAGCGGCACCACCGGGGAACTCGCCGCCTCGGTCTCGGCGCAGGGCGCGGCGACGGGCGAGATCTCGCGCAACGCTGCCGACAACGCCGCGGCCGCCGTCGCCATCAGCGCGGCGCTCTCCGCCATCACCGAAGCCGCCCGCCGCGCCGCCGGCACGGCGGGCGAGGTCGAGGGCGCGGCCGGCTCGGTGGCGGATTCCGCCCAGGCCCTGGAGGCGCGGATCGACACGTTCCTGCGGGCGGTCGCGGCCTGAGCGCCGCTTTTCCCGCGCATCAGTCAAGCAGGGCGTCGCGCTCCGCCTGGAGGTGTCGCACCAGCCTCTCCGTCAGCCGGCCCGGTGGACGGGCGCCGGGCAGGAGCAGCATCGTCTCGATCGCGAGCGCGGGCCGGAACGGCCGCAGCACGATCGGCAGGCCGGACAGTTCGCGGGCGGGCACCGGATCGACGATGGTGACGCCGAGTCCCTCCGCGACGAGACCGCACCGGGCCGCCGTGAACTGCGCCGTCAGGACGAAGCGCGGCGCGACGCCCTCCGCGGCGAAGGCCGCCTCGATCGCCTGCTGGAACGGGCCGGGGCCGCCGGAAATCATCGGTGCGTCCGCGAGATCGACCGGTGAGACGCTGCGCTTCCCCGCCAGTCGATGCCCCCGCGGCAGGGCGCAGACCGCCGCCATCGTCAGAAACGGCTCGGCCGACACGCCCGCATAGCCGAGGCGGGGCCGGGCGAGGCCGATATCGCACTGGCCCGAGGCCGCCCAGGACCAGATCGTGTCCGGGCTCGGGACGTGGACCGAGACCTGAACGCCCGGCACCTCCGCGTCGAGCCGCCGGATCGCCCGCGGCAGGAGGCGCACGGCGAGGGAGGGCTGGCAGGCGATCCGCAGGGCGCCGGTTCCGCGCTCGGCGATGCGGTGGGCCGCCCGCGTCAGGTGATCGAGGCCGGCATACGTCTGCGCGACCTCGCGGGCGAAGGCCTCGCCCTCCTCGGTCGGCAGGGCCGCGCCGTGGCCGCGCACGAACAGCGCGAAGCCGAGTTCGGCCTCAAGCCCCGCAATGGCCCGGCTCACATGCGGCTGGCCGATGCCCAAAGCCTCGGCCGCCCGCGTCATGCCGCCGTGCCGGATCACCGCCCGGAAGAGATCGAGATGGGCCGGATTGATCATGCCCGATCCGCATGGATTCTTCGGATTGCGGCATTTGACGGCATGAGGGCGGGGTGATTGTCAATGAGAGGCGACGGTGCGGCGAACCTCGCCATCCCGCGACAAGGCCCTGGCCATGCTCCTCCTCGTTCTGTCCGCCCTCGCGGTGCTCTCCGGCATCAGCGTCGTCACGCAGCAAATTCTCAACGCCAACCTGCGCAGCGCCCTGTCCTCGGCGGTCTGGTCGGGTTTCGCGAGCTACGTCGTCGGCCTCGCCTGCATGGCGGTCTTCGCGCTCGCCCTGCGCGAGCCGCCGCCGGGCATGGGCGTGCTGCGTCAGGTGCCGTGGTGGGCCTGGAGCGGGGGGCTGTTCGGCGCGATCTTCATCGGGCTCGCCATCCTGCTCGTGCCGCAGCTCGGGGCGGCGACCTTCGTCGCGCTGGTCGTGGCCGGGCAGATGCTCGCCTCCGCCGGCTTCGACCATTTCGGCGGGCTGGGCCTCGAACAGCGCCCGCTCGACGCGACGCGGCTCGTCGGCATCGCCCTGCTCATCGGCGGCGTCGTGCTGATCCGGCGTTAAGTCCTGCGGCGCGCGCTCGCCGTCATGCCGATGGAGGCGGCGCTGACGCAGAGGATCGCGAACCATTGCAGCGGACTCGGCACCTCGCCCAGCAGCGGCATGGCGGCGAGCGCGGCGATGGCCGGTTCCAGGCTCATCAGGATGCCGAAGGCCGGGCGCGGCATCCGGGTCAGCGCGAACATCTCCAGCGAGTAGGGCAGGGCGCTCGACAGCACAGCCACGGCCAGCCCCGCCGCGAGGGTCGCGGGCACGAGCAGGTCGGCGCCCGCCTGCGCGATCCCGACCGGCGCGACGAGCACGGCCGCCACCGTCATCCCGAGCGCCACCGCCGCCGGCCCGCCGGCCCGGCCCGCCGCCTGCCCGAACACGATGTAGAGCGCCCAGCATCCGCCCGCCGCGAGCGCCAGCGCGGCGCCCAGCGGATCGACGCCGGAGGCGTCGCCGAGCGGCAGCAGCAGGGCGAGGCCGAGAACGGCGAGCCCGATCCAGGCGAAGTCCGCCGGACGCCGCGAACCCCACAACGCCACGGCGAGCGGCCCGGCGAACTCGATCGCCACCGCGATCCCGAGCGGCACGGTGCGCAGCGACAGGTAGAACAGCAGGTTCATCAGCCCGAGCGCTCCGCCGTAGAGCGCGACCGCCCCCAGGTCTCGCATCGAGAGGCTGCGCCGCCACGGCCGCCGGAGCGCGAGCAGGATCAGCGCGGCGAAGCCGACGCGCAGGGTCGTCGTCCCGGCCGGCCCGATCGCCGGAAAGAGCTGCTTGGCGAAGGCGGCGCCGGACTGGATCGACACCATCGCGGCGACGAGCGCCGCGATGGGCAGCAGGAGGCTCTCGGTCCCCTGCGGTTTGGACGGCCGGGTCAGAGGATGAAGCGGCTCAGATCCGCGTTGGCCGCCAGATCCTCGACGCGGTCGCGCACATAGGCCGCGTCGATCCGCACCGTCTCGCCGGAGCGGTCGGTGGCGGTGAAGGAGATGTCGTCGATCACCCGCTCCAGCACGGTCTGTAGCCGGCGGGCGCCGATGTTCTCGACCGAGCCGTTCACCTCGACCGCCACGCGGGCGAGCGCATCGACGGAATCCTCGGTGAAGTCGAGGGTGACGCCTTCGGTCTCCATCAGTGCCACCGTCTGCTTGAGCAGACTCGCCTCGGTCGCGGTGAGGATCTGCTTGAAATCCTCGACGGTGAGCGGCTGCAGCTCGACGCGGATCGGCAGGCGGCCCTGCAATTCCGGCAGCAGGTCGGACGGCTTCGAGACGTGGAAGGCGCCGGACGCGATGAACAGGATGTGGTCGGTCTTCACCGGCCCGTGCTTCGTCGCCACCGTGGTGCCCTCGATCAGCGGCAGCAGGTCGCGCTGAACGCCCTCGCGGGAGACGTCGGCGCCGGAGCGGCCCTCGCGGGCGCAGATCTTGTCGATCTCGTCGAGGAAGACGATGCCGTTGTCCTCGACCTCGCGCACGGCCTCGCGGATCAGCGCGTCGTCATCGACGAGCTTGTCCGATTCCTCGGCGATCAGCGGCGCGTAGGCGTCGGCCACGCTCATCCGCCGCGGCTTGCCGCGCTGGCCGCCCAGCGCCTTGCCGAGCATATCGTTGAGGTTGATCGCCCCCATGGAGGCGCCGGGCATGCCCGGAATCTCGAACATCGGCATGCCCTGCCCACCGCTCGGCGCGAGTTCGATCTCGACTTCCTTGTCGTCGAGTTCGCTCGCCCGCAGCTTCCTGCGGAAGCTCTCGCGGGTCGCTTGGCTCGCGGTCGGGCCGACCAGCGCGTCGAGGATGCGGGACTCGGCCGCGGCTTCCGCCTTGGCCTTGACCGCCTTGCGCTTCTCCTCCCGCGTCAGGCCGATGCCGACCTCGACGAGGTCACGCACGATCTGCTCGACGTCGCGGCCGACATAGCCGACCTCGGTGAACTTGGTCGCCTCGATCTTGAGGAACGGCGCGCCCGCGAGCCGGGCGAGACGGCGGGCGATCTCGGTCTTGCCGCAGCCGGTCGGGCCGATCATCAGGATGTTTTTCGGCGCCACCTCCTCGCGCAGCGGGCCTTTCAGCTGCTGGCGCCGCCAGCGGTTGCGCAAGGCGATCGCGACTGCGCGCTTGGCGTCCTTCTGGCCGACGATGAAGCGGTCGAGCTCGGAGACGATCTCGCGGGGGGAGAAGGTGGTCATCGGTTTCCAGGTCTGCGGCGGCGGCTCGGGCGCCGACGGTTTCGATCTATGCGCGCCGGGCGGTGCTTTCCAGCCGGGGGTTTTTTGGGAGCTTCAGAAAGCCCACAACGCCGCCGTCATTCCGGGGCTCGCCGAATGCGAGAACCCGGAATCCAAGACTGGCCGCAACGCATCGTTTAGCGGCGCGTCACGGGTGGATTGCACGCCTCCGGCGCGCCCCTTCGGGTCCGGGTTCCGCTTCGCGGCCCCGGAATTGTCTGTTGGGGCTCTGCTAGAAAGAGGCTGTCCCGCAGCCGCGGGGTGCCTGGTCCGGGTGGCCACCCGGACCAGGCGCGGGGCGCCGACCGTCCCGGAATGGGGCTGCAACGCCCGTCGTCATCCCGGTCGGCGCTCCGCTTCCCTTGCCACGCTTGATGAGTTGCCTGGGCCCCTCCGCCAGCCGGCGCGACGCCCGCAGACAATCGCAAGCCGCATCAGGATAGCCAGCGTGCCGGAGATCGTCACCCCGCCCACCCTCACCCGCTTCATCGGATGCGATGTCGGCAAGGCCACCATCGTCGTCTTCGACAGCCGCGATGGCCGCGTCCGCACCATCGCCAACACGCCCGAGGCGCTCGCCGCCTTCGCGGCCAGTCTGGATGCCGCCTGCCTCGT
>NZ_JACHOP010000039.1 GCF_014199935.1 Methylorubrum rhodinum
CTCACCCGACCGGCTCCGCCGGCCAAGCTACCCGTGGAGCAAAGGCCGACCCTGCACTAACTTCGAACTTGGACCACCTCGTGGGGGCAGATCAGAACGACCTAACCTGGATCCGCGAACCTTTCCTTGAGGAAGCGCACGCGGTGGATCGGCTCGTCGTTCATGGGCACACGATCTTTGAGGATGCGCCAAATGCAACGCGATGGCGGCTCGGCATCGATAGTGGCGCTTACGCGACCGGCCGGTTGACCGGAGTGCGCTTCGATCCGGGTGGCCAAGTGCCAGCAATATGGCAGTCCGGGATCGGGCTGCTGCCAGCAATCGCGACGCCCTGGACGCAGCCGGCGCCTGCACCATAGACGCGCCATTGCGTAGCGTGATAATTGACGCAACCCGACGCACGGTAGCCTGCGCGATCCCCCAACAAACACTTCATCAAGACGAGCAGCTTTGCTGGATGAACCTGATGCTTCTTGCCTGCGCTGCACCGTAGCCGCAACGTACTGACTACGTATTCTGCTGCATAAAAGCTTTCCGACGCGTCGCCGCGCGCTTAGATCAGATCACCACCAAATCCGTCGCCACTATCTGCACAGCTGAGGGCGCCGGCTACTGGTTGTGGGTCGCAACCCCGTGACGGCTTCCGACCTGAGTTATGGCTTGAAGGCCGCTACATTTGGAGCGATGCCGATATCAACGCACGCCCACTCGCTAGAGCGTTATCGGTTTAATCTGGCTCGTATCCTGCGGCGAAGAAGTTGGCGCATTCATCGGGTGTGATCGTATCGATGATAGGCGCAAGCCCGCGACGAAGGTCGTGGTCTTCCAATGGCCGTGCGGGACGGGCAAGCGCAGCCGCTCGCCGCGCGGTGAACGCCTACGGGTACGGGCCATGTTGGTGGAGGTCCAAGTCTCATCGAGGAACACGGTAAGCGCTGTCCTCAGGCCACGGCTTTGAGGGCTGGCGTTGGCTGGTAAGCCCATGGCAGCAGATCATCGAGGTGCCGCTGCGGATGGCCCTCGACGATGCGGGTGATGATGTCAGCCAGATAGGCCTGCGGCTCGACGCCGACGAGCTTGCAGGTCTCGACCAGCGAGGCGATCACCGCCCAGTGCTCGCCTCCGCCGTCCGAACCAGCAAACAGGGCATTCTTGCGATTGAGGGCCAGCGGCCGGATCGCGCGCTCGACGGTGTTGGAGTCGATCTCGACACGCCCGTCGGCGAGGAACAGGCTCAGCCCCGCCCAGCGGCTCAGGGCGTAGCGGATCGCCTCCGCGAGGTTGCTCTTGCGGCTCAAGAGGCCGAGCTTCTCCCGCAACCACGCCTCCAGTGCATCGACCACGGGCCGGCTTCGTTCCTGACGGGCCGCCCGTCGCTCCTCGGCCGAGCGGCCGCGGATCTCGGCCTCCATCCGGTAGAGCACGGCAATGCGAGAGAGCGCTTCCGTGGCGATCGGCGAGGAGGCGGCGAGGTCATAGAATTGCCGACGCACATGGCTCCAGCAGTAGGCCAGCCGCACCGCGCCGCCCCTGGCCAGGCTCTCGTAGGCCGCGTAGCCGTCGACCTGCAGCACGCCTGCAAACCCGCACAGATGCGCGATCGGTCGTCCGGCTGTGCGGTCGGGCGCGTACACGTAGGCGACGCCGGGCGGATCCGTCCCGCCCCAGGGCCGGTCGTCGCGCGCATACGCCCAGAGCTGGCCGGTCTTGGTGCGGCCGCGGCCCGGGTCGAGCACCGGTGCCGTGGTCTCGTCGGCAAACAGCTTGCCCGAGCGCTTGAGCGTCTCCAGGAGCCGCTCGTGCACGGGCCGGAGGAGGAAGGCGGCGCGCCCGACCCAGTCGGCCAGCGTCGAGCGGTCGAGGCTGACGCCCTGGCGGGCAAAGATCTGCGCCTGCCGGTAGAGCGGCAGGTGGTCGGCGTATTTGGAGACGAGGACCTGCGCGATGAGAGCGTCGGTGGGTAGGCCGCCCTCGATCAGCCGCGCCGGCGCGGGTGCCTGCACAATTGCGTCCCCGCAGGCGCGGCAAGCGTAGCGCGGCGCCGGATCACCAGCACCCGGAACTGCGCCGGCACCACGTCGAGGCGCTCGGATACGTCCTCGCCGATTCGGTGCAGGGCACCCGAGCAGCATGGACAGGCGGTGCTGTCGATATCGACGAGGCACTCGACCCGCGGCAGGTGGGCGGGCAGCGCCCCACGGTTCGTGCGCCGCTTGACCCTCCGCGCCTCCTGCTTGGCGGGCTCGCTCTCCTCGGCGGCAAAGCCCGCGGCCTCGACCTGCTCGGCTTCCTCCAGCCCGAGCAGGAGTTGATCCTCGGGCAGGCTCTCGGCGCGGCGGCCAAACCGGTGGCGCTGCATGGCCAAGATGATCTGGCGCAGCCGCTCGTTCTCGGCGCGCTCCTCGGCGAGCAGCGCCTTGAGCGTCTCGGGATCGTCGGACGAGGGCGAAGCAGGCGCAGCCACAAAGTGGATGAGAGCAGATCCGCCAGTGACTTACCACTGCGATGAAGCCCGCTGGCCAGCCTTTTTACTCAGCCGGCAACCGCCGGTACGCTCACGGTACGCGCCGCATGGACGCGCTTCCAGTCCAAGCCTTCGACGAGCGCCGCGAGCTGCGCGGCGCTCAGCCTGACCACGCCGTCCTCGATCTTCGGCCAACAGAACTGACCCGCCTCCAAACGCTTGGTCGCGAGGACCAGCCCGCTTCCATCCCAGACCAGAAGCTTCACCCGATCAGCGCGCTTCGAGCGGAACACGTAGACCGTGCCCGAGAACGGATCTCCACCCATCGCGTCCCGGACCAGAGCGGCCAGCCCGTCCATGCCCTTACGGAAGTCCACCGGCCGCGTGGCCAGCATCACGCGCGCCGCGCCGGAGGGCCCGATCATAGGGGAGCCTTCAGCGCCCGGATCACCGCGGTGATCTGAGCCTGGCTTGCGTCCGCACCGATGCGCACCACGGCGCCGGCCATCTCCACTTCGATCCCGGTAGCAGGGCTGCCCAGAGGACGGATGCCGGCCCGGGGCGACGATGCGGATGACGCAGAGGCAGGCTCATCGAGGAGAACCGGTACGAAGGCCGCTGCCCTTCCACCGACTGTTGGCGCCTTCCGCGCCTCGCGCAGCCAGGTAAACAGGTGCTGCGGGCTCATCCCGTTCCGGCGCGCGACAACCGACACGACGGCACCCGGTGCCATGGCCTCAGCGAGGATCCGTCTGCGCTCGAACTGCGACCAACGCCGCCGGCCGCTCGCGGTGGTGATGACCTCAAGCCGCCGCACGGTCCGCGGCGGCTCGACCATATGCTCGACCATAGACACAAAACGATCCCACCCAGGGGCCGTCAGCATCATCCTCTACGCCGGCCAGCGAAAGGTGGGCTCCAAACATCGCATACGGAACACGAGGCGCGCAGGATCGAGATCGAGTTGGCCCTCGAACCACGCCTCGCGCGCGGCCTTCACGTCCGGGCGATCCTGCTCGGCGGCGTGAGCTGTCTTTTTTTGTAGATGAGGTCGCGCGCGTCGAGGAAGCTCCACAAGGTCCCGAGCCCGACCGTCAGATCATGCTCGTCCCATAGACGGGCGCGCATCTCCTCAGGGGTGATGTCGGCTTGCCCGTCGATCAGGCCGCGCAGAAACGCCTCGTGCGGATCAAGCTTCGAGCGACGCGCTCGCCCTTGCGGACGAGGCGCCACCGTCGCGGTCGTCGTCAGCGCGGCCATCCAGCGGATCAATGTCGCGACACCGACCTCAAGCGAGACTGCCGCCTGCCGGCGCGAGGTCGTTGCCGCAGCTTTCACCACCCGCTCGTGCAGATTCTGGCTGTAGGGCCGTCCCATCTGTCGCTCCTCCTCCAGAGCGATCAGTGGATCAGCCCACCCCTTACCTGTGACCCCCGCCGGATCGACTCGGTGCAAACCAAAAACGCTCTAACGGAAATACTGTGCTTTAATCGTCTCTACAACATCAGCCAGGATTGAACCCATCTCGTCGGCGACCTTGTTGCTCATAATATATTCATAAGCTAATGAATATTCTTCAATAATGTCGTCGACAGTAATCCCGCCTATCTCTTTCCTGCTGCGCTTCAGCTCGGACGTAATGGTTGTGTGGTAATCTTTCGGGACGACGATGCATGGCAGTTGATTGTATTTATCGCTCAGCAGCTTCGAAGCCTCCTCCCTAACGCCAAACACGATATTTTCGTCGAATGCACCAACCAATTTCATGTCCTGCATTTCTATCAAGTGATGATGCTCGTATTTCCTCAGTTTGCTGTATATCTCGCGAATTGCGACATCGTTTGTTGCATTCGAGGCTGCGGCAGCCTCGGAGATTCGCGCTCGGCGGCTGCTGTGGAGCTGCTCGCGAGATGCTGCTCGAAGCCTATTTAATTCATCATAGGTGCCGAATAGATGCCCGGACGGAGCGTTCCACACCTTGAACGTTTCACCCGGAGCGTTTGAAAGCTTGAATTCCAGAGGTTTTCCGAACCGCCGCTCGAAGATCTTGTGCGTTTCGGCCCGCCATCCCGCGGGAGTTAGGTAACGCGCGACGGGCGTCATCGTGCGTTTCAGGCTATACAAGTCCTTGTCCAAACCGTTTTCAAGACGGGTGACCATACTCGACGAGCCGTCAAGGACGACTTGATTCGCATAGCTGGCATCCGGAAAGATGCTCTTAGGCCGCCTGTCAAGGCTTTTTTGTAACCAGGCCGGCATTTTCTCCTTGAGCCATCGGATGGCCGCGCGGAGCTGTCGGTCCGCACCGGAAAGCTCGAACAGCGTGCGCAGCTGCTCTAGGAACGCCCGCAGCGGAGCCTCGGCAATAGATTGCAGATAGTTGATCACCGTCGCGGCGCGCCGGCCGAGCTCGCGGTATGCTGCCACCACTTCGCTTGCCACACGGTCCCAGTTGATTGATGTAAGGAAGCGTTTCGGATCGCCTAGGCCAAGCTTACGGATTGCTGCAAAGACTGCGTCAGCCGTATTACCGGTGATCCGCGCAGCATTACCGCCTGCACGCAAGAAGTCGCGCATGACGAGCCGCGCCGCCGCCCGCAGTGCTGAGCCCAGTTCTGGGATGAGGCCGATCAGGCATGTGGCAAGCGACAGCCAATTCAGGAAGCGCTTCCTTTCACTCTGGTCGCGCATGCGCAGCACGACTGCCACGATGTCACGTGCGTCGCCGATTTGGTCGACGACGGGGATCATCGTCACGACCATGTCCAGCACGATCTGACTGGAGCTCGGGTTTTCGTTGAACTCGCCCATCAACGAGCCGCCGATCCAGTTGGCAAGAGCCGCAACCTGATCGGCAAGTACGGAGCCGACTGTCCGTCTGGGAAGAGGCCTGGCAAGATCGCCGTGAGCAAACTCCATTCTGGCGCGGCCGTAAAAGTCGAGAAGAAAGGTGTCCAGTGAGAATTCCTGGCTGTTTAGAGTGTTTACCCGAGCGGGATAAGGTGTCCACCTGGCTGGGTTTTCGGAAAGAGTCGCGAACCGTGGAACAAAGCCTAACTTTTCTAGGCTGATGACGCCGGAGCCATTCGCGGTCAGCGAGGCTCGAGCGCCGTCGAGCCCTCGAAAATGTGCTGAAACGTCCGCGGCCGCCGTGCCGTCGCCGTTTAAGACGGTGAGCGTGCGCCGCTCCGCTTGGCGTTCTAGGCCTACCTGCCTCGCCGTACCACGCCCCGAAAGCGCCGCCCCAGCGTCCAGCGCTGCAACGGTCGAGCTTGCCGCCGTCGCGGCACCGCCGCTAGAAGTATTGGTCTTCACTGTCACCTTACATCGGCACTGTAAGGCCCCAAGTGTCGGCGAGATCAGGGTGCCCTGGCACGTACCCTTGTCGCCGTCACGCAATGTCAGGTTTCCGCTGCTGACCGCATGATCGTCCGCCTTAACCGTGCCGCCGCCGCCGCCGACCGCGTCGCCGTTGTTGGTGCACCCGATTACGGTGAACGGCAAAGGCGACAGCACCACCTCCGATCTGCCGACCGAAATCCTGCTTAGGCGATCAGTAAATTCGATGCTGCCGTCAGCCTTCCCGGGCGAGCTGGTTCCCGGGGCAACATCGTGCGAATAGCCCTTCAGGAGTACGCGTATGCCGCCGCTAGTCATGCACATGTGCCCCCCTCCCCAAGCTCAGAAAACTAGGTCCTGGCATCTCCGGATGCCGAACGAGCCGGGCGGTGCACAGGAACCCGAAGGACGACGGGGCAGACTCGGTCAATCCCCCGCTGGTCGATCACTATGCAAAGAATTCGCTGACAGACACAACGCAGCCTGCTCGCACCGTTCTCGATCGCCGCGCTGCTAGTGTCCTGCGATTGAAGTTTGTGGCAAAATCTGGGCGTGCTGGGAGGTGTAGATGGCCTACCGCCTGCCCACGTCTCTCGATCTAAGCTCCGAGGAGCGAGCCGAGCTTGAGAGCTGGGCTCGCCGTCGCAAGACACAAGACAGCCCAGGGGCTCGCCCTGCGCGCCAGAATCGTGCTGCTGGCCGCTGACAGGGCGAGCAATACCGCCATCACGGCAGAGCTGAACACGGGCAAGCACACGGTCGGCAAGTGGCGCGAGCGGTTCTCCCGTCTGCGCACGGACCAACTCCGCGACGAGCCTAGCTCAGGAGCACAGCACCGCCTCGGCGCGAAACTCAGGCGTGAAGGTTTGCTTCCGGTCTGCCATCAGAACCCTCCTTCAGGAAAAGAGCTCTCCACTTTTGCGGGGCAAGTCCACTCGGAACCGCGTCCGACCGCGTCGATGCCGTCGCTGTCGTGCGCTCTGCTGCGAGCGGAATGTGCCGTCATCGCGCCGCTGACTCCCCGAACAGAACCCCGCTTCTGCCGCCAGCCCCCTAGGCGTACTCCCACCGCCGCGTCGCCTAAATGACCAAAGTCAAGCTTCACCAGGAACTTGCTTCCATGCTATCGATTGCAGCGAAATTAGCGGCTCTCTGACAGGTGATGTACACGGTCTTCTCTATCCATTCGGGCCATGCCGGAAATGCGGGCATCATTGACGACTTCTATCGTCAAGGTGTTGCCACGCGAGGACTCAAGAAATTACCGCTTACCTGGTATTATCCGGCGAGCTATGCCACAACGTCTACTGTATCCATTAAGGCTGAGGGCGGTGGATTAGTTGCACAACTTCGTGATATATCACTCCTTCAGCGCGACAACGCGCATTTATGGATTGCACACGAAGTATTCGCATGTTCAGACAGCGAGTTTGCGCCAAGTTATCTCGATATAACGGTCGATGGAGTTCATCAATACTGGAAAAGGCTTAGCCTGAGGGCCGACGATGGTGTCGATATCTGGGCTGACGATCCCGCATTCTGGTCGTCGGTGACCGCTGGTGTCATTTACCAGCGGACCGGACGCACGGAAGAGGAAGACACCCGGCCGCTGCGGGTGTCGATCGCCGCGCGGACCAGCGTGGCGGATGAGGCGCCCAACGCCTATCTCAATCCGCTAGTTCTGCGCTTTCCTGTGGACGGCTCGCTCCCCGAGACCCGGGCCGACCTTGATTACCGCTCGGATGGGTCGTTGCTCGACATCCATCCCGGCCTTGGCCGGGGGGAGTTTGCGCGGCTCGCGCTGCACGCGGCGATGCGGCAGGGGTGGGCCGAAAGCCTCAGGCTGGCCGACGCGATGCCAGCCGTACCGAGGCTTTTGTTCGGCGAAGGTTGTCCGGCCGGGGCGGCTGCGATGTTTCCGTTGCTCGACGCGCTGGGCGGGGCTTTCTTCCTCGACAACGCGGCCGGAGGCGGCGAGGCCGCGTGGCGCTGGCATTCGACTCCAGAGGTTCGAAGCCACACCGACCTTCTCTGGCTGGCGAGACACTGCACTAGCCTTCTCGGCATCGAGCTCACGGATGAGCTGTCGCACCAGACGCCTTTGCCTGTGCTAGTGGATGAGGTTTCGAGGCATCGAAGGAATGAAACGACAGATGGCGTGACGAGAAACGACCTGACTGGGGAGCATCTGGAGGAGGCCCTAGCAAGGGCGGACGTGCCGCGGCTTGTGCGGTCGCTCGCCGCGAGGCGCGGTCCCGGGGAGGAAATCCGCAGGCGCGCGGCCGCGGCGGCATCAGAAACCGGCTTTCCGCATTTCAGCTTCGTTGAGGAGGTTGGGCGCGACCTGCTCCTGCCACGCTCGCCGATCCTGGCCACCCTGCCAACGCCGCCCCCATGGCTGGACAAGAAGGACATGCAGGCCTGGGAAGCGTTCCGCGAGAGGAACAGCTTCGGCCTTCTGTCCTCGCCGGTGGCGGCGGCAAGCTGGTGGTTTAAGCTCCTCGACCCGAAGGCATCAAAGCCGTTGAAACCGCTCCCAACCTGGGAGGTTGAGGGCGGCGCTTGGTGGTGGTCGTATTACGCGGCTCTGTTTCGCCGGCCCTACGGCTTCGCACCGAGATGGGAGCAGCCCGCCGGCTCCGGCGAGCTGGGCGAGGCGGTGCTCGGCGGGCTCGTTCTCGGAGGTCGCGGCAGGGCACTCACCGGTAACGTCGCTTCGGTGCTGAAGGTGAGGCTGCTGGCCGAGGGGCGGGAATGACCGAGGTCTTCGACTATCTCAAGCGGATCGCCGACGCGGTCCGCACCCAGCACGGGATGCCCGTCACCTGGGCGCACGTCGTCCACGCCTGCCTGCGTAAGGCCCAGGAATTGTCGGCCTATCAAGCCGAACGGCGACTGCTCCTTATGCAGCAGGCGCTCGAAAAGCGCGTGATCGACCGGCTGAGCGGCAGTTCCGGTCTTAGCGACGAGCAGCTGGCCGAGGCTGCGGCGCGCCTGGAAGAGTCGGAGGCCGACGGGCCAGCGAGTCGCTTCGTCCACGAGCGGATCCTGCGCTGGAGGTCCAGTGCCCGGCTCGACGTTCCAGACTGGACAGTCGACGTGTGGACCAACGTGCTGCGCGACTTCCACGTCGCAGGCGACGACTTCACGCGCTCATCCGCCTGGGCGCCCGAGCCCGTCGTCAAGGCCGAGGGAGCGCCGCCGCGGACGGATTGGCGCAGGGAGCTCAATGAACTCGTCGGTCTCGCGGCGGTCAAGCGTCAAGTCCTGGAGCTTAACGACTTCCTGCACGTCCAGCACGTCCGCGCGTCCCGCTCGGCTTCAAGAGGCAAGCCGGTGGACATCTCCCTGCACCAGATCTTCACCGGCAATCCCGGAACTGGCAAGACCAGCGTGGCCCGGATACTGGGCAACATCTACCGGGAGTTCGGGTACCTAAAGAGAGGGCATCTCGTCGAAGTCTCGCGGGCCGACCTAGTCGGGGCCGTGATTGGCGCCACGGAGGAGAATACACAGCGCAAGGTCGCGGAAGCGCTCGAAGGCGTCCTGTTCATTGACGAGGCCTACTCGCTGAGCGCCGCCGGCAATCAGGATTTCGGGCCGCGTGCCATTGACGTACTTCTTAAGATGATGGAAGATCATCGCGATGAATTTGTCCTTATTGTTGCTGGTTACCCAGACAAAATGAAGGAATTTCTTTCGTCAAATCCTGGACTTTCAAGTCGTTTTAATGAAATTCTCAGTTTCTCTGACTACTCCGAGGGTGAGCTTGCAGAAATCTTCAAGCGTCTTGCGGCGCGTCATGGATGCGACATCTCCCATCCGGAGCTGATGGCGAGCGTGTCGGTCTGGCTGAGCGCCAACAAAAGTGCGACGGGAGCGGCCTTCGGGAACGCGCGTGCCGTGCGCAACCTGTGGGAAAAGATGCTGAGGCGCCAAGCGTATCGTCTCAACCGCGCGGGCATGGTGGGGGAAAACGAGCCGGGATTGGATGTCCTGCTGCCAGAGGACGTTCCGAGCGACGTATAACGACGCCGGGGAGCGGCGGACTAAGAGGGGGGAGCAATGCCAGGTCCCGAAGACAGGCTAAAGGCGTCCGGCCAGCACGTCGCGATTGTTGGCGCGTTCAGCGTTGCGGACGACGAATCCGGCCGAGTGAAGACCGTCAGGTTCCGGGATGCGCCGGCCGCGATTGAGTTCGGACTGCGGGCGCAGCGCATCGAGGAAACGATCAGCGGCATCCATCCGTTCATGTCCCTGCGCATCAGCACGCCGGCCGAGCCAGTGGACGGCGACAGCACGAAGCTGCCGATCTCCGGCACGGCGCTGGAGCGCGAGCTTCTGAAGATCACCGGCAATCCCGCGCCAGAGGAGATCGGCGGCAAAATCGTCATGGACTTGATGCGTGGCCTGGACGAGCAGGCGCCGTTTTGGGATCCCAGCTTCGATGTGCTCCTCACCGAAGCCTATTATTTTTCTCGGATGTTTCGGCGCAGCGCTGGCGAGAAGGTCGGTGGCGTGGACCTGCACGAACTGATCTATGAGCCGGGCTTCAACAGGCTGCTAACCGCCTATCTGAGGGCGCCAGGGGAGGACGCGGCGGCAATCCTGGAGCTTACTAGAGACGCGTTTCCCGGCGATGCGTTCAGGCGGGGAACGGCCCCCCCGGAGCTCGTCAAGCTGCGCGACGACCTGCTCGACCACCTGCGCACCCTGCGGGCCTGGCTCAACCAAGCGACCGATGGCGATCGATTCGTGGTCCTTCAGAAGGATGCGGCGAAAGGGGCAGATGCGAGGATCGCCGGCGAGTTTGACCAGAAGCTGAGAAATCTTCCGATCCACGGCCACCGCGGCAAGTCACTGAAGGAAATCTATGCAGTTTACCGCGAAGCCCGCGACGTAGTTACCCAGATTGCGCGCTCCGAGCCGCTCATGGCCTTCGTCACCGCTTGGTACTTCTCTGCCTTCTCGTCGTCGCCCGATCCGCGGGAGAAGGCAAAGGCGATCCTTCAGACGCTCTACGTAGACAAGGGCTGGAAACCGACCAACATCGACGCGGCGCTGGAAAAGGAGCTTTTCGAACTCCACGCTCAAAAGCTACGGCAGCTTCATTCGCAGCGGTTCGGGGCGTCCGAAAAGCCGGCCGCCCGGGCCTCGGCCAACCTAATCGAAGCGACCATCAGTGAATGGGTCCGGCTGCGCAAGCCTGGGCGGGTCTTCCGTACCGACGAGCTGATTAAGGAAATGGGCAGGCTGTTCCTGCAGCTTTCCGATAAATTCATTCCAGGAATGAAGCAGATCCGCGAGCTTATCGACGAGGCGATGAAGCTAATTCTCAAGGCAGAGCGGGAGGTGGACGCGAACTTCACGGTCGTGCCGGAGGACGCAGACAAGCCGGTCGACGCCACGGCCGTGCTGCTCGAAGATAGGCTCATGCCGGTCTTTGCCTCGCTGGACAGAACGTTCGCCGAAATGCAGGCGGAGAAGTCCGTCAAGGAGCCGGTGGTGCTTGGCCTTGCCGAGACGCTTCAGGACGTTCTCAGCGCGGCAAAGGATGCTTCCGGAAAGGCTTTATGCGAAGCGGTGCTGAAGGCCGTGGCGGCAAGGTCAACGCAGGTCGTGAGCGCCGTTATGGAGCCTATAGCCACTAATCAGAAGGCGATCGACGAGCGGGGCGGAGTCTTGGAAAAGGCTGTGATCGCCGAGTGGAAGACTGCCTTCAGCTCCGGCGGCTTCGTCGCGGCCGGCGCGGCCGGCGGAATCAGCTGCCCCGACGTCATGGAGGACGATGTCGGCAGACGGGCAGAAAGCCTGCCGGAGGTCGCGCGGCTGGCCGTCGGGCAGAGGGTCGGCCTTCCCCTGGGTTTCGGAACGGACCCTGGCAAGGACGGCGAGTCGCCGCTCGCGTCGCCCAACAATCCGGCGCTCAGCTACAGCCCGTCGTTGGGCCTGACGGTCAACCTGCCGATGACCGAAAGCGAGCTCCTCGCCGCCGTCAAGGAGGGCGAGCGCGAAGCCGTCAGCGACGCCTTGAAGCCCGTTTGGGCGAGCATGGCCCAGGCGCAATCTGACGTGCTGAAGGCCAAGCGCAACATCATGGACGACGAGGAATTCCTCAACGTGGCGAAGGCGCCGCAAGACGCCGGCCGCCGTGCGCTCCTACGGGCGCTCATCTTCGGAGAGCATCTCCTGGCTGCGCCGGAGGCATCCTCCGTCCTCAACAAGCAGGACACGTCGGTATTCGCCAGGATTCTGTTCGAATGCATGCGCAGCGTCGGCGCCCGCAGCGAGTTCGAGCGCGACGGACGCTCGGCCCTCGAGAGACCGAGCGTCGACAAAGACCCCGGTTTCGCGGACGTTCCCATTAAGGACGTCCTGCAGATTAAGTCGATTGAGGACGGCACCGCGAGCATCGGCCGCTTTCTGGCCTATGTGGACGGCGAGGCGCAGCGCGTGCTGGCATTGCGCGACTACCTCGCAGATATGAAGGACGTGAAGACCCTCGCCGAAGAGCTGAGTCGGTCGGGCGATGGAGTCCTGACCATCGTCAACGCCACGATTGATGCGCGCGGCGAGATGGATCCAATAGAAATTGAAGCGATCTACGAGTCGCCCCTCGAGGGAGCGGTGCCGCCGCCGGCCGTGGTCTACGTCACCCGCCAAGCGTTTGCCGGCGGAAGCGGCTCCCTGGCCCCGCTCGAACGAAAACTGTTCGAGAAGGAGAACGCGCCGCTCCGCCGCGGTCCGGGTGGACAGACCCGTCTTCAGGAAGTGGCGCCTTACAGTCAGCTTGGCTTCCCGCTCTATGTCGGCAGGCAGCTCGAAGCGGCGCGCCTGCCCTCAATCGTCGCCGATGTCGACATGGCGGGCACGCTGGTGCTTGCGCTTTGCGGCATCAAGCGTCCCACAGGCGCCCTGGAAGGTGCATGGCAGGAGCTGCAGCGCGTCACCGGGACTCCCGCTAGCCCGAAAGACAGCCATCCGGAGTTCTGGCGCCGCTTCCTGTCGAGCGCACGGATTGAACCCCAGCTCTGGTGCAAGCTGACCGCCCACGCCATCGCTACTCGGCAAATGGAACACAAGGCGCCGGAGTTCAGGCGATCGTTGGTGGCGGCCATCCAGGCGGTCGCTTCTGCGGTCGACGGCAATGACGGTGCCGGGCTGCGCTCGCGCACTTGGTACGTCCACGACAGCCGATGGAAGCTAGTCCCTCCAGGTGTCGCGGCTATGCCCGTCGACGCCCCGAAGGTCTTCCTGGTGACCAAGGACAAACCGTCGGACGGTGCCTTGCCCAACGCGCAGGACGACCTTTTCGATCTAATCTGATGCGGCGACGCGAACGCAACCGATCCAAACTGGGACCGCGACATCATGGCAGACAGCTATGTGGTGAACTTCGAAGTCGGCAGTTGCGAGGTGTCTGGCTACCTGCTCCTCCAGCCTTTTCGCCTCAACGCTCTAGGGGAATTGCAGCCGATTACGGGAGAGGCGAAGCTGCTGGTCCAGATCCACTGGATAAAGCCGAAAGACGGCAAATTCCCATCTTACTCTGGACAGGTCCCGCAGCGCACAAGGATCAAGATTAGCGATCCAAAAACGAACACTATTTTAGAGATCAGCGATGTATCTGCGGAAACCGTAGTGTCGAGTCAAAGCGTCGACGTCGGCACTGCGCTCTGGCTTTTCAATGCAGTGGAGGGCAGCTCCGTCTCATTCACGCCGCAGGAGACGAGATCTCACAACCTGAAGGGCGGCAGCGGCTATTTTCCGTGGCAGGGCACCTTGCGCGGTTCGGGACAGGGCAGCAGCAACCGCATCAACGTCACCTATGCCGAAGGTGTATACAACGTCGCGCAGGACGGAACCTTGCGCGAGTTCGCAGTTCTCGGCCCAGCCAATGTTGACGGGTCCGGAACCTTCTTCAACCTTATCGCCGGCGCTCAACCTAACCAGACATTGCCGTCGGTCCAGTTTGAGGATGGGGCACGCAAAAAGACACTGGACTTTTTCGGACCAGATGCTGGCGCTTCGCAGATGGCTGGCGCCGAAGGTGCCGTCTTCGCCTTCAATGGCATCTTCAAAAAGGGCCAGCCGGCCGATCTCTTGCAGCTGATTCGTGACCTGAGCATTCCGCAGGATGCTGCCAACGCGCCAGTCAGCATCTGGACGGAGGCAGCATGGCGGGAAAGTCTATTATTCAGGGACATTGCTCAGTCGATCGAGGCGACATCGATGACGTCCGCAGCGAAAGCAGCCAGCTTCGCTATAGCCGACTCAGACTTCGAGGGGCTTTTGCTAAAAGGCCTTAGGTCGCGGGGCGGTCCTGCAGCGACGATGCTCTGAAAAAGCAGGTGAGGAAGGAGGATGTGGCGCGCGGAGATCGGCGGTAAAGACTTTATCTGCCAGAAAGTCGACCATGTGGCGCGTGCCGGGTATGCCGGCCATCTGCTGCTGTTTTCGCAAGACTTCGACGAAGGATCGCTGTGGGGTATCTCACACGGTCAGCCGCTGACGCTGGTTGATCGAGACGGCCGGTCGCTGGACTTGGTGGTCGATGCGCTCGTCGAACATTCCGACGGCTTCGGTGCTTTGCGGGCGGTCACGCCCGAACAGGCGTCGGCGCCGCCGCAGGGGATCACGAAGTTGGGCGGCATAACCGTTCATCAAAGGCGGAGGGGAGAAAGTCTCACCACCCTTCTCGGCCGGGTGGCCTTGCCGCGGGCCTACGAGGAAATCCGCCAAGGCATGGCCAAGGCTGACATTGAAGCCGCCATCCCGCCCGGAGGCTGCATCGTGACCTGGTCGGGCGAGAGCTCCAACCTCCGCAGTGCGCGCGGCGTGGCTGCAATGGCGCGGGGCTCCAGGGTGGTCGTTGGCGCGGCGCGCGGCCTCGCCGACAAGGCTTGGCGGATCATCACCCATAATCCCGGGGAAACCGAAAGGACAATGATCCTGGACCTGGCACGGGATCACTGGAGGCTCGCGGCCGGCGACAACCGACAAGACGGCTTCACTGTCTACGCTGAGCAGGCAGTGGAAACGCAATGGCAGACCCTTCAGAACCTTCTGGAGTCCAAGGCCGGCAGTGTTGAGATTGCGGATGGTCTGTGGATCCCTCTCTTGCCGATGACCGTCCGATATGGCGAGGAGGCTCTATTCGCCGCCGAGATCGTTGCGTCATTTGACTTAACGCGGCCCAGCAGCAGGGTGAACACTAGGTTCAATATCCGCGTGGTACCGGATCCGAAGCAGGATGTTGTCGCTGCTACGCCACGGGACTGGCAGCCGATCGTGGTGCTCGCCCGCGTCTCGGCGCCGGGAGTGACCGCGCAGCTGGTGGCCGTCGAGCCGGCTCCGGCGGATGATGGCGTCCCGGAGGAACTCGGCGGCTTGCCGGTTTGGCAATCGGGGGATGGCAAGCCGCTCGAAGCCGTCCAGCCCGTTCCGGGCTATGCGCGGGAACTGCAAGCGGCGCTTTACACACGCTGGACGCAAGGCGACCTAGTTCTCGTATGCCTCACCGAGGGCAACATCCCGATTCTCCTGGGTGCGCCGAGACGCAGGCTGGACGCCTACGAGACCGACGATGGTCCGGACGTAGTGCTACACGGCAAACGCCTCAGGCAGATCGCCGATGCCGACGACGCTTCAAAGCGCACCGTTGTGGAAATAGGCGGCGACGGCCGAGTGACTGTCGCCGCACCGGAGCAACTGGACTTGGCCGGAGGAATAGTGGTGGGGCCGAAGCTCGTCAGCATTGCGCGCGACATCGCGGTGAAGGGCAAGGTGGACGTGACGTGACAGCGGTCCGACTGGAGCGAAAGGCACTAAAATGACCGGCAACTCGGCCGAGCTGCGCTACCCCATACCAAGCGATGGGCAGACGCTCCGCAGCGGACATCTGCACGGGCTCGCTTTGCTTGCGGTACGTCAAAGCGCGCTTGGCGCGCAGGCCGGCCCCTGGGGGTTGTTCGTGCCTCCGGGGCAGCAGCCTGGCAATTGCAACGTCGTTACGGTCAAGGACGGCTTAGTCTCGGTGGAGAATCTAGCCATCTTGACCGCAACCGGCATCGCCCTTCGCGCAGATCGCTTAGAAACAAAGCTCAAGTCGAGCGGGGATGACCATTCTGGTCTGACCGTCTCGTGGACGCTTCCTGAAAAGGCGATTTCCGAGGACGAGGGCGCGCCAATCCTGCTTGCGTTGTCCCTTATGGGCGCAGGTCAAGCGCACTCCGTTGAAGCGTTAGGTTATATTGCCGCCGGAGCCAACAGGCGAGCCAAGCCGAATTGGGTGGCGACAGCGCCGCTTGTCACTCTCGGTGCGACGCCGGAGACCGCCGCGGCCGCTACCGAGCTGAACTCCGCCCTCGATCGGATCGCAGCCGCGACGGAAACGTCAGCGCGCGCTCCGGCCTTCGCGCGGCTACTGGTGCGGACGCTTCTATTGAGCTGCCGGCCCTTTCTGACGACTGGCAACCCGACCGCGGTCATGGCCAAGGTGTGCGAAAGCGTCATGTCCTCTCTCGCTCTGATGCGCGCCTTCGGAACCGAGAGCGAGGCCGGGGAAGCCAAGCGGCTGGAAGCTGAGGTATTGCCGCCGCCAAGCAGCGGCGCGGACGCAATCCTGCGGTGGATGGTCGGCCTCTGCGAACTCCTCGACGAGGACGGAGTCCTGAACGCCTGGCTGCGCGGATCGGAAGAAAGCCTATTGCCGCTGCCAGGCTTTCCAATCTCGGTGGGCGGCGCGATGCGGGAGTTTCGCTATGCGGTGCCGAAGGATGCGGCGCGGCTGCTCCGTCTCAGGTTTGAGGGCGACGACGCTTCAAACGGCGATGCGCCGCTCTTTCCCGTCATTCTCGCGCGGTTTGGCGATGAACCGTTCAAGCGCGTCCCTCTTGGTCGGGCGGATCAGGGTTTCACGGCGGCGATTGAGCCCGATAGCGGAGGCGGCAATCTTGAACTCAGGGTCCCGGTTCGTATCGAGCCGGTCGTTACGACGGTTAAGGGAACGTGACATTGGAAAACACCGCTATCACGGCGGATCTCGCCGCCAAGCGAGACACGGCCCGGCAGGCCGTCGCGGACTTCAACGGGGTGCTCACCAATCCGAGTCGCACCTCTCGCGATCTCGGCGCCGCGCTCGTCTCGCTGAGACGGTCCCGGGAACAGCTCGGAGCGCACTGGCCAGTAATCCGGGGATGGACCCAACTCCTGATTCATCGCGGCGACGTGAGCGAAGGCGAAATCTACGACATGATGAAGCTGGCCGGCTTCGTGCCGCGCCTTGCCGAGACCCGCATTGCACAGCTGGACCTGCATCTAGCGGCAGCGGTGTGGCCGGGCCTTTCCACCTTCCTCGGCGAGCCCGCGGTCGAAGGCATTGAACAGCATTGGTTCGACGAGTGGCTGGCACTGCACGCGCAGGCGCGCGGCAATGAGGATATGCTTGAAGACTGCGACGCGCTTCTGGAGCTGATGGCGCGACTGTTCGGAATGTCGCATAATGGCGCTATTCCTGCGAGCGCGGCCTGGGTCGGCGCATTGCACGAGCAGGCCGCCGCTTACGCGCTACAGGAGCGCGGACTGGACGATCCGGAGCGACCGCTCGTTACGCCGTCCCGCGATATAGCGGACCGGGCCTCGGCGCACGCCCTGGTCGCCTCACTCGGGGCGGTTTACAGCGAAGCACTCGCCAGCCCGAATCAGCCGGCTCGCCAGCTTGCCGCGCAGCTTGCCGGCCGGCCTGCTTACCTGCGCTCCGTGACCGGCGCGCTCGAATTGCGGAAAGGCGAGGAGTACGATGGTCCCGCAGCAGCCGCGCGCCGGCCCGAGTGGATTGAATTGCTCCTCGGATTCTGGGCGGCGGATAATGCGGTCGTCGCGGCACTTCTAGAGAAGCGATCGCTCATAAGACTGAACGCCCGCCGCGTGTTGGAGCCTCGGCCGATCATTTGGGTGGACGGGCAGGAGCAGCGGATCGCGCTCATTGGTCCTTCCGGCGCCGGCAAGACATCGTTGATGCTGGCTTCCTCAGAGCTGGCTGGAGTGCCCAAGGTTACAGTGTACCACGCCCTGGGTCCCGCTGGCGACGGTGAGGTAAAGGAGCTATGGGCGGATTGGCTGAATGGGGAGGCCAAGAATACCGAGCAGGAAAGCTTCATCGCCCGCACGGCAGTGGAAAATCTGTGCAGCTTTAGCTTCATCGACATCAGTGGAGAAAGCTACTTCCCGCAATCGCCTGACCGTCTACAGAGCCTAGAGGTAATCAGGCTTCGCTACGCCCGCCGGCCGCCGGCGGTTGTGATGCTGATGCTCAACGGCGGCAGGCCCCGAGAAATGGTCGCGGGCAAGAAGTTGGACGATGCGTTAGATGTGATCCGCAATAGTCCCCCGGAGTCGAAGGCCACGCCCGGCAGCCGCCCGCGTATTGCTTGGCCTGAGGAAGAGATCGACAATCAGGCGCTCAACCACAGTCGCCCAGTCTACCTGTTAGTCAGCCATGTCGACACGCTAATCGGTAATGTCCTGGCCGATCGCGACGACGCGCTAGCGCGCGGTATGAGGCCCGGGAAGGATTTGGTCGACCGACTCGAGAAGGCGCTCACCGATCATGTGCTGCGCTTTGAAGAACTTGGCCTCGAGCCGACGAGGGGCGGCGAGGCCGCTGCCCGTACTATCCTCATGCGCGATGCCGAGCTGCTCCGCTCGCCGTCCCTGCTCCGCCTCGTCCTCGATTCACTGGGGATTTTTTATGGCCCTGCTCAGTCTTGCGCAGCGGCCAATCTCGACAATCTTCATCTGCACTTCCTCCGCTCCGGAGGTGGCAAACCTCCCGTGACGCTTGGAGTGGAGGCGTTGTGGAAACATCTCTGGACGAAAACCAGACCGGCCAGCACGGGTGCCCGCAAGGCCGCGCTGAAGCTGCGCTTGGCGACACTCATCGAGACCGAGTTCAAGAAGGTCGCTGACAGGGTGGTCGCCTTCGACGACATCGAGCTACCCCGGCTGACGCGCGCCGCATTCCAGGCTGGGGCCGAAGCCGTCAACCTCGCCTCGATGAAGAAGGAGGTCCTCGAGTCGTTTAGAAGGCCAGATGGTGGCCTTCAGAATCTTCTGGGTGATGGAGCTGCACACAGCATCTTCGACGGCCGTTTCGGGGCCGAGTACAAAAACCTTGTCGGCCCCTACGACGAGAACCTCACTAGGCTGAATGATAAAATCGAGGCCGCGACACTTTCCGTCCTGGATCTCATGGGAATTCCTGCGGATGAAACTTTTGCGGAGTTTAACAGGAAGCGCTCTCTCATTTCAGGGGAGCAGAACCTCAAGCGCCTCCAGGGCTGGAGGCAACAATACCTTAGCGCCGTTCCTGGCCCAGCGCCCGTTGCCCCGACTGGCGACATCGACGAAGCGCGGCAGCTGCTGAACGGCCTCGGCAAAGCCGACACCACAAGGCAGGCGGGACGCCAGCTCCTTGAAAGGCTGCTGGAAGAGCACCAGAACATCGAGGAAGCGCGCCGGGAGACTGTGCGAACGCAGAGCATGTTTCACGCCTTGAGAGGCGCACTGAATGACTCATGCGTGTGGCGAAACATGCCAATCAACCCGGACAAGGCGATCGAGGACGGCTGGGCCGGCGCAGAAAGTTGGATCAAGAATCATCCTGCGCTCTGCATGTCCGAGGCGCTGTACACCAACTTTGCGAAGACGGTCGCGCAGAGCGAGGATGACTGGGTCAGCAGGATTGGACCGGCGATCCGGCTGTTGACGGGCTACCGGCCACTGCTGCCCACGCTGCACGTCAATCTTTTAGAAACTGACCAAGCCAAGATCCGCTCCGTAGAGGAGACCTACGCAAGGCTAGATGTTCGGGAGCGTGGTTTGGACGCGCTGAACGCTATCCGAAATCTCGCGGTTGTCGTCCGAGGCGGCGTGCCGCTCGCGACCCGGCTGCGCGCCATAGCCACGCTCGCAGCTCTGGGGCCGTTGCTGAGAAGCCTGAGCATTGACCCAGACAAGCTCGCGTCCGAGCCCGCCAATGCGGTCACCGCCTTCAACAGCGCCCAGACCGAACTAGACCTTGTTGATGTCAAATGGCGCAGCCGCAACCTGTTCGACTTCACTCGGCCGAACCCTGATCTTCTCAAGGCCATGAGCGGCTCTCTCGACAAAGTGAGGAATCAGCTCGCCGATTATGCCGCAAACGGGGGGCAGCCGGTAGGCGGGGAGGCCGGAGCATCTAGGGATGCGACGCAGCGCGCGATGCGGACGGTCGATTTAGCGCTATGGGTCGCTAGAAATATCGAAGAAGCCCCATTCAGTGCGCAATTTAGCGACTCAGGTACTGACCTTTATGATGCCTTCAGCCGAGAAATTCAGGCGGTAAGTGTGTCGATTAATAATTGCAAAGTCGCCCTGCAAAGATTTTATGACACGCTGCGCAATGCAATCCTTCACGAGCGATACCTTTATCTCGTAGAAGCCGGTCTGCTGGTCGGTGAGAATGCTGTCGCCAATAATCTTGCGGAGGTCTTCGCGGACCGCGATCATGGCTCGGAACTGCCGCTCGACTCCAAGGAAGCCCGCTACAAGCAGGTCGTGAAGACTCTGCTTTCGCGATTGGATACGGCATGAGCGGCGACGCGCTAACCTATGCACCTACGTCCGTCGGCTGGGCGCTCGACGCCGAAGCCGGCGTTGTCGCCCTAGTTGCCGGGCTCCTCGGTTCTGAGATTCAGGCCGACGAATTCGGCAAGAACATCACCGCCATCGGTCACCACCCGATCGGCAAGCGCTGGCTGGTCATCGGCAAGCCTACGGCAGTTCGGGAATTGCGGGGCCGGCTTATGGACGAGGGTAGCTACGCTGCGCTCGATTTCGATCCGTTCGCTGCCCTCGCCGGTTCATTGGCAGATGACAGTGCCCTGAGCTCCGCACTGGAAAAGGGGCCGCAGTTAGCGGCCTCGTCCATATTGAAAGACTTAGACACCGCAGCCAACTCGCGCCGGGGCAGCGATCTCTTCGCCCCGGAAGGAAGCGAATACCTAACTTTGGCCTATGCTGCTTTTCGTGGTGGTTCGCGTGCAGAACGCATGAAGTCGTACTGGTCTGTGCTGCCCGCTAGACTTCAAGCGCCTAAATTCCCACTATGCCGCTTCTCATTGATTGGGCAGCGGCGCACTGGCGAAAGCCTCAGCTCAGCATCCAAGACACATCATGGTGATTTCGCACAGGCGATCTCCGGGGCCCCGCTGATGACGCAACAAGCCGAAAGCGCCGCAAACGCGACTGCCGCCGCGGCTATGCAGGCCGAATTGGCCGCGCTGAAGTCGGAAATGGCGATGATAGCCGCGGCCGCTCGAGAGAATGCGGGTAGCCTCGCCCTCCTGCACGGTAAGCTTGCGGCCGGTTCAACAAAGGTAGCTCCGAAGGCAGCCGAATCAGCGACGCCGCCGACCATTAACGAGACTGCCAAGCGGGACGTGCCAGAGACCGCCCTCGGCGATCAAGTAGTGGGCGGTCGGCGGACGTCGCTGGTCGCCATCGGCACCCTGTTCTTGCTTGCTGTTAGCGTGGGCGTTGCCGGCTATGTAAGCAAGCGCGTC
Organism: Methylorubrum rhodinum; assembly: GCF_014199935.1. Lineage (GTDB taxonomy): Bacteria > Pseudomonadota > Alphaproteobacteria > Rhizobiales > Beijerinckiaceae > Methylobacterium > Methylobacterium rhodinum. The sequence continues at coordinate 21,409 of NZ_JACHOP010000039.1, forward strand.
ACTGACATCCGCGACCTAGTACAGGAGGGGGCACGGAATGCTAAAGCGGCAGGCGCCACATATGAGGACGTGCTCAAGGAAGCCGCCGCGATTCGAACCGCCTCTAACGAAGCGCAAGCGGTGCTATCAAGCGCGTCGCAGGATACTCAAAAAGCTTTGCTCAAAGCTTCGGAGGATGCAGGCGGCGAAATTGACCGGGCGCATGGAAGAGCCTTGACCGACTTTGAAGAGGTCCGGCGCACCGCCGTCGCGCACATTGAGCACGAGAATGAAACTCTCCGCAAGGCTCTGCTTTATGAAATCGAAAGTGAGCGGACGAGAGCCCTTGAAGAAATCCGGAAAGCAACCGCCGATGCGGTCGCGTGCATCAAGGTCCTGACCAGACGCGTCGCGCTCCGCGACCGAGCAGTCGCGCCATGTGGTAGCTCGACTTCCAACGATGGGCGGCAAGAAGATGGCCCTCACCAGTAGGGGCTGACCGAATTTTTATTGTGTTTGAGGCGCTGCGACTAAGGTGTCTCTGCAAACTGTTTCATTCGTGCGGGCGCGTCAGCTGTTTGCTCTCTCCAAGCGTATGTGGAAGTGGCGCCGCTCAGTCTGCCGAGCGCCGAAAGAGGTAAACTCGTAGGTTTCGTGTGCCTGCTCCAAGTTTGTGGAGACGCTCTAGCACTACTTTGGCAGGTTGAGGGAACGCACCGGGTGTTCGCGGATTCGCACGCCATGTCGAAGGACGTGGGTGATTGCGATGTCGGATG
>NZ_JACHOP010000040.1 GCF_014199935.1 Methylorubrum rhodinum
GGCGATCAGCACCACAAACAAAACGCGCCATAGCCGCCTCCACCGTCCCGCAGAGACTATCAGAACAGCAGAGTTTTTCACACAGCCTCCACCCAATCCAGACGTAAGACCCGATTTCAGCGCCTGCCTTAAAGCGGACCTATCCAAGGTCCGCAGCGGGTCAGGAGTTCGCTCCCCGCTTGTTCGGCTATGCGCTAGAAGCAGAATTGCGCTCGACGCCCGGTAGCAGACATTTAGCGCCAATGGGCTAACTGTCCGGTATCGATCGATTTCGTTGAATAACTTGGAGACCGCCCTTCAAGCATCATCTGAGAGCCTGTTTGAGCGCGCCAGCTTAGGCTGGACTGTTGAGGGCGTTGGCGGCCATTAGGCAGGCGAGGCGGCCGCCCTAGTGGCTCAGCCAACCGAAGGTTCGCTGGACGACCCAGCGCCGTTTCGGCACCACAAATCCCTTCTGGTCGGGATCCTTCTTGACGACCTCGCAGCGCATGCCGTGGAAGTGACACCACTTCTCGCAGCGCTTGGCCCGGAAGACGCCGTCGAGAACGGCCAGACGCAGGCTCGGCCAGAGCGGTTTGCCCCTGTCTAGCGCCGGAAGCGTATCGCAGTCCTGCACGTCGGTCGGCACCACGGCCAGCGCCAGGATACGCCCTTCGGCATCGACCATCATCACGCGTCCTCATCCTGAGCTTGTCGAAGGAGCGGCCAACGATCTTCTCGGCGCCGTCGTAGGCGCGATGGCGCGGCCCGCATTTCGGCCTACCACGTCGTCGAGGACGTGGCCGGGCGCACGCTCTCGGTCGAGGTCGGCCCGGCCGGCAAGCGCGTGAGCTTCGCACTGAAGCCACGCGGCGTCCCACCGTGCTGCTCGAACGGACGGGCGGGGCGGTGAGCGCCAAAGTGGTGACCGATCAGGCCGAACTGAGCCAGACCGAGGCCCGGCTGAACGAACTGATCCGTGGCTGCGCCGACGAACAGAGCGTCGTCTACCTCGATCCCGGCCGCGCGAGGGCCGACACCTCGAGCCGCATCTCGACCCTGGTCCTGTTCGATCACCTGCGCCCGACGATGGTCGGCTACGCCATCCTCGGCGACGCCAGCGAGGAGACGGTGGGCCGGATGATGGCGCGGTGAGGTCTGGACGGCTCCGATCGCGTCCCGGGACCGTCAGACCCCGGGAAGGTTTCGTCCCGCGCCGGGACGATTCCGCCCCCCTCGGTTGACGTAAGGCCTTGGCGGGGACGGCATGTGGATTGCGCTAGGACGGCCGACGGATCGTTAGGATGTCTTGCTTAGTGTCTCCCACGCCACTCCCGCCGGGCCGCCGAGGCGGAGGCGACGCCGCCGTGGAGCGGGAGTCCCGCGAGGGGCACTCGAACGGCGGGCCGGCGTCGACGGCGGACACCGACGTGCCGTGCCGGGTGCGCGGAGCCTGATGCATGCTCGACGGACCTCACAACATCCCCTTCAGGCGCCCTCCGGAAGCGGAGGACCGGCGTGCCCGCTACGCCGAGATGGTGTCTTGGCTCCTGCAGCGCTGGGGCCTGATTGCCGGCGCGAGCTGCGTCTGCGCGATCCTGACCTACGGCGCGAGCCTGCTCATTCCTCCGAGCTTCGTCGCCACGACGACGCTTTTCATCGACAGCCGCGGCATCCAGGCGCTCGCCGGCGCGGCCGGGCAGCCCCCGAGCAGCGACAACAACTTCGAGGTGAGCCTGATCGAGAGCCAGGCGAGGATCGTCACCTCGCGCAGCGTTCTGTCGCGGGTCGTCGCCGCGCAGGGGCTCGCCGACGACCCGGCCTCTGTGGGGACGACGGTCACGGACCGAATCAAGGGCCTCCTCGGCGCCGCCCCCGCGGAGCCGCCGTCGGCGGAGAGCCGGCGCCTCAAGGCGCTCCAGGCGCTCGCCGACCGCGTCACGGTCAGGCGGCCGGAGCGGACCTTCATCATGGAGGTGTCGGTCCGCGCCCCCGCGCCCGAGACGGCGGCGCGCCTCGCCAACGCAGTCGCCCAGGCCTATCTCGACGAGCAGACCACGGCCCATGCCGGCAAGGCCCGCCGTGCCAACGACGCGCTGACGAGCCGTCTCGACGAGCTTCGCGACCGTCTCCGGCAGTCGCAAGCCCGGGCGCAGGCGTACCGGGAGAAGCATGGGCTCGTCGGGACGCGCACGCAGCTCAGCAGCGAACAGCAATTGACGGAAGCCAACGCGCAGCTCGCCCAGGCACGCCAGCAGCGAGTTCAGAGCCGCGCCCATCTCGACGGCCTGTCCCGGGCGGATGGCGGCCAGGATTCCGAGGGCGTCTCGCCCGAGGCCGTCACCTCGCTCACGATCTCCCAGTTGCGCAGCAAGCAGGCCGACGCGAAACGGCAACTGGACTCGGCCCTCACCCAGTTCGGCGCGCGCCATCCCGCCGTCCGCGATGCGCGCGATCAGCTTGCCAGCATCGACCGGTCGCTCCAGGCCGAACTCGCGCGCATCCGGCAGGCCGCGCAGCGCGAGTACCAGCGCGCATCGGCTGCGGAGAAGGCGTCACAGGCGATCGTCGACCGGCTGTCCAACGAGGCCGCCGACACGAGCAGCGCCCTGTCCGAACTGGCGCAACTGCAGCAGGAGGTCGACGTCAACAAGAACCTGCTCAACACCTTCCTCAGCCGGTCCCGGGAGATGGGCGAGATCGAGCAGCTCGACACCAGCACGGCGCGGATCATCTCGACCGCCGAGCCGCCGTTGCAGCGGGTTTTTCCGCCACGCGGCATCGTCTTCCTGGTCCTGGGCGGCGCCCTCGGCTTCTGGATTGCCGTCGCCTGCATCGTCCTGCAAAGGACCCGGATCCTCTCGAAATGGGCCGGACGCGTCGCGTCCGCGCCCGCGACGGCCCTCCGCAGGCTGGAGCAGCACGACCTCGTGTCGTGACGGCCGATCCGGCGGGATGTCCGTCGAGGCACGGTTTCAATCGATCAGGTCGTCGGCGCCGTAGGACCGGCAGAGGCGCGACAGCCGGGGCGAGACGCCGGTCACGTGCCATCCCCGCCCCGCGTCGAGCCGGGCCTGCCGCAGGAGCGTCAGCAGGGCCACGGCGGCGCTGTCGAGCCCGGTGGCGGCGCCGAGGTCGAGGGACAGGCACTTGCTGCTGCCGGCCTGTGCCTGGAGCGCGGCGCGAAGGGGGCCGAGGCCGGGCGCGCGCCAGTCCCCGTCGATGCGGATCACCACCTCGCGCTCGCCCTCGACCACCTCGACGGCCGAGAGGACCGCCCCCGATCCGCGCGGGAACGGGAGGCGGGCCATCCCGGCGTTCCACGATGTCCGCGCCAGCATGGCGAGGGCCGCCGAACCGTCCGACAGGTAGCGGCGCCAGAGAGCGGGCTCCCGGTAGATCCGCCACGCCCATTCGAGACCGGCACGCTGCACCCGGACCGGGGCGCGGCGCACGGTTCCGGCGGTGAAGTTGATCACCGCGCCGAGATGGCTGACGACCGGAACCTCCAGCGCCGCCCGGTTGCGCTCGATCCAGCTCTGCCCCTTCTCGGCGCCGAGCGCCACGAGCAGGAAATCCGCACCGCTCGCGTTGATCTCCCGAATGATGTCCGGATGGCTGATCGCCTCGACGCTGCCGTAGCCCGGCGAGCGGTAGCCCACGCAGCGCAGGCCGCCGCCCTCCGCGTTGAGCCGGTCCGCGGCGAGGCGAGCGATGCCGTCGGGGCCGCCGAACAGGTAGACGTCGAGGCGTTCGGCCGGGTCGCGGCTCCGCCGCAGGCGTTCGAACAGGTCCGCGCCGGTGAGGCGGCCCTTGACCGGCACGCCGAACCATCGGCCGGCCCAGACCAGCGGCATCCCGTCGACCAGGCTGAGATCGCTGCGCAGGATCGAGGCGCGAAACGCCGGATCGGACGCCGCGCGCACGACGAAGTTCAGGTTGGGCGTCGCGATCGTGCACGGGCGCCGCGTGCGCACGGCCTCACGGACGACCGCCAGCACCTCGTCCATCGCGACGTTGTCGAGCGTCACGCCGAAGATACAGAACGCGGATCGCGAGAAATTGGGGACCGATCCCGGCACCGCTCGGCGCGTCCCGTGGTCCGGTCGATCGAGCGGTTCGTCGGCCAGCCTCACCGAAAGCCTCTCATCATGCCGCTGGCGCCATGTCGGTCCGCACACCGTCGCCTGCGGATACCGTCGGCGCGTCGATCGACGACGTCCGTCGGAAGAATCCAGCCGGTGACGTGGATCATGCGGGCCCGAGCCGTCCACGATACTCGATGCCGTCGAGACATGGTCTCTCGACAACGTGATAGGCCAGCCGCCCGACTGTCGCGCCGAAAGCGATCCGCCACGACCATGAAGGCGACTGTGATGGATGGCACCGAGCACTGCAAGACCGCCCCCCGCAAGACCGTTTCGAGACGCGTAGCGCCTCCGGAATGCTGCATAATGATCGCCATCCGACGGTCGGCGCGACCGGTCGCGCTTCCCGCTCCCCTGTCCGGTGCCTTTTGATGATCCTCTCGGCGGACACGATCGACGACGGCACCGAACTCCCCTGCGATCTCTGCATCGTCGGCGCGGGCGCGGCCGGGATCACGCTCGCCCTCCAGTTCCTCCGGAGCGGCCTGCGCGTCGTCCTCCTCGAAGGCGGCGGCCTGAAGCCGGACGCCGCCGCGCAGGCGCTCTACCGGGGCGAGGTCGCCGATCCCGATCTCCATCCCCCGACCGACCGCTACCGCCAGCGGACGATGGGCGGCACGACCACCGTCTGGAGCGGCCGCTGCATCCCGTTCGACCCGATCGACTTCGCCGCGCGGCCCTGGCTCGGACAGGACGGCTGGCCGATCGCCTACGACGAGGTGGCGCGCTGGTATCCGGCCGCCAACGCCCTGTGCGAGGCCGGCGACTGCACGTTCTCGGCCGCCGCCGCCCTGCCGGACGGGATGCGCCCGACGATCCGCTCCTTCGCGCCCGAAGGGTTCGACACCGACCGGATCGAGCGGTTCTCGCCGCCCACCGATTTCGGCGCCCGCTACCGCGCCCGGCTGGCGGCGAGCGCGGATGTCCGCGTCCTCATCGGCGCCAACGCACTCGAACTCGTCACCGACCCGGACGGCAGCACGGTCCGCCGCGTCGCGGTCGCCACCCTCGCCGGCCGGTGCTTCGCCGTCGCGGCCGGCCACGTCGTCGTCGCCACCGGAGGGATCGAGACGGCGCGGCTGCTGCTGGCGTCGCGCCGTCACCGGGCGGACGGGGTCGGCAACGCGCACGGCCTCGTCGGCCGGTTCTACATGTGCCACATCGCCGGCACCATCGGGACGGTCAAGCTGCACGTGCCGCGCGACTACGTCTGGAGCGGCTACGAGCGGGCCGAGGACGGCGCCTATTGCCGGCGGCGCTGGACGCTGAGCGAGGCCGCCCAGCGCCACCACGGGGTCGCCAACGGCCTCCTGCGCCTGCACTTTCCCACCATTCCCGATCCGCGCCACGGCAGCGGCCCCCTGTCGGCGCTCTACCTCGCCAAGCCGTTCATCGGCTACGAGCACGCCAAGCGGCTGCACAACCGCGGCGGCGGGGCCGGAACCTGGCTGCGCCATCTCGGCAACGTCGCCCGCGAGCCCGCGGCGACGGCGGGCTTCTTCCTGCACGCCGTGCGGCACCGGGCGCTCGCCGCCCGCAAGTACCCGTCGGTGATCGTGCGCCCACCGGGCAACCTGTTCAGCTTGGACTATCACGGCGAGCAGGTGCCCAATTTCAACAGCCGGGTGAGCCTCGGCCGGGAGACCGACGCACTCGGCCTTCCGCGCGTCCATCTCGACTGGCGCCACTCCCCCGTCGACATCCGCACGGCGGAGGTCGCCCTGTCGCTGCTCGACGGCGCGCTGCGCCGCTGGGGCCGCGGCCGGCTCGACTACGATCCGGCCGGCGTCGCCCACCACATGCTGCGCGACGGGGCCTATGGCGGCCACCATATCGGCACCGCCCGCATGGGCGCCACGCCGGCCGCCGGCGTGGTCGACACCGAGTGCCGGGTGCACGGGGTGCACAACCTGTTCCTCGCGGGTGCGGCCGTGTTCCCAACCTCCAGTCAGGCCAACCCGACCCTCACGGTCGTCGCCCTGGCGCTCCGGCTCGCCGATCGGCTGAAACGAAGCCTCGCTCCCGCTCGCGTGGCGTGAGCGGGCCGGACGGCCTCCGCCCGGTCACCCCGACGTCCGGAGCCAGTCCGCGGCGGCGGCGATGGCCCGCGCCGGGGGCGTGCGCGCAAACGCCAGCACGGCATCGGCCCGGCGGTGGTCGAGGGTGATCTCTTGCCGCCAAAGCCGCGCCATCGACGGCGTCACCGCCGGCGGCAGCCTGACCCGCACCGGGGAGCGGTCGAGCACGCGCCCGGCCACGACGAGGGCCGGGGCGAGCAGCCGGACCTCGGCGGACAGCCGGCGTCCCGAGATGCGCGCGACCGGCACCGCGCCGATCGCGCGGCCGAGATCCGTCAGGTAGGCGTTCCAGCTGCGCGGGTCGGGGTCCGAAACGTTGAAGGTGCCGCCGCCCGCCTCCGGCCGGCGCAGGGCCGCCAGGATGGCCCCGACCATATCGTCGATGAAGGTGAGGTTGCAGGTTCCGTCGCCGTTCTCGCCGAGATCGCCGATCCGGTGCTGCCGCAGCAGCCGGCCGATCCGGTCCGTCCATTGCGGGCTTCCGGGGCCGTGGATGCAGCCCGGCCTGAGCACGACCCACCGGGCGCTGACCGTGGCGGAGGCGGCGATCATCGCCTCGCAATCGACCTTGGCGCGGGCATAGGGGCTGTCGGATCCCTCGAGCGGGCTCGTTTCCCCGACCGTGCCGGAGACCGACCCGTAGACCGCCATGCTGCTGAGGTGGACGAGGCGCCGCACGCTGCCCGATTCGGTCAACGCGACGAGGTGGCGCGTAGCCGCCGTCATCGCGGCCTCGCTTCCCGCGATGCAGTTGACGACGGCGTCGATCCCGGCGAGCGCTTGCCCGAGCGCCTCGGGATCGGTCGCATCGGCCCGGTGCTGCGCGACGGCGGGCGGGAACGCGCCCCCGGCGCCGCGCATCAGGGCCACGGGCTCGAAGTCCGGGGCGGCCGCGAGCGCGGCGACGAGATGGCGGCCGACGAACCCGCCGGCACCGAGGACGAGGACGCGCATCATGCGGCTCGGGTCCCTTCATCGTGGTGCGCGCGGCGCATCAGGCCGTTCATCTCCTGGATGGCGCCGGCCCGGCGCGACACCACCGTGAGATCCGTGAGGACGAATCCCGCCGCCTCGTAGCGGGCGAGCGATTCGAGGTAGTGCGGCGCGCCGGCGTAGATCGGCAGCACCGAGAGTTCCGAGTACAGCGCCCGCACGGCGCCGAGGCAGCCCTGCGCGCCGGCAAAGCAGCGCAGGTCGTAGCCCTGCGTGTCCATTTTCAGGAGGAGGCGCCGGGCGGCGTGGTCGGGCAGGAGGTCCGGCAGCACGCCGTCGAGGCGGCGCACGGCGACCTGCTCGGTTTCGAGCGGGCGCGAGGCCGTGATCGGCGAGAGAAGCGAGTTCATCACGGTCAGGCTCGGCACGACGTTGATCGCGGCGGTGCCGTCGGCATCGCCCAGCGCCATGCACAGCCCCGTCCAGAGCGGATCGCCCCGCATCCGCCGCGAGGCCGCGTCGAAATCCCGGCGCACCGGCTCGAACGAGAGGATGCGACCGGCAAAGCCCGCCTGCCGCAGCCCTTGCGCGAACTGGCCGGTATTGGCGCCGACGTCGAGCACCACGTCGATCCGCTCCCCCCGGATCAGGTCGCGCAGGCCGACATGCTCGGCCAGCGCCTGGAGCGGGCGGCCGGGCAGCGGCAGCCCCATGCGGACGGCCTGCAAGGCGAGCCGCCGGCTCCCGTCCTTCAAGGCGTGGCGGATCGCGTTCATGGATGCCCCATCGTGGCGGATCGGTGTCGACGCATCGCTCATCCCGTGCCGGGCAGAGGCGGTCGGCCGGCCAGCCGCCGGATCGCCCGCCGGAGCCATGTCACCCGCTTGGCACGCGCGCGAATGTCCTCGCGCATCGAGATCGAGGCGAGGGCGAGGCGCCCGCGCATCGTCACGGCGCCCTCGCAACGGAACAAAGGCAGTTCAGTGTCGGCCCATTCCCGCTTGTAGGCCTCGTCGCCGACCGTGAAGTCGAAGACCTGATGATCCTCGTCGATCGCGGCCTTCATCATGGCATCGATCATGAGACGCCCGGTGCTGAAACGCTGCCAGTCGCCGGATTCCCATCCCAGCAGGAGCACGTAGAAGCGGCCGCGATAGACCAACCCGAGATGGGCCGCCACGACGGTGCCGGCCACCGAGAGGGCGCACCCGTGGATGCGGCCCTCCGGAAGCGTCATCCGGCCCATCGCGTCGTAGAACCCGGCGAAGGCCGGGTCCGCGAACCAGTCCCTGTCCCCGGTTTCCAGCCAGCGACGGGATTTCATCCGCTTCAGGCCCACGAGGAGATCTCGCATGGCGGCGGCGTCGGCGGCGACGGCGAAATCCGAAGATCCCACCTCGGCGAGGCGGCGCCAGCGACGGCGTGTATCGCCAACGAATTGGCTTCTCATCGAGCCGACCAGCGCCGCATAGCTGTCGGGAAGCGCCACGCTCCGCGCGACCCCGGCGGCCATCGCGCCCGGCAGGTGGACCAGCGGATTTGGCACTCGCCCCGTACCGGCCCCCTCCGGCGGGTCGAGCGAGGCCGGCATCCGCAGCAGGCGGACGGTGTCGTGCGGGGGCAGCACCGCGGCGATCCGCGTCCAGAGAGTCCGGACGGAGGCGGCGTCGAGGTTCCCGGCGAAGGCGGGGTCGGCCAGCGGGGCGTTGTAGTCGGTCACGCTCCCGCCGAGGAACTCCAGCACGCGCAGACCCCGGCTCCGGCGGATTCCAAGCGGGATCACCATCCGCACGCGCACATCCGCCACCACGACGATGGCGGGCGCGACGCCGACGCCCAGCGTGTCGTGCCAAGCCCGGAGCCACGCGTGGCGCCCGAAGGCGTAGCCCGCGAGACCGGGCGTTTCGAGATCCGCCTCGGCGTCCCGCAGCGAGGCGTGGACGCGGATCGTCGGCCCCTGTGCCGCCCCGTGGTGCATCAGCGGTGTCCCCGCGGCATCGTCCACCACAGGAGCTTGCCCGCAACCTGCGCGACCTTCAGCCGGCGCGCTCCGGCGTCGGGGGCGCCGCGCAGGCGGGAGGCCGCCCAGGCGGCGCTCACCAGCGCGAGCTGGACGCTCGCCCGCAACGCGATCGACACGGCCGCCAGCGCCGGACGCCGCGCGCGCCGCACCGCGACGCTGGCCCATTGCTGGCCCCCGCGCCGGTTGCGCAGGAGCATGTAGTCGAAGCGGGTCCGCTCGGCCGGGACGACCTCGTAGACCACCGCCTCGCCGCACCAGACCATGCGCCGGCCGGCCCGGTCGAGGCGGACGAACAGGTCGTGATCCTCGCCGCCCGATCGCCCCAGCCACGGGTCGAACGGCGCGTCCCCCACGAGGCAGGTGTCGCGCCGCAGGAGCGCGTTGCCGGTGCCGATCCAGCGTCCGCTCGCGCCCGAATCGTGGCGAATGCCCATGCGGGTGCCGCTGGGCCGGTCGAGCCGGCGCTCGAAGGGGCGCCCGCTCGGATCCCAGTCCGGCGGCCCGTCGGGGAAATCGGGCAGGACGGCGCCGAACACGATATCGGCCCCCGTCTCCCGCGCGGTCGCGACCAGCGCGGCGAGCCAGCCTGGACGGCACCACTCGTCGTCGTCGAGGAAGACGACGAGCGCCCCTTTCGTCCCCGCCACGCCGCGATTGCGCGCGTGGGAGATGTTCGGCACCGGGTGGGCGAGGTAGCGCAGCGGCAGCCCGGCCTCGCCGGAGAGCGCCGCGACGACCGGCCCGGCATTCCCGTCCGGCGCGTTGTCGACCACCACGATCTCGGCGGCGACGTCGGGCGGCAAACGTTGCTCCCGCGCGGTCCGGACGGCGCGCGCCAGCAGGGTGGGACGGTTGAACGTGCAGATGACGACGCTCACCGTCGTGACGACGCTCGGGGGCGTGGCGGCCGGTGCCTCCGGCTGGTCCGCGGCCGACATCACCGCCCCCTCGGTTCGGGCGGCGGCGTTCGGCCCGCCGCCGCGCCGCTTTCGAGGGCGGCGACCGCCCGCGCGGCCTCGCGCCACAGCAGCAGCGTGATCCCGACATAGCCGGCCGCCAGCGCCACGAGGTTGCCCTCGGCCCCGTAGAGCAGGATCATCGGGATCACGCCGGCCAGCACCGGACCGACCGTCCACAGGTTAATCATTGTCAATTCACGGAACCGCTTGGCGACCTGCATCACGGCCGAGAGGTTGGCGTCGACGGCCTGCAGTAGCAGGACCACCGTCCACAGGGCCACCAGGGGGCCGATCCCCTCGTAGCGTCCCCCCAGCACCCGGCCGATGAGCCAGTCATGGGCGAGCAGCATCACCACCGCGTAAAGGGCGACGATTGCCACGACGCCGGCGAGGGTGCGGTTGGCGGTCCGGGTCATCTCCGCGACGCGCCCCTCCGCCGCCAGCCGGGCCATGGCGGGAGTCAGGGTCCGCCCGACCCCGACGATCAGGAGGCCCATCGGCATGATCAGCATCCGGGCGGCGTTCAGCTCGGCGATCGCCCGGGCGCTGCCGAGCCAGCCGAGCAGGTAGACGTGCCCCTGGTTCTGGAGCGCCGTGACGGCGGCGCCGCCCAGCGCCCACCGCCCATGGCCCCAGGCGACCGCCACCGCACCGAGCGCCGGCCCCCCTCCGGTCCGGAGCGGCAGCCGCGACAGGGCGAGGCCGAGGCCGGCCGCCACGCCGGCCGACAGGCCGAAGGCCGCGAGCGCCGCAAGGGAATGGGAGGGCACCGGGCCCGCGCCGAGGCCGAGCGTGCCGGCGGCCCAGCCGGCGACGAGCAGGAGATCGAGCGTCATGGCGTTGAACGGCCGGTCGACGAGGAAGAAGTAGCTCCGCAGGAAGTCGTGCGCCATCACCGCCGGGCAGGCCAGGGCCGACACGACGAGAAGGGGGCGCAGGTCGAGCGGCAGCACGCCCTCCGGGAGCAGGAGCGCGACCGCGAGACCGGCCAGCGCGAGGGATGCGCTGAGCATCATTTGGCCGCGCAGGAGCGAGGCGGCGAAGCCGTCCCGGTCGTGCCGGGGATGCTCGTGGTAGGACACCGTGAGCTGGGCTGCGAACACGGCGTTGGAGAAGCCGTTCAGCAGGATCAGCGTCATGTAGCAGAGGCTGTAGAGCCCGTACTCCTCCTTGGTCGAGGCCCGCAGCACGAGGAGCCCGACCGCGAGGTTGCCGATCCCGACGACGCCCTGGTCGACGATGCCCGCCAGCATGCGGTGGCGCCGCCGCAGGAGGGCGAGACCGCGGGAGACGCTCTGTCTCATGCGGATGCCGGAGCGATCTCGTCGACCACGGCGCCGACGGTGGCGACGCGCAGGCCGGCGCGCCCTATGGCCGCGACCAGTGCGGCGAACGAGGCGGGGCTGCATCCCCAGGGGGAGGGCGTCGGCGTCACGTCGTGGGTATAGAAGATCGCCCAGCCCCTCCTGGCGGCGAGCCGCCCGATCACGTCCTGTGCGGCGGCCAGCCAAGCGGCATCCTCGTAGAGCGGATTGGCCGGCAGCAGAGCGAGGTCGACGCTGCCGCGGGCGATGCCGGCCATCGTACTCCGGCAGGTCGCGGCCCGGGCCATGGCGGCGCGCTTGGCGCCCAGAGTCACGCCGCCGAACGGATAGGAGAAGGAGCGCACGGCGTGCCCGGGCAGGAGGTCGGCCAGGACGCGGCGATTCTCGTCGATGTCGCGGCCGTAATCCTCCGCCGCGACCGCGCGGGCATCGAGGTGCCGGCAGGTGTGGTCGCCGATCTCGTGGCCGTCCGCGTGCAGCCGGGCGACCTGATCGGGCGAGGCGATTTCCCCCACCGCGCTCGGCTGCCCGAGCAGACCGCTCGCCGCGTACCACGTCGCCGCCATGCCGGCGTCGCGCAGGATCGGCCCGGCCGCGTCCACGGCGGAGGCCGGAAAGTCGTCGAAGGTGAACGAGACGGTGGGGGGGAAGTCGTCCGGGAGGACGGCGGGACGCCGGGCGCAGGACCGCACCAGGGCGCGCCCGACCACGCGGCGCAGGCGCGGGACGGTCCCGTCGGCGCTCCCGCTCACCAGTAGCATCCCTGCTCGACCTTGCGGGCCGTTGCCGGCGCCTCGTCGCCGCTGGGCCTGACCCAGGCGGCGTTCCGCTGCGCGGCAACGGCGGCCGACTTCTCCCAGCGCCGCCCCAGGATGCCGAACAGGATCTGGGTGAGGCCGCCCATGTGGAAGCCGACCTTGCCCGCCGCGCAGGCCTGCGCCGCGACCGGAAGGGAGATGCCGCCGGCGCCGACGATCACGACGTCGTAGGGCCGAGACTCGATCTCGCCGACGAGGTGGTCGAACTGCTCGTGCCAGTTGCCGTATCGCGGCGGCGCCAGCGCTGGGCTGAGCGGCATCCGCACCGTGCGCAGGTCGAACGCCGGCAGGATTTCACGCTCCCCCCACACCTCCCGCCGTCGGGCGTACTGGCGCTCGATCGTCGCCGCGAAGGGATGCAGCACGACGACGCGCTTGCCCGCGAGCGCCCCGGACCACGGATCGCGGTGATACCACGGCTCGAAGCTGTCGATGTGGAGGAGCGCCCTCGGCGCGGCCTCGGGGACCGGGGCACGCCGCAGGATCTCGGCCTCGCCGGGTTGTCCCCAAACCGCCAGAAGGTCGATCCGCGCCAGCGCCGCGAGATAGGCCTCGCAGAAGCGGTCGATGCTGTCGGGCGTGCCGGGAAACAGCCCGACATTGGTGACGAGTTGCTCCATCAGCAGGGGCGGGTAGCCGGTCTGCGCGAGGAAGCAGGTCAGGGCCTCGGCCTCCAGCGAGCCGATCTTGGCGATGCCATGCGGCCCGCCGGACAGGATGGCCTCGCGCAGGAGACTGTTGCCGGCCTCGGCGTCTTTCACGCTCCCGTGCTGGTTCAGCTCGCGCCGACGCAGCAGCCGGCGCAGGTAGAGGTAGGGCGGATGCGCCGCGTCATGGAGGCGGGGATGCGCGCGCACGAAGTGGGCGAGGCGGCGGCGCAGGGCCGTGGCGGGAGACGTCATCGGGCGAGGCCCCGGGTGGGAGCGGAGCGAAACGCCTCGGCGACGGCGCCGCGCAGCGGCTTCGGGCGGAAGGCGGCGTCGTAGAGGTGCGGCCGCGAGGCGAGCCCGTCGGTGCGGCGGGTTCCCGGATTGCCGTCGACCCACGAATTGGCGTCGCTGATACCCCAGGTCACCACCAGCCGCACCGACGGCTCGGCCAGCGCGGCGGCGAGGTAGGCGCGGGTCTCCTCCGCGGCGGCCCGGTCGCGGGCGGCGACGTCGGCGGGAAACGTGCGGTCGGTGATGTCGAGTTCCGTGATGAAGACCGAAAGGCCCAGGCTCGCGACCGCGCGGATGAAGGAGCGGAACACCTCGGGATTGAACGGCCCTTTGGCCGGATCGAGGTGCCCCTGGATGCCTAGGGCACGAATCGGGACGCGCTGGCGCACGAGGCGGTTCAGCAGGTCCAGCGTGGCGGCGCGGCGCCGGGCCTGCCAGTCGGTGTCGCGTTCGAGGTCGTACTCGTTCAGGGTGAGGATCGCGTCCGGATCGGCCTCGGCGGCGAGCGCGAAGGCGCGGGCAATGTAGTCTTCGCCGAGCGCCGCAAGGAAAGGCGTGCGGCGCAAACCTCCGGCCTCAGCCCCGGAGGGTTCGATCGCCTCGTTGACTACATCCCAGGAATGCATGCGCCCTGCATAGCGGCGGCACAGCGTCCCGATGTGGCGCGACAGCGCCGTGCTCATCTCGGCGCGCGACAGCCCTGTCTCCATCCAGGCCGGCAGGGCCTCGTGCCAGACCAGGGTGTGGCCGCGCGTGGACAGCCCGTTGGCGTCGGCGAGGTCGACGAGGGCGTCGGCGTCGTCGAGGGCAAACCGTCCCAATCCGGGCTCCGCCCGCACCCATTTCAGTTCGTTGCCCGGCACGAGCATCGCCGACTGGGCCAGCGCGATCGCGGCGAGCGGGGGCGCGTCCCGCGCCTGATCGCGGGTCAGCGCCATGCCGAAGACGATCCCCTTTGCCGCCGCGAGCGCGGCGAGGCTCGGCGCGGCGGGACGCGCGTCCGGGCCGCCCGGCCACGCCGCGGCGCCCGTGGCTGCCAGGGCACCGAGGAGGCGGCGCCGGTCGAGGACCGCGCCGCGGGCCGCCGGCCCGTCAGCCGCCGGCATGGTCGGCCCGCTCTATCGTCGGGTGGCCGAAAGGGGGAGCGGGCCGACGCTGCCGCAGCCGCATGTGCTCCGCCGAGCGTCCGCGCCCGACCACCAGAGCGCGTAGCTGGTAGGCGCGCACGAAGGCCAGATAACCCGGCGCGTCGAAGCGCTTCACGCCGCCGGCCCAGGCCTTCAGGTAGCCGCACAGCATCGCGACCGCGCCGAGCACGCGCGGGCGCTTGTTCATCCGGTACACCGTCGCGGCTAGCATGAAGAGCGGCGGGGTTCCCATCACCCAGGCGCCGAGACCGTGGCGCATGCGCCCGTGCCACAGGCTGAGATGGCTCGACCCCATCGGGCGCAGGTGGACGAAGGCGAGGTCCGGGTCGGGGAAGCTGACCGCCTTCAGGCCGTGCATGCGGCAGAGATGGCAATCGATCCCGTCCCACCCGATCGAGGTCGGGAAGCCGCCGATCAGCCGCCACGCGGAGACGCGGTAGAATTTCGTCATGCCGACCGAGAACTGGTCGGCGATGTGCTCGCTGATCAGCGCGCCGGTGCGCGGGTCGGGAAAGAACGGCTTGCCGCTGCAGGTTGCGATCGCCCGGTCGGCGTCCATCCGGTCCATCAGCGTCTCGAAGTACCGCGGCGGCAGCGCGACATCCATGTCGAGCTTGCACAGGAACTCGACCGTCGACAGGTCGATCCCGGCAAGACCTGCATTGAACGCCTCGACCACGCCGGGGCCGACCTTGCGCACGCCTCGATCTGAGCGGCGGACGATGCGCAGGTAGGGCATCCGCGGCGTGTACTCGGCCAAGATACCTTGCGTGTCGTCGGTGGAGCCGTCGTCGACAAAGACGAGGTGGGCCGGCGGCGCCGTCTGCGCGAGCAGGCTGTCCAGGGTCCGGCGCATCGTCCCGGCCTCGTCGCGGCTCGGCGCGATCAGGGCGTAGCGACGGCGCGCCGTGGGATCGAGGCTCTCAATCATGACGGCGCGCACCCGACGGGAATCGAAGCCCGCACGGTTCGAACGGGGATGGGCCTGGACGCGTGCGGCGAGGTCGATCCATTTTGGAGGCCGGTTAGACTGCCGACGAAGCGTCGACTTCGATCGAACGTCTAGCCGAGGACGCGCTAAGAATCTGCTTACGGATGGGGGAACGGCCGATCCCGCCTCGCGGCGGCGCGCTCGCAGGAGGCGTACCACGGGACCGGGCCCGCTCCCGCGACACCCTTTCTTCAGGCGATGCCCCGATGATGCGGGCGGCGTGCGGCGAACGGATCGACCATGAAGGACAGGGCCCCCGCGATTGACCAACTGGGGCGCGGCGGCCCGGGAGGGCGCTCTGGATCGGGCGCGTCCTGGCTCGCGGGCGTCCCCCGTCCGGAAGCCGCCTACGCGGCGTTTGGGCTTCTGGTCTATCTCGGTGTGCATGTCGGCCTGAACGGGACGGGCGGCGACGCCGAACCGACCGTAGACGGCATGGCGACGCTCAACCAAGCGATGGTGCTGCTCCTCGGCCTCGCGTTCGTGACCCGCCACCGGCGGATCTGCACGGCCGCCCTCGCCGATGTTCGGCCGTTCCTGCTGCTGCTGCTGCTCGCCGCGGCGTCCAGCCTCTGGTCGCAGGCGCCGGAGGCGTCCCTGCGGCGTTCGCTGACGCTGGCGACGCTGATGATGTTCGCCGTCTACGCCCATGCCGTCCTCGGAACCCTCCTGATCTGCCGCCTGCACGTGATGGTCACGGGGGCCGTGGCCTTCGCCAGCCTCGCCATGGCGGCGATCGTGCCGTCCTCGGGGTTCGATGTCGGCGGCTATGCCGGCGCGGTGCGCGGCGTGTTCTCGCAGAAGAACAGTCTCGGCGACGCGATGGTCGTCGGGACGGTGGCGCTCAGCGGCCTCGTGCTGCACCGCCGCAGGGTCGTGGCGACCGATCTCGTCTGCCTCGCGCTCGCGGCCGGCACCTGCATCCTCGCGCAGGCGACGACGTCGTTCCTGCTTTGCGGCGCCGTGGCCGTCATGACGGCCGTGATCCTGCTCCTCATCGATGCCAGCGCCGTCGCCGTGTTCGGCCTCATGACGGGGCTGATGGCCGCCGCCCTCGCGCTCTGGGTCGTCTGGGTCGTACCGGTCGACCTGTTCGAAATGCTCGGCAAGGATTCCACGCTGACGGGGCGAACCGAAATCTGGGCCGCTGTTCGCCAGGCTATCGCGGACGGCTCCGTCCTGGGTCACGGCTACTCGGCGTTCTGGCTTCCCGAAACGCCTGCGGCGCGCAACGTCTGGGCGGCGATCGGCTGGGTGACGCCGAGTGCCCACAGCGGATATCTGGAACTCCAGCTCGAACTCGGCCTGCCCGGCCTGCTGCTCGTCGCGGCGCTCGGCCTGACGACGCTGTGGGTCGTCGCCCGCGCCTGGGGGGCGGGCCGCTGGGCCACGGCCGGCTGGGCCTTGATCGTCCTGACAACCATCGCGATCATCAATTACGACGAGTCGTCGCTGCCCCGGCCCGACATCCATCTCCTGCAATGGATTCTCGCCTTCGCGGCCTGCAGCGCGGGTGCAAGGCCGTGCGAGGCCGTGCCCGCCGGGCCGGCTCCCGGCGGATCGCCGAGGCAGCCGTGATGCGCGCGGACGAACTGAACCGGAGACCGGGATCGCCGCATCCCCCGGTCGCGCGCCTCGACGCCCTGACCGCCCTGCGGTTCCCCGCCGCGGCGGGCGTCGTCGCGTATCACTACCAGAACCTCCTGCACCCGGCCGGGCCGGCACCGTCGATCGGTTGGGCGGCCTACGGCGCGGTCACGTTCTTCTTCGTGCTCTCGGGGTTCATCCTGACGCACAATTACCGGTCGGTCGGGTTCGACCAGCCGGCTGCGAGGCATGCCTTCTACCGCGCCCGGATCGCCCGGATCTTTCCGCTCTACCTCGTCTCCATCGGCCTCGCGCTGCCGTTCTTCGCGGCGCATCTGGCCAAGCTCGCGCCCGTCCCGCCCCTGATGGCGGCCTCCGGGTTGCTCACGCCGCTCGGGCTTCAGGCGTGGTTGCCGGGCGCGGCCTGCGCGCTGAACTGCCCGGCCTGGTCCGTCTCCGCCGAGCTGACGTTCTACGCCCTGTTCCCGTTCCTGCTGCCGCCGCTGCTGCGCCGGCCCGGCCGGGGCGCCCTCGTCCTGCTCCTCGCGTGGTGCGTCATGGGCGTGGCCGCGAGCCTCGCGTGGGACGCGCGGGCCGCGGGCGCCTCGCTCCTCGCCCCGGAGCCGGCCGGCCCGGACGCCGCGCTCCTCGCGCAGTTCATCAAGTTCAACCCGCTGCTGCGGCTGCCGGAATTCCTGTTCGGAATCGTGCTCTACGCGGTGTGGCAGCGCCGGGCGGTCGCTCCGCCGGTGCTCCTCGCCCTCGCCCTCGCCGTGGGCATGGCGCTCGGGCTCGTGGCCGCCGCGCCGTCGATCCCCGAACCCGTGATGCACAACGGCCTGACCGCCCTCGTCGCGGCGCCCCTGATCCTGGCGGCGGCGGCGATCCGCGGCGGGCCGCTGACGTGGCCGCCACTGGTCTTCCTCGGCAAGATCTCTTTCGCCTGCTACCTCCTGCACGTGCCGGCTTCGGCCGCGATCCAGGCGCTCGACCGTATCGCCGCCGACGGCGTGCTCCGTGCGCATCCCTGGGCCGGCCTCGTGCTCGCCTGCGCCCTCACCCTCGCGGCCTCCGCGCTGCTTCATTTGCGGCTGGAGGAGCCGGCCCGCCGCCTGATCCTGCGCAGCGCGGCGCGGCCCGCCATATCGGCCGGCCGGGAGAGGGCCTGAGCCGATGCGTGCCGCCCCCGTGCACAGTGACCCGGCCCCCCTTTGGGTGTCGCTCCAGTACCTGCGGGCGGTCGCCGCCCTGCTGGTCGTCGCCTATCACCTGCACCATTCACTCCAGAGGCTCGGCTACGATGGCGGATGGCCGGACTGGACCCAGCGCGGCGTCGACGTGTTCTTCGTCATCAGCGGCGTCGTCATGTGGTTGACGACGCGCGGCCGGCCCATCGGCCCCCTGGCGTTCTACCGGCGCCGCATCCTGCGCATCGTGCCGCTCTACTACTTGCTCACGACCCTCGTCTCGCTCACCCTGATCGCCGTGCCGGCGGCCGTGCAGAGCGGCCGGTTCGACGGTCTTCACATTCTGGGCTCGTACCTGTTCCTGCCCCTCAGGCACCCGGTCCTCGGCACGCCGGTTCCGGTGCTGGTTCCGGGCTGGACCTTGAACTGCGAGATGGTGTTCTACGCCGTCTTCGGGCTCACGCTCCTGCTGCGGGAAGGCCTGCGCATTCCCGCGACCATGACGGCGCTGGCCCTGATCGTCCTCGCCGGCGCTCAGGCTCCCGACGACAGCGCGGCGGCCGCTCTCTACGGGTCGAGCATCATGCTCGAATTCGGATTGGGCCTCGCTCTGGGCGCGTTCATCGGCGGCGGCCGGTCCCTGCCCACACCCTACGCCTGGGCCGTCCTCGGACTCGGAACGCTCGCCCTGGCGGTCGCCCCCGAGGCGCCGCGCTTCCTGACGGCTGGCCTTCCCGCCTGCGCGATCGTCGCCGGCGCGCTCTCGCTGGAGCGGCGAGGCCACATGCCGACGCTGCCGCCGCTCCTCCTGATTGGCGACGCGTCGTATGCCCTCTACCTGTCACACGGGATCGTGCTGTCGGCCTGTACGCAGTTCGCCCTCAAGGCCGGCCTCGGCCCATCGGCCTGGTTGAGTGTCGTGTTCGCGGTTGCCAGCCTCTGCGCGGTCACGGTGTCGGCCGTGGCTCTGTATCGATGCGTCGAGCGGCCTCTGCTGCGTCGCCTCGCTCCAGCGCCTGCGGTTGCCTCTTCCGCCGTTCCGGCGGCCAGCCACTGAACCGTCGTGGGCTGATGTTCAGTCCCTCTGTGTTTGGCGTATCCAGCGTGACGGCCCGCTCCTCCGGCTTGAGGGCGAGCCATTCCGAGTCGGGGCGGTCCTTGACGTTGGCCTGCCCACTGAAAAGTGGTCCTCCCTGCGGTATGGCTTTGAGCCCTGTGGAGGATGTCATCATGGGACGGAAGAAGCATACTGCGGAAGAGATCGTCGCCAAGCTGCGTCAAGTTGATGTTTTGGTCTCGCAAGGACGGAAGGTGGCAGAAGCCATTCGATCCATCGAGGTGACCGAGGTGACGTATTACCGCTGGCGTTCTGAGTACGGCGGCTTGAAGGGTGATCAGGTCAAGCGGCTAAAGTCTCTGGAAACCGAAAACCAGCGTCTTCGTCGGGCGATCTCCGACTTGACTGATC
Organism: Methylorubrum rhodinum; assembly: GCF_014199935.1. Lineage (GTDB taxonomy): Bacteria > Pseudomonadota > Alphaproteobacteria > Rhizobiales > Beijerinckiaceae > Methylobacterium > Methylobacterium rhodinum. Next base: position 19,586 of record NZ_JACHOP010000040.1, read on the forward strand.
CGCCCCCATGGGAGTGGTCCGCCCTGAGGTATGGCCTGCGGGCCAGGACGAGGACGGACAGATGGGAACGAAGCGGCACAAGCCGGAGGA
>NZ_JACHOP010000041.1 GCF_014199935.1 Methylorubrum rhodinum
CGCCCCCCCCCCCGCCCCCCCACCCCCCTCCAAACCGCGGGGGGGGGGGGGGGCGGGGGGCCCCCCCCCCCCCCGCCCCCCGCCCCCCCCCCCCCCCCCCCCGCGGCCCCCCCCCCCCCCCCCCCGGCCCACCGGCCCCGGCGCTTCCGCGCCGGGGCCGTTTTCGTTTGTACTCTCTCGAGCCCCGAAGAATTCGAGTAAGGTTTCCCGGGACGGTGAGCCACGCCTCATCAGAACTGCGTCGTTCGAAACCGCACGCAACGCATGAGCGTTCTCGTCCGTTGACAAGCGGATTTTCATGCGAGCGCGAACAGGACAGGCGATGAGCGGGCCCGAAGCGACATCCGAAGCCACGCCCGACGCGGCACCCTTGCCGGAATCGGTGCGTGACCATCTCGGCCACGAGTTGCGGAGCGTCTATACGGTCGAGGCGCCGGAGCCGCGCTATCTCGGCGACGAACCGGAAGTCCCGGAAAAATTCGAGCCGCAGATCAAGCGCCTGGAGACCCGCCTCAAGACCCACGAGGAAGGCACCGAGGCGGTCGAACAGGCGCTCGACCGCATCCTCGACGCCTTCGGCGTGGCGCCCGGCGAGGACACCCGCCGGGATTAGAGCATCGGTTTGAAAGGTGGGAACCGGCTTCCGGAAAAAAGCCGATGCGGCACACGTATCCAGAGCATCGTCAGACCGACGAGCGCCGCTCGGCCAGCAGATCGCGGATCTCGCCCAGGATCTTCACGTCCGCCGGCACCTCGGCGACGGGCTCGGGCTTGGCCTCCTCCCGTGCTTTCAGCGCGTTCATCGCGCGGATCACCATAAACAGCACGAACGCCACGATGGTGAAGTTGACCGCCAACGTCAGGAACTGGCCGTAGCCGATCACCGCGCCGACCTTCTTGGCGTCGGCATATGCCATGCCGGCCTGCACCTTCGACGAGAGCGGGATGTAATAGTTCGAGAAATCGAGCCCGCCGGTCACCGCGCCGATGATCGGCATGATGACGTCCTGCACCAGCGAGTTGACGATCGCCCCGAACGCCGTGCCGATGATGACGCCGACGGCGAGGTCGACGACGTTGCCGCGCAGGGCGAATTTTTTGAATTCCTCGAGCATGATCCCCTCCGGTCCGCATCCGTTCCGAGGGATCGACGCTGACCCGCCGCACGCCTGCACGCCAAGCCGGTGCGCCGGGCTGTCCACCGTGTAATCTGGTGTCCGACCCGCAAACGGCTTCGGGAGGCGAGCATGTCGGATTGGAACGCGGCGCAGTATCTCCGCTTTTCCGAGGAGCGGACCCGCCCGGCGGCGGACCTGCTCGCCCGAGTGCCGCTCGGCGAGGCCGCCCACGTGATCGATCTCGGCTGCGGGCCGGGCAACAGCACGGCGCTGCTGGCCGAGCGCTTCCCGAAGGCGGACCTCGTCGGTGTCGACAGCGCCCCCGACATGCTGGCCCAAGCGCGCCGGACGCTGCCGGGCGTTCGCTTCGTCGCGGCGGATTTGCGCGACGCCCATCCCGAGAGCCCGCCGGACCTGATCTTCGCCAACGCCGTGCTGCAATGGCTGCCCGACCATGCGAGCCTGCTGCCACGCCTCGTCCGCCAGCTTCGGCCCGGCGGCTGCCTCGCGGTGCAGATGCCGGACAATCTCGACGAGCCTTCGCACCGGCTGATGCGCGCCGTCGCCGCGAACGGGCCCTGGGCGGACGCGATCGGCGATCCGGCCGCCGCCCGCACGCCGATCCTGGCGGCGGAAGCCTATTACGACCTGTTGCGGGGGGCCGATTGCAGCACCGTCGATCTGTGGCGGACGACCTACTGGCATCCGCTCGCCGATGCCGCCGCCATCGTCGCGTGGCTCCAGGGCACCGGCCTGCGCCCGTTCCTCGGCCCCCTTTCGGCCGAGCACCGCGCGGGCTTCCTCGCGGCCTACGAGCGCGAACTGGAGAGGGCCTATTCGAAGCAGGGCGACGGGCGCGTGCTGCTGGCTTTCCCGCGCCTGTTCCTCGTCGCCCGGCGGGCCGTCTGATACCAATCGGCGATGATCATGACTCATCGCCGATTGCCCGCGCGACTGCGCGGCGGCGGCCGTCCGCCGGACGCACGGAACAGGACCATCGGTCATGTTGCGTGCAAATTGGTATGAGGCGGCGGATCAGCCCTCGACCAGTTCCTGCGGTGGGCCGCAGGCGGCGGGCGCGGGGACGACCGGCAGGCAGCTTTCGGGTACGCCGCCGCAGCAATCCTGGCTGAGAAACCCGATCAGGCCGGAAAGCGTCTCCGGGTTGGCGGCGTATATGATGGACTGCGCCCGGCGCCGGGAATGCACCAGCCCGACCCGCTCCAGATGGCCGAGATGGAACGACAGGGTCGAGGGCGTGCAGCCCAGCGTCTCCGCGATCCGACCGGCCGGAAGCCCGGCCGGCAGTTCTCGCAGCAGCAGGCGGAGGATGCGCAGCCGGCTCTCCTGGGCCAGGGCGATAAGTATCCCAAGCGTTTCGGATTCGTTTAGCATCAGTTCATTTTTTGATTGGTATCGAACTTAGAATTCTTTCAAGAAGCTGAGCCATTGTCGAGGCCACCGCCAGGATGACTGATCGCTTACCGCACGCCAACTCCGACGATCTGCCCGAGGCGGATCGGAAAGACGCCAAGACGGCCGTCGCAGGCCACTTGGCGCTGGCGCTGCGCGACTACTTCGACGTCGCCGCGCAGGCCCCCTTCCCCGGTCGCCTCGGCGAGTTGCTGAACCGCGTCGAGGCCGCGCTCGCCGCCCATGGCGGGCGGATGGAGACGGTGTTCCGCGACGACCTCGTGAGGGCGTTGCCGATGCTGCGCACCTTCGCGATCTCGCTCACCGGCAACCCGAGCCGCGCCGACGACCTCGTGCAGGAGACGATGGTGAAGGCCTGGGCCAACCGCGAGCGGTTCACCCCCGGCACCAACTTCACCGCGTGGCTGTTCACCATTCTGCGCAACCAGTTCTACACCGAGGTGCGCAAGGGCCGCCGCGAGGTGGAGGATGCCGACGGCGTCCATGCCGGCACGCTCACCACCCAGGCCGATCAGGAGCACGCCGCGGGCCTGCGCATGGTGATGAACCTGATCGGCACGCTGCCCCTGCCGCAGCGTCAGGCGCTGCTCCTCGTCGGCGCCGAAGGCTTCACCTACGAAGAGGCCGCGGAGCGGCTGGGCTGTCAGGTCGGCACGGTGAAGAGCCGGGTCAGCCGGGCGCGAGCGTTCCTGTCGGAATCGTTCGAGGGGCTGCCGAACGGGCTGGCGGCGGCGCGGGCCTGAAACACTCCCCCGTCATTCCGGGACGCCGAAGGCGAACCCGGAATCGACCCGTGATGCGACGTTGTACGATACGTCGCGGCCGGTCATGGATTCCGGGTTCCGCTGCGCGGCTCCGGAATGACGGCATCGATAAAACCCCGACTACACGTCGAGATTGGCCACGCTCAGCGCGTTCTCCTGAATGAATTCGCGCCGAGGCTCGACCACGTCGCCCATCAGTTTGACGAACAGGTCGTCGGCGTCGGTCGTATCCTTGACCTTCACCTGCAGCAGCGAGCGCACCTCGCGGTCCAGCGTCGTCTCCCAGAGCTGCTGCGCGGTCATCTCGCCCAGGCCCTTGTAGCGCTGGAGCTGGAGACCCTTGCGGCCGAAGGCCATTACCGCCTCGAACAGGCCGACGGGGCCGTGCAACACCGTCTCGTCGCCCTTGCGGGCGAGCGTCACCGGCTCGGAATAGATTTCGCGAAGCGCCTCCGCCCGCTCGGCGAAGCGGCGGGCTTCCTGCGACGCGATCAGCGCGGCGTCGAGGGTGGCCACCTGCTTCACGCTGCGCAGCGTCCGGCTGAAGAGGTAGCCGCCTTCCGACGCCTCGCCGGTCCAGCCCTTCTCGATCTCGTCGGCGATGGCGTCGAGCCGCTTGGCGGTGCGGTCGGCCAACACCTCGGCCTCGCCCGGATTCTCCGCCGCCTCGCGGTCGAAGGCGCCGGCCAGCACCGCCTGTTCGATCACGGCGCGGTCGTAGCGGGTGTGCAGCCCGTGCAGGATGCCGCGGAAGGCGCGGGCCTCCTCGACCAGGGACTTGAGCTGGGCGCCGCCGAACTCGGTGCCGGAGGCGAGCCGCAGCACGGCCCCCTCGACGCCCTGATCCATCAGGTAGTCTTCGAGCGCCCGCTCGTCCTTGAGGTAGAGCACCTTGCGCGCGCGCTCCGCTTTGTAGAGCGGCGGCTGGGCGATGTAGAGGTGCCCGCGGTCGATCAGTTCCGGCATCTGGCGGAAGAAGAACGTCAGCAGCAGGGTGCGGATATGCGAGCCGTCCACGTCCGCATCGGTCATGATGATGATGCGGTGGTAGCGCAGCTTGTCCGGGTTGAAGCCCTCGCGATCCGTCGAGGATCGGCCGATGCCGGCGCCGAGCGCGGTGATCAGCGTGCCGATCTCGGCGGACGACAGCATCCGGTCGGCGCGCACGCGCTCGACGTTCAGGATCTTTCCCCGCAACGGGAGAACCGCCTGGAACGTCCGATCGCGGCCCTGCTTGGCCGAGCCGCCGGCGGAATCGCCTTCCACCAGCAGCAATTCGCATTTCGACGGGTCGCGCTCCTGGCAATCGGCGAGCTTTCCGGGAAGCGAGGCGATGTCCAGAGCGCCCTTCCGGGTGATGGTTTCGCGCGCCTTGCGGGCGGCCTCGCGGGCGGCCGCCGCCAGCACCACCTTGCCCATCACGGATTTCGCCTGGGCCGGGTTCTCCTCCAGCCAGGTCGAGAGTCCCTCGTTCAGGATGTTCTCGACCGCCGGGCGTACCTCGGAGGAGACGAGCTTGTCCTTGGTCTGCGACGAGAATTTCGGATCCGGCACCTGCACCGAGATCACCGCGGTCAGCCCCTCGCGGCAATCGTCGCCGGTGAGCGAGACCTTCTCGCGCTTGGCGATGCCGGACGACTCGGCGTAGCCGGTGATCTGGCGGGTGAGCGCGGCGCGGAACCCCGCCATGTGGGTGCCGCCGTCGCGCTGCGGGATGTTGTTGGTGAACGGCAGCACCGTCTCGTTGAACGAGTCGTTCCACCAGAACGCCACCTCGACGCGGATGCCGTCGCGCTCGCCGAGCACGGTGACCGGCTTGGCCATGCCGTCGACGGGTTTGCGCGAGCGGTCGAGGTAGCGCACGAATTCCTCGACGCCGCCCTCGTAGCAGAGCTCCTCGCGCTTGTGCTCGGCGTGGCGCGCGTCGGTCAGCACGATGCGCACGCCCGAGTTCAGGAAGGCGAGTTCCCGCAGGCGCTTCTCCAGCGTCGGATAGTCAAACTCGACCATCGTGAAGGTGTCTTGCGACGGCGTGAACGTCACCTCGGTGCCGCGCCGGTCGCCCGCGGGGCCGACCACCTCCAGCGGCGCCACCGCGTCGCCGTGGCGGAACTCCATCCGGTGCTCCTTGCCGGCGCGCCAGATGCGCAGCTTGAGGCTCACCGAGAGGGCGTTGACGACCGAGACGCCGACGCCGTGCAGGCCGCCCGAGACCTTGTAGGAGTTCTGGTCGAATTTTCCGCCCGCATGGAGCTGGGTCATGATGACCTCGGCGGCCGAGACCCCCTCCTCCTTGTGGATGTCGGTGGGGATGCCGCGCCCGTTGTCCGAGACCGTGACCGAACCGTCGGCATTGAGCGTGACGGTGACGAGGTCCGCGTGGCCCGCGAGCGCCTCGTCGATGGCGTTGTCCACCACCTCGTAGATCATGTGGTGGAGGCCGGAGCCGTCGTCGGTGTCGCCGATATACATGCCGGGCCGCTTGCGGACGGCGTCCAGGCCCTTGAGCACGCGGATCGATTCCGCGCCGTAGCTGTCGGCGTGTTCAGTCTGCGGATTGTCGGCCATGAATGTCCTCGGACAGGCGGCTCGGCATCGTCCCGGCCCTGGCTCCCGGAGCGGGGAGCGCCTGCTGTTCGTTCCGATCCCGGATGTATGTCGTCGGCGTTGATATTACATCATTTCCGGCTCGCGAAGGCACCCGCTTTCCCCGTTGTGACGCCTCGGCGTTAAGCTTGTGTGGATGTCGGCGATTCTCATTCGCCGCTGCTTCCCGGGCCCTTCCCGGAATATGCTCTGTAAGGTATGTTTCGATGGTCTGGCGGATCGCTTTCGACCCCGATTTCAGGGCCGAGTTCGCCGGGCTCGACGAGGCGGTTCAGGACGAACTTCTGGCGATGGTCGAATTGTTGAAGGCGTTCGGCCCGCAACTGAAACGGCCCCGCGCCGACACGCTCGGCGGCTCGCGCTATGCCAACATGAAGTAGTTACGCTTCGACGCGGCGGACGGTGTCTGGCGCGTCGCCTACGCCTTCGACCCGAAGCGCCGGGCGATGCTGCTCGTGGCGGGGGACAAGTCCGGCGTCGCGAGCCGGCGTTTCTACAAATCCCTGATCGAGCGAGCGGATGCGCGGTTCGACCGCCATTTGGCGCGCCTCGAAGAATCCGGAGAAGCGGAATGAAGGATCGGGACGATGCGGCGATACCGGCCGACGACGTGCTCGCCGCCCTCTCACCCGAGCGGCAGGCGCGCGTCCGGGCACGCGGCGCCGAACTCGTGGCCGAGGAGATGGCGCTACGCGACCTGCGGCGTGCCGAGCGGGTCACGCAATCCGAGATCGCCGAGCGGCTCGGCGGGCGGCAGGTCTACGTCTCGCGGCTGGAGCGGAGGGCGGACATGAAGCTCTCGACGCTGAGGGCCTATGTCGAAGCGCTCGGCGGCGACCTCCAACTGGTGGTGACGTTTCCCGAGGGGCGGAGCGTGCGCCTGAAGGAGATCGCCGATCCGGCGCCCGCCAAGCGCAAGACCTCCTCCCGGCCCTGACGCCTCACCCCTGCAGAAACGGGTTCGTCTGCCGCTCCTGGCCGAGCGTGCCGGTCGGGCCGTGGCCGGGGATGAAGGCGACGTCGTCGCCGAGCGGCAGCACCTTGTCCTTGATGCCGCGGATCAGCTGCTCGTGGTTGCCGCCGGGCAGATCGGTGCGGCCGACCGAGCCCTGGAACACCACGTCGCCGACCAGCGCAAAGCGCGCATCGCGGCTCACGAACACGACGCTGCCGGGCGAGTGGCCGGGCACGAACAGGATGTCGAAGGTGAGCCCGCCGACGGTGACGCTGTCGCCCTCGTTCAGCCAGCGGTCGGGGGTGATCGGGCGGGCCGGCTCCAGGCCGTAGCTCTCGGCGGCCACGGGCAGGGAGTCGAGCAGGAACTTGTCCGCCTCGTGCGGCCCCTCGACCGGCACGCCGAGCCGCTCCTTCAATTCCGCGGCGCCGCCCGCGTGGTCGATATGTCCATGGGTGAGAAGGATCTTCTCCACCTTCACGCCCTGCGCGCGGATCGCCGCCTCGATCCGGTCGAGGTCGCCGCCGGGATCGACCACGGCGCCGACCTTGGTGGCGTCGTCCCAGATCAGGGTGCAGTTCTGCTGGAACGGGGTGACCGGGACGATCGCGGCGCGGGGCGTGGCGGGCATGCGGGTTCTTTTTTTCGGAACGGGACCACCGTTCTAGACCGCTTGGCCGCCCGGCGCCAAACGCGTGCGTCACCCCTCAGGCAGGCTCAGCCCACGGGCGGGATCGCCCGCGGTCGGCCCTCGTCGTCGATGGCGACGAAGGTGAAGGTCGCCTCCGTCACCTTCTCTCGGACCTGCGTGCGGAAGCGGCGTGCCCAGGCCTCCAGATGGATCTTCATGGAGGTGCGCCCGACCTTGTCGACGCGGGTGTAGACGCACAGAACGTCGCCGACCCGCACCGGGCGGATGAAGGTCATGGCCTCGACCGCGACGGTGACGACGCGGCCCTGCGCCCGCTCGACCCCGGCGATGCCGCCGGCCTGATCCATCTGCGACAGCACCCAGCCGCCGAAGATGTCGCCGTTGGCGTTGGTGTCGGCCGGCATGGCCATGGTGCGCACCGTCAGGTCGCCGCTGGGCATCTCCTCGGCGGTCTCGCTCGCTTGCGTCATCAGTCCCCCTCCCCAGGCGCGTCGCGGCCCGCTGCCCCAGCCAAGCACGGGCCTCGCATCCGCGCCAGAGGACCTGTCAGGGCATGACGCCTGCGAGCTTGAGGCCGGCGGCGAGAAGGATCGCGGCGGCGCACATCACCACCTCAAGGGGGATGTCCTGCCAGGACAGGTCGCGGGCTTTCGCCTCCGCGCGCCGCGTCCGCGTCACGAGATCGATCATCGGGCCTTCCTCCGGAGCGGCCCGACTGTCGCGGGCCGTCTCGCTCGTGCACGATCCTACATCGAACCGGGCTCCGGCCGATAGGCCTGCCTCCTGAGGCGGCATGATGATGCACGAAAGAAGTCGGACTGCCCAAAAAAGAACCCGGAGCCGCGAGGCTCCGGGTTCCCGTCGGCGCGAGGCCGATACGGCTCAGTAGTAGAAGCGGCGCGGACGGTAGAACGGACGCGGGCCGTAGAAGGGCCGGCGGTAGTAGGGACGGCGGTAGAACGGCCGCGGCGCGAAGAACCGACGGCGGTAGTACGGACGCGGACCCCAACCGCGGCGGCGGTAGTAGTACTGGGCCTTCTCGACCGTGGCGGGCGCGGTCTCGGCGAGGAGGGCGGTCGAAGGGCCGACCGGGGCGGCGGATGCGCCCTGCGGGGCGGCGACGGCGAGGCCGAGCGCCATCAGAGCGGCAAGCAACAATGTCCTGATCAAGTCGACGTTCCCTCTGCGGCAGGCGCGAGCGGACCAAGCTTTTGCGGTGCCCGCGCGGCCAGGAACGCCGGAAGGGGCCGGACGGTTTCGTCGTCCGGGCCGTTTACGCCGAAAAAGTCAGGCGATCTCGTCTCGTCAGGCGATCTTGGTCGTCATGTCCACGGTCGAAGCATCGGTGCTGCGCTTCACCAGGGAGATGGCGTGCTCGCAATCCTCGCGGCGGGCATAGCCCTCGCCGGAATCGGCGATGACGTTGCCGTTCTGCACCCGCAGGCGCCAGCGCCACTCGCCGCCCGCATCCCGGTAGAGTTCGAACCGCATCGGGGTCTCCAAAAGCATCGGGCCGGAGCGATGCCCCGGCCCGAAGGAATTTAGGAAGTTTTAGGAGCGCGGCGAGCGGTCGAGCCAGCCGATCGCCCGTCCGCCCTCCCCGCCGGGGCGGGCCGGACGCTGACCTTGAGCCGGGCGCTGAGCCGGCCGGCCGTCGGGGCGGCGCTGCGCACCGGCTTCCGCCGGACGCTCGGCGCGCGGCTGCTGCGGACGGCCTTGTCCGTTGCCGCGGTTGGGCTGACCGCCGCGGCCGTCCTGGCGCGGCTCGGCGCGCTGGTCGCGGCCCGGCTGACCGCCGGGGCGACCGCCGCCGCGGGCTTCCTGACCGCGACCACCGCCGGGGCGACCGTGGCCCTGGCGCTGGCCGGGACGGCCCTGCGGCTGGCGCGGCGGGCGACGCTCTTCCGCCGCCGCGGTCTCGGCGGCCTCCTGGCGCGAAGGCGCCACGAAGCCCTCGGGGAAGGCGACGACGGGCACCTTCTGGCGGATGATCCGCTCGATGTCGCGCAGGTAGGCCCGCTCCTCGTCGTTGCAGAACGAGATCGCGAGGCCCTCGGCCCCGGCGCGCGCGGTGCGGCCGATGCGGTGGACGTAGCTCTCCGGCACGTTCGGCAAATCGTAGTTGACGACGTGGGTCACGCCCTCGACGTCGATGCCGCGGGCGGCGATGTCCGTCGCCACCAGCACCCGGCACGAACCGTCGCGGAAGGCGGCGAGCGCCCGTTCGCGCTGCGGCTGGCTCTTGTTGCCGTGGATGGCCGCACCCGCGATGCCGGACTTCTCGAGGCCGCGCACGACACGGTCGGCGCCGTGCTTGGTGCGGGTGAAGACGAGCACGCGCTTGATCTTGGGGTCGTGCAGCACGTGGCCGAGCAGCGCCTGCTTGGCGCCGGTATGGCAGAAGATGACCTGCTGCTCGACGCGCTCGGCCGTCGTCGCCACCGGGGTGACGGCGACCTGCACCGGGTTCGACAGGTACTGGTCGGCCAAGCCGGCGATGTTCTTCGGCATGGTGGCCGAGAAGAACAGGCTCTGGCGCTCGCGCGGGAGCATCTTCACGATGCGCTTGAGCGCATGGATGAAGCCGAGGTCGAGCATCTGGTCGGCCTCGTCGAGGACGAGGATCTCGACGCCCTCCAGCGTCAGCGCGCGGCGGTCGATCAGGTCGATCAGCCGGCCAGGCGTGGCGACGAGGATGTCGACGCCCGGCGCGAGCGCCCGCTCCTGACGGCCGATGGTCACGCCGCCGAACACGACGGTGTTGGTGTAGGGCAGGTGCCGGCCGTAATCCGAGAACGAGTCGGCGATCTGGCTCGCGAGCTCGCGGGTCGGCGAGAGCACCAGCACGCGGCAGCCGCGGCGCGGGGCGCGGCGGGTCGAGAGGGAGAGGCGATGCAGGATCGGCAGGGCGAAGGCGGCGGTCTTGCCGGTGCCGGTCTGGGCGATGCCGCACAGGTCGCGGCCTTCCATGGCCGGCGGGATCGCCTGCGCCTGGATCGGCGTCGGCGTCACGTAACCGGCCTCCCCGAGCGCCCGGAGCACGGGCGGGGCAAGGCCGAAATCGGTGAATTGGGTCAAGTCGGTACTTCTCAAGGCAGCGGAACCCGAAAGGGTCCGGCGCAGGCGCGCGGACGTAGGGGCGGGTCCGATGGTGCGGAGGGCTGCCCGCGTGATGGGGCGGCCCAGGGTGCATGCACGTTGAAGAGAGGGGCCGGGGCGCGCCTTGAAGCGGCGCGAACCGTCACGCAGCCCCCTCAAGCGGCACGAGCCGCTGACGCTGCAGGAGCGATATGCGTTGCTGCGTGTGCGAAGTCAATGAGGTGTTTGAAACTCGAATGGTCGCCCTTGCTGCGAATCGGCGCGGCGATCAGACCGTGATCCCGGGGACCTGAAAACGAGAACGAAGCGCTTACAAAATCCAAAACCCCCATCATCGCCAAATATAAAATGTTAATTTAAAAAGTCGCTTTGCTAATTTTGGTGTTTGTATAAAATGATTCGTAGATTCGAAAACAGTCAATCTCTGTCGCTTAGACTCCACGATTTTAGAGCGTCTCGGCAATGAGACAAAATTTTGACTGCATCTGGCAATAGTTCATCAAGAAAATCGATATCAAAAGTGAGTTTTTCGGTCGGCAAATAGGCACTTCCCTGGCACTTCCACTCTGCCGTCTTGCTGCGGCACTTCAATACCATGTCAAAATCATTCCGCAACGACGTCGGAGTTTCGTAGTATATAAACTGGTAACCTGGAATTTCCGATTTGTATTCTCTCAAGCCATAGATTTCATGGTCGGATAATTTTAAGTGTGACATATATCGCTCTATGTTTGCCATCTGCTGACGTGGCAAAACTAATTTTGGATTTTTTTGATTAATATCAACATACTCAATTCTGCTAACGTGTACGATCGAGCGAGCCGGCGAGGATTTTGGTGAATTTTTATTCGGCTTGTTGAAAAAATTCTCATCGCCCGTATGATCAGTTGAGCTTTTGTCCGGCCACCAGAATGAAAACCTGAAATTATCCCAATAATTGCGGCAATCGACGGCGGTCGGTCCCGGATGCGCCGTCACATACCCATAAGGAACTTTAAAGCGGGCGCCGGGAATCGTGATGTCGATAAATTTGTGACTCAATATGATATTGTTCAATCGCGTCATTTCCTGGGTATATCCATAATTTGGGGGAGCGCATCTCCTGTGAACCGAATCCCCTCCTCCAGAACCCGAATCCGATTGCCGGCCGACTGCGGTATTTTGGAATGCCGCAAAGAAACAGCTGACCGTTGCGAGCAATTTGCCGATCGATAAAATCGCGCGCATTGATCCGAATCCTTATATAAATCGAAATACCGCTATAAATGACATCTAAATCAACAAAAGTATAAACACATCCCCTTCACCCCTCGTCGAACCGGCTCATCCGAAATACTTCCGTGCCGGCCCCGTCGATCACCCGCACCGCCTCGGGCGGCGTGCGGGCGCGTTGCGGCACCCGCGCCCGCGCGAACAGGCGGCGGGCCCGCTCGGCGGCGGCATCGAGCGTATCGGTGCGGACCGTCATGCGCTGCTGCACGCCGCCCGGCGCGTCGGCCTCGTCGGGGCCGAGCACTTCGATGTGGTAGGTCTCTCGCACGCGCTTCGTCGGTCCTTGTGGCTTGTCGCGCCGAAACGGCGCCGTGACGCGGAAGGAAACGGCGCTCCGGCCTTGCCGAACGCGCGCCGATGCCGGATGTGGGGATCGTGCGTGCCTCTTAAAGCGCCCGCCCCGCCGCCGCATCCCCGGTCCTGCGGGCGTTGGCCGAGGGACGTCCACGCGTTCGCGGGCAAGCGAGGACATCATGGCGGCATCGCCCTTCGTCACGCCGGACTGGCTGCACCAGCGCCTGAGCGCGCCCGACATCGTGGTGCTCGACGCCTCGTGGTACCTGCCGGCGCAGGGGCGCGACGCCGAGGCCGAGTATCGCGCAGCCCATATTCCGGGCGCGATCCGCTTCGACCTCGACGCGATGAGCGACACCGATTCGCCCCTGCCGCACATGCTGGCGCGGCCGGAGGTGTTCGCTTCGAGGATGCGGGCGCTCGGCGTCGGCGACGGCGCCCAGGTCGTGGTCTACGACGGGATGGGCCTGTTCTCGGCGCCGCGGGTGCGCTGGATGCTGCGCACCTACGGCCTACGCGACGTGGTGCTGCTGGAAGGCGGCCTGCCGGCCTGGGTGGCGGCAGGCTATCCCACCGAGGAGGGCGATGGCCGTCCCCGCGACCGGCGCCACTTCACCGCGCGGCTCGACGGCGGCGCGGTCGCCGACGCGGACGACGTCGCCCGCGCGCTCAAGAACGGGTCGGCGCAGCTGGTCGATGCCCGCTCCGGCCCACGCTTTCGCGGCGAGGAGGCCGAACCGCGCCCCGGCGTGCGCCCCGGCCACATGCCCGGCGCGAAGAACCTCCACTACGCCGCGCTCCAGGCCAACGGCCGGCTTCGCGACGAGGCCTCCTTGCGCGCCGCGATGGCCGAGGCCGGGGTCGATCTCGACAAGCCGGTCATCACCACCTGCGGCTCGGGCGTGACCGCGGCGATCGTCTCGCTGGCGCTGGAGACGCTGGGCCGCCCGCCGCGCGCCCTCTACGACGGCTCGTGGTCGGAATGGGGCTCGGACGAGACGCGTCCGGTGGAGACCGGGCCGGCGCGCTGATTTTCGTGAGTCGGGCGCCTCTCCTCCTCCTTGCGAGGAGGCGTTGGAGGCGGGGGTGGTTCAGAAGGAACCGCTGCGCTGCCTCCTGCTCGCCCCCACCCCTATCTCTCCCCATAAGGGGGAGGGGAATCGCGTGCCTCCGGCGCGACATAGCCTTAACGACCGGTTAAGAGGCGGCGCTTAAGCTCGGCCGTGAGCCGAGGAAAGGGATCGGCAGCCCGCGGCTGCTTTGGGGAGGGGACGGCTTGGCCAGACGGCCCCATCGCTGGCAGCTCTATCGCTTGGTCGGCCAGGAGATCCGGCGCGGTGCCCGCAACCGGCTCGGCCGGCTCGCGAAGCGCCCGGAGATCCTCACCCGCGCCCGGGTGACCGGCCTCGTCATCGCCCCGCACGACCTGCGCACCAGCGACGCCTCGCTCGCCGACGACATCTATGCCGGGCTGTTCGTCTTCGCCGGCCGCTCGCTGGTGGTGAGCGGGCGCTCGCCCTTCGACTACGATCCCCCCTCCCCCGAATGGGCGGATGCGCTCTACGGCTTCGGCTGGCTGCGCCACCTGCGCGCCGCCGACACCGCGCTCGCCCGCGCCAACGCCCGCGCCTTCGTCTCGGATTTCATGAGCGGGCGGGGCGACGCCGCCCGCGCCGGCCCGGTGCCGGTGGCGACCCGGCGGATGATCGCGTTCCTGTGCCAGTCGCCGCTGGTGCTGGAGGGCGCCGACCACGCCTTCTACCAAGCTTTCCTCAAGACCGTCGGCCGCGGCGCGCGGGAGCTGGAATTCTCGCTGCGCCGCTCGGCCCCGCCGCAATCGCGCCTGCTCGCCGCGGTGGCGCTCACCTATGCCGGGCTCTGCTGCGAGGGCATCGAGGCGATCCTGCGCCGCGCGACCCGCATCCTCGTGCGCGAGCTCGACCGGCAGATCCTGCCCGATGGTGGCCATCGCTCCCGCGATCCGCGCTTCGCCATGGAGCTGCTGCTCGACCTTCTGCCGCTGCGCCAGAGCTTCCTCAGCCGCAGCGTCGATCCGCCGGAAGCGCTGCTGCGCGCCGTCGACCGGATGCTGCCGGCTTTGCGCCTGCTGCGCCACGGCGACGCCTCGCTCAGCCACTTCAACGGCATGGGCGTCACCGCCGCCGACCATCTCGCGACGCTGCTCGTCTACGACGGCGCCGGCACCGAGCCGCTGATGTACGCGCCGCATTCCGGCTACGCCCGGCTGGAGACCGGCCGCGTCGTCGTGGTCTGCGATGTCGGCGCGGCCCCGCCGCTGTCGCAGGCGCGCAACGCCGGTGCCGGCTGCCTCTCCTTCGAGCTGTCGAGCGGGGCGCAGCGCATCGTCGTCAATTGCGGCATGCCGGCGAGCGGGTCCGAGTTGCGCCGCATGGCCCGCAGCACCGCCGCCCACTCGACCGCGACGGTCGCCGACACCTCGTCCTGCCGCTTCCTCGGCGAGACGGCGGGTCCCTGGGGCGCACGTCTCGCCACCGCCTGGCTGCTCAACCGCCGCGGGCCGGTGGTGCTGAGCGGGCCCGGCCCCGTCACGGTCGAGCGCCGCACCGAGCCGGGCACTTCGGTACTGGCGGCCCGGCACGACGGGTATCTGGCCGATTTCGGGGTGATCCACGAACGGCGCTGGACCCTCTCCTCCGCGCCCGAATGCCTGGAGGGCGAGGACGCCTTCCTGCGCGAGGGCCGCCACGGGAGCCGCCCCCGCGCGGTCGCCGTCCGCTTCCACCTGCACACCGCCGTCGCCGCCCGATCCGAGCCGGAGGGCGGGATCACGCTGGCGCTCCCGACCGGCGAGACGTGGCGCTTCACGAGCGAAGGCGCGCGCCTCGCCATCGAGGAGAGCGTCTACTTCGCGGGCGTCGTCGGGGCGCGGCGCACGGCGCAGATCGTGCTCCACCTGACGGTGGCGGAGGAAGCGCGGGTGCGCTGGCGGATCGAGCGCATCTGATCACGACCCTCGCGACACTCATCCATCGCCCGCGGTCATTCGGGGTCGCTCTAAGCGAACCCGGAAACCACCCGTGATGCGACGCTGAGGCATGCGGTCGAGGCCAATCGCGGATTCCGGGCTCCGCTACAGGGCCCCGGAATGGTGCAAGTCGAAGGAAGCGATTCCCCATGCCGCCCGCAGCGGTTTACCCCCGCCGCGTTTGCTGCGAAGAGGACGCGCTTTGAGGGCCGGCCGAGCCGGGACGAGGGTATGCGCCGCATTCTGCGAAAGATCAGACGCCGCTTCGCCAAGCCGACGCCGCCTCCCCCGCCGCCGCCGTTCCGGCACGAGTACAAGCGCACCTGGGAGGCGCTGGCCGAGACCGAGGACACCGCCAAAATGGCGGTCAGCGGCTATCTCGACGAGGGGATGTACCGCAGCCACGGCCTCAAGACGAAGGGCCTGCTGGAGGACACCGTCGGGCTGAAGGCCGACGACGAGATCCTCGAGATCGGCGCGGGCGTCGGCCGCGTCGGCGCGGTGCTGGCGCCCGTCTGCAAGCGCTGGGTCGGGGCGGACGTGTCGTCCAGGATGGTGGAGCACATGCGCCGCCGGCTGGCCGCGTTCCCGAACGTCGAGGCGGTCGAGATCAGCGGCCATGACCTCGCACCGATCCCCGACGCCTCGCTCGATCTCGTCTACTGCACCGTCGTGTTCATGCATCTGGAGGAGTGGGAGCGCTACCGCTACGTCCGCGAGGCGTTCCGGGTGCTGCGCCCCGGCGGCCGGCTGCTGGTCGACAACGTCAACGCGCTGGACGACGCGGGCTGGGCCTTCTTCGAGCACCTGCTCTCGTTCCCGCCCGAGAGCCGCCCGCCCTTCGTGAGCAAGACCTCGACGCCGCAGGAACTGGTGAACTATCTCACCCGCGCCGGCTTCGAGGCGATCGGCCAGCGCGGCTTCGAGCTGTTCATCGTCGTACACGGCGTGAAACCGTAGGCACCGGCCGTGAACACGCTCCTGGTCTTCCTCGGCGCCGGCCTCGGCGGCGTCCTGCGCCACGGGGTCAACCTCGCGGCGCTCCGGCTCGGTTCGAGCTTCCCGTGGGGGACGCTCGGCATCAACGTGCTCGGCTCGGTGCTGATGGGCGCCGTCACCGGCTGGTTCGCCCTGCGCGGCGGGAGCCCCCAGGCGCGGCTCTTCTTCGCCACCGGCGTGCTCGGCGGCTTCACCACCTTCTCGACCTTCTCGCTCGAAGCCTTCACCCTGATCGAGCGCGGCGACTGGGCCGCGGCCCTGTTCTACGTTCTGGTCTCGGTCCTGGCCGGCATCGCCGGGCTGGCGCTCGCGCTGACGGCGATGCGGCACGGGCTCTGAGGGGGACGCGATGAGCGACCTGTTCGCGTCCTGGCGCTTCTGGGCGCTCCTCTCCGCGGCCTTCGCGGCGGCGACCGCGATCCTGGCCAAGGCCGGGGTCGAGGGCGTGCCGCCCGACGTGGCGACGTTCCTGCGCACCGTGGTGATCCTCGCGCTGACCGGCGGCATCGTCACTGTGGCCGGGCAGATCCCCGATCTCGCCCGCGTGCCGGGACGCGCCGCCGGGCTCCTCGTCCTGTCGGGTCTCGCCACCGGGGCCTCGTGGCTGTGCTACTTCCGGGCGCTGTCGCTGGGCGAGGCCTCCCGCGTCGCGCCGCTCGACAAGCTCAGCGTCGTGCTGGTCGCCGTGTTCGGCGTCGCCTTCCTCGGGGAAAGGCTCGCGCCGCTTCACTGGCTCGGCATCGGACTGATCGCGCTCGGCGCGGGGCTGCTGGCGTGGCGGGCCTGATGCGCGCGGGCCTCACCGGGCTCCTCCTCGCCGCCGCCGCGCCGGCCGCGGCCGACCCCTTCGTCGATGCCGCCGGGATCGTGCCCGGTCTCGCGGTCGAGATGCGCTATGCCGGCTCCGACAACTTCGTCGGCCGCCCGATCGCCGGCTACGAGGCGCCGCGCTGCCTGCTGACGCCGCAGGCGGCCCGCGCGCTCGCCCGCGTCCAGGCCGATCTCGCCCCGGAAGGGCTCGGCCTCAAGGTGTTCGACTGCTACCGGCCGGTCCGCGCCGTCGCCGACTTCGCCGCCTGGGCCCGCGATCCGGCCGACACCCGCATGAAGCCGGCCTATTTTCCCCGCACCGACAAGGCGGACCTGTTCCGCCTCGGCTACATCGCCGAGCGCTCGTCGCATTCCCGCGGCTCGACCGTCGACCTCACCCTGGTGCGCCGCGCCGACGGGACCGAACTCGACATGGGCACGCCGTTCGACCTGTTCGACGAGGCCTCGGCCACGGATTCGAACCTCGTGGGCCCGGCGGCGCGGGCCAACCGGCTGCGGCTGCGCGCGGTGATGATTCGTGCGGGCTTCGTGCCCTACCCCCAGGAATGGTGGCACTTCACCCTCAACGACGAACCGTTCCCGACCCGGGCGTTCGACCGGCCGGTGCGGTGAGCGCGCGGGGACCGGCACGCCAAGCCGCCGCGCCGCCCGGCGTTTTCGGGCCCGCTTGAATTCTTCCAAATCGAGACTGAAGCACAATCGCGCCAACGCAAGTTAAAGTATTTCCAATGTTCTGCTCAGGACTTGCGGTGAAACGAAAACTCGCGTCATCATCGGTTCATGGCGCACATCTTGACACTTCCGATCCCGTTCCGGCCCCGACCCGCGCGGCCCCTTGCGGATACGCTCTCGGCGAAAGCCGAGCCGGTGCTCGAAGCACTGCTCGACGGGCTGCGCAGCGCGTGGTGGGACGGCTCCTCCGTGGCGCTGAGCCGGGCCGGGCTCGAAGCCTTGGTCGGGCTGGAGCCCGGCGACGCCACCCCGCGCCGGAGGTTCTTCTCGTGAGCGGGCCTATCGACGCCGTACGCCCCGACGCGGAGGAGCGAGCAGCGCAGGCCGCCCTGGAACGGGCCCTAACGGTCGCGTTCTGGCAGGTGATCCAGCGCCGGCCGATGCCGGCCATGGCCGCCCTGGAGGCCGCCGCCCGCACCGTCGGCGCGCTCTACCGGCAGGTCGCGGCGGCGCACGGCCCCCACGGGACCTGCGCCTGCGGCTGGGAGCCCGACCCGGAGGCCGACCTGATCGTGCTCGAAGCCATGCTCGCCGCGGGCCTCACGCACCGGCCCGCCGCCGCCGACCTCGCCGCGATGGTGCCGGCCGGGCGGGCGTGAGGGGCGCGACCAGGGCAATCGCTCGAAGCCGCCTATGCGGTTTCGCGGAGCGAAAGTTTAAGCCCGCACAGGCGAGCGTCGGCGACTGAGGCCAGCCGAGAAACCGGGGCAATCGTCTCAAACGATTGCCCCGGAGGTACGACCGCGACAGCTTGACGGTTTGGATACCAACGCGCCCGATGCTGGGCGGGACGCGGGTACGATTCGCTCCCGCGAGCCGGGAGTGTCCGATGGAACAGCTCTACCGCGGCGTCGAGACTTCGCTTCTCGTCCTCAGCCTCGCCCTCGTCCTGGGGGCGGCCACCCTCCCGACCTTCCAGCGCCACGGCGCCCTGGAAGTGACACTGCCGATGATCAGCGTCGCCCCGGACGACGCGCCCTGAGAGCCTGTTTGAGGACGAAAGCTTAGGCTGGATTGTTGAGGGCGTTGGCGGCCATGAGGCAGGCGACGCAGGCAAGACGGCCGGTCGCGACATC
>NZ_JACHOP010000042.1 GCF_014199935.1 Methylorubrum rhodinum
CATGCGGCGCCTCATCGTCATCGCAAACGCGCGCCTGCGCGACGCCTTCGCCGAAAAACGACAGGTCGCCACGAACTGAGTTGATGACGGCGGTGGAGGGTGAGGCTCGGGTCGCTTCAGCGTTTCGGCAACGCGACCTTTCCCCGGCCGCTGGCCCTCCACGCCGCCATCTGATTTAACCCGCGGCAAGTCTTCGAAAAAAGCGAGTCCGAGCATGGAAGCCCGCCGCCACTCCGCCCTCAAGGAATCGATCCGCTCGATTCCCGATTACCCGAAACCGGGGATCATCTTCCGCGACATCACCACCCTCTTGAGCGACCCGCGGTCGTTCCGCCGGGCGGTCGATTCGCTGGTGCATCCCTTCGCGGGCGGGCGGATCGACCAGGTGGCCGGCATCGAGGCGCGCGGCTTCATCCTCGGCGGCGCGGTGGCGCACCAGCTTTCTTCCGGCTTCGTGCCGATCCGCAAGAAGGGCAAGCTGCCCCACAAGACCGTCTCGACCGCCTATGCGCTCGAATACGGCACCGACGAGATCGAGATCCACGTCGATGCGATCCGTCCCGGCGACCGGGTGATCCTCGTGGACGACCTCATCGCCACCGGCGGCACCGCGACGGCGGCGGTCAACCTCCTGCGCCAGCTCGGCGCCGAGGTGGTGGCGGCCTGCTTCGTCATCGACCTGCCGGAGATCGGCGGAGCGCAACGCCTGCGCGACCTCGGCGTCACGGTGCGCACCCTCATGGAGTTCGAAGGGCACTGAACCGGAGCGGCGAAAAGTTCCGAAACCGACGGAAAATCCTGTTGTTGCTGCGCGGCAACCAACGGGTGGGATTGGCGTTTCAAGCGACCCGACAAGGGCCTCGCCAGAAGGAAAATCCCGCCATGTTCACGCGTCTGACTGCCGCCGCCGCCCTCGTGGCGCTCTCCGCCGGTGTCGCCTCCGCCCAGAGCACCACGACCACCACCACGGCCCCCGCCGACAAGCCCGCGGCCTCCGGCACCGCGACGACCGCCGGCAAGGACATGAAGGAGTGGCAGGCCGCGCCGCTCGCCAAGACCAGCCTCGCGCAGGCGATCACGACCGCCGAGGGCAAGGAAGCGGGCGGCCGCGCCATCGACGCCGACTTCGAACTCGCCGACGGCAAGAACCCGGCCCATTACAGCATCAAGGTCGTCTATCCCGACGGCAAGCTGGTCGAGCACGGCGTCAACGCCGACACGGGCGAGCTCTACAAGAGCGAGAATCAGCCGATCGAGCGTTACTTTACCCGCCTGAAGCCGGCCGACTTCAACAACGCCAAGACCTCGCTCAAGGACGCGCTGGCCATCGCCGAGCAGAAGGCTGGTGGCGGCAAGGCCTACGAGGCCGAGGTCGAGCGCGAGGGCAACGCCGTCGAGTACGAGATCTCGGTGGCGATGCCCGACGGCTCGAAGGAGATCAAGGTCGGGCCGGACGGCGTCGCCAAGGCCGACTGATGGCTCGCTCCGTCATTGCGAGGCGGAGCCGAAGCGATCCCGACAAAAAAGGCTCCTCCCTCGATCCGAGGGAGGAGCCTTTTCGGTAGCGAGCAGAAAAGTGCTACGCCGCGAGGCTGTCGAACAATCCGCGCCCGTCGGTGCCGCCGACGAGATCGTCCACGAAGTTCTCGGGATGGGGCATCATGCCGAGCACGTTGCGCTGCTCCGAATAGATGCCGGCGATCGAATTGAGCGAGCCGTTGCGGTTGGCGTCCTCGGTGAGGGTGCCGGCGGCGTCGCAGTAGCGGAAGGCGACGCGGCCCTCGCCTTCGAGCCGTGCGAGCGTGGCGGCGTCCGCGAAGTAGTTGCCCTCGCCATGGGCGACGCAGACGTCGATCACCTGACCCTTTTCATAGGCCGATGCGAAGCGGGTGCCGGTTTCCTCGACCCGCAGGAACTGCCGGTGGCAGATGAAGCGGCGCTGGACGTTGCGCATCAGCACGCCGGGCAGCAGGCCCGATTCGCACAGGATCTGGAAGCCGTTGCAGATGCCGAGCACGAGGCCGCCGCGGGCGGCGTGCGCCCGCACCGCGTCCATGGCGGCGGCGCGTCCCGCGATGGCGCCGCAGCGCAGGTAGTCGCCGTAGGAGAAGCCGCCGGGGACGACCGCGAGGTCGGTGCCGGCGGGAAGCTCGGTATCGGCGTGCCAGACCTTGACGACGTCGGCACCCGAGCGCGTCAGGGCGCGGGCGACGTCGCCGTCGCGGTTCGAGCCGGGGAAGACGACGACGGCCGCGCGCATCAGGCGATCTCGATCGTGTAGTTCTCGACGACGGTGTTCGCGAGCAGCTTCTCGCAAGCCGCCTTCAGCGTCGCTTCGGCCTGCTCGCGGTCGCTGCCGGCGATCTCGAGATCGAACACCTTGCCCTGCCGGACGCCCGACACGTCGTCGATGCTCAGCGACTTGAGGGCCGCCTCGATCGCCTTGCCCTGAGGGTCGAGGACGCCGGGCTTCAAGGTGACGACGATGCGGGCTTTCATGGGAGGCACTCGATTGGGATGCGCGGCGGATGCCGGGTCGCCGGCACCGGGGGAAGCGTGGGAGCCTCGCGGGAGGCGGACGGACGTCGATGTCGCGACGTCCTGCGAGGCCCTCAGGAGCCCTTGGCCGGGCGGAACGGCTCGGCCTTCACCGCGCGCTGCCAGAGCTGGACCATGATCCAGGCGGCGAGCAGGCTGAACAGGGCCATCAGGATATGGCCGACCGTGTCGCCGAGGTCGAACAGCCCGGCGAGCGCCCAGCCGGCCGCGATGGCGGCGGCGAACACTTCCGTGCCGACCAGCACCATCAGGCTGAGGATCGTGATCATGTTGCGCATGCGCGGGCGGTCCGTTGCGTCCGTTCAGGGCGGACTAGCCCGGCGACCATGCCCCGCGCAACTGTCGGCGATGCGTGACGCAAACACTTTCGCACGCAAAGCAGACTTCTATGCGCGCAACGTCCCGCCTGGACGGCCCTGAAGTCGCCTATCGAAGCACCCGCCTCAACAGATCGGGCAACGCAATAGTGGCGGGATCGTAGGGGCAGGATCGGCAATAGGAAAGGCCGGCGCGTCGGCACCGGCCTCGTTGTCGTTCCGCCGATCCGTTCGCCTCAGCGCGGGGCGCGCTTGGCCAGGATGCGCTGCAGCGTGCGGCGGTGCATGTTAAGGCGCCGTGCCGTCTCGGAGACGTTGCGACCGCACAGCTCGTAGACCCGCTGGATGTGCTCCCAGCGCACCCGGTCGGCCGACATCGGGTTCTCCGGCGGGTCGGCCCGCTCGCCCGGCTGGGCCATCAGCGTGCCGTGGATCTCGTCGGCATCCGCGGGCTTCGCGAGGTAGTCGAAGGCGCCGAGCTTCACCGCCGTCACCGCGGTCGCGATGTTGCCGTAGCCGGTCAGGATCACGCCGCGGGCTTCCGGGCGGCGTTCCTTGAGGCGGGCGATCACGTCGAGCCCGTTGCCGTCGCCGAGCCGCATGTCGATCACGGCGAAGGCCGGGGCCTTGGCCTCGACGGCGGCGACGCCCTCGCTCACGCTCTCGGCCACCTGCACGGCGTAGCCGCGGCCCTCCATCGCCCGCGCGAGGCGGGTGGAGAACGGCTTGTCGTCGTCCACGATCAGCAGGCTGCGGTCGGAGAAGGCGGAAAGCGGATCGGTCTCGGAAAGGAAGGCGGTGTCCTGGGCCGGCACCGTCGTCCCGCTCTGCGTCAGCATGCCGTGCTCCTCATCGCTGGCTGTCATCTGAATGCTTTATATGGGTGCGGCATCGCGTTCTGGCAGGGGTCGCAGTGAATTGTGCGCAACGGGCCGGGGCGCGACCACGTCCCTCTCGAAAATGTGACGAGCCCAGGACACCCGCACCAGGGCGCCGTGCTCCTCCGCTCCGGTGATGTTGGACAGGACGAGCTGCGCGCCGGAGCGCTCGATCAGGGTTTTGGCGATGAACAGTCCGAGCCCGAGCCCGGCGCCGACCGCGTCGCCGCCCTGATCGCCGCCGCGCGCCGCGCCTCTGCCCGCCCCCTTGGCGCGCTCCGGGCCGCGGGTTGTCACGTAGGGCTCGCCCGCCCGCAGCAGCACTTCGCTCGGGAAACCCGGCCCGTCGTCCCGGATCGCGAGCCAGACCCGGTCGAGGTTCCACCGTGCCTCGATCTCGACGCGGCTGGCGGCGAAATCGACGGCGTTGTCGACGATGTTGGCCAGCCCGAACATGACGCCCGGATTGCGGCGGCAGACCGGCTCCGGCCCCTCGCCCTGCTTCGTCACCGCCACCGCGACGCCGAGCGCCCGCTGGGGCGCCACCAATTCCTCGACGACGTGGCCGAAGGTGACGGTCTGGAGGAAGCTCTCGCCGTCCTCGGTGTCCTCGCCGAGCGAGGTCAGCTTAGAGAGGATGCCGCGGCAGCGGTCGACCTGATCGCGCAGGAGCTTGAGATCCTCGGCGACCGCGGGCGTGGCGGTGGGGCCGAGCAGCCGGTCGAGTTCCTTGGCCACCACCATGATGGTGCCGAGCGGCGTGCCGAGTTCGTGCGCCGCCGCCGCCGCCAGCCCGTCGAGCTGCGACAGGTGCTGCTCGCGGGCGAGCACGAGCTCGGTCGCGGCCAGCGCCTGGGCGAGCTGGCGCGTCTCCTCGGCGACGCGCCACGCGTAGACGCCGGTGAAGGCGGTGCCGAGCAGGATCGCGGTCCAGACGCCCGACACGTAGAGGAAGGGCAACTCGATCCGCCCGTCGGCGAACCAGGGCAGGGGCCGATGCACCAGGGCGAGCAGGGTCGCGAGCCCGACCGCGAGGAGCCCGAGCGCGAGCGTTCGGTCCGGCGGCAGGGCGGTGGCCGAGATCAGGACGGGAGCGAGGAACAGCAGCGAGAACGGGTTCTGCAGCCCACCGGTCAGGAACAACAGGGCGGCGAGCTGGACGATGTCGAAGGCGAGCAGCAGGGCCGCCGAGTCGTCGCTGAGCCGGTAGCTCGCCGGAAACCGGATGCGCAGCGCGAGATTGAGCCAGCACGAGGCCATGATCACGAGGAAGCACCAGCCGAAGGGCAGGTTCAGCCCCAGCCCGAACTGCGCTCCGACCACCGCCGCGCTCTGGCCGGTGAGCGCGAGCCAGCGCAGCCGGACGAAGGTGTCGAGCCGCAGGTGGCGGCCGGCCGGTCGGCCGATTTCGGGCGCTGCATCGATCATGGTGCGCCAGACCATAGGGCCGGGCGACCGGGCGGACATGGGTGTCCCGGCGCCGCACCCGGGAATCTACCCACGAATCTGTTGTCCTTTCGAAACCAACATCGGTTAAGAAACGCTCGAAAATCGCCGCAAAGGGGAGCGCGGACATGGACTTGGCCTATGCGTGGTACGAGGCCGCGCGCGCGATGCTGGCGCCCGCCCGGCTCGCTGCGGACATGACGCGGCACAGCCTGGAATATCCGGGCAACCCCTTCGCCTACGGCCCCTATGCCCGCTCGGCGGCGGCGGCGTTGCAGATGTTCGAGCGCGCGACCCGCCGCTACGGCAAGCCGCATTTCGGGCTCGATTCGACCGTCGTGGACGGGCAGCGCGTGCCGGTGTTCGAGCGTGTGGTGTGGGAGCGGCCGTTCTGCCGCGTCGTCGCCTTCGAGCGGGCGCTGAACCGCGGACCGTCGGAGCCGCAGCCCAAGCTCCTCGTGGTGGCGCCGATGTCCGGCCATTACGCGACGCTCCTGCGCGGGACGGTCGAGGCGATGCTGCCGAACCATCAGGTGTTCGTCACCGACTGGTCCGACGCCCGCATGGTGCCGCTCCTGGAGGGGCGCTTCGACCTCGACACCTATATCGAGTACCTGACCGCGATGTTCCGCGACCTCGGTCCGGACCTGCACGTCATGGCGGTGTGCCAGCCCGCCGTGCCGGTCTTCGCCGCGGTGGCCGTGATGGAGGCCGCCGACGACCCGGCCGTGCCGGTCTCGATGACGCTGATGGGCGGGCCGATCGACACACGCCGCTCGCCCACCGCCGTGAACTGCCTCGCACAGGAGCGCGGCATGGGCTGGTTCGAGAAGAACTGCATCACGGTGGTGCCGCTGCCGAATCCCGGCGCGATGCGCCGGGTCTATCCGGGCTTCCTGCAACTGTCGGGCTTCATGGCGATGAATCTCGACCGGCACGTCACCGCGCATTCGGACATGTTCCACCACCTCGTCACCGGCGACGGCGATTCGGCGGAGAAGCACCGTGAGTTCTACGACGAGTACCTCGCCGTGATGGACCTGACGGCGGAGTTCTATCTCCAGACGGTCCAGACGGTGTTCGTCGATCACGCCCTGCCGCGGGGCGCGATGCGCCATAGGGACCGGCCGGTCGATCTCTCGGCGATCCGGCGCTGTGCGATCCTCGCGGTCGAGGGCGAGAACGACGACATCTCCGGCGTCGGCCAGACCAAGGCGGCCCTCGACCTGACGCCGAATCTCCCCGATGCCCGCAAGGCCTACCACCTGCAGGAGAAGGTCGGGCATTACGGCGTGTTCAACGGCTCGCGCTACCGCTCGGTCATCGCCCCCCGCATCGCCGCCTTCATCCGCGAGATGCAGGCAAGTCCGGCCTGACGGGTGCATCGATGGTGCCGAAAATCACGTGAACGGCATGCGGGCGGGATGGTTCGGCCGGCTCGCGCCGGTTAGGTTCCCGCCCATGTTGCGCGCGCTCCTGCGACGGCCCGATCCCGACCACATCGAGATCGATCATGACGGCCGGACTTTCAGCATCGCCATCCTCCGGCGCCCGACCGCCCGCCGCCTGACGCTGCGGGTGTCGAGCGCGACCGGCGCGGTGATCCTCACGCTGCCGACCCGCTCGTCGCTGGCGGCGGCGCAGAAATTCGCGCAAGCCCATGGCGGCTGGATCGCCGCCCGCCTCGCCCGCATCCCCGAACGGGTGCCGTTCCTGCCCGGCGCGACGATCCCGCTGCGGGGCGTGCCCCACGCGATCCTCCATCGCGAGGGCCGCGGCACGGTCGAGGTCGATCCGCAGGCCGCGACCGTCACGGTTCCGGGGGAGGCGCCGCACGTCGCCCGCCGGGTGCGCGAGTTCCTGCAGCGCGAGGCCCGGCGCGACCTGTCGGACGCGATCGCGACCTATTCCGACCGGCTCGGTCGGCGCCCGACCGGGCTGACCTTGCGCGACACCCGCAGCCGCTGGGGTTCCTGCACCGCCAAGGGCGAGCTGAACTTCTCCTGGCGCCTGATCCTCGCTCCGCCGATCGTGCTCGACTACCTCGTCGCGCACGAGATGGCGCACCTGCGCGAGATGAACCACTCGGCCCGCTTTTGGGCGCTGACGCACGAGCTGTGCCCCAACGTCGACGCGGCGGAGGCTTGGCTGAAGCGGCACGGTTCGGAGCTGCACCGCTACGGTTGAGCCGTTCGGCTTCAGTACTTCGTCACGATCGCCCGGCTGCGCATGCGGGCCCGCTCCGCCGGCCAGGCCGGGCGCGGATCGACGTGGCCGGGCCACATCTGGCGCGGGGCGACGTTGTCGCAGACCTCGCGCTGGCGGAGATAGACCGGGCGGCCCGAGTCGTCGCGGCGCAGGATCGTGCCGCCGTCGCGGCAGAAGCCGGCGATGGCCGCGGAATCGCCCCGGCGCCCGCGCGGATTCCGCTCGACCGGCAGGTGCTCGATGGTGAGCGGTGCCTGACGGTTGAGGGAGCGCTCGACATAGGTCGTGGTCGCCTCCGGCGGCCGATAGGTCGATTCCTCGAAGGGCAGGGACAGGGCGAGAGCGCTTCCGCTGCCGGCGACGAGGAAGGCCGGCAAGAGACCCGAAACGAGGCCCGTAGCGAGGGCCGAGAGGGCGAGGCGGCGCATGATGTGGATCCCGGTGGGGGCGAGCTTGACCATTATGTAGAGCAGCCCGCGCTTCGGCGGTAGCCACGGACACACCCTCGCCGCGATTGCTTGACACCGGGTGACCCGCATGGTCCCACCTCCCGTGCTTTCGCGGGGTGGGCGAGAGCGATGAGGGACTGCCGCGTGGGTCTGTTTTCGGGCGTGGGTCGGGTGATGCGGTCGGGCGCCGGGCGCCGCCGGCTCGCGCTGGCCTTCCTCTCGGTCGCGGCGGCGTCTATCTCGTCCGCCGGCCCGGCCGCGGCGCAGGGCACCGTGCGCAACACCTTCGAGGACTGGCAGCTGCGCTGCGAGACGCCGGCCGGCGCCAAGGCCGAGCAATGCGCCCTGGTGCAGTACGTGGCCGCCGAGGACCGGCCGAACCTGACGCTCGTCGTCATCGTCCTCAAGACCGCGGACAACCGCGGCTACCTGCTGCGCGTGGTGGCGCCGCTCGGCGTGCTGCTGCCCTCCGGCCTCGGCCTCAAGATCGACCAGACCGATATCGGCCGGGCGAGCTTCGTACGCTGCCTCACCACCGGCTGCGTCGCCGAGGTGGTGATGGACGACGGCTTGGTCCGCTCCCTCAGGGGCGGGGCGCAGGCGACCTTCATCGTGTTCCAGACCCCGGAGGAGGGCGTCGGCATCCCGGTCTCGATGAAGGGCTTCGGGACCGGCTTCGACGCGCTGAAGTAAGAGGGAGCGTGATGCGCGGGATGACCACGACGGCGCGGCTTGCCGCGTGTCTCGGGCTGGTGCTCGCCGGCATCGGCGGTGCGCAGGCCGAGTCCGGCGGCTTCTTCAAGAACCTGTTCGGCGGCGGCGGCGGCAGCGGTGATGGCGGCGGAGGCGGCGGCAACCTGATGGCGCCGAAGGCCTTCGACCCCAACGACGTCTACTGCCCGAACGTGTTCGTGCCGGACGGCGGCGCCGCGATCCAGGCCTTCGCGGGCGCGGCCGGCGACAACGCCCGCCTGCGCCATCAGATCGTGTTCTCCCGCCTCAGCCGCGAGTGCCAGGCGCGGGGCGACGGTTCCGTGTCGGTGCGGGTCGGCGTCGAGGTCCGCGCCATGCTCGGGCCGGCGGGCGCCCCCGGCCGATTCGAGGCGCCGGTGACCGTCGCGATCAAGTACAACGAGCAGCCGGTGATGAGCCGGCCCCACCGGGTCGCGATCCCGATTCCCGCCGGCACCGCCCAAGGGGAGGGGACGGTGATCGAGAACGATCTCGTCGTGCCCGCCGACAAGGCCTGGGGCTACGACATCGAGGTGAGCCTGGGGGCGCAGAAGGCCAAGTCCGTGGCCCGCCGCCGCAAGCCCGCCGCCACCGAGGCGGTCCAGAGCGAAGCGCCGGTGCCGGGCCAATGACGGCCGGATCGGCCATACGGGGAGCGGCCGCCTGACCACGCCGCAGGACGGCCTCGCCCCGGCGGATGGCGCGTGGCAGGGCCGCGCGACGCCCTTCTCCCTCATCGCGACCGACGACCCGCTCTTCGACCGCCGCCTGGAACTGCCGCCCGAGGTCTTGGGCGGCTGGATCGTGCTGCGCTACACCCTGCCGGCGCGCGCCCGGCCGCAGCGCCCACTCCTGCGCTTGCGCCGCCGGAACGGGCGCATCGACCGCTTCGTGTTGCCCGGCGTCGTCCTCGGCTGCGCCTTCTGGCTCGGCTACCTTCCCGCCGATTGCGAGGGTATCGAGATCGCCGGGGGGCCGGGCTTCACGCTCGAACGGGTCGGCGCGCGCACCTCGAAACACGTCTTCGCCGAGTGCCTCGCCAAGGGTCCCCTGCGCGCCGCCGGGGCTCTGCGCGCGCTGCTGCGACGCGACGAGCGGCGCTGGCGCGACTCCCTGCGCGGCGCCTGCGCGGTCACGCCCCTGTCCGCCTATGCCGGATGGCGCGACGCCCGCGGCACGCCGCCCCCGCCGGAAACGCCCGCCCCGGACATCCGCATCCGCCTCGTCCTCGCGGCCGAGGGTGCAACGGCCGGCGCGATGGCCGACACGCTGGCGGCGCTGACGGCGCAGAGCCACGCGAACTGGACGCTCCAGCTCTCCGGCGCCGAGGCCGGGTTCGCGCCCGATCCCCGCATCCGTGCGACCGCCTGGAACCCAGACGCCACGACCCTAGCTCTTTGCGGCGACGCCGATCTTTTCGGAATCTTGCACCCCGGCGACCGCCTCGCCCCGCATGCCCTGGCCCTGCTGGCGGCTGCGTACCGTGAGGAAAAGCCAGAACTCGTCTACGCCGACGACGAAATCGGCGACGCCTATCCCGTGCCCCGGCTCAAGCCCGACTGGAGCCCCGACCTCGCCCGCGTCACCGGCTTCGTCGGCGCCCCGGCCCTCGTCGCCCGCGATTTCCTCGCCGGCCTGCCCCCGCGGCCGGTGAGCGCACCGGATAACTTCGCGACCGGTCTCGATCTCGACCTCAGCGACGCCACCCGCGTCGTCCATCTCCCGCGTATCCTGTGCCGCCGCGCGATTCGGCCCGAGGACACGGCACGCCGCGCCGCCCTCCTCGAACAGCTCTCCGCGGTGAGCGATCTCGTCCGCCCGGTTCTGCACAAAAACATCCTCGACCTGCACCGACCACGGCCGGACCCCGCACCGCCGGTCAGCGTGATCATCCCCTCCCGCAACCGGCCCGACCTGATCGCCCGCGTCACCACCGACGTGCTCACGCGGACCGACTACCCGGCGATCGAACTCGTCATCGTCGACAACGGCTCGGCCGATCCGAAGGTGTTGCGATTCTACGAGGGGCTGCGGGCCGATCCCCGCGTGCGGATCGAGCCCTTCCCGCATCCCTTCAACTTCGCCGCCATGGTGAACCGGGGCGCCGAGGTGGCGCGTGGAAAAATCCTCGTCCTGCTCAACAACGACGTGGCGGTGCTGCGGACCGACTGGCTCGACGCCATGGTGGCTGAAGCCGTGCGGCCGGAGGTTGGCGCGGTCGGCGCCAAGCTCCTCTATCGCGACGGGTGCCTCCAGCATGCCGGCGTCGTCGTCGGCCTCGGCGGCGAGGCCGGCCACATCCTGCGCCGCCGCCCCGCCGACACGCCGGGCCATCTCGGCCGGCTGCGCGTCTCTCACGAGGTCTCGGCCGTCACCGCCGCCTGCCTCGCCGTCAGCTCGGAAAAGTACCGAGCGGTCGGCGGCTTCGATGCCGCGACCTTCGCCGTCGATTTCAACGACGTCGATTTCTGCCTGCGCCTGGGGGCGGCGGGCTGGAAGACGGTCTGGACGCCGCATGCCGTCCTGTCCCACCTCGAATCGGTCAGCCGTGGCCGGCCCACGGGCGCCGCCCGCCAGCTTTTCGAGCGCGAGGCCGCCGCCTTCGCCGAGCGCTGGCGCGACACGATCCGCCACGACCCGTTCCATCACCCGGCCCTGTCGCTCACGACCTTCGGCGAGGACCTCGAATGACGGGCGCGCCGCTCCCCGACGCCCTGCTCTTCGCCGCCGAGCCCGCGCCGAGTTTTTTTCGCCGTTTTGTCCGCGCGGCCCGGCATCCCGGCCGGCTGCTGCCGATCCTGATCGCCCGCCTGACCGGCCGCCGGGTGAGGGCGGCCACCGCCTTCGCCGCGCTGACCGGCGCGCATCACCGCCTGTCTTGGCCCGGCCCGGCGCCGGCCTCCGAGCCGGACCACGAGTTAGGCCGCCACGGCCTCGAGCGGATCGAGCCGGCCTCCGACGGCACCGTCCGGATCGCGTCCGAGGGCCTGCCCCTCGTCCTCCTTGCGGCCCCCGGCCACACCCTCGTGGCGGGCGCCGTGGAAGCTATCGCCGCCGCCTTTGCCGACCCCTCGATCCACGCCCTCTACGGCGACGCCCTCGTCCGCACCCGTCCGGGCGGCCCCTGGTTGCCGCTGCTGCGCCCCGCCTTCGACCCGGACTTTCTGCGCGCGGTCGACTGGCTCGGCCCGGTCCTCGTCCTGCGCCGCGCGAGCGTGGCGTCGGTCGAACCCGTCCCCGGCGCCGCCGCACTCGACATCGCCCTCGACCTCGCCGCCCGCCTCGGCCCGAGCGTCCTGCGCCACCTGCCGCGCCTCCTCTCGGTCTCGACGCTGCCGTCCGAGGGGGGAGGGGAGGGGGCCCGCGCCGAGACCCGCCGCGCCCGCCTCAAGGCGGTGCGGCGCGATCTCGACCGGACGGGGGAGGGGGACACCCTCGCCTTCGTCGAGCCGGACGGGGTGATCCGCCTGGAACGGCCCCTGCCGCTGCCGCGGCCCCTCGTCAGCCTGATCGTGCCGACCCGCGACCGGCTCGACCTGCTGCGCCCCTGCATCGAGAGCCTGCGCGCCCGCACCGACTGGCCGGCGAAAGAGATCCTGATCTGCGACAACGGCAGCCGCGATCCCGCGACGCTCGCTTGGTTCGAAGAACTCCGCGCGACGGACGCCGCCCGCATCCTCGACTGCGCCGGCCCGTTCGACTTCGCCGCCATCAACAACCGCGCTGCCGAGGCGGCTCGCGGAAACGTGCTCGCCTTCGTCAACAACGATGTCGAGGCGGAAAGTCCCGACTGGCTGGAGCGCATGGTGCGCGAGGCCCTTCGCTCCGAGATCGGTGCCGTCGGCGCCCGGCTGATCGACGGCGAGGGCCGCATCCAGCACGGCGGCATCGTGCTGGGCACCGGAGGGCTCGCCACCCACGGCCATCGTCATTTTGCGGAAGACGCGCCGGGCTATTGTTCGGGGTTGCGCGCGACCCGCACGGTCGCCGCGGTGACGGCCGCCTGCCTCGTGATCGAGAAGCAAAAATTTCAGAAGGTGGGCGGCTTCGATCCGGCCTTCGCCGTCGATTTTAACGATCTCGACCTCTGCCTGCGCCTGAACGCGGCCGGCCTGCGCACGCTCTTCGTCGGCGGCGCGGTGCTGCATCACCGCGAATCGGCGAGCCGCCGTCCATCACCGGAAGCCGCCGCCCGCCACGCCGCCGAGATCGAGACCCTGAAACGGCGATGGGGGCCGCTGCTGGCGCAGGACCCCCATTATCATCCGGGGCTCAATCCGGACCTCTCGACCCATGTCCGCCTGCGCCGCGGCTGGACCGGTGTGGCTCCGGCCGCGCCGCGTTAGGCGCTACTGCACCAGCCGGGGCCCGCCGGCCTGCACCTTCTCGTTCTCGGACATGATGCCGAGCCGCTTGGCGACCTCGGTGTAGGCCTCGATCAGCCCGCCGAGATCCTTGCGGAAGCGGTCCTTGTCGAGCTTGTCCGAGGATTTGATGTCCCACAGCCGGCAGGAATCCGGAGAGATCTCGTCGGCCACGACGATGCGCATCAGGTCGCCCTCCCACAGGCGCCCGGTCTCCATCTTGAAGTCGACGAGGCGGATGCCGACGCCGAGGAAGAGGCCGGACAGGAAGTCGTTGACGCGGATCGCCAGCGCCATGATGTCGTCGATCTCCTGCGGCGTTGCCCAGCCGAAGGCGGTGATGTGCTCTTCCGACACCATCGGATCGTTGAGCTGGTCGTTCTTGTAGTAGAACTCGATAATCGAGCGCGGCAGCTGCGTGCCTTCCTCCAGGCCGAGGCGCTGCGCCAGCGAGCCGGCCGCGACGTTGCGCACCACCACCTCGAGCGGGATGATCTCGACCTCGCGGATCAGCTGCTCACGCATGTTGAGCCGGCGGATGAAATGCGTCGGCACGCCGATGTCGTTGAGGTGCTGGAAGACGAACTCGGAGATGCGGTTGTTCAGCACGCCCTTGCCGTCGATCACCTCGTGCTTCTTCGCGTTGAAGGCGGTCGCGTCGTCCTTGAAGTGCTGGATGAGCGTCCCGGGCTCGGGTCCCTCGTAGAGGACCTTCGCCTTGCCCTCGTAGATGCGACGGCGGCGGTTCATAGGCGTGTACCGTGGTTTGAGGAAGTCCATGGGGCCGGGGCTCCTTCGGAACTAGCACGTGAAGCGAATCCGCGGCGCGGCGACCCGTCTGGCGGGCGGGCGGCCGGAGCACGTTCCCGAGGACCCCAACTGTCCGCGGGAAATAGTCCCGGCCGCCGTAGCATCTCTGTACCGGAACGGGCTTTGCAGCACAACGCGTTGGCCTTGCACGGCAATGCCTGCAGGGCTGCGGCGGGGCCGGTTCGCGGGATGGTGTCAATCCGATATGGGCGTGAGGTCGGCCGTCTTGGAGGGGTAGCGGCACAGGTCGGCGATGCGGCAGCGCGGGCAATCCGGCCGCCGTGCCTTGCAGGTGTAGCGCCCGTGCAGGATCAGCCAGTGATGCGCGTTGAGCCGGTAGGGCTCCGGCACGCGAGCCTCCAACCCCGCCTGCACTTTGTCGGTCGTCGGCGCGGAAAACAGCGGAATCCGGTTCGAGACCCGGAAGATGTGGGTGTCCACCGCGATCCGCGGCACCCCGAAGGCGACGTTGAGCACCACGCTCGCGGTCTTGGTGCCCACGCCGGGCAGCACCTCCAGCGCGGCCGCCTCCCGCGGCACCTCGCCCCCGTGCCGCTCCATCAGGATGCGCGAGAGCGCGATGACGTTCTTGGCTTTGGTGTTGAACAGCCCGATCGTGCGGATGAAGTGGCGCACCCGCTCCTCGCCGAGCGCCAGCATCTTCTGCGGGGTGTCGGCGATGGCGAAGAGCGGCTCGGTGGCGAGATTCACGCTCCTGTCGGTCGCCTGGGCCGAGAGCACCACGGCGACGAGCAGCGTGTAGGGATTCTGGAACTGGAGTTCCGAGCGCGGCTCCGGGTCGGCTTCGCGCAGCCGCGAGAAAATTTCGACCAGGGTCTCGTCGTCTACCGCCTCAGGCGC
Source organism: Methylorubrum rhodinum (assembly GCF_014199935.1). Classification (GTDB taxonomy): domain Bacteria; phylum Pseudomonadota; class Alphaproteobacteria; order Rhizobiales; family Beijerinckiaceae; genus Methylobacterium; species Methylobacterium rhodinum. Next base: position 14,625 of record NZ_JACHOP010000042.1, read on the forward strand.
CGTCTCGACGCGCCCCTTCAGAACGGGGCCGAGGCGCGCCTCGGCCTTGCCGGGCTTCTTCGCCGGCTTCTTGCCCGCGGCAGGTTTCGAGAGACGCTCTTCCGTATCGGAAATGCGCGGCGCAGGCTTTCTTGGAGGCATCGGCGCGTTATATTGCCCGCATGGTCAGCGGCAACCTCTCTGCGCATCCCAACGGGCTCGACCCGGCGACGATGGATCGTCCGCTCTACACGGCCGTCATCCGCCCCAATCAATCGCTCGGTCGCGACGGGTTCCGGATCGTGATGATCCTGTGCTGCCTCGTCTCCCTCGTGACCTCGATCGCCTGCTGGCGGGCCGGCTTCTGGCCGATCGCCGGCTTCTTCGGCCTCGACATGCTGGCCCTCTACGTGGCGCTGAAGGTGAGCTTCAAGCGCGGCCGCTCGTTCGAGGAGGTGGCGATATCGCCCCTCGAAGTCTCGCTCGCCCGGATCGATCCGCGCGGCGGCCGGCGCGAATGGCGCTTCAACCCGCTCTGGACCAAGCTCGCCCGCCTGGACGACGACGAGTTCGGCCTGCGCCGGCTGACCCTGATCTCCCGCCGCGAGCACGTCGTCGTCGCCCGCGACGCCGACCCGGTCGAGCGCGAGCGGGTCGCCGAAGGCCTCGCCTCGGCGCTGGCTCGGGTGAAAAAAGGGTTCTGACAGCACCCCGGCGCTGAACGCCCCGCTAGGTGCACCACGATGGTCCCTGGCGGGCACTTTCGCATTTTTCTCGTTTTTTCGATTGACGGCGTGGGCGGGTCCTCGTAGAAGCACCTCACCGACGGGGCGCGGCGGCCCACCACACGGTGGCGCGGCGGCCTTGAGGTCTTCGGGACTGTTTGAGCGGCACGGCTGATCCGGGCGACTGGATCGGACGATGGCTGTCCTTCGTGTCCCGGATGTGTCGATCGGATGACGGTTGACAGGACGGTTCGCCGGCTCTAGAGGCCACGGACCGCTCGGGCAGGGCTCCTGCCGGTGACATGATCGCCGGGTTGACGAGGCCGCCGTGGTACTATCGCTGAAGACGGGGCTGATCGGGCCGGGCAACCGGGGCGATGGCGCGTTCTCAGCAGGGGGTTGCGCCTTGGGTGCGGACTTCTTCGCTCTTTGACAAGTAGATATCGAGAAAGAGAAACGCGGGCGGCTTGTTCATGTCCTTGCGGGTTCGGCTGAGAGGCTGAACCGTGAGAGTATG
>NZ_JACHOP010000043.1 GCF_014199935.1 Methylorubrum rhodinum
TGGCGATCAGCACCACAAACAAAACGCGCCATAGCCGCCTCCACCGTCCCGCAGAGACTATCAGAACAGCAGAGTTTTTCACACAGCCTCCACCCCATCCGGACCTTCGGCGGGCACAGGTCGAATGTCCGCTTGGGGTCAGGAGTTCGCCCCTGCCTTGTTCCTGAAGTCAGGTCCGCGACGGACCATACAAGCCCCGTCTCGCCGCTGGCGCGTTGAACGTCCGACCTCCGTCACAAGGAAAGATCGAGCTGCCGTGCATCGTCATCAGCGGACGGCGCCTGCAGCGACGAGAGCGCCGCACCGATCAGCCGCACGCTCCGGCGCAAGGGAAACGCCTCTCGCAGCAGGCTAAGGCTGACCCCCTCCAGCGTCGCGCGGTCGGCGAGCGCGACCGGCAGCGAGCGCGCCCGGGTGATCTGGGCAAAGTCCGAGAACTTCAGCTTCAGCGTCACGGTGCGGGCTACCACTGCCTTCGCGGTCGCCACCGCCCACACCTTGTCAATGCATGGCTGCAAACGTTCGGCCAGCACCGCATACTCGCTCGTGTCCTGCGAGAACGTTGTTTCCGCGCCGATCGATTTGCGCTCGCGGTGTGCCCGCACCAGCCGCTCGTCGATGCCCCGCGCCACTGAGTGATAGTAGTCACCCGCGCTGCCGAAGGCCGCTCGCAGTTCGTCGAGCGAGCGCGCCTTCAGGTCGGCACCGGTCTGGATGCCCAGGCGACGCATTTTCGCTTCGATCGCCGGTCCGACGCCGCGAAACTGGCCGATGGGCAGGGCCTCGACGAAGCCCGGCCCCATCGCCGGTGTGATGACGAACAGCGCGTCCGGCTTCCTGTGGTCGGAGGCAACCTTGGCCAGGAACTTGTTGTAGGATACGCCCGCTGAGGCAACGAGACCGGTTCGGGCAAGGATCGTGGCGCGGATGTCCTTCGCCACCTCGGTCGCGGTCGGCAGGCCCTTCAGGTTTTCGGTAACGTCAAGGTACGCCTCGTCGAGCGCCACTGGCTCGATGAGAGGCGTGTGCTCCTCGAACACGGCACGAATCTCGGCCGAGACGGCCTTGTAAGCGTCGAAGCGCGGGCGCACGAACACGAGGTCGGGACAGAGCCGGCGCGCGGTGGCCGACGGCATGGCCGAGCGCACGCCGAAGCGCCTTGCCTCGTAGCTCGCCGCCATCACAACACCGCGCTCGCGCGAGCCACCGACCGCGAGCGGCCGATCCCGCAAGCTCGGGTCATCACGCTGCTCGACGGAGGCGTAGAACGCGTCCATGTCGATGTGGATGATCTTGCGCATCGGCGTCGAGTTGAAACCACATCCCTTGCTGGCGACCAACGCGCTGCGCCACCTGCCTCTGAGTTTAGCGTTTGTTCCTGCCCTGGCAGGCACGGTCAAGGGACGGTAGGCCGGCATTCCCCGCATCGATCGCGATGCCCGAGCTTGTCACCGTCAGCCGAAGATGCGCCAGGAGACCACACCCGTGCATCCCTGTGAAGGGAGCCGGGGCGAGGCGGTGTTTCACGGCCGTAGGGGCCAGAACCAGAACGGACTCTGGTTATGAACGGGGGCAAACAGGGGGCAAGGTCACCGACATTCAAGCCAGCTTCTAGCCCATATCCCAGTCACATCCTAGAGACCGACTGGGATGTCGCTTCGACCCCCTCGTTTGTGTGGCCTTCCAGAGTTCGGCCGTCTTCTGCCCCAACCCCCTATGGTGGAATTCGAGTTTGTGTCGAGAATGACGCGTGGAGGTGTTTCATGTCTACGCAATCCCAGTTTCTCCACATCAGCCTGTACGGCGTCGCACCACGTAAGGGCGCCCCCGAATGGGCCACGGTCGACGGCATCACCCGGGAAGGCGCGCGTGCCGCCGGTGCCGCCCGTCACGTGCCATACCCCACTGCGCCCACGCTGCTGTTCGGCGTCTCGCCGCTCGACGTCGGCATCCTCGCAACCGAACGTGCCGCACAGGCTCGTGATACCAAAGGCCGGCGCTTGCGCCGCGATGGCGCCGTCCTGATGGCTGCCGTGCTTTCCTATCCTGTCCCTCGAACCCTCGTCGAAGATCGGAATGCTCCCGACGCGGCGGATTGCTACGGCGCGTGGCGGGACGCGGCGCTGGCTTGGTGCCGGAGCCGGTTCGGCGACACGCTTCTCAGTGTTGTCGAGCACCGGGACGAGGACTACTGCCACCTGCAGGCCTATGCGGTACCCTCGCTCACCCCGACGAATTGCTTGGACTGGGAGGCGATTCATCCGGGTCGGGCTGCGCTCAGGCGGGCCGAAGCCGAGCGGAAGGGCAAGACCGAACAGCGGGCCGACTACCTCGCGGCGATGCGCGCGTTGCAGGACGACTACCACGTACGCGTCAGCCGTGGCTTCGGCCATGCCCGCCTCGGCCCCAAGCGCACCCGCTTGCAGCGCACGCTCTACTTGGCCGAGCGGGACGCAGCTCGGCGTCGGACCGCGCTGGAGCAGACCTACGATGCAGCGCGCGCGCGGCTGCGTGAGGTGGTTGAAGCCGAGGTGCGGCAGGATTTCCTGACAGTGCTTGCGGAAGCGAAGCAGCGGCTGCGTACGCTGGCGGAGGCACGAGCGGACGATCGAGACCGGATCGCCGAACTGAGCGCCGCGTACTCCTCGCTGCAGGATGAAGTCGCGAGCCTGCGCGATGACCTCGGCAAACCCTACGGGCACTGAACGTGTCGGAACACAGCGGCCCGCCGTCCGCGCGCATCACGCAGACGGTGTGCTGCGGAACCGGCAATCCGCCCGACCCCGAGATGGCTTTCAACTGCGAGGTTCCCGCCGCGGATGGCCCCTCTCGGAGAAAGCGAGCGGCAAAGTTTTTTCGTGTGGGGGCAAATATCCCACAAAGTGTTGCTTGATGCACTGTATCTCCATCGGTCAAGCTCCCGACATCGGCTGATTATTCGGTGATGCATACGACGGTGTGCCTCGCCCCCACCCTCGCATGAGGCAGATGTCGCATGTCCGCACCGTTCGATTCCGATACGATCAACCCCGCGTGCCCCGTCGTCGAGACCGAAGCGGGTGTCCGCCTGACGGAGGCTACGCCGCCCGGTCATCATCTGCCGCCGATCTCATCCGTCGTTCGCCCCGTCACCCGAACCATCCTCGCGACCGTGACGCCGGAGGGTAAGGCCGGGGAGGACACGGGCCCGGACCTCGGCTTCCTCGACACCGCGATGCGGCCCGTACCATCCTTTCCCCTCGACGCGTTGCCCGCGGGTGTCCGCGACCTGATCGCCGGCATGGCCCAGGGCCAGCGTACCCACCCGGCCTTCCTCGTCACGAGCGTCCTTGCCACGCTTGCGGCCGCCGTCGGTACGAGCGCCCATCTCCAGATCAATGCAGAGTGGCGCGAGCCCAGCGCCATGTGGGCGCTGCTGGTTGGTGCTTCCGGCAGCGGAAAATCAGTATCTATGCGTCAGACCGTCAACGTGCTCACCGAGATCGGCCTCGGTGCGCTCCGCCAGACTGTCCCCGATCCCAACCGGGAAGCCGTGGCACAGATGGTCCGGGCCGAGCAGCTGCGCCGGACGCGGCGCAAGATCCGGGAGGGCCTCGATCAAGACGAGGTCGACTTCTCCTCCTATCGCCTGCCGGAAGCGGCCGCGCCGCCGCCAGGGCTCATCACCTGCACCAGCACGACGCTGTCGGGCATCCTCGATAAGCTGCAGGCGCAGCCCCGTGGCCTGCTGCTCGCCCAGGCCGACGTGATCGGCCTCCTGCGCGGCGCTACCCTGCGCTCGGACGAAGGGCGAGCCGCGCTCTTGCAGGGCTACGACGGCGACCCTTACGTGCGCGAGCGGGCTAACGGTGCGCAGATCCTGCCGGCGTTGCTGCTCAGCCTGTGCGGAGGCGTGCAGCCGGACAAGCTCAAGCATGTCGTGGGCCATGAGGATGACGGGCTGTTCGCGCGCAGTCTCATCACGTACCCGCAGATCGTGCGTGACACCGATCTGCCCTCGCGCAGCGCGCCCGCGACGAAGCGGTTCGAGGGGGTGCTGCGCCAGGCTTACGCGCTACCGGCATCCCCCAGTGCCTTCGGGGGACATCCGGTCCTTATCACCGAGCACGCATGGCGGGCCGTCGGACCGGCTTCACGGCGCTGGGCGGCGGAGGCCAGCGAGACGACCGGCATGCTGGCTTCGACCTACAACCGGGCGACGACCCAGGCGCTACGGCTCGCCTTCGTGCTGGCGATCCTCGACCATGCGCTCGCGGACAAGGCCGGCCTCCCGCCCTCGGTCGGCGATGCGTACGTGCGCTCGGCAATCCGCCTGCTGGACGAGAATTACCTACCGAGCGCGGAGCGGGCGCTCGACGCGGCCCAGGCCCGGCCGGATCCGGATGCGGATCTGCGCGCCATCGCAATCTTCATCGCGCGCGCGGTCGAGGGCTTCGACTTCAACGTGCGGGAACTGCGCGAAGCGCGGCGCGCGCCCTGCTATCGCGACCGTGCAGCTTGGGAGAAGGCGGTCGATCGGCTCCTGCGGCTTGGTTGCATCGCAGAGGCGCCCCGACGCAACCGCACGGGTCGGACGCGAGCGGATTACCAAGCCCATCCTGCCTTCCTCTCCGCTGCGCGGAAGGCATGGTCGGCAGCATCGGCATGACTGCCGGTGGATCCTAGGTCGACGCTCGATGGGTTTCGGACGTTTTGCGCGTTTTGCGCGTTCCGCGTCGACCACGTGGGCACGTAGGCTACTTCCCCCTCAATCCTAAGGCAGCATAGCCGGTTCTATGTCTGCCGATGCGCCGGCCCGTGGCGATATCTGCATTCGACAGCATGTTGCAGGACTCCTTCTTGGCGTCCGGAAGTATCACCGGCCGGGGCGGCGTGAGCGTTCGCAATCAGGCGGCGTGGGACGGTGTCGGCGCTTCAACCGGGAAAGCTGTGATCGCATCGCGGTCCGTGGCCCCCGTCCGCGCCCGGAAGGCGTCGAGGTCGGCAATGCTGCGATTGTATCCGACGGGGGACAGCTTCCCGCGCAAGTGCTCATAGGCGAGGAAAATTCTGTAAGTCGCGATCAGGTCGGCCTGACAGTAAGCCGCGACGTCTTGCAGGCGCCCCTGGGCAACGAGCTCGGCGACGCCGCCGCCATCGAGTCCTTCAGGCTTCCCCTGCAGGCCCATCGCACGGCACAGTGCGTCGAGGCCAATCCGGCCCCGGGCGTCATGGTTCGCCAGGACATCGCACAGGTCGAGCCCGGCCTCATCGTAGCGCCTGTAATACGGCCGGGCTGTCAAACCGGGCGCGGCGATGCCGTGAACGAGGGAGCGGTAGCGGATCACCGGCAAGTCAAAACCGTGGCCGTTGAAGCTTACGAGTTGCGGTCGCAACTGATCGAGTCGCGCGGCGAAGTCGATGATGAGCTGGGCTTCGGAACGCTCGCCGATGTGCGGCGCACCCAATGCCCGCACCTGCCACGCCTCGTCCATGCGCTCAGCGATTAACGCGCCGATGCATACGATGGCGTGATAGATCAGCTTTGGAAAACCGCCGCCGAGTTTGGCGCGTGCGCCGTCCGTGTCGTCGGGATCGAGGCCGTGCACCCGCGCCACAGCTGCGAGATCGGGCACCGTTTCCAGATCGAATACCAATACGGTCTCAGGCACGGACATGCTCCAGAGGCTTTGATAAAAGGTAAGGGAAGATCTACGGGGTGCCCGATTCGAACGTCTGCACATCCGGTTTCGGGTCTGTCCAAGAGGGGACGTTCAGGACTTGCCGCAGGTGCTGGGTGCCATGAGCCGGTACAGCCGGCTCACTGTTCTCGCCCATCCTGCGGTCTCGTCGAGCACCAGAAGCCTCGAGGTGACGACGCGACGAGATCCAGGCAGCTGCGGATGACTCTCGACCCAACCGACCAGGGCCGGCTCGAGGATCGGCACCTGCGTGCGGTGCCATGCATTCAGCACGGGCGCGCCGGCAAGCTCGGCAGGGTTGGGCGGCGTGCCGGCGATGAGCCGGTCGAAAGCCATCAGCGCGCTCTCCAGGCGCTCGGCCTCTCCAAGGGATAGGTGTCGCTCCAGTTCGGCGTGGCTCATATCCAACTCCTCTCTCGCGTTGGGATGACATCTCGAATCGGGATTGGCGTCAGACTGCTCCCGTCGATCGCTGGCGGCTGATCTCGGCTCACCGGGCCGTGGTGAGACTGGATCGATCGGGGAGGACCAATCCGATGTGCCGTGGAGCAGCGGGCCGACAGCCAGCTCGGACGCGGAGGCGGGGGCGGTGCCTAGCTGCGATTTCCGCAACCTCGTCGCCGGTGAGGACGCGGTGGGTGAGAAGAGCCTCGACCAGCGCCAGGATCGCGGAGTGGTCGGCGCGCACGAGGGCCTCGGCCATGCTCTGCAGGCGGCGAAGGTCCGCCTCGACCACTTGGGCCAGTGCCGCGTCCTCACGCAGCAGTACCGCGGCGTGTTCCTGGCTGACGACCGCCCTCAGCGTGTCGCCGAGCCCGAGGCTCGCGTGAACTGCGGCCAGCAGGCGGGTTGCCTCGCGCAGATCCTCGCTTGCCCCGGCCGTAGCGCCGCTGCCAAGCACCGCGTCCGCGGCACGCCCGCCCAGCAGACCGATCACGCGGCGCTCAAGTGCGGCGCGGTCCGGCATCGGATCGGACAGGCGCAGCACCGTTGCCCCACAATGGTTCGGTCCCTCCCTCGTCGTAACCTGCACGACAGTGATGCCGAGACGGTGGGCGAGCAGGGCATGTCCTGCTTCATGGAGGGCGACGGCCCGCAGCTGGGCGGGTGAGCGCGCGTCGGCAGGGGCAATCTCCGCGAGCAGATCGTGGGGTTGCATCGGCCTGCCGGCCGCCTGAGCCCGGTTCCGTGCGGCGCGCACGCATCCGGCCAGCACCGCACCGGTCATGCCGTGCGACAGGCGTGCGGCGGAGGTCAGGTCGGCCTCGGCGAGGTCGTCGCCGAGATGAACGCGCAGGATGCCGAGGCGCCCGGCCTCGTCGGGGGCTGCGATGAGGAACTGTCGGTCGAAGCGCCCGGGCCGCAGCAGCGCCGCATCGATCCTGTCGATATGGTTGGTCGCACCGATCAAGACGACGCCCGCCTTGCGCAAGGTCTCGAAGCGGATGAGACAGTACGAAATGATAGTACCCCACCACGCGGCGTTGCGATCGTCCAATCGAGAGCGGCTCGGCAGTGCATCAAGCTCATCGAAAAAGCCGATGGCGCAGCCATCTTGCTTGGCTGAATATTCGAGTCGATCGCAGAGCTGTGCGATCTGCTTGATGATGCTATCGAGATAGCCCGGGCTCTCGGCGAACCACCGACCAACGCTTGTCTCGACGCAAACCACGCCTGAGGCCTGGGCGAGCGCTCTCGCCAGCGTCGTCTTGCCGGTGCCTGGCGGCCCGAACAGCACGACCCCTTCCAATGCGGATGCCGGCATCTCACGCCGGCGCACCTGGGCGATTGCGGCCACAGTGCGGATTGCCCAGGCATGAGCCCCGCCGTAACCAGTCAGCTGATCAAGGGGGGTGACCGCCTCGCCCTCCGCCGTGCCAACCCGGGCCTGGCTCGCCCGGCGGATCCGATTCAGGCAAGCGGCAGGAGTCGAACCGGACCTCAGGGCTGCCGCCACGTCGGACAGGTCGAGACCTGCGAGATTGTCCGGTGCCAGCACCGTCCGCGTCCGGCGCCCGCACCACATGCGCACGGCCAATCCGACCTGCGCCGCATTGAGCGGCGGCACGGTGATGACGTGATCGGCGGCAGCGGACAGCAGCGGCGCGACCCAGGTCGGGTCCGGGGTGATCGCAACCACAGGGCGACCGCGGGCAACGAGGTTTGCCGCCTCTGTGTCGGGATCGGTGCTGATTGAGACGCGCGGTTGCCTAGTCAACAACAGGCACGCCGCCCGATGTCCGCTGGCGCGCCGGATCGCCTCGTCGACCGGCTTCACCCACGCCGCGCTCGGCACGTTGATCAGTACGACGATAGATTCGGATTGGTGCAGAGCGCGACGAACGCGTGAGGACAGCGGAGCGTCGAGGGCAATCTCGACCAGCAGCTCAATTGGCTGACCAAGGCCGTCGAACTGGCGCACGCCGCGCCAGTTCTGCCAGCCGGAGCGGCCGCCGGAAGCATCGGTGGTACCAGCCGAACCGTCACCGGGCTCACCGAGGTCGAGCAGGTCCGAGATCGCCGGATCGGAATCGAACTCAGTCTCGACGGCAACCTCGCGCCCGCTGCCAGCCTGGTTCGTGTTAGGCCGGTTGCTCACGTCCACGTCGCCGGAGCGCGTCGGGACGGCGTCCGCCGGGGCGGATCGCGTGTTCTCGTCGGTGCTCACGACCTGTTCTCCTCGTTCGGGATGAGCGGGATCTCAATGAGAAGGACGGGACCGGCGCAGCTGTCGCGGGGCCCGATGATGAAGCCGGCATCGACGGCAAGGTGCAGGTTCCGGATGTCGGCGGCGTCGACCTGCAGGTCGCCGAGCATCGGGATGCGCGCCATCGCTGCGGTCGCGATGACGGAAGGGTCTGCGGGGACCGTTTCCATCGCCGTAATCGTGTTGCCGGCCATCACGCCGCCTCCGCCAGCAGGGCGGCGACCTGCTGGGCGAGCCGGCTCTGGCCCGGCTGCAGCACGCGCAGCCCGGCGGCATGGAGCAGGTTCAGACCGAGCAGAACGGCGAGGTCGAGCGACTTGCGGTCCGCCTCGCCGAGGGGAAAGCCTGCCAGTGGGCCGCAACCCTTATGGAAGTCGAGCCGGGGCTCGGCCTGCACGATCTGGGAGATTTGCTCCTGAAGATAGACAGTAGCGCCCTTATGAAAGATGGGAGAGACAAGGACGTAGACTTCCTCGACGAAGTCGAGCTGCGGGTCCGCCTTGTGATCTCCGAGCCGCGTCCAGAGCTTGACGCCCTCGCCGACCCTGGCCCGGGTGCGGCTATTGCTACGGCCGACGAGGATGTAGACACCGCCGTAGCGGCGCTCGGCGAGCCATGCCTGGACACGGGGCAGGTCGGCCCAGTCGGCGGCGATTACCTGCAGGTCGGTAAGGCTGTCACCTGCGACCCGGAGGCTGGTGCCGGGAACGGGGAAGCCGATGGCGATCGCGAGACGGAAGAGGTGAAGGAGCCGGGCGAGCAGGAAAGGCATGGGGGATCTCCCGCACCGCCGCGGATGCGCGGCCGGTGCGATCACGTAGACGGACAGGGTGAGAGCGACGCGCGGCGTCGGGTTGCGCGCGTTATCCGGCCTCGGCCGGGCGCATCGTGGCGCAGGCCGGACGAAGCACGGATGACGTGCTGCGGACTGTCAGAAGCCGCTGGATGATCGGGGGATCAGTGACGCGCGGGAGGATTGCGCCAGACGCGGCAGGAGGCGTCGAAGGCGGAGACGAGGTCGATGCCGAGAAGACCAGCGTCGACGAGGGCGAGCACGGCCGAGATCGGCTGGGGGTGTGCAGGGATGGCGTCGGCGAGATCACCGAGGCTGGATCCGCCCGTCCCGTTCAAGGCCGCTAGCAGGGCGATCTGCACATAGGGCGTGATCAGCGGGTGCGAGACGGTGTCCGGAAGAAGGGACGCCGATCCGGTCGGCATGGTCAGGATGGTGTTGCACGCGGACACGGGTCCGCCGTAAATGGCCTTAGCCATATGCTGTCTCCTGCTAGCACAGTGAGACGCTGATGGTCAGGTCGCTGGCGCGGCGGGAACCGCGCCGGCGGCCGCCCTCCGGGAAAAGGGCGAACACCGTACCTTACACCTACGTCGAGCGGATATCTTATCTGCTCTGCCACACTATCTGGTGCGCGCGTCCATAAAGGCAAGATCCAATCGACCTAAGCGGTGTCCGACTGGTTCTTAACCTTAATGTTATGTGTCTCTCGTAATGCCCTGCCAAAATCGATCGCAAAACCTTCGGAGCCACAATGACAGGCGGATCGGAGACGGCAGCGTATGATATTGCGCCACATCCAGGGGCAATTCCGCTGATCCTAATGCTTATAATGGTATCCAGTCACCGCCGCCGAAGAGGTCGACCACAAATCTATGGTCAACGTCAAACCTTCTGTTTGAAAAGTCTCCGGAAAGACGCACATTGCCCCTAAGTACGCCGTCAAGGTGCATCATGTTTTTGTATAGCTTCAACAAGTGAACCCGGTCATCGGCTTGGTAGCCTTCATTCAAGAACCACCTTTTCTCGTTGACATACTCATCCTTGCTGTTTTCTAGCAATGGCACCACTGCATCAGCGATCTCCCGAGGCGCATCTGATTTGAAAAAATATGCGTAGGACATCCATTCCACATGCTCGAAATTATTGTCTGCTTCTGCCTTTTGTAGCGCCTTATAAAATGGATCAAAGATATGATAGGGCTTCTCGTAGGCGAAATTAACCTCCGGCCAATTGTTCTCCCGGTAAAATATATACAGACCGTAAGGAAAAAGGGCTGCGAACTCATTGCTGCGGACTAGATCGGCTTCGATCTTTTTGTAAGACCGCGATTCGAGTTTGTGCATAAGGAACGCGAAATACAGGCCTTGCGCCCGCTTGATTGACAGCGCTCTGTTAGCGACGAGGCATGAGATCACCCGGTTAAACCGGCGCAGGTCAGTTTTTGTAGCAAATTTCCTAATCCACTCTAGACCTAGTGCACGTAATTTTTGATAGACGAGATGAGGTGGTTTTATAAAGCGCGCTGCATGTTCGATTGCCTGAGCGAACCGATTTATCCAATATAGCGAGTAGACAGGTTCTTCAAAAAACACGTCTGTAAACTGATTTGCGATATCCCTGGCGACCCATTCTTGCTGTTCACGTTTGAACACGCCGGTGCGAGCGTCATTCAACGCACCTCTCAGGGTAAGAAGCACGTCATGATGATTGTGCGCCGGGTGTTTAATTGAAATATCGCTCGCTTCAGAATCCCCGCCAATCACATGGCAGGCGCCCTCGACCCAGTAGGGAATAGGAGCTGGATCGCCGACCTTGTAAGAGCGCAAGGCCTCTTCGCGGGGGATGTTGAACTCAATATGGTACTGGCCTTCATTGACGAAAGTAAGGAAGTCTGTAATCGCCAGCTCCACATCCATTTCCGGGACGTAGACAGCGTTGCTGCGGGCGGTTTTCATGACCGGCAGGCCGATGCAATCAGCTGCCGGGGTCAGCTTGATGGCACCAATAAGCCGATGGACTTTTTGCTCTTCGGTCATAGCTGTATGCCGGCCTTTTTATAGATCCGGTCAACGCAATCAGACACTCGGGCATAATATCCGTGTAGGGAGCTGGGCAATATCCTGTACGTTTCGAGGTTCGGCGTGAGACTTTTTAGGTGAGCCCATAGCTCCTTTTCCCGTTCGTATTCCTCCGGCATCACAATCCCAACCAAGTGCTCCTGCAGCAGCGTTATGTCTTCCTCTACCGATACCTCTATTGCAGCTGCACGATCATCCATTTGGTGAGATGCATTCTCCAGCGCGAGCTTTGAAACCGCCAGGATTTCCTGATGACGAGGCAGTAGATCGTGTTCCCGCTTGATTTCCTCGTGCCCGCTGGGTCTCCGCTCGAAGTACTGTGTCGGTGTACGGTAAACCAGGGATATGAGGCGCCCGATGTTCCGTTGATCGCCAGATATGTCAAAGCGATTGATTTTAAACATTGTGATGTATGTGGGGAATCTTTTGTTTGCAAACGCGCCGCTGTCGAAAGGGAAGATGCGCTTGATTTTAGGAGGCTTTGGGAAGCGCATAACAAATGCCATGGGCAACTCCCAGTCTCCTGGGTTTGTAATATCGTCCCGCTTATATGCTGGTCGCCCAACGAAGAAATAGCAGAGGTTTTCGCCTGTAAAAACATTGCAGGGGAAGGCGATTATCTTTCCTGCGTTAACGAAATCCCAGATGCGCCCGGCACTTGCGGAATGCACCCAAGGCGGCTCCTTTGCGACTTCGAGGTTGCTGGCCTCAAGGAATTCTTTCAGGGTCGGAGGCTGCGGAATTTTCAGAACCATGCCCCACCTACTTGACGTGCAGCCAGGCCTCAATCAGGCTTTGCCGCCTCTAATCAATTTCAACCCGGCCATTGCCGGTGGCAAGTCCGGCGGCGTCGTTGCACGATCTAGATCCACGAACCGCGCATGACAGCGCGGGTGGTACTGGTTCCCCTTGGTGTTCGTGAAGGCGAGCGACCTGGGCTCTCTGACGGCCGCGGCCAAGGCCCTTGGCCTATCCCCGCAGATGGCCGGTAAGCATGTTAGGGCCTTGGAGGATCGGCTCGGCACGCCGCTGATGCATCGCTCGACCCGGCGGCAGAGCCTCAACGATGCCGGACGGCTTTAATACGAGCGTTGCCGCCGCGTGCTGGCCGAGGTCGAGGCGGCGGAGTCGGTGATCGAGGAGCTCAGCGCCGCGCGGCCGTTTGCGCGTCAGTGCGCCCGTGGACTTCGGCGCGACTCGGCTCGCGCCGGTGCTGACCGCGTTCATGGCACACCACGAAGCGATCGAGATCGAGCTGATGCTCACGGACCTTTACGTCGATCCGGTGGACGAGGGCTACGATGTAGTGCTGCGGCTAGCCGCGAACTCGCCTCTCATGAACAGGTCGTCTGCGCGTCGCCGACCTATCTCGCCGAGCACGGAGCTCCCGCGACACCCGAAGACCTCGCCGGACACGCCTGCCTCGGCTTCGTCAGCGCCCCCGGCCGCCCTATGCAGTCTGGCGGTTCACGAAGGACGGCGCCGACCACACCGTCCGGGTCCGCAGCCGCTTCCAGATCTGGGCTATTGCGGTGAGGCAGGATAGTGGTACACGAGGGAGCCGAGTCGCAGAGGTAATACGAGCATCATCAAAGACTTAGCGAGGCTCTTGGCGCTGGCTGAGTATCCTGGCGCCCCAGCCAACTTTTAGCCCAAGTCATTCAAGTCATTCAGCTTCTCGTCCGGCCGTCCTGCGGAGCGAGCCGGTTGCTACATGTCGCTGCTACACAAGCCCGCCCGCGAGGGCGGCGAACGAGAGCGGTGGCAGCCCTCTTCAACGTCATCCTGCGCGAGGCGACCTACCACTTCCGGCGCGGTATGCCGGCCGATCTGCATGGGTCCCTGCGCGTCGCGAACCCGTGCGCAGCCTGGCAAGGTCCGATCCGCGTACTGCCAAGCTGCGTGCAGGTCGGTTGTACGTCGCTCCCGAGAAACCCTTCTCGGCCCTGCGCACGACGCCGCTTCTCACCCAAGCGCATCTCGCCCAGATGGAACGGAACTTCTAAGCACAACTCCTCGACAGCGAGAACCCGTTTGTGTTCGATTCCGCGGTGTGATGATACGTTCGACTACCATTCTGCAAGGGATGCGCGCCCTTGCTTGAGGTCTCGTGCCCCCTGTGACACAACGGCCCGTGCGCGCCCGACATGGCACGCTGCTTAATTCGAACGCTCTGATGGGGAAGTTGTTATGAAGCTTACAAAGTTCGTGACGGCTGACGGAAGGTTCGATTACGCGAGATATCAGAATATTCAGGAAGAAGGCAATAAGCGTAAAATAAACATGGTTTGGGTCAATAAAGACCTTGTCAAATATCTCTCAGAGCTGCTTAAAAGCAACATAGGCGACGTGAAAAACGGCCTTTGTCACGGCACGCGGCGCGGAAAAGAGCAGGAATGGTTCCGCGATAATCTTGGTGCAGACGTAATTGGCACCGAAATCAGCAGCACAGCCACCGACTTTCCGAATACCATCCAGTGGGACTTCCACGAGACAAAGCCTGAATGGCTAGGCGTAACCGATTTCATTTATTCAAATTCATGGGATCATTCTTACGATCCCGAAAAGATGTTCACGTCATGGATGAGTTGCCTGCGACCCGGCGGGTGGATCATCCTCGAATACACCCGCCAGCACTGGCCGGACCATAGCGGCGAACTTGACCCGTTCGGCATCTCGATCGATGAACTGACCTATCTTCTGACGCGGCTCGGCGGCGGCGAGTTTTACGTACGCGCAATCGTCAGCACGTTCCCCTTCGAGCCGCCGAAGCATCTTAAGACAGCGAGCATCGTCATCGTCGAGCGAGCGCAGCGCAAACTGCAGGGCGTGGCGTCGCAGACGATCACTGCCGAATCCTGAACCAAGCATGCTCGCGGCATCTCCTTTCCGAGATGTCGCGATGCGCGGCCCGACCTGTTCGTCGGCGCGAAAGCGCCTTGCATCCACGCCCGCGACGACCGCCCGCGAGACCGAGACCATACGCGATCGGGTCTCCGTGTTGAGACTAGCGAGCGTCCTTGCCGTACTTCATCTTCGCTCGATCAAGCTCGGCGTTCGATAGGCCAGGACGCCGGACGAAGAAGCTGATGTCCTCGGCTTCGTAGATGACACGACCGAACTGCTCCGCCGGATGGTAGTGGGGGCGGCACCGGTAGTCGTGGAAGGCGACGACGGTGTCGGAGCGGGTGCTCCTCAGGGCCGCAATCAGGCAGGCGATCCGGAAGCGGCCATCGACCAGGCAGAAATCGAAGTCCTGCGGCTGGTGCTCCGCGATGGCGTTAAAGTAGCGCCCGTGCTGTTCCGAGCCGAGGCCGCCGGTCGGGTAGCCCCACTCTCGGGTCGGGCCGATATCGACACGGAGCAGGGTGCGCTCGTACGCGGATGGGCTGAGCGCGTTGCGGGCCTTGTCGACCCACTCCGGATCGCTGTCGATGGCGACGACCCGGCCTTTGACGAGTTCGGCAGCGGCATAGGTGCTGCCGCCGATGCCGAACTCGAAGTATGACCCGGCCCTGCTGGCAAAAGAACGGAACGCGGCCTTTTCCGCCTCACTCATCCGAAGTTGCATGCTGGCTTCCGGCATCTCGTGGGAGCGCAGGAAGGCCGCAGACCTCGCGCAGAGACAAGCCCTGGCTTCCTGCGCCCGGACAGGGGTCGCCCCGGTCTCGAGGCCGTACCCCACGTCGAGCAGCACGAAGCGCCCGTCTGCACGAACTGGGACGACGGGCATGGGCGGCTCGAAGGTGGTGGGGCTGGCGGGCTGCATCGGATCGGCTATGGGCGCCGCGCAGCGCTCACGGTTGTGAGTGCAGAGAGCCGCGAAGTCGGGAATGGCCGATGCCTGCTTAGTGGTCTGAGTTGGAAGTGCGGTTGCGGTTTTGGGTCAGGACCCGCAGGTGTCAGCGATGTCTGCACGGAGGTGCCGATGGCTCGCGGCCCCAAACCAGCCGACCTTCGCTTGAGCGCGGCTGAACGCAGCAACCTGCAAGGGCTCATGCGCCGCCGCAATGTCGGTCAGGTGCTCGCCCAGCGGGCTCGCATCGTGCTCGCCTGTGCCGAGCCGGGTTTGTAGATCGGCCCCGTTCGGGCGCACTTCGTCAGGTCGAGGACGCCGCTGATCCGCCCCCATGGGAGTGGTCCGCCCTGAGAGCCTGTTTGAGGTCCTCCACCGTCCGTCCCCATCTGTCTCGTGTCACGAACACGCAATCCGTCTGGCAGGACGGAGGAGAGAGCAGAT
>NZ_JACHOP010000044.1 GCF_014199935.1 Methylorubrum rhodinum
CGGGCGTGAGGGCACGCGGCACCTCGCACCCCGTCATAATCCGCGCCGAAACACCCAACCGCGTTCTCACACAGCCTCGGTGGTAAGCTGCTGTTGAGCATTTGCCCGCTGAACGACGGCTTCGCGCCATGAGCGGACTTCAGCACACCACCCGGAACCGGACATCCACTGGCAGCTGGGCTGCCTTCCGGCGTCGGCCCTTCCTCGCCTTCAACCGGGGCGCCCCAAATGTCCGTGTGGGGGTTCAGGCCATTTCCATCGACAGAGGTGTCGTAACGACGATCGCACGCGGTGTGCGCCTCGTCACCGCGTCTACGACGGGAAGTGGCTTAGCCAGCGGTGTGTGTGGACGTCGTCACCGTCTTGGAGAGGCAGGCCCCCTTGAGGGATGATGGATGCCCGCGCCCCGGCCTCAGCCGGCGTCGCTTCGGGGCCAAGCTCGTCGGAGGCTTTGCGGCGAGCGCGCTGACACGTGCGGTGCGGCCGGCCGAGGCGGCCTCCGAGGACGTCCGCATCGCGGATCTGGACTGGGTCGATGCCCGTCGCGACCGCCGGGTGCCGGCGCGCCTCTACTGGCCATCGCCAGGATCACCGGCCGCGCCGGTTCCCCTGATCGTCTTCCCGCACGGCCTGGGCCACTCGCGAACGGGTTACAGCTATCTTGGGCGCCACTGGGCCGCCAACGGCACCGCCAGCCTCCACGTGCAGCATGTCGGCAGCGACGGCAGCGTCTGGGCCGGCAATCCGTTCGAAATTCTCGACCGCGTGAACGTGGCGGCGGACGAGCGCGAGGCCATCGCCCGGGCCGCCGATGTAAGCTTCGCGCTCGACCGGATCCTCGACAAGGACAGCTTCTTCGCCGCGTTCATCGACCGGACCCGCATCGTCTCAGCCGGCCATTCCTACGGCGCGACCACGATCTTGATCGTCGGCGGCGCGCGGGTCGTTCGTAACGGGAGGACGCTCGACCGCAGCGATTCGCGCTTCAAGGCCGGCATCGTCATCTCGGCGCCGCCCTTCTACGGCGAGCGCGATCTGCCGGCCGTGCTCGCCTCCGTCACCATGCCGACCTTCCACGTGACGGCGACGGAGGACGTGATCGCGTTGCCCGGTCGGCGCTCGCCCGTGCAGGACCGTCTCGACGTCTACGCGGCGATCGGGACGACGAGGAAGGCGCTGGCGGTGTTCGAGGGCGGGTCGCACAGCATCTTCACCGATCGGTCGCTGACCGGCGGGGCGAGACTCAATCCGCAGGTGAAGCGGGCGACGGCGGACGGTGCGCTGACCTTCCTCGACCTGGCCTTCCGGGGCGATCCCTCGCCCCTGGCGGAGTGGAGCGAGACGTGGCGGCCGATCCTTGCCGTGACGCCGACGGCCTACGCCGCTACGGAACCGTCGCAGCCTCCATCTCGTCGGTATCGTTCCCGCTCGTAGCGGTCGCGCGCCTTCGCCCCGCCCGGACGGTCCATGTTCCAACTGATCTTCGGCCTGCCCAGCCTCTACGTCATCGCCAGGGTGCTGTGGCCGCTGCCATGGCCGCTCGCGCTGAAGGCGTGCATCGCGGTCCTGCTGCTCGTTGCGTCCCAGTACCACCTGTGGAGCCGCCTCTCGTCGGGATCGGTCTTCGCGCCCGAGTTCCCGCGCCCGCTGATCCTCCTGTTCAACTGGGCCTTCGGCGTCATCGTCCTGCTGGCGGTGATGCAGGTGGCGCTCGACGTCGTGGTCCTGGCCGGCAAGCTCGTGTCCGGAGGCCGCTGGTCGCTGCCGGTGGCGTGGCTATACGCCGAGGCGGCGCTCGCCATGATCCTGTCGGCGGTCGCGGTGCAGCAGGCCGTGCGGCTGCCCCCGCTCAAGGATGTCACGGTCGAGATCGAGAACTTGCCCGCCGGTTTCGACGGCTACAGGCTCCTTCAGCTGACGGACCTGCATCTCAGCCGCCTTTTTCCGGCGCCGTGGACGCGCGCAGTCGTGGCGCGATCCAATGCGCTGGGCGTCGACCTCATCGTGATCACCGGCGACCTGATCGACGGATCGCTCGCCGCCCGTCGCGCCGACGTCGCGCCGCTGCGCGATCTGCGGGCCCCCGACGGGGTCTGGCTGATCCCCGGCAACCACGAGTACTTTTTCGAGTATGCGGCGTGGATGCGCCACTATGCCGATCTGGGGCTGGCCGTGCTGCCGAACCGCCACACGGTCCTGAGACGCGGCGACGACGCGCTCGTCCTGGCCGGCGTGACCGACCTCTCGGCGGCGCATGCGGGCCAACCGGCCCACGACCTCGATGCGGCGTTGGCCGGCGCTCCAGCGGGTGCCCCAGTCATCCTCCTCGACCACCAGCCGGGGAATGCGGCCCGAGCGGCGACGAAGGGCGTAGCGCTGCAGCTGTCCGGTCACACGCATGGCGGGATGTTCGTGGGTCTCGACAGGCTTGTCGCGCGGGCCAATGGCGGCTTCGTCTCGGGCGCTTACGCGGTCGGCGGCATGACGCTCTACGTCAACAACGGTACGGCGCTTTGGCCGGGCTTCGCCCTCAGGCTGGGCCCGCCCTCCGAGCTGACGCGCATCATGCTGCGAGCCAAAGCTCGTCCGTCGGGGGCCTGATCGAGGCCCGTCCGATGCGGTGGTCTCGAAGGCGTGGGTCCCGGCTGCAGGCTGACCCGACACTGGACGCGCTCGGTCCAGATCCCTGCATTCCGCCTTACGCCGCTTGCCCCATACCCTCTCGAGCACCGATCGTAACGCCCTCGCCATGCTGCTTGAGCGGACGGTTGCCAGAGAGGCGGCGCAGCAGCACGTAGAAGACGGGCGTCAGGAACAGGCCGAACGCGGTCACGCCGATCATGCCGGAGAACACCGCCACGCCCATGGCGCTGCGCATCTCCGATCCGGCTCCTGTCGCGGTGACAAGCGGCAGCACACCCATGATGAAGGCCATGGAGGTCATCAGGATCGGGCGCAGCCGCAGGCGGCTCGCCTCGATCGCCGCCTGGACCGGCGAGCGGCCGGAAAATTCGAGTTCCCGGGCGAATTCCACGATCAGGATCGCGTTCTTGGCCGACAGGCCGACCAGCACGATCAGGCCGATCTGCGTGAAGACGTTGTTGTCGCCCGCCGACAGCCAGACCCCGAACATCGCGGCCAAGAGGCCCATCGGCACGATCAGGAGGATTGCGAGCGGCAGGGCGAGGCTCTCGTACTGCGCGGCGAGCACGAGGAAGACGAGCAGCAGCGCCAGCGGGAAGACCCACACCCCGGAATTGCCGGCAATGAATTCCTGGTAGGTCAGGTCGGTCCACTCGAAGCTGAAGCCCCGCGGTAGGGTCTCCGCGGCGATGCGCGCGGCGGCCGCCTGCGCCTGGCCCGAGGAATAGCCGGGAGCCGCATCCGCGTTGATGTCGGCCGAGAGGAAGCCGTTGTAGCGCATGGCCCGCTCAGGGCCCGCGGTCTGGCGCACCCGCAGGAGGGCTGCGAGCGGCACCATCTCGCCCGAGCCGGCGCGCACCTTGAGCTGGCCGATATCGTCCTGGCGGGCGCGGAACGGCGCGTCGGCCTGGACGCGGACCGAGTAGGTGCGGCCGAACCGGTTGAAGTCGTTGACGTAGAGCGAGCCGAGATAGATCTGCAGCGTGTCGAACACGTCTGTGACCGGAATGCGCAGCTGGCGCGCCTTGGTCCGGTCGATGTCGGCGAAGAGCTGCGGCACGTTCATCTGGAAGCTGGAGAACAGCCCCGCCAGCTCCGGCGCCTGCGCGGCACGCGCCATGAACGCATTGGTCGCCGCGTTCAGCGCCTCGTAGCCGAGGCCGGCACGGTCCTCGATCTGCAGCTTGAAGCCGCCGATGGTGCCGAGCCCGTTGACGGGCGGCGGTGGGAACATCGCGATGAAGGCTTCCGGAATCGCCGCGTACTTCTTGTTGAGCGACTGGGCGATGGCCGCGCCGTTCAGCGCCGGCCCTCTGCGCTCCTCGAAGGGCTTGAGCGTCGAGAACACGATCCCGGAGTTCGACGAGTTGGTGAAGCCGTTGATCGATAGCCCTGGGAAGGCGACCGCACTCTCGACGCCGGGCTCCCTAAAGGCGATCTCGCTCATCTGCCGGATGACGTCCTCGGTCCGGTCGAGGGTGGCGCCGTCCGGGAGTTGGGCAAAGCCGACGAGGTACTGCTTGTCCTGGCCCGGCACGAAGCCGCCGGGAATTTTTTGGAACAGCCCCACGGTCACACCGACGAGGACGAGGTAGAGCACCATCATCGCCCCTTTGCGCGAGATGACCCCGCGCACGCCGTGCCCGTAGGCATCGGAGGCCCGGTCGAAGGCGCGGTTGAAGCGGCGGAAGAACCAGCCGAGCCCCGTATCGAGAACACGGGTCAGCCGGTCCTTCGGGGCATGATGCCCGCGCAGGAGCAGCGCCGAGAGGGCGGGCGAGAGGGTGAGCGAGTTGACCGCCGAAATCACCGTCGAGATCGCGATGGTCAGCGCGAACTGCTTGTAGAACTGACCGGTCAGGCCGCTGATGAAGGCGAGCGGCACGAACACCGCGACCAGTACGAGGGCGATGGCGATGATCGGCCCCGAGACCTCGCGCATCGCCTGATAGCTGGCGTCGCGCGGCGACAAGCCCGCCTCGATGTTGCGCTCGACGTTCTCGACCACGACGATGGCGTCGTCGACGACGATGCCGATGGCGAGCACGAGGCCGAACAGGCTCAGCGCGTTGATGGAGAAGCCGAAGGCGTGCATCACCGCGAAGGTGCCGACGATGGAGACCGGCACGGCCAAAAGCGGGATGATCGAGGCCCGCCACGTCTGCAGGAACAGGATCACCACCAGCACCACGAGGGCGATGGCTTCGAGCAGGGTGTGGATCACCGCCTCGATCGAGGCACGCACGAACTGGGTCGGATCGTAGACGATCTGGTAGTCGATGCCCTCGGGCATGGTGCGCTTGATCTCGGCCATGGTCCGGCGGACCTCGTCGGAGATCTGGATCGCGTTCGAGCCCGGAGACTGAGAGATCGGGATCGCCACCGCCGACTTGTTGTCGAGGAGCGAGCGCAGCGCGTAGTCCGAGGCGCCGAGCTCGATCCGGGCGATGTCGCGCAACCGCGTGATCTCGCCGTTCTCGCCGGTCTTGACGACGATGTCGCCGAACTGCTCCTCGCTGGTGAGGCGCCCCTCGGCATTGAGCGAGAGCTGAAGGTCGAGGCCCGGCACCGCGGGCGAAGCGCCGATGACGCCGGCGGCGGCCTCCACGTTCTGCGCCTGGATCTCGCGCACCACGTCGCCCGCCGACAGGCCGTGCTCGGCGACCCGCTGCGGGTCGAGCCAGATGCGCATGGAATAGTCGCCGGAGCCGAACAGCTGCACCTGGCCGACGCCGTCGAGGCGGGCGAGCCGGTCCTTGATATTGAGGACCGCGTAGTTGCGCAGGTACGTCATGTCGTAGCGCCCGTCGGGCGAGACGAGGTGCACCACCATGGTGAGGTCGGGAGAGGACTTCACCGTGACGATGCCGAGCTGGCGCACGATCGCCGGGAGCCGCGGCTCGGCCTGGGCGACGCGGTTCTGGACGAGTTGCTGCGCCTTGTCCGGATCGGTGCCGAGCCGGAAGGTGACGGTCAGGGTCATGATGCCGTCGGTCGTGGCTTGGCTCGACATGTAGAGCATGCCCTCGACGCCGTTGATCTGCTCCTCGATCGGCGTCGCCACCGTCTCGACGATGACCTTGGGATTGGCGCCGGGGAAGGTCGCGCGCACGACGACCGAGGGCGGCACCACGTCCGGATACTCGGAGATCGGCATCGCGAAGAGCGAGATCAGCCCGCCGATGAAGATGAGCACCGACAGCACGCCCGCGAAGATCGGGCGGTCGATGAAGAACTTGGACAGGTTCATGTCGCCCTCCGGGGCCGGGCATCAGGCGCAAGGGACCGGGCCGCCGCCGGGGGCGGTCGCGCGCGTCGGGTCGTGCGTGGGCGAGGCGTTTGCGCGTTACGGTGCGTCGGCGCTGGCGAGCCTGCGTGTGCCGGTGCTGCCGGGCGTGCGCTCACCCATTGCCACCGCCTCGGGCCGCAGGAGCGTGCCGGGGCGGATGCGCTGCAATCCATTGACGACGATGCGCTCGCCGCCAGCGAGGCCCGCGGTGACGACGCGCAGGCCCTCGACCGCCCGACCGAGGGTGACGGCGCGGAACGCGGCGCGGTTGTCCGCCCCGACGACGAGGACGAACTTCTTGTCCTGATCGGTGCCCACGGCGCGCTCGTCGACGAGGAGCAGCCGCTCGGGCGCGGCCTGGCCGAGCCGCATCCGTGCGAACTGGCCGGGGATGAGCTGCCCGTCGCCGTTGGCGAAGGTGGCGCGCACCCGGACCGTGCCGCTGCGAGCATCGACCCGGTTGTCGATGAACTGCAGATGGCCGCGGGCGCGGGTGCCCGTCGCCGTCACCATCTCGACCGGGATGCGGTCGAGCCTGCCCCGCGCGCCCTCCGGGCCGGCGATGGAGGCGAGCGCCTTGAGGACGACGGTCTCGTCGGCGTCGAAGCTCGCGTAGACCGGATCGACCGAGACGAGGGTCGTGAGCACTGGCGCGCCTGCGCCGGTGGCCACGAGATTGCCCGGGGTGATCTCGCGGCGCCCGACGCGCCCGCCCACCGCCGCCCGCACCTGGGTGTAGCCGAGGTTCAGCCGGGCCACGTCCAAAGCCGCCTTGGCCCCGTCGAGGCCGGCCTTCGCCTCCCGGAACGCGTTGGCGCGCACGTCGAGGTCGCGGGCCGTCACGATCTGCTGTTCGGACAGCCGGCGCCCACGCTCCCAATCGCCCGCGGTGAGGGCGACGCGCGCCTCGGCGCCTGCGACCTGCGCCTCCAGGCGCTGGACCTCCGCCGCGTAGGGCGCGGGATCGATGGTGACGAGGAGGTCGCCGGCCTTGACCAGATCGCCCTCGACAAAGTGCGTGGCCTGGATCGCGCCGCCGACGCGGGCCCGCACGTCGATGCGCTCGACCGCCTCCAGCCGACCCGAGAACTCGTCCCACAGGACGACCTCGCGCGGCTCGACCGTGGCGACGGCGGCCGGCGCGGCGGACTCGGGCTGGGGCGTCGCGGCGAGCGCCGGCGTGCCCTTGAACAGGGGACCGGAGGCGAGGTGGTAGGAGGCGCCCGCCAGCAGCGCCAGGGCGAGGCCGACCCCGGCGCTGCGCCGGAGGAGGAAACGGGTCAGGGAAGCGTCGCGATGAGGGTCCACGGCCGGCTCCGACATCTGTAGGGTTCGCTACACATGTCGGTATGGACGCGGAACGTCAAGAGACTTATCTATCACTCGATACAAAAGTTGGAGCCGGCAGACAATGGCGATGGGACGGCCCCGGTCGTTCGACGCGGACAAGGCCCTCGACGAGGCGATGGAGGTGTTCTGGCGCCACGGCTACGACGGCGCGAGCCTTGCGATGCTGACCAAGGCGATGGGCATCAAGCCGCCGAGCCTCTACGCGGCCTTCGGCAGCAAGGAGGGTCTGCTCAAGGCCGCCCTCGATCGCTACGCGCAGCGCCGCTCGGAGCACATGCGCTATGTGCTGGCGGGCCGGACGGCGCGCGAGGTGGCGGAACGGTTCCTGAGCAGCATCGCCGAGAGCCATACCGATCCGGCCAACCCGCCCGGTTGCCTGCTGGTCCAGGGCGGGCTCGCCTGCGGTGAGGGCTCGGAGAACATCCCGTTCGAACTGGCCTCGCGGCGTGCCTTGAGCGAGACGGAATTGCGCGAGCGCTTCGTCCAGGCGCAGCGGGAGGGCGATCTCGGCGCCGAGGCCGAGCCGGCGGCCCTGGCCCGCTTCCTGTCCACGGTCGCCTCGGGCATGGGTGTCCTGGCCTCCTCCGGTGCCGACCGGGACGCCTTGCGGGAGGTCGCGCGGGTCTCGCTCAGCGCCTTTCCGGGACGCAGCGAGGATGGAGCCTAGACATCTGTCGGTGGTTTCAGTTGCCGCCTCCGTGGCATGCCAGAGGTCTGCGGCTCATTCGGCTCCTTCCCCACGTCGAACCGGCGCTGATTCCGATTCATCTGATCTTTCACCCGATCCCGCGGCGGAACGCGACCCTGCGCGCGTTCGGGGATCACGCGACGCCAAAGTTGAGAGCGGCCATCGCGAAGGTCTCCGACAGCGCGGCACGCTCCGCCGGTGCCTGATGATCACTTCGTCGGAATCTGCTTTAGGTCGAGACGGTCGCCGGTATCCGGGCTATGGCCTTGATCTCGAAGTCGAAGCCCGCGAGCCACGTGACGCCGACGGCCGTCCAGTTGGGGTAGGGGCGGCTCACCGATCTCCGCGTCGCGGACGGCCATGACGATCTCGAACTGCGCCTGCGGGTCGGTGTGGAAGGTCGTGACGTCGACGACGTCGTCGAAGGTGCACCCGGCCACCGCCAGAACGGCACGCAGGTTGGCGAAGGCGCGACGGACCTGGGCCTCGAACGTCGGCTCTGGCGAACCGTCGTCGCGGCTGCCGACCTGGCCGGAAACGAAGAGGAGATCCCCCGAGCGGATGGCCGCGGAATAGCGGTGCGCGTCGTAGAGGGCGTGGCGGTCGGCGGGCGATACGGCGTCGCGCTTCGACATGGGGCCGGACCTTTCTGCGTGCGCGGTCGGACGAAAACGGACATCGTCTCATGAAGCCGCGACCGGGCATCTTCGACAGCGGGGCCTCTTTGGTATACGCCCCGTATGTAGAACCTCGCTCACATACGAGTCGTATGTCAATGGTCCAGCGCGAAGTCCCGAGCCCGGGACGCGTCACCGCTCGGCGGCGGGCCGAGACGATGGCCGAGACCCGGCACAAGCTCGTCGCCGCCGCGCGCAGGGTCTTCGCGGAACAGGGCTATGCGGCTGCGTCGATGGACGAGCTCACCGCCTCGGTCGGCCTCACGCGCGGCGCGCTCTACCACAACTTCGGCGACAAGAAGGGCCTGCTCTGGGCCGTCATCGCGCAGATCGACGGCGAGATGGCCGAGCGCCTGCGTCTGGTTCGCGAGCGGGCGCCGAATCTCTGGCAAGGCCTCCTCGACGAGGGTGCCGCCTACATCGCCATGGCCGCCGAGCCGGAGATCCAGCGCATCATGCTGCGCGACGGTCCCGCCGTCCTCGGCGATCCGTCGCAGTGGCCTGGCGAGAACGCTTGCCTGGAGATCACGATGCGGACGCTTCGCGCCCTGATCGATCAGGGTGTTGTGCACGCGCTCGACGTCGAGGCGGCCGGCCGCCTGTTCAACGGTGCCGCGCTGAGCGCCGTGCTGTGGGTCGCCGCGTCCGACGATCCCGCGCGCGTCCTCGACAAGGCTGTCGGCGCGTTCCGGCAACTCGCCTGCGGATTGCTGCGCGATGGCTCCTGAGCCCGGCACTCCCGGCGCGGTCCCTGCCTCGACGACGTTCCCCTGGTACGCCGAGGCCAGCACCCGCTGCGCCGGGGCCAAGCCGAATGCCCTCCTCCGGTCGAGCCGAGGGGCCGGCTGGAGCGCCCTGCTGCTCGACCACCACGAAGGCCGCGGGCACAGCGAAGTCTTCGAAACCCATCCGACGCCCGACCTGACCCTGGTGGTGGCCACGCGCGGCGAACATCGCATCGCCGTGGCCAAGCGCGGCCTCTGGCGGACGGCCGTCTACCAGCCGGGCGCGATGGGCCTCACCCCGCCCTACGAGACGACCCGCATGCGCTGGAGCACCGCTGGCGAGCGGGCGCCGTTCCGCTCGATCCACCTCTACCTTCCCCACGACCTGATCACCGATGTCGCGCAGGAGTATCGTCGCCTCGGCGCCCCCTCGGCGACACCGCCGCTTTCCTCCCTGGTGTTTCGCGATCCCGTCGTCGCGGCCTGTGCCGTGTCGCTGCTGCGCGCGCTCGAAACCGGAAGCGTCGACCTCTACGCCGAGCAGACCGGGCAGTGGCTCGCCGCTCATCTTCTCTCGCGCCACGCAGGGTGGTGGTCCGGGGACGAGGGCCGCGAGCCAGGCCTCATCACCGACCGGCGCCTTGCGCGCGTTCTGGACTTCATGACCGCCCATCTCGGTGAACCACTGACGCTCGGTCGGCTGGCGCGCGAGGCCGGCATCAGCGTGCACCATTTCGGCCGTCGCTTCCGGGAGCGGATGGGCGCGACACCCCACGCCTACCTGACGGCCGTGCGCATGGACGCGGCACGGCGACTTTTGCGTACGAGCGATCTGCCGGTGTCCGAGGTCGCGCTCACCTGCGGCTACACCCGCCCAGCGGCCTTCGCGGCCGCCTTCCAGCGGCACGTGGGCGTGGCCCCGAGCACGTATCGCGGCACCCGGCATCATCGCGAGAACGCGCTTGAGGATCGCGGGGCCGCGCAAGTGCGCCGGTCACCGTAGCGGCTTGGCAGGATCCGCCCAAATGCCGGCGTGGGTGCACGGGTCACCGGCGTTTGCAAGGAGGATGAGCATGGCCGCGATGCGAACCGCGATTGTCACGGGATCCTCGCAGGGCATCGGCGCGGCGGTCGCCGAACGGCTGGCGCGGGACGGCTTGGCGGTCACCGTCAACTACGCCGGCAGCGAGGCGCCGGCCCGCGCCCTCGCGGACGGGATCGTCGCTCGGGGCGGACAGGCGATCGCGGTCCGAGCCGACATCAGCGATCCGGCGGCCGTCGCACGGCTCTTCGACGAGACCGAGCGCGCCTTCGGCGGGATCGACGTGCTGGTCAATAACGCGGGCATCATGAAGCTGTCGCCGCTCGCTCAGACAGACGACGGCCTATTCGACCGGCACGTCGCCGTGAACCTGAAGGGCGTCTTCAACGGCCTGCGCGAAGGCGCGCGGCGTATCCGCGAGGGCGGCCGCATCGTCAGCTTCTCGTCGAGCGTGGTCGGCTTCTACCAGCCGACCTATGGCGTCTACGCCGCGACCAAGGCCGGGGTGGAGGCGATGACGCATATCCTCACCAAGGAACTCGGGCCCCGCGGGATCACGGTCAACGCCATCGCACCGGGGCCGATCGCGACCAAGCTGTTCCTGGACGACAAGACCGACGAGCAGGTGGCGCAGGTCACGAAGATGATCCCGCTCGGCCGGCTCGGCGCGCCCGACGACATCGCCGCCGCCATCGCCTTTCTGGTCGGGCCGGACGGCGGCTGGGTGAACGGTCAGGTGCTGCGCGCCAACGGCGGCGCGATCTAGGGAGGACCGAACATGACGCTGATCGCCCTCATCACCGGTGCGTCGAGCGGGTTCGGGCGGATGATCGCCCGCGATCTCGCCGGAGCCGGCCACACGGCCTACGCCTCCATGCGGGGCACGCAGGCGAAGAACGCACCCGCGGTGGAAGACAATGCCCGCCATGCCGCCGCGCGCAGTGTGGACCTGCGCTCGGTCGAGCTCGACGTCCAGGACGACCGCTCGATCGCGGCGGCCGTCGCGACGATCCTGGAGGCGCACGGGCGCCTCGACGTGCTCGTGCACAACGCCGGCCACATGGTCTACGGACCGAGCGAGGCGTTCACGCCCGAGCAACTGGCCGACGTCTACAACCTAAACGTGCTCGGCACGCAGCGGGTGAACCGGGCGGTGCTGCCGCACATGCGCGCGGCTCACTCGGGGCTGCTCGTCTGGGAGTCGAGCACGAGCGTCGCCGGCGGCGTGCCGCCGTTCCTCGGGCCTTACTTCGCGGCTAAAGCCGGCATGGATGCGCTTGCCGTCTGTTACGCCAAGGAGCTCGCGCCCCTCGGCATCGAGACCTCGATCGTCGTGCCGGGTGCGTTCACCACCGGGACAAACCACTTCGCCAACGCCGGCAGCCCGAAGGACGGGGCGGTGGCGCAAGACTATGCCAGTGCCTACGCGCCCGGCTTCGCCGACGACATGCAGAAGGCGCTGGCTGCGACCGTTCCGGACGGAGCCGATCCCGGGGAAGTCGGTCGCGTCGTTGCCGGGATCGTAGACAGGCCGCACGGCCAACGTCCGCTGCGGGTCTTCGTCGATCCGGCGAGTGACGGTGCGGAGGTCACCTTCGCTGTCATGGACAGGGTCCGCGGCAAGTTCCTGCACCGCATCGGCCACGCCGATCTCCTGCGTCCTGTCACTCCCACACGCTGAGAGACGGATCGGAGGTCGACCGATGCCGTGGCCGAACAACCCGCGCGTCAGGAGCGACGGGAGAACCCGGCAGCCCGTTTCGGCCGTCCTCGACAGGCTCGACGCCGTACGAACGTCGCCACAAGGTCAAGTCCGATCGGTGTTCGCCCGCGTTCCACGAGGTGTTCTCCGATCGGCCGGCTATCGGCGAGCGTCCCGCTCCGGTCGTGGTGGCCGCCGCAGGAGCAATCGGGGAAGGGTGATGGACTGCTCAAAGCTTTTAATGACGGTGTTCGCCGGCGCCCTCGCCCTAATGTCCGCTGCCAGGGCCGAACCTACCAACCAGGTTGTCGGGACGTGGCGCATGGTGTCCGCGCAGCTCGACCCGGATGGCCGGAACTTGTCCGCCTACGGCGCGCGCCCGAACGGGCTTCTGGTGTTCACCGCCGACCTCCGCTTCATCGAAGTTCTCACCGACGGCGATGTGCCGCGATTCGCCTCGAACGTGAGGGGCCAGGGCACGGCGGAGGAGAATCGAGCCGCCATGGCCGGTGGCATCGGGTTCTTCGGCACCTATACGGTGGATGCGACCGCCGCATTCAGCGGAAACCGCGTGGAGAGCTCGACCTTCCCGAACTGGGTCGGCGCCGTGCGGACGACCCGGGAGCTCACGCTCGTCGTCGATGGCGACCAGATGCGGGAAAGCTTTCGGCGGCCGGACGGAACGCAGATCGCCATCCTCTGGGAGCGCGTGCGCTGAGGGCTCTGATCAGAACAATTCGCCCGCTGACCGGGACCTATCGGAATGCCGCACCGGACAGACGTTCGGACTCGGTCCACAGCCGAGCCGCCACGGCCTCGTCGCGGGCTTGGGCGGGTATGGCGGCAACCCCGGGCGTGCCGCGGGTCTCGCCGAGGCGCGTCGGCCCGTAGTACCCGCCGCCCGACGCGAGCGGCGAAGATGCGGCATACAGGGTGGGCAGCGCTCCCTGCGCTGCCGGCTGGAACAGGAAACACAGGTAGGTCCGCGCGATGCCCGCGGGGCTCCAGCGACCCGAGCCGTTCGGTAGCAGGTCGGTTCGCGAAATCCCCGGATGCGCCGCGAGGCTGGCCAATCCCCAGCCGTTCGCATCGCTGCGGCGCTGCAGTTCGAGCGCGAAGATCAGGCAGGCGAGCTTGGATTGGCTGTAGGCTGCCATCGGGCGATAGGTTCGCTCAGCATGCAGGTTGTTGAAGTCGATGCGGCCACCCCGCGCTGCGACGCTGGAAAGCGTGACGACGCGGGGCTCGTGCGCGCGGCGCAGCAACGGCAGGAGACGGGCGGTAAGCGCGAAATGCCCGAGGTAGTTCGTGGCGAACTGCAACTCGAAGCCGTCGCCCGAGACCTTGCGCGTCGGCGGGTTCATCACCGCGGCGTTGTTGATCAACAGGTCGATGCGGTCGAGATCGCCCGCCATGCGCCCGGCAAAGGCGGCCACGGAAGCGAGGCTCGCCAAATCGAGGATCTCGAACCGGATCCTGGCGTCCGGCGACTGCTGTCGTATCGCCATGACGGCTCGCGCGCCCTTGTCTGGATTGCGCCCGGCTATGATGACCTCGCCACTAGCCTGAGCCAGTGCGAGCGCAACTTCGAAACCGAGGCCTCCCGTGCCCGTGACGATTGCGATCCGTCCCGATTGGGACGGCAGGTCATTCAAGGTCCAGCGGGACATTCAAGCTTCCTTGGCCGCGAGGCAAATCGCACTAAGTGCAAAAATTTATTCGCACTGAGTGCAATTTTGCAATTGCGGAATCGCATGTCAGAACGAGGGCATGGAGATCGTCTCATCGAAGCCGGAAGGCCTGCGCGCGCGTAAGCGTCAGGAGACGTTCGAGCGGATTGCGGAGACGGGTCTGAGGTTATTCAGTAGGGACGGGTACGAGGCGACGACCCTGGATGCCATCGCCGAGGCGGCCGGCATCTCGCGTCGTACGATTTTCTACTACTTCAAGTCGAAGGAAGAGATCCTGCTGGATTGGCAGATGCGGGGGTTCAGCGTGTCCCTGCACAAGGCGGTCCTGGCCCAGCCTTCTGACAAAGCGCCGGTGGAAGCAGTCCGCGATGCCTTACTGGCACTGTCCGCGGGCTTCCGTACCCAGGAGTTTATCGGCATCGACCGCGTCCTGCGGTCGAGCGAAACCTTGAAGGCGCGTAAGCAGGCGACTTACGGCATCCATGAGCAGG
Source organism: Methylorubrum rhodinum (assembly GCF_014199935.1). Taxonomy (GTDB): domain Bacteria; phylum Pseudomonadota; class Alphaproteobacteria; order Rhizobiales; family Beijerinckiaceae; genus Methylobacterium; species Methylobacterium rhodinum. The sequence continues at coordinate 14,299 of NZ_JACHOP010000044.1, forward strand.
CCCTTCATGGGACACTTGCCGAGCGGTGGCCAAACCCCGACCGCAGCACGTCCTTGCGCCTCGTCGCTATGGCCTCGCTCGGCGCCATGCGCATCGCCATCGAAGACTGGATCCAAGCAGGCGGCGATCAGCCTCTGGACTACTTCCTCCATACCGCATTCGATGAGCTATCAGCCGAGTTCTGTAAACTTTCACGGTAACTTTGCGCATGGTCGAAGGGCCGGGAGAGTCACAAAGCGCTCGTAAATTGTTACCTGAGCAAACGTCCGCTTCCTCAAGTTGCCGTCTCGGGAGGAGGCCGACAGCAATCCACCGAGGCTGTGTGAGAACGCGGTTGGGTGTTTCGGCGCGGATTATGACGGGGTGCGAGGTGCCGCGTGCCCTCACGCCCGCAGGGCGGTGAG
>NZ_JACHOP010000045.1 GCF_014199935.1 Methylorubrum rhodinum
GCGCTCACCCGACCGGCTCCGCCGGCCAAGCTACCCGTGGAGCAAAGGCCGACCCTGCACTAACTTCGAACTTGGACCACCTCGTGGGGGCAGATTACCGGCGCTGGTCGCTGGGTTTGATCCTGATAGCGACGGGGCCAAGGCTCTCGCGGCGCTGACCACCGCGGCTCCGCCGCCCTCGACGGTCGATCCGATCTTCGCGGCGATCGAGGAGTGCGTGCGGCTGGAGGCTGAAAATTCTGCGGAGTACGCCAAGGGCAACGACGGCAACGCGACGCCCGCGCAGTCGGCCGCCACCTCGGCGGTTTGGCACCACATAAACGGCACGCTGTCGGAAACCGTGCCGACGACCGCCGCCGGCTGTGTCGCGCTGGCTCGGTTCATCCCGCCGCTATTTGATCGATGGGGTGCCAGCCTCGACGGCGAGCAGGCCGGCAAGCTTTTCCGCCTGATCGAACGCTCGCCTGCACACCAGCCGGAGCATTCCGAAGGTCCGGAAGCCGACGCTGAATTGATTGAGATCGGCCGGCAGTGGCCGGGGCTCGTCAAAGCTTATCTCAGCGCTGATAGCCGTGTTCACGATGTTGAGGAATTGGATGAAGAGCCGCAGCGGCAGAAGGAGCTGAACGTCTACAGCTTCGACAACCTCAACGGCTTCCCGCGCACGGAAGACTGGGGCAGCCGGTTCGCTCCTTACGATGCCGATCAGATCGAGGAGCTTCGAGCGGTGCCGCGTGTCGCCGTATACTTGGCGACCCCTCGCGGCGGAATCCGACGGGAGGATGGGACGTTCCTCAACATCAACGAAGCGGCGCAGCGGCGGGCCGAATCGATCATCGAGGCCTGGGATCGCTGGCAGGCCGAGATCGCAGCCTACGAGGCCAAGCACGATCTTCCAGCACTCAGGGCATCCTGTCGGGAGGCGACCGCCGCCTACGATGCAGCGATCCTGAAGGCCCGCTCCCTCCCGGCGCAGACAGCCGCGGGCTTGCTCGTGAAGGCCCGCATTGCGGCCGAGCTCTGCCCATTTGGTTTCAAGGAAGACGACGACGCGCTCGACGAGAACGCGATCCTCAAGAGTGTGCTGGCCGATTTGCTGAAGATCGGACAGCCGAGCGCCACAACCTTATGGGCAGCCGAGACCGATCCCGCCGCCATCGCCTCTGGCCGCACGGCGGTGGGTGCCTGAGCGATGAGCGCCGTCCTCGCCATCTCCCCACGTCGGCCGGATCAGTCCGGCCTCCGCCATCGCATCGAGCGCGCCCTCGAAGAAGCGCTCGATACCGCGGCCCGCCTCATCGCCTTCCTCGACGATCTCGATGGTGATCCCGACGCCGAGGACGACGGCACCGCCGAGCCCTCGCTCGCCGCCCTGGTGACGGGCGACGCGCAGATCCGCTGGGCCGGGTTCGAGGGAGGTGCAGCATGAGCACCTCCGACAAGCGCGACCCGGTCCGCGGCGTGAACCTCGTGCTGCTCTCGGACGGTCGCGAGATCCACCTCGACGACATCGCCACCGCTGCGCAAGGGCAGGCCATCCTCGACGGGCTCGACGGGGCGATCCTCACGATCGAGGATCAACTCGCTCATGCCGCCCCCGGTGCCGATCCGTCGTGGCGCAAGCGGGCCGAGATGGCGTTGAAGCGCAAACGGCGCCAGCGCCCGGCGCTCCAGCAGCGGATCGGCGTGCTGCGCCGCGCCGAGCGGCAGGCCGAGCAGCCGCAGTTCGAACCCGGCTTCCCGAAGCGCGATGATCGCCGCCGCGCCTTCATCGACGCGGCCACGGAGTTGCTGCCGCCCGAGACCGTCACGGAGATTTGGGCGCGCGCCGCCGAGCGAGTGCCGGTCGCGTTCGCCGCTGCGGACGGAGGCGACGCATGGTGAACGCACGCGCTGCCATCGCGGCCCACCGGGCTGCCTACGACGCCTTCCAGGTTGCGGTCGGTGATGCTCCCTCCCTCGAAGCCGAGGACGCCTACGACGCCGCCAGCGACGCGCTGGTGGCGGCCATCTGTCCCTCGCGAGCCGACGCGGGGGCTCTGCTGGCGTACCTGCGCTGGTGGATGGCCGAAGAGATCGAGTTCCGGAAGGCCTACGAGCCCGCCTACCGCATCGCCGAGGCGCGGGCCACCGATCTCGCGGCATGGCTGGAGCCGGCTGAACCGACAGTACCGGACCCGATCTTCACCGCCATCGAAATGGTCGCGGAAGCCGAGCGTGCCCACACGGTTGCGCTAGCTGGCCTCGACGAGAACGACGCCGCTCAGGTCCAATCGGCCAACACCGCGGCGGATGCGAGCAGTTCGGCGTTTAAACGCGCCTCGAAGGTCATGCCGACCACCTGGGGCGGCCTTCGGGCGCTGGCCGAGTTCTATGCCCGCGAGGCCGAGGCGAACGAGCCGTTCAGTTCGGGCGGTCGCTACCTCGCACACCTCGCGGCAGCTATCGCCGAGGTGCGGCCATGACGATCCCCGGCCCCTCCGACATTGAGGCGGCGTGGCGCGGCTTCCCGGCCGAGACGCGCGACCGCATCGGCATCGTCGCCCTCGACATGGTGTTCCAGGCCTTCGTCTCCGGCGACGGCTACGCGCCGGCCGATCGACCCGTGCAGGACGAGCAACTCCGCTACGAGGCCAACGAGGCCTGCGACCGCCGTCTCACCCAGCTCCACACCGAGATCGAGGGGGCTTTGCCGGATCTGTTCGGCCCGGACGGCGAGCACCCGGCTTGGTCCGACAGTCCCGGACCGCAGCCGAGGGGAGCGCCATGATCCCCAACGAGACGGCCGACAAGCTGAAGAAGCTGATTTCGCTGCTGAGCAGCGATCAGGACGGGGAAGTGCTCGGCGCCGCGCGCGCGATCGGGCGAACGCCGGCGGCGGCAGGTCTGGATTTCCACGCCCTGGCCGCGTGTGTCGGCCCGCGTACCCTGGGAGCGGGGTGGTCCGGGCCGGCCTTCGCCACGCCCGGCTTCAACTATGCCGACGCCTTTCGGCAGGCGCGGCCCCCGTATGGCCCCGACGAGCATCCCGACGCTCGCACCCGGAGCTTCGGACTGCCGATCTACACCGACGAGCGCGTCGAATCGTGGATGGAGGTCGGGCGGCACTGCCTGGATCTCAACCGCTCGATCCCGAAGAAGCATGGCGGGCGCTTCCTGCGCGAGTTCGAGATCAAGCTGGTCAGGGACTTCGCCGACGGACGTCTCTATCCGACCAACGCACCGGCCTCTTGGATGGAGTCGGTGGTGGCTCGCTGCCATCAGGCGCGGGCGGCGTGGCGACGGGCGAAAGCGGCGGAGACGGGAGGCGCATCGTGACCGAGCGCGAGCTTGCCGCCTTCCGGGCCGGCGTCCGTTAAGCGGCCGACATGGCGCACGTCTCGGCCCTGGGGCTGGAGCTGCGCGCCGACGGGGCCGAGATGCGCCAGCGGGCCGCCATTGAGGCGCTGCGCGGCCTCGCAGAGGGCTTGAAGGCGGCGGCGCATCCCGATCCAGCACCGGGCAGCCTCCCCGCCATCATGGCCGCCATCGCCACCGACCCGGCGGGCGTCGGCACCGCGACCTGTCCGGACTGCGCCGGGCGGCTCGCCTGGATCAAGGACGCGAGCAACGGCCACATCCACGCACGCTGCGAGGATGCCGGCTGCTTCACGGTGCTGCAGTGAGCGTGCTGGAGCGCCCTCCGACGACGCTCCCGGCCGGGGTGCACCCGCGGATGCTCAGCTGCGAGCAAGCCGCAGAATACTGCGGCTGCACCCTGAGCACCTTCGACGAATGGCGCCGGCGCGAGATCGTGCCGGGGCCGATGCCGGGCACGACCCGGTGGGACCGCCGTGCGATCGATCGCGCGGTGGACCGGCGCTCGGGCCTCGCCCCGCTCGACGAGCCTGACATCGACGAGTGGTTGGCCGAGAACACGAAGCCGAAGCATGCGCGTTGACCTGCCCGGCATCAACACCGTCCGGAAGAAGCTCGCCGACGGCACGGTGCGGACCTACCACTACCACCGCGCCACCGGCACCCGGCTCCAGGGCAAGCCCGGATCGGCCGAGTTCATCCGGTCCTTCGACGAGGCCGGGCGCGCCGCCGCGCTGGCGCGCAGTTCGGGCACGGTCGAGTGGCTGATCCGCGGCTATAAGGAATCGGGCTCTTGGAAGAAGCTCGCGGCCTCGACGCGCGAGATCGGCACGTTCGACCTGAACGCCTGCGAGGAGCGGTGGGGTTCGACCTCGCTCAAGATCGTCGAGAACCCGCGCAGCCGCCCGGCCTTCCTCGACTGGCACGACGAGCTGGCCGCGCAACACCCGCGCGCGGCCGACGCAAAGTTGGGGCGGCTCGCCCGTGTATTCGCGTGGGGCGTCGATCGCGGCCACATCAAGCACAATCCGATCGCCACTTTTGAGCGCGCCTACCGCTCCGGCCGGGCCGAGCTGATTTGGCTGCCCGACCACGTGGCTCGGTTTCAGGCCGTGGCCTTGCCCGAGCTGGCGCTCGCACTTATGTTGGCGCTCCACACAGGGCAGCGGCAAGGCGACCTGCTGCGGCTCCCCTGGAGCGCGTGGGACGGCACCGCCATCACCCTGCGCCAGGGGAAGGGCCGGCGCTTGATCTACGTGCCGGCGACGCGGGCGCTGAAGGCGGCGCTCGATGCCGCACCGCGCCGGGCCACGACCATCCTCGTCACGGCAAGGGGCCGGGCGTGGGGCAAGCGAAATTTCCATGACGAGTGGTCGGCGGCGTTCGCCAAGGCCCGGATCAACGACGACCTGCATTTCCACGATCTGCGCGGCACGGCGGTGACGATGCTGGCCGAAGCGGGCTGCACGGTGCCGGAAATTGCGACCATCACGGGCCACTCGCAGGCGCACGCGCAGAAGATCCTCGACCGGTATCTCGCCCGCACCCGCGCCCTCGCGGTGTCGGCTATCGCCAAGCTGGACGAACATCGGCGGAACCGGGAGCTGCAAACCGACGTGCAAACCGGCTCTGAGAGCCCCGGCGCAGACGAGGCTAAGTCCCTGTAAATAATGGTCGGAGTGGCGGGATTCGAACCCACGACCCCTAGTCCCCCAGACTAGTGCGCTAACCGGGCTGCGCTACACTCCGACGCCCCATGGGGCTCGGCGCTCTTAGCTTTCCGGTCGGGGCGACGCAACCCCTTTTGCGGAGCCGCCGGCTTCGGTGGGGCCGAAAGCGCCGATCGTGCGGGAACCTTGGGATCGATCGATTTCCGGCGGCGTCTGCGCAGCCGCCGCGTCTTGCGGCGGAACGGCGGCCGGTGCATCCCGAAAGGAGGATACGACCCGCGTTCGCCCAGGGCGGCCCGACAACCTCAAAGAAAATTTCCGCTGATTGTCTTGAGGGGTTATCAAAGGGTTGATTTCGACCTACGTTCGCGGAACGGCATTGTTTTTCTCGATTGCTTCAGGCCATGTCCAGAAAATCGCTTGACCTGACGTTGGAGATCCTCAAATCGCTCGATCGGGCGCATTCCCGCGAGGACATCCTGCGGGCCTTGCTGCCGCGGCTCAGCGGGTTCGGCATCGAATACATCATTTCCGCGATGATTCCGCAGAACCGTCTCCCGGCCCGGACGCAGAAGAACTACGTGATCTTGGAGAACACGGCCGAGGAATGGCGGCGGCACTACTTCTCGAAAGGCTACATGTATCAGGACCCGGTCGTGCAGGCGACGCTGCGCAGCACGACCGGGTTCGTGTGGTCGGAGATCGAACGCCCCGATACGCTCGATGCCCGTGCCAGACAGGTCATGGGCGAGGCCCGGGAGTTCGGCCTCGGCGACGGGTTCACCGTGCCGCTCGCGACCCTTGAGGAGGAGCGCGGGGGCCTGACCTTCGCCGGTCCGCGCCTCGAGATCAGTCCGGGGCAGCACGGCGTGCTGACGCTGCTCGCCTCCTACGTCGTGGGCCAGACGCTGCTCATCGACGGCGGCCCGACCGGCCGGCGCATCGGCTTGACCCCGCGCGAGCGCGAGAGCCTGCAATGGGCCGCCGAAGGCAAGACCGATTGGGAGATCGGCGAACTGATGGGCATCTCGCAGCACGGAGCCGATTTTCATCTGCGCTCCGCCCGGGTGAAGCTCGGCTGCGTCACCCGCACCCAGGCGGTCGCCGAGGGCCTGCGGCGCGGTCTGATCGTCTGATCCTCCGATCCTCCGATCGAAAACCGTTTCGGCTGTGATCCGCCTCACGGCGGCGGTCGCCCTGAGCAACGGCCGGTCACGACGCGCTCGGTGACGCGCCGCCGACCGGTATTCCGGACCTTTCCGAGATGCCCCGATCGTCGGCGAGCGGAGCGTTCCGGCGCTCGGCGCGTTCTGGTCCGGGCCCGCCCGGAGGCGGGCATCCGCGGCGACCGGTGCGGGCAGATTGGCCCGGATCGGCGGTCCGATTCCCGCTTCCTTCCGACTTCCAAGGACGACCGACGCGATGGGCGCGATCACCCTGACACCCCATCTCGCGACCTGGCTCATCGCCGCCTTGGCGACGATCGGGGTCATCCTGCGCCCGTTCTCCTGGCCCGAGGCGGTCTGGGCGGTGCTCGGGGCCGGCATCCTCGTCGCCCTCGGCCTGCTCGCGCCCGCCGCCGCCGTCGAGGGCGTGCTGAAGGGGACGGACGTCTACCTGTTCCTGGTGGGCATGATGCTGCTCTCCGAGATCGCCCGGAAGGAGGGCCTGTTCGACTGGCTCGCCGCCCACGCCGTGCGGGCCGCCAGGGGCTCGGCGACGCGATTGTTCCTCCTCGTCTACCTCGTCGGCACGGTGGTGACGGTCTTCCTGTCGAACGATGCCTGCGCGGTCGTGCTGACGCCCGCCGTCTTCGCGGCCACCAAGGCGGCCGGCGTCAAGCAGCCGCTGCCGTATCTCTTCATCTGCGCCTTCATCGCCAACACGGCGAGCTTCGTTCTGCCGATCTCGAACCCGGCCAACCTCGTCGTCTTCGCCGAACACATGCCGCCGCTCGGCCGGTGGCTGGCCACCTTCACGCTCCCCTCCGTGCTCGCGATCGTCGCGACCTACGCGGTGCTGCGTCTCACCCAGAACGCTCGGCTCAAGGCCGAGACGGTGGCGACCGAGGTCGAGACGCCGGCGCTCGGCTTCGGCGGCAAGGTCGCGGGCCTTGGCATCGTCGCCACGGGGGCTGCCCTCATCGCAGCCTCCGCCGCCGGAATCGAGCTCGGCCTGCCGACCTTCGTCGCGGGGTTCGCCACCACGCTCGTCATCCTCCTGATCAACCGGGGCGGTGTGGTCGAGGTCGCGCGTGACGTGTCGTGGAGCGTGCTGCCGCTGGTGGCCGGGCTGTTCGTGCTGGTCGAGGCGCTGGAGAAGACCGGCGTGCTGCAAATGCTCGCCGACCTCCTCAAGCGCACAGCCGCGGGCGATCCGGCGCTCGCCGCCTGGGCCGGCGGCGCCATCGTGGCGTTCGGGTCGAACCTCGTGAACAACCTGCCCGCGGGCCTGCTCGCCGGCGCGGCGGTGCAGGCCGCCCACGTGCCGGAGAAGGTCGCGGGCGCGATCCTGATCGGCGTCGATCTCGGGCCGAACCTCTCGGTCACCGGGTCGCTCGCCACGATCCTGTGGCTCACCGCGATCCGCCGCGAGGGCCAGGACGTCTCGGCCTTCGCCTTCCTCAAGCTCGGCCTGCTGGTGATGCCGCCGGCCCTGATCCTGGCGCTCGGCGCCCTGCTCCTCGTCTGACTCGTCCGATCGGAGACCCGCGCCCGTGAACGCCGCCCTGCTTTACCCCTTCATCCTCGTGGCCGGCGCGCTCCAGGCGCTCGGCAATTCCATGAACGCGCAGCTGCGCGGCCATCTCGTCAACCCGTTCCTCGCCGCCTCGGTCTCGTTCCTGCCGATCGTCTTCGTCTTCGCCACCCTGTTCCTCGTGATGCCGATGCCGCTGCCGAGCGCGGAAAATCTCGCCGGCATGCCCTGGTACGCGCCGCTCGGCGGCGTCGCCGGGGCGGTGGCGGTGTTCGGCGGCCTCGCCTTCGTCGACAAGGTCGGCGCCGGCCCGTTCAACGGCCTGACGCTGACCGCCAACATCCTGACCTCGCTGGCGCTCGACGCGCTCGGTCTGTTCGGGCTGCAGGGCGGCGGCTTCAGGCTGACGCCCTGGCTCGGCGGATTGCTGATGGTGGTGGGCGTCACCTTCATCGCCCGCGTCACCCCGGACAAGGGCGAGTCGAAAGATGCCGGCCACGGCCTCAACCCGCGCCTGCTCTACCCGTTCATCGTCGCGGCGGGCGCGCTGCAGGCCATCGGCGTGGTGTGGAACGCGCAGCTGCGCGGTGCCCTGATCAATCCGTGGCTCGCGGCGCTGGTCTCGTTCATCCCCGTCGTGTTCGTGTTCGTGCTGGTGTTCCTGCTGCGCCCCAAACCCCTGCCGCAGCGGGCCGACATCGAGGGCGTGCGCTGGTGGATGCCGCTCGCGGGGCTGACCGGCGCGGTCGCGGTTTTCGCGGGCCTTCTGTTCGTCGACAAGGTGGGGGCCGGCGCGTTCAACGGCCTGCTCATCACCGCGAACCTCCTGACCTCGGTGGCCCTCGACCATTTCGGCTGGCTCGGGATGAAGCCGGTGCGGGCCGGCCCCGCGCGTCTCGGCGGCGCCGCGTTGATGGTCGCCGGCATCGTCCTGATCTCGATCTCCTGATCTCCCCCGCTCGGTGCCGGACCACCGGCTCCGACGGTTTCGCACCGCGCCGAGGCAGCGCCTGCATCTTCGCGATCCTGCGCAACCTTATCTACGGCGAGTGCCGCCGCGAGATCGGGGACGCGCGGCCAGGGCAACTACGGATTGCAGCCGGAGTTGCCAGGCGCCAGGGCACCGGATCGTCGCTGACCCTCATCCTGAGGCTTGTGAAGGACAACGACATAGGCGACGTCGCGGGCGAGAGGGGCGAGGCAGGTCTGATCCCGGGCCGCATGACCCTGCTGCCCCGTGTAGCGGTCCGAGATCCACACCGCGGGCCGGGGCCCGTCCATCGTCTCGCGCATCACGATGGCGCCGCGGGTCGGGGAGCCGTGGAGTGCTGGCGGGGGATTGACCCGCGGCGTTTGCGGGCCCACATCGAAACCCGTTCCAGGGAGATCCCCGACAAGGGGCTGAGAAACCGCTATCGCCGTTACCGGCAGCGCGGAAATCCTTCGAACCTGATCCGGCTCATACCGGCGTAGGGATTGGACCTGAAGGGTCACCGCAAGGCGAACCCGCTTCATCGGAAGCGCACGGTATCCGGTTCCTGCGGGCAACCCGCGGACGGCGTACCCATGTCCGAGATTCTGACGTCCCCGTTCGAGCGACGCCGCGGCCTCGATGCGCGCCCGCGCGCCGCCGCCTTGCCCCAGCGCGCCGATGTCGTCGTGGTCGGCGGCGGGCTGATCGGCCTGTCGATCGCGTGGCGGCTGGCCGAGGCTGGGCGCTCCGTCGCGGTGATCGAGCGCGGCCGGGTCGGCGACGGCGCGAGCCTGGCCGCCACCGGCATGCTGGCGCCGGCCGCAGAGCACGAGCCCGGCTCCGACGGTCTGCTGCCGCTGGCGCTCGAATCCCTGAACCGCTGGCCGGGTTTTCGCGACGCGTTGCAGGCCGCCTCTAGCCTCGACATCGATTACCGCGCGGACGGCACCGTGGTGCTGGCGGTCGGCCGCGACGAGGTCGAGCGCCTGCGCTTCCGCTTCGATCTCCAGAAGCGCTCGGGCGTGGCCGCCGAATGGCTGTCCGGTCCGCAGGTTCGCGCCCGCGAGCCGCTGCTGCGGCCGAACGTGACCGCGGGCATCCTCTGCCCGCTGGACGCCCAGGTCGATCCGCGCCTCGTCATGGCCGCGCTGCTGCGCGCTTGCGAGGCAGCAGGCGTCGTCATCGTCGAGGAGACGGCCGTCGATGGCCTGGAGCGCCGCGGCGGCCGGGTCGTTGGGGTGCGGGCCGGTGAGACCGCGGTCGCCGCCGACACGGTGATCCTCGCCGCCGGCGCCTGGAGCGGGCAGCCCGGGTTCTTGCCGGATGGCTTCGCTCTCCCTGTTCGGCCGCTAAAAGGGCAGTCGCTAGCGCTCCGCACCACGCGGCGCACCGGCACGCTGTCCGGCATGGTCTGGACCGCCGAAATCCACATGGCGCCGAAGGGCGACGGCGGGCTCATCATCGGCGCGACCGTGGAGGATTGCGGCTTCAAGCCCGGCGTCACCGCGGGCGGGCTTTTTGCGCTCCTTGAAGGTGCGCGAAGAATCCTGCCGGGCGTCGAGGAGATGGAGGTCGAGGCGGTCTGGAGCGGCTTTCGTCCGACTTCGGACGACGATGCGCCGATCATCGAGGAGGCCGCGCCGGGCCTCATCGTCGCCACGGGACACCACCGCAACGGCTACCTGCTCGCCCCCGCCACCGCGGACGCCGTCGCCGGCTTGGTGCAGGACGGCGCGCTGCCGGACTTCGCCCGGAACTTCGGCCGGGCGCGCTTTGGAACGACAGGCGAGGGGAGGGCCGTCGCATGAGGCTGACCGTCAACGGAGAGGCCTGCGAGCGGGAAGCGGCCGACCTTGCCGCCCTGTTCGCCGCGGAAGCCGAGGAGCGGGGCATCGAGAGCCCGGAGGGCATCGCCATCGCGGTCAACGGGCGCGTCGTGCGTCGGTCCGCTTGGGGTGAGACGCCCGTCAACGAGGGCGACCGCATCGAGATCGTCCGCGCGATGCAGGGAGGCTGACCATGAACCATCACGACACCACGCTTCGTCCCGCTGCCGCCGACGACGCCCTGGAGATCGCGGGCGTGCGGCTGTCTTCCCGCCTGTTCATCGGCACCGCGGGCTATCCGAGCCAGGAGATCATGGCCCAGTCGGTGCGGGCCTCGGGCGCCGAGGTGGTCACCGCCTCGATCCGCCGGGTCTCGCTCCAGGGCCACGGCTCGGACACGTTCCAGAAGCTGAAAGGGGCCCGATTCCTGCCCAACACCGCCGGGTGCGAGACGGCGCGCGACGCGATCATGACCGCCGAACTCGCCCGCGAGGCGCTCGGCACCACCTGGATCAAGGTCGAGGTGATCGGCGACCGGGAGACGCTCTACCCCGACGTCACCGAGCTGATGGAGGCCTGCCGCCATCTCGTCGACGACGGCTTCACCGTGCTGCCCTATTGCAACGACGATCCGGTGATCTGCGAGCGGCTGGCCGATATCGGCTGCGCCGCGGTGATGCCGATGGGCTCGCTGATCGGCTCCGGCATGGGCATCGCCAATTCGGCCAACATCGAGCTGATCTGCCGCCGGGCCAAGGTGCCGGTGATCGTGGATGCCGGCATCGGCACCGCCTCCGACGCGGTCATCGCCATGGAACTCGGCGCCGCCGCCTGCCTCATCAACACCGCGGTGGCCAAGGCCGACGATCCGGTGCGGATGGCGGGTGCCATGCGCCATGCCGTCGAGGCGGGTCGGCTCGCGCATCTGGCCGGGCGCATCCCCCGCCGCGGCCGGGCCGAGCCGTCGAGCCCGCAGCTCGGCCTCGTCGGCTCGTGAACCGTACACTGCCGCCGCCGCTCCTCGTCGTCACCGACCGTCACGGCGCGCCCCGGCCGCTCGCCGAGACCGTGCGGGCGGCGGTGGCGGGCGGCGCCCGTTTCGTCTGGCTGCGCGACCGCGACCTCGACCGCGAGGCCCGCCAGGCCCTCGCCCTCGATTTTCTGGCAGCTTTGACGCCGCTCGGCGGACACCTCGTCATCGGGGCCGACATCGCGCTGGCGGCGGAGACGGGCGCCCACGGCGTCCATCTCGGCGGCGCGGCGGGTCCAAGGGGCATCGCACAGGCGCGGGCGGCGCTCGGACCGGACGCCCTGATCGGCGTCTCGGCGCATGGTCCCGAAGAAGTCGCTGCGGCGGCGGAAGCCGGCGCGGATTACGCGACGCTGAGCCCGATTTTTTCGACCGCCAGCAAGCCCGGCTACGGCCCGGCGCTGGGCCTCTCCGCCCTGGAGGCCTGCCGCACCCTGCCGATCCCGGTCTTCGCGCTGGGCGGGATCGATGCAACCAATGCATCGATCTGCCTCGATGCGGGCGCTGCAGGCATCGCCGCCATGGGCGTCCTGATGCGCGCGGCCGATCCGGAGGCCGAGACGCGCGCGCTGCTGCGAACACTCGGCGGCTGAACACCTTTTCGCCCCGGCGGCATGCCCGATCTGCGGATGGGCCATGGCGCGCGGCGCCAACCCGTATAGAACCGGGCCGAGAATCATCCCCGAACGATCCATGAGCGCGCCCTTGCCGGGCGCCCCGAGCCAGACCGCATGATCAACTCCCCCCTCATGACCGTGATGGTCGATGCCGTGCGCAAGGCCGCCCGCGGGCTCAAGCGCGACTTCGGCGAGATCGAGAACCTTCAGGTCTCGCGGAAGGGGCCGGGCAACTTCGTCTCCGCCGCCGACCGGAAGGCCGAGGAGGTGCTGAAGGAAGCGCTGATGAAGGCGCGCCCCGGCTACAGCCTGATCCTGGAGGAGACCGGCAACGTCGAGGGCACCGACAAGAGCCACACCTGGCACGTCGACCCGCTCGACGGCACCACCAACTTCCTCCACGGCATCCCGCATTTCGCGATCTCGGTCGGGCTGGAGCGCGACGGACAGATCGTGGCCGGGGTGATCTACGATCCGATCAAGGACGAGCTGTTCATCGCCGAGCGCGGCAAGGGCGCCTATCTCAACAACCGCCGCCTGCGCGTCTCCGGCCGCCAGGACCTGTCCGACGCGGTGGTGGCCTACGGCACGCCCTATCTCGGCCGCGGCAGCCACGGCCGCCTCCTCAAGGAAGTCGCCGCGGTGATGGCGGTGTCCGGCGGCACCCGCCGCTTCGGTTCGGCGGCGCTGGATCTGGCCTACGTCGCCTGCGGCCGCACCGACCTCTATTGGGAGCGCGACCTCCAGACCTGGGACATCGCGGCGGGTATCATCCTCGTGCGCGAGGCCGGCGGCTTCGTCTCCAGCGCCGACGGCGGCGCCGAGCCGCTCGCCGCCCGCTCGGTGGCCTGCGGCAACGAGGTGCTGCATCGCGAGCTGATCGCCCTGCTGCGCAAGGCCAACGCGTCCTGAACTCCACGCCCGTCATTCCGGGGCCGCGCAGCGGAACCCGGAATCCACGACTGGCCGCGGCGGTGGCCTTCAGCGTTGCATCACGGGTGGATTCCGGGTTCTCGCCTGCGGCGCGCCCCGGAATTGTCTGTTGGCACTCTGCTAGGAAGAGGCCGCCCCGCAGCCGCGGGGTGCCTGGTCCGGGTGGCCACCCGGACCAGGCGCGGGGCGCCGACCGTCCCGGAATGGGGC
>NZ_JACHOP010000046.1 GCF_014199935.1 Methylorubrum rhodinum
GCGATCAGCACCACAAACAAAACGCGCCATAGCCGCCTCCACCGTCCCGCAGAGACTATCAGAACAGCAGAGTTTTTCACACAGCCTCCACCCCAAGCCTACCTTGGAGGCCGGGGGCGCTGGTCCGTCATCGCACATTGAGAATGGATATGGGGCCGCAGAGCAAAACGGCGTTGCGGACCCCATCTGACGGGAATCCGAGGGCTCACGGAGAAGCGACATGGGTAGCGAGAGGGCGGTACTGGCGGGCGGCTGCTTCTGGGGCATGCAGAACCTGATCCGTCGCCAGGAAGGCGTGCTGGCGACCCGTGTCGGCTACACGGGTGGCGACGTGCCGGATGCGACCTACCAGAACCATGGGACGCATGCCGAAGGTATCGAGATCGTCTTCGATCCGACCAGGACGAGCTACCGGCGCATCCTGGAGTTCTTCTTCCAGATCCACGACCCGACCACCCCGAACCGGCAGGGTAACGACCGGGGCCTAAGCTACCGCTCGGCCATCTACTACGTCGACGATGACCAGCGTCGGGTCGCCGAGAACACCATCGCTGATGTCGACGCATCCGGACTTTGGCCAGGTAAGGTGGTGACAGAGCTGGCGCCGGCAGGGCCTTTCTGGGAGGCCGAGCCAGAGCACCAGGACTACTTGGAACGTCGGCCGAACGGCTATACCTGCCACTTCGTGCGAGCGAACTGGGTATTGCCTGCTAGCGCGACGGCGACTGAGAAAGCCTGAGCCCAATCAAAGCGTTGATTTGCGAACAGCCAATGCCATTCCGGTCACGGGTGGCGCTACCGGAGAGTCGGTGACTCGCCCGGCTTCAGGTGACGGTCCCCGCCATCTGGGCCGCCGGGCGAGACATGGTCGTTCAGCCGGTCCAAGTGCTCGAACACGTGTTCGAAGGCGGCGGTGACGGCCTTCTCGAAAGAGCCGTCACTCTTGCCCTGTGCCATTCTGAGGGCGTCGAGCAAACCGCGATGCTTGTCAGTGTCCGTGGACATGATCCGTCTCCCTGCCGATCAGCGCCGGTTCAGGGAGGCAAGTGCGATTGACCTTCCCGGTTCCGAGCCTGGCCGCCCAGGTTGCGTCCGACGTCCGTTCGCTAGTGTCACAACCATGCGGACCTCTCGCGCCGTGATCGTGAGTGTCGTCCAGGGTTCGATCATCTGAGACCGAGCGCTGTGCCTCAAGTCGACGTTTGACGGCCTCGAACTCGTGTCTGATTGCGCACCGGGCCCGACGGACGTGGCCCGGTGGCGGTTGCTGTCAATCAGGCTGCCTGGGCGACCGGCGCGGGCGACGGCGCATCCATGGCACGTAGATAGAGGTCAAGCAGCGTCTCCTGCTCGTCGCGCTCGTCCTTGTCCTGCTTGCGCAGCTTGAGGATTTCCTTGAGCACCTTGACGTCGAGTCCCTCACCCTTGGCCTCGCCGAAAATCTCCTTCTTGGTCTCCATGAGATCCTTGATCTCATCGTCGATGCGCTCGATGCGCTCGATGATGGAGCGGATCCGGTCGCCTGCGACGCCCACGGTGTCGGTCGTATCAGACATGCTCACTCCTCCGGCTGATCGGGGCCGGCAAACTGGCGGGTCAGGGTAAGCGAGAGGTTAAGGCGATCCGCCGGATAAGCGTGGGCGCAATCGGCAGGGCGGGCGGATGAACGGGTTCCGGTGGGGGATCGCTGCGATGGCCGTCGGGGTTGCGATCGGTCTGGCCGTGGTCCGATCGGCAGCCGGACGGCGTGGGCGCCAGGGGCGCCTCGCAGCGAGACGCGACCGCGTCGGCGGCATCATCCTCCATGCCCGCGTTTCGCTCAGTTCCGTGCCGGAGGACCGGCTGCCCGTGATCCTGGTCCACGGGCTCGGGATGTCGAGCCGCTACATGATCCCGCTGGCGGAGCATCTCGCCCCTCACCTGCGGGTCTATGCGCCCGACCTGCCCGGCTTCGGCCTGAGCGACAAGCCTGCTGCCGCGCTCACGGTTCGCCAGTTGGCCGATGCGCTGGCGGCCTGGATGCACGAGGTCGGCGTGAAGCGTGCAGCCTTCGTCGGCAATTCCCTAGGCTGCGAGGTGCTCGTCGAGCTTGCGCTCGTTCACCCGCAACTCGTCGACCGCCTGGTGCTGCAGGGGCCTACGCCGGACCCGGAGGCGCGCGGCATCGCCCGGCAAGTTGTGGGCTTCTTCCTCATCGCGCCCTTCGAGCGCTGGTCGCTCGCCTGGGTCGCGCTGACTGATTATGCCCGCTCTGGGGTCCGTCGCTATCTCCAGACCCTGAGGAGCATGGTTGACAACCACATCGGCGAGAAGGCGTCACGGGTCTTTCAGCCGACGCTCGTGGTCTGGGGCACACGCGATCACATCGTCCCCTATGCGTTCGTGACGAGCCTGGCTGCCTCCCTGCCTCGGGGGGCTCTTGCCGTCATTCCCGGCGCAGCCCATGGGATCAATTACTCCCATCCGGAAGCGTTTAAGGCTGCCGTGTTGCCGTTTCTTCTGCCGCGCGAGACGTCGGGAACCCACCATGATCGATCTGAACACAGCGACGGCCGAGGAACGGGACGGCGTGCCGGCCCTCAAGGGCCACGGGCATGAGATCGTCCGTTACCGGGAGGAGCGGGGCCGCTTCACCAGCCTGCGGCAGTTGGACGAGGTCCCCGGCCTCAGCGGCAAGACCGAGGAGATCGGCGAACAGGTCGAGGTCACGGACTCCTGAACCGGCGGGCGGAGGCTCCAGCGGCGCCCGCATGGCCCGTGAGGTTCCCGCAATTTTGCAGCTTATCCCGGATTAATTTTCGGACCCGGCCGCCCGACCCCACGTTTCTACGGTGCAGGCCGCCGGTGAGTTCACGGCCGCGGCCTTACTCGCTCAACAATGTAGAGATGTGTCGCCATGGCTGCCAAGCAAAAGATCTTGCAGGATGCGTTCTACGAGACGCTGAAAGATGTCTATTACGCTGAGCGGCAATCAGTCAAAGCGCTGAAGAAGTCCGCCAAGTCGGCCGAGAACGAGGAGCTGCGCCAAGCGTTCGAGACCCATGCCGAGGAAAGCGCCGAGCAGGTGGAGCGCCTGCAGCAGGTGTTCGAGATCATCGGCAAGCCGGCTCGCGGAAAGACCTGCGAGGCCATGCAGGGCCTGACCTCCGAGATGGAAGAGGACTTGGAGGACTTCGAGGACAGCCCGGCCGCGGATGCGGTTCTGACGGCGTCCGCCCAGGCGATCGAGCACTACGAGATCGCCCGTTACGGCACCCTCAAGACCTGGGCGACCCAGCTCGGCTATGCGGACGCCGCCAAGCTCCTCGACGCGACGCTGCAGGAAGAGAAGAAGACCGACCAGTTGCTCACCGAGATCGCAGAGCGGATCAACGCGGAAGGGACCGAGACCGACGCCGACGAGGAGCTCGCTCCGAAGAAAACCAGCAAGGCCAAGGCCGCGTGAGGAGCCGATCCATGGTCGATACCAGTCTGATCCAGGAGCACATGCCGGTCGTCGGCTCCGATGGCGGCCGGGTCGGCACGGTCGATCACCTCGACGGGCAGCGCATCAAGCTGACGCGGACCGACCCGGCCGCCCACGGCGTCCACCACTTCATCCACGTCGATTCGATCGAAGCGATCGAGGCCGGCGAAGTCCGCCTGAACCGCACGACGGCCCAGGCGCAGGACGAGTGGGGCACCTCGGAATAGGGCTCCGAACCCTCAAACATCGAGCGAAGGGCTGCCGGCAGGCGGCCGTTTTCATGTGTAGAGCGCGGCCGCTCATCCGTTGCCTGGGTGCGCATGGTATCTGCGTCAGGCCGTCAAGATTCGGCAAGTAGAGCCGCCCAGCGCAGCGGCGGCTTTTCGATGATTGTCCCTTACCCCAATCAGGACTCAAAACTGTATCCGACCCTCAATCGTCTCGCTGTGCGCAAAAAGCGCAGGAGCCGACTGCCGGCACCATCGTTGTCCGATGCCCCGATTGCACCGGCAAACCGAAACGGATGACGTGATGACCGAGCCGCACGTCCGCATGCTGATCGTCTTCTACTCACGCACCGGAACCATCGAGGCTTTGGCTCGGGTCGCTGCTGAGGCTGCGCGCGAGGCCGGGGCCGAGGTCCGCTTGCGGCGGGCTCGCGAAGTCGCTTCAGTTGAAGATATGGCCAAGGTCGAGGGTTGGCTCGATGAGGCCCATCGGCAGAACGCACTCTACCCGGCACCGACGGACGAGGATGCGGAATGGGCCGACGCGATCCTGTTCGGCACGCCATCCTACTTCGGCGCACCGGCCACGGAGCTGAAGAACTACCTCGACCGCCTCGGGCCGCAATGGAAGCGCGGAGCGCTGTCAGGCAAAGTCGGCGGCGCGTTCGCCGCTGCGTCCTGGCCGCATGGAGGCTCGGAGGTCGTCACGTTGGCCCTCTACGCCCCGATGGCACATCTGGGCATGGTCATCTTGCCGACCGGTTACACCGATGACGCCATGCTGGAGGCGGGCTCGCCATACGGGGCGTCGGCGATCGTCGGAGCTGGCAAGGGGCAGCCCCGCCCGGAGGTTCTAGACGCGGCGCGCCACCAAGGCCGGCATACCGTGGCCATCACCCGTGCCCTCGTCAGGGCCAACGAGATGCCGAGCCGGAACCGGACATCCGACTGACGGGAACAACCTGCATCCATCAGTGCGTTCCGATCCCCATGGGAATGGGCGTGAAACGAGAAATTGGGGAGAGGGACGAGTGAGTGGACTGGCCCGGCGCGCCTCCCGTCTCTGGATCGTGCGGCACGGCGAAAGTGCCGGAAACGTCGCCCGCGACGCCGCGCACGCGGCCAAGGCCCACCGCATCGACATCGCGGAACGCGATATGGACGTGTCGCTGAGCGGGCTGGGTCGCGAGCAGTCGGAGGCACTGGGACGCTGGTTCGCCGCGCGACCCGAATCGGAGCGTCCGAACCTCGTCCTCGCATCGTCCTATCGCCGCGCGCTCCAGACCGCTGAGGCGATCCGGGCGAGTGGCGGCCTCGCCACCGGAACGCCCGCGACGCTCGTTGATGAGCGGCTGCGCGAGAAGGAATTCGGCATCCTCGACCGCCTGACCCGGGCTGGTATCGAGGCCCTGCATCCCGAGCAAGCCGCTCTGCGGGCGGACCTCGGTAAGTTCTACCACCGCCCGCCCGGCGGCGAGAGTTGGTGCGATGTGATCCTCCGGCTGCGCGGGGTGCTCGACACCGTCGCCCTCCATCATGCGGGCCAGCGCGTGCTCATGGTGGCGCACCAAGTCGTCGTGCTCTGCATGCGCTACCTGCTGGAGAACTTGGACGAGGCCAGCATCCTCGCCATCGATGCCGAGGGCGATGTCACCAATTGCGGCGTGACCGAGTACGCCTACGATCCGCATCATCCGTCCTCCGGGGGGATGATGCTCGTGCACTACAATTTCGTTGCCCCCCTCACTGCAGAGGGCACGCCCGTGACCTCCGAACCCGCCCCCGAAGGCCCGGATGAGTCAGGCCGCGTGGCGAACCATGCATGAGGCGGATGAGCCGATGGCCGAGCGGAGCGACAGTGCCGAGCCGATCACAGAGCGCCTTCTGCGCGGCATGCCCCCGCCGCCGCCTTCCTCCGACAGCAAGGACGGCCGCGGTCGCGTCCTCGTGTTGGGAGGCTGCCGAGAGTTGCCGGGCGCGATCCGCCTAGCGGCCGAGGCGGCGATGCGCGTCGGCGCGGGCAAGCTTCAGATCGCGGTTTGCCGCGATCTGGCGGTGCCGTTGGGACTACTGGTGCCAGAGGCGATGGTCGTCGGCCTTCAGCAGACCGAGGCAGGCGGCATATCGCGAACCAATGCGGACGAGGTGGTGAAACGGGCGGAACGCTGCGACGCGGTCCTGCTCGGCCCGGGGATGAGCGAGGACGCCGACACGACAGCCATCGTTGCGGCGGTGCTGCGTGCGTCGAGCACGATATCCCTCGTGCTCGATGCGGGCGCCTTATGCGTCCTGAGTGACGAGCCCGGCTTGACGAAGAGGCTGGCAACACCGGCCGTCATCACCCCGCATGCCGGAGAAATGGCCGGGCTGCTCGGACGGGAGCGCGAGACGATCGAGGCCGATCCGTTGGCCGCCGCGCGGGAAGCGACCGAACGGTTCGGTACCCTGACGGTGATGAAGGGTGGCGCCACCTACATCGTCGCACCGAACGGTGATGCGTGGTGCTACGAGGGCGGCCATGTCGGCCTGGCGACGTCGGGTTCCGGCGACACTCTGGCTGGGCTGATCGTTGGTTTGCTCGCCCGCGGTGCCGATCCTGCCAGGGCGGCCGTTTGGGGTGTTTACTGCCACGGTGAGGCTGGACGCCGCTTGGCTCGGCGACACGGCGGCATCGGGTTCCTCGCGCGGGAAATCCCGACTGAGATCCCGAGCATCCTCGCCGAAATTCTTGTCTAAATGCTTGGTCCCGGCATTCGACGGGGCAGACTCTACCTCAACGAGCGGGTTTCAGCCCCCGTACGCGTGCGAATCCGACGAGCTTGCGCGCGTCCTCATCCCACAGTGCGAGGTTCAGGCAGCCCAGGCTTTCGCGCAGCGTCAGGCGGCCGACGCAACCGAGGATCTCGTGGACGTCCAGGCATTCCTGCAGGCGGTAGTTCGGAATGCGGCTGTTCAGGTGGTGGACGTGGTGCAGGCCGACATTGCCGGTGAACCATTGCAGGACACGCGGCAGGACGTAGTACGAACTGCCGCCCAGCGCCGCGCGGTGAAAGTCCCAGGCGTCGGCCTCGTCCCAGACGGTCTCCTCGTACTGGTGCTGGACGTAGAACAGCCAGCCCCCGATCCAGGCGGCAAGGCTGATCACCGGCAGGAACACCCAGAGCACCGGTTCGACGCCGCCGACCCCGAGCGCGAGCAGCCCGAGACCGGCGAGGAGCACCGCGTCGAGCGCCAGCACGTCGCGCCACGCCGTCCGCCACGGGAGCCCGACGCCGGAGGGCAGCGGCTGCAGCAGCAGGAGGTTGAGCGGAGAGCCGAGCACGATCAGGAGGAACGGATTGCGGTAGAGGCGATAGCGGAGCCGGCTCCCGCGCGGCAGAGCGAGGTACTCGCGCACGGTCAAAGTGTGGATATCCCCGCTGCCGCGGCGGCTGAGATCGCCGGTGGAGGCATGATGCAGGGCGTGGGCCCGCTTCCAGCTGTCGTAAGGCGTCACCGTCAGAAGGCTCAAGGCGCGGCCGAGCCAGTCGTTGCCGCGGCGTGAGGGCAGGAACGAGCCGTGCCCGCAACTCGACGCCGGCATCTCCAGGGCCATGAGGCAGGCCCACATCCTCGTGGCCCTGCTCAGCCCCGAGTACATCTCCAGTCGCTACTGCTAACTCGAATACAACCGTGCGATCGCACGCAGGGCCAAGTGCCTCATGCGCGTCGTCGGCGTCGTGGTGCGCCCGTGCGGGTGGAAGGCGACTACGGCCGCCGGCTTGGAGTTGCTGCCCGAGGACGGACGGTCGGTGCCGGAACCGGCTCGGATGCAGCTTGCCGTCGATGGACGTCACCATGTGGCAGATGATTCTCGGGCGCATCGGCCTGCCTCCTTCGCCTCGCCTCATGCCGCCTCCGGCATGCGGTCGAGGAGCTTGTCGAGGGTGATCGGGTAGTCGCGCACCCGGATGCCGGTGGCGTTGTAGACCGCGTTCGCGACCGCCGCGCCGACCCCGCAGATGCCGAGTTCGCCCACGCCCTTCGCCTTCATGGGCGAAGACATCGGGTCGACCTCGTCGAGGAAGATGACTTCCTGGTGCGGGATGTCGGCGTGGACCGGCACCTCGTACCCGGCGAGGTCGTGGTTGGCGAAGAAGCCGCGCTTGGTGTCGACCGCGAGCTCCTCCATCAGCGCCGCCCCGGTTCCCATGACCATCCCGCCGATGACCTGGCTGCGAGCCGACTTCGGGTTCAGGATGCGCCCGGCCGCACAGACTGCCAGCATCCGGCGGACCCGGGTCTCGCCGGTGTAGGCGTCGACGCCGACCTCGACGAAATGCGCCCCGAAGGTCGATTGCTGCTGCTTCTTCGAGATGTCGCCGAACTCGATGGTGTCCTCGGCCGAAACCTCACCCTTGCTCGCCGCCTCGCCGAGCGGCACCGCGCGGTCGCTGGCCCGCACCTGCCCGTCGGCGAACACCGCATCGGCCGAGTTGATGCCGAGGCGCTGCGCCACCGCCTCGCGCAGCTTCACGCAGGCCGCGTAGACGCCGGCCGTCGACGAGTTGCCGCCGAACTGCCCGCCGGACCCGGACGAGACCGGGAAGGCGGAGTCGCCTAGGCGGACCACCACCTTGTCGAGCGGCAAGCCCATCATCTCGGCGGCGGTCTGGGCGATGATGGTGTAGCTGCCCGTGCCGATGTCGGTCATGTCGGTCTCGACCGTGACCGTGCCGTCGGCGGCCAGCCGCACCCGCGCGCCGGACTTCATCACCATGTTGTTGCGGAACGCCGCCGCCATGCCGATGCCGACGAGCCATTGCCCGTCGCGAACCTGGCCCGGCTTCGCGTTGCGCTTCGACCAGCCGAATTTTTCCGCGCCGAGCTTCAGGCAGCCGACGAGGTCCCGATGCGAGAACGGGCGCTTCGGGTCCTGCGGGTCGACCTGGGTGTCGTTGCGGATGCGGAACTCGACCGGGTCCATCCCGA
The DNA here is from genome assembly GCF_014199935.1 of Methylorubrum rhodinum. Taxonomy (GTDB): domain Bacteria; phylum Pseudomonadota; class Alphaproteobacteria; order Rhizobiales; family Beijerinckiaceae; genus Methylobacterium; species Methylobacterium rhodinum. Next base: position 8,665 of record NZ_JACHOP010000046.1, read on the forward strand.
GCTTTTCCGCCATCTCGTCCATGGCGACCTCCAGGACCATCAGGCCGGGGGCCTCGCCGGGCGCGCGCATGGCGTTGCCCTCAGGCAAGTCGAGATGGGCGAGCGTCATCGCGGTCAGCCGGTTGGCGCCGGCGTAGAGCAGCTTGGTCTGGCTCACCGCCGTTTCGGGGTCGCCGTCGGGCAGGTTTCCCGACGTGCTCTCGTGCGCGATGGCCGTGATCGTACCGTCCTTCATCGCGCCGATGCGCACCCGCTGGATCGTGGCGGGCCGGTGCGTGGTGTTGTTCATGACGAGCGGACGGGTCAGTGCCACTTTCACGGGACGCTTGGCCGCCTTGGCCCCGAGCGCCGCCAGGACTGCGTCGGCGCGCACGAACAGCTTCCCGCCGAAACCGCCGCCGACGTAGGGGGAATCGAGGCGGACGTTCTCCTTCGGCACGCCGAGGATCTTGGCGAGGCTGCCATGGCCCCAAGCGATCATCTGGTTCGAGGTCCAGAGGGTGACCTTGTCGCCGTCCCACGCCGCGATGGTCGCGTGGGGCTCCATCATGGCGTGGCTCTCGTCGGCAGTGGAGTAGGTCTCGTCGAACCGGACCGGGGCTTGGGCGAAAGCGCCCTCGAAGTCACCGACCCGCTCCTCGCCGTTGCCGCCGCTGCCCTCGCCGCTGTCGCCCGGAACGGGCTTGGCGCCCTTGGCTTCGGCTGCGAGGTCGAACTTGCCGGCCGCGGGGGCGTAGTCGACCTGCACCAGAAAGGCTGCGGCGCGGGCCTGCTCGAAGGTCTCGGCCACCACGACCGCGATGGCCTGGTGGTAGTGCTGCACCTCGTCGCCGCCGAACAGGTAGGCGGCGTTCATCATGCCGCGCTCCATCCGCGGATGCTCAAGGGTCGTCACGATGGCGAGGACGCCGGGCGCCCTCTTTGCCGCCGCGGTGTCGATCCGGCGCACGCGCCCCTTAGCGATGCCGGCGCCGAGGACGTAGCCGTAGGCCTGGTTCGCCGCTACGTCGTGACGCTCGTAGGCGTAGGGCGCCGTGCCGGTGGTCTTGTACTTGCCGTCGATGCGGTCGGTCGGCTTGCCGACGACCTTGAGCTGGTCGATGGGGTTCTGGCCGGCGGGGGTGTCGAACTTCATGGCTCAGGCCCTCGCTTGGTTGAGCGCCGCGGCGAGCGTGCGCTCGGCGAGCTTCAGCTTGTAGGCGTTGTCCTCGGTCGGCTTGGCGCCGGCGAAGACCTTGTCGGTCACCGCCTTGGCGCCTCGCGGTAGGTCGGCTTCAGCAGCCTCGACCCGCCATGGCTTGTGGGCGACACCGCCAAAGGCGATGTGGCCGCTTCCGTCCTTGCCGAGGATGGCCGCCACCGAGACCAGCGCGTAGGCGTAGGAGGCCCGGTCGCGGACCTTGCGGTAGATGTGCGTGCCGGCGACCGGCTTCGGCAGCGTCACCGCCGTGATGAGCTCGCCGGGATTCAGGGTCGTGTCGATCTCGGGCCTGTCACTGGGAAGGCGATGAAAATCAGCGATGGCGATCTTCCGCTCGGCCCCCTTGGCGTCGACGGTCTCGACGGTGGCGTCGAGGACGCGCATGGCCACCGCCATGTCGCCCGGATGCGTGGCGATGCAGGCTTGGCTCGATCCGATGACGGCGAGCGACCGGCTCACACCGTCGAGCGCCGAGCAACCCGAGCCCGGCTGGCGTTTGTTGCAGGCCTGGGCGGTGTCGTAGAAGTACGGGCAGCGGGTCCGTTGCAGCAGGTTGCCGGCGGTCGTCGCCTTGTTGCGCAACTGGCCCGAGGCCCCCGCGAGCAGGGCCCGGCTGAGGACGCCGTAATCTTTGCGCACACGCGCGTCAGCGGCGAGGTCGGTGTTGCGCACCAGCGCGCCGATGCGCAGGCCGCCCTCCGGCGTCGCCTCGACCTTGTCTAGGTTCAGGCCGTTCACGTCGACGAGGTGGGTCGGCGTCTCGATCTGCAGCTTCATCAGGTCGAGCAGGTTGGTGCCGCCGGCGATGAACTTGGCGTTCGGCGTGCGCGCGACCGCGGCGGCCGCCTCGGCGGGCGTGCCGGGACGCTCGTAGGTGAAGGACTTCATGCGGGCCTCCCGGCGACCTCGGTCATCGCTTCGACGATGTTGGAGTAGGCGCCGCAGCGGCAGATGTTGCCGCTCATGCGCTCGCGGATCTCGGCCTCGGTAACCTGCGTCGGCGCGGTGAGGTCGGCGGTGACGTGGCTCGGGATGCCGGCCTTGATCTCGGCGAGCACCGCCACGCCCGAGCAGATCTGGCCCGGCGTGCAGTAGCCGCACTGGTAGCCGTCGTGCTTCACGAACGCCGCCTGCATCGGGTGCAGGGCGTCGGGCTGGCCCATCCCTTCGATGGTGGTGATCTCGCTGCCCTGGTGCATCACGGCGAGCGTCAGGCAGGCGTTGATGCGCCATCCGTCGACGATCATCGTGCAGGCGCCGCACTGGCCGTGGTCGCAGCCCTTCTTGGAGCCCGTCAGGTGCAGGTGCTCGCGCGCCGCGTCGAGCAGGCTGGTGCGGGTATCGAGCTCAAGCTCCCGGCGCTGCCCGTTCACGGTGAGCGATACCTTCGCCATCACGGGCTTATCCGTGCCGGCGGGGGCCGCGTCGGCGCGGGAGCCGGCTGGGGTAGCGGCCAGGGCCGCCGCGGCGGATGCCCCGACCATGAGGTCTCTCCGATTCAATGAAATGTCTCCGGGACGATCCATCTCGGCCTCCGAGCTTGCGGGGGATGACCGACCGAAGGCCGTGCATCGTTCAGGGAATGCCCGGGCAACCCGGACAGCTTGAATAGGCTCCAAGGTACGGCGCTTGGCCGCAACGATTAGGCCTCGGTTACCACATAAGCCTATGAGCGCAGCTTATGGATTGCCGAGCCCGCATGGTACGAGCAGCCGGCAATGGCGGGCTGATGCGTCCGGTCGGAGAGGGGTGATGGCGAGACAGGACATGACCGACCTGCTCTCCTTCGCCACGGTGGCGAGCGAGGGGAGCTTCACGCGAGCCGCCAAGCGCCTGGGCGTCACGCAGTCGGCGTTGAGCCACGCCATGAACGGGTTGGAGGCCCGCCTGGGGCTGCAGTTGCTGAACCGCTCCACCCGTGCGGTCACGACGACCGAGGCCGGCGAACGCCTGCTGCGCACCGTGGGTCCGCAGTTCGAGCAGATCGAGGTCGAGCTCGCCGCCCTGACCGAGTTCCGCGACAAGCCCGCCGGCAACATTCGGATCACGGCGCCGGAGCTCGCGGCCGAGACGGTGCTGTGGCCGGCCCTGCGGCGGCTGCTGCCCGACTACCCCGACATCCACGTCGAGGTGGTCTCCTCGGACGTGCGGACGAACATCGTGGCCGAGCGCTTCGACGCGGGGGTGCGCATCGGCGAGTACGTCGAGAAGGACATGGTCGCGGTCCGCATCGCCCCGCCCATGCGGATGGCGGTGGTCGGGACGCCGGGCTACCTCAAGGGCCGGCCCAAGCCCCGGAAGCCCAAGGACCTGATCGGGCACTGCTGCATCAACCTGGCGCGCGCCTCCCGCGGCGAATTCTTCCCTTGGGAGTTCGAGCGGGCCGGCAAGGAGGTCAACGTCCAGGTTGGCGGCCAGCTTGCGTTCTCAAGCCTTTCACTGATCCGCAAGGCCGCCCTCGCCGGTCTCGGCCTAGTGCTCTGTCACGGCTCTGTTGTCGGGTAGAGTTTGCGGAGCTTGATGCGGGCATCCTTCGTGGTGAAGCGCCAGTCGGCACCGACACCGCG
>NZ_JACHOP010000047.1 GCF_014199935.1 Methylorubrum rhodinum
CCTCATGCGGCGCCTCATCGTCATCGCAAACGCGCGCCTGCGCGACGCCTTCGCCGAAAAACGACAGGTCGCCACGAACTGAGTTGATGACGGCGTGAGGGCCGAACGCCGTTCCCCGAAACATTGCCGGCGCCCCTCGATGCATCGCTTCGACACGGCCGCACGAAGGGTGTAAAGGGGCCGCCTTCCCGGAGGCCCCCTTGCTGCACGTCTCGACCCGCGGCGCCGCCGCGCCCTTGAGCTTTTCCGATGCCCTGCTCGCCGGGCTCGCCCGCGACGGCGGCCTCTACGTGCCGCAGAGCTGGCCGCAGATCTCCCGCGAGGAGATCGCGGGGTTTGCAGGGCAGCGCTACGCCGAGGTCGCCAAGCGCGTGTTGCGCCCGCTGATCGACGGCGAGATTCCCGACCGCGAACTCGATGCGATGATCGAGCTGGCCTATTCGGGCTTCCGCCATCCGGCGATCTGCCCGCTGGCCCAGCTCGACGACAATCTCTTTCTGCTCGAACTCTTCCACGGCCCCACGCTCGCCTTCAAGGACGTGGCGATGCAGCTGCTCGGGCGGCTGATGGATTACGTGCTCCGGAAGAAAGGTGCGCGGGCCACCATCGTCGGCGCGACCTCGGGCGATACCGGCTCGGCGGCGGTGGAAGCCTTCAAGGGGCTCGATCAGGTCGACGTGTTCATCCTGTTCCCGCACGGGCGCGTGTCGGAGGTGCAGCGCAAGCAGATGACGAGCGTCAACGCGCCGAACGTCCACGCGCTCGCCGTCAACGGCAATTTCGACGATTGCCAGAACCTCGTGAAGGCGATGTTCCAGCACGCCGACTTCGCCGACGCCGTGAAGCTGTCGGGCGTCAACTCGATCAACTGGGCGCGGGTGGCGGCCCAGACCGTCTATTATTTCACGTCCGCGGTGGCGCTGGGCGCCCCCCACCGAAACGTGTCGTTCGCGGTGCCGACCGGCAATTTCGGCGACATCCTCGCCGGCTGGGTCGCCAAGAAGATGGGCCTGCCGATCGAGCGGCTGATGATCGGCACCAACGCCAACGACATTCTGGCCCGCACCCTGGAGCACGGTTCGTACGAGCCGCGCGGCGTTCAGCCGACCACCTCGCCGTCGATGGACATCCAGATCTCGTCGAACTTCGAGCGGTTGCTGTTCGAGGCGCTCGGGCGCGACGCCTCCTCCCTCGGTCGCCTGATGGACGGCCTGAAGCAGTCCGGCGGTTTCTCGCTCAGCCCCGAAGTGCTGGCCACGGTGCGCGGCGAATTCGACGCGACGGCGGTGCCCGAGACCGAGGTGGCCGACGAGATCGCCGGCACCTTCCGCCGCACCGGCATGGTGCTCGATCCCCACAGCGCCATCGGCGTGCGCGCCGCCCGGCGCCTGCTGGAGAAGGATGCGGCGACGCCCGTCGTGGCGCTCGCCACCGCGCATCCGGCCAAGTTCCCCGACGCCGTCTCGCAGGCGACCGGGGCCGGGCGCCCGGCCCTGCCGCCGCATCTCGCCGACCTGATGGACCGGCCCGAGACGGTGGCGCGGCTGGCCAACGATCAGGGGCAGATCGAGCGCTACATCACCGAGCACGCCCGCATCACGCGGGGTTGAGGGTCCATGAACCAGCATTTCTCGACCTTCGGCGCCTCCCCCGGCCTCACCGTCACCCGGCTCGACAACGGGTTCACGGTGGCGAGCGAGACGATCCCCGGCGTCGCCACCGCGACCCTCGGGGTCTGGGTCGGGGCCGGCTCGCGCCACGAGCGGGCGGACGAGCACGGGCTCAGCCACCTGATCGAGCACATGGCGTTCAAGGGGACGGCGACGCGCTCGGCCCGCGGGATCGCCGAGGAGATCGAGAATGTCGGCGGCGAGATCAATGCCGCCACCAGCACCGAATCCACCAGCTACACCGCCCGGGTGCTGGGCGAGGACGCCCGCGTGGCGCTCGACGTGCTCGGCGACATCCTGACGAATTCGGTGTTCGATGCCGGCGAACTCGCCCGCGAGAAGGGCGTGATCCTCCAGGAATACGCCGCGGTCGAGGACACCCCCGACGACGTGGTCTACGACGCCTTCATCGAGACGGCCTTTCCCGGCCAGCCGATCGGCCGCCCGATCCTGGGGCGGCCGGAGACCATCACCTCGTTCGACCGCGCCGGGATCGAAGCCTACATCGCCCGCGAATACGTGCCGGGCCGCATGGTGCTGGCCGCCGCGGGTGCGGTCGAGCACGCCGAGATCGTGGACGCCGCCCAGCGGCACTTCGGCGGCCTGAAGCCCGTCGAGGCGCCCCCGGTGGTGGCGGGCGTCTACGGCGGCGGCGAGCGGGGGATGCAGAAGCGCCTGGAGCAGGCCAACCTCGTCCTCGGCCTGCCCGGCCTGTCCTTCCGCGACGACGGCTACTACGCGCTTCACCTGTTCTCGCAGATCCTCGGCGGCGGCCTGACCTCGCGGCTGTGGCACGAGGTGCGCGAGACCCGCGGGCTGGCCTACGAGATCCAGGCCTTTCACTGGCCGTTCGCCGATTGCGGCCTGTTCGGCATCGGCGCCGGCACCTCGGGCGCCGACCTCCCCGAGCTTCTCGACGTCACCCTCGCCACCACCCGCGCGGCGGCCGCGGAACTCGATGCGGCGGAACTCGCCCGCGCCAAGGCGCAACTCAAGGTCTCGCTGCTCTCCGCGCTGGAGACGCCGGGCGGGCGCATCGAGCGCAACGCCCGCCAGCTGCTCGCCTGGGGCCGGGTGATCCCGCCGGAGGAACTGATCGCCAAGGTCGATGCCGTGACCGTCGAGGACACCCGCGCCGCCGCCCGCACCCTGCTCGCGGGCGCGCCGACGCTGGCGGCCATCGGCCCGCTGAAGGGCCTGCCGCCGCTCGCGCGGGTCGCCGGGGCGCTGCGCGGCGGCTGATGATGGCTCCGGCGCACGACAACGTGTGCGGGAAAACCCGCCGGTGGCGGGCAGGCCCTTCCTAGGTTATGGCGAAACTCTCGCTCGCCCGGCCATGGCTCGCCGGAAGAGCGGCAGCGAAGCGAGCCTCATGAACCCCGTCGCCGTCGCGACCATGCTCGGCCTCACGATCGGCTTCTTCGGCCTCGTCGCCTATGCGCTGACGGTCGGCGAGGCGTGGCTGCTCGCCATCCTGGCGATCCTCGCCATCGGGCTGTTCGTCCGCTGGGGGGAGTAGCGGCGAGGTCGGATCGCACGCGTGCCAACCGATCTCGAGTTCGGTCACACGAGTCGAAGCACAGGACGAATTCGTGCCGGCCTACTTCCTGCCGATGACCACGAGCGTACCGGCGCTTTGATCGTCCGGCTCGACCGTGACCGGTTCGATCCGCATGTGCGTCTGCAGGTAGAGGTCTAGCCGGCTCAAGCCCATTCCGGTGAAAAGCGCTTTCGCCTCCGAGAAGCAGTAGACGCGCTTGTGATGCACGAGATCGGGATGGTTGAGGGGGATGCTGGCGGCGAGCCTACCCCCCGGCTTCAGCACCCGGCGCAGCTCGCTCAGGGCAGGCGCGGCTTCGTCCAGATGCTCCAGCGTCTCCATCGAGATGACGTTGTCGAAATATTCGTCGGCATATTGAAGATGATTGATGTCGCCCTGGTGGAAATGCCCGTTTCCATAAGCTTGATTGGCATATTTGACCGCTTCGGGAGCCGCATCGATCCCGACATAGGTGAAGTCCGGGCCGAGGAGATCCTTGCCATAGCCGGAGCCTGACGCGACATCGAGAACTGTGACGGGTGTGAGGTGATCGCGCGCGAACTCGTAGCGTCTGAAATGCCGCAGGACGATCGGTGTGATTCGCAGATGGATATCCGGCGATCCGTCCGGTCTGATCGTTTCCTGGAGCACTGACGAAGCCCTCGAGCTTGAACGTTCGATCTCGCGGCGTGATCTCGTCACGATGCACAACGCCGCCGAGACAATCGCCGGGTTCGGCCCGGAGGTGCCTCGTGCGTCTCTTTTGAAGGAGTTTCCGGGCTCTCCGCAATACGCGCCGATCCCGCGGCTGCGCCGCCATCGGTCGATCGGACGGCGCTGTCGATGTCGCGAGCGGGAATCTCAGGTCGTTGCGAACGGTATGGGGCGCGGCGATGGTGCCCCGCTCATCGCCCCTCCTCCAAGGCCGGCCCGCGGGTGGCATCGAGCCCCTCCCCGGTCCCGGCGAGGGGGCCGACCTTCACGGGGGCGCCGGTGCGGGCGGCCTCGTAGATCGCCTCCATCAGGATCATGTCCTGCAACCCCTCCTCGCCCGGCGTGCGGGGCTGGGCGTCCTTGAGAATGCATTCGGCCATGTGGTCGAGTTCGAGCGCGAACTGGTTCTTGGGCGTCAGCGCCGGCTCGTCGCGCTGGACGTGGCTGCCCTCGCGGTGGGCGATCACGAGGCGCTGGCCGCGATAGGCGAAGGCGTTGTGCAGCGCGATCGCGCCGTTGGCGGTGTGCACCCGCAACTCCCGGCTCTCGTGGACGCCGTAGCTGGTGCCGCATTGCGCGATCACGCCCGACGGGAAGCGGAGCGTGAAGGCGACGCTCTCCTCCACCTCCTTGAAGCGCGGATCGTTCTCAGGGGAGACGATCTGTGCCTGGACCGAGACCGGCTCCTCGCCGATGAGCGCCCGCACGCCGTTGAGGCAGTAGAGGCCGATATCCGGCAGCGCCCCACCGCCGGCCAGCGCCCGGCGCAGGCGCCACTGCTCGGGGAGCGCCGTGGTCTGGCCGTTGAACGCCTCGACCATCTTCACCCGGCCGAACTCGCCGGAACGGGCGAGCCGCACCACCTCGCGGTTGAACGGCTCGTACTGGCAGCGATAGGCGATCATCAGCTTCACGCCCGCCTGTCGGCAGGCCTCGATCATGGCCCGCGCCTCGGCCGACGAATTGGCCATCGGCTTCTCGCACAGCACGTGCTTGCCCGCGCCCGCCGCCGCCAGCACGTGGTCGCGGTGCAGGCCGTTCGGGGTGACGATGTAGACCACCTGGACCGCAGGATTCGCCTTCAGCCGGTCCCACTGGTCGTAGGCGTAGACCGCGTCTTCAGCGATGCCGTACTGGCGCGCGGTGAGCTTCGCCTTCTCCGGCGAGCCCGACATCAGCGCCACGACCTTCGCCTTCTTCGCCTCGCCGAAGGCCGGCAGGATCTCTTCGAGGCTCAGGCGCCCGAGGCCGACGACGGCGAAGCCGACGCGCTCACCCGGCGGCATCGGCGCGGGCGGCGGCGGGGGCGGGGCGTCGCCGGAATCGCGCCAGTTCGGAAACACGACGCGCTCGCCCTGCACCGCCCCGGTATCGGCCGGCACCGAGGGACCGGGCGGAGATGCTCCCTGCGCCTGCGCCCGTCCGGCGAGGCTCAACGCCGCGCCGGTGAGGCCGGCGCTGCCCGCCGCCAGGAGGATGCGCCGGGAGAGGCGCACGGTGTCGCGCAGATCTTCGCTCATGGGCCTCGCCTTCGGAGATACGAGGCCGGAACGCCTCACGCGGGCGGGGCGGTTCCCTTGAGCGAGCCCTTGGCCGTCCCCTGGCCCGTCGACGCGGGGGTGGGGTCGGGGTCCTCGACCTCGCCCCGCCGCTGGAGTTGGAGCGCCACGAACCAGCACAGCGCCGCCCAGGCGGCGCCGACGCACCAGCCGGCGACCACGTCGCTCGGCCAGTGCACGCCGAGATAGACCCGGCTGATGCCGACGCACACCGTCATGACGATGCCGAGCGCCAGAAGCAGCGCCTTGACGCTGCGCCGCCGCTCGACGCGGGCGAGCAGCGTCGCCAGCGTCAGGTAGGCGATGGCCGACATCATCGCGTGGCCGGACGGGAAGCTCGCCGTGAAGGTCTCCATGCCGTGCGGCACGAGATCGGGCCGGGGCCGGTGGTAGAACAGCTTGAGCAGGGTCGAGACCGCCTCGCCGCCGCCGATGGCGGCCAGCACGAACACCGCGATCCGCCTGCGCCCCGCGAGCGCGAGGTAGATCACCGCGGCCGCCGTGAGGAACACGATCGTCACCACGCTGCCCCAGCCGGTGATGTCGCGCATCGCCTCCTCCAGCCAGGCCGGCCCGAGCGGGTCGGCGAGGTCGGCGGGGTTGCGCAGAGACAGCAGGATCTTTCGGTCGAGCGCGGCGGTCGAGCCCTCGCCGACCTCGGTGGCGAGCGCGAAGAAGGCGTAGCCCAGCGTGCTGACGGCGAGCAGCGAGACCAGCGGCCCGACCTCGTTGAGGTGAAGCCGCAGCCAGAAGGTGGCGGAGCCGCGCCACAGGGCGCTGCCGCCGCTGCGGGCGAAATCGGGAAACCGCGAGGGGGACCGGTTCATGCCGCGCCTCCGAAGGGGATCGTCGCGAGCCGCTCCCAGGGCCCACCGAGATAGCGCCACAGCAACACGCCGGGCGCGCGGAAGCGCGAGGGCGAAAAGCCCTGCGCGAGGCTGGCGTGGAGCGCCCGGGCCGTCTCCGGCTTGACCTTGTTCTGCACCGTCACGTGCGGGCGCCAGCCCTGCCGGTCCTGCGCCGTGAGATCGTCGCGGAACGCCGCCGCCACGCGGCCGCGGAAGCCCGTCAGCGGTTCGGAGTCGAGGCTGAAGGCCACGCCGCGCCCGGTGAAGCGCACGCCCGTCACGGCGACCTCCGGCGGCCCCTCGGCGCGGGCGAGCGCCGTCACGGTCTCGATCACCGCGTCCGGCGCGTCGCCGGGCAGGTGGTGGAACAGGGTCGCGTGGGCCGGGATGTGGTTCAGCGCCTCGGGGAAGTGGCGCCGCCGCAATCCGTCGAATTCGGCGAAGGCCGCCGCCTCCATCTGCAGCGTCAGGATCAGCGGGTCGGGCTCGGGCAATGCGGTGTCTCGCGGGCGAAGGGCGGCGTCGGGGAAAGATGGCGCGGGCGGGGTGCGGTTCCAGCCGGGGGGCTGCGGCGCGCTTCACGCTGTTCAGGAGCCGGCGGCGTGATTAGACAGCCGCATGGCCCGCAGGAACCGAGAGCTCGTCCACCGGGGGCGCGAGGGATGGCTGTTCCTGATCGGGGGCACCAACGGCGTGCTCGACCAGTACCGCTGCACGCTCAGGAACGGGTGGCATCTGCGTCGCTGGGCGCGGCTGATCGAGGCCCGCGCCGCCCGCGCCCGCGCGCTGGGCATCCGCTACGTGCACACCATCGTGCCGGAGAAGCTCACGGTCTACGACGACCGCACCCTCGATCTCGCCTACGATCCGCGCCTGTCGCCGGCCCGCCGCCTCGCCCGCCGGCTCGACCGGATGAGCGGCTTCGTCGATCTCGTGGCCCCCCTGCGGGCCGCCCGCGACGGCGCCGTGCCGCTGTTCCGGCGCACCGATTCCCACTGGACCTACGACGGCTGCCTGCTCGGCTACCGCGCCCTGATGCGGGCCTGCGGCGCGGTGCCCCCGCCCGACATCGCCGAGCGCCCCCGCTTCGAGACGGAAGGTCTCTGGGACCTCGGCGACAAGCTGCCGGACCGGCCCCGCGAGACGGTGACGAACTGGGCGGTTCTGCGCGAGGCCTCGCGGGCCTATGCCAGCCCGCTGGTCGAGGCCTACGAGGCGGCGGGCCGGGCCGGCGACCTGCATGTCGGCGCCCACGTGATCTACCGAAACCCCTCGCCCCACGCCGACCCGCGCACGCTGGTGCTGTTCGGCGATTCCTACGCGCATTACGCGCCGATCCTGCTGACCAGCCTGCTGGCCGAGTCGTTCCGCGAGCTGCACTTCGTCTGGTCGTCGAGCCTGGACTGGGCCTATGTCGAGCGGGTGCGGCCCGACCTCCTGATGTTCGAGATGGCCGAGCGCTTCCTCACCCGCCTGCCGGACGACCGCTTCGACCTCGCGGCCTACGAGCGGCCGGACATGGACAAGCCGGCGCGGTGGGCGGAGGCGGCGCCGGTGGTGTGAGGGGGCCGGTTCATTCGCGCGAAGGCCGCTGCTCCCCGTCTCCCCGCACAGCGGATCGGGGGATGCTCGGTGACCGAAGCGACCGGTCGATCCCGCCCTACACCCCCGCCCGCTTCTGGAAGGAATTCGGGTTCGGCAGGTTCGGCGAGGGCGCGCCGATGAGGGAGGTCGGCGGGGCGGCCGGGGCCTTCAGCGCGGGGGCCTCGTTGGCGGAGGCGTCGACCGCCTTGGGCTTGAAGGCGGCGACCATCTCCCGGCCGCGGGCGAGATCGGCCGGGGCCAGCTTGCCGGCGACCTCGTCGCGCTTGCGGCCGGCCTCGTCGTCGCCCTGCGCGGCGGCGGTCGAGAACCAGAGGTAGGACTGGACGAGGTCCTGGCCCACGCCGAGGCCGCGGGCGTAGAGCACCGCGAGGTTGTACTGGCTGTCGCGCACGCCGTGCTCGGCGGCGCGGCGGAAGGCGGTCGCCGCGGTGGCGAAGTCGGGCCGGCCGTTGGCCGCCGGGTTCTCCGCGTGCAGCACCGCGAGATTGTGCATGGCCCGCGTGTTGCCCATGTCGGCGGCCCGGCCGTACCACGACTTGGCCTGGGCGATGTCGCGGGTCACGCCCGAGCCCTTCTCGAAGGCGTTGCCGAGCTTGAACTGGGCCGGGGCGTAGCCCGCGCTGGCGAGCCGCTCGTAGAGCTTGGCGGCGAGCGCGAGATCGCGCGGCACGCCGCGGCCCTCGGCCTCGCGGCCGGCGAGTTCCCAGATCGCGGCGCCGTCGCCGTCGAGGGCCGATTGCTTCAGCTTGGCCAGTGCCGGCGGCACCCCCGCGAGGTCCGGGGCGAGCCCGGCCATGGAGGCGACCTGCGGCAGCGGATGCGAACCGGTCGAGGGGGCGGCGGAGGGACCTGCCTTGCGGCCGGCCTCGTCGGCGCGTGCGCCGGGCTCGGCCAGGGACTGCGTCGTGGTCGGGTCCGGCGGCGTCGCGGCGGTCCGCGACGAGGGCTGGGACGGCGAGGCGGACGGCGCCGCGGCGCTCTCCGTCGCGCCGCGCTCGGCGGGCCGGTTCTCGACCGCCCGGGTCTCGGCGGGCCTCGCGGCCTCCGGCGCGGCGGCGACGGCGTTCCCGCTCGGTGCGGCGGCCTCCTCGGGGGGCGGGCCACCATTGGCCACGAAGGCCTGATACGCGCCGAGCGCCAGCACCACCGCGGCGAGGCCCAGCAGCAAGGTGCGGCGGCGCTTCTCGACGGCGCCGCGCACCCGCGACGCCGCACCCTCGGCGGCGGGAAGGTCGGCGGATTTCGCCGCGGCGCCGGCGCCCGACGCGGTGGCGCGGACACCGCCGCCCATGCGCTCGCGAAGGCGGCTCGCCAGCGGCTGCTCGGCCGCGGCCTCCGCCTGCGCGGCCTGCGCGGCGCGGCGGGCGGCGGCGATGAAGCTCGTCTTGATGTCGTTGCCCGCCGGGACGGCCGCATCGGGCGCCGCCGGGCGGCCGGGCGCCGGACGGCCGGTGCCGGGCTCCAGGAGCTCGTCGCCGCCGCGGGTCACGTCGTCGAGAGCGTCCTCCGGCCGGATGGCGGGACGCGGCCGGACGGTCTGGCCGGCCTGCGCGGCGGTCGCCGATGCCGCGGCGTTGGGCGCCGCAGCCTTCGCGGCCTTGGGCGCAGCGGGCCGCTCATGGGCATGACGCTCGCGCGAAAACGGCTCGGCGGCCGGAGCCTCGGGCAGCGGCAGGTCGAGCGTCGCGCCGGCCCGGGCCGGGGCCGCGGCGGCGAGCGCGTGCGCCGAGGTCAAAGTCGCGGAGGGGGCCCGGTCGAGCTGGTCGCTGAGGCGCGACAGCAGCGCCTGCACGCCCTCCATCGTCGCGTGGAGCCGCTGGTCGGCGGCGCGCTGGCTCGCCCGCAGCTCGGCGAGGTCTGCCCGCAGCAGGCCGAGCGCCCCGTCCCCCGCCCCTTCTCCCGCCCCGCCCGCCATCGCGTCCTTGACCGCCGCGCGGGTCGCGCGTTCCACCGCGGCCTCGAGGTCCGGCCCGCGCCCGCCGGGCACGCCGTCGTTCAGGGCCGAGACCTCCTTCAGGGCCGAGACCTGGGCGACGAGCTCGCCCATCGTCCGCTCCAGCCGGCCGAGCGCCGGATCGGCGGCCTTCGGCGCGTCGAGGCGGTGGGCGAGCGCGACGACGTGCTGTTCCAGCGCGTCGAGGCCGCGGCCGTCGGTGCTCACGCGGTCGACCTTCTCGGCCAGCGTCTCCAGCATGCCCCGGATCGAGGCGAAGTCCTTCGGCGGGGCGGGCTGCTGGCGCAGGCTCTCGCCCAGCGTCTCGAGGCGCCCGATCAACTCGCCGACGGGATTGCCGGCCGGGCTCTCGGCGGCGCGGTCCATCCGGTCCGCCAGCGCCTCGAACCGGCCGAGCAGCGCCCGCGACTCGTCCGGGTTCTTCAACCCGCTGCGGATCTCCTCCAGCAGCGGCTTCAGCGCGGCGACCTCGGCGTCGTTGCCGCGCTGGAGCTGCGCGATCTGCGCGCTGATCGCCTGCACGCCCTGGGCGAGGCTCTGGATGCGCTCGGGGCCGGCCAATGCGCCGATGAGGCGGCGGATCTCGTCGAGTTCGCGGAAGACGCCGTCGAGGGCGTTCTGGTCGGCGAAGGTCGGCGCCGCGCCGGTCAGCGCCCCGTCGACCTTGAGGGCCAGCCGCTCGACCTCGCCCGCGACCCGGGCATGGACGTTGGCGGCCACGTCGTCGGCCAGCCGCTCGACCTGCACCCGCATCAGCTCGATCGGGGCCGCGATGGCGGCGAGGTCGCCGGGCGCGCGCGCCCGCTGGATGTCGGTGACGAGCGCGCGCATGGCCTGCTCCAGCGCGCCGACGTCGCGGCCGGTGGCGAGGCTTCCGAGCGAGTCGCGCAGGCGCGTCGTCTCCGCCTGCAGCTCGACGATGGCCGGCGAGGGCAGGCCGGCGGCCTCGACCGCGCGGGGCGCCTGGGGAATCGCGGCGGGACCGCCCTCGGCGCCCTCCTCCAGCTCGCGCTGGCGGCGGCGCACCTCGGCGACGGCGTCGCGCATCTCGCTGGCGAGCGGCTTGCCGCGACGCCCGAGCGGGCGCGGGGTGGAGAGCTGGCCGGCGATCTCGCCCATGCGGCGCTCGATCTCGGCGAGGCGCCCGGTCACGGCCTCCTCCTCGGCGATGGGGCCCGGAGGCTGCGTCGCGGCGAGTCGGGTCTCGATCTCGCCGATCATTCGCGCGGCGGCGCTTCGGGACGCCTCGCGCTGCTCGTCGAGCGAGCGGTCGAGGGCGTCGAGCCGCTTCATCATCGCGTCGAGCGAGGCGTCGAGCGGGGCCGCCTCGGCCGCCGCAGGCTTCCGGGGCGCTGGGTGGGCGGCCGGGTGGGAGGATGGATGGCGTGCCGGGCCGGGCGCCTCCTGCGGCCGCGGCTCGTCCTGCGCCGGGAGCGCGGCGGCGGGCGCGGCCTCCGCGATCTCCTGCCGGCGGTCCGGCCCGGCGGCCGGCGGCTCGCGGCGACCGGCGGGCGTCGACTGCGTCGGGGCGGTCACGGACTCGATCCAGGATTCCAGCGGCACGCCGGCCCGCTTGGCGACTTCGCGGGCGGCCGCGAGCACCTCCGGGTCGAAGCTGTCGATGCTGATCGGGGCGGTCTTGCTCATCGCACGGAGATCCGGTGTCGGCAGCGTCCGGGGCCCGGCCGGGCGCTGGCCCCCTCCGGTGAGGGGTGGGGCGAGGATCGGAACGGTCGAGACGACCTTTAACAATCTTGGTAAATGGTCGGTTAAGAGCCGGTGATGCACGGGGAAATCGTCGCTCGACCAACCCACCACCGTCATTCCGGGGCCGCGCAGCGGAACCCGGAATCCATATGTGGACGGCCCCCTTCTCGCAAGGTTTGGAGCGGTGATCTGGTTGCGCTGAC
>NZ_JACHOP010000048.1 GCF_014199935.1 Methylorubrum rhodinum
TCGCTACGGCTATCGGAAAATCAGCGCGTTGCTGAAGGCGGCCGGCTGGCTGGTCAACGACAAGCGCGTGGAGCGCATCTGGCGACGCGAAGGTCCGGCATTATGCAGCAACCTCACCCAAAAACGTTGAGGTGACCTACCGTTTCGATTTATCCGGTTTGGTCATTGAGGCAGACGGCGGCACCTCGCTTTCGCCTTCGCCTTCGCCAGGAGGCGAAGTGGTGAGGGAAAACTTGTGACCGCCTCCTAAGATCAGTTGTCCAACTATGGCAAGCGATCCTACGCCAAAAGCTATATATGCAAGCTTCTCAGCCCCCAAATAATACATTCCCGCAGAGAATAAAAGAATGCATACGAATGCAAAGAGCCCGTATTTCCTGCCTTGGCTTACAGAGCCATAATCTGCCGTCGATATTTTATCGACCAGTTCTATCTCTTTTTCTTTTAAATCTAACTCTCGTTTTTCTATTTCGTTATTGTGCCGGATAGTATCTACAGCAGTCTGAACTATCAGGGCGGCTGATCCGGGCGCAAGCTTGTCGATTTGTGCTATAACATCGGGATGCGGATAGGGGCTGATATATCGTTCAACAGCAGCCCCTATCGCAGTTGCGACTTCCTGCTTTTTCTGAGCTGGTAGAGGTACACCGCCAAGGGCGCGCTCGACATCCTCGCGAACGTCTTCCCGTACCTCGCGGACTACCATGGCCCTTGTCCGCTCATGGTCTCTATTTCGAGGGGGCATCGTGCGCGCGTCTCTGAACCGTGAGACGGCTTAATTCGCGCAATTTGCCTTCACGGTCCAGCCTTTTCACAACCTGAGTGCCAACCACAAGATTCTTGCGCTTAAGGACAGTATCGGTTGCCGCAGCGATAGCGCGTGCCATCGCTGCGGCCTCTCGCTCCGTCTTAAACACATGGACGTGCTTGGTACGATTCGGAATTTTGACGCGAACGCTATTGCCGCGAACTTCCACAAACTTGTTTATAGCCTCTGGCTTGCTGCCGAGCAAAGCCGGGCCGGATAATCCTTGAAGAACTCCACTCCAGAAAGATCTACGCTTCACCTTCGACACCTTGACGCGAGTGTCCTGCTCTGCTTCATGGCCGAAGGCCGCAAGTCCAGATACTGACACCGGTCCCTCCTCCAGATAGTGTTATGGCCAAGCTTTCGCCTGGCTTAATGAGCAAGCACGGCGAACGTGCCGCAACGAGAATTGCGACGAAAATCGTTCACCTTGCACGTTTTGCACCGAACGAGACAGGTGCGCAACCGCATTTAGCCAGATATTTGTTGACCACGGCGCTTATATGGTGCTTCAGGGGGTTGACACCAGCCCCCAGCGGTGCGAGACACCGCGCCGTTTTTGTCAAGCTTGGCTGTTAAGTGTCCATATGCACACGTTGGTCCGCTTGCCAACGGATTTTATTCGGCCTTGCCGCGCCGCCGTTCCGAGCGACTGAATCAGCCGGTAGGCGACCGCCTTCCGTAGCTGCATGTCGGCTTCGTCCCATCCCTTCATGCGGATCACGGCCAGCGCTATTTCCCGCGTGTTGAGCGGCTTCCCGGCCTCTTCCAGGGCCCGCTTGCAGAGCTTGAACATCTCCCCGTAGGCGAACAGCCGATTGAGGTTGGCGTAGGCGGGGAACTTGGTCTGCGTCTCGGGGGAGAGTTCGTAGAGCGTCAGCACGGCGTTGACGTGCGATAGGTCGCGCTCCGCCCGGTCTAGCTGGCGCCGTAGCTCGGCAATGTGCGCCTCGATCTCATCGCGCTTGGCGCGGAGGGTGCTGACGACGTGAGGGAGGGCCATCAGGCAGCACCCTTCGGCAGGTGGTGCCGCTGCCAGTAGCCCTTCCACACCTGCGACGGCGGGTGACGGAGCGAGGCGCCCGCGATCATCTGGTACTGGCCGCCGTTGCTGACGCGGCGGTAGTTCTCGCGCCAAGCCATCTCGGCAGCGTAGGCCGCGAGGTAGGGACCGGCGATGTGGTGATGCACACCCATCTCGGAACGGCGAAGGCGGGCAAAGTAGCTCTCCGCCTGATTGGTGCAGGCGTCGTCGGCGCTGTAGGCCACCTGATGGTTGATGCGATGGGTCTCGAACGTCTTGTGGAGGCGATCCCAGCCCTTGGCCTCGTCAGCGTGGACGACGGTTCCGGGAAGAACGCGGGCCTCAATCGTGTCCACGCTCTCGGCCTCGGAACGGAAGGCGAAGGTGAGAGCCTTGCCGTTGCGCTCGCGGATCACGACGACGACGCGGCGCTTGCCGGTCTGGTTCTCGGCAAGGCGACGGTCCTTCCGATCCTCCTTCATGTTCTCCGGCCGGACGTGGCCGCCGAAATAGGCGCCGTCCACCTCGACGGTGCCCGACACGGTGGCGTCGGCGGTCTCAGCCGCCACGGCCTCGCGGAGCTTGTGAGCCATCACGAAGGCGGTGCGATACTGGCAGTCGAGATCGCGGCTGAGTTGGAGCGCAGAGTGGCCCTTGGCACCGTTGGCAAAGATGGCGATGGCAAGCAGGTGGTCGCGGATCGGGAGCTTGCGGCTGGCGAAGATGGTCCCGCTGGTGACGCTGAACTGATGGCGGCACCCGGCGCACTTGAACAGCTTGCGGGTCGCGATGAAGGAGTGTTTGAGGCAGCCGCAGCGCGGGCAGAAGGGCTCGCCCTCGGTGTCGGCCCAACGGATGGCCTTGAACGTCTCCCAAGCTTCGTCATCCGACATACGGGCGACTTGGGAGAGGTTGAGGGAGCGAGCGGCGCGGGAGAGAAGAAAGTGCTGGGCCACGGCGCTCACCTGAACGTTTTGCGTTGAGGTGAGTTTTATGGTCGATTTGATCGCAGGTCAACGCTTTTAATCGCCTTGACGGAAAAAACGTCAGGCGCTATCTCTGAATCACGATGACGCCTCAGCACTGCCGCGCCGCCCGAGCTTGGTTGGACTGGTCGCAAGGTGAATTGTCCAAGCGCGCCAACATCGGACTGAGCACGATACGCCAGTTCGAGAACGGCTTGCGCACGCCGATCACCAACAACCTGCTGGCGATGCGGCGTGCGTTCGAGGATGCGGGGATCGTTCTGAATGACGATCCGGCCGGGATCACCTACAAGGGTGACCCCGGCGCGAAGGCCTAGAACGGCAGCGGCGTCGCGCCGTGGTGCGAGAGGCCGCGCACGATCTTGGAGACCGTGCCGCTGTTCACGCAGAAGTAAAAGGACGCCGCGTCCTGCTTCCATCCGAGCACCAAAACGGCGTGGAGGATGTGGCAGGCGGTGGTGTGGTCGCACGGGAAACGAGCGGGCATGCAAACTCCTGTCATGCGCGCGAAAAGGAAGCTCCCGCTTGAAAGTGGGTCCTTGTGATGCAATCTAAGTGACGTGGTGCCGTGCATCTCGGTCCCGCTTCGAGCAGAAGCGCGGATTGGATGACGGGGACGGCCCAGCCCGGCGGTGGGACGCCAAGCTGAGCCGTTTACGCCCTATAAGGGTCCATGGTGGTAAACCATGTCGTTCCTTCTCGTTTGCGCCGGCTAGGACGCGGGGTGGGACACAAGGACGAGGATTGGTTGCTGCCCTTCCAAGTCCGCTTCTGAGCCGTCGAGCGCTACGCGCTTGGCGGCTCATTGGTATCGGGCTCATTCCGGTAGGGAAGAACAGTATGCCATCGCATCGTCTTCTTACCGACCGGGGTTAAGACCCAACCTTTGTCCGCTTGCTCAACCTCTCTGTCCTGCATAAGGCGGCTAAGCTGCGGACTGAAACTCTCTCTTTTTAGCTTGCTCTCGAAGTACCTACGATTAATCGCCATATATAGGTCTCTTGAGCTGAGGCCTTCGGCAAAGTGATCAAGGGCTAACCTAATTGCCTGCTTGATAGACACGTCGCCGAACTTGTATTCCTTTTCAAAAGTGGTATTGGCCGGCGAGACAAGATCGAAGCCCAGGGTGAGATTTGTCTGTAGCGTCCTGGCTGCGCTGTCTATAGCAGCAAACTCT
Organism: Methylorubrum rhodinum; assembly: GCF_014199935.1. GTDB lineage: Bacteria > Pseudomonadota > Alphaproteobacteria > Rhizobiales > Beijerinckiaceae > Methylobacterium > Methylobacterium rhodinum. Next base: position 3,996 of record NZ_JACHOP010000048.1, read on the forward strand.
TGCCGCGCAGTTCCTAGCTCCTTCTCAATCTGCTGAAGCTCGTCCTCAAGAAGCCGCTTTTTGTTCTCCAAATCAGCGACCCTGGCCTTGAGGGAAGGCCATTGCTTCTTGATGAAATCTTCGACCCCGACCATCGCCGCACCTACCCCGCCAGACTCTCGCGAGGCGAGTCTTGATTTAGGAGGCGGCATCGTCGCCTGCAAGGGTGAAAACTCCATAAAACTGAGTTTTTGGTCGAGACCGCAGTCGGACTCTGGTTAACGAATCGTTAGCGGAGTCGAGCGCCATCGTCCCAAAATGACGCGAGTCCGCCGATCGCGCAAGACGGCTGCGGCGTCTCTCGCGCCCACATCAACGGATCGTAAACATTGGAAGGGTATGCTCTCGACTCCCGGCGGGATCGTCTTCGCGCGCGCGCACGCGAAGAGGTCTTTCCAACGGGAGCGGTTCTGAAGCCGGGCCGAAATAGAAGAAAGTTCTAAAAGTGCGATAAGGCTGAGCCGATCGCCGAAGCCGCATTGCTCGTCGTCGCGGTACGTACGCCCTCGACTCCAACCCGTCCTGCGTGGTCTCCTCCCCTCCTTATGAGGGGAGAGCGCCGTGGCGGATGAGAAGAGCCCGGTAATACTCTGCGGCAAATGCCGTGTAACGCCGGAGCCCGTCGCCGGAGCGCAGGGCGACTCGGCGCTTGCCTGTCCCGTCTGCGGGCAGACAGACGAGAGCAGTGACGCTCTCCGGGAGGCACTGGCACAGGCTGTCAATGAGAGCATCAGGAAGACTGCCGGGCCCAATATCAAGCCCACAGGCAAGGGCTTCGTTGACGTAAGCGTCCAGCGTTCGCGCCAGCGCGAGTTCCGTTGGGTCTTTGGGGAATAGCTCAGTCATTGGCTCCATCCGATTGGCCGGGACGCCGCCTCAACTGAAGCGTTAACCCGAACGCTTTTAGGTGAGGTTGCTGCATAATACCGCGAAGGTCTGAAGGTCCCGGCCAGGCAGCCCAAGCGCGACCGTATCTGGGATGGGAACGGTTCCTGCCTGCGACTGCGGGCGGAGCGTCGCGA
>NZ_JACHOP010000049.1 GCF_014199935.1 Methylorubrum rhodinum
ACACCTCAGCCGGCCACCACCGCGGCGATGCCCGCACTGTGAGGCCGCCCTCGACCAGCCACCTTGAAAGCGATCTGCCAAAGTAGTGCTAGGGTGTGAACTGCGATTCGACCAGCACCAAGCGGCCCGGACCCGGCGTGGAAGAAAGGATCCGGGCACCAGCCGTCGACGTCTCGGGTCAGGAGCGAGGCGATGAACGATCTCTTTATGGTGTCCAAGAGCACCGCCGGACTCGGATGTCGACGCTTAGGCAATGTCGGATCGAGGCGGCAAATTTCAGTTTCAGGATCTACTAGGCACTTCGAATTTCCCTGTCTTCGATCGACTTATGCTTAAGGACTCTAGTCAGGAAACGTCAATCAAATCTCGTTATGGCCGCGCCGTGTTCGTCCAGAAGGATCTCCATTGCCTCCGTCTTAGAACAGCTGTTCGCGCGCATGCAGGTTTGAATCATCTGTTGGCGTCTGGGCTCGTGCATCATCGCGAACACGTTGCGGAAGGCGCGAAGGACCGTTCTATCGCGTTCGGAAGGGGCGGTGGGCCCCGGTGATGCCGACGGCTGCATAACGGATGCAGCTGGTTTGGGAGGCGCTCCAGAAGCAGGGGTGCCGCCCTCTGAAGAGCTTCGTCCTTTGACAAGACGGAAGAGCAGTAGGAGCGCCGCCACGACGCCGACCACAACGAATGGCTCGATATCGATCATGCCCGCACCTGTGACAGGGGGTCGGTTCCGTAGCCTGATAGTTCGGCGCAGGAAGCTCAAGTGCGGCTTTACAGTTGATGAACGGCTTCCGCCTTCGTCGACAGCGGCGGGGATGGTTTTGGTTTGCTCCCTCCTACGAGGTTCGATCAGTAGGGCCAGCCCCGCTTTCTGGCCTACCTTCGCAGCGGACCAGCCACTCTCGGCCTGACTCGGTCAGGCGGGAACACGAGGGCAGGCCCGGTTGTGTTGTAGGAAGGGACCCATTTAAATAGACCTCTCATACCGGATGGGGGTTCTAATCAATGGAACGAGTATGTTCTGGTAATTGCTTGCTATAATCCCGGGTCTGGCACTCACTTGCAATGTCCACTTAAGAGTCAGTCCGAGAATTCAGGCTGATCGGGCGAGGCGCCTGACGAGGATCATGACGGCTGCGGCGTAGAGGAAGGCTCGTGCGGAGGCGAGTGTCGCTTCCGGATCCTTCCAGAGGCGTCGGTTGCGGCTGATCCAGGCGAAGAACCTCTCAACGACCCACCGACGTAAATGAACAGCAAAGCCAACCTGATCCGGCGGCTTGCGCACGATCTCGACGGCGATGATCGTCGCGCTCGCTGGCTTGTCACCGGTATAGCCGGCGTCGGCGAAGGCCTTGGCGATGAACTGGAAGGTCCGGCGCGACAGGCGTAGCACCGGAACGGCTCCGTCCCGGTCCTGCACGTCGGCAGGTTGCGGATCGAGGACGAGCGCACGCCCGTCCGTGTCGACCAGCGCTTGGCGCTTGCGGCCTTTGACCTTCTTGCCAGCGTCGTAGCTGCGCGGCCCGCCGCTCTCCATCGTTTTGACGGTCTGGCTGTCGAGCACTGCGGCGGACGGCGAGGCTTACCGGTAAAGAACGCGCAAGATCGTGGTCGCGTGACGTCACGCTACGGCGTAGCTGGCACGCAAGACGGCATGGCCAGAACGCGAGCGTCAAAGGCAATGCGCTGCGCTGATCTGCATCGACGCCGGTACAATCAACTGGTACAAACGCTACTGAAAGCCATGCGAATAACCATTGATTTGATTGAGTTTTTCGGCCTTGAGGGCCAGTCCCCCCCTCTCCGCCATCCTTCCCTTAAACTACTGTAAGCGTTGGGCTTTTCAGTTCGCCCCTGGCGACAGCCCACAGCGCATCCCACATTCTAATTCGGCTTGCTTCGGACAGGGTCGGACCTGTCAGGACTGGCTCGTGGCCATGTAGAGTATGCACACCGTATAGGCTGTGTACGGGGTGCACACTGTGTTGATACCCGATGTAGCGGGCACCTCCAGTGTACCGCTCCGGGCACCCACCGCTTCCGTTTTAATTACGCCCCCGTCGGCCACCCCGCAGCGGCATAGGCGGTGACTCATCGGCGGCTGGCGCTAAAAACAACTCACTCAGCGGCACCGCCAGCGCCTCAGCGACCTTGTCAAGCAAATCAACCGTCGGGTTCTCGGCCTGACGCTCCAGGCTTCCGAGATAGGCTCTGTCTACGCCCGCATCCGCTGCCAGCCGCTCCTGCGACAAGCCTTGCGCCACCCGCACCCGGCGCAGGTTCCACGCGACCAGAGCCCGACCCTTCATGGACCGGATCAGCACGTGGGACGGGCTATCTAACCACTGTCTATAGCCACACCTTACGGCTAAGTTCGTCCCACAACCGGGGGGCGAGACGACCGATGCGGGTGCGCATCCACCGCGGCGCGCGCGAAATCGGCGGCTCCTGCATCGAGCTGGCGCACGACGGCGCCCGCCTCCTGCTCGACCTCGGTCTGCCGCTCGACGGCGATCCGGGCGACCAGACATGCTACCCCGACATCGACGGTCTGGCTGGCGGCGGCGACCTGCTCGCCCTCGTACTCAGCCACGGCCACCGCGACCACACCGGGCTGAGCCACCTCGCCGGGCCGAACCTGCCGGTGGCGCTCGGCGCGGCAACGCTGGCCATCCTCAAGGCGGCCGCGACCTTCGTCCCAGACTGCTACGTCCCGACGAACACGGTTCCCCTCGCCGACCGCCAGCCGCTGCGCCTCGGCCCGTTCACCGTCACGCCCTACCTCGTCGACCATTCGGCCTACGACGCCTACGCCCTGCTGATCGAGGCGGGCGGACAACGCCTGTTCTACTCCGGCGACGTGCGCGGCCACGGCCGCAAGGGCGCGCTGTTCGAGCGGCTGCTGCGCGACCCGCCGCGCAACATCGACACCCTGCTCATGGAGGGCTCCAGCCTTGGTCGGCTCGACCCGGACCGGACCTTCCCCAGCGAGGACGAGATCGAGGGGCGGCTCGTAGAGCTGTTAACCAAGACACCCGGCATGGCGCTGGTCGCGGCCTCCGCCCAGAACACCGACCGGGTCGTCTCGCTCTACCGCGCGGCGAAGCGCACCGGGCGCACCCTAATCCTCGACCTCTACGCCGCCGCGGTGCTGGCCGCGACCGGCAACCCGCGCATCCCCCAGTCGAACTGGTCGGGCGTGGCGGTGTTCGTGCCACACCACCAACGGGTCCAGATCAAGCGAACCGGCCGCTTCGACCTGCTGACGGCACACGGGCACACAACCGCGTCTACGCCGAGGATCTCCCGGCGCTCGCCCCGCGCGCCGCACTGCTGTTCCGACACTCGATGCTGCCCGACCTCGACCGGTCCAACTGCCTCACAGGCGCACGGGCGATCTGGTCGCAGTGGGACGGCTACCTGCATCAGCCGCGCGGGCAGGCGCTCGCGGACGACTTGACCACTCGCGCCATCCCGCTCGCGCACGCCCACACCTCGGGCCACGCCAGCATCCCTGACCTTCGACGCCTCGCAGCCGCGCTCGCCCCGCGCCGGCTCGTGCCGATCCATACCTTCGCCCCCGAGCAGTACCCGGCGCTGTTCGGGCCGAGCGTCACCATCGAACAGGACGGGACTTAGTGGGAGTGTGCAGCGTGAGCGAACCGACGTCCGACTTCCGAACCCTGAGCCCCGGCTTCGTCGACGCCCTGGAAGCGCTGGCGGAGCGGCCGGGCTGGTGGCGGGACGTGCTCGCTCACCCCGACTTGATCCTGGCAGTGCGGCGTGAGGCGGTGAACGTCTACCACCGCGGCGCCTCGATCTTCCGCATCACCTACCCGAACGGCACGGTCACAGCGGAGACGCACACCAAGTACCTTTTGCGCCAACGCCAGACCCTGGTCCGGCTCGACACGGGTGGCGCATTCGCCGCCGACCCGACCCAGGCCGTGTGGACGCACTACGACTGATCCGCCCCCATGGGAGTGGTCCGCCCTGAGGTATGGCCTGCGGGTCAGGACGAGGACGGACAGATGGGAACGAAGCGGCACAAGCCGGAGGATGTAGTCGCCAAGCTGCGGCAGGCGGACGTGTTGATCGCGCAGGGCCA
>NZ_JACHOP010000050.1:0-2301 GCF_014199935.1 Methylorubrum rhodinum
TCTCGCAGTCAAGCGGGCTTATGCCATTGCACGCGACGAGCGATTTCCGACCGCTCTGAGCCCACCTTCGTACGCCTCCGTTACGCTTTGGGAGGCGACCGCCCCAGTCAAACTGCCTGCCATGCGCGGTCCCGATCCCCGATCAGGGGATGCGGTTAGACCACCATCTCGTCAAGGGTGGTATTTCAAGGACGGCTCCATCCAGGCTGGCGCCCGGACTTCAAAGCCTACCACCTATCCTACACATGCCGACACGAAGGCCAGCGCAAAGCTACAGTAAAGGTGCACGGGGTCTTTCCGTCTGACCGCAGGAACCCCGCATCTTCACGGGGAATTCAATTTCACTGAGCCGATGCTGGAGACAGCGGGGAGATCGTTACGCCATTCGTGCAGGTCGGAACTTACCCGACAAGGAATTTCGCTACCTTAGGACCGTTATAGTTACGGCCGCCGTTTACCGGGGCTTCAATTCAAGGCTCTCACCTCTCCTCTTAACCTTCCGGCACCGGGCAGGCGTCAGGCCCTATACGTCGTCTTACAGACTTCGCAGAGCCCTGTGTTTTAGATAAACAGTCGCCACCCCCTGGTCTGTGCCCCCTGGCTCTACTTGCGTAAAGACAGGGCCTCCTTATCCCGAAGTTACGGAGGCAAATTGCCGAGTTCCTTCAGCATCGTTCTCTCAAGCGCCTTGGTATACTCTACCTGTCCACCTGTGTCGGTTTCGGGTACGGTCTCACGTGGAGGCTCTTTCCTGGGACCCCTTCACCGCCTCTCCAATCCGATAAGGAGAAACGATATACGGCATCCGTCACCATCCACTGGCCGGGGAATGTTGACCCCGTTCCCATCGACTACGCCTTTCGGCCTCGCCTTAGGGGCCGGCTAACCCTGCGAAGATTAACTTTACGCAGGAACCCTTGGACTTTCGGCGAGAGTGTCTTTCACACTCTTTGTCGTTACTCATGTCAGCATTCGCACTTCCGATACCTCCAGGAGCTCTCACGAGTCTCCCTTCGCAGGCCTACGGAACGCTCCGCTACCACTCACCTCTTGCGAAGTGAATCCGAAGCTTCGGCTCGTGGCTTGAGCCCCGTTACATTTTCGGCGCAGGAACCCTTGTTTAGACCAGTGAGCTGTTACGCTTTCTTTAAAGGATGGCTGCTTCTAAGCCAACCTCCTGGTTGTTTTGGGATTCCCACATCCTTTCCCACTTAGCCACGAATTGGGGGCCTTAGCTGTCGGTCAGGGTTGTTTCCCTCTCCACGACGGACGTTAGCACCCGCCGTGTGTCTCCCGCGCAGTACTCTCACGTATTCGGAGTTTGGTTGGGTTTGGTACCGCTGTGGGCGGCCCTAGCCCATCCAGTGCTCTACCCCGTGAGGTATTCACGCGAGGCGCTACCTAAATAGCTTTCGCGGAGAACCAGCTATTTCCGAGTTTGATTGGCCTTTCACCCCTAGCCACACGTCATCCAAGACCTTTTCAACGGGCACTGGTTCGGACCTCCAGTGGGTGTTACCCCACCTTCATCCTGCACATGGCTAGATCACTCGGTTTCGGGTCTAAAGCCACGAACTGAACGCCCTGTTCAGACTCGCTTTCGCTGCGCCTTCACCTATCGGCTTAAGCTTGCTCGTAACTTTAAGTCGCTGACCCATTATACAAAAGGTACGCGGTCACCCAGGACAAACCTTGGGCTCCCACTGTTTGTAAGCATCCGGTTTCAGGTGCTGTTTCACTCCCCTCGTCGGGGTGCTTTTCACCTTTCCCTCACGGTACTGGTTCACTATCGGTCGCTGAGGAGTACTTAGGCTTGGAGGGTGGTCCCCCCATGTTCAGACAGGATTTCACGTGTCCCGCCCTACTCGAGTCCTTGTGTTCTTCCGTCCCGTACGGGGCTGTCACCCATCGCGCCGGCCTTTCCAGACCGTTCCGGTAAAATCACACAAGGCACTGGCCTGATCCGCGTTCGCTCGCCACTACTGACGGAGTCTCGTTGATGTCCTTTCCTCCGGGTACTGAGATGTTTCAGTTCCCCGGGTTCGCTTCAAACCCCTATTTTATTCAAGGTCTGATACCTTCATCTGACCAATCGTATTGTGGGCTCAGGCTTTCGCCTGAACCCACAATACGAAAGGTCGAAGGTGGGTTTCCCCATTCGGAAATCCCTGGATCAAAGCTCGTTCGCAGCTCCCCAAGGCTTATCGCAGCGTACCACGTCCTTCATCGCCTCTCAGCGCCAAGGCATCCACCGAATGCTCTTAAGGCACTTGATCGCTCTCATGATCGATGTCCGGTCCG
>NZ_JACHOP010000051.1 GCF_014199935.1 Methylorubrum rhodinum
CGCGAGCCCTGGCGCTTCGGCGGCGTTCAGACGCCGACGCTGGCCCTCCTGGCCGATCTTGAGGCGCGCATCCGCACCTTCGTGCCCGAGGACTTTTTCAAGGTCGCGCTGCACCTCGATACCGAGACTGGGGCCGCCCTGACGCTGTGGCATGCCCCGAAGGAGCGCATCCTCGATAAGGCGATCGCCGAGACGATTCGGCAGGCCGCCGAGGCTTGGACAGGCCCGCTTGCGCTCGAGCAGAAGGATGTGCGGCGCGCTCCGCCCCGCCTGTTCTCGAAGGACACGCTGGCACGGCGCTGCGCCAAGCGCTTCGGCTGGGATCCGCAGCGCACGGCCGGACTTGCCCAGGAACTCTACGATCAGGGCTACCTGAGCTACCCGCGCACCGAGTCTGAGTACCTGCCCGAAGGGCAAATCGACGATGCGTCTGCGGTGATCGGTGCCGTCACTGGCGTGCTGACCGATGTGGCGGGGCTGTTCTCGACGACGAGCAAGCCTGTGATCCGCCGAGGCAGCAGGGGGCACTACGTCAAGGACCCGGGCGAGCACCACGCGATCGTACCGCTGCGCAAGGTGCCTCAGCGCGACCGCCTCGCGGCCGAGCAGTTCCGTCTATGGGAACTCGTCGCGAAGGCCTACCTTGCCGCTCACCTTCCCGATGGGATCGACGCGCGCACCAGCCTTACGGCGGAAGTCACCACCGCGTTGGGGATGAAGCGGTTCTTGGCGAGCGGCAGCGTCGTGCGAGCGCCGGGCTGGCGGGCCGTCTATGGCATTGAAGCCGAGACCGAGGTGGATGTCGTGCCGGGCAAGACCAAGCGCGAGCCGGAGGCCACGCTGGCTCGCCTGCCGCCCGTGCGCGACGGCGAAGTCTCGAGGGCAACGGCTGCCGAGATCGCTACCGCCGTGACCGAACCGCCCCGGCGCATCACCCGGGGCGAGTTGCCGGTGGTGATGGGCCGCCTCATCGATCAGGTCGAGGATCCGGTCGCCAAACGTGCGCTCGAGAACCCGGTGAACCCCAACGAGCCGAAGGGCCTGGGGACGGCCGCAACCCGCGACACAATCCTCCCCAAGCTCGTGAAGAGCCGATACATCGCACTTGGCGCGGGCAAGGACCCCGCCATCGAGGTCACGGATGTCGGTGTCGCGTTCATCCAAGCTGTCCGCCGCGTCTTCCCCGCCTACGGCGATCCGGTCGGCCGGGCACTGTTCGAGGCGGAGCTTGCCGAGATCGGACGCGCCCCCGGACGAGCGGAAGCCGAACGTCGCGCCCGAACGTTTCGGCAGCGCACGCGCGTCAGGCTGGATGAGCTGATCGGGGCGATCACGAACGCCGACGCCATCGAACTCGATCCGAGCTCAATCCCACCGAGGCAGGGCGACGATCGTCCGCCAACCCCCGCCATGGTGGCCTTCGCGGTGTCGTTGGCTGAGCGCAAAGGCCTACGACTGCCGCGTGGCTGCAAGAGCAGCATCAGCGTATGCCGCACGTTCCTCGACGGACATGCGGGCCCCCGTGCGGCGCAAGCGGGGTCAATCACCGATTCGGGGGCCGAGCGCACCCCGAGTGAGGCGATGGTGC
>NZ_JACHOP010000052.1 GCF_014199935.1 Methylorubrum rhodinum
GGGTGGAGGCTGTGTGAAAAACTCTGCTGTTCTGATAGTCTCTGCGGGACGGTGGAGGCGGCTATGGCGCGTTTTGTTTGTGGTGCTGATCGCCATCAAGTCACGCTTCTGCCGAACCGGCTGGACGATTACGTATCCGAGGACAATCCGGTGCGCGTCGTCGATGCATTCGTCGACGAACTCGATCTCGCGGCTCTGGGCTTTGACGGCGTGGTGCCGGCCACGACGGGCCGGCCCGGCTACCATCCCGCGACGCTGCTGAAGATCTACCTCTACGGCTATCTCCACCAAGTCGCCTCCAGCCGCCGCCTGGAGCGCGAGGCCGGCCGCAACGTCGAGCTGATGTGGCTGACCGGCCGCCTCGCCCCGGACTTCAAGACCATCGCCGACTTCCGGCGCGACAACGGTCCTGCGATCCAAGCCGCCTGCCGCCAGTTCGTGGTGCTGTGTCGCCAACTCGGCCTCCTGGCCGGTGGTGTCGTGGCGCTGGACGGCAGCCGCTTCAAAGCGGTGAACGCCCGTGATCGCAACTTCACCCCAGCCGCGGTCCGGCGCCGCATCGAGCAGGTCGAGGCGAGCATCGCACGCTATCTCGCCGCCCTCGACACCGCCGACCGCCAGGAAGACGAGGTCGCGCGCGTGCGCAAGGTGCGCATCGCCGAGCGTCTGGACGCCCTGCGGACGCGAATGCGCGAGTTGCAGGCGATGGAGACGCTCGTCGAGGCTGCCCCCGACCGGCAGATCTCTCTGACAGACCCGGACGCGCGGGCGATGGCCACGAGCGGTAAGGGCACGGGGATGGTCGGCTATAACGTGCAGGCGGTCGTCGACACCGAGCATCATCTGATCGTCGCGCATGAGGTGACCAACGTCGGGCACGACCGCACCCAGCTGGCGCACATGAGCCGGCAGGGCCAGGTGGCGACCGGGCATGAAGGGCTCAGCGTGCTGGCCGACCGGGGCTACTTCTCGGGCGAGGAGATCCTGGCCTGCGAGCAGGCCGGCATCGCGGTGACGCTGCCCAAGCCGCTGACCTCGGGCGCCAAGGCGGAGGGGCGCTTCGGCAAACAAGACTTCGTCTACGAGCCAGAGGCGGACGCCTACCGGTGTCCGGCCGGCGAGCGGCTCTCCTACCGTTACACGAACGTGGAGGGCGGACTGACGCTACGCCGCTACTGGACGACGGCCTGCCACGACTGCGCGATCAAGGCACGCTGCACGCCGGCCAAGGAGCGGCGGGTGACGCGGTGGGAGCACGAGGCTGTCTTGGAAGCCGTACAGCGCCGGCTCGACGCGGATCCTCATGCGATGCGCACGCGGCGCCAGACGGTCGAGCACGTGTTCGGGACGCTCAAAGGCTGGATGGGGGCGACGCACTTCCGGATGCGACGGTTGAGAAACGTGGCCACCGAGATGAGCCTGCAGGTCCTGGCCTACAATCTGAAGCGGGTCATGGCGATCCTCGGAACCGGGCCTATCCTCACCGCCCTGCGGGCGTGAGGGCACGCGGCACCTCGCACCCCGTCATAATCCGCGCCGAAACACCCAACCGCGTTCTCACACAGCCTCGGTGG
>NZ_JACHOP010000053.1 GCF_014199935.1 Methylorubrum rhodinum
AACCCGGAATCCATATGTGGACGGCCCCCTTCTCGCAAGGTTTGGAGCGGTGATCTGGTTGCGCTGACCTGCATCCATATGTCCGGCCTGTGATGCAGGTGTGAGGACCTGCGGGCCAAGATGGTGTTCGCGACGTGTGGTCCCATCACGGATGCGGCGTCGAGCGCCAGTGGATTCCACGGAACCTGCCACGCGTCACGGGGGTCGATCGACCGGACCATCTCCTCCTTGCAAGCGCGGGGTCCGCGCCGAGGCGCGGACGAACGGGTGAGAGCGGCGGGCGCTCGGGGATCTCGGCGGGACCGGCTCGCCCGCGTCAGGCGGGCTGAGCCGCCGCCGGCGTGGGGTGAGCCGCCGTCGGCGCGGGGCGAGCCGGGCCGGCGGCGCGGTCCGGATCGTAGGACTGGCCGGTGCGCATCAAGCGCCAGGCCGCCCGGGCCATCTTGTTGGCCAGCGCCACCGCCACGAGCTTGAGCGGCTTGCGCGCCAACATCCCGAGGAGCCAGACCGAAGGCTGGCCCCGCCCGAGCTTGGCCTGCCGGATCACCGACATCGCCCCGGCCACCAGCACGCTGCGCAGCGCCTCGTCGCCCGCCCGGGTGATGACCCCCAGCTTCTGCCGCCCGGCGGTGGAGTGGTTCCTCGGCGTCAACCCGAGCCAGGCGGCCACGTCGCGCCCCGAGCGGAACGCCGCCGGGTCGGGGATCTTCATCGTCAGCAGCGCGGCGCCCACCGGGCCGATCCCCGGCATCTCGGCCAAGCGTCGGCTCTGCTCGCTGGTGCGGTGCCAGGCTTGCAGCTCCGCCTCGACCTCGCTCACGCGCGCCTGAGCCACCGCGTAGTCCTGCGCCAGCCCGGCAAACAGACGCCGCGCCAGATCCGGCACGCCCGGCTCGGTCTGCGTGCGCAGCAACAGCTCCTCGATCCGCTCCAACCCCTTGGCCGCCACCAGCCCGAACTCCGCCGCGTAGCCGCGGATGCCGTTGGCCAGCTGGGTGCGGCGGCGGATCAGCTTGTCGCGCAGGCCCGCCAGCATCAGCCCCGCCTGCTGCTCGGGTGTCTTGACCGGCACGAAGCGCATCCGTGGCCGGCTGGCCGCCTCGCACAGGGCCGCGGCGTCGGAGGCGTCGTTCTTGCCGCGCATGACGTAGGGCTTCACCAATTGCGGCGCGATCAGCCGCACCTCGTGCCCCAGCCCCCGCAGCACCCGCGCCCAGTGATGCGAGGCCCCGCAGGCCTCCAGGACCACCAGGCAGGGCGGCAGGCGCTCGAAGAATGCCAGCATCTTCGCCCGCGTCAGACGGCGCTTCACCACCGTTCGCTCGGCCCCATCCACACCGTGGACCTGAAAAACGGACTTGGACGTGTCGAGCCCGATGCGGGTAATCTGCTCCATGGACGGCCTCCTCGCTTGAGATCTGCAACGACCTCAATCTGGCACACACGATGCCGTCGGGGGCCGTCCACCCCATCAC
>NZ_JACHOP010000054.1 GCF_014199935.1 Methylorubrum rhodinum
ATGGCGGCTCGGGCCGATGGGGTCTCCTACGATCGGCTGCACCACTTCATCGCGGCCGGGATCTGGGATGAGGCGCCGTTGCAGCGGGCGCTGCTCGGCGAGGCCGATCGCCTTGTCGGCGGTGCGGATGCGGTCCTGGTCGTCGACGACACCGCGTTGCCGAAGAAGGGCGGCCGCTCGGTCGGGGTGGCGCCGCAATACGCCACGACGCTGGGCAAGACCGCCAACTGCCAGACCTTGGTGTCGCTGACGCTGGCGCGCGGCGAGGTGCCGGTGGCGGTCGGCCTGGCGCTGTTCCTGCCCGAGACCTGGACGAGCGACCCGCACCGGATGACCAGGGCCGGTGTCCCCGAGGACCGGCGCGAGGCCCGCACCAAGCTGGAGATCGCCGTCGCGGAAATCGACCGGGTCCGGGAGGGGGGCGTGCGCTTCGGCTGCGTGCTGGCCGATGCGGGTTATGGGTCTGCCCCGTTCCGACAGGCCCTGAGCGCGCGTGGCCTGACCTGGGCTGTCGGGATCTCGGGACGCAGCAAGGTCTACCCGGCCGACGTGACGATGATCTTCCCCGTCGCGGGGCGTGGGCGACCGCGCAAGCGTCACGTCCCGGATCAGGTCTCGGTCGCGGCCGAGACGATCCTGGCGGACATGACCGGCCGAGCGGTGACCTGGCGGCACGGCACCAAGGGTCGGTTGCGGGCTTGCTTCTGCGCAGTGCGGGTTCGGATGGCCGATGGCCCGACCCAGCGGATCGGCACGAAAGGAAACCAGCACCTTCCGGGAGACGAGGTCTGGCTGGTGCGCGAGGAGCGCGGCTCGGGCGAGCGCAAATACTACCTCACGAACCTCCCCGCCGACGCGACCCTCAAGCAACTGGCCGCAACGATCAAGGCGCGCTGGATCTGCGAGCAGGCGCATCAGCAGATGAAGGAGGAACTCGGCCTCGACCACTTCGAGGGCCGCTCTTGGACCGGGCTGCATCGCCACGCGCTGATGACGATGATGGCCTACGCCTTCCTCCAGTCCCGGCGCCTCGCAGCGGCGGGGCGGAAAAAAAAGAACCGCCTGCCCACCACCCCAGCCCTCGATGCCAGCGATCCGACAGGCCATCCTGGAACACCTCAGCCGGCCACCACCGCGGCGATGCCCGCACTGTGAGGCCGCCCTCGACCAGCCACCTTGAAAGCGATCTGCCAAAGTAGTGCTA
>NZ_JACHOP010000055.1 GCF_014199935.1 Methylorubrum rhodinum
TCGGTTGAGGGCAGGAGGCAGCGATGCACAAGCGCTACCGTGTGACGCTCACGGCTGAGGAGCGAGCTGATCTGGATCGTCTGATCTCACGTGGCAAAGCCGCGGCGCGCACGCTGGGCCACGCGCGGATGCTGCTGCTGAGTGATGCGGCCGAGGGCGGGCCCGGCTGGACCGACGCGCAGGTGGCGGAGGCTGTGCGGGTGCATGTGCGCAGCGTCGATCCTTCGAGAGCCTCAGGATGAGGGGGTACGGCGTCGCTTCGTCGAGGAAGGCCTTGAAGCGGCCCTGCACCCCAAGCCATCGCGCCGTGTCTACGAACGCAAGCTGGACGGGGCGGGCGAGGCGCGGCTGGTCGCGCTGGCCTGCTCGACCCCGCCGCAGGGACGCGGGCGCTGGAGCCTGCGATTGCTGGCCGACGAACTCGTCGCGCTGGAAGGACTGCCTCGCCTGAGCCCGGAGACGATCCGGCGGACCTTGGGAAAAAAACCAGCTCAAGCCGCATCTGCGCCGGATGTGGTGCATTCCGCCCGAGCAATCGGCGGCGTTCGTGAGCCACATGGAAGACGTGCTCGACGTCTATCAACAGCCCGCCGACCCGCGCCGTCCGCTGGTCTGCCTGGACGAGACCAGCCTGCAGTTGATCGGTGAGGTGCGAACACCTCGGCCCGTCCGGCGCGGACGGCCGGCGCGCTACGACAGCGAGTATATCCGCCACGGCACCGCCAACCTGTTCCTCGCCTTCGCGCCGCTGACCGGGCAGCGCGTGGTCAAGGTCACCGAGCGACGCTGCCGGGGTGACTTCGCCCGGTTCGTGCGCGACCTCGTCGATGGCCCCTACGCCGAGGCCGAGCGGATCGTGCTGGTGATGGACCAGCTCAACACCCATGCCACCACCTCGCTCTACGAGGCCTTCCCGCCGCGCGAGGCCCGCCGCATCGCCTGCCGGCTGGAGATCCATCACACGCCCAAGCACGGCTCCTGGCTCAACATGGCCGAGATCGAGTTGAGCGTGCTGCGCCGCGACCTGCCCGAGCGGATTGCCCGACGCGACACCCTGGACCGCCACGTCGCCGCTTGGCAGCAGCGCCGAAACACCCGCGGTGTCGGTGCCGACTGGCGCTTCACCACGAAGGATGCCCGCATCAAGCTCCGCAAACTCTACCCGACAACAGAGCCGTGACAGAGCACTAG
>NZ_JACHOP010000056.1 GCF_014199935.1 Methylorubrum rhodinum
CTCCGGCTTGTGCCGCTTCGTTCCCATCTGTCCGTCCTCGTCCTGACCCGCAGGCCATACCTCAGGGCGGACCACTCCCATGGGGGCGGATCAGTTCTGCGCGAGATCGGTCATGCCGTCCCCCTCAGCGTGGGCTTGGATGCTGCATGACACTGCCGTAGGCCAGACCGCGGTCGCCTGCATCAGCAAAGCATACCACCCAATGCTGCCCGACTTTTGCCAAGGTGGACCGGACGACGAGCACGTGTCCGGCCGCGATGGTCCGACGTAGGCGCGACCGAGCAGGTTGTGGCATCCTACGACCATGGTGGCAACGAGATCCTCCCCTTCGTCCGGGCGCCGAATCAGGAGGAGGGTGAGGCGGAAATGTAGTAATCGTCCTCGACCAACAGGGCCTTGCGACCTGTCAGGTCAGGAGGCTCGGCAGAGACCCGGTGGCGTCACGATTTGACCCGAAGCACGATCTTACCTTTGAGCCGGCCTTCCTCGTAGCGCGCGTGAGCGCGCGCGACGTCGTCCAGGGAAAACTCCAGGCCGACTTGCGGGACCACCAAGCCTCGCTCGAGGAGGCGCGTGAGGGCGTCGAGCTTGCCGGCACTCTGGCGAGAGAAGACGAAATGGTAGGTCGCGTTCCGGCCCCAGGCGTCGATGAGGTTCTGGGGCGTCGCGGTGTCGACCAGGGTGACCACGCGCCCGTCCTCGCTGAGGATGCGCGGGGCACGCGAAAGCGTGTCGCGCCCGATCGTATCCAGAACGACGTCGACGCCCTTGCCTTCGGTCAGGCGATCGACGGCGTCCACGTAGTCCTCGCGTTTGAAGTCGATGACAGCCGAGGCGCCAAGCCGTTCGACGAGCGCCGCGTCGCTGCCTCGAGCCGTCGCCAGGACCCGCGCGCCGATGGCCTTGGCGACCTGCACGGCGATGGCCCCGACGCCCCCGGCACCACCGTGGATCAGGACGGTCTCGGTCACCTGCAATCGGGCCCGCTCGACTAGTGCTCTGTCCCGCTTGCGATGGGGGCTTATTGGCGCGAGTCTTCTGTCGGTTGAGGGCAGGAGGCAGCGATGCACAAGCGCTACCGTGTGACGCTCACGGCTGAGGAGCGAGCTGA
>NZ_JACHOP010000057.1 GCF_014199935.1 Methylorubrum rhodinum
GCCACGTGAGATCAGACGATCCAGATCAGCTCGCTCCTCAGCCGTGAGCGTCACACGGTAGCGCTTGTGCATCGCTGCCTCCTGCCCTCAACCGACAGAAGACTCGCGCCAATAAGCCCCATCGCAAGCGGGACAGAGCACTAGTCGAGCGCGCCCTGCCTTGCGACCCGCGACCTAGACGCTGACACCCACGCTGCTGAGCCGCGCCTTTGCGGCCTCGACCAGGGCCACGGGTAAGAGGCCCGTGTTCTTGGCAACCATCCACTCCAGGGTCGCATCTGGCCGCCCCGCCGCGATGCATAGCTTCAGCCCCGAGTCTTCGTTACGGGTGAGCATGTGCCCGACGAGGCCCATGACGCCGCGGTACTCGACACCCTTAAGGATGTGCCCTGACCGCATCGGATCACCGTCGTGGTGCCACCACAGCACACGCTGCTCGTAGAGCTGGTGGAAGGCGGCGAACACCTTGATCAGGGCGTCCGACGACGGCGCCTTTCATGAGGCGGCAGCGACCTCGTCGGCCGCGGCGATCTTCTCGATGTAGCCGGAGAGCGGCGGGTTCGGATCGCCGCTGAAGCCCGGGGCAATCGACAAGCGCCCGGGCTTGGGCGACGCCTCGAACACGAGAACCCCCCGATTGACGAGGCAGTCCTTGGTCGTGCGGGTGCGCCGATTGATCTGGACCCATGAGAAACGCGGCGTGCGCTCCTTTACTTCGTTGAGTGTTAGCGATCCATGCGCGCGAACGAGCCCGACGATCTCCTCGTCGATGGTGAGGAACTCGTTGGCGGCAGGAGGGGGAATGGGCAGTTCGCCCCCGGAAGCTTCAATCTCGACGCCCGCCTCGGGCTTAGGGGCCTGAAGCATGTCGAGCGCTTGTTCAATCAGATCGATGGTGCTGAGAAGCTGCGACTTGGCGGCCTGAAGGGTGTGTACGGTCTCCGCGACCATGGGGGGTTCCTTGATTGGCTGGAGCGCACAATCAACTTACACCTACCTGCCGTTGATCTGCCCCCACGAGGTGGTCCAAGTTCGAAGTTAGTGCAGGGTCGGCCTTTGCTCCACGGGTAGCTTGGCCGGCGGAGCCGGTCGGGTGAG
>NZ_JACHOP010000058.1 GCF_014199935.1 Methylorubrum rhodinum
TGGAACACCTCAGCCGGCCACCACCGCGGCGATGCCCGCACTGTGAGGCCGCCCTCGACCAGCCACCTTGAAAGCGATCTGCCAAAGTAGTGCTAAGCTCATTGGGCTTGGTTTTCGAACTCGACAGGGCTGAGGTAGCCCAAGATCGCGTGCCGCCGCACCGGGTTGTAGAAGCGTTCGATATAGTCGAACACATCGGCCCGAGCCTCGCCCTGCGTGCGGTAGGTCCGTCGGGCCATGCGCTCGGTCTTCAGCGAGGAGAAGAAGCTCTCCATCGCCGCGTTGTCCTACACGTTGCCCGACCAGCTCATCGAGCAGGTCACTCCGTGCTCGGCCATCAGACGCTGTAAGGCTTCGCTCGTGTAGTGCGAGCCCTGGTCCGAGTGATGCAGCAAGGCATCCGGCTTGCCCCTGCGCCAGATCGCCATGACGAGCGCATCCGTGACGCGTTGAGCCGTCATGCTGGTCTGCATCGACCAGCCCACGACACAGCGCGAGAACAGATCGATGACGGCGGCGACGGAGAGCCAGCCCTCGGCGGTCCAGATATACGTGAAGTCGGCGATCCATTTCCGGTTCGGAGCATCCGCCGCGAACCGCCGCTCCAAGAGATTGGGCGAGGCGGCAGCCCGGTCACCCTCGTCCGTCAGTAGCCCCCGCCGGCGCGGTCGCGCTCGCAAGGCGTTCTCGCGCATGATCCGCTCGATGCGGTGCAGCCCGCACGCGACACCCTCAGCCAACACATCGCGCCAGACGCGCCTCGCGCCGTAGGTGCGGTCGCTGGCCACAAAGCTCGCGTGGGCCTTGCTCAGGATGGCTTCGTCGTCCCGTATGCGTTGGCCGGGCTGCCGGGTGAGCCAAGCGTGTAAGCCGGAGCGCGAGACACCCAGCGCCGCGCACATCCAGGCAACCGGCCAGACAGCGCGATGCTTTGCGATGAACGCGAATGATCGTCCCCCGCTTCCACGGACACGGGGGTTAGCTCGCGTTCCTCTCGGCCTGCTCGGGTGTGATATAACCGAGCGCCGAGTGGATGCGCAGC